>JBLNCL010000001.1:0-7940 GCA_050260635.1 Betaproteobacteria bacterium
GCCTTATCCTCACGAGTCACACCTCCATGACCGCACAGCGCACTTCTTCGATGACTCGTTCGACGTCCGGATCGGTCATGGCAGGGTACAAGGGCAGCGAGAGGCAGCCATCGTAGTAAGCCTCCGCCCGGGGGCACAACCCCTTGGCGTATCCCAGTCTCCGGTAGTAGGGATGCCAGTAGACTGGAATGTAATGAACCTGAACCCCCAGTCCCCGGCCGCGCAGGCGCTCGAAAACAGCGAGCCGCTTCCGAGCTCCGCCGGACAGGCGCAGGACGTACAGGTGCCAGGCCGAGCGTGCCTCCGGGCGTTCCACCGGCACTTTGACCCCACTGAGGTCGGCGAAAGCAGCCTGATACCGTCGCACAATCTCCCGACGGCGTTCAAGAAACCAATCCAGCTTGCCTAGCTGACTGATCCCCAACGCGCACTGGAAGTCAGTGAGCCGGTAGTTGTACCCCAGGGCATGCATCTCGTAGTACCACGGTCCGTGGTTCTCCAAGAGTTCATCCGCTTCCCGCACGATACCGTGGTTGCGAAAGGCCTTGACGCGGCGGTAATACTGCTCGTCATTGGTAGCAACGGCCCCGCCCTCGCCCGTCGTGATGTGTTTGACCGGGTGGAAGCTGAAGACTGTCATGTCGGAGAGGGACCCGACCTTGCGCCCGTGATGCAGGGCGCCCAATGCGTGCGCGGCGTCTTCCACTACCACCAGGCCCCTCCTTCTCGCCAATTCTCGGATGGCATCGAGGTCGGCGGGGTGGCCGGCAAAATCGACCGGGGCCAGGACCTTGGTCCGTGGTGTGATCATCTGCTCGATGGCCGTCGGGTCGACGTTGTTGGTCTCTTCTTCGATGTCGGCAAAGACCGGCCTGGCGCCCAAGTAGAGGGCCGCATTAGCGGTGGCGGCGAACGTGATGGGCGAGGTGATCACCTCGTCCCCGGGGCCGACCCCTGCTGCAAAATAGGCCGCATGAAGGGCTGCGGTCCCCGAATTGACTGCTACGACGTACCGGGCTCCCACGGCCTCGGCGAGGCGCCGTTCGAAGCGTTCCACTTCCGGCCCGGTCGTCAGCCAGTCCGACCGGAGAGCCTTCGCCACCGCCTGAACATCATCTTCCTCAACCAACTGCCGCCCGTACGGCAACATCCTGCAACTCCGCTCGCCCTCACTAGACATGCTCCACCATCTCTCTCAGTTCTTCGGGCGTGAGCCACTGCTCATTGGTATCGCTGCTGTAACGAAAGCCTTCGGGAACCGGACGTCCGTCCTTCCAACAGTCGTCGCCCCACCACGGAAACTCAGGCTTGATAATGAAGAAGTCATCGAACGCCACCGTTCGCCGGGCATCGTCCTCCGGGATCATCACCTCGTGGAGTTTCTCCCCCGGCCTCATTCCCACGATTTCGTACGCACACTCCGGGGCGATCGCCCGGGCCAGGTCCATGATGTTCATACTCGGGATGCGGGGCACAAAGACTTCTCCACCGCACATGTGTCCCAGGCACCTGATCACGAACTTGACCCCTTGATCCAGCGTAATCCAAAAGCGGGTCATGCGGGGGTCAGTGATAGGAAGTCGGCCGGTAGGTCTCAATCGCTTGAACAAGGGAACCACGCTTCCCCGGCTCCCTACGACGTTGCCGTAGCGGACCACACTGAAACGGATGTCCTTGGCGCCGGCATAGGAATTAGCCGCAACAAAGAGCTTGTCCGAGACCAGCTTGGTGGCGCCGTAGAGATTGATGGGGTTGGCAGCCTTGTCCGTGCTCAGGGCGATAACCCGGCGGACGCCCTGGTCAAGGGCGCTCTCGATGACGTTGCCGGCGCCCATGATGTTGGTCTTGACCGCCTCCATGGGGTTATACTCGGCCGCTGGTACCTGCTTCAGAGCGGCGGCGTGAACCACGATGTCCACACCCTCGAAGGCTCTCTTCAGACGTTCCTGATCCCGGACGTCCCCCAGGAAGAAACGCAGGCGCGGGTCGTTGAACTCCTGGGCCATCTCGTATTGTTTGAGTTCATCTCGGCTCAGGACAATCACCTTGTGCGGGTCATGCTCGGTGAGTGCCGTGCGCACGAACCTCTTTCCGAAGGACCCGGTGCCGCCGGTGACCAGAATCGTCTTCCCCTTCAACGGCATTACTAAGACCTCCCCATGTGAGCGAAAACCTCCTGCAACGACTCGATCAGGCGACCAAGCGTCGCGGGTTGGTCGCCCGTCAAGCGCCGCTCGACCCAGCGTGCGCCGGCCTCCAATACCCGCCGCTGGACCACGATGCCCCCCACTCCCGGGGAACTGGCCAGCCGCCAATGGGGTGGACATTCCGGGTCTTTCACCTTCGCCAGGGTCTCCACAGGCCCCGCCAGATCCGCCGCTTCGAAGAAGGCCAACCACCTTCCCTTGGCCACTGCCGCCCCCTTCAACAACGAGCGGGCCTCCCCCTGGGGTCTATGGTGCACAAGCGCTCTGACATCCCCACTCAGGCTCGCCAGGACCGAAGCGGTTTCATCCTCCGAAGCATCGTCCACCAGGACTACTTCGTAGGTAAGTGCCTCGCCAAGACGGTCGACGAGTCGGGGCAAACCTTCCCGCAGGCGAGGCGCTTCGTTGTGCCCTGCAATGACGACCGAAACGTCGCATTGAGCCGCCTCCTCCCGGGCGCCGACCAGCGGGCGAGAGTCCGGCACCTCGACTTCCCGCCTCAGGTCGGCGGTGAGTCTCCCTTGCTCGGCCAAGCCCACCGCAAGCCTGGCCACCCGCCGGCCCGACTGCCCGTCTGCGCCGGCATTGAAGTCCGATAGCCCACCCAGCCGCCGTTCACGCAGATGCGCTCGGGTAGCGAGGTCGTATAGCGCCCGGTCGAGCAGAAAGGCCAGCTCCTCCGCGTCGTGAGCCACCAGGACAGGATCCTCTTCCAGGAAGAGCATTCCTGCCCCAGGTCCCGTGCGCAGTGAGATGACCGGTTTCCCATGGATCAAAGCCTCCACGCCGGCGTTGGAGTCCTCGCAGAGCAAGACGTCGCTCACGGCCAGCACTTCCCTCAGGCCCGAGGTGAATAGCCCGTCGATCCTCACCCCTAACTCAGCTCCCCGGCGGAGGAAGGTCTGAGCGGTCTGCCGCAATCGAACATCCCCCGGATGCAGTTTGACCACCAGTTGAACCTCTTCCCGATGCTGGAGCGGCCGTACTGCTCGTAGCAGCACATCAATGCTCGTGGCGACAGTGCCCGGATCGTTTACCAGGGACAGATCGTTTACCCAAGTGGCCGCGTACGTCACCACCGGCCGCAGTGGGTCCAGATTCAGACGGTGGCAAAGATCCTCTCTCGAGGGCAAGTCGGCATAGTGCTCGTCCCAGAAAGGCCCCCCGGTCACCACGAGCTTCGCGGGATCGTTGCCATTGCTGATGTACCAGTTGGCCTCACGGCGGCCGTGGACGGCCATCACGTCCGCATAAATCCGGTCATGTAGATTCCTCAGGGCCGGGATGCCGTGCGAGACGACCAGGCTCGGGATTCCCAGGGTGCGGGCGGTCAACACGGCCGTCTTGCCCAACCAAGTAACGTCCTCGTTGACCACCAGCAGAGCGACCGGACTCTCCTCTTGGAGATGTGCCAAAGCTTCCCGCAGCAGGATCTGGCTCTGGAACTGTTTTTTTGCCCCCTCTACCATGATTTCGAGGAGCCGATCAGGTGGTGGACCGGCAATCCCCGGCGGAAGAGACGGGACAAACTCCGCCCTAAGCAGCCTTGCGGCACCCCTCAACGCCTCGTTCTCGAAATCCAGGGATGACGGGCTGCTCTGGAGGGTCTCACAGGCGATGCCTTCAGACCGAAGCTGGGCAAGCATCTGGTCCCCTATCAGGACCAAGTGGAACCCGTACTCCTTGGCCAGTGACCTGGCGAGATCAAGGAACTTCAGCCCGCCCGGGAGGATGACGCGTTTCGACATTATCGTCCCCTTGCCCTTAGCGCTGCGAGAACAAGCCGCAACTGGTCGTACTCGGCGGGTTCTCCCAGTAGGAGCCCCTTGTATTCGGTCAGGCGGAGGTCCTCACCGTGGCGGTACCAGTGGCGCACCCAGTCGACCGCCCAGCAATCGAGGAAGGCGGTGCCGAAAGCCTGTTCCAAGAGGGGGCGGTGGATCGCTCGGAGAAAGACGTTTCGGTCGAGGTAACGCATGAGACTCAGCACCGCGAGGCTTTGGCTGTGCTTGAATGACTCGATTTGCAGGACCTCCGAGCCGAGAAAGCCTTCGGCTAGCAGGGAGGCCCACTCGTGCAGGCCACCGACCTCCCGTCCCGACTGCGATCGGCTGCGGAACGGCAGGTAGGCTCCGCGTGCGAGCGTCACGGGGTCCGGCTGTTCAGACACAATGCACAATAGGTTCGCTGTACACCCGGCAGGCAAGCCGGCCACAAGGTAGCGCTCAACCTGCATCCACCAGTCGGCGGCCAGCGGATCCTCCAACAACCGCTCCCCCTCCGCCAGGATAGCGGCGTAATCCTCCGCCCAAAGCAGCTTGAGCCATGGGTTCTCGTCCAGGAGCCCATAGCACACGAAGCTGGCGCCGGGCAAACCAGCCAATGCCCCAATCCAACCCTGCCCCTCGGCTCCGGGGGTCGCGTCCACGCCAACGAGGCATACAACGGCCGTCGTGTGCGCCGCCCGACGGGTTATCACACTCTCCGGCAGGTGGTCGGTCGCTCCGTCGACCACCGTGACCACCGTGTCATACTGTGCCACAGCTTCCGGGGCGAGGTGCTCCCATTCCTCTGCAGTCCGCCGTTCGACTCCCCGGCCGAGCGCTGGAATGAGCGCCTGATCGGGTTTTTCGCCCACCACACATACCCGTGGCCCAGCTACCTGGTCGAGGTAGCGGCGGGCAACTCGCACCGCAAGAGTATTGGTCAGTCGCATGCGTATATCCACCTTCGGCCTAGTCGTCAGGCGATTGACTTTTCCAGTAGTGCCAGCAAACCCCTGTGGCCCGGGAACTTTCTTAACCCGTCTCGGGCCACCTCCAGAGCCAAGTCCTTGCGGCCAAGCCGCAACGCCCGATAAGCAAAGAAGACATAGCGCTTGGCGTTGTCCGGTTCGCGCTCCAGCGCGGCTTGAAAGAACACTAGGGCATCCTCCGCCCAACCGCTAGCCTCGCACAGGTTCCCGAGCATCTCGGCTGCCTCGGCGTCCAACTTATCCTGGTCCACCTGACTGAACTCCTCGATGGCCGAATCTTTGAAGCCGTAGGTGCAGTACAACTTGCCGAGTTGGAGGTGTCGGTCTTGTTCGGACAGGCCCAGGAGGTCCAGGAGACCCAGAGCTGATTCAAACTTCTCGAACTCCTGCAACTCTAGAAGTAGTGCCAATACCGCCCAGATGCCCTCGCTGAACTTCCTGCGCCCTTGGGAGTCCATTTGGGTGGGAAGTGCCACGGGTCTTCCTCGCAGCAGATCAGAGAGGCAGCGAAAGGCCTTAACCCGGCTGGCTTCGGCTGAATCGCCCTCGGCCTGGGCGAACAACCGCTCACCGCCCTCCCGATCCCCGCCCAAGAGACAAGCCAACGCAGCCAGCGAGGCCGCCGAGGGGGATGTCTCACCCCGGGCGAAGGCCTCCTCCAAAGCGGCCCTGGCCTCCTGGTAGCGCCGCAGATAAAGCAGGGCTTCGCCCTTCAATGTAAAGAACGATGGCTGTGGATAAAGCCGGATGGCCTTGTCCAGAAGGTCCAGGGCCGTTTGGTACTGTCTCGCCTCCCGAAAAGCCACTGCCAAGGCCATCAGCACTGACGGATCGTCAGTGTCCGCCACCTGCTGCGCCTTGGAGAGTACAGCCTCGGGTGATTCGACCTTCAAGAGCAGGCCAGCCAGACGGCTGACTGGACCGGGATAGATCCTGCAGGCCTGAAGGGAATACTCGTAGGCCTCGAGTGCCCCTTGGTAGTCTCCCAATTGTTCAAGGCAATAGCCCAGCCCGAACCATCCCCGATACGTGCCGACACCGCGGTCACTGATGTAGTGGGAGGCTGACTCCCCCTGTCCCACGCACCGAAGAAAGGTCTGGCTGGCCTTTGTAAAGTCGCGCTGCTCCAGTTCGATGAGCCCTTTCTGGAAGAGCAGATCTGTGTAATCAGGATAAGCCTCGATGGCATCGGCCAGCACCTTCAAGGCTTCCTCGTAGCGCTTCAGCCCGATCAGGGAAGCCACCAAATTGCGGAGGAGCCGCGGGGCATATAGGACATTGAGATTCGGGAGGTTGAGGAAAGCCCTTCGGTTGGCTTCCAGCGCCTTCTCAAAGTCGCGCAGCCTGAGGTACTCCATGCCTAGGTTATACCAGGCAAAGGGGTTCTTCGGCGACTGCTTGACCTCAGCCTCCGCGATCCGGAGGTTCCGCTCGCATTTCTGCTTTGACCCAATGTCCGAATCGAGGTAGCCGTAGTGCCGAAGATGGATCGGGACCCGGCCCACCCGCCCACCGCTATCCAAAATCGCCGGCAGAATCTGTTCGTGAATCCGCCCGGTAAAGCGGTAGTTGGGTCGATTGCGGAAGAGCCGGCAAGTCTCGTTGGCCAACTGATCAAAGCTGGGACGGGCTCCCGCAAAGTTGAGTTCCTGAAGGTAGAAACCCTCGTGAGCCTGGTCCTTCAGCAACTCTCGCAACGCTGCCCGATCCTCCGCCACCAGTTCTTCGTCGGCATCCAGGTAGATGATCCAGTCGCCGGTGGCGTGGTCGAGCGAGACGTTCCGCGCCGCGGCAAAGTCGTCCTGCCAGGCCCATTCGACCACCTTCGCCCCGTAGCGCCGGGCAATCTCGATGGTGCGGTCCCGCGAGCCGGTATCCACCACGACGATTTCGTCTGCCACCCCGTCCATACTGGCCAAGCACCGGGGCAGATGGGCCTCTTCGTCCCTGACAATCATGCAAAGGGAAAGTGTGGTCATGTGTCAACCGCCTCTCGTCAATGTAGACATCGGCATTGAAGGGGCTCGCCTTAATTGAGCATAATGGACCCACCCACCACCCTCGCCGAAGCCGAAACTAAGAGAGGCTGCCCCGAATTACTTTCGGGACAGCCTCCATTGCAGTTCTGCTTCTGTTGCGCTACCGCAGGAGCTGGAGGACCGTTTGCGGCGAGGTATTGGCCTGCGCCAGCATCGCCGTGCCAGCCTGCTGCAAAATCTGCACCTTGGTGAAGTTCATCATCTACTGCGCCATGTCGACGTCCCGGATCCGGGACTCCGAGGCCAGCAGGTTCTCCGATGCCACGCCCAGGTTGGCGATGGTGTGCTCCAACCGGTTCTGGATGGCACCAAGCGACGCCCGAATGCTGGAAACCGTCCCAATCGCCGCATCGATACTCGCGATCGCAGCGCTGGCGTTCGTCGCAGAGCCGACCTGAAGAGAGTCGACTCCAAGCTTGGTCGCGTTGGCGCCGGAGATCGACACCGTCAGCACCTGGTTGCTGTTCGCCCCGATCTGCAGCAACTTGTTGGTGAAGTTGCCATCCAGCAGCTTCATCGTGTTGAACTGGGTCGTGTCAGAGATCCGGGTGATCTCATCCTCCAACTGCGTGATCTCACTTGCGATGGCGGCCCGGTCGGAAGTGGTCAGCGTGTCGTTAGCCGCCTGCACCGCCAACTCCCGCATCCGCTGCAGGATGCTGTGGGTCTCGTTCAGGGCACCCTCAGCCGTCTGGATCAGTGAAATGCCGTCCTGGGCGTTCCGGATCGCCTGGTTCAAACCCTTGACCTGCCCGCGCAGCTTCTCGCTGATCGCCAGACCGGCCGCATCGTCCGACGCCCGGTTGATCCGCAGACCCGAGGACAGCTTCTCCATGGACTTGCTCAAGCTGAGTGCCGAGAGCTGCAGGTTCCGGTGAGCGTTGACCGCCTCGATGTTGTTGTTAATCCGCAGTCCCATGCGCTATTCCTCCTCCTTGA
>JBLNCL010000002.1:0-15674 GCA_050260635.1 Betaproteobacteria bacterium
CCACGCCAAGTTCAACTGGGGCAACGCCTCCCACCAGAGTTCGACCAAGCTGTACGGCGCCGACACCATCCGCGCCCAAGGCTGCATGATTTGTCACAGGGTTCATGCCGCCCCGATCCCCTCCTACCTCCTGGCCGGGGCGGAGGAAGGGGTCTGCAATACCTGCCATGACGGTTCGCCGGCCGCCAAGAACATCGCCGGGGAGTTTGCCCTCCCATATAAGCACCCGACGAACACCGTCTCGGGTAAACACAACCCCGCCGAGACCTTCACCACCTTGAACGACCCGCTCTTCCGCCACGCCGAGTGTGCCGACTGTCACAACCCCCACGGCACCCAGGCCGGTACCCATACTCAAGGCAGTTCCAAGATTGGGGCGGTCCTCGTCGGCGCCTGGGGCATGAAGCCGATCTACAGCGCCACCCCCTGGACCGAGCCGGTTTCCTGGGAGAAGGTGACCTTCACCGATACCACCGGCCCGGACATGCTTGAGGCCTACCTTTGTTTCAAGTGCCACAAGGACCTGGCCAAAGCCTTTAACCCCAATAACCCGTCGTACCATGCCGTCGTCGGCGATTCCAAGGCGGATGCCACCGTCACTGGTTCGTACCTCAACGGCTGGACGCCCACTAGCCGGATGACCTGCACCGACTGCCATCGGAGCAGCAGCGGGGTCAAGGGACCCCACGGCTCCAGCTTCGCTCAAAACGCACACCCCGAGCCGACCCAGAACTACGCGATCGTGAACAACCCGATCATCGCCCTCGCCGACTACATCCGCGGCGGCGGGCACGGGCCGTCTATGGCGAGCCCCCACTGGACGAACCGCGGCACCGGGGGAACATACGACGGTTACGGGAATCCCCGCAGCTCAGACAATGACCTCTGTTTCCAGTGCCACAACCGCCTAGTCTACGGCCACCCGACGGACAATACCTACTTCTATGTGGCACCGAACATGACCGGTTACCGGGGGCCGTATTATCCGGACCAGAACTTGCACATCCGTCACATGAGGGGAAAGGCCTGCACCACCTGTCATGTGGTCCACGGCTCCGACAAGCCGCACCTCTTGGCCTTCGGGCCGGACGACTTCGATCTCAATTCCAGGCTGTACTTCACCGGTCCGGCACCGGCCGGCGGGGGCTGGTCCTATGTGACCTGCCACGGTGGGAGTTACACGGGGTGTTAACCACTAGTAAGTGAACCCAGAGGTGAACAAGCACATGCGAAGCCAGAGTTTTGGTCCGGTCTGCATGGTTGCCTCTCTGATCCTCTGCCTGACAAGTGGCGCCTGGGCCGCCAGCATCGTCGGGTCCTTCCATGACCTGGCCCACATCGATGACGTCCACACCGGACCCGGCGGCTGGGGGCGGACTTATGACGACTACAACGAGGTCTGTGTCTATTGCCATACGCCGCACCACGCCAACCAGGCGCAGGGTGCCTTGTGGAACCGCCCTGCCCAAGTCACGACCTATACGGTCTACTCCAGCCCGACCCTGGACTCGACGCCCGGGCAACCGGGTCGCTCCTCCAAGCTCTGTCTCAGTTGCCATGACGGGACCATCGCCGTGGATGCGGTAATCAACGCCCCTCAGTACCACACCGAGTCGGCCGGAGTACATGGAACGATGATCTATCCGCGGAAGCAATCGCTCATCGACTGCGGTAGTTGCCATCAGCCTGAGTTCGCCACCTGGTTCGGCGATTTCTCGCTGACTTACTTCAACAACTCGCTCCAGGCTGGTCATCCCGTTGGGATAACCTATGGCAACGATCCGAAGCTGGTGCCCCTTCCCCCTGACGGTAAGTTTCCCAACGGAGTGCGGGTCTTGGAGGGCAAGGTCGAGTGCCTCTCTTGCCACAACCCCCACGACCCGGCAAACCGTCCCTTCCTGGTCACGTCCGATGAGGGGAGCGCCCTCTGTTACACCTGCCACCTGAAGTGACGACGGGTTAAGGATAGGATGGCCGTTGCATATTCTTGCACCACGCGTTATAATCATCCCAAGCGGCCGCCGCCGGCCGCCTTCTCTTTGTTCATCTAGGAGGAACACCTGCATGCGCATTCGCAAGGCCCGTATGACCGACGTTGAGGCCATCCACGCCCTGATCAACAGCTACGCCCAGGAGGGGCTCATGCTGGCCCGCTCCCGCAGCATGCTTTATGAGTCGCTGCGCGAGTTTTCGGTGGTGGAAGTCGAGGGCCAGGTGGTCGGCGTCGGCGGACTCCACATCATCTGGGCCGACCTGGCGGAAATCCGGGCGCTGGCCATCGCCCCCGCGCACACCGGTCGAGGTTACGGCCGGGAACTGGTGGCCGCCCTGGTCGAGGAGGCCCGAGAACTCGACATCCCCCGGGTCTTCGCCCTTACCACCTGCGTCCGCTTCTTCGAGAAGTGCGGCTTTGCGGTCGTCTCCAAGGACACCCTCCCGCAGAAGGCCTGGAAGGAATGCATCAACTGCCCCCAATTCCCCAACTGCACGGAAACGGCGGTGGCCCTGGAACTGGTGGAGTAGCGTTTCTCCGAGAGGAACCGGGGCACGACGGATGTGCTCGCCGTCCAGCGTCAGCCCGAGGGGATGACCTGAGCAGCCAGGGCCACCACTTGGTGCGCTTCGGCGATCGCTGTTTCCGCTTCCTCCCGTGTGTACGCCTCGGTCGGAATGAAGTCGATGTCACCGTAGAAGGCGAATTCTCGCTCTCTCCTGAGCTTGCGGGAAATGGCCGCCATTTCCTCCAGGTGGTGACGGACCTCGGCTGCGAACCGTTCGGCGAACTCCAGCAGAGCGGGACCCACGTCATGAAACTTGGGCGGCTCTATGCCGACCTGGCGCAGCATGCCTTTGAGCGCCAACTCCACAATCTCCTGAGCCTCGCGGATCACGTCGGAATAGTCCTCTTCCGCCAGCAGGACCGGAAGGATCTTTAGCCTGCTTTGGGCCTTTGCCAGGTAGCTCTGGGCTAATGAGCTTCTCACCATAGTCTGAATTCCTCCCCCGCTCGGAGACCGGGGCTAAGATCCCAGTACCAGGCATTACCTTTGATGATTTTCCGGGCACCCAACTGCTCAAGGCGCTTAGCCAAGCGGTCCAGCAAACGGGCCAGAAAGCCAGCCCGATCGAACAGGATGACGCTGTCGGTCAAGAGGTCAAGGAAGAGCAGGGAACCCGCTTCGGCCTCGGTCGGGGTTTTCACGACCGGCGAAAGCTCCGCCTTGATCCCGCTGTTTGCCAGCGCGGCCAAGGTTGATCGCAGGCGCTCCTCCACCTGTTCAAACTCCTTTACACGGTTCAATCGCCCATTTGGCAATTCCTCCGCGATCAGCAACAGATCGACGTCGGAATCGGCCCGGGCGGTACCGCGGCCCACTGAGCCGAAGATAGCCAAGGACACCAGCCGCTCCCCGTACACCTCGCAAGCGGCACGCCGGAGCTCCATGGCCAAGGCATGATAGCGGGTTTGCCGCGGCAACGCAGTCTGTTCCATCGCGGGCACCTCGCCGCTTAATTATACCCACTCCAATTCTTTCCCTGCTTCTGCGGACAGCCACCAAGGATCCCGGTGATGATCAGCGTCCCGAGCCTGGCCGTGGTGCATGATCAGGACCGCCACGTCGCCGGGCCAGAGGAGCGCCACCCGGCGCGCCAATCTCGGAAGAAGTCGACGGCCTCATCTTGCTCAGCACCTCCCTCCCGGCGGACTCCTGCCGCCCCTCCTCGGTGATGGCGTAGACCCTGCGGTCCGGCCGGAACCCCTTGTGGGGGTGGCCCCACGGGTACCGCTCAAGACCGCGACAAGGAGGATGCTGACCAGCGGAGGAGAAAGCGGTACCCAGGTGCATAGCGCCCTCGGAGGAGGCGAACGGCGAAGTTGACGGACCTGCGGGCGACGGTCATTGGGCTGGGGGCTCGGGAACTGACAGCCAGCCCCGAAGGGGTGCGGGGAACAATCCACAGTATCTTTCGGCGGGTGGTCAATGTCCGGCTGGAGAGCGGCCGGTTCCTCTCCTTCGCCAGGCCCGACGTGCCACCGGCGCCGGGGACGATCATCGTCGATCTCGCGCCACCGGCCGGTTGGGCTGGCCTTGGCCTTGTTCCGGGCGGCATGGTCGCCGGGCATAGTCTGGAAATCCAACTCTCGGGCGGGGTAGGCATCGCTCTGTCGGGAGTGACCCCCTATGTCCCCCGCATCCGGCAACCCCTGGCGGCCTGCCAAGAGACGATCCCTGTCAGGCTCGAACGGGCTGCTCAACGGGGGGCTGCATATTTCCACCTGGCGGCCGAACGGTCCCCGGCCAACTTCGGAGGGGGGTTCGGACCGCTGCTCCCGCATGTATTGAACCTAGTCCAACGAGATGGCAGAACGGAAAGGCAGCCCGCCAGGTTGTCTGCCGAGGAGTCAGAGCTGACTGACCCTTTTTGCCGGGCGGGCTATGCCGCGCTCAGGGGGCTCGTGTCAGCCGCCCGGACGGGGGACGAGGGGGCGCTGACCGCG
The DNA here is from genome assembly GCA_050260635.1 of Betaproteobacteria bacterium. Taxonomy (GTDB): domain Bacteria; phylum Bacillota; class UBA5301; order DYFA01; family DYFA01; genus DYFA01. The sequence continues at coordinate 4,502 of JBLNCL010000002.1, forward strand.
CAGGCAAGAAACCTTCTGGGTCTGGGACCGGGGCTCACTCCGTCCGGGGACGATGCGCTGGCCGGGTTGATGGTCGCCCTCGCGCTCACGGGTAAGGCGCTGGGGTTTGAGGAGCGGGTCTTGGCCCTACTGAACCCGGCCATGGTCAGAGGACTCTCAGGAACCACGACGGAACTGAGCGCGGATTTCCTTCGCTACGCAGCTCTGGGCTGGGGGAATGCCGTAGCGGAGGACGTGGTGGAACTCTTGCTCGCAGGGGACCAGAAGAGCCCGCCGGAAACGGATGGACGATTGGACGAGGCCGTCGAGCGGCTGTGCGCCATCGGGGCCTCGTCAGGAGTGGATCAGCTTTGCGGCCTTCTTGTAGGCGTAGGCCTCGGGCTGATGCTGGCGGAGGAACGAACCAGCGTCTGGGAGAGGCAGTAGCCCAGCCCTAGGCGACGATCCGCGTTCCTGACTGGCCGGCGAGGGTCTGCGCCAGCGTCTCAAGGGAGCCGATGATCGCCATCCCCTGCCCGGATTCGACGAACCGGAGCGCCGCCTCGATCTTGGGACCCATGCTGCCGGCGACGAAATGGCCTTCCGCTTGGTAGCGCCGGCCTTCAGCCGCGGTGAGGCAGGTCAAGGCCGTCTGGTTGGGCTTCCGGTAGTTCAGGTACACCTGCGGGACATCGGTCAGGAGGAGCAAGAGGTCGGCGTTGACGTCCCGCGCCAGCCGTTCGGCTGCCAGGTCTTTGTCCACCACGGCTTCTACGCCGGAGAGGCGTCCTTCCCGGTTGCGCACCACTGGAATCCCGCCGCCGCCGCAGGCGATCACTACCCAACCCTCCGCCAGGAACCGCTTGATCACTTCCCGCTCGACGATGCCCTGGGGCTGTGGCGAAGGGACTACCCGCCGCCAGCCCCGACCGGCATCCTCGACGAATTGCTGCCCGCTCTGCTCCCTGAGCTTGGTGGCCCGCTCCGTGGCGTAGAAGGGTCCGATGGGCTTGGTGGGCTGGGCGAAGGAGGGGTCGGCGGCATCCACCTCAACCTGCGTGATGATGGTCGCCACCTCGGCTGCGAGGCCCACCGCCCGGAGATGGTTGCGCAGGCACTGTTGGAGCATGTAGCCGATGAGCCCCTGCGATTCGGCCCCGCAGGCATCCAGCGGTAAAGGCGGGACCGAGTGGCGGCTTTCCTCGTTTTGAATCAGGATATGCCCCACCTGTGGCCCGTTGCCGTGGGTGATGACCACTCGGTGACCGGCCTTCAGGAGGTCGGGGATGGAGGAACAGGCTAACTCGACGTTGGTGTACTGTTCCGCGAAGGTCCCCTTCTGACCCGGCCGGAGTATGGCATTGCCTCCGAGGGCTAAGACGATGGTGGACATTGGCTCTTCCCTCTCATATGACCTGGAGCTTCTCGCCCTCGCTGGTGAGGGTCTCGAGGTACGCGTCCAGGGCGGCAGTGAAGCACTCCACCGGGATACGGACCATGCCTGCGCCCACCATGCCTTTCCCGGCCACCTTGTGGGCGATGCCCGTGTTGATAATCGGGGTGATCCCGGTCTCCAGCACCTTGCGCAGGTCTATGCCGGTGGGAGTTCCCTGGAAATCCAGGTGGGGGATGGTGAAGGACGGATTGGCTTCCAGGGTGATCTCAGCCATCTCGCGGGTGTAGTTGATGGCCTCTGCCACCGATCCGCCGACCAGCCTGGTCATCGCCGGAGCGGCGGCCATGGCGAAGGCGCCAAGGCCGCAAGTCTCCGTGATCGCACTGTCCCCCAGGTCGGGGTTGGCGTCCTCAGCAGTGTATCCAGCAAAGTAGAGCCCCTTGACTGGGGGGGCCGGGGCGGTGAACCACCGATCTCCCAGCCCAGAGATGCGGATACCGACTTCCACCCCGTTGCGCGCCATGGCGGTCACCATGGTGCTTCCGGGAACGTCCCGGGCTGCGTCGGCGCTGGCCTTGCAGGCGGCCATCGAGAAGTTCAGGAAAAACCAGTCGTTCCGCACGAGCAGGTCAGCGATTTCCGACAAGTGCGCGTGGCTTACCCCGGCCTTGGCCAGGGACGGCAGGAGATAGCGCAGAAGGAGAGAGGTGGAGGCCACGTGGCGATTGTGGACGTCGTCGCCCATCTGCAGTGCCTTGGCCATGATGGCTTGGAGGTCGAGCTCGCCGGCAGCCCGGATGGCGGCGCGGAAAGCGGGACCCAGCACGTCCCGCTGCCAGCGCAGCATGTTCACGGCCTCCGGACCGCAGAAACCGAAGCTCAAAGCGGTAGCTCGGCCGCCTTCGTTGTTGAAGTTGCTGTAGGCCTTGTTGCCGTGTTCTTTGTTCTCGACCACGATGACCGGCATGGAGGCCGAGATCACCCCGGCCATTGGCCCGACGGCGCCAAAGTGGTGGCAGGGTGCGAAAGTGATCTTGCCTGAGCCGGCCAAGGCCATGGCTTCATCCAGGTCGTTCGCCAGGCCTTCGAAGACCAGCGCCCCTGCGATCGCTCCCTTCATCGGGCCGCACATCTGCTCCCACTCGATAGGCGGGCCAGCGTGAAGGATCGTGGTCGGAGTGAACCCCGGGATGGTGTCAATCGCCGGTCCAACGTCTACCCAGACCGGCCGGGCGCTCAAGAGCCTTCCTAGGGCTTCCCGGTTAGCGGCGGCAATCCTCGCCGCATGAGCTTCCAGAGCAGCCAGTTTCTTACCCAGCACCGGGTCTCCTTGCGCTGGGGGCTGCCAGTCCACGTGGACGGCGGGGACACCCAACTGCCTGAGTTCAGCGAAGAATGACTTGAGGCCGACGTTCACGACCTCGGGCCGATCGGCCAACAGATTCGCCCTTTCCGTCATCACTCCACACCCCTCTCCACGCACCGACGGGCGATTTCCCCGGCAACTTCGGCTGCGCAGGCATTGGAGGGCAAGACGATTACCCCCTCGCCCCGGAGGATAGCTTCTTGTCGTTCCGCATCCTGTGGGTCCGCGCTGGTGCCGCAGACCGACGCCACGACGGTCAGATGTCTCCCTGAGAGCGCTCGAGCTGTGCGGATGGCCTCCGCCAGAACGCCGGCCGGGTTGGGATGGGCGCCGAAGCCGAGAACCACATCGAGCAGGAGGACGGCTACCTCAGGGTCGGCGGCCTCGGCGACCAACCGCTCAGCGCGGTAGGACGGGTCGATCATCGGGTGCGGCCGGCCGCGGGTGAATTCGTCGTCCCCCAAATCCACGACGCAGTGGCCGTGGCTCTGACGCGGGTTCTGGAGGATGTGCTCGGGCCGCAGGGAGACGTTGGAGAAGATGGCGCCCAGCTTTGGTTCGAGGACGTAGATGGCCTCCTCGGCCAGGGTTCCGCCGGAGTAGAGCCCCCGCAGATAGCGCTGGCCCGGAGTCTTTTGCGCCGCCTCGGCCATTATGAGGCTTCTGCTGTCGGCCCGGGAGAAGGCTTCCCGCCACCCTTCTGGCGACTCACCCCTGGCGAGTGCCACGGCCTTGGCGGCAGCCTCTTCCAGAGTCGCTGCCCCAGTCACGCGGCCGGAGGACGGCACAGGCCAGCCAAGGAAGTTGATGACCACTGGCTTGCGGCAAGCCTGGGCCTGCGCCAGCACAGTCTCTGCAGTCCGAGCACCGGGAGGTTTCGAGATGATGACGATAACCCTGGTAGCGGGGTCTTGTTCGAGGAGCTGCAGCGCCTGGAGGGTGGTCACTCCGCCAACCGCATCCGACAGATCGCGCCCCCCAGTTCCGAGGGCGTGAGAAATCCCCGAGCCGAGGTGGTGAACGAGGACGCTGACTTCCTGGATTCCGGTTCCCGACGCTCCGATGAGACCGATGGGGCCTCTGGCTACGGCGTTGGCGAAACCCAGGGGAACGCCGCCGATGAGCGAAGTCCCGCAGTCCGGCCCCATGACCAGCAACCCCAGCTCCTGCCCAAGTCGTTTTAGCGCGACCTCTTCCTCGATGGTAACGTTATCGCTGAAAACCTGAACATGGAGACCGCTCCGCAAAGCCTTGACAGCTTCAGCGGCGGCATAGACGCCAGGGACGGAGATAAGGGCCAAGTTGGCCCCGGGGTGGGATTTCAGCGCCGCGCCGAGACTGTGCGGATGACCTTCGGTCTCACCACCCAGCGCGGTCCGGGGCGCCTCTTGTGCCAGGAGCCGTTCCAGATGAGTTACGGCCCCCGCCACAGCTTGCTCGTCGTCGCCTTGCACCACGATAACCAGGTCGTCCGGCCTGGCCCCCACCGCCTCACCAACCAACAGCCCGCTCGCTTCAAGGGTGGCCTTGTTCCGTTCGGTTCCCATGATCGCGGCAGCCTGACGGATGCCAGGCAGGGAACGCACGGCGGTAGAGAGGCTCATCAATTTCACCGAGTCCCGGTACGTCTTCGGCTTGATCAAGCACCGGGTGACCATGGGCATTCTCCTCTCTGGCAAGCCCTGATTTCACTTAAGATTCTATCGTGACTGGAGGGTAGTCACCATGTTACGCCTTGCCGAAACGCAGGGGCTTCCGTTGTGACAACGGTATGACACCAGGGTTGGAGGGACCCTCCCGAGCTGCCGTTCACCGGGTGATGCGCAGGATTTTGAGGGCGATCTGCAGGCTGAGCCGGCCCTCGGCAGAGCCCAGGTCCACCCCTGTGAGCTCGGCGACACGCGCGACACGATAGCGCAGGGTATTGTAATGGACGAACAACTCCCGAGCGGCCAGGCGAAGGTTTCCATTGCATTGGAGGACGACCTCCAGGGTTCGCAGGAGCTCACCATTGCCGCGCCGGTCACTTTGGATGAGTCTTCCCAGCAGGTCTTCGGCGAAGCGTGAGAGTTCTTGAGGGTTGGCGCATTCCACGAGAATCCGGTAGATGCCGAGCTCGTCGAAGTCGGTGACCGTGCCCGGGCCATTCACGACTCGGCCGACTTCGAGCGCTTTGTTGGCCTGCTCGAAGCCTGCCCGGAGCTCCAGGATATCGTCGAACGGCCGCCCGATGCCGATGGACACCGCCGGGATGTGGCGCTCTCCGTTGAACCCTCGCTTAATCTGTTCCGCCAGCGTACGCGCCGTGGCGCAACTCAGACCGGTGCCCTCCCGCGGAGCATGGAACAGGACCAGGGTACGGCTTCCCAAGTCGGCAACGATGGATTGGGGGGCGTGGAGCGCCACCGTGCTGGACACAATCTCCCCCACGCGGCGGAGGATCCTCGCCGCCTCGCCTCGTTTCTCTCCGGCATACAGGCGATGGAAGTCGTCAATCTCGATCAGCAGGGGGACAAACCGGAGGGACAGATCCCAGCCGTAGACCTCGCCGCGGGCCAGAGCCTCAGCGCGGGACTTAAGCTTGCCCTGGGCCAAGTCTTCGATGAGGCTCGAGCGGAACCGGCGTTCGACCTCTGCCACCGCCCGCAGCTTCGCGATCTCCAAGGCAACGACCGTAGCGGCCTGTTCGATAGCGTTCAGTTCCGCCCGCCGCAAGCGTTCCTGATCCCGCCAGACGATGAGATAGGCGTAATCTTCATGGGCGACGGTGACCGGGTGGATCACAAGCTCGACTTCCTGTCCGTCCAGCGTGGCCGTCACTGCTCCCTTGCGACCCCGGACCGCCAGCTCGAGGTCCTTCGTCCGTCCAGCCAGCTCCCCGATTCGGTCGGAGCCGCCGCCCTTTTCGCTGGGCGCTCCGCAATAGGCCAAGAGACGCAACCGGGTGCTGTGGATCGAGACCGGGGCCTCAAGGAGAGAGGCCAGCATCTGGGCGATTTCCGCCAGGCTGCCGCCATCGAGAACGATGTTGGTCAGGGTGCGGTGGACCTCTTCGCTGCGGAGGAGCAGGGCGGCCTGGCGGTTCAGGATTTCGCTCAAGATGGGGTTTATGATCTCGTTGAACGAAGCGGAGTCGGGGAGCCTGATCAAGGGAAACCCCAACTCCTCCGCCTGGGCCACCATAACCGGGGGAATCTCGATCAGCCAGAGCGGAACGGGCTTAATGGCCAGCGCGGCCAAACCTTTCTCGACGAGCGTCGGGATGAGGGCAGCTTGGGCCTCGGGGTCGTCCCTGAGCGGATACACCGTGGTGAGCAGGAGTTCGTCACGCTTGACAAAGCGGCCGATCTGCGGCACCTCCATGATGTTGACGGAGGTGATCAGCCGGTCCAGACCTGACGCTCCCGCAAGGAGGACAGCCTCTCTGAGCGCCGGCAGTTCAAGAGCTTCCCGAACCGTGATCCCGGTCATGACGGGACACTCCCGGCCATCATCAAGCCGAGTTCGCGCAGGTCCGCTTGCCTGGCTTCAACCGTCCCCATGATCCGCCCTTCATACAAGACTGCCACGCGGTCGCTCAAGGCCAGCAGTTCGTCGAGCTCCGTGGAGACGAGAAGGATGGCGCACCCCCGGTCCCTCGCCTGGAGCAACTGCTGGTGGACGAACTGTGTGGCGCCGACGTCCAAGCCATGGGTGGGGTGAACCGCCAGGAGCAGGTCCGGCTTGCGGCTCAGTTCCCGGGCCAGGATGAGCTTCTGTTGGTTGCCCCCCGAAAGGGTACGGACCGGGGCTCCCACCCCGGGGCACTTCACGTCGAATTCGGCGACCAACTCCCGGGCCTGGTTGGCGATGGCCATCCAGTCAAGGAAAGGCCCCTTCCGGAAGGGGGGGAGGTAGTAAGTGGACAGGACGAGGTTCTCTTGGATGGAGAGCCCCACCACCAAACCAGTCCCTTGGCGGTCTCCGGGGATGTGGCCGACGCCCCGCTCGTAGATGGCGCGCGGCGCCGCGTTCGTGACGTCAGCTCCGTTGACGCGCACCTGCCCCACGTGGACCTTGGCCAGCCCCGCGATCGCTTCGACCAGCTCGTTTTGGCCGTTTCCGTCCACCCCGGCGATCCCCAGGATCTCCCCCTGGTGCACTTCCAGACTGACGCCTCTGACGGCCGGAAGTCCGCGCCGGTTGCGCACCTCGAGGCCCTTGACCTCGAGGACCGTCGCCCCGGGCGGCCCCGCCTTCCTGATTCTCTCCGCGGATACCTCGCGGCCGACCATGAGGCGCGCCAGTTCGTCCCGGGTGGTCTCCCGAGCGGCCACCGTGCCTACAACTCGACCGGCCCGGAGGACCGTGATGCGGTCGCTGATGGCCAGAACCTCGTTCAATTTGTGGCTGATGAAGACCACCGCGTGGCCTTCGCTCCTCAGCCGGCGGATGATGCCGAACAGCTCCTCGGTTTCCTGCGGGGTGAGGACCGCGGTCGGCTCGTCGAGGATGAGCAGGTCGGCGCTGCGGAAGAGTGCCTTGATGATCTCGACTCGTTGTTGCTCGCCCACCGACAGGTCTGCCACCCGCGCCCAGGGATCCACCTTCAAGCCGTAGGTCTGGGAGAGCCCGGCCAGGCGAGCAGCGGCTCTGGAAAGGTCGAGAAACGGCCCTCGCCCGGCAGGAAGGCCCAAGACGAGATTCTCGACCACCCGCAAAGCGGGGACGAGCATGAAGTGCTGGTGAACCATCCCTATCCCGAGATCCAGCGCGTTGCGCGGCGAGCGAATGCGGACCGGGCTACCTGCCCAGCGGATTTCCCCCGCATTTGGCCTGATCAGCCCGTAGAGTATGCCCATGAGCGTGCTCTTGCCGGCGCCGTTCTCACCGAGGAGAGCATGCACCTCGCCCCGGCGGACTTCGAAGTCTACGCCGTCGTTGGCCAAGACCCCGGGGAACCGCTTGGTAATACCCTTCATCTCCAATAGCAGGTCCAACGGCTGCCCACCCCCGCTCGTCGGCTGCAGAACCGGAGAGGAGGCGGGGACGGTCCGCCGCCTCCTCTGACGCGGAGATCGCGATTACTTTGCCAGCTTCGCGAGATCCAGCTTCCCGCTTTGGAGATCCTTGATGATCTGCTGGATTCTCGCCTTCTGTTCGGCAGTGAGCTTGTGGTCGAAGTTGCGGAAGGGTGCGAGGCCCACAACCCCTTCCTTGACGCCCCAACGGTAGACCGCAGGCTTAAGCGTGCCTTCCTTCGCCATCTTCGCCAGAGGCACGAAGGCTTTGCTCATGTTCACGAGAGCGCTCGTTACCACGTTGTCGGGCGCGAGGACCGCCTGGTCGCCGACGTTGCCGATGACCATGACCTTTTTCTCCTTGGCCGCTTCGATGACGCCGAGGCCGGCCCGGTCGGCCAGGTGGGTCAGGACGTCGGCTCCCTCGTTGATCATGGCCAGGGCGATTTCCTTGGCCTTGGCCGCGTCGTAGAACGTGCCGGTGACGGAGTTCAGAACCTTGATGTTGGGTTTGATGTACTTGGCTCCGAGTTCGAAGCCCTCCTGATACGAGGTGACTGCGGGAACCTTCATCGCCCCGACGTTGGCGAGGACATTGGTCTTCGAGACCATCGCCGCCACCGCGCCCGCCAGGAACCCAGCCTGGAGGTTGTCGTTGTCCAGCCCTGTGATGTTCGGTGCGACCGCCACAGCGCAGTTGGTGATGAGGAACTTGGTCTTCGGGAACTCCTGCTGCAGCTTCTTGGCCGGATCGAGGAAGGCGAAGGCGTGGCCGATGATGAGGTCGTACCCTTGTGCGGCATAACCCCGCATGACTTCTTCGTAGTCCGGCGCGGCGAGCTTCTCCGCATAAGCTACTTCGTATCCGAGTTCTTTTTTGATCGCCATGAGTCCGTTGTACGCCGAAGCGTTCCACCCTTGGTCGTCAATGGACCCTGTCAGGAGCAAGGCGACCCGGAACGGCTTCTCCGCCGCCAGCGCCGCCGGGGTCGTCAGGAGCACGACCGCAAGCAGCATCACCAGGAGACTGACCACTTTCTTCATGCATGTACCCTCCTTCTTCATCCTTATCCTTGCTTTCTCTAATCGACCGGGCCTTCCCGGATTACTCCTTGGCGTAGGGCTGGCCGAGGGCGGCCGGGGGAAGGCTCCTTCCCACGAAACCGGCCAAGGCCAGAATGGTAAGGACATACGGGACCATGAGCAGAAACTCTTGTGGAATGGCAGTGCCCGAGGCCTGCAGCCGGAATTCGAGAGCTTCGCCGGCGCCAAAGAGGAGCGTGGCGGCCAAGGTCCCCGCTGGGGTGTACTTGCCGAAGATGACCGCCGCCAGAGCCATGAAGCCCCGGCCGGCTACCATGTTCTCTCCGAAGAAGCTCAAGAGGCCCAGCGACAGATACGCCCCGCCGGCCCCGGCAAGCATGGCGCCAAGGACGGTAGCGGTGTACCTCACCCGGAAAACGTCCACGCCGACTGCGTCAGCGGCCCGGGGATGTTCCCCAACCGCCCGGAGCGCCAAGCCCGCCGGTGTCCGGTACAAAAGGGTGTGGATGAGGGGGACGAGCAAGACCGCCAGGTAGACTGGGGGCATCTGGGAGAAGAAGGCCTGGCCCACGACCGGCAACGAAGCCAGGCCCGGGACGGCCCAAGACTTGAAGGAGGCGATCTGCGGCGGGGCGGTGTTCACCCCGAACAGGATCCGCGCCAGAGAAGAGGTGAGCCCCAGGCCGAGCAGGTTCAAAGCGGTTCCTGCCACCATCTGGTTGGCGCGGAGGGTGACCGTCACATAGGCGAAGACAAGGCCGGCCAGGCCGGCTGCTACAGCGGCGGCCAAGAGCCCCGCCCAGGCGCTTCCGGCGTAAAGGGAGCCGGCCACGCCGACGAGGGTGCCGATGAGCATCAGCCCCTCTCCCCCGATGTTGACCAGGCCGCTGCGTGCCATGATGAGGATACCCAGCGCGGTGAGCAGGGTCGGCGTGGCGGAGCGGACGGTCACCGCCAAGAAATCCGTGAGCGAGGCCAGCGTCAGAAAGCTCGTCATGGCGTCACCTCCTGGGCTTGAGGTTGGCCTGAGCCACGGCGAAGAGGATGACCAGTGCCTGGATGACGTAGATGAGCGCGACCGGCACCCTGGAAAACATCTGCATCATGTTCCCGCCCGTCCGGAGAAGCCCGAAGAGCAGGGCGGCCAGGACGATGCCCAACGGGGTGCCGTTGCCGAGTAGCGCTACCGCAAGGCCGTCAAAACCGTAGCCGGGTGAGATGCCTCCCATGAGTTTGAAGTGGACGCCCAAGGCTTCTCCGGTCCCCGCCAGGCCAGCCAAACCGCCCGCCAGGAACATCGCGCGGAGCACGCCTGCCTGCGGATCCATCCCAGCGTATCGCCCTGCCCGAGGGTTCAAGCCGATGACCCGCAGTTCGAAGCCGCGCTGCGTTCGCCAGAGATAAGCGTAGTAGAACACGACGGCCAGCAGAGCGAGCAGGAAACCCAAATGGAGGCGGGTTCCCGGCAGGATCCGAGGCAGCTGAGCCGTGACCGCTGCCTGCGCCGTCTCCGGAAACATCTTGGTCGGTTCCTGGAGCGGCCCATTGACGAGAAAACCGATGAGGTTGATCGCGACGTAGTTCAGCATCACGGTGGTGATTATCTCGTTGGCTCCGAAGCGGACTTTGAGCCAGCCCGCCAAGAGCCCCCACAGCCCGCCGCCGGCGAAACCTGCTGCCACCGCCAGCGGAAGGTGCAGGAGCAGCGGCAGTCCCTTGATGTACACCGCCACGAGGATACTGCCGAGCGCTCCTAGATAGAGCTGGCCTTCGGCCCCAACGTTGAAGAGGCCACTCCTGAACGCCAGTGCGAAGCTCAAACCGGTGAGCAAAACGGGACCGGTCTTGAGCAGCGTTTCCGAGATTCCATGAAGGCTGCCCAGCGTCCCTTGAAACAGGCTCCGGTAGGCTGCCCAAGGACTGATTCCCATCATGCGGATGAAGACTGCGCCAACCAAAAGAGCTGCCGCGACCGAAACCAGCGGACTCCAGACTCCAAGCACAATGCGCGCCGTACCACCGGAGAGCGAGTTTCTCCGCACTACGTCCATCATGGCCTCCTCCAGGCCCTTCCGGCCGGCCAACCAGTCCTGGGATTAACTGGCCAACACCCCATTTTCATTCTACCGCAGAAGAATCCTGCCGCGTATGTAAATGTGTGCCGAAGACCACGACGCGGTATTGTGAAGTGCGCACAGCCTGACGAGCGCCGGTCTACGGGTCAATCCGCTTCACGAAGAGCTAGAGGCTGCCCCGGTATGCTATCGGGACAGCCTCTTAAGGATTTCCTGGCGACGACCTACTCTCCCATCGGGTTGCCCCGGCAGTACCATCGGCCCTGGAGGGCTTAGCTTCCGTGTTCGGAATGGGAACGGGCGTTTCCCCTCC
>JBLNCL010000003.1:0-165701 GCA_050260635.1 Betaproteobacteria bacterium
ACGGTTTGAAGGTGATCTTCCCGCTCTTTCCTCTCATGGTTCCATTCTACCAGCTTTTGCCGCCGGCGCGAAGACCCCAAATAGAAATGAGGCCGTCCCATGTCACTTTTGGGACAGCCTCAGCCTCTGCTGCTATTCTCCCTCCGGCTTCGAGAGCCCCTCCCCACGCTCGAAACGGACGAAGCGCCGGACGATGATCTCCCCGCCGGCTTCTTTGGCCCGCTCCTTCAGCACCGCCTGTACGGTCTTCTCAGGGTCTCGGATAAAGGGCTGCTCCAGCAGGCAGGTGTCTTTGAAGAACTTTTCGAGCTTCCCCTGGGCAATTCTCTCCTGGATCTGGGGAGGCTTGCCTTCGTTGGCCGCCTGTGCCCGGTAGATGGCGAGTTCCCGCTCTCGAACCTCGGCCGGCACCTCGGCCCGGCTGACGTACTCCGGCCGCGCCGCCGCCACTTGCATTGCGACGTCCCGGAGACTCACCCGGAAAGCGTCCCTGGCCGCTACCTCGTCGGAGGAAGCTGCTCCCTCCACCAGGACTCCGATCCGGCCTCCCAGATGGATATAGCTCTCGATCCGCCCGGGTCCGGAGAGGGCAAATCGGGCGTACCGCCGAACCGTCATATGCTCGCCGATTTTGGCGATGAGACCAGTCAACCGTTCGCCGATCGTCTGACCAGTCTTTCCAAGCGGCAGCGGGAGCAGGGCTTCTCCGCCGCCCACCGGCTCCGCCGGATTGCTGGCCACCACCGCCGCCGCCACCTCAGTGGCGAAGGCCTGGAATTCTTCGTTGCGGGCCACAAAGTCCGTCTCGCAGTTGATCTCAACAAGGGATCCCACGCGGGCATCCGGCGTCAAGTGGGCCACCACGAGGCCTTCCGAGGCGAGCCGACCGGCCCGTTTGGCAGCCGAGGCCAGACCCCGCTGGCGCAAGAGCTCGATTGCCCGCTCGGCATCGCCACCGGCCTCGGTCAGCGCCCGTTTGCAGTCCATCATCCCTGCGCCCGTGCGCTCCCGCAACTCCTTGACCATCTCGGCCGTCACGGTCATTTTCGCTTTCCCTCCCTGATAAGGAAGGCGGGGAGAAAGCTAAGCTTCCATCCCCACCTCGGTTTCTTCGTCGCTCGCTTCCGCCTCGGGCTCTTCTGCCGGCGTTACCTCCCGGCCTTCCCGGCCTTCCAGGACGGCGTCGGCCATTTTCGCCGTCAAGAGCTTTACTGCTCGGATGGCGTCGTCATTGCCGGGGATGACGTAGTCGACCTCATCGGGGTCGCAGTTAGTATCCACCAGCCCGACGATGGGAATGCGCAACTTCCGCGCCTCTGAGACGGCAATCCGCTCTTTACGCGGGTCGATCACGAAGAGGACGTCGGGGAGCTTCCCCATGTCCTTGATTCCGCCGAGGAAGCGCACCAACCGTTCGTATTCCTTGCGCAGCTCGAGCACTTCCTTTTTCGGCAGGGCAGCAAAGGCGCCTGTCTCCTCCATTCGCTCAAGCTCGCGCATCCGGGCAATTCGCGACTTCAGCGTAGTGAAGTTGGTCAGCGTCCCGCCCAACCACCGGACGTTGACGTAGAACTGCCCACACCGGGTGGCCTCTTCCCGTACGGCCTCCTGGGCCTGCTTCTTTGTTCCGACGAAGAGGATGCGCCCGCCGTCGGCCGCCACCGACCGAATGAAGTTGTACGCCTCCTCCACCTTGCGCACCGTCTTTTGCAGGTCGATGATGTAGATCCCGTTGCGTTCGGTGAAGATATACTCCTTCATCTTGGGGTTCCAGCGGCGAGTCTGGTGACCGAAGTGCACCCCTGCTTCCAGGAGCTGTTTCATGGAGATCACGGCCATCTATGGTCACCTCCTCTCCTTGTGGTTTCTTCCTCCGCCTTCCTCCTCAGGGCGCAGACCGATACTTCCCGGCACCCCTGCGCTCCTTCCGAAGGCGTGCGTGCTGAGACACCGGTTGTTAGTTTACCATACCGAACAACCGGTGGCAACTATCGGGTCGATGGGCCGCGGAGGAGAGAGGAGATCATGTCCTTCACCGCAACGTTGGATGGAAAGCGGTACGTCCCGGGCAGGAAGCGGGTTTCCGCCTGCCGGGCGGCGGCTTTGCGCAAGAACTCCGTCTCGTCGGCAATGAGCGACTTGGCCCGCAGCAACCGGGCGACCTCTGCCGCAGTCGCACCCGGCGGGACGACCACGGTGACCATGGACGGTCCCCGGGTAGCGGAAGCCTGGGGCGACCTCGCCGGGCTGCTGGCCCCCGGCGAAGCGGGTGGTTCACGGACTGAACTCGGCTCGCCGGGGGGCTTTTCTTCCGTTGATTTCGCTTTTTCTGCAGCACCCAGGGTAAGCCGCCCTTCTCCGGGGAAAATCATCCCCAACGCCTTGGCCCGGCGAACCACCTCGACATCGCTTACTGGCTTCCGCCCTCCGCCAGCCGCAAACAGCGTGGCGGCCAGCATCAGCCCAACCCCTATTCCACGCAATAGTTGCCGATCCACAAACACTTTTGGTTTACCTCGCCTGCGCCTTCCTTAAATTCAGAATGAGCTTGACCTCGCCCTTGCCGATGTTCAGTTGGCGGGCAATCTGCTCTACCCCCAGCCCCTGTTGCGATAACTCCAAGACCGTCGCTTCCGTCGTCCGCCACCCCTTCGCTTGCGGTTTCTCTTCGGGCGCCCGACAGGTGTTTTCGTTGGTTTCGTTGGCCGCCCGTTCCTGGGTCGGGGGCGTTTCGCCCTCCCGCGCGGGCTCTGAGACCGCGGGCATCTTCAGGTCCTGGGAGATGGCCTTCGCCTCGGCGATCAACCGGCGCAGCGCTGCCGTGCGCTCCTCCAGGTCTTGGATGATCCGCTCAGCGGTCTGAGTCAGTTCCTGTTCAAGATCAGCCACGACCAGAGACAGCTCTTCCAGTTCGCCGGGCCGGGTACGGCTTGCACGTTCCTGCAGCCGGGCGAAGTCCCGCCGTTCGCGGTAGCCCAGAAACAGGGACGCACCCACCGTCAGGGCCCCGAGCACGAACAACAACCACTCCATCACCAATGCTCCCCTACAACTTGATGTCGAGCCGCTGACCCCGGCCCGACTGAGGCCGGGGCGGCTCCTCCCCGCTCTCCTTGGGAGGCTCGGCCGGTTCGCGCGCACCAGACGGGCTCTGCCCTTCTGGCCATTTCCTTTTCCTCTCCTGCTGGGCATCGGGGTTTACGGAGAGCTTCGCCGTTTGGGGAGGACCTTTCACCTCCGTCTCCCGGCGCTCCAGGTCGGCTTTCATCGCCATCCCGAAGTGCTGCTGGTCGGTTGCCGCCCGCTGGTCCCGAACCTGCTGCGTGCGGTCCACCTCGCCCATCCGTTGCACCATCACACCCACGTCCACCGGCTTGATACTCACGGGCAGTCCCCCCGCTCCGCTCTATGCTGTGCCAATCCGGATCTCCCCGCCCTCCACATAGAAAAGGGCCTTCGCCACCTCATCCTGCACCAAAAGAGAAAGCGGACCGATGGTGATCTTCACCCCCGGGAAGACGGTCTCAAGCGCCCGCACGGTGCCCGCCGTGGCGATGCTGACCAGCACCCGAAGCTCCTCCTGACGCACGCGGAGGGTGTCTACGGCCTTGTTCAGTTGGTTCATGGCAGTCAGCAGTCTGGTGAGTCTTTCTCCATCGCCGCCGGGTAGCTGCCGCCCTGCCGCCGCCGCCTCCCTAATGAGGCGGATGCTCTTCACGACCTCGTCCAACTGTCGTTCCCGCTGGGCAAGCTCCTGCGTCACCCGCTCAAGCTCGGCCCGGACCTCCGGGTTGACTCCCACCATGATTTCGGTGTGAGTGCCCAGCTTTGAGCCGATCACCCGGGCAACAACCCCTTTGACGGCGCGGACGGTCCCCCCTACGATCCGGCCCTTGCTCCCGCGCGTCTCCACCCTTCCCTGAGCTTCCACGTCGGCGTACATCAAAGCCTCGTCGACCACAACGTCGCCCGTTGCCTCCACCCGGCAGTTCTGGATGAACCGGGCCTGGATGTTCTTCCCCACCAGGCGTCCCCGGTCCGCTCCCTGGACGCCGCGGTGGATGATGATGTCCTCTTCTGCCACAATGGTGGCAGCCTCGACCGAGCCCTTAACCTCCACGTTGCCAGCGGCCTTGATGATGAAACCACTGGTCACGGAACCCCGGATGACCACGCTCCCCACGAACTCAATGTTCCCGGTGCTGAAGTCGACGTCCCCCCGCACTTCGCACACCGGCAAAACGTGAACCTTCTCGCCGACGACGACGACCTGTCCGCTAACCAGTGCCACCAGCTCGTCCGGGTTCTTCCCGGGAACGGTGTTTCTTCCTGCCGGTAAGCGAACATCCCGCCCCGGTTTGGCCGGGAGAACCTTTCCTTTCACCGTCACCCCCGGAAGGCCGTTCGTCGGTGCCACCCTGACTGCCAGCACTTGGTTGGCGCCGACATTTTGAATGGTGTTGAGGTTATAGTAGTCTACCCGACCGTCTCCCAGTTCCACCGGCTTTGCCGACGGTCCCTTCACCGACACCCGGTAGTCGATGTATCCGTCGTTACCGTTTACAGGGGGGCGTCCGGTAGCCACCAGGAACCGCCCGCCGGCATTCTGGGCGGCGACGGCCGCCTCCAGCACATCCCGCTTGATTCCTTCGACCACGCCCGCCGCCTGCAACTCCTCTACCACTCGGGCGGTAGTCAGCTTCCGACCCCCCAGGGCGGGGACGATGATAGCGTACGCCTCCATCTCGTCTGGGCTGACTTCTATCTGGACCGTCGCGTCTCGGTCCAAGGAAGGCCGACGTGGCGCCACCAGGACCGGCTTTCCGTCCCTGGCCTCCAGAGCAGTCAGGACTGCGGTCCAGTCGACGTCCGCAATCTCCTTCTTCGCCAGTAACCGTTCGGCCTGGGCCAGCGTCACGGGCTGCCCCTCACCTTCCGGTGGGGTGACGATGAGGAAGACCCCCTCCGGGCGAACACTCACCCTGGCCTCGCCATTGCGACTTTCCCGCTCGTTCACTCCGCTGACCGAATCGCTCACGTCTTCACCCCGCTCGTGCCGGCCGATCTTCGCGCCAGCGGGCCAGCTTTCCCCGGAGACGCAGAATCGCCTTGGTGTGTATCTGGGATACTCGTGCCTCGGTGACTTCGAGGACCCGTCCGATTTCCTTCAGCGTCAGTCCCTCCCGGTAGTACAGGGCGATCACCAGGCGCTCCCGCTCCGGGAGCTGGTCAATCGCTTGAGCCAGGGCCCGCTTGAGTTCAGCCAGCTCGGCGATAGCGAGGGGGTCAACGGCGCTCTGGTCGGCCAATCCGTCCACCAGGCGGACCCCCTCGCTGCCGTCTTCATCGCCGCGCCAGATCTCGTCCAGGGAGGTCAAGGTGGTGCAGGCCAATTCGGAGATAAGATTGTTGTACTCCTCGGCCGAAAGCCCCAGCGCTTCGGCCAGTTCGGCATCGGTTGCCGCCCGCCCCAGGCTGCTTTCGAGGCGTTGGCTCACTGTCTCGAACTGCCGCGCCTTCTGCCTGACCGAGCGCGGAACCCAGTCCGCCAGCCGCAACCCGTCGATGATCCCGCCGCGGATACGAGCCAGAGCGTACGTCTCGAACTTGACCCCGCGGTCCGGTTCAAATTTCTCCACCGCGTCGATCAAACCGGACGTTCCGCAACTCACCAGATCGTCAAAGTCTACGGTGGCCGGGAGCGCCACGGCCAACCGCCCGGCCACGTACTTCACGAGGGGGGCGTAGTGCAGGATAAGTGCCTCCCGCGCTGCCCGGTCGCCGGTGCTCTTGAAGGCCTTCCATGCCTGGTCAAGATCGATTTTGCGAATCGAGCTACCCTCCCGGACCACGCCGGCACCCCTTCAATCAGAGTTCTGTCTCTCCGCTTTCGATCGTCCGGATGGTCACCCGACCAGTCCCCACGTCCAACACCATCGTCCGCCCGTGGTTACCGCCGGTATCCTCCGCGGCAATGCGCAGCCCCGCCTGTCGCAATGCCGTTCGCACCGCTTCCACGTTTCGCCGTCCTATGGCGAAACGGTCGTCACCTTTCCCGAAACTGAACATCTGCGCCCCCCCCGCCACCTTGACGACCAACCGTTCGCGACGCGCCCCCAATCTCTCCAGCTGAACCAGAATGTCGGGGATGGCGGTGTCGGCGAATTTCGCCCGGTTCTCACTCGCCCGGGCCTGCAGCGAATCGGGAAGCATCACATGGCACATCCCACCGACCTTCGCCTGCGGGTCGTGGAGCGCCACCCCGATGCATGAACCCAGGCCTGAGGTGATCAGGGTGGCCGGAGCCTTGCTGGCCCCCGATTCAGCCATCCCGATCCGGATCAGAGGTCCTGGGGTCTGCATTCTCTCACTCCCAGTGCCTGCAGGATCGTCGTGAGCCCTTCTGGGTCAGGCACCAGGAAGAAATGCCCCTTGACTCCCTGCTCTCCAGTCATGAATTCCGTTTCAATCAACAAGGCGTAGTCTCCGACCTGCCCAAGCTCAGCGAACACGTTGTCCAACAACGCCCCCGCCATGTCATGGGCGAAGGCTGGCGGACTCGGGGTGAAGGCCAAACCCGTAAACTCGCTCAACGCCTGAAGGTAGGCTCCGCTCAAGATGTTGGTCGCTTCCCCTAGCGCCGACCGCTCCAGGTCATTAAAGGTGATTTCGGTCGGACCCGCCTGACCCAACAGCTGCCGAACCAGCGCCTGCCCATCCCGCAAGGGGAGAAGGAAGAGGATCACCGCCGGCGCATCCCCAATGACCGTGAGGCAAACCCCGACCACCTCGGCTTCAGCCCCGCCGAACACCTCGGACACCTGGGCAATTGGCAGCAACCGGGCCTCCGGCACCGTCATGGGCACTCGCTGCCCCAGCATTGAGGAGAAAACCGTAGCCGCGTTACCGGCTCCTACGGTACCGACCTCCTTGAGGGCGTCCAGTTCGATGGCGCTTAAACCTCTCACGTAGCCACCTCTTCACCGGCTGAGCCGTAGCATTTTCTGAAATATTCCCCCGAGCCCCTGGGGGCGTTCCGGGGCGCTGGCAGTCAAGGCCTCAGCCAGCCGCTGGACGGCCTTGGCCGCCCGGGAATGAGGGCTAGCGAGCACAAACGGGCGCTGCTCTCGGACTGCCTTGGTCACCGCGCCGTCCCGTTCCACCGCGCCCAAATAAGCGATCTCCAGTCCCAGAAAGCGGCGGCTGACCGCACGGAGCCGCTCGAAGATGGCCCTGCCTTCCGCCTGGTTGTCCGCCATGTTGACCACTATTTGGACAGTGGCCTCCTGATTGTGCAAGGAAACCATCTTGACCAAGCCATAAGCGTCAGTCACCGCGGTCGGCTCGGGGGTAGTAACAATGACCGCTTCCTGGGCGGCGTCCACGAAGCTCATGACCTGGCGGCCGATGCCCGCCCCAGTGTCGATCAGGCAGACGTCCAGCTCGCCGTCGAGTTCCCGCAACCCAGCGATAAAGCGGTCCAGGTGCCACTGGCCAACGTTGGCCAGCTCATAGACCCCGGAACCGCCGGCAAAGACCTGAATTCCCTCGGGTCCCCGGACCATGATCTCAGCGATCCCTTTCTCGCCCCGCAGTACGTGGACCAGGTTGTACGGAGGGACCATCCCCAGCACAATGTCGATGTTTGCCAGTCCCAAATCCGCGTCGAGAATGCCCACCCGCAGGCCGCGCTGGGCGAGGGCAATCCCCAAGTTCACCACCAGGTTGGTCTTGCCCACGCCACCCTTTCCGCTGGCTATGGTCAAGACGCGCGTCCGCGGCGTCCGCTCGGAATCGGGCGCAAGATAATACCCGGGGCGACCCAGAAGTTGCGGCCGACGGGCCTCCGAGGCCGCCACGAGTTCCCTGAGCCGCTCAGCTTGGTCCCGCGGCGCGGATCCGATGCTCACCGTCATCGCCGCCACTCCACCTCTCGCAGGAGCAGGTCGGCCAAGCGCTCCTGGCTCGCTTCCTCAATGTCGTCCGGCACGTTCTGCCCGAAAGTCAGATAGGTGATGGGACAACGCGCCCGCCGCGAGCAGTTGAAGATGGCGCCGTAGCTGTCTGTCTCGTCAAGCTTGGTGAAGATCAACTGCCGGTAACCAGTCTCGCGAAACTGGTTCAGGCAGTCCTCCAAATCTCGCTGCTTCGTTGTCGTGGAGAGGACCAGGTGAACCTCGTCAGGTTGAACCGCTTCCAAATACGCCTTTACCTCAGCCATCTGGAGGTCATTCTTCTGACTCCGCCCAGCCGTATCCATCAGCACAATTTCCCGATCGCCCAAGCGGGCCAGGGCTTCGCGGGCCTCTTCCGGAGAGAAGGCCACCTCGACCGGCAGGTTGATGATCTCAGCGTAGGTTTTCAACTGGTCCACCGCGGCAATCCGGTAGGTATCGACCGTCAGGAGCCCCACCGCCCGCTTCGCAAACAACGCATACTGGGCGGCCAGCTTCGCCACTGTGGTGGTCTTGCCCACCCCTGTGGGGCCGACCAGCGCCACCACCCGGCGGCCAGTCTCCTGATCGGCCTTGCGCCGTTCGATGGTGAAGTTCTCTATGAAGTACCGGCGGGCAACCTCGGCCACCCGCTCCTGGTCCTGCAACTCGTCCAGGTTGCAGGTGCGGAAGACCTCTTCCTCAATCTCGGTCACGTACTCCGGCAGGAGCTCCTGTCGGAGCAAGTGATCCTTCACCGCCTTCCAGCCGCGGGCCACTTCACTTCCGGAACCCTTCGACGCGAGCTGGGAAGAAAGCTCGTGGATCATCCGCCGCAGCCCGGCCAATTCCACTACCAGGGAATCGGAGGACACGGCAGTCGCTGCGGCAGGCATGGGGTCAACCGGAGCCGCCGTCTGGTCTGGAGGCGCCACCGATACGGTGACCTTCCCCACCTGCACAGCCGGACGCGACACCGGCTCCGCTGGCGAAGAGCGCCGCTCCCGGCCTACGGCTGACGTCGCCGTGGAGGGAGGCGGCGAAACCGGAATCACCGGCCCGACCACGCTCTGTCCCACCGCCAAGCCCGCCTGGACCGCCGTCGCCACCTGCTGCTCCGATTCCTTTCGACCGGCTTCCGCCTCACCGGGAAGGTCGATGGCCGCGATGACCTCGTACCGCGGGCGGCCGAAGAGCCCGAACGCCCCGCCCCGCCGGAATTTCTTTGAGTGCAGAATAACGGCATCGCGTCCGAGTTCCGCCCGGACTTTCACGATGGCCTCCTGCATCGACTCGGCCTCGTACCGTTTAACCCTCATCGGTCAGCGTCACCGTCCCTACCGCGTCTACCTCCATGCCGGAGGGTACCTCGTTATATGACAACACGTTCACCTTTGGCGAAACTCGCTCCACGAGGCGTCGGACATGGGGGCGAACCGGAGCCCCGCAAAGGATCACTGGGTTTCGCCCGCCGGCCGTCAGCTTTTGGAGCTCTTCCGCTGTCCTACTCAATACCCGCTGGGCCCACCCTGGCTCGAGCGAAAGATACACGCCTTGCTCCGTTCGTTGCACTGCTCCGGCTAACCCGCTTTCGATGGCCGGGTCCAGCGTAATGGCATGCAGCCGCCCTTCGGCATCGGCCAGCCCGGCACAAATCTGCCGCCCGAGAGCCTGTCGGACATATTCGCTGAGCAGATCAACGTCCTTCGTCAGGCGGGCAAAGTCTGCCAGGGTCTCCAGGATCGTGACCAGGTTACGGATGGATACACCCTCGCGCAAGAGATTCTGCAGGACCTTCTGGATTTCCCCGAGGGAGAGCAGGTCCGGTACCAATTCCTCGACCACGGCCGGATAACTCTCCTTGACGCCGTCGAGCAGGGTCTTCACTTCCTGGCGGCCGAGAAGGTTGTGAGCGTTGGCCCGAATGATTTCCGTCAAGTGGGTCGCCAGCACCGAGGGCGGGTCTACCACTGTGTAGCCTAGCATCTCCGCCTGCTCCCGGCGAGCGGCGTCAATCCACACGGCGGGCAACCCGAAGGCCGGCTCCGTCGTTGGGATGCCCTCCACTGGCGTGCTCACCATGCCTGCGTCCATCGCCAGGAAATGATTAGTACTCAATTCGCCGCGGCCGACTTCCACTCCTTTTACCTTGATGACGTACCCGCCGGGCTTGAGTTGCATGTTGTCCCGCACTCGGATCGCCGGAATGACTACTCCCAAGTCGAGCGCCATCTGCCGCCGGATCAGGGTCACCCGATCGAAGAGGTCGCCGCCCTGTGACGAATCCACCAGCGGAATAAGGCCATAGCCGATCTCAAGTTCGATCGGGTCCACCGCCAACAGGGACAAGACGTTTTCCGGTTTCTTGGCCGCCTCGAGCTCCGCCGTGCGCTCCTGTTCCTCGGCTGCCGCCCGGGCGCGGCGCAGTTCCTCCTGGAGCGAGTAGGCCAGATAGCCGAAGAGTCCGGCGAGAACCAAGAAGGGCAGTGGGGGGAAACCGGGGACAACGGAGAAGAGCGCCAGAATAACCGCCCCTGCCGCCAGCGTCCCGGGCTGAGCGAAGACCTGGCGGGCGATGTCCTTCCCGAGATTGTCGGTGGCGGCCGCCCGGGTGACGAGAATGCCTGTCCCAACTGAGACCATCAACGCCGGGATCTGGGCAACCAAACCTTCACCTACGCTCAAGAGGGTGTATTTCTGCAACGCCCCGACCAGCGGCAAACCCTTTTGCCACATCCCGATCAGGAATCCACCCAGGGTATTGATGATCACGATGATGATGGCGGCGATGGCGTCGCCCTTCACAAATTTGGAGGCGCCGTCCATGGCCCCGTAGAAGTCGGCTTCCCGCTGGATATCGCGCCGCCGCTGCCGGGCTTCAGCCTCAGTGATGGTCCCGGCGTTCAGGTCAGCGTCGATCGCCATTTGCTTCCCCGGCATGGCGTCCAGGGTGAAGCGGGCAGCCACTTCGGCTACCCGCTCGGCGCCCCGGGTAATGACCACGAACTGGATCACCACGAGAATCAGGAAGACCACGAAGCCCACCACGTAGTTGCCACCGACCACGAAGTTCCCAAAGGCGTAGATGATCTCGCCGGCGTAGCCGTTGAGCAGAATCTGGCGAGTGGAGGCGATGTTGAGGGAAAGCCGGAAGAGCGTAATCACCAAGAGAACTGAGGGGAAGGTCGAGAAATCCAACGGTCGTTGGATGTTCATCGCTACCAGCAGGATGGTCACGGAGGCGGCAATGTTCACCGCCAGCAGGACATCGATCAAGCCTGGCGGCACGGGAAGAACCAGCATCAGGACGATCGCCACCACGCCGACCACGGCCCCCAGCTCGGCCGCCCGGCTATCAAGGGACACTCCCGTCACCCTCTGCGTCATCTACCGCATCCTCCCTATGCCCGCCGCCGCTTCAGGCGGTACACGAAGGCGAGTACCTCAGCCACGGCTTGGTACAGGTCGACGGGAACGGCCTGTCCAACCTCGGCTCCCACCCACAACGCCCGGGCAAGGGGCGGGTTTTCCACGATCGGTACCCCGCTTTCCTCGGCGAGCTCCCTGATCCGCTGGGCGACATAGTCTGCCCCCATCGCCACGACCTCAGGCGCCCGCATGGTTCGGGCATCATACTGGAGCGCCACCGCCAGATGCGTCGGGTTGGTGATGACGACATCTGCCTGCGGCACCTTCTGCATCATCCGGCGCAGGGCCATCTGCCGCATCCGGCTCCTGATCCGCCCCCTCACTTGAGGGTCGCCTTCCTGCTGTTTCAGTTCGTCTTTGACCTCTTGCTTGGACATGCGCAAATTCCGGTTATAGTCCCAGCGCTGGTAGGCGTAGTCCAACGCCGCCAGGACGAGGAGCACCAGCGAAACCCGGAGCCCCACCCGGTAGACCAGCGTCTCCAGAGTCGGAAACACATCCCCCAACTCCTGCTGGTTCAAGGCCAGCAACAGCTCGAACGCGGGGCGAGCGGCGCCAAAGGCCGCCCAAGCGATCAACATTACTTTCGCCAACGACTTGACCAACTCCACCAGGGCGTGCCGGCTGAACATCCGCTTCAGCCCCCGTCCGGGGTTGATCTTGCCGAGATCGGGAGCGAGGGGTGCCGCAGTGAACAGAAAACCCACCTGCAAGTAGTTAAGGAGGAGACCGACCCCAAGCGCCACGAGAAAAAGCGGGGTTACCGCCGACAGGAAGAACCAAGCCAACTCGAGATACCCGGCCAGCACCTGCCCGTCGGTCAGGTCGGCCCCTGTGGCATCCTCCAGAGAAGCAGCCAGGTACTCGGTCAGCCGCTGGACCAGGCTTGCTCCGCTCCAGTGAAGGAGCAGGAAGACCCCTGCCAGGACGCCTGCGGTAACCAACTCGTGAGAGCGGGGGACTTGTCCCTTTTTCCGAGCTTCTTCCTTCCGCTTGGGCGTCGCAGGTTCCGTCCGCTCCCCTGCGAAACGCTGGAGGTCCAAGAAGAACCGGCAGACCTCCCCCTCACCGGCCAACCGGAGCACCCCCCTTCAGGATGGCCCCGAGCAGGCCATAGACGTCGCCCTGGGGACTGAAGGCGAGGCCCACGAGACCGACGTACACCGGGAGGATCAGCATCACGAAGACCAGCCCGACCAGGATTTTGGCCGGAAAGCCGATCACGAAAACGTTCATCTGAGGCACCGCTCGCGCCACCAGGCCCAGTGCCACGTCAGTCAGAAAGAGCGCCGCCACCACCGGCAGGCTTATCTTGAAGCCAAGGAGGAAAGCCGCCCCAAATCCTTTGACCATCAGCTCCGCCAGGCCCGGGAAGTACCGGAAACCTCCCAACGGCACCAGCTCAAAGGTCTTGGCCAACGCCCGAAGGAGGTGGTGATGGCCGTCGATCGCCAGGAACATCACCGTGAACAGAATGTACTGGAATTGACCCATGACCGGAACCTGCTGGGCCAGGAGCGGATCGAGGACATTCACCAGTGAGAAACCGATCGGCACGTCAATCAACTGTCCTGCCAATTGCAGGGCAGAGAAGGAAAGGGTCACGGCATAGCCCAGAGAGAAGCCCATGAGGAGTTCGCTGCCAATCGCCAGCGCGTACGAACCGGGAGCGTCAAAAGTGGCAGCCGGGGAGAACTTGACCAACGGCAGAAGAAAGAAGGCAATAGCCAGCCCTAGAGCCACTTTCAGCCGGTTTGGAATGGCCCTGCTGCCAAAAAAGGGCGTGGCGCCGAGGAAACCCGTCACCCTCACCAGGACCAGCAGGTAACGATCGAAGGCCGCAGATAGCGCCCAGAGGTCCACGCCGACCCTCCTACCGGACGAACGTATGAAGGTTCCCCAAGATGCTGCGGGCGAAATCGAGAAGCACCCCGAGCATCCAGGGCCCGAACACCACCACTCCTACCAGGACCGCGACGATCTTGGGGATGAAGGAGAGCGTCTGCTCCTGGATCTGGGTGGTCGCCTGCAGGATGCTGACCGCCAAGCCCACGAGCAGTCCCAAGCCAAGCATGGGGGCTGAGACGAGGAGCACTGTCGTTAGGGCATCTCGTCCGACCTGCACGACAAAGGCTTCACTCATCCTCCACGCCTCCTAGCGAAAACTCAACAGCAGCGACCGGACCACCAGGTACCACCCGTCCACCAGGACAAAGAGCAGTATCTTGAAGGGCAGCGACACCATGACTGGAGGAAGCATGAGCATGCCCATCGACATGAGGGTCGAGGCCACGATCATGTCGATCACGAGAAACGGGATGAAGATCATGAACCCGATCTGGAACGCTGTCTTCAGCTCGCTGATGATGAAGGCAGGGATAACCACCTGAGTCGGAACGTCGGCTGGCGTCCGAGGACGCGGGATCCTGCTCATCTCGACGAAGAGCGCCAAGTCTTTCTCTCGCGTCTGACGGAGCATGAATTCCCGGATGGGTTTCAACCCACGCTCGAGCGCTTGCTCTGGCGCTAGTCGTCCGGCCAGGTAAGGTTGGAGCGCCTGCTGGTTCACCGTCTGCCAGGTCGGATACATGATGAAGAGTGTCAGAAATAAAGCCAGGCCGATCAAGACCTGGTTGGGAGGCATCTGTTGTGTGGCCAGGGCCGCCCGGACGAAGGAGAGGACAATCAAGATCCTGGTGAAGGAGGTCATGAGAATCAGGATCGACGGGGCCAACGAAAGAACAGTCAGCAAGAAGAGCACCTGAAGACTCTGGGCTACCTGGCCAGGCGAAGTAGCCTGCTCAACCCCGATGCTGAGGCGCGGAACCGGGATTGGCGCCGCAGGGGCTGCCCAGGCCGGGGCAACCACTAGGCCAACCAGAACGACAGCGAGTCCCGCAGGCCGAATCCACCCCAGCAGGGACGGGCGGTCCGCCATCGGACGCCTAACGCTTTCCGGCGACAACCGCCTCATCCCCCGGACAACCCAAGCGACGCAACCGCTGCACCTGTTCGGCCAAGATGTCGACCGCCCGGCTGGGGGACCTCTCTCCGTCTGACCAGCTGGACCCGGCTACCTCCTGCCTCCTCAGCCGTCGCGGCGGACACATTGTCCCGGTCAGCCAGGCCACGAGGTTGCTCACGAGGGGCAACCGCTCCCCCCTGACCCCTTCCCCCCGGCGCAAATCGACCAAGGCTTCGGGCGCTTCCACCTCGCAGATTATCTGAATCCCCTTAGCCCCCGCGGACAGGGCATACACCTTACCGGCGATCTCCACCAGGTGCAACCGCCCATCGCTCCCGAGGCTGCAGGATTCCAGAACCTTGAGGTGGCGTCCTCCAATCTGCGCCCGCTCGGCCCAAAAGCGCGTGCAGAACTGCACAAAAGGGATCAGGAGCGCCGTCACCGCTACGACTCGGAGCCACAGGTACCAGGACACCGCTCTTCCTCCCCTCCCCGTGAGTCGACTTGACCCGACATTTTCGGCGTACCAAACCCCCGGCGTTGTCCAGCCGGAGTCACCCGACGGCCTTGCGGACTGCTTCCACCACGCGATCGGGTTGGAAAGGCTTGACGATGAAGTCCCTCGCTCCAGCCTGGATGGCGTCGATCACCATGGCCTGCTGTCCCATGGCGCTGCACATGATGACCCTGGCGTCCTGGTTGATCTTGCGGATTTCACGGACAGCCGTTATGCCATCCATCTCCGGCATGGTGATATCCATCGTCACGAGGTCGGGTTGGAGTTCGACAAACTTGTCCACTCCTGTCTTGCCGTTCTCGGCCTCCCCCGCTATTTCGTAGCCGGCCTTGGTCAAGATGTCACGAAGCATCATGCGCATGAAGGCGGCGTCGTCCACAATCAAGATCCGTTTGCCCACCCGTTATCCTCCTGTTCCTTCTGGAAATGCGCCTTCTACTGCAACCCGTGAAGCCGTTCGGCGGGGGCGACGATGTCGACTACCTTAACGCCGAAGTTCTCGTCAATGACGACCACTTCCCCTTTTGCCACCAGCTTCCCATTGACGAGGATGTCCACCGGTTCGCCGGCAAACTTCTCCAATTCCACCACCGACCCTTTGGCCAGCTCGAGAATGTCCCGGATGAGCATTTTCGTCCGGCCAAGCTCCACCGTCACCTGTAACTGGACGTCCATCAAGAGCTGGAGATTGGGGGAGGGTTGCGGCGCGGTCTGACCGCCGGTCAACGGTGCGAACTGTGCAGGCTGGACGACCACGCCGGTCTTGGCGCCGTATTCGCCTTTCATGTTTAACCCACCTCGCTCCTCGCCATCCCGCGGACCCGTGGCGGACGTCTGACTAGCTTGACTGCCAGCCGGCGCCAGTGCAGCAAGAGAGGCAGGACCAGCCGCCACAGGGGCGCTTGTTGCCGCCACCTCGGCGCCGCCCACCGTTGACTCGTAGAACCGTGAGACGAGTTGCTTGCTGAGCTCAAGTGGTAAGATCTGAATGAACTCGCTTTCCACCAGATCCTCGATCCGCAGGGTAAAGGCGGCTTCCACCATTCGCTCCCCGTCCAGGGAAGCCACGGCCTCGGCGTCTGCCTCTTCGGTGAGGTTCACCGACTTAATCACCGGTGGGGAGATGGTGATGCGTTGCTGCAGCACCTCGGCCATGGCCGTAACGGCTGCGCCCATCATCTGGTTCATGGCTTCGCAGACGGCAGAGAGGCGAACCTCGTCTAGTTCTGCCGCTCCAGTACCGCCGCCCCCCATCATGAGGTCAGCGATCAACGCCGCATCGGTCTGACGGAGCAGGAAGAGGCTCTCCCCGCGCAGCCCCTCAGCGTACGCGACCTTGATCATCACCTGTTCAGCCGGGACGATTTGGCTGATCTCGCTCTCCTTGATCACCCGCACTCGAGGGGTGGTGATGGACACCTTCCGGTTGACGAGCTTGGACAGTGCTGTGGCCGCGGCTCCCAGCGAAATGTTGCCCACCTCGCCCACCGCGTCCTTCGTCTCGGGCGAGAGCTCCTCCGTCTGCGCCGCCAACAAGGCGTCCAATTCGGCCTGAGAAAGAATCCCTTCGTTCACTGGCCGTCACCTTCTTTCACCACGGTGGCAATCTCCACCGCCAATTTGGACCCGACTACCCCAGGTCGCGCCTGGAACTTGACGCGATCGCCGATTCGGACGTTCAAGAGGCCGCTCACTTTGGCATCAAGGGCGATCACGTCACCCCGCTGCAGGTCTAGCACCTCGCCTACAGTCAACGGCGCTTCGCCCAGCACCACCACCACTTCGACCTTGGCTCGCTCCACTCGCCGCCGAAGTGCCTCGAGGGTCGTCGGAGTCACGCTTTGCCGGGTGCTGGCGAGCCAATAATGGGCAGTCAGCTTGGACAGCACCGGTTCCAGCAGCGTGTCCGGAAGGCAGATATTTAGGAAACCCTCGTTATCCTCGCTCTTGACGGAGAGCGTGACCAGGACGACCATCTGGTTTGGAGCCACAATCTGAATGAAGTGAGGATTCAGCTCCATGCGCTCGAATTGGGCCTCGACTTCGGCGACATTTTGCCACGCCTCCTTGAGGTGGCCCAGGGAGCGAAAGATGATCCGCCGGAGGATGGTCTGCTCAATATCGGTCAACTCCCGTCCCTTCTCCGGAAGCTTCAGCTTCCCTCCAAGCAGCCGCTCGACCATCATCAGCCCCAGTTCCGGATTGAGTTCGAGGATGGCGGTACCAAGGGGGTTAAGCTGGAAAACGGAGATGATTGTCGGGCTCGGGAGCGATTGAATAAACTCCCCGTAGGTCATCTGCTGAACAGATATCAAGTGAACGTCCACGATGGTTCGCAGATAGGTGGCGAGTGAAGTCGAGAGCAGTCTGGCGTAGTTCTCGTGCATGAACTCGATCGTTCGCAACTGGTCTTTGGAGAACTTGTCGGGGCGGCGGAAGTCATACACCTTGACCCGCCGCCTACTCTCCTCGTTCCGGACGTCTTCGACCTTCACCTCGCCCGTCGAGAGAGCTGATAGCAGGGCATCGATTTCTTCCTGCGAGAGAACCTCAGCCATCCATGCTCACCTCCTCCTCCGCTCCGACCCTGGTGTTCACTGGAAAACAAACTCGGTGAAGAAGACGTTTCGCACCCGACCCTTCGTCAGCAGCCGGTTGAGCCGGTCCCGGATCTCCTTCTTGACTACTTCCTTCCCGTCACGGCCGGCGACCTCGACCATCGTCTTGGCTGACAGAACGCTGATCACAATGTCCTTCACCTGCGGGTCCCGGCTGGTCAACTCGGTCTGGGCCTCGGCGTTGGAGAGTTCAACTGCCACGCCCGCCTTGAGATACACCCGTTCTCCATCGTCGGCCAGGTTTACCGTGAAATCCCCTATTGCCTGGGTCGGCCCAAACTGGTCCTGCGCCTTGGGCTGCTCGGCGGCTGAAGCTGGTGCCTGTTGACCCCCGCCGTTCCGGCCAAGGAAGGTCACGGCCAAGAAGGCTGAGCCCATCGTAGCGATAAACACCAGTGCCACCCCGAGCATGACTAACCCCGGGGTGAGACCGCCACCACCCATGCCTCCTTTGGCCTTGGCAGCCACCGGCCCTTTCTCTTGAGCCTTCTCCACCCTCCCTGCCTCGTCGGGCATGTTCTTACCCCTCCCTGCCATCGCCTTCCCCTCCTTGGTCATCGCCCCGCCGACGGACGGGGTTCGCCCTCTCCAAGCCCAGCCCTCAGCAGGACCACGTCGACGCGGCGGTTTTTCCGCCGCCCCTCTTCCGTATCGTTCGGGGCCACCGGCCGGTACTCGCCATAGCCGGCGGCAGACAGCCGTTCCGGCGGCAGGTTCCCGGTAACTTGGAGGAACGTCAAGAACCGCGTGGCACGGGCCACGCTCAGTTCCCAGTTCGAGGCATACCGGGTGTTATGGATCGGAACGTTGTCGGCATGTCCCTCAATCCGGACCTGGTTCGGGATCCTCCTCAAGTACTCGGCCAGCTTCCGACCAGTCTCCACCGCTTCCGGTTTCAGCTCTGCCTGTCCCGTGTCGAAGAAGACCCGGTCCTCGAACCGGATGACTACCCCCCGCTCCTGCGGCAATACCGTCGCAACCGCTTCCAGGCCCGCCTTCTTCAGGTACTCCTGCGCTTGGGCTGCCGCCTCCATGACGTCTCGGCCAGGGGTCTGTCGGGAAAGGGGCGCCGTCTCCGGGAACAACTGAATGACCTTGCTCCCGCCTCCCTGCAGGACTCGTCCGCCGAAGGCTTCCTGCATCGAGACGGACATCGCCCGGAACTTCCGCAGGTCGACCAGGCTGAACGAGTACAGCAAGACGAAGAAGGTCAGAAGCAGCGTTACCATGTCGCCATAGGAGATAATCCATGGTGCCAGCTGGTCATCCGCCTTCTTCCGCTTACGCACCCACGCTCACTCCCTCCACGGCTCCCTGCTCCTGCGTCGCGGTACGGCGCTCCCCTGGTGCCAGGAAGGCTTTCAGTTTCTCTTCGACGATCCGCGGGTTCTCCCCTGCTTGAATTGACAGGATCCCCTCAATCATTACCTCTTTTAGCAGGATTTCCTCGGAGCTCCTGGCCTTCAGCTTCTGAGCCATCGGGTTGCAGATCCAGTTGGCCGCCGTGGCCCCATAGAAGGTGGTGATGAGGGCCGTCGCCATACCGGGGCCAAGGGAACTTGGATCATCTAGGTTAAGCAACATCTGGATCAGCCCGATCAGGGTTCCAATCATGCCGAAACCGGGGGCGGTCGCCGCCCAGAAGGTCAGTATGCTGGCACCCGAGGCGTGCCGCTCCTCCAGGAAGGTCAGCTCGACCTCCAGGATATTGCGGACAAGCTGTGGGTCGGTTCCATCCACCACCAGTTGGATGCCCTTCTTCAGGAACTCGTCGTCCAGGTTCTGGGCTTCCTCCTCGAGCGCCAATAACCCCTCCCGCCGGGCTTTCTGAGCAAACCCCACCATCATCCGGATAACCTCTGCGGGATCCTGCTTCTTGACCACAAAGACCTTTTTCACAATCCGCGGGATTTCCTTGATTGACTCCAGAGGGAACTGGACAAACATGGCCCCAAGCGTTCCACCAAAGGTGATCAGGACCGAAGGGAAGTCCCAGAAGACTTTTATTGAGGTGTTGCCGAGCATCATGCCCCATAGGAGGAGCACAGCACCCGCCACTATCCCGATAATCGATGCAATGTCCACCACCGCCACCTCCTATGGCCCGACCTAGTCCTCCCTGAATTCCGCCGGGCTGGCTCCGGCAACCCGGGCCCGCCCAGCTAGCCGGCGCTGATACCGGATACACTCCCGGATCACTGCCGCCACCGGTTCCTGCACAACGTACTTGTGCCCGTTGGTCAAGGTGATGACCGTATCCGGTGTAGCCTCGATCGTCTCGATCAGGTTCTGGTTCATTACGAACTCTTTCCCGTCCAGCCGGTGCAGCACGATCACAGGAGTCACCTCCTCACCAGAGCCACCGCCTGGGGGAGCTCGTTGCTCCCCCAGGCGAGCCCGTCAGTTTACCGTTTCAGGTTCACCAGTTCCTGTAGAACCTCGTCCGAGGTGGTAATTACCCGGGAGCTGGCCTGGAAACCGCGTTGGGTAATGATCAGGTTGGTGAACTCTTGAGAGAGATCCACGTTGGACATCTCCAAGGCCCCTGGCTTCAGCGTCCCGCGCCCGCCGGAGAGAGCCACCCCCACCTGGGGAACTCCGGAGTTGTTCGACTCTTGGAACATGGTGTCGCCGTATCGCATCAGGCCCTCCGGGTTGTTGAAGATCGCCAGCGCCACCTGGGCCAGGGCCCGGCTACGCCCGTTGGTGTAGTACCCCGTGATCACCCCGTTCGTGTCCAGGTTGAACTCGGTCAGACTGCCCCGCCCGTATCCATCTTGATCCAGGGCATTGGCGGTGGTCGCCGACGCATACTGGGTCAGTGCGCTAAAGTCCAACGAAACGGGGCCGATGTCGTTGGCGCCGCCCAGGTCGCCACCTTGGATCCGCAGATTTGCAACCGGACCAGTTGCCGACACGAAAGCGCCGAAAGCGTCGAAGGTGATGGTACCGGTGGCGGCCCCGCCAGCCCCGTCGTCCACCGTGTGGCCGCCATCTGCCGCCGCCGTCCAGCTCCAGGTATTATCACTCGTCTTCCTGAAGGTGATGGTCAACTCATGGGTGTTCCCCTGTGAGTCATAAACCGTCTTCTGCGCCGGCCGGGTGGAACCGACAGCTGCCCGGGCATCGAGGTTTCCGTTGTAGCTGACCATGGTGGTGGCCGAGGGAGCCATCTCCTCCCCCCGAACCACCCGAATAAACCCTGGAACGGCGTTGGCTGGATCCAAGACACCGTTGACCGCCGTCCACCCGACTACTTTCAACCCGTTAGCCGTGGTCAGGTTGCCCATCTGGTCCAGCGTAAAGGATCCCGCTCGGGTATAGAACCGGGCTCCGTTGTCGTCTCCCACGACGAAGAACCCATCGCCCTCCACAGCCAGGTCGGTGTTTCGACCCGTCGACTCGATGTTCCCCTGGGTCATCACCGGGTCGATCGAGGCGATGCTGACCCCCAGCCCGACCTGACGCGGGTTGATGCCACCCCGGCCAGCCTGCGGCGCGGTGGCGCCCGTCATCGTTTGGTACAGGACGTCCCGGAAGTTCGCCCGGCTCCCCTTGAACCCGACCGTATTGACGTTGGCGATGTTGTTGCCGATCACGTCGAGCCTGATTTGATGGTTACGCAGGCCCGACACCCCCGAAAAGAGTGACCTCAACATGGTTTCCGACCTCCCTTTCGTGCCCGCTCTCCGGCGGGCCCTCCGGGCGGTGACCCGCGGCCTCCATCGTTCAGCCGCGCGGGCTCCCTTGTCGGTCCAGCCCTACGCGATCACCGCGCTGTCGATGTTCGTGAAGACGTTCTCCTTGAGGCTATCCCCGTTGATCGCCGTAATCACCGTCCGGTTGCGGACGCTCACCAGGAACGCCGTGCTCCCGACGAGGACCAGCGTCTCCCGGGCCCCTTTGGCCGCTGCCCGGTCCACTGCGCTCGAAAGGCTGGCCAGCTCCTCCGCCGAGAACGGAATACCCCGCGAGGCCAGCCGCCGCTCGGCGTGAGCGGAGAACTTCAGCCCGCCGCGCGCCAGTTCCTCTTTCAACAGCGCCTCGAACGAGGCTCCGCCTCTGACCTGGGACCCCTCTACCGGTCGGCTCTGCGTCGGGCGCGGTCCGCTCGGCGCCAGGATCCCTTGCAGATTCACCTTGTCGACCATTACCTAGGACACCTCCGCCACGTAAGCCGGGTCGTACGGCTGCCCGTTGATTACCAGCCTCGGCCACCCCCCGTTCAGCCGGATCGCCGTGACTTCGCCGGTGATCTTCGTCGTCGCACCCTCCGCTGAAGCCGGGTCCGGCAGTTCGAGGGTCACCGTCCGTCCGATGAGGGCCGTGCTCTCCGCCACCAATGCCGCCTGGCGTTGGTACTGGCTCATCTCCTTGGTGAGAGTGAACAGATTGCTCATCTGCTCCAGGCTGGAGAACTGCGCCATTTGGGCGACAAACTCCGTGTTGCCCAGCGGCGACATGGGGTCCTGGTTCTTCAGTTGCACTGTCAGGAGCTTCAGGAAGGCGTCCTTCCCCAACTCTTTGGTCTCCATCGTCGAGGACGGCTTCTCCCACTCCTCCCAACCGAAGAGAGTCGCACCTTGAACTTCCATGCGCCTCACCTCCTCTCATACCAATGCATCCAGCAAGCCCCCGTTACCAGTCCAGAGCCGGTTTATCACCGGACGCGCCTCCGGCAAGCCAACGGGAGCCTCCTCGTACTCCCTCCGGGCAGCCCCGTTGGACAGTTCACGCCGGAAGTGTCCGGGAATCTCCTGGCGGAAGAAGCCGCCGTTTCCTGCTCCGGGGTCCTCGCAGCCAACGCTGAGGCCGTCGAGACGGAGACCTTGCTCCCGCAACGCCTGTTCCAGTTCTGGCATCCGCTGCTCGACCAGCGTCTTGACCTCCGGCGTCTCGACGAGCAGCTTGGCGGTCACACCGCCCTCGGCTACAGTGACCCGGATCGAGACTCGCCCCAGGTGCTCCGGCACGAGCTGTACCCGCATCTCAGTCGGACCCTTGGCCTGCGCCACAAGCTCCGCCCGTCGGACGAACTGTGGTAGGTCCCGAAACTCGACTCGACTGTAGGGATGGACTGGCTCGTCGCTGGCCAAAGGAGCCTCACGCGCCGGGGCGATCTGTTCGTTCCGGACCCGGACGACCACGACTTGCCCTTCCTTCTCTGGCGCTCCATCCTGCCACTTGAACTCGCCAGAGGAGTCGGGCCGCCCTGACTCCTCCCTCACCGCCGCTGGCAGCGCTGGTTTAGTCTCCAGAGCTTCTTGGTTCCGGCGGTCGACCGCGCCGCCGGTCGCTTCGCTCGCGGCAGTAGGCTTGTCCGCCGCCAGTGGCCATTCTTCCCGGGGTGGCCTCGTCGTGGGCTGCTCCACGGTCAGCTGCCCTGTCCCCGACTCGCCTCCCCTCGATTGAACCACCCCTGGCTCTCTCGCCTTCCCCGGCGATATCCCAGGAGCTTCGGGTGCCGGTTGGCGGTTCTCACCAGAGTCCACCTCCCCGGGATGCCACACCTCGCCGGCCGGCCTGGTTCCCGCTGGCTCAGCCGTCCGCGCCTCGTCCTCCTTGCCCGGGTGCATCGGCGACGACACCACGTTCTGCCCCTCGTCAAGCCCCGGACCCGGGCTCTCGGACACCGTTTCTGTCTTCCCAATCCCACTGTCCAGTGGTTGGACGCCGGTGACGGCCACCGGATCCGAACGCGGCCGGTCGACGCCGCTCTCAGCCAGGCTCGGGGCCATTCTGGGGACGACCGTCCAGGCAACGGTCTCCCCGTCCTCCGCCGGCGCAGAGGTTGCGGGCGTCGCCCCTCCGTGGCCGGCTGGAGTGGTCACCGAGCCAGCCACCTGAGCACCTTCTGGCAGTCCGTAGGCCGCCTTCTCACCCCCCTGAGCCGCCACGTCCTGGGGTATGGTCGTTGTCACCCCGTCTGCCGCCTCCGCCACTGGTTGCGCCACGGGTAGCGGCATAGCACTTGCTTGCTCTGCGAGCACAGTCGAAGTGGTACCCTCAGTTACCGGTGGAAGCTCAGCCTGGTCGGCCCCTGCCGGAAGTGCGCCGGCCAAGGCAGCACAGGCCGCGGCCAGCAACCCGGCAAACTGGTTTTCCTCGCCGGCCTGGTCCGCCTTTCCGGTTTCCGCCGCCTCTCCAAGAATGCCCAGGCCCACTGGCAGTCCGGCCAACATGTCCCCCCCGGCTGCGATGCCTCCGCATTCCATCATCTCTTTACCACCCCCTTTCCGTCCAAACTCGGAAGAACAGCCTATCAGCGTATCGCCGTATCGTCCTACTGCCTGATCAGCAAGGCCAGGATCCGGGCCGCCCGCTTGGGCTCCAACCCCGCCAGAATGGCCCCCGCCTCTTGGTCGGAAAGCCTTGCCAAGACCTGGGCCACGTCGCCGTCCTCCAACTCCGTCAGAAGCCGGACCGCTTTGGCAGTCGGCATCGACGCGCAGAGTTTCGCCATCCGGTCGAGCTGCTCGGCGCCCTTGACCGCCTTGAGCAACTGGTTCCGCTTGGCCTCCAATTCGGCCACTTCCTGTTGGTGCGCCTGACGTTCCTGTTCTAGGTCGGCAGCCTGCTTGGCGATCTCCTTGGCCTTGATCTCCAGCGCCCGCCGGGCATCCTCCAGTCGCGTCCGTTCACTGGCCAGGGCCTGGCTGCGGGCCAGTCCCAGTTCATAGGTGCGTACATGCGGCTGGAGAGCCTTGATCCGCTTCAAACCGCTCAACACTAAGGCACCCGCATCGAGGAAGCCGAAGTGGTCCAGTACCCCGACCGCCACGATACCGGCAATCACCAAGGCCACCAATCCGATTGCCAACCACCGCACCCCGGCGTTCCCCTACCTCTCCTGTCGGGCGTACCCTTGGGTCGCCAGTTCGTCCAGGAAACTCTGCTCCTGGCGGTGATACTCCTTTTGGTAGGCCTCCCACTGCCGCTCCCGCAGCTTCTCGAAGGTCTTCCGCTCCTGCCTCGCCGCCACTACCTGCCCGCGGCAAGCCTCTACCTCCTCGCGCCGCCGGTGAACCTCCTGCGACTGCCCCTCTATTCGCCCGTCCAACCCGAGCAGGTAGTCCTGGGCCACCCGCACCTGGCCCACTTCGAGCCGCCCACGCAACAGCTGTCGGAGTTCCCGCTCCGCCCGGCGCCGCTCCCTCCTCAATTCCTGCAATCGCTCTTCGGCCGCGGCAACGGCCCTCGTCCGCTTCGCCAACTCCTCCAGGAGCGCCTCCTCGCGGTGCCGCTTCAGGTCCAATACCGCCTGCAGTGAAAAGGAGAACTTCTTCATCCGTTATTTCGCTCCCCCGGCCGTCTTTCCGGCCATCGCCAGCAGTTGAGCCACGGTTGCCTCGTACGGCTGTCGGAACTCGACCGCCTGCCGAAGGAAATCTGTGATCTCGTCAATCCGGGCAATCGCCTCGTCGATCTTCGGGTCGGATCCGGCGACATAGGCTCCGATGCTTATCAGGTCTCGCGCTCTGCGGTAAGTCGCCACAAGCTCTCGAAGCCAGGAGGCAGCCTCCTGGTGCCCCGCTTCAACCACGTCCGCCATCACCCGGCTGACGCTTCCCAACACGTCGATCGCCGGATAGTGGTTCTCCGCCGCCAACTCCCGGGAGAGCACCACGTGGCCGTCGAGAATGGCCCGGCAAGCGTCGGCGATCGGTTCGTTCAGGTCGTCTCCCTCCACCAGGACAGTGTAGAGCCCGGTGATTGAGCCGACTTGAGCCGTTCCGGCACGCTCCAGGAGTTTTGGCAGCAAGGCAAAGACCGAGGGTGTATAGCCCCGGGTCGTCGGTGGCTCGCCGATGGCCAGACCGATCTCTCGCTGCGCCATAGCGAACCGGGTGACCGAGTCCATCATGAGCAATACATCCAACCCTTGGTCCCGGAAGTACTCCGCCACGGCCGTGGCAACCAGTGCCCCTTTGACGCGCACCAACGCCGGCTGGTCGGAGGTGGCCACCACCACCACCGACCGCGCCAAGCCTTCCGGTCCGAGATCCTTCTCCAGGAAATCTCGGACCTCTCGGCCGCGCTCCCCGATCAGGGCGATCACGTTCACGTCGGCTGCCGTGTTCCGGGCGATCATGCCGAGGAGAGTTGACTTCCCCACGCCTGAGCCGGAGAAGATGCCGACGCGCTGACCCCGCCCGCAAGTGATCACGGCGTCGATGGCCTTGACGCCCACCTCCAACGGACGGCAGATTCGCTGGCGCTTCAGCGGGCTGGGTGGCTGAGCGTGCACCGGGTAATAGCGCCCGGTAGCGATAGGCCCCCGGCCGTCGATCGGCCGCCCCAGTCCGTCCAGCACGCGCCCGCGTAACTCGTCCCCCACCTCGACTCGGAGCACCGCATCGGACGCTCGGACCTCGGCCCCCGGACCCAGCCCGTCCATCTCACCCAACGGCATCAGCAGGACCCGCGAATCGCGGAAGCCGACCACCTCGGCCTGGATCGGTTGTCCTTCCCGCGGGTGAAGGTAACAGAGTTCACCCAGGTGTACCGCTGGTCCCACCGACTCCACCGTCAGCCCGATCACCTGAGCGACCTTGCCCAACTGGCGCACCGGCTCAAAGTCGGCCAAGGCCCGCAGGCCTGCCGTCAAACGGCTGCCCAGCACGGCCTCGTACTGCTCCCCGGCACTATCCTCCCCTTCCCCATCGAAGAGCAGCTCAACCGCCATGCAGGGCCTCCTCCAGCTTCCCAAAGACTTCTTCCAGCTGAGTCTCCACTCGAGCGTCGATGTTGCCTGCGTTGGTCTCGATCAGGCAGCCCCCCTGCGTCACCCGGGAGTCGGCGCACACCTCCAACACCGCTGACGGGCTGAAGTAGCGCAGGAAGTGGGGAACCCCCTCGCGGGCCCGGGTCAGGTCCTCCGGGTTCACCCGGATCAGAACCTGGCTCCGCTCGGCGACCAGGGCAAGCGAGGCGTCAATCGCCCGTTCCACCACGTTTGGATCGAGACGGACCTCAGCCCTGATTATTCTTTCGGCAACCTTCCGCACGAGCTTTAACACGTCGTCTCGGCTGGAAGCCACGATCCGCTGCTTTTCGTGGATGGCGGCGGCCAGCACCTTCATCGTCTGCTTGACCGCCGCCTCCATCTCCCTTTCCGCCTTCGCCAGACCTTCTGCCAGGCCCTTTTCCTCTCCTTCGCGAAAACCGGCTTGATACCCTTCCCGCCGCGCCTCTTCCAAGACCTGGGCAGACCGGCTGCGAGCCTCCGCCACCAGACGGTCTGCCTCCAACTGCGCCTCCTGCAAGATGGCGGCCGCCCGCTCTTGGGCCAACGCCACGCTGGTCTCGAGTTCCGGGTCTCCCTTCCCGGCCGCCTCCGCCGGTGTCTCCCAGGTCGTCTCTGCCCCGTCCTCCGTTTCCTCAAGCGGGCCCGCGACCGCTACCTCCTCCCATCGAGAAGCGGACCAAGCTGCGGCCACTGTGATGGGCGTAGCCCCCAGAACCAGGTTGGAGGCCTTGATGACCTTTTTAGACAACTATCTCATCACCCCCACCCCGAGCCACGACGATCTCCCCGGCCTCCTCGAGCTTCCGGACGACGTTCACGATGCGCTGCTGGGCATCCTCAACATCACGCAGCCGCACCGGCCCCATGTACTTGATATCCTCCCGGAGCATCTCGGCGGCCCGCTTCGACATGTTCTTGTAGATTCGGTTCGCCACTTCCTCGCTGCAGGTCTTGAGCGCCAGCGCCAAATCCTTGTTCTCCACTTCCCGCAAGACCTGCTGGATCGACCGGTCGTCGAGCAAGGTCAGGTCTTCGAAGACGAACATCCGACGCTTGATCTCCTCGGCCAGTTCCGGGTCCTGCTCGGTCAAGGCCTCCAGAATCGTTTTTTCGGTCGCCCGGTCGGCCCGGTTGAGAATCTCCACCGTGGACTCGACGCCCCCGGCCGAGGTAAACTCGGACGTCATGAGCGAAGAGAGCTTCCGCTCCAGCAGGTTCTCTACCTCGCTGAGGATCTCCGGCGGCGTACGGTCCATCGTGGCCAGTCGCCGAGTTACGTCCACCTGCTTGGCCGGGGGGAGAGCAGAGAGGATCGTCCCTGCCTGCTCTGGCGTCAGATAGGCCATGATCAGTGCGATCGTTTGGGGGTGCTCGTTCTGGATGAAGTTCAAGAGCTGAGCCGGGTCTGTCCTGCGGGCAAAGTCGAAGGGCCGGATTTGCAGCGAGGCGGTGAGGCGGGCGATGATGTCTCCCGCCCGGTGAGGCCCCAAGGCCCGGTCCAGAATCTCCCGGGCATACTCGATCCCCCCCTGGGAGATGTACTCTTGGGCCAGGAAAAGCTCGCGGAACTCCTCCATCACCCGCTCCTTGAGCTCCGAATCGATCTTGCGCAGGTTGGCTATCTCCAATGTCAGATCCTCGATCTCTTCGTCCCGCAGGTGCTTGAAAACCTTAGCCGAAACATCCGGGCCGAGGGTAATCAGGAGGATCGCCGCCTTTTGCTTGCCCGTCAACTCTTTGTTCCGCCCGCCGGCCAACCGCTGGTCACCTCTCGTCTTCTGCAAGCCAGGTCTTCAGCAGACTGGCAAACTCTTCCGGTTTCTCATCAGCGAACTTGCGCACCTGCTTCTCCCGGTTAATCCGTTCCTGCTCTTCTGGCGAGACATCCAAGGCTTCCGCCTCAAGCGGTTGGATTTCCCTCTGCTTTTCGGCAATCAACACGTCCAGGCCCTGCTCCTTCTCTTCCTCCGCAGCCACCGCCGCCTTGCGCCGTTTCGCCACCATCGCCACCCCCGTCCCCAGGGCCAGGGCTGCGACAGCGGCCGCTGCCACCCACGCCCAGTTGACCGAAACGGGTTTCTCCACCGCCGGCGGGCGTTCCAGGCCCTGGGCCTCAAACTTCATGGAGTCGATGAACAATTGGTCGCCCCGCTGGTCGCTGAAACCCACGGCACTCGCCACGGCTTGCCGCACGCGAGCCAACTGCGCCTGATTAAGCGCACCGTCCACCCAAACTGCCACGGAGAGGCGCTTGATCTGCCCGGGGGCAAAGATCAGCTTCTCCTGAACCCGGTTGACCTCGTAGTTCTCGGTCGCTTCGTTCTTCTCGTAGCTCGAGGAGCCCCCTCCGGCGAAGGCCTGGTAGCCCGGGATGTTTCCGCTTACCCCCGGCACCCCGCCTGCGTCCCCGCTGCCCTGGTATGTTTCTGTACGCGTCTGCCGGCTCCGGAGGATACCCGTCCCTGCGTCGGTGTTCACCGGAATGAAGTTCTCTCTACTTTGCTCTTTATAATCGAAGTCAAGCTCTGCATTGACCCGTGCCACGACCTTTCCAAACCCGAAGAGCGGCTCCAGCATGGTTTGGAGCTGTCGCTGCAACTCCCGCTCGATCTCTCGCTTCAGTTCGAGCTGAGCCATGATGCCGCGCCCGGAGATCCCGCCCCCCAACGACGCGGCGGCCAAGTTGTCGGAAAGGATGTTTCCAGTCGAGTCGAGAATGGTGACGTTCTCCGGTTTCAGCCCCTCGACGCTCCCGGCAATGAGGTTGGCAATACCATAGATCTGACCCTCAGAGAGCCGGCCGCCCGGTTTCAACTTCAGCAGGACCGAGGCCGTGGGCTCGCGGTCCTCTTCCACGAAGAGCGAACGGTCCGGAAGCACAATGTGCACCCGGGCATCTTCGACCTCGTTCATCTCCCGGATGGTCCGAGTGAGTTCTCCTTGCAGCGCCCAGTTGTACTTGAGCTTCCGTTCGAAATCGGTGGTCCCCAGCTTGGTCTCGTTGAACAGCTCGAATCCCACGACGCCGCCCTTGGGTAGCCCCTGACTGGCCATGTTGATCCGGGTCTCGTAGACCCGCTCTTGCGGTACCAGAATCGCGGCGCCGTTCTCTGCCAGCCGATAAGGAATGTTGGCTTCCTTCAACTTGGCAGTAATCGCACCGGCATCCTCCGGACTCAAGCCGGTAAAGAGAGGTGCATACTTGGGCTGGTTGAGCGCCAGCGTAGCGTAGACTAGAAAGCCCACCACGGCCGCCACCGTCAACGGCAACCCGACCCGCCGCCCGGGCGAGAGGCCCTGCCAAAAGGATTTGACCTGCTCGTACAGGCTCCTGAGAAAATCCATTGCCGCCCGCACCACCCAGCCGTCTCTTACACAGGCATGCGCATCAGTTCGTTATAGGCCTCAAGCACCTTGTTGCGAATGGCCACGGCGAACTGGAGCGCCAGGTTGGCCTGTTCGGTAGCCAGGACCACCTCGTGAAGGTTGGCCGCCTCGCCCGTAGCCAGTCGTTTGGCGGCGGCGTCGCTCTCGAGCAGGGCGGTATTAACCTTTTCCAGAGCGGTCTTGAGTATCTCGGTGAAGTCTGCGCCCTCGCCTCCTGATTCCACCTTCCCGGCCCGGCCGGGCGCCTCCGCCCCGGAGCCAACTACCCCAAGCCATGTTGGTTGGCTTAACTTGACACCGCTCGCAGACATCGCTCTCCCCCCGCTCTACTCGTTATCCACGCAGGAGATCAAGGGCCCGGACCGACATGTTCTTCGTCTCGTTGATCACGGTCACATTGGCCTCGTACGCCCGAGCCGCCCCAATCAGGTCAACCATCTCGACCACGGGGTTCACGTTCGGCAGGGTGACATAGCCCTCGGCGTCTGCATCGGGGTGCCCAGGGTTGTACACCCGCTTCAGAGGCGAAAGATCGGGTCGGATCCCCACCACCCGTACGCCCGTTCCCGGTCGCTCAGCCAAAGGCCAGCCAAAGCCGGTCTGCGCCTGCGGTGCGAAAACCACCACCTGCCGCCGGTAGGGGCCGCCCTCCCGGGTCCGCGTGGTGTTAGCGTTAGCCAGATTACTGGCTATCACGTCCAGGCGGAGCCGCTCCGCTGTCAACGCCGAGGCGGAAACCTCCAAAGGTCCGAACATCCCCATCTTCTAGCGCCTCCCTTCGTTGATCGCAAACCGCAGCATCGCCAAGCGCCGGCCGAGCACCTGCGTGAGAGAGCTGTAAAGCAGCGTATTCTCGGCCAGTTTGGCCATCTCGGCGTCGAGGTCGATGTTATTGCCGTCAGCGCGCCCGGTGGTCTTCTGGACGCGCCAAGCCGCGGGGTGCACGTCCGTCAGTTCACCCTGCCCGTCCGACAGGTGCCGCGCGTTCGTCCGCGTCAGGGCGATGCCCTTTCCCTCATCCTCCAGCGCCGCTTTGAGGGCCGAGGCGAACTCCACTTCCAGTCGCTTGTACCCGGGGGTGTCTACGTTGGCCAGGTTCTCGGCAATCGCCCTATGGCGCAAGACCGACCCGTCCAACGCGCTCTGCAGCGCCAAGTCCGCCTGAGTGCGCATCAACCCGCCAGCCATCGCGCTCCCTCCTCTGCTCAGTTCTTGCCGTCTCTTTCGGCAGCACCAGCATAAAATTAAGGATTCAAGCCGCCCCAGTGGCCCGAATCCGTTCATCCCACTTCGCGCAACCGTGGCAACTCGGCCGCCATAGCCCATCCGTCGGGCCTTAGGCCCGTAGCTCTGCGCCTCTACCTTTTGGTAGATTTGCCCTT
Organism: Betaproteobacteria bacterium; assembly: GCA_050260635.1. Classification (GTDB taxonomy): domain Bacteria; phylum Bacillota; class UBA5301; order DYFA01; family DYFA01; genus DYFA01. The sequence continues at coordinate 30,982 of JBLNCL010000003.1, forward strand.
ACGCTGCCGTCGCGAGACTTCTCTTTCCTGCCCTTTTCCAGCTCCAGTTCTTTTTTTCTTCAGCCATAAGGAAGTTCCTTCCGCTATCCCCACATATCATGAAAAAAAGATGGGATTCTGCGAGACAAGAACTGCAGGTTCGCTGGGCGTGTCGGGTATCGCCCACAGATGAGGGGCGCGGCAGTACAGGATGTCCCTGTGCGAGACACCCTCTGACTGATTCGCGAACAATCCGGCGAGGTACTTAAGAATTGCGCTGTGAGATGGCCTTCAACTCGTCCAGAAGATGTTCATTCAACACTCGGATAAACGTGCCCTTCATGCCCAGCGAGCGCGACTCGATCACCCCGGCGCTTTCGAACTTGCGCAAGGCGTTTACGATGACCGACCGGGTGATGCCTACCCGATCCGCCACCTTGCTGGCGACCAGGAGCCCCTCTTTCGCCCCAAGCTCGGCAAAAACGTGGGTAACCGCCTCCAGTTCGGAGAAAGAGAGCGTCGCCAAAGCAATCTGAACCGCTGCCTTCTTGCGCGCTTTCTCCTCAATCTCTTGGGACTTGAGGCGAAGCATTTCCATCCCCACTACCGTCGCCCCATACTCCGCCAAGAGCAGGTCTTCGTCCGTGAAAGCCTGCTTGAAACGGGCCAGGACCAGCGTGCCGAGCCGTTCGCCCCCGCCATTGACCGGAACGATCGTAGTGATCTTGTCCACGCAGTTACACTGAAGCTCGGCGTCGATGACGCACCGGCCTCTCTCCGGCAACAGGTTCGGCGAGGTGTGGTTCACCCGCAACAACCGCGCGTTATATGCTTCGGGAAAATAGCCCTTGGTTAAGATCTCGTGTTCGATGACCTCGCACTGGAATTCGGTCATCAGCGAATGTCCAAGGAGCTTCCCGTTCCGATCCACGATGTAAATGTTGGCCCCGATCGCCTCCTGCAGGACTTGCGCCATCTCCGCAAAGTTGACCGCCTCACCCGCTGCACTCTGAATCAGGCGGCTGATCTGGCGCGCCTTGGCCAGCAAGGTACTTGGCATCCGTACTACCCCTTCACCTTCTACGTATGAGCTGCCGACATCCTCCACAATCCTAACACACGCCCCTGCGCCCCGCAAGTTCAATTCTCAACGCTCAGGCAACTGAGAAACTTTGTCATAGCCCGCTCGGCGCGTTCTTTGTACCGGCGCCTCCGCACCGCTTGATCCTTCACCTGCTCGTCTAGCGGCGGAAGCAGCCCGAAGTTCGCGTTCATCGGCTGAACGTCCGGGTGCGGTCGTGTGATGTAGGTCAACAGTCCTCCGATCATCGTCTCCTCCGGGAAGGAGACCGGCTCCTCGCCGCGAAGGGTCCGGGCGGCGTTGATCCCGGCCACGAGCCCGGCGGCCGCTGATTCCAAGTATCCTTCAACCCCGATCAGTTGTCCGGCGAGAAAGAGCTCCGGACAGCGGGCCACTTCCAGGGTAGGGGTGAGCACTGACGGCGCTTCGAGATAGGTGTTGCGGTGCATGACACCGTACCGGACGAACTCGGCCCGAGCCAGTGCGGGAATCAGGCGAAAGACCCGCGCCTGTTCCCCCCACCGCAGGCGCGTCTGAAACCCCACCAAGTTGAATAGACGCCCGCGGTGGTCCTCCCGCCGCAACTGAACGACCGCGTAAGGCCGACGACCCGTCCGCGGATCGCTCAACCCTACCGGCTTCAGAGGGCCGAAGCGCAACGTGTCGCGGCCCCGCCGAGCCAGTTCTTCAATGGGCAAGCACCCCTCGAAAAAGACCGGCCGGTCCACCTCGTCCAGAGGTACCGTTTCGGCGCTTGCCAGTGCCTCCCAGAACGTCTCGTACTCCTCTTTGCTCAACGGGCAGTTCAGGTAATCCCGACCGTTCCGGTCGTACCGGCTGCCCCAGAAGGACCGCTCCTCATCGACGCTCTCGCCAGTCACGATCGGCGCCGCAGCGTCGTAGAAGTGCAGGCAAGCCGCCCCCAGCTCAGCCTGAAGCGCCTGCACCATGTTGGCGGAGGTCAATGGGCCGGTGGCAATCACTGCCGGTCTTTCCGGCAGATGGTCAACTTCACCTCGCCTCAGGCAGACGAGAGGATGAGTGGCCAGGCGGGCCGTGATGGCCCGGGCGAAGGCCAACCGGTCGACGGCCAGAGCCCGTCCGGCCGCCACTCGGTGCTCGTCAGCGACCGTCATGACCAGTGAACCCAGCCGGCGGAGTTCCTCCTTGAGCAACCCAGCTGGCGTTCCCGGGACGTCTGCGCCCAAGGAGTTGGAGCACACCAGCTCTCCCAGGTACAGGGTGGAATGGGCCGGCGTCCATACCTCCGGCCGCCCCTCCCACAGCTCTACTGGCACCCCGCGGCGGGCCGCCTGCCAGGCCGCCTCACTTCCGGCGAGCCCGCCCCCGACCACCACGAGTCTTCTTGCCGGCATCGGTCGGCGTCCCTCCTCGCCTCGGCCCTTGCTCGCACTCCGGGTTGGCGCAGGCGATGACGGCCGCCCGCCCTTGCCGTCGTTTGACCAACAGTTGCCCGCACGCGGGACACCGTTCATCCACGGGCTCGTTCCAGGAGACCCAGGTGCACGTCGGATACTTGCTGCACCCGTAAAACGTTCGGCCCTTCTTGGACCGACGTTCCACAATCGGGCTGCCGCACTCGGGGCAAGCCACCCCGATTTCCCGGCGCAACGGCCGCGTATTCCTGCACTCCGGATAGCCCGGGCAGGCCAGGAATTTTCCAAAGCGGCCGTGCTTGATCACCATTTTCCGGCCGCAGAGCTCGCAAACTTCGTCGGTCTCCTCCTCGGCAAGCTTTACCCGCCCCAGCTTCTCCCTAGCCTCCGCCAGTTGAGAGGCAAAGCCCGGATAGAAGGTCTCCAAAACACGGATTCCCTCCATCTTCCCCTCCTCCACTGCGTCGAGCCGTTCTTCGAGGCTGGCCGTAAAGTCCACATCGATAATGTCGGGAAAGTGCTCCTTGAGTAAGTCCACCACCACGAAGCCAAGGTCGGTCGGGACGAAACGGCGGTCTTCCAGCCGCACGTACTCCCGATCGAGGATGGTCTCGATCGTCGGGGCGTAGGTGCTCGGCCGACCAATCCCCAGCTCCTCCATCGTTCTGACCAGCATTGCCTCCGAATAGCGAGGCGGTGGCTCGGTGAAGTGTTGCTCGCTCTGGAGATCCTGCAGCGTCAGCCGGTCGCCGCTCGCCAGTTCAGGTAGCTGCCCGTCCCCCGCTTCCTCCTCGTCCTCTCCCTGCGCCACTCCCGGGTCTCGACGGATCGAAACGGCGTCTCGTCCCTCCGTGTAAACCTTCATGAACCCCGGAAACTTGACCGCCGACCCGGTAGCCCGGAAGAGGCAGGCATCCGCCACTACGTCAACGCTCACGGTGTCAAGAACGGCGGAAGCCATCTGGCTCGCCACGAATCGGCGCCAGATCAGCTCGTACAAGCGGAGCTGGTCGCGGTTGAGCGCTCCCTTGAGCCGCTCCGGGGTCCGCTCGACCGAGGTCGGGCGAATCGCCTCATGGGCCGCCTGGGCGCCGGCCTTCGTCTTGTAGAAATTCGGCTTCGGCGGGAGGTGGTCCGGACCGTAAAGCCCTGCAATGTGCTCGCGAACTTGGGTAAGCGCCTCGTCGGCGACCCGAACCGAGTCAGTGCGGATATAGGTGATGAGGCCGACGGCCCCTTCCCCGGGTACCTCCAAGCCCTCGTACAACTGTTGGGCAAGTTGCATCGTCTTCCGGGTCGAGAAACCGAGCTTGCGGGAGGCCTCCTGCTGCAAGCTTGAGGTGGTGAAAGGCGCCGCAGGATGCCGCAACCGATCCTTTCGTCTCACCTCAGCCACGGTGAACGGCTGCCCCTCCACCCGCCGTCGAATCGCTTCCGCGGCCTCTTTGTTCGGAACGACCGGCTTTTTTCCCTCCACCTGGACCAGTCTGGCCGGAAAGGGCACCTCGCTTCCTTCCGCCACGAGCTGGGCAGTGAGCGTCCAGTACTCCTCCGGCTGAAAGGCCTGGATCTCCCGCTCCCGGTCGCAGATAAGGCGCACCGCGACCGACTGAACCCGCCCGGCCGAGAGCCCTCGGCGCACTTTCTGCCAAAGCAGGGGGCTCAACTGGTAACCTACGATCCGGTCCAGAATGCGCCGGGTCTGCTGAGCGTCGACCAAGTTGAAGTCGATCTTTCGCGGGTTTCGCAGGGCTGCGGCCACCGCCCGGGAGGTTATCTCGTGGAACTCAATCCGGCAATCATCGTTCAAGTCGAGCCCGAGCAACTCCCCCAGGTGCCAGGAGATGGCTTCCCCCTCTCGATCGGGGTCAGTGGCGAGAAGAACCTTCTCGGCCCCTTTGGCAGCCTCCCGGAGCTCCTTGATGATCTTGCCCTTGCCGCGAATGGGGATGTACTCCGGTTTGAACCCCTGCGCAAGGTCCACCCCAAACTTGCTCTTCGGGAGGTCCCGGACATGCCCCATCGACGCACGGACTGTGTAACCCCGCCCCAGGAACTTCGTTATGGTCTTGGCCTTCGCCGGAGACTCGACGATGACCAGCTTCCCACCCAACTGAACCCCTCCCCGAAAGACGCACCGGACGTATTCTTCTGCCCCTGGCGACGGGGTATGCAACGCCCAAGTTCTCGGATAATTATAAGAGAAGCTTGGGCCCCTGTAAACAGACACTGGGAAGGGTCAGCCCGTTGCCCTCGCTACCCGGCCGTCGGGATACTCCCTCACCTTCCCCTCCAATTCCCACAATACCAGCTGAGCGGCGACCGCACCCACCGGCAATCCCACCCGCGCCGCCAGGTCCTCGACCCGCCCCGGGGACTCCTGGAGCGCCCGCCAGAGTGCTTCGTTTGGTGACGAGACGCCTTCCCCTCTCTTTGCGCCTTCTTGGCCTCTCCGCCACCAGTCTGCGCCGCCAATTGGCCCCCGCCGCCACGCCGGCCCGTACCAAAGGCCCGGCGGCAGTATGGGAGATAGCTCCTCCGTCACTTGGCGGCCCTGCTCCAGGAGGGTGGCTCCCGCTCTGAGCAGGGCATGGCAGCCGGCGCTCCCGAGCCGGCCAACCTCTCCCGGTACGGCAAAGACCTCCCGCCCGGCGTCGCTGGCGTGCAGGGCAGTGTTGATCGCCCCGCTCCGTTCTCCCGCCTCGACGACCACGGTGGCAAGAGCGAGACCCGCGATGAGGCGATTGCGCCAAAGGAAGTTTTCCGGAAGCGGCGGGACGCCTGGGGGAAACTCCGTGAGTACCGCTCCCTGCCTGGCAATCTCCTCGGCCAGCGGAGAATTCTCGGCAGGGTAGACCCGATCCGGCCCGCACCCGAGCACAGCCAGGGTACGCCCGCCAGCCCGCAGCGCTCCTCGGTGAGCAGCCTCGTCGATCCCCCGAGCCAATCCGCTCACCACCGTGAACCCCTCTGCCACCAACTCCCCGGCGAGCCGTTCTGCCTGAAACCGTCCGTAGCCCGATGCCCGCCGCGTCCCCACCACGGCGATCGCCCGCCAGTCCTCACCGGCCAATGACCCTCGGACAAAAAGCACAGGCGGTGGTTCACGGGTTTGACACAAGAGCGCCGGGTACCCCTCCTCGCCCCAGGTAAGAACGGTGCAGCCCAGCTCCTCTGCCAGAGAAAGCAGTTCCTCACCGCCCCTCCTCCCGCCGATGATCCGCGGCCTGTGCAACCTCTTCCAGGTCTCTGACCGGCCCGGCCTCTCCCCCCTTCCCTGCGGCGATACGGCCTCCCAGCGAGTGCGACCGGCGTCTAGGGCCTGCTGCGCCCCGCCGTGGACCTCCATCAACCGTCGCCATTCGCAGAACCCCACCCCCGGCAGCATAGCCAGCTCCAACCGGGCGGCCTTCTCTGCTCGGCTGATCATGCTCCTACCACCCTTTCGACCCGGTACTCCAACGCCTCGCCGGCGTGTTCCGGCCCGATCTCCTCCTCCCCCGCCAGGTCGGCGATGGTACGCGCCACCCGGAGCGTCCGATAGTAACCTCGGGCGCTCAGGCGGTAGTGGTCCACCGCCCGGTTCAAGACGGCCTGGGCTTGTGGTCGAAGCGAAGCCCAGCGCTGCAACTCTGACGGAAGCAGAGCAGCATTGGTCCGTCCCGCTGCACCCCCCAAGCGTTCGGCCTGGCGGGCCCTCGCCCGCTTTACCCGCTCTCTCACCGTCGCCGAGCTCTCGCCCCGCTCCGCTCCGACCAGTTCGGTCGCGCTCAGGCGGCGCAGCCGGACCGCCAAATCGATCCGGTCCAGGAGCGGTCCGGAGAGCCGTTGCCGGTAGCGAGCGACTTCCCCAGGCCGGCAGCGGCAGGCAATCCGGTCATCCCCGGCATATCCGCAAGGGCACGGGTTGCAGGCCAGGACAAGCAGGGTTCGGGCCGGCAGGGTCACCCGGGCCGTCGCCCGGCACAACACCAGCTCCCCCTCCTCTAACGGCTGGCGCAGGGCCTCCCGCAGGTGCGTCGGAAACTCGGTGAACTCGTCTAGAAAGAGCACCCCGCCGTGGGCCAGACTCACCTCGCCCGGCCGAATTCCGGCTCCGCCCCCCACCAACCCCGCCAGGCTGATCGAGTGGTGCGGAGCCCGGAACGGGCGTGACGACAAGAGCCCAAGCCCGGGTGGTAGCGTACCCGCCACGCTGTGGATGCGGGTGACCGTCAGGGCCTCCTCCCGCTCGAGCGGTGGCAGAAGCGAGGGCAGCCGCCTGGCCAGCATGGTCTTGCCGGCCCCCGGCGGACCGACGAGGAGCAGGCTATGTCCGCCTGCGGCAGCGATCTCGAGCGCTCTTTTTCCGGCCGCCTGCCCGGCCACCTCCGCCAAGTCGACCCCTTGCAGCGCGGGGTTTGGCTGGTCGCCCCCCGGGGGATGCGGGCGCCGCGCCCGTCGGCCAGCCGACTCTCCCCGCAGGAGGCTGACCGCCTCGGCCAGGCTGGCGACTGGCTCCAAGGGCACCCGTTCGACCACCTCTCCTTCTTCGAGGTTCTCCCGAGGCAGCAGGAGGCTCGTCCCCTCCGCCCTGGCCAGCAACGCAATCGCAACTGTTCCCCGCACCGGTCGAACCACCCCGTCCAGGGAAAGCTCCCCCACCGCCAGCCGTCCCCGGAGGGACGCCGCTGGAACTATCCCGGCCGCCGCCAGGAGAGCCAGAGCGATCGGCAAGTCGAAGAGCGCCCCCTCCTTCCTTAACCCTGCGGGGGCCAGATTGACCGTCACCCGTTGCAGCGGAAACGGGAGGCCCGCGTTGCGGACAGCTGCCCGTACCCGGTCTCGACTCTCCCGAACCGACGCTCCTGGTAACCCAACGATTTCGAAGCAGGGCAAGCCCGGGGCGACGTCCACCTCCACGCCAACCGCTACCGCCTCCACTCCCAATAAGGCCGCACTTTGCACCCTCGCCAACACTCAGGACCACCTCCCCCAGACATTCCGGTAGCGCCTTATTGCGACCTCGCCCGCCCCTACCCGGACCGCCACCAGGTCGAAGCGGAGGCGGGTGGGCGCTTGGCCGCCTACAAAACGGGCGGCGGTTTTCCACAACCGCCGCCGCTTCTCTTCGGTTAAGGCTTCCTCCGGCGTTCCGCACCGGGCGGTCGCCCTTGTTTTGACCTCGACAAACACCAGTTCGTCGCCCTCCACGCCGACTAGGTCGAGCTCGCCGTAACGACTCCGAAACCGCTGCGCCAGTAGGCGCCACCCCTGGGCGGTGAGAAACTTCAGGGCGAGCTCTTCCCCAGCCCGACCGAGGGTCTGTCGGTTGGGCAAGGCGATCTTCCTTTCCGTGCTTGCAGGAGCAGAGGGAAGAAGGGCGTCTCAGAACAGCCGCCCGATACCCGAATCTGCCACCTCGGCCACTGGGGCAAAGGAGCGGCGGTGCAGGGGGCAAGGCCCATACCGGCGCAGACGTTCCAGGTGAGCCGGTGTGCCGTAGCCTTTGTGGTGAGCGAATCCGTACTCAGGATAGAGGGCGTCGTAGGCCGCCATGATCCGGTCCCTGGTCACCTTGGCCACGATTGAGGCCGCGGCGACCAGGTGACACAGGGCGTCACCATCAACCATCGCTTCGTGCGGCACGGGCAGCCCTGGCACGGGAAGACCGTCCACCAGGGCCAGTTCCGGGCGGGGGCGAAGGCCGGCGACCGCCAGACACATCGCCCGGTGGGTGGCGCGCAGGATGTTCAGTTGGTCAATACCTTCCGCGTCCACCACGCCCACGCTGAAGTCCACTGCCTGCCGGGTTATCTCTCGGTACAACCGCTCCCGCTGGTGCGGTGAAAGAGCCTTCGAATCCCGAACACCCACGATGTAACAATTCTCGGGAAGAATTACGGCCGCCGCCACCACGGGACCCGCCAAGGGACCCCGTCCCGCCTCGTCCAGCCCACAAAGGACGGAAATACCCCGCCGCCGGGCCTCGCACTCCCGTTGGAGCATGGCCGCCCGGAATTCTTCCTTCTGCTCCTGAACTGGTTTGCGACGGCTGGCTGGAGTGGCCGGCAGCCGATTCATCGGAACACCTCAACAACCCTTGCCGACAATTCGCCGGTGGAGCTTCCGACTCCTGCCGGTGGGAGGAAAAACCCCGCCCGTCCCCGGACCTGCAGTTAGCCCGGCTCCTCTGGGGGGTCGTCCAGCGTGTGGGCGCCCAGCCGCCCCTTGCGAAACTCCGTGAGGACGAGCGTGGCCGCCCGTTCCAAGTCGACCCGCCCCCCTGCCATCAGACATCCCCGGCGACGTCCGATGGCCGCCAGTGCTGCCTCGGGATCCGTTCGTTCCTCCGAGCTCAACGCGAAGCGATCGGCCAGGGCTCCTGGAGCCGACTGCTCCAGCCATCCCAAGAGGCGCAGAGCCACCTCGTCCACCCGGAAAAGGTGCAGATCGATCGCCCCTGTGACTGCCAGCTTGAAACGGGCCTCAGGATCCCCCGCCTTTGGCCAGAGAATACCCGGTGTATCCAAGAGTTCGAGTTCGGGTCCGACTCTAAGCCACTGCGGACCCCTGGTGATCCCTGGGCGGTCACCCGTCTTGGCCCCGCTCCGCCCCGCCATCCGATTGATGAGCGATGATTTGCCGACGTTCGGGATGCCGACCACCATCACTCTCACCGCCCGCCGCTGCCGCCCCTTGCCCATCCAGGCGGCGAGACGCTTCTCAGCCAGACTGCCGATGGTCGCCAGAAGCTCCCGCACCCCACCGCCCCCCTGTCCGTCCGTGGCCACCGCTGGCCACCCCTGCTGGGCCAGATGGGCCAGCCAACGCTGCGTCTGCTGCGGGTCGGCCAGGTCCGCCTTATTGAGCGCCACCACGCGGGCCAGACCTGCGAGCAAGCGGTCAACCTGCGGATTTCGGCTGGCGGCGGGGATGCGGGCGTCCAGCGTCTCAACCACCACGTCAACCCCTTTGAGGTGACGAAGCAGATCCCGCTTGGCCTTCTCCATGTGGCCGGGATACCACGGAACGGACACGCTATCTACCCCTGACCGCGCCCACCATCGCCGGCGGCCAATAGACCGCCACGGCTTTCCCGATCACATCCCGGTACGAGACCATTCCGACCTCCGGGTAGCGACTGTCGCGGCTGTTGGAGCGGTTGTCACCGAGGACGAAGAGGTGGCCGGGCGGCACCCGGACTGGGCCGAACTCCCCCAGGGTGACGTCGGCCAGGTATTTTTCGGACAGGGGGCGCCCATTAATCAACACCCGACCGTCGCGAATGGCCACCGTCTCCCCCGGCAGCCCTATGACCCGCTTGATAAAGCGCACCCGGCGGTCGACGGGGTAGCGGAAGACGATGACGTCGCCCCGCCCCGGCCGCCCAAAGCGGTAGGACGCCTTGCTGACAACTAATCGCTCGCCCTCCCGCAGCGACGGCTCCATGGAGGAACCCTCCACCACGAACGGCTGGGCAACGAAGACCACGAACAAGGCCGCCACCGCCACGGCGGCCAGCACCGCTGCGGCGTAGTCGCGCCAAGCGGACTGCTTCTGCCGTTCCACCGCCAAACCCTCCGAAAAAAGAAAAAGGACTGTTCCCAGTCCTTTTCGGTCGACCTAAACCCGCTTCTTTTCCTGGATACGGGCTGCTTTGCCCGTCCGCTCCCGCAGATAGTACAGCTTTGCCCGGCGGACGTGGCCCCTTCGGACCACCTCCAGACGATCGATACGGGGTGAGTGCAACGGGAAGGTCCGCTCGACCCCCACCCCGTCGGACACCTTCCGAACGGTGAAAGTCTCGTCCAGCCCGCCACCGTGCCGGGCGACCACCACTCCTTCGAAGGCTTGGACACGCTCCCGCCCGGCCTCGACGACCTTGACGTACACCCGAACGGTATCCCCGGGCGCAAAATCCGGCAAGTCCGTGCGCAACTGAGCGTTTTGGACCGAATCGATCAGGTTCACTGAGGTCCCTCCTTAACCCTTCGGCAAGGCGGCAAAGCCATGAAAACCGAAGGATAGTATATCACACCCCATTTCCCATTACAATGGGACGTTGTCGGGGGCGCTTTCCGCCTTGGACCGTCCTCAAGCCTCTCCTTCTTCTTCCCGGACCTCCCTGAGCAACCGCTCATCCTCGGGCGATAGCCGACGGCCGCGCAACAGGTCGGGCCGCCGCAGCCAGGTTCGCCGCAGAGCCTCTTTCCGCCGCCAGCGGCGGATGGCGGCGTGGTTCCCCGAGAGCAAGACCTCCGGAACGGGGATTCCCCGCCAGACAGCCGGCCTGGTGTAGTGGGGATATTCGAGAAGCCCGCCGTCGAACGACTCCTCGGCCGGTGACCGTTCGTCCCCCAACACTCCCGGCCGAAGGCGAGCCACCGCATCGATCACCACCATCGCCGGCAGTTCCCCCCCGGTCAAGACATAGTCGCCGATGGAGAGCTCCTCGTCGCACAAGGCCAACGCCCGCTGGTCGATCCCCTCGTAATGCCCGCAAAGGAGAATCAGCCACTGCTCCTGCGCCAATTCCCGGGCCACTTCCTGGGTGAAGCGGCGCCCAGCCGGTGTGAGGGCGATGGCCCGCGCCCGTTCGCCGGGGTTCAGGCTGCGAACCGTCTCCAAAGCCCGGGCGATCGGCTCTGGCAGCATCACCATGCCCGCGCCTCCGCCAAAAGGTGAGTCGTCGGTGGACCGGTGCCGTCCTTCGGCGAAGTCCCGCAGGTCATGCACAACCACCTTGAGCAAGCCGCTTTCCTGCGCCCGCTTGAGGATCGACTCCGTGAGCGGCCCGGTGAACATTCCCGGGAAGACGGTCAGCACGTCGAATCTCACTTCTGCCTCGCCTCATTCGCCTCACGCAGCCCCGGTGGAAGGCTCACCACCATCCGACCGCCAGCCAGGTCAATCTCCCGGACCACGCTTTTCACCGCCGGGATCAGGATGTCGCCTCCGCCGTCCGATGGGCAGACCACGAACAGGTCGTTCGCCGGGTTCTCAAGCACCTCCACCAGCTCTCCGACCGGCGTCCCGTCCTCGGCCACCACGGCCAAGCCGATGAGGTCAAAGACGTAAAACCGCCCCGCCGGGAGTGGCACTACCTCGTCGCGTCGGACGAAAAGCAACCGCCCCCGCAGTCTTTCGGCCGCCTCGACTGAGTCCACTCCGGCCAGCTTGACGATCATCGTCCGCCCGTGGCGCCGGACCTGCTCAAGTCCGAATGGCGGGCCATCCGGTTCTGCCCCTGGCGGCCCGACCAATACCTGGGCGGTATGGGTGAAGCGCTCGGGAAAGTCGGTCAGCGGGATGACCCGGACCTCACCGCGGAGGCCGTGGGGAGCGGTCACCTCGCCGATGGCCACGAACCTCACCGGCCGGCGCATGGGTCCCTCTCTAGTCCAGGATGTCGACGACCACTCGCCGGCCGTCCCGGACCGCTGCCGCCTTGACCACGGTCCGGATCGCCTTGGCGATGCGCCCCTGGCGTCCGATGATCTTGCCGGTGTCGTCGGGCGCCACCCTGACTTCCAGGACCACCTCGTCGCCGTTGCTGATCCGCTCCTCCACCCGAACCTCCTCGGGGTGGTTGACCAGCTGGCTTACGATGTACTCCAAGAGTTCCTTCACGAACCCACCCCCGTTACTCCCCGGTTGACTGGGGCTTGCCGGCGGCTAGCTCTTTCAGGACACCGGCTTGCGACAACAGGCGCCGGGCGGTATCGGAAGGCTGGGCCCCTTTCCGAAGCCACGCGAGGGCCTTCTCCTTGTCCACCCGGAGTTCAGCCGGCTCAGCGATGGGATTGTACTCGCCGATGGTCTCGATGAACCGGCCGTCGGCCGGGAAACGGGCGTCGGCCACCACCAGCCGGTAGTACGGACGTTTCTTCGCGCCCATCCGTTTCAGGCGGATCTTCACTGCCATGCTCCTTTTCACCTCCCTCAAAGCGCTCTGCGTATAGGTGAGTCGCCGATCCCGTTCACCAGCGAAACGGGAGGCGTGGACCGTGCCTCAGCTTCTTCTCGTTCGTCCCAAAGCAGCGAAGCAACTGCCTGGTCGTCTCGAACTGCTTGAGGAGGCGGTTAACCTCCTGCACATGGGTTCCGCTGCCGGCGGCAATCCGCCTCCGACGACTGCCATCGATCACTTGAGGATTCCTGCGCTCCTCGGGAGTCATCGACTGGATGATCGCTTCGACCCGTTTGAGCTGCTTGTCGTCGATTGCAAGCCCCTCCAGACCCTTGAGGGCACCAGCCCCCGGCAGCATCCGCAACACCTCGCTGAGCGGCCCCATCTTCCGCACCTGCTGCATCTGGGCAAGGAAGTCCTCCAGGTCGAAGGAAGCCTGCCGCAGCTTCTCCTGCATCTTCTCCGCCTGCTTGAGGTCGAACGCTTCCTGGGCCTTCTCAACCAGAGTCAATACGTCGCCCATGCCAAGGATCCGGGAGGCCACCCGGTCGGGATGGAAAGGCTCGAGTCCCTCCAGTTTTTCGCCGGTTCCGACGAACTTGATCGGCTTGCCGGTTACCGCCCGCAAGGAAAGAGCCGCCCCACCCCGGGCGTCTCCGTCGAACTTGGTCAGAATGACCCCGTCCACACCCACCTCGGCGTTGAAGCGCTCGGCCACCGTCACGGCGTCCTGCCCGGTCATCGCGTCGACCACCAGCAGAACCTCGTGGGGGTGGACCGCCGCCCCCATCCGCCGCAGCTCCTCCATCAACTCGGTATCGACGTGCAGTCGACCGGCGGTGTCGATCAGGACCGGGTCATTCCCGTGCTGCCGGGCGTGCTCCACCGCCGCCTGTGCGATCTCCACGGGGTCGTCCGCCCCTCGGCCAAAGACCGGAACTCCGGCCGCCTCGCCTACCGACTGAAGCTGCTCGAGCGCTGCCGGGCGGTAGACATCGCACGCCACAAGCAGGGGCCGCCGCCCCTGCTTCTTGAGGTAGAGCGCCAGCTTGCCACTGGTTGTGGTCTTTCCCGAGCCCTGCAGGCCGCAGAGCATAATCACCGTCGGCCCCCGCCCGGCCTGACCAAGCCTCGCCTGGATTCCGCCGAGAAGCGCCACCAGCTCGTCGTAGACGACCTTGATGACCTGCTGCGCAGGGGTAAGGCTCTCCAGGATATCCCGCCCGACTGCCCGTTCTCGGACCCGGGCGATGAAATCCTTGGCCACCCGAAGGTTGACGTCTGCCTCGAGCAGCGCCACCCGGACCTCTCGCAGCGCCGCATCGACGTCGGCCTCGGTCAGCCGCCCCTTTCCCCGCAGGCGACGGAAGGTCTCGGCCAGGCGGGCCGTCAGGTTCTCAAACGCCACCGATCCCCTCTCCCTCCTCGAGCGCCCGTCTCAGGTACGCTTGAACCTCGGTCAGGGCCGCCCGCTCCCCGGACCCTGAGGCTAGGGCCTCCTCAACCCGGGCAAGCAGTTCCCGGATGCTTCGCCGCTCCCGCTGGTAGCGTGCGACCAGGCCCAGCCGCTTTTCGTAGCTTTCCAGCGCCATGAGCCCTCGCCGCACCACATCGTGCACCGCAGCTCGGGAGACCCCCCGCTCCTCCGCAATCTCACCCAGCGACAGATCATCCTCGAAATAGCGGCCCAGGACTTGCCGTTGCTGCTCCGTCAGAAGCGGAGCATAGAAGTCGAGCAGCAAACCGTGGCGGACCGTTTTGGCGAGCACAGGTCGTCGCCTCACTGTCAAGGAAAACTCCTTTACAGCCGCAGTATACCGGTAAGTCGGTCCGGTGTCAAGCCTCTTTTTCGTCGCCCAGGAGGGCCGCCACAAAGAGGTCCGGGTCAAAGGGGCGCAGGTCGTCCGGCCCTTCGCCCAGTCCGATGTATTTCACCGGAACCCCCTGAGTGTCGGCGATCCCGATCACCACTCCCCCTTTGGCCGTGCCGTCCAGTTTGGTGAGGACAACTCCGGTCACCCCCACCGCCTCCCCAAAGAGTCTCGCCTGATTCAGAGCATTCTGTCCCGTTGTGGCGTCGAGGACCAGCAGAACCTCGTGGGGTGCCCCCGGGATCTCCCGGCCCAGCACGCGACTGATTTTCTGCAGCTCGGCCATGAGATTCTCCTTGGTATGCAGCCGGCCGGCCGTGTCCACCACAAGCCAGGATGCCCTCCGGGCGACGGCGGCGCGGGCAGCGTCGAATGCCACGGCCGCCGGATCGCTCCCAGGCTGGTGGCTGACGACCTCCACCCCTGCCCTTTGCGCCCAGACGGCCAACTGTTCGGCGGCGGCCGCCCGAAAGGTATCGGCCGCGCCCAAGATCACCTTCTCCCCCCGTTCCGCCAGAAGGTGAGCCAGCTTGCCCACAGTAGTCGTCTTGCCGGTCCCGTTGACCCCGACCACCATGACCACCCCCGGCCCGTCCGCCGGTCGTCTGAGCGCCTCGCCCCTTGGTGGCAGGAGGTCCCGAATGATCTCCTGTAGAGCGGCCCGGGCCGCCGCCGGTTCCGCCAGGCGGTCCGCCTTGATTCGTTCCCTGAGTCGGGCGAGGATTTTCTCGGTCGTCGCAACCCCAACATCCGCCTGAAGCAGGATGGCCTCCAACTCATCGAAAAACTCCTGGTCCAGACTGCGAGAATGGGAGATCAACTCGCCGAGCCGGGTGCGCAATCCTTCCCGCGTTCGGGCCAGGCCCTGGCGGAGTCTCGCCAGGATGCCGCCGCCTTCCACTTTCACACCTCCGCTTGCCGCTCTTCAGCCCGCCTCCGCCAGCCGGACGGAGACCAGTCGAGAGGTTCCCGGTTCCTCCATCGTGACACCGTACAAAACCCCGGCTGCCTCCATGGTCGGACGCCGGTGCGTGATCACGATGAATTGGACTTCCGCTGCGAACTCCCGCAGGAGACCCACGAAGCGCTCAAGATTCGCCTCATCCAGGGCGGCATCAACCTCGTCGAGGACGCAAAAGGGGGCCGGCCTCACCCGCATCATCGCGAAGAGCAGCGCCAGGGCAGTCATCGTTCGCTCTCCGCTCGAAAGCGCCAACAGACTCTGGTTCCTCTTCCCCGGTGGCTGCGCCTCGACCTCGATTCCGGATTCGGCTGGGTTCTCCGGGTCGGTGAGGTGCAGCGTCGCCTGGCCGCCGCCGAAGACCCGTCGAAACAGGGCGGAGAACTCGTCCCGGACTGCGGCAAAGGTCTCGCTGAACCGGCGCACCGTCGTCGTCTCAATCTCCGCCAGCGCCGCGGTGAGGCTCTCCCGGGCTGCAGTCAGGTCGGCGTACTGACGGGACAAGAAGTCGTAGCGTTCCGATAGAGCAGCGTACTCGCCGATCGCCGCCGGGTCGACCGTGCCGAGCGCCTTGAGGCGCCGCCGGAGTGTCTCTGCCCGCTCAGCGGCCCCCGCCCGCTCCTTCGCAGGGATGCTCGGAAGGGCCAACGCCCCGGCTCGCTCCACGCCCCATTCGGCCTGGAGTCTGGCGGCTATGCTCTCCGCCTGAAGTTCCGCCTTGGCCCGCTGAAGGTCTGCCTCCTGCGCCGCCTGCTGGACCTCGTCCCGGTGGCGGCGAGCCTGGTCAGCCTCCGCCTCCGCTGCGGCCAGCGTCTCGTTCAGGGTGGACCGCTCCCGGTTCAGCTCAGCGGTGCGCGACTCCGCCTCCGCCCGCCGCCGGCCCAAGTCCTCCCGTTGGCGCTCCAAACGGGTCATTTGCTCTTCAGACTCCACCATCCGCTGTTCCAGCTCGACCGCCTGCGCCCCAGCCGCCGCCACCTCGCGACGGACCGCTTCCACCTCGGCCTGAGCCCGCCTCACTTCACCCTGAGCAGCCGCAGCGTCCTTCTCCCGCTCCGCCAGGAGAATCCGGGCAGCAGTGAGCGCTTCCGCAGCCTCCTCTCGCCGCCAGACCGCCTCGCGCAACTCCCCGGTTTCGCGGGCGATGGCTTCTTCCAACGACTGCCGAGCCGCCTCCACGACCGCCAGCCGGGTGTGCAGATCCCTTTCCCGTACCTCTCCCGAGCCGCCCTCCAACGCCACCAGCTCCCGGCGAACCCGCTCCGCTGCTCCCTCGGCCTGATGCAGCTCGGACTCCCGAACCGCCACCTCCCGCTCTGCCGCCGCCGCTTCCTCCTGCTGTTCTCGCCAAGCCTGCTCCAAGGCCGCTTGTTCCTTTCGGCGTTCCGCCGTCCGCTGGCGCAGTTCCTCCGCCTTGGCCTTCAGCCGCACCTGCTGTTCCTCGAGCCGACGAAGGGCCTGTTCGACCTCGGCCACCTCCCGCTGGCGACGGAGGAACCCCCGGCTTCGCTCCTCCCGCCCGCCGGTGACAGCTCCGCCGGGCCGGACAACGTCTCCCTCCACGGTCACGACCAGATAGCGTAGGCCGGAGGCCCGCCCGACCCGCAGCGCCGTCTCCAGATCCCGGGTCACCAACACCCGTCCGAGCAGGTATTCCACTGCCGGTTGAACCTCGGCAGGGTATTCCACCAGCTCGCTTGCGACTCCCAGGAACCCGGCGCCGCCGACAGCCGCAACTTCCCGTCGTTCCCGGGGGCCGACCGGACGCGGACGCAAGAGGGCCAGGGGGAGAAAGGTCGCCCGCCCGGCCGCCGTCTCTTTCAAGAAGTGAACGCCCCGGCGAGCCGCCTCCTCGTCCTGGACGACCACGTCCTGCAAACTTGCCCCCAAGGCCGTCTCGATCGCCCGCTCCACCTCGGCAGGGACCCGCAGCAGGTCAGCCACCGTCCCCAGGATCCCACTCAGCCGCCCCGTCTCCTTGGCCGCCAGGACTGCTCGGGGCCCTTCCGCATAACTTTCCCGGTTTCGCTGCCAATCACTCAAGACCTGGTAGCGGGAACGGAGGCGCGCCACCTCGGCCTCCGCCTCTCTCCGCTGCTCGTCCAACCGCCGAAGCTGCTCGGCCTCGGCCGCCGCCGCCTGCTCCGCGCGGCGGAGTTCCTCTTTCCTCCGGCCGGTAGCCTCCTGCGCCTGCTGCCACCGCTCCTTGGCTCTCTCCAAGGCACACCTGGCCTCCTCCACCGCTGCCTGCGCCTCCGCCTCGGCTTGGGCCAAACGCTCCCGGTGACTCTCTCTTGCCTCGCGGGAGGCTTCCAGTCCGCGCAGTTCATTGCGAAGCTGGGCGGCCTCGTTCATGGCCTCGATGAGTTCGCTTTTCTTCTGGTCAAGCTCGTCCTCGCGCCGCTGCACTTCGGCTGTTGCTGTGCGCAACGCCTCGGCTTTCGCCACTGCGGCCGCCCTGGCCTCCGCTAGCTGCCCCTCGCTCACGGCGCTGTCCTGCTCCAGTCCCGCCGCCCGGGCGGCCGCCGCTTCAAGCTGACCCGCCAATTCCCCCAGGGCCGTCGTCAGCCGGGCGTGTTCATCGCTCCATCGCTGGCGCCGCTCGCGCGCCATCCGCAGCTCGCCCTCGACCCGCTCCAACTCCGTGGCCAGCTCAAGAACCTGGCGAGCAGCGTCTTCGCGGGCCGTCTCGGCGTTGGCCACCGCCAACCGTGCCTGGACTACCCGAGCGTCCGCTTGGTGGAGGGCACTGAGCGTTTCCGCGGTCGCCCTTTCCCAGCGGGCACACTCCTCTGCCGCCTCCTCCACCCACCGCTGGGCCTCTTGAAGCTCCCCGGCCAGAAGCGCCACCTCGACCTGGCGCAGCTCGGCGCTAAGCTCAGCGTGGCGCTCGGCCCGCCGGGCTTTCTCCCGAGCCGGAGCGATCTGCGCCGAAAGCTCCCCCAGGATATCCCCCACCCGGGCCAGGTTTTGCTCGGTCTCGGCCAACTTTCGCAGCGCCTCCGTCTTCTTGGCGCGAAACTTCGCCACCCCGGCAGCCTCTTCAAAGAGTCGGCGGCGCTCCTCCGGGTGAGCGGACAAGACGGCCTCGATCTCAGCTTGCGAAAGCAGAGCGTACGTGTTCCGTCCCACCCCGGAGTCGAGGAAGAGTTCTTGGATATCCTTTAGGCGGCAGGGGGTGTGGTTGAGGAGAAATTCGGAATCGCCCGACCGATAGAGGCGTCGGGTCACGCTGACCTCGGCGAATTCTAACGGGAGAAAACCGTCCCGGTTGTCCAGAACCAGGGTGACCTCGGCCAGTCCCAGCGACCGGCGGCGGGCGCTTCCGGCGAAGATGACATCTTCCATCCGGGAACCCCGCAGTTCCCGCGCGTTCGACTCCCCGAGCACCCACCTCACGGCGTCGGCGATGTTGGACTTGCCGCTCCCGTTCGGTCCCACGATGGCAGTGATCCCTGGCTCAAAGGTCATCTCGAGGCGGTCAGCAAAGGACTTGAAACCGTGCAGGCTAATCTGGCGTAGAAGCAAGCCTGGCCCTCCGTGTCGGGTAACCGTACGCTAGCCCATTTTACCACGGGGGAAGCTGGCGGAAAAGAGTCCGGCCTAAAGATCGAGTGAAGCAACAGGGGGCAGGGGTGTTGGAAACTGATAATAAAGGTCCTTGCGTTGCCGCGCTTTCTCCGGTACCTTGGGGGAGAGCAGGGAGCCGTACTTCTGCAGGATACGCTTCAGCTTGAGGCGGACCCGCGTCCGGGCGTTGTCGATCACCTTGGCGCTCACGCCCAGCTTTTGCTCGATGTCGGCATAACTGTAGCCGGCCAAGAGCATGCGAATCACGGTGTACTCCAACACCGATAGGTGCGACCGCAATACCTGTTCCACCCGGGCCGAGACGAATTCCTGTTCGACCACCTTCTCCGGGTCGACCTCGGTGTCCTCGCTCGCTACCAGGTCCATGACAATCCGGGTTTCATCCACGTTGACGAAATTGAACAGGGAGACCGCATCGTTGAGTGCTCGATGCTTCGTTCCGTTGCTGTGCTTGATCACGTTATACACCTTGCGGATCACGCAAATGTAAGCGAAGGAGGAGAACTTCACATCGTACCTCTGCCCGTCGTATTCCCGGATGGCGTGCAGAAGCCCGATCAAACCCTCCTGCATGAGGTCGTCGAATTCGAGGGAGCGGGCGTAGTAGTTGCGGACGATGTGCCGGACGAGGGGCGTGTATTTGCGGACCAACTCCTCCTGAGCCGCCCGATCCCCCAGCTTGGCCTGCTGGATCAGGCGAAGGTCGCGCTTCTGGTTGTCCTCCGTCAACTGGCCCACCCCCACGGCTGTGATTCCTTTTCAACCAATGTCTATCGCCGTCGTTGGGGGAATATGCCAAAGCCGGCCAAGTCACCCGTACGGCCGGCCGCACGGTGCACCAACCGAAGCATGAAAGGAGGCTGTCCCTCATGTCAGGGACAGCCTCCTGGGAGCCCCCGGTCCGCCTCAGCGCGGGCCGACCAGGAACTTGATCGCTGTCCGGTTCTCCCCGTCGATCTCAATCTCGGCAAAGGCAGGCACACAAACCAGGTTGATCCCGTTGGGGGCCACATACCCCCGCGTGATGGCGATCGCCTTGATGGCCTGGTTCACGGCAGCCGCCCCGACCGCCTGAACCTCGGCCTGGTTTTGCTGGCGCAACACCGCCGCCAAGGCGCCAGCCACGGCCTTGGCATTGGACTGGGCTGAAACCTTCAGCACCTCCACCGCCTGTTCCCCTCCCCCTCTGGTTGATGCTCCATTCTCCGCATTTTGCTCAGCTTCACTTTACGCCGATTTGGCCTGCGGCATCAGCTTTCCAAGGCGCCGGTTCAAAGCGGACATGGTGGCGCGGATGGTGGCCTCGATCTCGTCCCGGCCGACCTTGCAGGTACCTAGGAGCGTCTCCTCTCCCCGCGCCCCGACCAGGGTCACGCAGACCACCACTACCTCGCGTCGAGCCACTTGTTCCAGGCGTACATCCTCTAGGACATAGTGGACGATGTCCCCCGTAAACCCCTTCACTGCGTCAAGAGTGGCCACCGCCACCAGGCGCAGCCGGTTGGTGACAGAGGCCGGACCCTCCGCCGCCCCGGCGTTGACCTTTTCGGGACTGGCCAACTCCACCCGGATGCTCATCATCCCGCCCTGGTTGCGCAACTCCAATCCCCTGATGACCAAGCGAGGCGTCGGCCCGATCTTCTTTTTGGGTTCATCCCCGATCTGAGCGATGCTCACCCGCCGGTGATCCAGGTCGATCCCGAACTTGGTGAGGAGCACGGTCTCGAAGTCGTGGACGACCTGCTTCGGCTGCCGGCTGGCGTCGGCCAGGGCATGGATGTCCTCGATCTCCCCGTTCTCGTCGACCATCACCCGCACCGATCCGACCCCCGGAAGCTTCTGGAGCGTCTTCTCGATGGCAAGGATGGTTTCCCGATCAAGGACTACCCGCCTGGTCGTGAGGTCCGTCAGTTCGCCGTCGATCTCCGCCAGTCTGGCTTTTTGCCCCCCCGGCTTGCGCTCCTGACCGGCCCCTTCGGCGGGGATGCCGGCCGTCTTACCTCGCTGTCCGCTCGGCATGGGCCGCCTCCGCTCCTCCATCTTTTTCCTCTATTGTACAATAATCGTGCCGCTGGGGGAAGAGCTATCTCCCCTGTTCTGCCGTTCGTCCGTGCGGCGGATGGCTGCCAGGGTGGAGAGCCTGTGCAAGGCCTCCCTGGCCGCCGCCCGTTCTGCTTCCTTCTTGGTCGCTCCGAACCCCTCGCCAAGAGCCACCCCCTCCAGGGTGACCCGTACGAGAAACTGCTTGGCGTGATCGGGCCCCTCCGCCTTGACGAGGACATAGCTGGGGAGCTTACGATAGAGCGCCTGGGTCTGTTCTTGGAGCGCGGACTTGGCATCCGCCGCCCCGGCTGCCTCCGCCGCCGCGAACTCAGGCTTCCAGACCTGTTGCACAAAGGCTGCGGCCCGTTCGTAACCGCCGCTTAGGTACAGGCAACCGATGACCGCTTCCAGGGCGTTGCCCAACACCGAGGCGCGGCTTCGCCCTCCCGTGACCTCCTCGCCGTGGCCCAACTGCAGCAGAGGCCCGATTCCCAGCCGGGACGCGATGGCGGCGAGTGTTCGCCGGCTCACCAGCAGGGCTTTGTGGCGGGTAAGCTCCCCCTCGCTCCAGTGGGGATACTGTCGGTAAAGCTGTTCCCCAACCACCAGTCCCAGGACGGAGTCACCCAAGAACTCCAGGCGCTCGTTGTCCGGCCCTTCCCCGTGCTCATGCGCGTAGGATCGATGAACGAACGCCTGGCGCAACAACTCGGGATCCACTCCGTCCAATCCCACCCGGCGCTGCCATTCCCGGAGCATCTCGGACGCCCCCGCCGTCGGGTTCTTTACCTCTCCGCCCATTTCCGAAAGGCCAACACGGCGTTATGCCCGCCAAAGCCGAACGAGTTCGAGAGCGCCACTCGGAAGTCGCCTCGCCGGGCGACGTTGGGAACGTAGTCCAGGTCGCATTCCGGGTCCGGGTTTTCGAGATTGATCGTGGGTGGGGCGACCCCTTCGTAAAGGGTGAGCACCGAAGCAATGGCCTCCACTCCACCGGCCGCCCCCAGAAGATGCCCGGTCATCGACTTCGTGCTGCTGACACAGACCCG
Organism: Betaproteobacteria bacterium; assembly: GCA_050260635.1. Taxonomy (GTDB): domain Bacteria; phylum Bacillota; class UBA5301; order DYFA01; family DYFA01; genus DYFA01. Next base: position 52,846 of record JBLNCL010000003.1, read on the forward strand.
GGGGGAATTGCCCAAGAGACGCTTGATCGCCAGCGTTTCGGCGACGTCTCCCGCCTGGGTGGAGGTCCCGTGGGCGTTGATGTAGTCCACCTCGCTCGGACTCAACCCGGCGTCGCGCAAGGCCATGGCCATGGCCCGATAGGCCCCTTCCCCGTGAGGTTCTGGCGCGACGATGTTGTAGGCATCGCCCGTTGAGCCGTAACCGACAATCTCGGCGTAGATTCTGGCTCCCCGAGCTCGGGCATGCTCCTCGCCCTCCAGGACCAGGATTCCGGCGCCTTCGCCCATGACGAAACCGTCCCGGTCACGGTCGAAAGGCCGGCTTGCCCGCTCGGGCTCGCTGTTTCTAGTTGAGAGGGCTTGGGCTGCGCAGAAGCCGGCCAGGGCTGGTGGAGAAATGGCAGCCTCCGCCCCGCCGGTTATCATCACGTCGCATTCGCCGCGCTGGATCCACTTGAAGGCGTCGCCGATGGCGTGGTTGGCAGAGGCGCACGCCGAAACTGCGGCAGAGTTGGGTCCCTTCAGTCCGAACCGGATGGAGACTTGGCCGGCAGCCATGTCCAGAATCATCATCGGCACGAGATAGGGACTGACCCGTCCGGGTCCTCGCTCCCACAAAAGCTTCAGTTGGTCATGGAGAGTCTGGATGCCACCGATCCCTGCGCCGATCACCACCCCGGCTCGCTCCCGATCGATGTTCTCCAAGTTCAGGCCGGAGTCTTCCAGAGCCAACTGCGCCGCGGCCACGGCAAACTGTGCGAAGCGGTCCATGTGGCGGGCCTCTTTCCGTTCCAGGAAACGCTCCGGCTCGAACCCCTTGACCTCGGCAGCAATATGCACTGGATAGTCAGAGGTATCCATCAGCGTAATCGGACCGGCGCCCGACTTACCCGCCGTCAGCGCCTCCCAAAACGCTTGGACGCCGATGCCCAAAGGGGTGACCGCTCCGAGCCCCGTCACGACGACTCTCTGCTTCATGCCGACCTCCTAACTCCGAAGGCCGAGAGAGTCCCGGGTGAACCCCGGGACTCTCCCCGCACCCCGAAAAAGCGCGCCGCTTCGCTACTGGGCACGCTCCTTGATGTAATTCACCGCATCGCCCACCGTGGCGATCTTCTCGGCGTCTTCGTCCGGAATCTCGAGATCGAACTCCTCCTCGAAGGCCATGATCAATTCGACGATGTCGAGCGAGTCAGCTCCCAGGTCGTCCACAAACGACGCTTGCAGGGTTACCTCCTCCTCATCCACGCCCAACTGATCCACGATGATTTCCTTAACTCGGTCGAAAATCTCCATGCGTTCACCTCCTTCCGGGGCTCCGGCGCTTACATCGCCATGCTCAACCCGCCGTCCACCACCAGCGTCTGGCCCGTCATGTAACTCGCAGCCGGTGAGACGAGAAAGCGGACGACCCTCGCCACCTCGTCCGGATTCCCGAAACGCCCCAGAGGAATGCGGTTCAGGTATGCCTGGCGAACCTCCTCCGGCAGGGCATCGGTCATCTCGCTGACGATAAACCCTGGGGCCACGGCGTTCACCCGCACCTGGCGGGGCGCCAGTTCTTTCGCCACCGACTTGGTGAAGCCCAAGATCCCCGCCTTGGCCGCGGCATAGTTGGCCTGCCCGGCGTTGCCGCCCAGCCCAACCACAGACGAGATGTTCACGATGACCCCGCGTCGGGCCTTCATCATGTGGCGAGCAGCAGCTTTGGTGCAATTATATATACTTTTCAGGTTAGTCGTCAGAACTGCGTCCCAGTCCTCTTCCCGCATGCGAATAAGAAGGGAGTCCCGCGTGACGCCGGCGTTGTTGACCAGAATATCCAGCCGCCCGAACTCTCTCAAGACCTGTTCGAACGCCGCCTCAACCTGGGACAGATCGCCGACGTCGGCCTGGATGGCCAACGCCCGCCGCCCTAAACCCCTGATCTCGGCAACGACCTGCTCTGCCGCCTCGGCGCGTCGGGCGTAGTTCACCGCGACATCCGCCCCGGCTTCCGCCAGGGCCAGGGCAATCGCCCGTCCCAAGCCTCTGGAGCCGCCGGTAACCAAAGCCGCCTGTCCGGCCAATTCCATCTTAGCCACCTCCCCCTAGAAAATCAAGGACCTTTTGGCAGCCTTCGGCCTCCTCGGCCTGCAAGACGGTTACCCCCCGGTCAATGCGCCTGATGAGTCCGCCCAGCACCCTCCCTGGCCCGACCTCCACGAAGGTGTCCACTCCCAGCTCGATCAGGTGCCGGACGGACTCCTCCCAGCGGACCGGCCCGGTGAGCTGCCGAATCAGGTTTTCCCGAATCTGACCTGCTTCTGTTTCCACCGCGGCCGTGTAGTTGGCTATCACCGGGATCTCGGCGTTTCTCACCGTTACCTCGCCCAACGCCCTTTCCAGCGCTTCCGCCGCCGGCCGCATAAGCGCCGAGTGAAACGGCCCTGAGACCGCCAGGCGGACCACCTTGGTCGCCCCCCGGCGCAGGCATTCCTCGCCCAGCTGCCGGAGCGCCTCGTTCTCTCCGGACAGGACCACCTGACCTGGGCAGTTATAGTTGGCGACCTCCACCACCCCGACGGCTCTGAAGGAGGCCACCGTCTCCTCAACAGTTTCCGCGTCTAGACCCAAGACGGCAGCCATCCCGCCCCCCCCGTCAGGGACCGCTCCTTCCATCGCCTGGGCGCGCTGCCGAACTAGCCGGATCGCCTCGTGGAACTCAAGCGCACCAGCGACGACCAAGGCACTGTACTCCCCCAACGAGTGACCGGCGACGTAGCTCGGCTGAATCTTCCGCATGAGCAAGCGGGCAGCTGCCACTGTCGCAGCAACCAGGGCTGGCTGGGCGTTGACGGTCCGGCGCAGCTCCTCCTCGGGTCCCTCCATCATCAACCGGGAGAGGGGAAAGCCCAGGACCTCGTCGGCCTCCTGGATCAGTTGGGCGGCCTCCGGGTCTTGCCCGGCCAGCTGACGCCCCATCCCGACGTACTGGCTACCCTGTCCTGGACAAACGAATGCGATTCTCATCCCTGCCTCCAATCGTACCAGCGCAGCGCCCCCGCCGCCCAGGTCAGCCCAGCGCCGAAACCGACCAGAACGGCCAGTCCGCCATGGGTCAACCGGCGAGCCGTCACCGCTTCGTGGAGCGCCAGAGCGATCGAGGCCGCTGAGGTGTTGCCGTACCGGTCAACGTTGACCATGACCCTGTCCTTGGTGATCCCCAGCCGCTCCGCTGCAGCGTCGATGATTCGGATGTTCGCCTGGTGGGGGATGAAAAGCTGGAGGTCGTCCGGGGTAAGCCCCGCCGTGGTCAGGACCTCCTCGGTGGCCTGGGGAACCACCCGGACGGCGAACTTGAAGACGTCCGGCCCGCACATGTGAATGTACTGACTGCCCTCGTCCGTCTCCGCCCGGTCGAAGCGGAACGGCCGTCGCGACCCGCCGCCGGGAAGAGTCAGCTTCTCCCCGCCGGTGCCGTCGGCCCCCAAGACGAACGAGAGGAACCCGTACCCCTCCGGTACCGGCCGCAAGATCGCCGCCCCGGCGCCATCGCCGAACAGCACGCAGGTGGAACGATCCTGCCAGTTGGTGATCTTTGAGAGGGTCTCCGCCCCGATCACCATCACCGTCTCGTACTGCCCCGAAGCGATGAACCCTGCTCCCGTGGCCAGTCCGTATATGAACCCTGAGCAACCAGCGGAAAGGTCGAAGGCCGCCGCCCGAGTCGCCCCGAGCCTCGCCTGAACCAGGCAGGCGGTGGCTGGGAAGAGCATATCCGGGGTGACAGTGGCCACGATGATCAGGTCAAGCTCCTCTGCGCCGATCCCGGCGTTCTCGAGCGCCTGCCGGGCCGCCCCGAACGCCAAATCCGAGGTGGCCGTCGCCTCGTCGGCGATGCGCCGCTCCTTTATTCCCGTTCGGGTGGTGATCCACTCGTCAGAGGTGTCGACCATCTTCTCCAGATCATGATTGCTGAGAACCCGGTCGGGGACGTGGATGCCCGTGCCAACGATCCCGACTGGACGGCTGAGTCGCATCACTCGTTCGCATCCTCTCTCGCTTCGCCCTGCCCGCCGGCCGCCCCGCTCTGGTCGAGCCGGGCCAGCGCCCGCTCAATCCGACCCACCACGTCCTTCTCCGCCGCCTCGGCCGCCACCCGGACGGCGTTGTAGATGGCTCGCCGGTCCGAGCTGCCGTGGGCGATGATGGAGACGCCACGCACCCCCAAAAGCGGGGCCCCGCCGTATTCGGCGTAGTCCATCCGGCCCTTCACCCTCCGCAGAGCCGGCTTGAGCAGCAGCGCTCCAAGCGATGAACGCAGGCCGTGAATCTCCGCCTTCATCATCTGGAAAACGCCGGTGCCGACGCCCTCTGCCAGCTTCAACACGACGTTCCCGGTAAACCCATCGCAAACCACCACGTCCGCCGCACCCGCCAGGATATCCCGGCCTTCGATGTTCCCGATGAAGTTCAGCCCACTCCGGGCGAGCAGAGGATGGGCTGCGAGCACCAGAGCGCTCCCTTTCGTCTCCTCCGTGCCGTTGGCGAGGAGCCCTACCCGCGGGTTAGCAATGCCCAGGACCTCCGCAGCGTATATGCTCCCCATCACGGCAAAGGTGACGAGGTCCCGGGCGTCGCAGTCGGGGTTGGCTCCGGCATCGATCAAGACTGCTGGCCCGTTCAGGGTTGGGAAGGGTGAGGCGATGGCCGCCCGGTGAACCCCCTTCATCCGCCGGAGTGACAGCTGTGCCGCCGCCAACTGGGCCCCGGTCGAGCCGGCGCTCACCACCGCCCCCGCCTCACTCCGCCGGACCAGATCCGTCGCCACCAGGATGGACGTTTCCCGCCGGTGCCGGTCCCGCTGGACCGCCTCGGCCCCGTGGGCACCCATCGGCACTACCTCGGGAGCGTGAATCACCTGGATTCGACCGCCCCGATAGCCGCAAGCCGCCAACTCCCTCCGGATCGCCTCGGTCGGTCCGACCAGCCAAACCTCGACCTCTAGCCGCTCCACTGCCAAGACCGCACCCCGGACGATTTCGCCGGGTGCGCGATCCCCGCCCATGGCATCCAACGCCACCCGAATCATTGTTCACCATCCGCCTTCCCCAGCCGCTCGCCCGCTTCGGATAGGGCGAACACCACAAAGCGCCCCGCGAACACCTCGTCGTTCCCGGCTCGGGTGCGCACCTCCACCACGTACCGGCGTCCCTCTCGAGCCACCACTTCTGCCTTGGCCAGCAGCCGCTCGCCGACCGTCACCGGGCGGAGGAAGCGCATCTCCACCGAACCGGTGAGAGCCACGGGCGCATCGATGATCGCCACCGCTAACGAGTTGGCCTGGGCGAAGATGTGGTGACCGCGCACAATCCTGGTCCGGGCGAAGCCCATTCCTTCGACCGTATCGAGAAGGGAAAGGCCTGACTCGCCCAGATTCACCTCGAGGAGGTCGCCGATGACTTCGCCCGAACCGACCGACCGTACCTTCGAATACACTTGAGAGGCGACTTTCTTCATTCGTTCCCGCAACTCGGGCAACCCCAGCTCCAGTCGATCCAGCCGGATCGTCTGGACGCTGACCCCAAAGATCCTTGCCAGGTCCTCGTCGGTGAGGAAGGGATCGCTGTCGAGCTTCTTCACCAGCTCTTGCTGCCGGACCCGTTTGGGAAGCCTCGCCGTCACGCTCGCCACGCCGCCTCCGCCGCATCTGCTTACTACCTGCTACTAAAAGCAACTTACATGCAGATTATACCTGCCACCCCCCGGAGAGGCAAGAAGAAAGTGGGGACGTCCCGTCCTCACCTGCCGGCTACCTCAGGCGCCGTCCTTAAAGCGCTTCTGTCCGCCGCCGCTGGCCATACCGCACCCTTCCACCGGCATAGCGGATGCTGACCCTCCCGGATGGAGCAAACTGTAACCGAGGCGACCCGCTTTGAATACTCCAATCCGCACCTCAAACCGCCTGGCCTACGAGAAGAGCCCCTACCTCCTTCAGCACGCTCGGAACCCCGTAGACTGGTACCCCTGGGGAACAGAAGCCTTCGAGAAGGCCAAGCGGGAGGATAAGCCGGTCTTCCTGTCTATCGGCTACTCAACCTGTCACTGGTGCCACGTCATGGAGCGGGAGTCCTTTGAGGATGCTGAAGTGGCCGCCGTGCTCAACGAGCATTTCGTAGCGGTCAAGGTAGACCGCGAGGAGCGGCCGGACATCGACCAGGTATATATGGAGGTCTGCCAGGCTCTGACCGGTCAGGGAGGCTGGCCCCTCACCATCCTCTTGACCCCCGACAAAAAGCCCTTTTTCGCCGGGACTTACTTCCCCAAGCGCTCCCGCGGCGGCCTGCCAGGACTCCTGGACCTCCTGGAGGTGGTTGCCGACAGATGGGCCAGAGAACGGCCGCAGTTCGAGGAGGCCGGCAAGTCCATCACCCTTTCTCTCCAGCGATCGCGCCGGGCCGGGCGTAAGCAGCTCCTTGACTCGGAGACCCTGGGCTCCGCCTACGGCTACCTCTCTGCCTCCTTCGACCCAGTGTATGGCGGCTTCGGTCCCGCTCCCAAGTTTCCCCTCCCCCATCAGCTGGTGTTCCTCCTTCGCCACTCCTTCCTTGCCGGTGAGGAGAGGGCCAGGGAGATGGCGGAACGGACCCTCGAGGCCATGCGGCTCGGCGGACTCTGGGATCATGTCGGTTTCGGCTTCCACCGTTACTCGGCCGACCGTCGCTGGCTCGTCCCCCATTTTGAGAAGATGCTCTACGACAACGCCCTCTTGGCCGCTGCCTACCTGGAAGCCTACCAGGTCACCCATAACCGGACCTGGGCCAAGGTGGCTGAGGACGTCTTCACCTATATCCTGCGGGACATGACCAGCCCGGAGGGAGCCTTCTACTCCGCCGAAGACGCCGATTCGGAGGGGGTCGAGGGGAAGTTCTACCTTTGGACGCCACAGGAAGTCAAGGACGTCCTCGGCCGGGAATTGGGAGAGACCTATTGCCGGCGGTACTCGATCACCCCGGAAGGGAATTTCGAGGGCAAGAGCATCCCCAACCTGATCTCCGCCGGTGCCGGCCACGGGACGCCGAGCTCCGCGCTGCTGGAAGAGCAGGCCGAGTCCGCCTTGCAGGAGGCCCGGGTAAAGCTCTACGAGGCCAGGCAGCGGCGGGTACACCCCTTCAAGGACGACAAGGTCCTGACCGCCTGGAACGGCCTGATGATCGCCGCCCTGGCAAGAGGCGCCGCCGTGCTGCGGAAACCAGCTTACGCGACGGCCGCCGAGCAGGCCGCTGGGTTCATCCAGGCAAACCTCCGCCGTCCCGACGGGCGCCTGCTCGCCCGCTATCGGGAGGGTGAGGCCGCCTATCCAGCTTATCTCGACGATTACGCCTTTCTGGCGTGGGGGCTCCTTGAGCTCTACCAGGCCACTCTCCAGCCGGAGCACCTGAAGCAGGCCCTCCATCTCGTCCAGGAGATGCGGGACCTCTTCTGGGATGAAGCGGAGGGGGGCTTTTGCTTCACCGGCCGGGACGCGGAAGAGCTTCTGGTCCGCACCAAAGAGGTGTACGATGGGGCTCTTCCCTCGGGGAACTCGGTCGCCGCCCTGGTCCTCCAGCGGCTGTCCCACCTGACAGGCGATGAGGCTCTGGCGGAGTTGGGTCAACTGCAACTGAACGCCTTCGCTGGGAAGGTGCAGAGCCACCCCGCCGGACACACCTTCTTTCTCCTGGCCCTGCAATGGGCCCTGGGTCCGGTCACCCAGGTCGTCGTCGCCGGGTCCCGCGACGACCAAGAGACGGAGGAAATGCTCCGTCTTCTCCAGGAACGCTACCTGCCTCTGACTACCGTTGTGTTCCGCCCCACCGGCGCCGAGGCCGATGAGATCGTCGGGCTCGTTCCGGCCCTGAGTGAGCGTCCTGCGCGGCACGGCCGCGCCACGGCGTACGTCTGCCGGCAGTACGCCTGCCGGGCGCCGGTTGACACGGCCGAAGAACTGGCTGGGCTGCTCGACTAGTCTCCCGCCAGGCGCAAGCACTTGCGCTCACCCGGGGTTCAATCTTCCCTATTCCAGCCGGCGATACAGATACCACCGCCGCTCCTTGGCGCCCCGGTCCAGGTACAACTCATAGACGTGGCCGTCCTCGGCCCTCACCCGGTAATAGTTGCGATGTCGCCTCGTCCGCCAGTTGCGAGCAGCGGGATGGGTGGCGCCGAATCCCCAGTCCTGCCATTGTTCCAGGACCTCCACGACTCTCAGCGTCAGTCCCCTCCAGGCGAAGGACACCGGCACGCCAGGATCGCCGGTCATCTGCACGTCCACCGGTTGGCTGATGAACTCCCCCATGGCCGCTCCCGGCCACCTCCCGGACAAAACAAGGGCCGCAAGCCAATGGCTTGCGGCCGTGAACAGCGCCCCGCTATTCGGCTGCCTTCACGTCGATGATCTTACGGCCGCCGTAGAATCCGCAGTGGGCACAGATACGGTGCGGCAGCTTGGGTTCGTGGCACTGCGGGCAGGTGCTCATGTTGGGAAGCACCAGCTTCCAGTGGGTCCGGCGCAGCCGCTTACGGGTTTTGGAATGCCTGTTCTTTGGGTTTGCCATGTCTTCACACCTCCCGCCCCGAATTCTCCCGGTTTAGCCACTCCTGCAACGCCGCCAGGCGAGGATCCGGGACGTGGCGTTCGCAGGCGCACTGCGTCACATTCAGGTTTACCCCGCACTCCGGGCAGAGCCCGGCGCAGTTCTCCCGACACAGCTTCCGCATCGGCAGGGCTAGGCTCAACTCCTCACGGACCGCCTCCGCCAGTTCAAGGTCCTCCCCCCGGAACAGGTAGCCGTTATCGGCCAGAAAGGCCTTTTCCTCCTGGCGCAGGCTGTCCCGGCCTTCGCCCCAGCGTCCTCCGCCCGACTCGTGGCCCTGGCGAAAGAACTCAGCCTCGAAGGGAACCTCCAGTTCCCGTCGAAACTTCTCCAGACATCGGTCACAGACCAACTCCGCGTCCGTTGCGATCGTCCCCTGGACCACAAAACACTTTCCCGTGTTGGTGACGGTCCCAGAAACGCTGACCGGCCGGGTGAATACCACGGACCCTCCGGGTGCCTCCAGCGGGCCAATCCGTTCCTCCACCGCAAACTCGAGGCAGGCGCCCTTGTCCCGGGAAATCCGCCCTACGTTGACCCGCATCAGTTATCACCCTCGCACAACGAGAAGTATTATACCGAGGCCCGGCCGACCTTGTCAATCCTCGGTTCTGAGCACCTCCGCCTCCCCGGCCCCCGGCGCCGGTTGCCTCCCAACCTCCCAGGCGGCCACGTTTTGCCCGAGCTCCCGGATCACGGCAAGGATCGCCGCCTGGTGATCAGGATCCACCACCCGACTGCCGTGTGTCCGGCTGCCATAGAAGTGGACACAGAAGTGTCCGGGGAAACCGTTCCGGGACAAATGGCCGGTACCATGAGGGTAGCCGTTCATGGAGGCTGCCAGCTGGCGGCCGCCCACCTCCACCACGATGGGGTGACGATCCCAGCTCCAGGCGCCGCCGTAGGCGGCCTTCAGGGCGGCCGTATCCTCGAACCCAACGGGTTCACAATCGGCGTGATAGGTCCCCTGGAATCGTTGGACCCAAAAGGCCAGTCCCGACCGCAGATCGACAACCCGCGCCACGGCCCCGTTGGGGAAAAGGCGGTTCGCTTCAGGCCACGGGAGCAGCTCTACCCCCTCTTTTCCCGGTCGGGCAGCCGGGAGAGCGCCTGCCCGAACCGGAACCCTCAACGTCTGGCCGGGCTGCAGCCGGCGCGGCTCTTTTAGCCCGTTGAGGGCGATGAGTCTGTCAGGCGAAGCGCCATAGCGCCGGGCGATGCCATAGACGGTATCACCCCGGGACACCCGGTGGATGACCGTCCTCGCCTCTCCCGTGGCGGCGGCCTGTAAACGCGCCAGAGTCGCCGCGCCCACCACGCCGTCAACCGCCAGCCCCTCCCGGCGCTGGAAGGCCCGGACCGCCTCCCGTGTGGCGGGGCCGTAGACGCCATCCGTTGGACCAGTCAACAGTCCCAGCGTCACCAGGTAGCCCTGGACCGCCGCCACGCTGGGCCCACGGCTCCCGAGCTTCAGGGCCGCACCCGCCCCCTGGCTGGCCAGTCCCAGGGCCACAACGCTAATGAGGGCTACCCTCCGCAAACCGGCCTTCAAGTCCTCACTCCCCTGCAGCTGACGAGGTTTTCTCCGCGATAGCGCGCTGAATCGCCGGCAATGCCGCCTCCGCCGCTGCTCGCCCTGTCTCAATAATACTCGCCGCCGCCTCCAGACGGTATCCGGGCAGCCGTCCGAGGTCAGGTCGGATCAGGACCTCCGCCGGTTCCGCGGCCTTGTAGCGGGCGATTTCGCGCTGCATGATTTCGAAAGATTGGTTCATTATGTCGATGATGTTCTTCACCTGTGTGACTGGTTCCTCCAGCCCCACATCCACGGCGACCACGACCTCTGCCCCGAGGCGGCGGGTAACGTCGAGCGGCACCCGATTCAGCACTCCCCCGTCGACCAAAAGGCGCTCCCCCCACCGCTGCGGCACGAAAATGCCCGGAATGCTTGCGCTGGCCACAATCGCCTCGGCCACCGGGCCTTTCTGCAGGATGACCTCCTCCCCTCGCTCGATATCAACCGCTACGGCGGCAAAGGGCGTCTGCAACTGATCAAAGCTCTTGCCTTTGGTGAGGGTACGGAGGAGTTGAAGGAGCTGCTCAGCCCGGACGAAACCCAGACGGGGCACGACCAACTGGACCAGATGCTGCCACTCCAGCGAACAGGCTAGGCGCTCCAACCAGGAGAGGTCGACTCCGGCCGCAAAGAGGCCGCCGATCACGGCCCCGATGCTGGTTCCCACCACCAGATCAACGGGCATCGCCGCCCGGGTCAACACCTCCAGCACACCCAAGTGGGCCAACCCGCGCGCCGCCCCACCGCCCAGCGCCAAACCAACCTTCGGCCTACCCATGTAACTCACCCACCGATACCCATTCCAGCTAGAATATTCCCCTGCGCCAGCCCATACAATCCGGTGGTCGGAGGTGTCCCATGACGAAGCGCCGTTCCCTCGCTCTGCTGCCCGCGGTCGCCTTGCTCCTGGCCGTCGGAGTGGTGGTCAATCCCGTGGTATCCTTGACCGCTGCCCGCCAGGGAATCCACCTCTGGTGGACCACCGTGCTCCCCGGCCAGCTTCCCTTCTTTATCCTTAGTGACCTGCTGCAGGCTACTGGCGTGGTCAAAGCGCTGGGGGTGCTCCTCGACCCCTTCATGCGCCCCCTCTTCGCCTTGCCGGGCGCAGCGGGCTTCGCCCTGGCAGTCGGCTTCACCGCCGGCCCTCCCGCCGGAGCTCGGGCCGCCGCCCGCTTGACCTCCGCCGGGTTTTGCTCGCCTGAGGAAGGAAGCCGGCTGGCCGCCTTTGCCAACGTCGCCGGACCGCTGTTCGTGACCGGCGTGACCGCCGTCTCGCTTTTTCGGGCTCCCGCCGCCGCCCCGCTCCTCGCGTCGGTGCACTACGGAGCCGCCCTGCTGGCAGGTCTGCTCCTCGCCCGGCTGCCGTCCGCCCGACGCTCCCGGACCGCCTTTCCGGCCAGCCGCCGCCACGGAGGCCACCCCTTCCGATTGGCCTGCGAGGCGTTGGAGAAGAGTGCCTCCGCAGCGCCCCCGGTGGGACAACTCCTGGGGATCGTGGTGCGACAGGGAGGCGAGACAGCCCTCCAGGTGGGAGGGTTCATCGTGCTGTTCTCAGTGGTGATCGGGTTGGCCGAAGAGAGCGGCCTGCTGCGATTGTTGGCACAGCCGTTGGACTGGGCAGCGCACTTGCTAGGCCTGCCGCCGGGTCTTATGGCCGCCGGCCTGCCCGGACTGCTGGAGGTTACGGTCGGCTTGAACCGTGTGGCTGCGGCGCCCGGGCCTCTACCCGCACGGCTGACCGCCGCCTCCGCCCTACTGGCCTGGGAGGGGCTTTCGATCCACGCCCAGGCGGCGGCGATCAGCGCCTCCGCCGGCCTCTCCTACCGGCGGTTCCTTCAGGGGCGCCTCCTGCACGTGGTCCTAGGCCTGCTGCTCTGCTGCGCCCTCTGGCCGCTCATGCCGGTTCTGGCTTCGACGAAACCGGTGCTTGCCCTCCCGCAGCTAAAGGTAGAACCCTTGGCGGCGCTCCGCTGGTCAGGGGTCAGGTTTATCGTCTCGCTTACCCTGCTCGCCGTCGTCGGAGTGGCCGTCTCCGCCGTTCAGGTGCTTCGCAGGCACTTCTGCGCTATTTGGCTTCCCCTGGTTCGGAGGTGACCTTGAACTTGCGGGCAAGTTCCTCTCGTCCCCTGGCCACGACCTTCAAGGTGTGCTCCAGGTGAGACGCCAGGTCGGCCAGGACACGGTCAGCGTACTCGGCCGAACCGCTGGTAATCTCCCTCGCTCGCACCTCGGCCTCCTTCATAATCTTTTGCGCCTCTGCCCGGGCCCCGGTCACCACCTCGTTCTCCTCCAGAAGTTTGCGGGCATAGTCCTCCGCCTGCTTGATCATGCGGGCCGCTTCCTCCTGGGTATCGCGAAGGAGCCGTTCCTTCTCCTGGGCGATCCACTCAGCCCGCTTGACCTCTTCTGGCAGAGCGCTCCGAATCTGGTCCAGGAGGTCTAGGAGTTCGTCCCCGTTGACCATGACCTTGCCGGTCAACGGAACCCTCGGGCAAGATTCGAGGAGACTTTCCACCTGGTCGAGGAGAATGATCACGTTCATCTTACCAACCGCCACCAGCGTTACCCCCCACGTTGAACCTTGATCGCCAGCCTCCTGGCCACCTCCGGCGGAACGAGGGCTGAAATGTCTCCGCCCAGGCTCGCCAACTCCTTGACCGCGCTCGAACTGAGAAAGGCATTGTCCGTGCTGGTCATCAGGAACAGGGTGTCGACCGTGGGCTCTTGTTTCCGATTCATCAGCGCCATCATCATCTCGTTCTCAAAGTCGGAGAGGACACGCAGGCCTCGGATGATGACCTGCGCCCCCTGCGCCTTGGTGTAGTGGACAGTCAGCCCGTCGAAGGCATCCACCCGGACGTTCACCAGGCACTGAGTCACCTCTCGCAGCATCTCGACCCGTTCCTCGACCGTAAAGAGGGCACGCTTGGCCCGGTTCCTGGCTACCGCCACGATTACTTCGTCGAACAGCGCTGCTGCTCGCTCGATGATGTCCAAATGCCCGTTGGTCACCGGGTCAAAGGAACCCGGATATACCGCCCGCTTCATGACGCGGGTTCACCTCCTTCGCCGGAGCCGCCTTCCGCCCCCTCTACCCGATAGAAAGAGACCACTGTTTCGCCGTACCGCTGGCGGCGCCAGAGGGAGAGCGCCCCCAGTTCCAGTGGGGGAGTCTCGTGGTTTGAGTGTTCGGCCACCACGAGCGCCCCCGGGGAGAGCAGTCCGTTTCCGTTACCGAGCCGCTCCAGTGCGGCTTCAACCATCCCTTTGCCGTACGGGGGGTCCAAAAACACCAGATCAAACGGGCCATCGCCCTTCCGAGCCAAGAGCCCCAGCGCCGCCAGGGCCTCCTTAACCAGCACCGTCGCCTGGCCTGTCACCCCGGTCGCCCGCAGGTTCTCCCCGAGCACTCGGACCGCTGCCGGATCACGCTCGACGAAGAGGACCCGCGCGGCCCCTCGTGAGAGCGCCTCAATCCCCAAGCTCCCTGTCCCTGCGAAGAGATCGAGGACGATCGCCCCCTCACAGCGCTCGCCCAGGATGCCGAAGACCGATTCCTTGACCCGGTCGGTGGTGGGCCTGGTTGCCCGCCCGGGGACTGCCCTGAGCCTCAGCCCCCCCAGGCGTCCTGCCACTACCCGCACTGACAAAGCCTCTCCTTTACCCGCCCAACTGCCTCTCCATCCAGTCAACGAGGGTCGTCCCGAACCGCCGGGTGAGGGCCTGGGCGAGCCCCCGGTGCATTGGCAAGCGCAGCCCCGGATCGATTGCCAGGATCTCTCGGGCCGCCCGTCGGGCCTCTTCCACCATCTGCAAGTCCCCGAAAAGCTCCGGAAGGGGCAGATCAAACTCCGGCAGCCCCGCTTGGCGGGTGCCGAAGAACTCCCCCGGCCCGCGCAGTTCCAGGTCGGCCTCGGCCAGGGCCTGTCCATCGGCGAAGCGGGCGAAAGCGGCCATGCGGGCCTTCCCTTTCTCGGTCTGCGGTTCCCCAAATAGCAGGCACCAGCCCTGGAGCGAACCCCGCCCCACGCGACCACGGAGCTGGTGAAGTTGGGCCAAGCCGAAGCGCTCGGCATTTTCTACCACCATCACGGCGGCATTCGCCACATCCACCCCCAGCTCGATCACGGTCGTAGCCACGAGAACGTCCAATTCACGGTCACGGAACCGGCGCATCACCTCGTTCTTCTCCTCCGCCGGCAACTGTCCATGCAAGACCCCGATGCGTAGGGTCGGAAGGAGTTGGGCCAGCCGCCGGGCTTCCTCGACTGCATTCTTGACGCCCGGGGGAGTCTCCTCCCCCTCCGCCACCAGCGGACAAACGACGTAAGACTGGCGGCCGGCCGCCGCCTGACGCCGGAGGAAGTCGTAGACCCGGGGCCTCTCCACCTCCCTAAGCCACCTCGTCTGGACCGGCTTCCGCCCCGGCGGGATTCCGTCCAGGACCGACAAGTCCAGATCGCCATAGAGCGTCAGAGCCAGGGTGCGCGGGATCGGGGTAGCCGACATCATCAGGACGTCTGGGACCCTGCCCTTCCCCGCCAACGCTGCCCGCTGCCGCACCCCGAACCGGTGTTGCTCGTCGATAACGACCAGGCCCAGCCGGGCAAAGCGGACACCCTCCTCCAGCAAGGCATGGGTGCCGATCAGGATGTCGATCCTCCCTTCTGCCGCTTCGGCCAGAAGCTGGCGCCGTTCGGTTTCCTCCTGCCCTGCGGTAATCAGCCCGACCCGCACCGGCAAACCGCTGAGGAGGCCCGTCAAAGTCTGGTGGTGCTGCTCGGCCAGGATGGCCGTAGGCGCCATGAGCGCCCCTTGGTATCCGCATTCCACCGCCCGCACCAATGTCGCGGCAGCGACCACGGTCTTGCCCGAGCCAACGTCGCCCAACAGCAACCGCTCCATCGGCCGAGCCGCCGCCATGTCCCGAAGGATCTCGCCGATCACCCGCTCTTGCGCCGGGGTGAGGGCGAAGGGGAGCGCCGCCCGAAACTCCCGGACCAAGGTCGAAGGGCCGGTAAAGCTGGTCCCCTGCCCTTCCTCCTCCCGCCACCGGCGCCGCAAGCCAAGAGCAATCTGAAAGAGCAACAACTCGTCGAAGGCTAGCCGTCTCCGACCCCGTTTCGCCTCGTCCCAGGAGCCGGGAAAGTGAGCCTGCCGCAAAGCCTCCCCCAACGGTTCCAGCTGGTACCGCGGCACCAGTTCCGGCGGCAGAGGGTCGGCAACCCTCCCGGCGCATTCCGCCAGCGCGCCTGCCACGGCGCTCCGGATGACCCGCCCCGGCAAACCCGCAGTCGCCGGGTAGATCGGGACGATTCCCCGGACATGGAGCGAATCTCGGGCTGCGGCGGCCCACTCGCCGTTCTTTAGGACCAGCCCCGTTTCGTTCGCCTCCACGGGGCCATGGAGGATCACCTCCCCTGCCTCCTTCAGCCGCTGAGCGAGGGGTAGCCGCCGGCCGGCGAAGAACCAGAGGGCGTTGAGCGATCCGGTTCCGTCCTCGATCACCGCTTTCACCACGAACAGGCGACGACCCCGGGCCCTAGTCTCCCGGACCGCCGCCACCCGACCCCGGACCGTTACCCGCTCCCCCGCCACCACCCTAACGATGGGCGTGACGGAGGACATATCCTCGTACCGGCGGGGCAGGTGGTACAAGAGATCGCCTACCGAATCGATTCCCAACTTCCGGAATAGTATCGCCCGCTTGGGCCCGATCCCCTTGAGCGCCTCAAGCGGCAGGTCGTGCAGGTCCGTGTCGTCTCGGGTGGGAAAAGGGCCCCGGCTTGAGATGTTCCCGCCGCGGCCCACGCTGCGCTTCTCCATCCTTGCCTCACTCTTGCGGGAGGGCAACGATGCCTATCGTCCCGGGTCCGACATGACTGCCGATGACCGGTCCAATTTCCCCAATAACCGGCGGCTCGACGCAGCGGAACTCCCTCTTCACCCGTTCGGCCAGACTGACCGCCTCGTCCGGCCGGTCGGCATGGACGACGGCCCAGCGGGCCGGGCTCTGTCCCACCCGTTCACGAAGCAACTCGAAAATGCGGCCCAGCGCTTTGCTCTTCCCTCGAATCTTGTCCACCGGTGTCACTATGCCGTCCTGCAGCGTAAGAATTGGCTTGATGTTCAAAAGCGATCCAAGAAGGGCCGAGGCGCGGCCGATGCGACCGTTCTTCTGAAGATACTCCAAGGTATCCACCAGAAAAAAGAGGACGATGCGGCTGCTTGCCCGCCTGGCCGCCTCGGCAACCTTCGCCCCGGGTGCCCCCTCTTCCGCCCAGCGAGCCGCTTCCAAAGCAATCAACCCGAGGCCGAGCGAGGCTGACGCCGAATCGACCACCGTCACCGCCGTCCTACCCAGCATCTGGCGAGCCACCTCCGCTGACTGATAGGTCCCTGAGAGCTCGCGCGAAAGAACGATGGCGACCACCTCCGATCCGTCTGCCGTCAGTCGTTTGTAGACCTCAAGGAAGTCGCCCGGCGAAGGCTGTGAGGTATGGGGCTGGAGGCCTCCCGTCTCGAGCTTGTAGTAGAATTCGCTCGCCCAGATGTCTAGCCCGTCGCGGTAACTCTCCTCGCCGAAGTGGACGCGGAGCGGAACAACCGTTAAGTGGTGCTTGCGGATCAAGGATTCGGGCAAGTCGGCCGTCGAGTCCGTGACGAGCTTGACTGCCAAGACGTCTTCTCCTCCTCACTCGACCGAGATCAGGTAGTAGTAAAGCGGCTGGCCTCCGTAGTGCAGCTCCACTTCGAACTCTGGATGGACCGTCCGCACCCTCTCCGCCAGCTTCTGAGCTTCCTCCTCGCTTACGTCAGCCCCGCGAAAGATCGTCAATAGCTCGACGTTATCCCCCACCATTTCCCGAATCAAGGCCTCGGTCACTTCGGGGAGCGATTTGCCGGCCGCCTTGATTTGGTCGTCGGCCAGACCGATGAAGTCCTTCTCCTCCACCTCGACGCCGTTGAACCTGGTCCGGCGGACGGCGTAGGTCACTTCGCCAGTCTTCACCGCCCCGGCCGCCTCCGACATGGCCCGAACGTTCTCCTCCAGGCTCCGTCCCTCGTCGAAGGAAAGCAGGGCGGCGATCCCCTGGGGGATGCTCTTGGTCGTCAAGACCGCCACCCGTTTCTTGGTCAGGTCCTTCACCTGGCCTGCCGTAAGAATGACATTCGAGTTGTTCGGGAGGATCATCACCGCCTCGGCGTTGGTCGCCTCGACGGCGGCCAGCAGCTCCTCCGTGGAAGGGTTCATGGACTGTCCGCCCCGGACCACGACGTCCGCCCCGAGGCTGCGGAAGATGTCTTCCAGGCCGTCCCCGACTGCCACCGTCACGATCCCAATCGGCTTGGGCGGCGCCGCCGGTTCACTCGGCGCGGACCGATCTGCTGCTGCCTCCGCCCCCCGATCCTCTGCGGGGACGTCGTTGCCCGGCGCCCGTCCCTGCTCGACCAGTTCCCGGTTCTGCTCGGCCATGTTGTTGATCTGGATTTCGACCAGGTCCCCCAACTTGACCGCATACTCCAGGATAAACCCGGGCCGGTTGGTGTGGATGTGTATCTTGGCCGTCTTGGCGTCGCCGACCACCAGCATGCTGTCGCCGTGAGGTCCCAAGTGGCGCTTGATGCGTTCCAGGTTCAGCCGGCCTTCGCCCTTCAGCACGAACTCCGTGCAGTACTTGTAGTGGAGCGCCTCGGCCGTTTCCTCGGCTGGGAGGGCTCGCGCCCCTACTGGCGTCAGGGTCCGCCGCTCCGCCTGGGTCTCCTCCAGCGCCACCCGTTCCCAGTCAGTCACCTGACCGCCTTGGAGGGCTTGGATCGCTCCTTCCAAAGCCACCACCAAGCCCTTCCCGCCGGCGTCCACCACTCGAGCCTCCCGTAGAACGGGAAGCATGGTCGGGGTCATGGCCAGCGTCCGGCGGGCCTGAACCAGCGTCGCCTGGAGGACCACCAAGATGTCCGTGTTCGTCCGGGCGGTATCCGCTGCCGCCTTGGCCGCCTCCCGAGCCACCGTCAGAACGGTCCCCTCGACCGGCCGCATCACCGCCTGATAGGCCTGGCGCACCGCCCCGTTGAAGCCCTTCGCCAGCCACGTGGCGTCGATGCTTTCCTTGCCGCTGATCGCCCTGGCGAACCCCCGGAAGAACTGCGACAGGATCACCCCAGAATTCCCGCGAGCACCCATCAGCGACCCCTGGGCCGCCGCGTCCGCCACCCGGCTGACCGAATTGTCGCGAACCTTCTCAACTTCGCGAACCGCTGCCTGAAGGGTGAGATACATGTTGGTTCCCGTGTCGCCGTCCGGAACCGGAAAGACGTTGAGGGCGTCGACCCCTTCTTTGTTGACGTCCAACCAGGAGGCGGCAGCCTGAATCATGGCCTTCAGGACTACGCCGTCCAACTGCTCGATCTGCAACTCAAGACCCCCTACTGCGCCCGATGCTCTGTCCCGTCACTTCCTCTTCCCCTGAGGCGAGGTCACCCGGACCCCCTGGACGTGAACGTTGACCTGACTCACCGTAACCCCAATCTGGCTCTCCACAGTGTACTTGACCTTATCCATGACGTTATGGGCTACTTCGGTGATGTTGGTCCCGTACTCCACGATGATGTAGAGGTCGAGGACGACTCCGTCCGGCTCGACCCGGACGTCCACCCCACGGTTCAACTGTTCCCGGCGGAGAAGCTCGGAGATGCCATCCTGGATGTTCCGGTTCGCCATCCCGACCAAGCCGTAGCACTCCATTGCCGCTACCCCAGCGATGATCCCGATGACCTCGTCGGAGATGTTAACCTGGCCTAGCTCGTTCGTCATCTCCTTGCCCATCTGAAACCCTCCCCGAGCCCTACTTCGCTTCGGCCAACAGCTTGTTCAGGTCGCGAACCACGGCCTCTGGGTCCACCCCGTGCATCCGCGCCCCGTTCTCGATGCTCTCCATGGCGGCGCCCATGCACGTGATGCATCCCATGCCGTGCTGAACGAAAACCTCCCGCGCCTTGGGGTGGGCCTGCAGCGCTTCGATGATGGTCGTCTCCTTGGTGATCGTCATCGGAAACCCTCCTCGCCGAACATGGCAAAGGCTCCGATTATCCTTCGGCAAGGGCCAGCGAAATCCTCCCGCACCGCTGGCCACCACTATTATATGCCCTGTCCCAACCGTCAAGGATTTTTCGCTTGCATCCGGCAGAAACGGCATGATAGAATAGCGGCGTAAGTCTTCAGGAAGGGTGACGACCATGGCCAGAGAGTGCGTTGTCTGTGGGAAAGGCCGGCAGACCGGTCACTTCGTCAGCCATTCGAACATCAAGACCAACCGCGTCTGGGAGCCAAATCTCCAGAAGGTTCGCATCCTGGTGAATGGCACGCCACAGCGCCGGTACGTCTGTACCAAGTGCCTCAAGGCCGGCAAGGTGCAGAGGGCGGTCTGACTGCCAGCAGGGCCACAACGAGGCTGTCCCAGGCGGGACAGCCTCGTTTCTTGTCTTCGTCTGTCCTTGGTCTATCCTTGTGCAGGGACCGCCCGCGGCCGTTCCGGGGATTCTCGCCGGGTTATCAAAACCACTCGGAGGTCCCCACCACGCTTCCGTCAGTCAGGTCCAGGACTCTCGCCCCTTGATCGTCGATCACGCCAACCGTCGGCCTACCTTCTGGCAGTTTCGACAGGGACGGGCTCCCGGGATTCAAGCAGAGGCAGGTGCCTTCCCGCCAGACCCGTCCCTTGTGGGTATGCCCCACGAGCAAAAGATCTGGCTTATGCCTTTCCAGAAGCTCCGCCACACCCGGAGCGACCTCTCCTTCGTGCCAGGCGAGGATGGTCTTCCCCTCCCACCGAGTAAAGGCGACAGGTGAAGCCAACGGCCAGCGCAACAGTGATTCATCCACCGCCGAGTCGCAGTTGCCTCGAGCGATGACGAGGGGCACGGGGCACTCGTTCAGCGCCTCGGCCAACGCCAGCGGGGCATATCCCTCCGGCAATGGGTTGCGCGGGGCGTGGTAGAAGAGGTCCCCGCAGTGAATAATCAGGTCGGCGTCGGAAAAATACCGGTTGAACGCCTCTCGCCAGGCGGTCAGACTTCCATGGGTGTCGCTGATGACTCCGATCTTCACTCCGCCCGTCCTCCTCCCACTTCCCGGGGCGTCCGGCTGGGCAGCGTCCCCGGCATAACCACTAGCAGCACTCCCGACTCCAGCCGCACTCGCGCTTTCTCTTCGAGCAACTCGTTGCTGATCCCCCGTGTCCGCCCGAAGTACAGTTTCTCCCCTCTCAGGGGATATTTCAGCCCCTCCGTCCAAACCCCGCTGACTACTGCGGTCATCGGCAACAGCGAGACGTACTCCCCCGGCTGCCCGGATAGCTCCACTCTATCAAGCGAGAGGCCGTCGTCCCGCCGAGTACTCCTCCCAGAGAGCACATAGACCCGGCGTTCCCCATCCACGGCGCACGCCCGGATCCCTCGTTCCGCTGCGGCGGCCATGAGCTGCAGGTTGGCCAGAGTGTGGTCGAGGCGCCCACCGAGTGCCCCCAAAAAGACCACCTCCTGGCAACCGAGCCGGATCGCTTCGCCCAGAGCCAACTCCCCATCGGTCTCGTCCTTTTCCTGCGGCACCCAAACTATTCGGCAGCCCTGCAGATACGGCAGTCCTTCCTCGCCGCCGAGGGTGTCCGTCTCGGCCAGCGAATCCCCGTCGCCAATCACGACATCCGCCTGGCGTCCAGCCTCCCAGGCATGGCGCGCCCCGCCGTCGGCCGCTACTACCGCGTCCGCTCGGCGCAGCAGATCACGCTCCGTTGGGGTCACCCTGAAGCGACCGTGACAGACCACGACCCCGATCTTCTTGCCCTTGGTCTCGTTCATCTCACCGCCGTCCCGCGCCAACTATTCTGCTTCATCCTCACCTTCCCCTCTGCCTTCCGCCCCTTCGGCCAGCTCTTCCCTCACCAGGTGAGCAGGCGACCCCGGCCGATCAAGACGGGCCCGACCAGCAACACCAAGACGCTGGGGAAAAGGCAGAAAACCAAGGGAAAGAGCATCTTGACGGGAGCCTCGCCGGCCCGGCGTTCGGCAGCCAGCACCCGGCTGGTTCGGAGTCGCTTGGCGATGGCCCCTACCGCTTTGCTAACGCCCGTTCCCAGGTTCTCAGCCTGATTGACCAGGGTCACGATGGTGCTAAGTTCCCGGATCTTCAGCCGATCCGCCATCCATTTCAAGGCCTCTCCCCGAGGCAAACCCAGCTCCACTTGACGCTCCACCTCGGCCAACTCAACCCGGAGAGGCCCCTCTACATGCTGAGCCGCTTCCCGCAGAGCAGCACTGAGACTCAAGCCGCCCTCCAACCCCAACAGGAGCAGATCGACCAGTCCCGGCAGGTCCCGTTCGATGCGGGCACGCCGCTCGGCGGCCCGGAAGTGCAGCCAAACCATGCCTGCGCTCGCCCCAAGAGCAAACCCGGTGGCCAGGCGCCCGATGGTCGGTGGAAAGAGCGAGAGGACCCCGGCCAGCCCTGAGACTGTCACTAAACCGAGCCTTCCGTCCACATCCCAGGCCTCAGGCAGGTGGGCGGAGGTTCGCCGCACCCATTCCTGGACGCGCTCGGGTGTAAAGCGACGCACAGCGCGGCCGACAGCGCGCAACCAATGGAGGATGGTCGCCTGAAAAGACACCCGGTACGGGGGGGCGATAATCCGCCAGACTACTTCATCACGCTTCAGGGGGAAAAAGGCGTCCGACAACGTCAAACCGGCCAATGCCCAGGCCAATGCCGCCAACCACTTCAACCACACCTGTTCCATTGCCTTCCCCCCTCCCGGCACTTACCACTTCAGCGTAGACAGGCGCACGATCAGCATCATTCCGACCACGTCCATGAGACCTGCCCAGGTCAGCAAAGCCCATCCAGTTGGAGTGCGGAAGAGCGGCAGCAGATAGTCCGGGGCCAACTGGCGAAGCGTAAGAGCCAGGAAGAAAGGGACCATCGCCACCACCACTGCGCTGAGACGGCTTTGGGCGGTGGCCGCGGCCAGTTTGGCGCGGAGCCTCCGCCGCTCCGTCAAGAGGTCGTGGAGCCGGTCGCACAAGGCGGGCAGATCACCGCCCGTCCGCCAGTGAACGTTCAGCGCCCAGGCGAGCATGGTCAAGCCCTCTCCTGGCAGACGGCTCCGCAGGTTGCCGAGCGCCTCCGGCCAAGAAAGCCCCAACGCCACTTCTCCACAGCAACGCTTTGCCTCGGGACCAAGCGGAGCAGGAGTGTCCGCGGCGGCCAACGCCAGGGCCTGACCAAGGTTCAGCCCGGCCCTTAGTCCGCTCGTCAGAGCCAGGATCATCTCTGGGAGTTGCTCCTCCGCCCTTCCAGCCAGGGCTCTCCGTTGAACCTCCCGCAGCCACGCCAGCTGCGTCCTACGCTTCGGCGGCCTCAAGTTCAGTGTCCTCCCCTTTCTCGACCGCCCACGGCCTGGCCAGGTAACGTCCTCCCGCGAGGCCGGACAATTGAATCACTTCGCTCACCCGGCGCCCGCCCCCAGGGTGGCGTTCAAGGTGAATGACGAGGTCAATGGCCGCCGCCACCTGTTCACGGACGACCTTAAGGGGCAAGGCGAGGTTGGCCATGAGCACCATCGTCTCCAGACGCGACAGGGCGTCGCGCGCTGAATTGGCGTGAATTGTCGCCATGGAGCCGCTATGTCCAGTATTCATCGCCTGCAGCATATCCAGGGCTTCGGCCCCTCGTACCTCACCGACGATGATCCGATCCGGCCTCATACGCAGGGCGTTGCGGACCAGGTCCCGAATGGTGACCGCTCCCTGTCCTTCCACGTTCGGCGGTCGAGCCTCCAGCCGAACGACATGACGCTGCTGAAGGCGGAGTTCGGCCGCGTCCTCGATGGTGATGATCCGCTCCACTCCCGGGATGAATCGCGAAAGAGCGTTGAGCAAGGTGGTCTTCCCGGTCCCCGTCCCTCCGGATAGCAAGATGTTCTTCCTTTCCGCCACGGCGCGCCCCAGCGCCTTGGCCAACTGCAGAGTGAGTGTCCCTGCGGTCACCAGGTCTTCCATGGCCAAGCCGCGCACGCCAAAGCGGCGAATCGTCACGAGGGGACCGTCGAGCGCCAAGGGCGGGATCACCGCGTTCAAGCGGGAACCGTCTGGCAAGCGGGCATCAACCATCGGGCTGCTCTCATCAATCCGTCGGCCTAACGGTCCGATGATACGATCCACCAAACGGATGATCTCGTCAGGCGAGGCAAATTGACAGGGAACCTGCCGAAGCTGTCCACCTTTTTCAATGTAGACTTGATCCGGCCCGTTGATCATGATCTCTGTCACCTCGGGATCCTTGATCAGGTCCTCCAAGGCGCCCAGCCCCACGACCTCGTCCACCAACTGGAGGACCAGTTCCCCCACGTCCCGCCGGGGCAGACGCTGGGCCTCTGCCAACTCCTCCACCACGGACGTCGCCTCCTCGGTCACCCGCCGGCGAAAAGCCCACGGGTTGTCCGGGCGTGCCACCCCACCCAGCCGCCGGACAAGCTTCTGCAGGGCCTCCTGTTTGACTTGCACAGCGAGGGAGGGCGGCTCTTTCCTGGCTGTCCCGTCGTGCCAGGCGGGCCGCGGAAGAAGGGGTAACGCCCTGAGAGTCTGCTCCGTTCGCACTGCCAGAGCTTCCAGAGCAGCAGTCCAGGCGCCACCCCGCCACGCGCGCAACCCCCGCGTGACCATGGCAGTCACCTCCTCGGGCGCCTCCGGAAGGACGCCCCAGCACCCGGCGCCCACGGCCGCCTGAGCCTCCTCGACCGCAATTCCTCCCGCCATCCCGCTCCTATTCAGCACCAACCCCACTCGCCGTTCCCCCACGCCGTGGTCCATGACCCGCTGTCGTGCCCGGGTGAGGCACCGCAATCCCAACAGGTCGGGCGTTCCCACTATGATCACTGCGTCGGCGACCGCGACCACCTGCCGGAGGACAGGCTCCTGCCGGAAAGCACAGTCCACCACGAGTCGTCCCTCTGGGCCGAGAGAGGCAAGTAGTTGCTCCAGCGACAGAGGGCCACCGATTCGGTCCTTGGGCATTAGGTACGGTAACTCTGCCTTTTCCAGCAGCAATTCCGTTTCGTCCGCCGACTCACCGTCGAGCTGAATCAAGCCAACCGCCCTCCCTTGGCGGTGCCAGGCCGCTGCCAGTCCGGCTGCAACGAGGGTGCAGCCGACTCCCCCTTTGCCTCCCCACAGAGCCACCACTTTACCGCTCATCGCCCGATGGTACCTCCTCAGCTGGGCTGGATGAAGACAGGAGGGTCGTTGTCAGGAGAATGGTCAGTTCGGTTTCTCTCCTGGCCCCCCGGTTGGTGCGGAACAGGCCGCCCAGGATAGGCACGTCGGCCAGCGCGGGAACCCGGCCGCCGTGGTCCGTCTCCTCGGTGAGGGAAAGTCCGGCCAGAACCAGCGTGTCACCACTCTCTTGCTCGACTGCGGTTTCAGCCCAGCGGCTGCGTAAAGCCGGGACCGTTCCTGCCCCCAGCCGGATGCCGTTGGCCCAATCAAGCGTCGATACCTCCGGACGGGCCGTCAACCGGATCCTCCCGGAGGACTGCAAGACCGGACGGACAAGGAGTCGCACTCCATACTCTTTCCACTCCATGCTCACTTGACCGTTCGCCTCCAACGGGACGGGAATCTGTCCACCGGCCAGGAAGCACCCCTCCGCCCCGTCCATGACGGTCATGGTAGGCTCGGCGAGAATCCTGGCCCGACCCGACTCTTCCAAGGCCTTTAACTTGACCAGCAGCGGTTCAAGTCTGGCCAGTGGTTCCAACCGCACCCCGTTCGGGACGACCCGCTCACCGGCTGCCATCGCCGCCGGCCACTCCAGCCCCAATTCGCGGCTAGCCTGACGGTCAACCTCGATCAACCGGGCTTTGATCGAAAAGAGCCCGGCGGTTTCGGTCACCCGGAGGGCGTCAACGACTTGTCCCGGAAAGAAAGCCTCTGCCAGCTGAACCACCACCCGGTGGGTCGCCTCACTGCGAACCTCACCTTCGAGCACAATCTTTCCCGCCTGACGCGTCAGCGCAACCCGCTCCCCGCCTCTTTGTCGCAGTAAGCCGGTCACCGCGGACAGATCGCTTTCCTGGTTGGGAACCGCTGATGACGCCTGGTCATCCCTGCCCCCGCCTGCCGCGCCGGTGAGGTCAAGCAGACGATCACCAAGGAGTGTGCTGAGGCGAGCCAGCCTCGCTCGCCCATCCGGACCAGGTTCGCCCTCCACCACCACGTAGCCAGCCACGCTGCGAACCCGCACCCCATCATCGGCCACGAGATCCCGGACATCGTTTTCAGACAGGGCCGGCGGAGAACAGAGGACGCGCACCGGCCGTTCGACCACCTTACCCGCCGGGTGCCAAAGAAGAAGGGTCGTCTGCCCCTCGCTCTTTCCATTGACCAAGATTTCCCCCGCCGACAGGACGCGGACATCGGCGATGCTCGGCTGTCCCACCGCCACCCGCGAGACCTCCGGAACGGCTATCACCGTCGATTCGCCCGCCCGCAGGATGATCGGTTCGGAGGGTTCGGCCCCTCTGGCTGCCGTTCGGCCGGCAAACAGCAGCGCCCAGGCGAGAATCAGCGCCCAACAGCAGGTCCAGCCGAGGCGCCTGAACCACCTAGCTTCCCTGCGGTTCCCGTTCGACACCGCGAATCACCTCCACCGGCTTCACAATCAGCTTGCCGGACGGTCGCCCGGTCTCCTTGGAAGGGGCAGCAATCCAGTGGGCCACCGGCGGTTCTCCCACAGGATTCCAACGGTCCGCCGCTCCCCGCAGCACCAGCCGGAGTCTTCCCGTCTCCGCCGCCAGCGCCAGCGCCTGGGCTTGCGCCGGAGAAACAGCCAGCATCACCCAGGGTTCGGAGCTGCCCGACGTCCCTCCACCACCTCCGACCTTCAGCACCCTTACCCCCGGCACTAGCCGTGAGACCTGGGAGAAACCGTCTGTTGACGGCGTCACCGCCACGACGTCCACAGAGTCACCCGGGTGCACGGCCCCTGCTGTCTCGGCGTCGACGGGCACCGCAAAGCCACGTTCGCCAGCGGCCAGTTCGGCCAGCAACCCCTCCGGTGCCCCGGGATCGGCCGTGCGTCCAGCGATCACCTGATCACCTGGCCACAGCGGCACAATGGTCACCCGACCGACGACCTCGTCCAGGGAGCGGTAGGCGCCGGGCAAGACGCTCCCTTTGGGCACTCTCTCCAGTCGGACCACGGACCGCTCCAGGCGCTGGTAAGCCGGCAACTTCCGGTCCACCACGACAACTGGTTCGCGAGCCTCTCGTGCGGCGTGCGACTGCTCGGTAACCGCCGAATACCCCAACGACAGGGCGCCGGCCAGCACGGCCAGCCCCGCACCGATCAGAAGGTTGCGCCGCCTGAGCACGCCCGCACCTCCATCTCCGCTTTCGCCTCCGTCTGCGCCGGCGTCAAAATGACCAGGGCTGACGTCCCGCCGGCCGGACGGCGGCACAAGTTGACCAACACCGACCACTGGCGGAAGCGATAGGTTCCGGATGCCCAGTCCATTGCCCCAGAGACGGATGGGAACGGTTTCTCACCCCGGTCAAGGTGGCGTCGGTAGAACTCGACCACCTTGCCCAGCGTCGCCCCGGTTTCAAAGAGGATTGTAATCGGGCCGCGCCGGCTGCCGCTTTCAATCAGCAACGCACCGTCAACCCCTGGAAAGAGCGGGAAGCCGTTTAGCCGCCCACTCACCACGCCCCGTGCAAGCTGGCTCCGGCGCTGGCCGGATCCCGCCGGGCGGAGCTGGAGCAGTAGACGTGTCAGGCGCGTGTCATCGGCAGGAAAGGCAAAGGCAGTACACTCCCAGCCCCCCCGCCGAAAGGTCAGGGGCCGCCGTTCAGTCCCGACGACCGCCTCTCCAGCCTCCTCGCGCCACCCTGTCCCCACGAGCTTGGTCCGGTAGAATCGATCCACGTCCGCTGGGGACAACACGGTTCCCGCAATTATGAGGCGGGTAGACTGGAGATTGACCAGCGACTCCAAACGCTTCAGCACCGTCGTTCCAGGCGGCAAGGGAATCTCGGGGAAGGGCGTCGGCCCACTGGCCCGGCCGCTCATCTTCCACCACAGGATGACTCCCGCCGCCAGTGCCACCGTCAAAACCGCTATCTGTACCTTCACGAACTCACCTCCTAGCTCTCGTACACAACACCGCCCGCCCTCGGCCTGCGACGGCCGAGAGCTTTAACCGGGGTACGGTCCCGCCGGGCCACCAGGCCGCGGATACCGTGGAGGTCACTGTTACCAGCCGGAGCTGCCCAACGCGCCTGACCTGAACCATCGTCTGCCCGGGGTCCACCAGTCGATTCCGCCCGAGCTGAACCCGCGCGGCGCCCGCCGCGTCAGGGCTGTCCGCCCCGATGACGGCCGCCAGTTGCACGTCCGCTTGGCTGATAGCCAACCGGCAAAGGATCAGCCCACCCAGGACCACCTCCGCCAGCAATGGGAGGACGAGAACAAGTTCGATCAGGGCCTGTCCACTCGTGGTGTGCCTCATTGCCGGGTACTCCCTTCCCTCGGGGAGGGGATTAGCCGGCTATCATAGTCCGTGGCCAAAAGGGGCCAACTGCTTTGTCCTCCGCCCCCGCTGCGGGAGGCCGCCGCCCCCGCCCGACCGCGCAACGGCAGAATCATCCCTGCCCGCCGGGAAACCAGCCAACCTTCAAGGTAGAGAACCCGGTCCCCCCAGCGGCGCTTCCCGACCGGCCGCAGATCGTCGGCGATCCACAGCGGAAAGCGCTGCCCAAGAAGCCACGGCAGGAGGTACACCCGGCGCACCATCAGGCTCGGCCAACGACCCTCGGCCCCCCGGAACTGCGCCCAATGGGTACCCAATGCTGTCGCCGTCCCCCAGGCCGCCTGCTTCGCCAGGTCCGGCGTCCGGCGGATCACTTCGTCTTGAGCCCGGCGGAGCTGGGCAGCCCAGTAGCCGCACTCCCCCTGCCCCAACAGGGCACCGATCCCCAGCGCTAACAAGGCCTGATTGACGAAGGCCACCGTGTTCAGCCCATCAGCCAGGACCGCTACGCCAGTGGTCGTCCCGGCCTCCAGGCTGTTCTGAAGCACCAGTCGGCCGAGACTCGTGCTGTGAGCAATGACCAGCGTCTCCCAGATAACGCCGGCCAAGGCCAGAGCCAGGATTACGGCTACAAGCGCTTGTCCGCGATTGTCCGCCACCCTTTTCATCAGTCTTTCTCCCGTTCCAACTCAAGCAGAAAGTCGTTCATCTTTCCCGCCTCGGGGGCGGTCTCCCGAGTCTTAAGAACTACGTGACGGGGAGACAAGGACACCTCGACTTGCTTGCCGTAGCCCGCGCCTCCCATGCGCTTCCAATGCTCTGCGACGCTTCGGCCAGTCCGTCCGGCGTCCGGATGATCCTCCACGGCCGCCGACCTGGCCCCGGCCAACGCCGCCGAACGGGCTGCCAAGGCTCGGATGCCGGCCAAGGGAGGTACGATCGTCCACCACAGGATCGCAATCACCACTGGAAAAGCGATCGCCACTTCGACTGTGCTCTGGCCTCTGTCCATGGGACCCCTCCTTCTGCGTTCCGCCGGCAGGCGATTTTTCGGGAGCGCCGCCCGTCCATCTCCCAGGTTGTTGTTGGGTTGCCCTGCCAGGCGTCACCAGCCAGTACCTTGTTTTTGGTTTTTTGTGGCCTCTCTCGCTCGAATGTGTTACTTCACGATCTCTGCGGCAAGCTTAGTGAACTTGGCGGTGATTGCTCCGCCCAAAGCCCGGACGGATACAATGCAGGCCACTGCGATCAGCGCGGTGAGCAGCCCGTACTCCGCCATGCTCTGCCCGGCCTCTTCGTTCCAGAGCCGTAGCCAAACTTGCCTCACTGTCATCCCTCCCCTCGCCAAAGTGCGGCGCCCCCAAACCTACACTCAAGACGGCCACGCCAAACCGAGGAGGAACCGGAGCCGCACCGCAGCAATGGCTCCCCTCAGCAAGCCGGCCAGCATCCCTAGCACCGCCGAGACCAAAGCAAGCGTCAGAACGTACTCAACCAGCGCCTGGCCGGTAGCCGATGTCGATTTTTGCGGCCTCGCCGTCACTTCGCTCACCGCTCCTAGCTGCGTCTTCGTTGATTCATTGCTCGTTCATGACGAATTTTGTCGAATTCGTCAGCCGTAGAGCTTGCATGTCGAAATATGTCGATATTGCGCTTTCTATCTTTGTCTTTCGGGCAATTGCATTATAGGCCGCCCTCCCTTGCTTGTCAACCCATATCTGTTAGCGACTGGGGATACTGGTAACTCGCTCCATCTCGCCGATCCGCCTGGTCCCCCGGGGTGCTTGCCGCGCTCGCAGGCAATAAGAGGAGAGGGTGCGGCCATTCAGTCGGCTCGCACCCTCCACCTGTCAGCTGCTGTGCCGGTCTTACTACCCGGTCTTTTTAACCGCCGCTGTCGCCCGTTCCAGTTCGGCGGCGGCCATCTCCCGCAGCTTATACTTTTGGATCTTCCCGGAGGCAGTCGTCGGGTACTCCGTGACGAAGCGGACGTAGCGAGGCACCTTGTGGCGAGAGATGCGGGCGCGGAGGAACTCTTGGATCTCGGCTTCATTAGCCGTTTCGCCGGGCTTCAGGCGGACAAAAGCCATCACCTCCTCGCCGTAAACCGGCGAGGGAACGCCCACCACCTGAGCATCGGCCACCTTCGGATGCCGGTATAGGTACTCCTCGATCTCCCGGGGATAAATGTTTTCCCCGCCCCGGATGATCAGGTCCTTGATGCGACCGGTGATCCTGACGTACCCGTCCTCGTCCATGGTGCCGAGGTCGCCCGAGTGGAGCCAACCCTCCTGGTCGACGGCCTGGGCCGTCGCCTCCGGCATCTTGTAATAGCCCTTCATCACGTTGAAGCCGCGGCAGACTACTTCACCCACGGTCCCCCGAGGGACCTCCTCGTTGGTCACCGGATCCACAATCCTGACCTCGATGTTTGGCAAGGCCTGTCCCACCGTGGAAACCCGCCGTTCCAGCGGGTCATCAGTCCGCGTCTGGGTCATCACCGGTGCTGCCTCGGTTAGCCCGTAGGCGATGGTGATCTCCCTGGCGTGCATCCGGTCGATGACCTTCCGCATGACCTCCTCGGGGCAGGGCGCCCCGGCCATGATCCCGGTGCGGAGGCTCGAAAAGTCGTACTGGTCAAACTCCGGATGTTCGAGAATGGTGACGAACATGGTCGGAACCCCGTGCAAGGCCGTGCAGCGCTCGCTCTGCACGACCTCCATCACCTTCTTCGGGCTGAAGTGGTCCAGCGGTACCATGGTCGCTCCGGCGGTCACAGCCGCGAGGGTCCCGAGGACGCAGCCGAAGCAGTGGAAGAAGGGCACCGGGAGGCAGAGCCGGTCCTGGTGGGTCAGCTTCATGCAGTCGGCGATGTACTTGGCATCGGCGATGATATTGCGGTGGGTCAGCATCACGCCTTTGGGGAAACCGGTAGTCCCGGAGGTGTACTGGATGTTGACCACGTCATCGCAGCGCAAGGCGGCCTGGCGGGCGCGCAGTTCCGCGTCGCTCACCCCCTCGCCCATCGCCACCAGTTCCTCCCAAGTGAACATCCCCGCTGGGGCTTTCTCGCCCAGGTAGATGACGTTTTTAAGCTTCGGGAGCCGCTCGGACCTCAGGCAACCCGGAGCGGCGGTCTTGAGTTCCGGGCAGATTTCGTAGATGGTTGCGATGTAGTCGGCATCCTTGAAGCTGTCGATCAGGATCAGCGTGGTTGAGTCAGACTGCCGGAGCAGGTATTCGAGCTCGAAGACCTTGTAGTTCGTATTCACGGTCACCAAGACCCCGCCCAACTTGCCCAGGGCAAACTGGGAAATCAACCACTCCGGGCGATTGGTGGTCCAGATGGCGACGTGATCTCCCGGCTCGACGCCCATGGCCAGGAAGCCCTTGGCCGCCCGCTCGCAGGCGCGGCGAAACTCGGCGTACGTCCAGCGGATGCCGAACTCCGGGAAGACCGCCGCCTCGGTCTCGGGATTAGCGGTCGCCGTACGGTCCAGCAGTTCCCCCAAAGTCAACGAGAACAGATCTTTCACTACCGGCCCTCCTTCTCGACTTCTCTGCTGCTCAGTTTTCCGGGGATCGCCCCTCCCGGTGCTCTCTTCTCCCCTGCGCGGGCGACGGAAAAGCCCCTCGCCTTGCAAGGACGAAGGGCTGAGCCGCCTTGGTGACGATTCTACCATCCGCCAAGCCGGGCGTCAATTCGAACCAGCCATCAACTGCCGGCGGGGCGGGTCTGCTGCACCGGTCGGGAGGCAACCATCCGCCGGGAAAACTCTGCCAACGGATACAGGATCGGCACCAGGAAGGTATTGACGGCTGCGGCCGGAATGACCACCGTCAGATACAAGGCCCCAAAGGATGCCCCGCCCGGCAGCCCGACGAGGAACTGGGCTGAGGCTAGGAAGACGAACCCCGAGTACAGAGTGGCGAGACAGCCGATAATGCCGGCCGCCAGCCGTCGATCGACCCGGGAACCAAGCGCCCGCAGAAGGAGAAAGGCAACCAGAGCCGTGGTGAACTTGTCGATCAGATTGGGCACCTGCCCGCCCGGGAAGGTGGTCGTCAAGGCGGTGATGATTCCGGCGATGACACCCGACTGCAAGCTGAGGCTCAAAGAATCGCTCAGCAGGATGACGACGAACAACATCGCCAACAGAAAATCGGGCTTCATGCCCCCGAGAAGTCCAGGGGTGACTGCATGGAGGACGTAACCGATGGCCAACAGGAGGGCCGCTTGAAGGCTTTGCCGAAGGTTCATTGTTCTTCTCTCCTCTCGTCTGATCTCTTCACACCAGCTGCATAGCTCTACGACTCGGTCAACTCCGCTCTGCTCGTCTCCGACCCCCGGCATCCCCCCTGACATTGGCCTCGCTGGGACGTTTCTTATATTTTACCTCCAATGGCTCTGTTCCACAACCCCCAATTCAAGCTATGACCGGAAAACCTACCCGTACAGGTACTGGATCGCTGTCCCGGCTGCGACGCTGACCCCAAGCAGGAGCCCGACCACGCGAAGCGTATCCCGGAGATCCCTGTTCTCGCGCAGCAGCACCAGCGTGCCCAACCCAGCGCTGGCGGAGAGACCGGCGATGGCTGAACCGAAACTCAACGCTCCCTTGAGGTAAGCCTGGGTAATCACCACTGAGGCAGCGCAGTTGGGAATGAGCCCCACGAGCCCGGTCAAGAGTGGCTGGAGCGGGGTGTTGGCCAGCAAGAGCCGGCCCAAGTTCTCCTCGCCAACTCGGTGGATCGCCAGGTTCAGAGCAACCGAGACGGCCATGACAAAGAGGAACACCCTCAGCGTGTGCTTGACGGGATGGGCCAAGAGTTCCTTGAGGGGCGGTTTCTCCGGGGGAACGGTATGACAACAGCAGCCCTGGTGGGCGTGGAGAAGACTCTCTCCCCCTCCCTCAGCGAGGACCCTTAACTGCTGGGCAGCCGAAAGCTCCCTCCTCCTCGCCAGGCGGGTGGACACGCCCATAGCTAGGTCCACTGCATAACCCGCGGCCAAACCGATGGCAACCTTGGTCGCGAGCAGCGGCCAGACCAGCCCAGCCTTCTCCGGCTGGGCCAGAATCACCGGGATGGCCTCGTCCGAGGTGGAAAGGTAGACCGCCAGGAGGGTACCCGGGGTTATCAACCGCATGGTATAAAGGGAGGAAGAGATGACGGAAAAGCCGCACTGAGGTAGGGCGCCAAACAAGGCCCCCAGAACCGGCCCCGCCATGCCGGCCCGCATCACCCGACGCCGGATTTCTTCGCCCCACCGAAACTCCACGAACTCGATACCGACGTAGATCGCTAGGAGCCACGGGATCATCCGCAGACTGTCCTTGACGCCCTCAAGCACAACCTCCAACACGGCCCCCACCCCGGTCACCGAACCCTTCTATACCAGACGAGCCTATTATTCACCTGTAGCAATGGCCTGTCAACCGCTGGCGCCGGTGCGCCGTCTGGAACACGTACAAGCCCAACAGGACTGACGCCCCGGCTGCCAGCCAGAAGGGGGCCGCGGGGCACCAGCTGTAGGCGTACCCGCCCATGATGGGTCCAACGGTATATCCCACACCGGTTGTGAGGTTGTAGAAGCCGAGGGAGCGGCCGAGCTGGTCCGCCTCAACCTCCTGGGCAATGGTAGAGGTCATCAGCGTCTTGACCCCATCGAAGGAGCCCCGCAAGGCCAACACCAGCCAAATCACCGGCCACCGGCCCAACGTCACCAGCCCCACCATGCCCAGGGCATGCAGTCCCAGGCCGACCGCGAGGCCTCGTCGCGGCCCTGCGCGGTCAGCGTAACGCCCCAGCAGGACCGCTAACAGGGCTCCCCCCAGCCCGGTGACCGCCCCGGCCGTGTTGACCCACTCGACACCGTGATGAAGGACGTCCCGGGCAAACGGCGCCACAAAGTGCCAGGAGAAGTAGAGCGCCGCCGCCACCCCGCCGAAAAGGAGGCAAGACAGGCAAAGCTCCGGCCCAGGTAGCTCCAGGCCTCGTCGGCCTACCCCGCACCGCTGTCGAAATCGGGCAGGCGGATGGTCGGGGCTGACGAAGAAGATGACCGCCGTGGAGATCCCAAAAAAGAACGCCGCCGCCCGAAAGACTCCAGACACCCCCCAGGCGACCTGAATTGGGTTGGCCAGCAGCGGACCCAGTACAAAACCGATGGAAAAACCCGCGTACACTACGCTCATGGCTGAGGAAAGCCGTCCCGGCTGGGCCTTGGCGGCGATGTAGGCATTCATGTGGGGGACGTTAAAGATGCTGGCAGCAAAGAGAACCACTCCGGGGATGAGCTGCCGCCAATCCCGGGCGGCCAGGTACAGCAGCGGTACCGGGATACACATCGCCCAGCCAAGGATAAGTTGCCACCGGCGTTCGAACCGGTCGGCGAGGTATCCCCCGGGAATCACCGAAAGTGCCCCGACGAGAGAGGCCAGCGCCGAGAGGTAACCCAGCTCCACCGCACTGGCACCCAGAGACTGAACAAAAAGCGGCCAGGAGAAGAAGTAGCAGCCGTAGCCGATGCTGAACAGGCAAAGAGAGGCGAAGAATAGCCATAGATCCCTGGTCACAGTAGTCCTCCGCAAGTTGTTGCGTTGCCGAATGAGCGATTGCCGGATTACAGCTTCTTCAGTGGTCGCCCTTCTCCTCCCCGAGCGGAGCGGCTGCCACCAGCCGCACCTCGACTCGGGAGGCGTACCGCCGGACCAGCTCGGCCTGGCGGCGCCGGAGTTCCGCCGCCAACTGCCCCGCCCGCCCCTCCGTTCCTTCGACTTGGCGGGTCAACTCCTTCTCCCACCGCCGCAGGTCAGCTCTGAATTGCCGCCGCGTCGTCGTCCGGCGGGCCAGTGAAACCCGCACCCGCAAGACCGCCACCTGGTGCAAAACCCGACCGAGTCTGGCCACTTCTTCGGTCAGGGAACGGTGGTAGTACCGCGCCAGTTCCTCTTCAGCGGCGGCCCGCCGCTCCGCCACCTCCCGCTGCCAGCCGGGCAAGACTCGAGCCAGGAAGGCGCGGCAGGCTGCTTCGGCCCGGACGCGGGCCTCGTCCAGGTCCCTGGACGGCCCTACCACTACCGCCAAGTGAGCCTCCCGCCAAAGCGGTCCGTACAGCCTGGCACGAAAGAGGAAGGCGAAGCCGGCGGCTGGTTCACCCAAGGGTTCCCTCCTCCCCCACCAGTTTTTCTCCAGACTCGTCAAGCGGGCCGAGGAGACTGTCGCTCCGCTGCGTAGCCATGGCGAAAGCGGCCCGGCGAGCCGCCACCTCCCGGCTCAGACGGGCAAAGCCAGCTTCAAGGTCTTCGGCGGTCCGGCTCTCCAGGACCAGGTCGGCGATCCTCCGCTCCAGACCGTGCTCCAGGATGAGGTCCAGTTCTCCCAGGACCGCCTCGCAGAGGTCAAGTTTCACCCCGAGGAGTTCGAGCACACGGTTCTCGATGGTCCGCTCCGCCACTAGGTTGGTGATCTCGACCGTCTCCCGCTGGCCGAGGCGGTGGATCCGCCCAATCCGCTGCTCCAACCGCATTGGGTTCCAGGGCAGATCGAAGTTGACCAGCCAGGAACAAAACTGCAGGTTATGCCCTTCCGCCCCCGCTTCCGTTGAGATCATCACCCGGGCTGGACCGGCAAACTCCGCTACCGCTGCCTCCCGCTCCGAGGGAGAGAGGCCGCCATGGTACAGGGCGAAGGACACCCCCACCGCTGAGAGTTCCCGGGCAATGGTCTCCTGAGTCCCCCGAAACTCCGTGAAAACGAGGAGCTTGTCCCGGCGTCGGGAGGCCACATCCCGCAAGAGCCGGGCCTTACGGCAGGTGGTTCCCTTCGCCTGGGCTGCTATCTCCCGGTAGCGCCCCGCCAGTTCCGGCGGCAAGCCTGGCGTCCGGGCCATACGCAAGAGGGTCCGGCGAACCGCCTCCGGAGAACTGGTCGCCTCCCGCA
This sequence comes from Betaproteobacteria bacterium, assembly GCA_050260635.1. GTDB lineage: Bacteria > Bacillota > UBA5301 > DYFA01 > DYFA01 > DYFA01. The sequence continues at coordinate 88,566 of JBLNCL010000003.1, forward strand.
GTAGCACCGCCAAGGGCAGCATCTGTTGCCGGGTCCGGCGGCATTCGCGGGCCGTTTGCAACAGCTCGAGGCAAGCGAGGTACAGCGCTCTCTCTTCCTCCGAAAGGGCAACCGCCACCGTCTCCACCCGCCGGACAGGGAAGGAGAGACGGGCGGCGCGCCCCTCAGCCCGGAGCATGACCTTCCCCAGGCACTCCCGCAGAAGTGCGGGGTTCTTCGGGTGGTGCCGATCGGCCGCAAAAGCGCGCCGAAACTCGGCCGGCGTCGAGAAGAGACCCGGCCGAACCAAAGTGACGAGGTTGTAAAGCTCGCGAAGGTCGTTCTGCAGAGGCGTCGCCGTGAGGAGGAGCAGGTAGGTGGTTTCAATCGCCCAAACCAAACGCCAGTTGGCCGTCCGATGGTTCTTGAGCCGGTGCGCCTCGTCCACGATGACCAGGTCCCATGGCCGCTCCAAGATCACCCGCGTGTGATTGGGCCGTTTGGCTAGGTCCAGTGAACCGATGACCAACTCTGCCCGCCAGTCCATCGTGGTCCGGGCCACGACCGCTTCCAGGCCGAAGCGGTGGCGCAGCTCGGCCGCCCACTGGGAAAGCAGCGCTGACGGAGCCAGAATCAGGGCCCGCCGGACGAGCCCCCGGGCGCGCCACTCTGTCAGACAGGCCAGGGCTTCGATGGTCTTCCCCAGCCCGACCCCGTCGGCCAGCAGCGCCCTCCCGGCCAGCTCGTTCACCACCCGCCGGACCGCTTGCCGCTGGTGCGGATAAAGCCGCAGCGACGGCAGGATCTGGGGTAGCAGCAGGTCGCTCTCCTCTTGCCGGCAGTCCAGGTGGCGCAAAGCGCCAAGAAAAGCGTCACGGCCGAAGCTGACGTCCATCCTCAGCGGCTGGCTGGCACCCTCTCCTGCCGCAGCCGCGCCACCAGTTCCTCAGCGACCATCCAGATGTCTCCTGCCCCCATGGTGATCACCATATCGCCCGGCTGCACCGTGCGGGCCAGGTAGTTGACGATGTCCCGGTTGTTCTCGATCAGCGCCACCGGTCGCCCATCGTTGGCCTCGATCAGCCGGGCCAGCCGCTCGACCGTCACCCCGGGAATCGGCCTCTCCGGCGGTGGCGAGTAGATCCGGCCGAGCACCACGCGGTCGGCATCCCCGAAGGCTTTCCCGAATTCCTCCATGAGGAAGTGGGTCCGGGTATAGCGATGGGGCTGGAAGACCGCCACGATCCGGCGGCCAGGCCAACCCTCTCGGGCGGCCCTCAAGGTGGCCTGAATCTCAGTCGGGTGGTGAGCGTAGTCGTCCACCACCGTGACGCCACGCTCTTCCCCGATGAACTGGAAGCGCCGTTTGGCCCCGTGGAAGTTGGCCAGGTGTTCCCGGACCGTCTCGAAGGGGATTCCCAGCTCGGCTGCGGCAGCCAGAGTGGCCAGCGCGTTGGCAACGTTGTGCCTACCCGGAACTACCAGACTCATGCGGCCCAGGTGGGTTCCACGATGGTAGACGTCGAAGGTCGAACCCCGGTCGGCCAGGACAATGTCGCCGGCGGTATAGTCGGCCTCCGTCTCCAAGGCATAGGTGGTCTTCCGGCGGGGAACCCGTCCGGCGATTTCCCTCACCCGCTGGTCACCGGTCCCGAGAACCGCCAGCCCGGACGGATGAAGGTTACTCAGGAACTCCTCGAAGCTGGCCACCATCTTGGCCAGGGTCCCGTCGTAGTATTCCAGGTGGTCCGCCTCGATGGTCGTCACCACGGCGATTCGGGGCCGGTAGCGGAGGAAAGACCGGTCGCTCTCGTCCGCCTCTGCCACGAGGTACTCCCCCTGGCCGTACTTGGCGCTGCCCCCGATGTCGTTCAACTCCCCTCCGATGACCACAGTGGGGTCCAGCCCAGCTCGCTCCAGGACCAAGGAGATCATGGAGGTGACAGTCGTCTTCCCGTGGGCGCCGGCGACGGCGATGCCGTAACGTTCATTCAGCAGGGCTGCCAGAACGTCCGAGCGATGGACCACCGGGATACCCCGCTCCCGGGCCGCCAGAAGTTCGGGGTTGTTCTCGGCGATGGCGGTCGAAACGACCACCAGGTCGGCCCCCTCGACGTTCTCCGCCTGGTGGCCGAGGTGGATGCGAGCCCCCCGGGCCTCGAGGTTGAGCGTGGTTGGAGAACCCTTGAGGTCCGATCCGCTGACCCGGTGTCCCATCTCCAATAGCACCTTGGCGATCGGGCTCATCCCCGACCCACCAATGCCGATCAGATGTATGGCCAGCGGACCCTCCGTAAGCGACCGCACCACCCAGCCCCCCTCAACGGCTCCCAATCCCTCAATTCCTAATATCTACCCGGACAAGGATCTCTTATCCCTGGTGTTCGGCAAGCGGCCTGACCTTCCCTGCGTCACCGAAAAGGCCGCGTCAGGCAAAACGGAGACCCGGGGTGTTCCCCGGGTTGGCCTGCTGACGAGCGTCGAACTTCGGCAGCCGCTGGTTGATGCCCCAGTTACTGCTCCTTCACCGGCTGGGCTGGCAAGGCCAGGGCGGCCACCGCATCGGCCAGGAGTTTCGCCGCCCGTTCCGCCTCCTCTTTCGTGTTCTGCGGATAGCTCCCGATGAAGACAGTCACCGCCTGGGGACTGACCCGCAAGTTGAAGCTGCCATGCTGGACCTTGACCCCCCGAGAGACGCCTGGGTATAGCTCGTTCAGCTTGGCGTCCAGGCTCTCGGCAAAGGCCAGGTTCTGCGCCAGATGGGGGTTATCCTGGTCGCCGACCACGAAGGCGATCCGGGCCACCTTCTCTCCGTTGACGGTGGCGGTGGTGGCGTTGGTGATCTCTGGCGGCAGTCCGTCGCGATGGAGATCGAAGACCATCTTGATGCTCGCATTCTGCGCAAGCTGCTCGCTGACCGTCTCGTAGGAGTGGTCGAAGGCATCCTTAAAGACAGGGTAATCGTGCACCGTTTCGGAGTGAACCGCTGTGATACCCCGTTCGGCCAGGGCTTCCTTGAAGGCCCGCCCGACTTCCACAATCTGACCGGCCTCCCCTCGGGCGTGGGATTCGCCGGGAGCGTAGTTTTCTGAGGTGTGGGTGTGATAGATGGCGACCGACGGACCCACCCGGGCCGCTGTCTGCCGAGCGACTCGCGGCGGGAGTAAGCCCTTCAGCCCTCCAGGCGGGTAGAAGCCAAGGTAACGAGCACCCAACACCGCCACCACCACCAGCGTCACCAGGATAAAGAACAGCCCCGGCCCGTTCCGCTCGGAATCGAAGTCATGCGACCGCACGGTAGACCCTCCCTTCCCTTACAGAATCTTTATGCTCCCTGCGAAGCCCGCATAACCGGACCAGTCCCCCGCAGGAATCCCCGGAGGTTCGCCGAATATTTTGAAATTACCCTGCAGAGGAGGTGCGCCGCATGGTCCAGATCGCCCTGGTGGCGGTGGCCGCCGCCCTGGTGGGCTTCGTCGCTGGGTGGCTGGTTTTCGGCCGTCTCCGGCAAGTCCCCCCGCCCTCGCCTGCTCCCACCTCTTCCAGCCAGGCGGAGCAGACCCTCAGCATTGCCTCCCAAACGCTGCCGATCATCCGCCAAGGATTCAACGCCGAAAACGCCGGAAAGGTGGCCGAGATTATCCAGCGGATCAGCGAGGTGGCGGCGGTCGCCATTACCGACACCGAGCGCGTCCTGGCCTTCGTTGGCGCCGGCTGCGAACAACATCGCCCAGGCGACCCAATCCTGACTGAGGCGACCAAGCGCGCCCTCTCCACCGGCGAGCTGCAAGTCGTGACCAACCAGCGGGATTTTCACTGTGCGCGCGTCGACTGTCTCTGCCCGCTTGAAGCGGCGGTGATCGTCCCGCTCAAGGTAGAGCGGCGGGTGGTCGGGGCCTTAAAGCTGTATCAGACGAGGAACGGGGAACTCCCTTCTCACCTGGTCAGGCTGGCGGTGGGGCTGGGCCAACTCCTCTCGACCCAGATCGAGATGGCCGAGTTAGACCGGCAAGCGCAACTCGTGACCCGTGCGGAGCTGGATGCCCTGCGGGCCCAAATCAACCCCCACTTTTTCTTTAACATCCTAAATACCATCATCATGTACAGCCGGGTCGACCCGGAGCGAACCCGAAGACTCCTCGTTCGCCTGGCGGAGTTTTTCCGCCAGACCCTCAAGACTCCGGGCCACTTTCAGAGCCTCCGGGACGAGCTAGCCTACCTCCGAACCTACCTTTATCTTGAACGGAACCGGTTCAAGGACAAGCTGCGGGTGTGCCTCATCGTCGATCCTTCCCTGCGGGAGGAAGAGGTGCCGGTCCTGATTATCCAACCGCTGGTGGAGAATGCCATCAAACACGGTATCGGACCCAAGATCGGAAAGGGAAAGGTCGAGGTCTCGATCCGGCGGGACGCCGAGGGATACATTGTGCTCCGGGTCAGCGATGACGGTGTGGGGATGAGCCGAGAGCGGCTCCGGACGGCGCTGGAGCCCGGCGTCGGCTCTGGTAACGGGGTGGGGCTCTCCAACGTCTACGAGCGGTTGACTAGGCTGTACGGCGACCGCCTGGGCTTTGCGGTGGAGTCGGCCCCCGGCCAGGGAACGACCGTGACGATCCGGTTCGAGCCACGTCGGCGAGAGAAGGAGCGAGTGGCTGATGGTGCTTAGGGCGCTCATCGTGGATGACGAATACCCGGCCCGCGCTGAACTGCGCTACCTTCTTCAGGCCTATCGGGACCGGGTGGAGGTGGTGGGCGAGGCGGCCCACGCCGCAGAGGCGCTGGCCCTGCTGCAGGCGGTAGATTACCAGATCCTCTTCCTGGACATTGATATGCCCGGCCTCTCCGGACTGGACCTGGCCCAACGGATTCAAGGGATGAGCCGGCCCCCGGCGGTTGTCTTCGTCACCGCTTACGACCACTACGCGCTGCAGGCTTTCAATGTAAACGCGGTGGACTACCTGCTGAAACCGTTCGACGAAAAGCGACTCCACCAGGCGCTGAATAAGGTCTTTCGCGCCCTAGCTGGCCAGGCTGGCACGCCTGCGGCCAAGGAAGGTGCAACGGAACAGGCCGTCGCCCCCCGGGGCGTCCGCCTCGATCGGATCCTTGCCGAACGAGCCGGCAAGACCGTGCTGGTGGATGAGAAAGACATCTACTACGCCTTCGCCAAGGACGACGTGGTCTACCTCCAGCTCCAGAGCGAGCGCTTGCTCACCCGGTACACCTTGAAAGAGCTGGCCGCGCGTCTGCGCCAGCCCCCTTTCTTCCAGTGCCACCGCAGCTATCTCGTGAACCTGCGGAAGGTCAAAGAGATCGTGCCCTACTGTAACGGCACCTACGGGCTCCTCTTGGAGGACCCCCGCCGGAGTGAGGTGCCGGTCAGCCGGGGGCAGAGCCGCCGTCTCAAATCGCTCCTCGGAATGTGACAAGGCAGACGATCGTAAGCGAAAGGCCTGCCAGGAAGCGCACCCCCCGCCCTGACCGGCGGGCGGCCTTACCCCAGAGAAGAGAGGCCCCAAACCCGCCCGCCATGGCCGTTAGGAGTACCGCCAGGGTCTGCGCGACACCCAGGCCCAACAGCACGATTCCCGCCGCCCCCAGAAGCGCACGGCCGAGGAGGCCGCAGTCGGCCGCCGGCCCGGTCGGAATGAAACTGGCCGATTCGGCCAGGTGGACGAGGCCGAGGCAGCCCAGGATACCGGCTCCCAGGAGCGCCGCCCCGGCCGTCGGCAGCCCCCTTCCCAGCCAGCACCCCACCAATGCTCCACCCAACGTGGTCACGGCACCAGCCGCCAGCATCCAGGGAGGCTTGTTGTCTAGCGCACCACCCGTCCACCAGTCCAGGAAGAAGGCCGCCACGACCCACCACGCATAGGCTGACACAAAGTCATCCCCCCAGCCTGCACCAGCCTATGCTGCTGCGGTGGGGGAGTGACCTTCGGGCGAGGGGTCAGCAAGGCCAGGGCAGCCGCCCCTCCATGACGTTCTCCTCCTCCTGGCTCGCTCCTGGTTCAGGCGCTCAACCGGCTTCTTCCTCAGACGAGTACGCCTTCTGCAAGTTCTCGATGACCGACGAGTCCGCCAGGGTGCTGGTGTCGCCCAACTGCCGGCTCTCGGCGATGTCCCGCAGGAGCCGCCGCATGATCTTGCCGCTGCGCGTCTTTGGCAATTCGGCGGTGAAGATGATGTCATCCGGCTTGGCAATCGGACCGATTTTGGCCCCCACGTGGTCCCGAAGCTGCTGGGCCAGGAGTTCGCTCCGCTGGGCCCCTTCCTTCAAAGTGACGAAAGCGGTGATGGCCTGCCCCTTGATCTCGTGGTGCCGCCCGATGACCGCCGCCTCTGCTACCAGCGGATGGTCGACCAGGGCCGACTCAACCTCCATCGTGCCAATCCGGTGACCAGCGACCTTGATCACGTCATCAATCCGTCCCAAGACCCAGAAGCAACCATCTTCGTCTTTGCGGGCGCCGTCGCCGGTGAAGTAGAGCCCCGGGAACCGGCTCCAATACTGGGCCTTGAACCGTTCGGGATCGCCGTAGATGCCCCGCAACATGGACGGCCAGGGCCGCTTGATGACAAGGTATCCGCCCTTCCCAGGCGGCACGGGGTTTCCCTCGTTATCCACGACGTCCGCCTCGATCCCTGGGAACGGAATGGTCGCCGACCCTGGTTTGGTGGTGACCAGCCCCGGCAGCGGCGTGATCATGATCGACCCCGTCTCGGTCTGCCACCAGGTGTCCATGATCGGGCAGCGCTCCCGACCTATGAAGTGGTAGAACCATATCCAAGCCTCAGGATTGATCGGCTCGCCGACCGTCCCCAGAATCCGGAGACTGGAAAGGTCATGCCGCTCCGGCCACTCGATTCCCCACCGCATGAAGGTTCGAATGGCGGTGGGTGCAGTATAGAAGATCGTCACCCGGTACTTTTCGATGATCTCCCAAAACCTATCCCGGCCCGGGTAGTCCGGCGCCCCCTCGTACATCACGACGGTCGCCCCGTTGGCGAGTGGGCCGTAAACGACGTAGGAGTGGCCAGTAATCCAGCCGATGTCGGCGGTGCACCAGTAAACATCGTCTTCCTTCAGGTCAAAGATGTATTTGGCAGTGGTGTAGGTTCCCGTCAGGTACCCACCAGTGGTATGAACGATGCCCTTTGGCTTGCCGGTGGTCCCGGAGGTATACAGGATGAAGAGAAGGTCCTCGGCATCCATCGGCTCCGGGTCGAAGGTCTGGGGTGCGCCATGGACCAGTTCGTCCCACCAGTGATCCCGACCGTCCGCCATGATGTCGAGCGCCTCCTGGCCGACCCGCCGCACGACCACCACCGACCTGACGTCCGGGCACTCCTTCAACGCCTCGTCCACGTTCCGCTTGAGCGGAACGATCCCACCCCGGCGGTAGCCCCCGTCGGCCGTCACGACTACCTCTGACCGGGCGTCCAGGATGCGGTCCCGCAGCGCCTCTACCGAGAAGCCGCCAAAAACCACGGAGTGGACCGCCCCGATCCTGGCGCAGGCCAGCATGGCGATAGCCAGTTCGGGGATCATGGGCAGGTAGAGCGTCACCCGGTCTCCCTTGCGGACGCCGAGTTTCTTCAGGGCATGGGCAAACCGGCAGACCTCCCGGTAAAGATCTTGATAAGTGAGGACTCGGTGGTCGCCCGGCTCTCCCTCCCAGATGAGGGCGGCCTTGTTCCGCCGCCAGGTCTTTAGGTGGCGGTCGATGCAGTTGTAACTGGCGTTGAGCTTTCCGCCCACAAACCACTGGGCGAACGGTGGATCCCACTGGAACACGTTGTCCCACGGGCGGAACCAGTCGAGCTCAGCCGCGTGGTCCGCCCAGAAGCCCTCGGGGTCCTGAGCAGCCCGGCGGTAGAGTTCCGGATCACGGGCGTTGGCGGTAGCGGCAAGTCCGGGTGGCGGTGGAAAGGTGCGATCCTCTGCCAGCAAGGCGTCCAGGGTTCTCTCGTCGAGCGCCATGGCATTCCCTCCTTGTCGTCATGCCTTCAACATACCCGACGGGGAACGCCGGCGCAACACAAGGGCGGCCAACGCCGCCGGTCACCGGGCGAGCGGTTGTTTTCGGGGGGTCAACGGCTGGCTTACCGCCGCGGAGTCCAAACCTCTGACGCCTGCTGGAGGATCCGCCGGTCACCGGACCAGGTCAGCCGATTCCGGGCCTCCTCCCAGCTCAGCCACTCGGCTTCCTGCAGGCCCTCTTCCGTCGCTAGCCGGAGGTAGTCCCGGGGAGTGAGCGGCTGCATCAGGTACCAGATGACCCGCTTGGGACGGAGAGTCTTCTCCCCTTTGCGCCGGTAGGCGTACGAAGTCTCCCCCAGCGGGGCGACGATGCTCGCCTCCAAGCCGGTCTCCTCCCTCACTTCGCGGAGGGCCGCTTGTTCCGGCTCCTCGCCCGGCTCCAGGTGGCCCTTGGGCATGATCCATTCGCCCCGGGTGTGGCGGATGACCAGCACTTCCCCTCCGTCCACGACCACCCCTCCGGCTGAAACCTCCACCTGCGGACTTGGTTTCTCTCTCATCGGCCGCCCTCCAGCCCGTTCAACGCCTGCCGGAGCCGCTTCATGGCCGAGCCGAAACCGGCCCAGTCCCCGCTGGCCAGCCGCTGCTCTGCCTCACGCAAGCTTTCGGCCGCCCGATGGATCAATTCGTCCGTCAGAGCTCCACGGTCGACACCGGGAGCCTCCGGAAGCGGCGGCCGTGGAGGCGGCGGCCCCGCCGGAGTCACCGGCGCCGCTGCACCGAAGACTTGGGCGAGAGCCTTCTCAAGGGTCTCCTCCATCACCACCCGGTCCCGGAAGGCGACCACTACCCGCTTCAGCTCCGGCATTTGGGATTGCTCTGCCTGGAGGTAGATGGGCTCCACGTAGAGGATGGACTGCCGAATCGGTATGACCAGCAAGTTACCCCGAATGACCCGCGAGCCCTTTTGGCTCCAGAGGGTAAGCTGGCGGGAAATTTCGGAGTCCTGGTCGATGCGGGCTTCGACCTGGCTTGGGCCGTAGGTAAGAGACTGCTTGGGAAACTTGAAGACCACCAGCCGCCCGTAGTCGTCCCGATCGCAGTGGGCCGCCAACCAGGCGATCAGGTTGTTCTTTCGGGCGGGGGTCATGGGCAGCATCAGCACGTATTCCGGCCGCTTCCCGCCAATCAGGCGCATCTGAACGTAGTATGGCTCAACATCCACCTGATCGCCGGCGACCACCTCCCGCGGCACCGCCCAGACGTCTTCCTTGTTGTAGAAGACGTTGGTGTCGCTCATGTGGTAGACCGTGTAGACCTGTGCCTGGAGGCGATAGAGGTCCTCCGGATAGCGAACGTGGTCCAAAAGCTCAACCGGCATGGCCGACTTGGGTTTGAAGAGGCCGGGAAAGATCCGGGCATACGTCGCAGCGATCGGTTCGTTCGCATCCCAGAGGTAGTAGGTGGTTTCCCCAGAGTAGGCGTCAATCACCACCTTGACGGAGTTGCGAACGTAGTTTCCCCACTCTCCCATGGGCTCCGAATAGGGAAAGAGGTCGCTGGTGACGTAGGCGTCCTGCAGCCAGTAAAGTCTCCCCTTGGCCGCGACAAGGTACGGATCACGGTCGTAGCGCAGGAAAGGGGCAATTCGCTGGACCCGCTCGCGGATATTGCGGTACAGGTGAACCCGGCTCTGCGCAGTGATGTCACTCGCCAAGAGCAGGTTTATCGTCCCGAAGCGGAGCGCAAAGGCCACCCGGACCAGCGGCGAGGAGAGGCGGACACCGCTGTCGGCCTCGTAACGGCTATAGGCATTCCGATCACCCAGTGGATAGTTGAACTCCGGAGAACGGGCATTGGTGATGACGTAGTCCCCCGCCAGTTCACCGTAGTAAATCTCCGGTCGGGTCACTCGGGGGCCCACCCGGGTTTCGGGTGGGATGTTCTTGATCCAGAAGTTGGGCATGCCCTCCTCATTGACCTCGTTCACCGGGCTCATGACCAGTCCGTAGCCGTGGGTGTATTTGAGGTGCAGGTTGAGCCAGGTCCTGGCTTGAGCAGGAATCTTCTCCGGGTTGAGTTCCCGGGCGGCCAGCGTCACCGCCCGGGTCGTCCCCTCGATCGGGTAGCGGTCCACGTCCACCCCGACAAAGTCATAATACGGCCGCATCTCCTGGAGCTGCCCGTAGGTAGCCTGGAGGGGCCGCCAGTCCCAAAGGCGGACATTCTGCAGCGTCTCCTGCTCCTCCTGGAGTTCGGCATAGCTCAAGTCGTTCCGGACAGAGAAGGGGTGTTCCTCGACCTTATCCAGGCCCCACCCCAGCCGGGTGTACCTGATGTTGTGCCGGATATAGGGGCCCTCCTTGGCCAGCTCGTTCGGCTCGACGACAAAGCGCTGCACCATCCCCGGGTAGGCGCTGCCGAGCAGCAGCGAAACTGAGACCAAGAGAAAGACTCCGGCCACAAGCCACCGGCCGCTGCGCACGATGGTGGAGAGAAGCACGATAACGGTGCAAGCCAGAGCCACTGCGGTCAACACCTGATAGCCGATGAGGTTAACATGAACGTCGGTATACCCGGCCCCGAAGACCACCCCTCGGGTCGAGTAGAGGAGGTTAGCCTGGCTCAGCCAGTACCCCCACGCCTTCAGGGCGAAAACGCCAGCCAAGAGCAGCGCCAAGTGATAGCGGGCTCGCCCCTGAAAGGAAGGCGAGAAACCCGAAAAAACCAGTTGCCCCGAAAGGATGTAGATCGCCCCGACCAAGAGAAGGGGCACTACCAAAAGAGCCATCCCCGTGCGGTAGAGGTAGCGGTAGAAGGGTAGCTTGAACAGGTAGAAGCCGAGGTCCCGGCCGAAGAGCGGATCGACGAGGTGGAAAGCACCGCCATGAAGGAACTTCTGAACGACTTCCCAATAGAGCGAGGCGGCAAGGGCAGCGAACACGGCCACCGCGGCGGAAAGGACGGCGAAGAACCTGGTCACGCGTTCGGCCGTCAATAGCTCCGCCAGCGGCGTTCCCTCAAAGCGGAGCAGCGCCCGGCCGATGACGGGGCGAGTAAGGAGTAGATTCACCAAAAGGAACAGGAAGAAGGTCAGCCCAACCAGGAGCCGGACCGCCCAGGTGGTGCCCAAGGCTGTCCAGAAAACCGGGGCATAGCCCAGACTGCGAAACCACAGCCAATCCGTATAGAAGCGGGCCAATCCGTTCAAGAGCCCGCTGGCCAGCAGTACCCCAAGCACTAGAAGGACCAGCGCCGAACGGCGTCCCATGCCCCTACCCCTCCCTTCTAATGCGCCTCGGATGCCCCGGCCGGCTGCTGGGGGGAAGAAGCCAGTTGCGCCAGTTCGTCAGGCGGAAACTGGTAGCGGGTACCACAAAAGCGGCAGACCAATTCGGCACCCTCGGGCTCTGCGGCCAGCTCGGCCAACTCGTCGGGTCCCAGAGCGACCAGCGCCCGGCTCAACCGCTCGCGGCTGCACCGGCAGCGGTAGCCCAGCGGCTGGCGCCCCACCTCCTCCCAACCCCACGGCTCCAGAAGACCGGCCAAGACCTCCTCCGGCCGTCGGCCGTCATCAATCATGGAAGTGATCGGTCCGGTCCGCCGAACGGACTTTTCCAGCTCCTCTCCAAGGCGGGGATCGGAGCCCGGCAGGAGCTGCAAGAGGTACCCCCCTGCTGCCCGAACTGAGGCGTCCACCCCTACCAGAACCCCCAGGGCCACGGCCGAGGGCGTCTGCTCCGAGCGGACAAAGTAGTAAGTCAGGTCCTCGGCTATCTCCCCGCTGGCCAGGGGTACGGACCCCCGATACGGCTCCTTCAGTCCGAAGTCCCGCAGGACGTAAAGCGTCCCGTTCCGTCCCACCGCCCCGGCAACGTCCAGCTTCCCCTCGGGGGTCGGCGGGAGGTCGACCTCTGGGTTCCGGACGTAGCCCCGGACACCCCCATGGGCGTCCGCTTCGGCCACCAACGCACCAAGCGGACCGTCACCCAAGACTTGTAACATAACCCGCTCCTCGCGCTTGAGAAGAGCCCCCAACATGGCCGCTCCGGTCAATGCCCTCCCCAGGGCTGCGGTCGCCGTCGGGTAGGTCCCGTGGCGAAGGCGAGACTCCTCGCAGAGGCGCGTGGTGCGACAGCAAAGAGCCCGTATTTGACCCTCCGCCGCCATGGCACGGACCAAATAGTCACTCTCGGTCATCGCCCGGCCCCCTTGAGCCGCTCGGCCAGGTAGGTCCGGACTTGGCCGAAGGCGATGCGCTCTTGCGCCATGCTGTCCCGGTCCCGCACCGTCACCTGTTGGTCTTCGAGGGATTCGAAGTCCACCGTAACGCAATAGGGAGTCCCCACCTCATCCTGGCGACGGTAGCGCTTGCCAATGGACCCAGCGTCGTCGTAGGCGGAGACCCACTCCTCGGCGAGCTCTTGGCGGAGCGCCTGGGCCTTTTCGATGAGCTCGGCCTTCTTCGACAGCGGAAAGACCGCCACTTTGACCGGGGCCAGCCGCGGATGGAGGTGAAGCACAACCCGTTCGTTGGCGATATCGTTCTCGTAAGCATCCACCAGGAAGGTCAAGAGTGCCCGGTCCACTCCGGCCGAGGACTCCACGCAGATCGGAACGTACCGCTCGCCAGTCAAATCGTCGAAGTACGAGAGGTCTTTGCCAGAGTGCTCAATGTGCCGGGTCAGGTCGAAGGTGCCGCGGTGGGCAATCCCCTCGATCTCCGAAAAGCCGAAGGGAAACTCATACTCGATGTCCACGCAAGCCTTGGCGTAGTGAGCCAGTTCGTCGTGCTCATGCGCCCGCCGGCGAAGCTTTTCCGGCTGGACGCCGAGGTCGAGATACCACTGGTACCGCTCGTTTACCCAGTACTGGAACCATTCCATGTCAGTCTTATGGTCTACGAAGAACTCCAACTCCATCTGTTCGAACTCCCGGGTCCGGAAGATGAAGTTCCCTGGCGTCACCTCGTTGCGAAAAGATTTTCCGATCTGAGCGATGCCAAAGGGAATCCGCATCCGGGCGGCGTCCCGGACCGTCCGGAAGTCGGCGAAAATCCCTTGGGCAGTCTCCGGGCGCAAATAGACCTGGGCCGCCGACTCTTCCACCGGCCCGAGATACGTCTTGAACATCAGGTTGAACTGCCTCGCCTCGGTGAGTTCGCCGCCACATTCCGGACACCGGTCGGTTGACAGGTGATCGGCGCGGAACCGTTGCTTGCAGGCTTTGCAGTCAACCAGCGGATCGGTGAAGTTCTCCACGTGGCCGGATGCCCGCCAGACGTCTGGATGCATGATAATGCTGGTGTCTACCCCCACCACATCGGTCCGCCGCTGGACTACCTGCCTCCACCAAGCCTCCTTGACGTTCCGCTTCAGTTCGGCGCCGAGCGGGCCATAGTCCCAGCAAGAGTTGATCCCGCCGTAAATCTCGCTCGACGGAAAAATGATCGCCCGCCGCTTGCAGAGCGAGAGCAGCTCGTTCATGTCGGTTAGGCCGTGTTCCCTCAACGCTTTCTCCTCCAACCAGATATTATCCTCATACTACCGCATTTGTACTAACGAGGCAAGGTCCGGCAACCAACGCCGGACCTCCCAAAAGCCCTAATGGTCCCGTCACCGGCTAGGGCGCCGCCGCTGGTGGAGCAGACGACCCCTCCCCGGGAGGAGATGGTTCGGCCGCGTCCCTCGCCGGTTGCGGCTCCGCCGGAACCTGGACCGGAGGCGCCGGGGCACTGGTCGGCGCCGACCGGTACGGCGAGGGCGAAACGACGACCGCTTCTTTGGTAAACAGCCGGGTCAGCGGCTCCCGGCCGTCGAGGGTCACCGGCTGACCATTCCAGGTCAGCGTCACTCCCCGGGGATTGCCGATCCGGACGTTCAGCCGATCCTGGGCAGTCCACTCGCGCCGGTCTCCGGCGGCCAGCTCCCCCTCGTAAACCAGTTGCCCATCGGCCGACACCCGAAACCAACACCGGTCGGTCAACTCCACGCTGACTCGAACCGGCGCAACTGGAGCAGCTTGCTCGGCGGCAGCTGCGGCCTCCTCGCTCGGCGTCTCCGCCGGCGCCGGCGGCTCAACCACCCGGCTTCCTGGCGCTTCCACCGACGGACGCGGCCGGCCGGCAATTGGGAATCGGGTCGACCAGATGGCCAGCGCCCACCCGCTGGCGATGGCCGCCAGGATCGTCGCGGCAAAGACCAGCCCCAGCCGTGCGGAGCGGTTTGGATGCCCACCCCCAGACCGGGCAAGGCGGCGCTGGGTGGCGCCCTCCGGCGCCGACGGCTGCTCCAGCGAGGCTTTCCGCTCTTGATACTGACGGACCAACTCCTCGCCGTCCATTCCCAGGAACGCCGCGTAACGGCGGAGGAAGCCCTTCAGGTAAACCTCGCCGGGTATTCGTTCAAACTCCCCGGCCTCAATGCTCTCCAGATACCTAATGGTAATGCGAGTCGCCTGATAGACCTCGTCCAGTGAACGCCCCTGCCGCTCTCGCTCGGCCCGAAGCTTCCCGCCGATCTCCAGCATGCCTTCCATCGTTGCTCCCTCCGTCCGGCCCCGCGCCGCTACCTCTCACCCTCCGAGGAGAGCAGAACCTCCCGCGGCTTGGACCCCTGGTATGGGCCAACCACCCCGTTCAACTCCATCATGTCGATCAGGCGCGCCGCCCGGGCATAACCGATGCGGAATCGCCGCTGGATCATGGAGATGGAGGCGTTGCCGGTGGAGACCACAAGTTTGACTGCGTCGTCGTACAGTTCGTCATCCCCCATCTCCCCCTCGACCCGCGCCTCGCTGGTTCCTAGGTCGGCTTGGTAATCCGGCTGGCCCTGCCGCTTCCAGAAGCCAACCAGGGCCTCCACCTCGCGGTCGGTCATGAACGCCCCCTGGACGCGGAGGGGTTTGGCCGCCCCCACCGGGCAGAAGAGCATGTCGCCCTTGCCCAGAAGGCGCTCCGCCCCCGCCATGTCCAGGATCGTTCGGGAATCCACCTGGGACGAAACGGCAAAGGCGACCCGGCTGGGGATGTTGGCTTTGATCAGGCCAGTGATCACGTCAACCGAGGGGCGCTGGGTGGCAATTACCAGATGGATCCCGGCCGCCCGGGCCATCTGGGCCAAGCGGCAGATCGAATCCTCCACCTCGGCTGCGGCGACCATCATCAAGTCGGCCAGTTCGTCCACAAAGACAACCACGTAAGGCAACGGCGTGACCTCTCGCTCGCCTGATTGGGTTCCGGAGACGTCTTCGGAGGGAGCTGCGGTCGCGGCCACCTCCTCCGCTGCCCGGGCGATCAGGGCGTTATACTTCTCAATGTTCCGCACCCCGCTCGAGGCAAACAGCTCATACCGCTTCTCCATCTCCTCCACGACCCACTTGAGGGCAGCCGACGCCTTCTTTGGATCGGTGACCACCGGCGCCAGAAGGTGCGGGATACCGTCGTAGACGGCAAGCTCCACCCGCTTCGGGTCGATCATAAGCAGCTTGACTTCGTTCGGCCGCAGCCGGTAGAGGATGCTGGCGACCATCGTGTTGAGACAGACCGACTTACCCGACCCGGTAGCACCGGCGATCAGCAGGTGAGGCATGTCCACCAAGTCGCAAACGGTGGGCACCCCGGCAATGTCCTTCCCCAGAGCGAGAGGCAAGCGGCACTTCGGGTTCTCAAACTCGGGCGAGGCGATGATCTCCCGCAGGTGGACGAGAGCTGTCTCCTTGTTAGGAACCTCGATTCCCACCGCCGCCTTGCCCGGGATGGGCGCCTCGATCCGCACGTCGGCAGCGGCCAGCGACAGGGCGATATCATCCGCCAGGCTGACAATCCGACTGACCTTCACCCCCGGAGCCGGCTGCAGCTCGAACCGGGTTACTACCGGACCCTGATCGATGTGAATCACTTTCGCCTTCACGCCGAAATTGTCCAGCGTCTCCTCAAGCAAGCGAGCCTGCTCGGTCAGGTTTCGGACCGGCTGCTTGGCCGGAGGCACCGGCTCGGAGAGGAGGCTGAGAGGAGGAAGTTGATAAGACGCCTGGCCGCCGAGGAGAGCCAATTGTGCGCCGTGAACGGCCGCGCCTTGCCCCTCTTTCGATTCCTCGGCTCTGGCCTCCGGATGCTCCTCAAGAGGCGACGAAAAGTAGGTTCGGATGGTTGGCGGCGCCGGCGGTTCGGCCTCCGCCTCCTCCTTTCGGAGGGAGGCTGGCGGCGCGCCCTGTCGGGAGATCGCTCGAACGGGCTGCAGTTCTAGCGAAGCGGGTTCTGGCTTCTGCTTCTCCTCCATTTCCTCCTCCGAGCCATCCGGCATAAGGAAGGAGACCAGCCCATGTGCCACCCAGACAACCGCCTGAACGCTCAGTCTGACGAACACCAATGCGCCCTGCCAGACCGTGCTCGCCAACCCTTGAATGAACCGCCAGAAGGCCCGCCGGGTCCCCGGAGTGGTCAGGAGGACCACGCCGGCGAGCGCCATGGCTCCCAGCGCCACCTGGGTGCCTGTCGCGTCCAGCAAGCGGAGCAGCGCCACCGCCACGAGGCTGCCGACGATCCCTCCTCCTCGCCCCTGCTGAGCCGACTGGATAGCGTCCCGGACGACGACTTGTTCGGCCAGCTTTCCCTCAAGCAGCCGCGGCATGCTCAGGCCAGCGGCCAACGCCAGCCACCACAGCAAGAGGCCCCACCGTTTCGGTGCGGCCAGGCTTGCCTCGCCCAACAGGGAGCGGAGATTTAAAAGGATAACGAGCAAGGCGACGGCGATCGTGCTACCGCCCAGAAGCCACCGGAGCCAGAAGGCCAAGGTCCGGCCGACCAACCCCGTATCGTTGCTTCTCAAAGTCAGCAGGACCAACACCGCCAAGGCAACGACGACCACGGCGCGGATCTCTCGCCGGACCCCGGCGGTGTGCCGGCCAAAGCCTTGCGGCCGGGCCGCCGCCCGCCGTCGGCCCCCGTTTCCGCCGGCCACCCGTTTGCCTCGAGGCACTCTTAACCCTCCCGGAGACCGATTACGGCAGCCATCCGCCCCGTCCCCGACCCCTCGCGCCGGTAAGAGAAGAACCAGTCGGGACAGCAGGCCGTGCACTCTTCCACGGTCGTTACATTCTCGGCGGGAACGCCGCTCTCCTTCAGGTCGTGCCGCACCGCAGCCCGCAGATCGAGGTAGGCCCGGCCCTCGCGGGAGGGGGTGACCAGCTTCTCCGCCACTTCGGGAAAGGCCGCCGCCACCTGCTCCAGCACCGGCTCATCCACCTCGTAGCAACAGGGACCGATACCGGGGCCGATCGCCACCAACAGGTCCTGCGCCGCCGAACCGAACTCCTCCACCATCCGACGGACCGCCTTCCCTGAGATACGCCGGACCGTCCCTCGCCATCCCGAGTGGACAGCCGCCACCACCCTGCGTCGTGGGTCGAACAGTAAGACTGGCAGGCAATCGGCAGTCAAAACGGCCAAGGCCACCTCGGGGCTAGCGGTGAGCAGCCCGTCACCCTCCTTCTCGGCAACCGCCGGCACCTCTTGGGCGCTCCTGACCACCAGCAAATCGTCGCCATGCACCTGGCGGGCGACCACCAGCGGCCGCCGGCCCAGCCCCAGGGCCTCCAGCAGTTGGCGCCGGCCGCCCAACCGGGTCGAGAAACCATGGACCACCAGGCCGGTAGCAGATAAGGACGCAGCCTCCAGCCACGCCACCCCTCCCTGCTCCACTGCCCTCACTGCAAGATGACCTCTCACTGCCGGTTGAGGAGCTTCTGCAGTTCTTGCATGAAGCGGTTGATGTCCTTGAACTGCCGGTAGACCGAGGCGAAGCGTACGTAGGCCACTTCGTCCACGTCCCGCAGCCGTTCCATGACCATCTCGCCGATTTCGCCCGAGCTTACTTCCCGGTCGAGCCGGCCGTACAGCTCCTTCTCCACCTCGTCGACCAACGCTTCCAGCCGCTCCATCGGGACCGTCCTCTTCTCGCACGCCCTGATCAGCCCGTGGAGCACCTTGTTTCGGTCGAAGGCTTCCCGTCGCCCATCCTTCTTTACCACCATGAGCGGCAGCTCGTCCAGGCGCTCGTAGGTGGTGAACCGGCGACCGCAGCTTGGGCATTCCCGCCGGCGGCGGATCGCCGTCTCATCATCGATGGTCCGCGAATCGAGAACCTTGCTGTCGGGCTCACCACAGAATGGGCACTTCATCGGCCCGCCTCCGCCCCAAGAACTGCCTGCTTCTCATTATTTTCATTATAATGGCCCTCGCCCGCCATGTCGAGCAAGGGCCACGGCCAACCGGGGGACGTTCATTTCCCTGAGTCGGAGCGCGTGTGGTCAACCAAGTAGGCAGGTTCAACCAGAATCACGTCGGTGCCGATCCGCCGGATCTGGGCCCAGGGTATGACTACCTCATCGTTGCGAGGGAAGAGATGAAACAGTCTTGCCCTGGCCGGAAGGATGATCGCGGTCACTTGGCCGGTCGTGGCGTCGATTTCAAGGTCGTCGATGTAGCCAAGCCGGCGCCCGTCGGTCACATTGATGACCTCCCGGAGTCGGAGGTCTGAGATTCTGGCAAGCATCGCTTCCCCTCCCGCGCCGGGTTGGTTAAATCCTATGAACGTACAGGAACCAACATGCGGGGCGGCCTACGGCCAAACCAGCGAGGCCAGAATCGAGAGAGGGACAGCGCGTCTTTTGTCGGAGAGCTGTGGCAGCTTGAACCGCACCGTGACCCGGTCGCCAGCGGTCCGCTTGACGATCCTGACCCGCCCTCGGGCGAGGTCGGAGTCCATGTCCAAGAAGCAAAGGGGAGGGAAGAGGACACACCACCAGTTATGGCCGCGGCCCTCCCCAAGAACGACCCGCAGGGCCCGGTACTGCCCGGCCGGCAACGTTATTCTTCCGTAAGTCCGGACAGGGAAGGGATAGACCCCGTACTGGACTCTCACGGGGTAGTCAAACCCCTCGGCCCGCAGCCTCCGTTCAGCGATGTTCCGGAACAGGGGCAGGTTGCGGCGGGCTACCTCAGTGGCCTCCTCGGGGTCCCTAACGTGGCGGAAGAGATCCCCCGCCTCGCGGAGCAAGTCGTCCCTGATCTGGAGCTTCACCCGCTGATCGGCGGGTGAATCGCTATTGGCAATGATGTGAAGTCGAATCAGGTTGCCCGGGCGAAAGGCCAGCCCGTCCCCCTCACCGGCCCCAATGGCCCTCAGCCCTACCCCGGTCACGGCGAGGAACGCCAAGAGGATCAGACCTGCAACACGAAGGCGAGTGATTGACGGTTTCGGCCGCGCCTCTTTCATCTCTCTCACTGCTCCTGCGGGGCGATGTGGCGTCGCATATGCTTAAGGGCTGCTTTTTCCAGACGCGAAACCTGAGCCTGCGAGATGCCTATCTCCTCGGCCACCTCCATCTGCGTCCGGCCTTCGAAGAAGCGTAGGGTCAAGATAAGCTTCTCTCGCTCGGTCAGTTTCTGCATTGCCTCGCGGATCGAAATGCCCTCCAGCCACTCGCTATCTGGGTTTCGCTCGTCCGAAACTTGGTCCATGACGTAGATTGGGTCGCCCCCGTCGTGGTACACTGGTTCAAAAAGCGAGATCGGCTCCTGGATCGCGTCCAGGGCGTAGACTACCTCTTCCTGGGGGAGGTTGAGTTCCTTGGCGATTTCGCTAACCGTCGGTTCCTTGGCATGCCTGTTGACGAGGTTGTCCCGAACCTGGAGGGCCTTGTAGGCGATGTCCCGCAGGCTCCGGCTGACCCGGATCGGGTTGTTGTCCCGCAGGTAGCGGCGGATTTCCCCGATGATCATCGGGACGGCATAGGTCGAGAACTTCACGTTCTGGTTCAAGTCAAAGTTGTCAATCGCCTTCATCAGGCCGATGCATCCGACCTGGAAGAGATCGTCCACGTACTCGCCGCGGTTGTGAAAGCGCTGGATCACCGAGAGCACCAGCCGCAGGTTGCCCTGGATCAACTGGTCCCGAGCCGACCGCTCTCCACTGCGCATCCGCTGCAATAGTTCCCGCATCTTGGCGTTGGTCAGCACCGGCAGCTTAGACGTGTTGACGCCGCAAATCTCGACTTTGTTCATCCCCTGACCCCTTCCGCCAACCATTCCTTGCCAGACATTCCCATTATGGGATGCTTGCCTCCCCTTTATTCAAAGCGAACTAAACCAAGAGCGTCATAGCAGAGCGGGTCAAACGATCCTGTCACGGGCAACCCCTTGGCCCGTTGAAAATCCCTGGTCGCCGCCATCGACTCCGGTCCCCACTTGCCATCGAGTGGCCCGGCGTAGTAGCCGGCCTCCTTCAATGCTCGCTGGACCAAGAGCACCCGGGAGGACAGGTATCCGGGCTCCAGCGTCTCCCGCTCCTCCAGCGGAGCGAGCGGCTCACCAATGATCTTGACCGGAGTTCCGATCTTCACCCACTCGTACACCTCGTCGGCGTGCTCGTTAAACATTCGAATGCAGCCACCCGATACGGCACTGCCGATGGTCCAGGGCTTATTGGTGCCGTGAATGCCGTAGGTGCCCCAGGGAACCGATATCTGCATCCAGCGCGAGCCAAATCCTTCGCCCCACTTGGCCTTCTCGACGATTCGCCACTCTCCGACCGGGGTCGGCGTGGACGGCTTTCCGATCGCCACCGGATACGTCCGAATGGGCACGTAGTCCGAGTAGAGGATGAGTTGCCGCCGCTGGAGGTCGACCAGAATGTGCGTGCGGCCGGGCTTCCGCCCCCCCGGGCCGCTGGCTGGAGTGGCGGGAGCCAGTTCCGCCACCGGCCGGGGACAGCCACAGGGATAGCTCTTGCTGTTTACGGCGCCGCTGGAACCCAAGACTTGCCCTGGGATAGCGCTGACCAAGCCGAGCGCCAGCGCCAGCACCGGGGCCATGCTGGAAATTCGTGCCACTCACAACCCTCCGGTCTTAGGATTCCCGGGGTAAAAAAAATAAGACAGGTAAACCTGTCTTGCGCTGGGGTGATTCACGCAACGCGAGGCTCCGCCCAGGCGCTGGCCTATTCCATCCGTCGGATCTCCCGGCGGAGTTTGCGGATGATGCGCTTCTCAAGGCGGGAGATGTAGGACTGGGAGATGCCGAGCAGGTCAGCAACCTCCTTCTGAGTCTTCTCTTGGCCATCTGTCAGGCCGAAGCGGAGTTCCATGATGCGCTTCTCCCGGAGCGGAAGACGATCCAGGGCGATCGCGAGGAGTTTCCGGTCGACTGTCTCCTCCAGGTCCTTGTAGATGATGTCTGTTTCGGTCCCCAAGACATCGGAGAGCAAGAGTTCATTGCCGTCCCAGTCCACGTTGAGCGGCTCGTCGAAGGAAACCTCGGCCTTCGTCTTGCTGTTCCGACGAAGGTACATCAGAATCTCATTCTCGATGCAGCGAGAAGCGTAGGTTGCCAGTTTGATCTTCTTCTCCGGATCGAACGTGTTGACCGCCTTGATCAGGCCGATGGTGCCGATGGAAACCAGATCTTCGATGTGAACCCCGGTGTTGTCGAATTTCCGGGCGATGTAGACCACCAGGCGCAGATTGCGCTCGATAAGGATCCCCTTGACCGCTCCGTCGCCCGCGCTCAGCCTTCCTAGCAGTGCCGCCTCTTCCTCGCTGGAAAGCGGCGGCGGGAGCACCTCGCTCGTCCCGACGTAGTACAGGTGGGGACGCGGCAGTAGCCCCACACGGGCCAGGATCCGCAGCAAGACAAGGCGTAGGCTCAAGAACCAACGTTGGACTGCCGCCTGCATCTTCATCCTCCCAGCCCCTGGAGAGTGCCACCTACTCCGAAACGGGGGCCGAGAACCAGGCGACCCCGCCGGCGGCTCGCCTGGGCCAGGACCGCCTGGAGCAGTACGGGGTGGGCCAACGCCTGGTAGTACCCGGCCCGGTCGAGCGGCTGGCTGTGGAAGGCGATCAGCGCAGTCTCCGTCGCCGGCCCCTCCTTTCCTGCGATGCGCACCGTATCAGCCCGGAGACAGAGCAAGAGCCCCTGCTCCCGCCCCAGCGTCGAATAGGGAACAAGACGCACCCGGGAGGCGAACGGCGTCCCGGCCAGAAGGCTCACTCCGGCCGCCGGGTTCTCTGCGGCGACGGCCACCGCCTCGGCCGCCTCCGGCGGCAATAACTCTTCTCGCAGGTCGCTCCCGAGAATCACCACCGGGTGACCCGTCAGCGGGTCGGTCAGTCGGTTCCCGGTGTCCAACAGCGCCGTGGCACGAACCTGGCGGTCCAGCAGTTCCACCTCGAGCGGCAGGTAAACCACCCGGTCCCAGAGCCATCGCTGCACCACGCCCCAGCCCAGTTCGGCTGCGGCAAGGGTGACTCCCGTCGCCACGAGGGGGGGCACCCACCCTCGTGCCCCCAGGTTATAGGGGACGTAGGCAGCACCCGCCCCAAGCATCGCCAAGAGGCTGTACGCACCAAGCGACGAAAGCAGTCGACCCGCCGGGAGCGGCCAATAGACCAGGGCGTGGGTGGCCAGAAAGGCCCCAAACACGCCGTACCAGGTCCGCAGACAGCCCAGCGGCAGCAGTCCGAACCCCGCCAGGTCAGCCAAGATGGCGTAGAGCGCTCCCCCCACCGCACCCGCGCCTAGACGGGCGCTGCCTGGCCGGAGTCCTATTACGGCGCCCGCCGCCCATAACAGGACAGCCATCTGCCCGCCGATAAGGGCAAACAAGAGGAGGTACGTCCCCACGTTCACTTCCAGGACCACTGTTGTCCCTCCCGCCCGGATATCCCTTATCTACCGCTTCCGCTTGCTAACTCCTCCCGTCGCCAACGCAAAGAGGAGACCCCTCAAGCGGTCTCCTCCACTGCGCTGACTTACGCACGGTCGCCAATCCAGCAAAGCTATCGGCGGCGCAAGAAGGCGGGGATGTCCAGGTCGTCACCGGAGGCGAAGGGTTTGATCTCCAATTCGTCGGCCTTCTTCTCGACCGGTTTCGGTCCGGCGAATCCCGTCGCGATGACGGTCACCCGAACCTCGTCCTTCAGCTTCTCGTCGATCACTGCACCAAAGATGATGTTGGCATCTTGATCGGTACAGGCGGCGACGATCTCCGCCGCCTCGTTCACCTCGTGCAGGCCGAGATCCGGACCGCCGGTGATGTTCAACAGCACCCCGCGAGCGCCCTCGATCGAGGCTTCCAGCAAGGGACTCGAAATCGCCGCCCGGGCCGCGGTGGCCGCCCGGTCCTCGCCCGACGCGACACCGATCCCCATCAGGGCGCTTCCGGCATCCATCATGATCGTCCGAACGTCTGCGAAGTCCAGGTTGATGAGGCCCGGCACGGTAATCAAGTCGGAGATGCCTTGCACCCCCTGACGAAGGACGTCGTCGGCCACGCGAAAGGCCTCCAGCATCGGGGTCCGCTTGTCAACCACCGTGAGCAGCCGATCGTTGGGAATGGTGATCAACGTATCCACGTTGGAGCGGAGGGCAGCGACGCCCGCCTCAGCTTGCTGCTGGCGGCGGCGCCCCTCGAAGGTGAAAGGCCTGGTCACCACACCCACCGTCAAAGCGCCCAACTCCCGAGCCAGCTTGGCCACGATGGGAGCGGCGCCGGTGCCTGTTCCCCCACCCATCCCGGCGGTGATGAAGACCATGTCCGCCCCGGCGAGGCAGCGACGGATCTCCTCCTGGCTCTCCTCGGCCGCATCCCGGCCGATATCTGGATTGGATCCTGCTCCGAGCCCCTTAGTGAGACTCTCGCCGAGTTGTAGCCGGTGGGTGGCGCGGGAGCATTGCAACGCCTGAGCGTCGGTGTTCATGGCCAAGAATTCGACGCCGGTGAGCCCGGCCGCAATCATCCGGTTGACGGCGTTGGACCCCCCACCTCCGATTCCGACCACCTTGATGCTGGCCAACTGATCCGTCTCGACGTCCAATTCGAACATGTGCGACGCTCCTCCTTGCCTACCCTGTCTTGGCGAGTGTCCCAGCGATCTCAATCGACGAAAAACTCTCCAAACCAACGCCGGATGATCTCCATCAGGCCGGTTCTCACCCGATGCCCCCGCCGAGAGGGCTGTGCCGCCGAGGCGGTGGTCCGCCGCCCATACAGGGCAAGCCCCACGCCTGTGGCGTATGAGGGGTTGGCAACGAATTCCGGCAGCCCCCCGAGTCCCTCCGGCACCCCGAGGCGGACCGGCAATCCCAAGATCCGGCGGCCAGCCTCCAACAGCCCGCTGAGCTGAGCGGAGCCCCCAGTCAAGACCACCCCGGCAGGGACAAAGGCAGGATGGGAAACCCGTTGCACCTCCTCCGCAACCAACTGGAGGATCTCCTCGACCCGAGCCCGAATAATGAGCGACGGATCCACGCTCCAGAAACCGGTGGACTCTTGTGCCCCCGCTGCCACCTGACCCATCGCCTCCAGGCCTGGCAGCACGGGCAACTGCCCGTAACTCAGCTTCAACCGTTCCGCCTCCGCCCATGGCAGGCGGAGCCCGTAGGACAGATCGGAAGTAACGTGGTTTCCACCGACGGCCAACACCGCTGTGTGCCAGATGTTCCCCTCATGAAAGACCGCGACATCGGTGGTGCCGGCGCCGATGTCCACCAGGACGCAACTTCCGTGACGCTCCTCCGGGGCCAACACCGCTTCGGCCGAAGCCAACGGCTGCAGGACCAGATCAGCCACTTCCAGTCCCGTCCGCTCCACGCACTTGACCATATTGCGCAGGGCCGTGACCGCCCCCGTCACGATGTGCACGTAGACCTCAAGGCGGACGCCGGACATGCCCACCGGATCGCGAATGCCGCGACAGCCGTCCACCACGAACTCGCGGGGAAGAACGTGAATCACCTGGCGGTCGCTCGGCAGCGCCACCGCCCGGGCCGCTTCGACGACTCGCCCGACATCGCTCTCCGTGATCTCCCAGTCGGGTCTCGCCACGGCTACCACCCCGTGGCTGTTGAGAGAGGCGATATGTCCGCCGGCCACCCCGACGATGACCTCGTGGACCTGAACCCCCGCCATCCGTTCGGAGCGGGCCACCGCTTCACCGATGGCCGTCGACGTCCGTTCCAGGTCGACTACCATGCCCTTGCGCAGGCCGTTGGAGGGAGCGGTCCCGACGCCGAGCACGTTCAGGTGCCCCGAAGGATGCGCCTCGGCAACAATGGCGCAAACCTTCGATGTCCCAACGTCCAATCCCGCGATTATCCGTCGCTCGGGCAAACAATAAGACCCCCCGGCGGGATACTAGGCTTCATATTCGACAGCCGGGAAGTCTTTCCTCTTTAGCGGCTGCGCCACTTCTCCAGCAGGTGGCGCCGGATGATCCCGAGGTTGGTAAAGATGCGGATGCTGAAGGCCACGGTGGCGCCAAGGATCAGGTCCACCCCTAATTTGGCACCGAGGTAGGTGAGGAGAGTCGCAGCCACGATATTGATGAAGAATCCACTGATAAAGACGGTGTTATCGTACTTGTCCTCGAGTCCTGCCCGCAGGCCGCCAAAGACCGAGTCGAGCGCCGCCAGGATAGCGATGGCCATGTAGTTCGCATAGCCAACCGGCAGGACGAGCGGTGACGAGAGGCCGATCAGGATACCCAAGGCCAACCCGAGGAGCGGCAGCCACATCTCCTATTCCCTCCTTTCCCCGCCGGCCACATCGCTGACCGGCCGGGCGTATTCGTACTCCAGACTGCCTGTGTAGCCGGGCAGCCTCATCCGCTCCGAGCGTTCGACCCGTACCTGGATTCCCCAGGTCCGCAAGGCGTCCAAAACGCCTCCGCGCAACCGCATGGCGCTCTCCAAGGTAGCCGGGTCTCCCACAGCTTGAATTACGAAGGGCGCCCCGACCCTGGTTCGGTTGATCGAAGCGGTCGGGCCGGCGCAGCGAATTTCGGTCCGGGAGGTCCACCGCTGGCCGTTGATGGCAATTCCTTTCGCTCCGCCAGCCAGCAGTTCGTTGATGACCAACAGCAGGTCCTCGTCGTGGATCACGTACATGTCTTGATCCTGACCGGGGCGGGCCTCCCGGTCGCTGTCGTTCAAGGTGACGACGATACCCGGACCGACCAGCTCTGTCAGACCGGCTTGCTCCCGCGCCCGGGCCACAGACTTGGTCAGGCCGGCGAGGAGAAACCGCCCCTCCGCCGCCTTAGCCAACTCCGAACGGAGCACCGCCACCTCCCGTTCCAGGGAGCGGCGGCGGGCTTCGGTCTCTTCGTACAGGTTGAGCAGGACCTCTGACCGAGCCGTGGAGAGCCGTGTCTTCTGGGACTGGGTGCGAAACTGGACTACGAACAAAAGACCCATGAAGACGCAGATGAGGGTGGCCGTTACCTCCCATGGCCGCAGGTTCCTCACGGCCGCTCCCTCCCTTCCCCGGAGAGTCCGGAAGTTGCCGAGCGGTAGGCGGGAAGCACCATCTCCTTGAACGTCTGCACTGTGACGCTGATCCCCCACGCCTGTAGAGCGTCCAGGACGCCTCCCCGTACCTCCAGGGAGCGAGTGAGGTTCTCGGGGTCACCGATGGCCTGGATAACGAACGGCTCACCGGTGCTGCGGTTGTTGACCGACATGAGAGCGCCGGCCCGGCGAATCTCGGTGAGGGCCACCCGGCGCTCACCGTTGATCGCGATGGCCTCCGCTCCGGCGGCCACCAACTCATTGACCACATTCAGCAAGTCCTCGTCGTGAACCAGAAAGAGCTCTTCCTGGTTCTGCTTCCGCCCCGCCACCGGGCTCTCGAGGGTGATTTGGACGCCTGGTCCGGCCACCTTGGTCGTCCCCGCCAGCAGTTGGGCTTTGACTAGTTCCGAGTTCAAGCCGCGCAGCACGCTCTTACCCTCGCCAGCGTGGCGCAACTCGGTCCGAAGCGTCTCGACTTCGTGGGCCAGCGACGCTTCCTGCACTTTGGCTTCGTTGTAGAGCCGGACCATGAGCTCGGAATCCCCGGTCGGGAGGCGGTCCTTGGCGCTCTGGGTCCGGAATTGGACCGCCAAGAGAATCCCCAGAACGAGGCAGACAAGGCTCACCGAGAGTTGCCCTCGCCTAATTCGGCTCACCGTCCACCCTCCCCTGTGTTTCCCCGGTCTCTCCGCCACCTTTCCGGAGATATGGCCGCTCCGGGTCACGCAAATCGATCTCCTTGATCGGCCAGTCGTTGGCCTCCGCCTCGGTCAGAATCGATTGCAGAAGGCCCAGCTTCTCCTCGATCTGGTGGCGGGAACCCAGCCACGCCCGGCTTCCATTATCCAGCGTCATGGTCAGCGTCAACCCCCGGCCCACCTCCACCCCGACGACCCGACGGTAGAGGGAGCTGGGCAAGCTCTGCAGCACCGCTGCCACCCAGCGCAGGTCCTCTCCCTGCGCCGGCTTGCCCAGCCGGACCGGAGCGAGCCGGCACCCGGTGACCACCGGCAGGTTGCGAGCCTGTGCCGCCTGCCGAATGGCAAACGGCACGCCGGCGCCGTCGAACAACAGAAAGTGCTCCCCGTATGGTAAGACGCCAATCGCCTGGCGTTCCCTCAGGTCGATACGAAGCTGAGCAGGAAGTCGGCGGACGACCCGGACCCCAGCCACCGGCGGGTAGTCTGCCAGCCTCTCTGCAACTGCCCGCGTATTGACAGAGAAGACATTGGCCGGCAGCGACAGCCCCCCCACCGCCAGGACTTCCTCTTGCGTGAGTTGACGAAGGCCGGTTATCCGAACGGTCCGCACAGTGAAATAAGCCGATTGGCTGAACGCCAAGCCGGCAGTGACTGCAAGGAGCAGCCATAAAAAAAGTACCTGCGGCTTCTTGTCCGCAGTCACCGTGGTCCTCCTTCCCCGGGCACTATTATAGCATGGCGCCCTGTCGAGGAGAATCGGATTCTTATGCCGTCACCCGAGTGGTGAAGGACGGCCGGTCGGCAGCCGGGATGGTTTTGACCTCGGCCCCCAACGCGGTCAGCTTGGCAGGCAGGTCCTCGTACCCGCGATCCAAATGGTTGGCGTTTTCCACGACAGACTCCCCTCGGGCCCCCAGGGCCGCCAGGACCAAAGCCGCACCGGCCCGCAGATCGGGGGCATGGACGGTCGTCCCGGTGAGATACTCCACACCTTGGATCACTGCCACCCGCCCCTCGATTCGAATATCAGCCCCCATCCGCATCAATTCCTCGACGTGCTTGAAACGGCTTGAGAAGACTTCCTCGTGGATAAAGCTGATCCCTTCGGCTAGACAGGCTACTGAAGTGAATTGCGGCTGAAGATCGGTTGGAAAACCGGGGTAAGGTAGCGCTCGGATCGTCGTGCCGCGCAGCCTCCACCCGGCTTTCGCGCGGACGCCGTTTTCTTGCCTGGTCACCTCCGCCCCCATGTCCGCCAACTTCGCCAAAGCAGCCTCACAGTGCTGCGGAATCACATCGGACACCGTTACGTCACCCCGGGTGATGGCGGCTGCGGCGAGATACGTCCCGATCTCGATTCGATCGGGGATGACCACGTGGTGAGCGCCGTGGAGACGGGCGACACCGTCCACCCGGATGATGTCCGTTCCGGCCCCGCGAACCCTCGCCCCCATCTGGTTCAGGAAGCTCTGCAGATCGACGATCTCCGGCTCCCGGGCAGCGTTCCGGATAAAGGTCCGGCCATCAGCCAGGCAGGCCGCCGTCATCAGGTTTTCGGTCGCTCCCACGCTTGGGTAGTCAAGGAGGATATCGGCTCCGTGCAGCCGCTTGGCCCGGAAGTGGACAACCGGACCATCCTCTTCCACCTCGGCGCCCATCGCCCTGAGCCCCTGAATGTGCAGGTTGATCGGGCGGGGGCCGAGGGCACAGCCGCCCGGCGTGGTGGTGACTGCTGCTCCCAACCGCGCCAGCAACGGCCCCACGACTTGGACCGAGGCGCGCATTTCCCGCACCAGCTCGTCCGGGGGTTGGCAGGCCAGAAAAGCGCCGCTCCTCAGCCGGAGGACGTGTTCGTCCTCCCACCTTACCTCGCTCCCCAACGCCTGTACCACCCGGATCATCGTCTCCACGTCCCGGATAAGCGGAACGCGCTCCAGGATGCACGTTTCCTCGGTCAAGAGGGTCGCGGCCATCAGCGGCAGCGCCGAATTCTTAGCGCCGGAGGCCACCACCTGCCCGACGAGCCTTCGCCCTCCTGTGATCACCAATCGTTCCACCCTTACTCCCCCCGCCCGGAACCCCACGTTCCGCCCACAAACTTTATCTCTGGTTCAAGTGCGATGCCGAATCGCTCCCTTACCCGCCGCTGCAGTTCCTCGACCAGCCAGCGTACGTCGGCCGCCGTGGCGGCGCCCACGTTCACGATGAAGTTGGCATGGATCTTCGATACCTCAGCCCCGCCTCGCTGCAGTCCCTTAGCGCCTACCGCTTCGAGCAGCTGTCCAGCTTTGGCCCCAGGTGGATTCTTGAAGACGCTCCCGGCGCTCCGCCCTGGCGGCTGAGTGCGCCGCCGGGCTGCCAGAAGTTCTGCTGTCCGACGGCGGATTGCCTCCCGCTCTCCGGGCTGCAGCGCCACCTCGACCCGGGTCACCACCTCACCGGTTCCCGTCAGCCCGCTGGTGCGATAACCAAAACCAACCTCGGCGGGGGCGTAGCCGCCCTGGGTTCCGTCGGCTTTGCAGGTCACAACGCTGACCAGGATGTCGGACAGCGAGGCCCCCCAGGCCCCGGCGTTCATCGTCACCGCCCCGCCGACCGTCCCAGGGATCCCAGACAGAAACTCAGCCCCGGTCAGCTCGGCGTCCACCGCGGCCCTGGCCAGAGCCGGCAGGGAAACCGCTGCCCCCGCCGTCAATCCTCTCGCCGTGCGGGCCAGCTGACGAAACCCCACCCCCAACCGGACCACTACACCCCGATACCCCTCGTCAGCCACGAGCAGGTTGCTGCCGTTACCTATCACGAGCCAAGGCAGTTGAAGCTGCGTTAGCGCCGGCAAAAGCAGTGAGAGTTCCTTCTCCCCCGGAGCCACCACGAACAGGTCCGCTGGTCCGCCAATCCCGAAAGAGGTGTGGGCCGCCATCGGTTCTCGGATCCAGACGGAGCAGCCGGTTTCCCGGGTCAGCCGTTCCGCCAGTGCCTCAAGCTCGCGCTCCGTTTGA
This sequence comes from Betaproteobacteria bacterium, assembly GCA_050260635.1. Classification (GTDB taxonomy): domain Bacteria; phylum Bacillota; class UBA5301; order DYFA01; family DYFA01; genus DYFA01. Next base: position 118,581 of record JBLNCL010000003.1, read on the forward strand.
ACGGTCTCGTTCATGGCACTTCCCTCTACACCATATGTCTTATCCGGTCCAGTGACTCTGTCCTAGCCGCCAGACGAGAGCAGCCACCGCCTCCGCTGCCTCCGGCCGACCCAGCGCCCGGCTGGCCTCCGCCATGCCAGCAAGCCGCCCAGGCTCGCCGAGCAGCTGATCGACCAACTCGGCCAGCCGCTCCCCGGTCAATTCGGCCTCTCTCAGCATGACGGCCGCCCCGGCCCTCTGTCGGGCCAGGGCGTTCTTCTCCTGGTGGTTCTCCGCCGCCGTCGGCAGGGGAATCAGGATGGCTGGCAGACCCCGGACCGCCATCTCGGAAAGCGCCATGGCGCTAGCCCGGCTGATGGCCAGGTCAGCCGCGGCGAGCGCCAACGGCAGGTGGTGAAGGTAGGGATAGACCTGGGTGTTGGCGAGACGGAGGCAGTCCCCCGTCCAAGAGGCGCCGGCCTGGCCAAGCAGGAAGGCCTTAACTTCGGCAAATGAACGCTCTCCCGTGACCCAGACCACCTGGAGATCCTGGCGGGCCAACCAGCGGGGCAAGGCGTCCTGAACCGCGGCGTTGATTGCCCGGGCCCCCTGACTCCCCCCGAAGACCACGAGGGTCCGGCGCCCCGGGTCAAGGCTGAAGCGGGTTTGTCCCTCCTCCCGGCGGGCCGAGACCACCTCGGGGCGCAGCGGATTGCCAGTGACCACCACCTTGTCAACGGGGAAGTAACGCCTGGCCTCAGGGAAGCCCAAGGCGACCTGGTTCACCCAGCGGCCAAGGATCCGGTTGGTCCACCCGGGCAAGGCGTTCTGCTCCTGAATGATGGACGGTATGCGCAGCAGTCGGGCCATCAGGACCACCGGTCCGCAGGCATACCCACCGGTGCCCAGGACAACGTCCGGCCGGAACTTGTGCAGGATCCTCCGCGAGGTCTCGAGGGCGCCAGCCGCCCGCCAGACAGTGCGGAGCGTGTCCACGGAAAGGCGGCGCTGAAAAGCCTGGACGGGGAGCGTGATCAACTCGATGCCCTCTCGTGGAACCAATTCCCTCTCCAGGCCCCGGCTCGCCCCCACCCACAACAGCTCGACTGGGCCGTTTCGACCTAACGCCTTTGCTACCGCCAGCCCAGGGTAGATGTGGCCGCCCGTTCCCCCTCCGGCAATCAGCACCCGCAGGCTCCGCACCGACCTCACCCCCGTCGCTCTGTTCCATGCTTCGAAATGTTCAACAGAATCCCCACGCAGGACAGCGTAATGGCGAGTGATGACCCACCGTAGCTCAGAAGGGGCAGGGTAACACCGGTGATCGGCAGGGAGCCGGAAATGACCATCATGTTCAGGATGGCCTGGAAGGCCACGACCGACGTTAGACCGGCTGCGAGCAGAGAGCCGAACTCGTCCGGTGCGTTGATGGCAATGCGGTAGCCACGCCAAGCAAAAACGAAGTAGAGCGCAACCACCGTCAGGGTCCCGAGAAGGCCAAGTTCCTCGCCGAGGATGGCAAAGATGAAGTCGGTGTGTTGTTCTGGCAGGTAGAGGAACTTCTGCCGGCTCTGTCCGAGGCCCAGCCCGAGGATTCCGCCGGAACCAAGGGCCAAGAGCGACTGGATGGTCTGGTAACCGATGTCCTGCCGGTGAGCCCAGGGGTTGAGAAAGGCCGTTAGCCGGGCTGCCCGATAGGGTTTCGCCTTGGCCAGGTAGACCAAGCCCGGGAGAACGGCCAGGCCGGCGGCTATGAGCCAAGAAAAGCGTATCCCGGCCAGGATGAACATGGCGGTGGTTAGCCCCATGATGATCAGGGTGGAACCGAAATCCGGCTGCTTCATCACGAGCAACACGATCAGGCCGAGGATCCCTGCCGGAACAGCCAGCCCCGACAGGCTCAATACCCGCTCGGGACGCCCGGCGAAGTAAGCGGCGAGGAAGACGACCATCGCCAGTTTGGCGATCTCGGTCGGCTGGATCGAGAGCGGCCCCAGATTGATCCAGCGGGTGGCCCCCAGGGCGCTTCGCCCCGTCACCAGCACCGCCGCCAGGAGGATGATGGCTATCGCCAGCGCCGGTGCGGCCAGCCGCCGGAGGCGATGGTAGTCGAAGTTCATGAAGAAGGCCATGCCGGCCAGACCAACCAGCGCCGCCAGCAGTTGGTGGAAGGCGAAGTGAAAGGGACTCCCGTAGTCTCGCATCGCCTCATACGAGCTGGCGGAGAGGACCATCACCAGCCCCAGGCTGAGCAACCCGAAGGTGGCGCCGACCAGGATCAGGTCAGCCGTTGCGAGCTTCCGTCGCACCCCCACACCACCGCCTCCCAACCGCTCAGAGCACCCTCTTCCCCGGCGCCAGCAACAGACCAGCGAGGGTAAACAGCAGGGCCATCAACCAGAACCGCGCCACCACCTTGCTCTCCGGCCACCCCACCAGCTCGAAGTGGTGGTGAAGCGGGGACATGCGGAACAAGCGACGCCCCGTGAGGCGAAACGAGATCACCTGGATGATCACGGACAGCGTCTCAAGAACGAACAGCCCCCCGATAACGGCAAACAAGAGCTCCGTCTTGGTAAGCAGGGCTAACGATCCCAAGGCGGCCCCCAGGGCCAGGGAACCGGTGTCTCCCATGAATACTTGGGCCGGCGGGGCGTTGAACCAGATGAAGCCGAGGCAGGCTCCGGCTACCGCTCCGGCGAAGATGGCCAGATCAACTGCGCCTCGCCCCAGGGCGATCAGGGCATAAGCTACTGCAGCCAGGGTCACGGTCCCCGCCGCTAAGCCGTCGAGCCCATCCGTGAGGTTGACGGCGTTGGCGCCACCGGCCATCACCACCACCCCGGCAAACAAGGTGTACGCCCAAACCGGCAGCCGGATTGTGCCCGCGTCGCCTGGGATAACCAGGTTCGGGCCGAGCCCTGGGGTCACCGCCACGACGTAAGCCAGGGCCAAGCCGAACAGCAACTGCCAAAAGAGCTTGGTGCGGGCCTTCAGGCCGAGCGGACGGCGCCGCACGACGATCAGCAGATCGTCCACCAGGCCGATGAAGAAGTATCCCGCCGTCACCGCCAGCGCCAACGGCAAGTGGCCGCTCTCGGGCACCACCAGCGCCGTGGCCGCCATGAACGCTGCCACGATCAAGAGACCACCCATCGTGGGGATGCCCGCCTTCTTAAGGTGAGTCTGCGGTCCGTCGCTACGAACCGACTGCCCGAATCTCAAGCGCCGAAGATACGCGATGGTGATCGGCCCCAGCCCCAGGACGATCACGAGCGCCAGCCCACCGGCGTACAAAACTCTATCCATGCCTCCCTGCCCCCACTCGCCCGAGTTCCTGAACGATCTCCTCCATGTGCATTCCCCGAGAACCCTTGACCAGCACCACGTCTTTTGGTCGGAGCGTCCCCACCAGCGCTCGGGCCGCCGCCGCCGTGGTCTCGTAAGCCTCTGCCAGGCCCAGCCCAGCCTCCTGCGCTCCCCGGACGGTGTTGGCCGACAACGGTCCCACGCCAACCAGCCGGTCCACTCCCAGCTGGGCGGCATACTCGCCGATCTTCCGGTGAGCCTCAGCGGTTCCCTCGCCCAACTCCAACATGTCGCCGAGCACGGCCACTGCCTGGCCGCCGGAGCGACTCTCGACGAGGAGTTCGAGCGCCGCCCGGACCGAAGCCGGACTGGCGTTGTAGGCGTCATTGATAAGGAGGAACCCCTCCCGGCCTCGCTCGACCTGGAGGCGCATTTCGGTCAGACGGACTTGTTCCAGTCCCCGGGCCACCCCGGCCAGAGTCAGCCCCAGCGCCACCCCGACCGCAGCCGCGGCCAGGGCGTTGCGGGCGTTGTGAACCCCCGGAATCGGCAGCTTCACTGCTTGCCGTTGCTCGCCCGCCAGCAACGTGAGGCTGACCCCTCGGACGCCGTGCGACTCGACCGCTTCCCCGGCCACGTCCAGCCTCCGTTCCTCTGGCCGCTCGCCTGGTCGAAGCAGGCCGTAGCAGACCACCCGCGCGGGAGAGATCTGCGCCATCGCCAAAACTCGCGGGTCGTCGGCATTGAGAACCGCTACCCCATCCGGCGGTAACGCCTCGATCAACTCCGCTTTGGCCCGGGCGATGTTCTCCTGAGAGCCGAGCAGTTCGAGGTGGGTTTCGCCGACGTTGGTCACCACCCCGACCGTGGGACGGATGATTTCCGCCAGGGTCCGAATCTGGCCGAGCCCCCGCATGCCCAGTTCGAAACAGGCCGCTTCGGAGGCGCTGTTTAGCCGAAAGACGGTCAGGGGAAGGCCGATCTCGTTGTTCAGATTCCCCTTGGTCGCCACTGTCCGCCAACGGCTCCCCAGGACGGCGGCGATCAGGTCCTTGGTTGTCGTCTTCCCGACGCTCCCCGTCACCCCGACGACGGGTATCGCGAACCGGCGACGGTAGAAAGCAGCCAGGCGTTGTAGGGCCACCAGCGTATCCTCCACCGCCACGGCGAAGGCCCCCCCGCCTTCGTCGCTGGGCAACCAGCCAGCTCCCGCTCGTTCGAGCAAGAAACCTGCGGCCCGGGCGGCCAACGCCTCGCCGATGAACTGGTGGCCGTCGAAGCGCTCGCCGCGGAGCGGAACAAACAGGTCCCCTGCCTGCACGGACCGGCTGTCGGTCGAGACACCGGTGAACCGGTCGTCCAACGCCCCCCGAACCAGCCGGCCGGCCGTCGCCTCCAGCAATTCCCGAACAGTCAAGCTATCCACGGCGAACGCCCTCCAGTCGGGCGATGGCCTGCCGGGCCTCTTCGCGGTCGTCGAAGTGGATCGTTCGGTCAGCGAAAACCTGGTACGTCTCGTGGCCCTTCCCCGCCAGTAGCACTATGTCCCCGGGACGGGCCACCTCCACTGCATGCCGGATGGCCTCCCGCCGGTCCACCAGCACCCGGTAAGCCTCCGGTCCCGGCGCAGTTCTCGCCACTCCCGCCACTACCTCGGCGCAAATAGCCGCCGGATCCTCGCTTCGTGGGTTGTCGCTGGTGACTATGGTGTAGTCGGCCATCCGCCCAGCTATCTCCCCCATCAGCGGGCGCTTGCCCCGGTCCCGATCGCCCCCGCAGCCGAAGACCAGGATCTTCCGGCCCCGCGTAACGCTATCCGCCGCCCGCAAGAGGTTTTCGAGTCCATCGGGAGTGTGGGCGTAGTCCACGACCACGCTGAAGGGCTGCCCCGCCTCGACGGCCTCAAACCGCCCCGGAACCCCCGGGATGGCTTCCAATCCCCGCCGGACTGCCTCCAGGGAGCACCCTTCCGCCATGGCTGCCGCTGCGGCCGCCAACGAGTTGTAGACGTTGAACCGACCGGAGAGGCGTAGGGTCAGGTCCGTCGCCCCCTCGGGAGTGACCAGCCGGTAAGACAATCCCGCCGTCGCCAGCCGAACATCCTCTGCCCGAACTTGGCTCTCGCCGCCAAGCCCGTAGGTCGTCACCGGCACCGTAGAAACCTGGGCGAAGTAGTCAGCCGACGGATCGTCGGCGTTGATGATCGCCCGCCGTGTCCCCCGCTTGGCGGTGTGACCCAGACCCGCAAAAAACTTGCCCTTCGTTGCCCGGTAGGCCTCAAAGGTCTCGTGGAAGTCCAAGTGGTCTTGAGTGAGGTTGGTGAAGACACCGAGGTCGAACTCGACCCCGGCGATCCGCTTCAGTGCGATGGCGTGAGAAGAAACCTCCATCACGACATGGGTGCAGCCGACGTCCCGCATATGCGCCAGCAGGGCCTGCAGGTCAAGCGATTCGGGAGTGGTCCGTTCGGTCGGAATCTCCTCCTGACCTGCCAGATTGCGGATCGTTCCGATCAGTCCGACCTTGCGTCCGGCCGCCTCCAGAATGGCTTTGATCAGATAGGTCGTGGTGGTCTTGCCATTGGTTCCCGTTACACCGATCATCCGCAGGGACGATGAAGGACTGCCATAGAAGTGGGCCGCCATCAACCCCAAAGCCTGCCGGCTGTCGGCGACAAGCGCCAGCGGAACCGGCGTCGGGTCTGGCAGGTCACGCTCGGCCACCACCGCTGCCGCTCCCCGCTCGATGGCCTCCCCCACATAGAAGTGGCCGTCGGTGCGCAGGCCGCGGATACAGACGAAGACGTCGCCCGGTTTGACCCGGCGGGAGTCATAGGCCAGCCCACCCACCCTTGTTTTCGGATCACCCCGCCACTCCCGGACCGTCAATGCGGAAATCAGCTCACTCAGTGTCGTCATAAGCCACTCCCCGGCTAGTCTTTCCCCGGCTCTGCCGCCTTCAAGCCACTATTCCAGCGGGTTGAGCCCGGTGCCCGGCTTCAGCGGGCCAGCCGTATGGAGGAGAATCCGCGTCCCCCTGGCCACCCGCGCCCCAGGCTTCGGCACCTGGTCGACCACGACCTCTCCGTCACCCTCGAACCCGAAACCGAGCCCGGCCCGCGTCAGGATGGCGGAAGCCTCTCCTCGCGGGTAGTTCCGGATGTTCGGAACCATCACCAGCGCTCCTGCCTCTTCGCCGCCCTCGCTTTTCGGCTTCTCGTCCACCACCGGCGGCACCTTCAAGTAGGTCAGCGTGTCGCGGACCACCGCCTGGAAGACGGGAGCAGCGATGACCCCGCCAAAGGTCACCCCGCTGGTCGGCTCGTAGAGTGCTACCAGCGCTGCTACCTCCGGGTCGTCGAAGGGGGCGAAGCCGACAAACGAGGCGATAACCTTGCTGTGGGAATAGCCTCCCGCCTCCGCCACCTGCGCCGTTCCCGTCTTGCCGGCAGGCCGATAACCCGGAACGTCGGCTCGTTTACCTGAGCCGTTGACCACGACCGAGCGGAGGATCCGTCGCATCTCGCGAGCCGTCGCCGCCGAGATCACCTGTCGGACCTCGGTCGGCTGCGTCACCTTGAGCCTGGTTCCCTTGGCGTCCCTGATCTCCTTGACCAGATAGGGGCGCATCAGGCGGCCGTCGTTGGCCACTGCCGAAACCGCTGTCAGAAGCTGGAGCGGGGTAACAGTGATACCCTGTCCAAAACCGACGTTCACCCATCCGACCAGAGCGATGGAGCCCGGGACGTGGACAATCCCGTCCGCCTCCCCCGGAAAGTCGATCCCGGTCGGCTGCCCGAAGCCAAAGGCTCGGATGTAATTATAGAACCGCTCCTCGCCGATTTCCATCCCGAGCGTACCAAAGACTGTGTTGCACGAGTGTTCCACCCCCTCGACGAAGGTTTGCACCCCGTGCCCTCCCGGCAGCCAACAGTGGATGGTATGCTTTCCGACGCGAAGGAAGCCAGGATCGTTGAACTTCCGTTCCGGCGTGGTCACCCGTTCCTCCAGCGCCGTGGCTGCGGTGATCACCTTGAAGGTCGATCCCGGCTCGTAGAGGTCGGAAACCGCCGTGTTCCGGCGGTACTGGGCCGGGTACTTGGCGTAGTCATTCGGATCGAAGGAAGGCAGGTTAGCCAGAGCGAGAATCTCACCGGTCTTGGGGCGCATCACCAGGACCACGCCTTTCTTGGCTCCCGTCTCCTGGAGCGCCTTGGCCAGTTCGCGCTCGGCAATGTACTGGATCACCTTGTCGATCGTAAGGTAAATATCGGCCCCGTCGCGGGGCGGGATGTACCGCTTAATCCCCCCGGGGATGATGTTTCCGTGGGCGTCCCGCTCCGCCTCGACCCGTCCTGGCAAGCCACGAAGGTATCGGTCGTACCACACCTCCAACCCCTCGAGCCCTTGGTTGTCAATCCCGGCAATGCCCAGAACCTGGCTGGCCAGAGCGTGGTTGGGGTAGAACCGCTGTGGATTCTCGACCACGCCGACCCCGGGGAGGTTCGCCTCCCGAACCGCTCTGGCCTGCTCAGGTGGGACCTTCTTCTTTATCCATTCCGACGATGACCGGCGCCTGACCTTGGCCAAGATCTCCTTTTCCTGCTCCTCCATGTGGAGAAGCTGGGCCAGGCGGCGGGCGACCAGCTCGGCATTCTCCTTGGCCTTGTGGCGATCCCGGGTCACCTCCGCTGGAACCACATACACGGCGTCCGCCGAGATGGAAACGGCCAGCTTCTCTCCGTTGCGGTCGAAGATTGTGCCCCGTCGAGGATCGATTGGCACCGGATGGAGCCGCTGTTCGAGGGCGCGTGAAGTGAGAAAGGAGTTCTGGATCACCTGAACCCAAAAGAGACGGCCGGCCAAAAAAAGGAAGCAACCAGCGGCCAGGAAGAAGAGCAGAGCCACCCGCCGTCTGACCACCAGCTGACTGAGCTTGCGCATCGGGCTGCCGCCCTCCCTTTACGGGGCCGCGTGAGCCGCCTGCACCGGCGAACCCCGGAAGAAGCGCTGAATCCGGGCAATCATCGGTAACCCTCTTTCCTGCGCTGCCGGTTTCACCAGCGCCACTTTCGCAGCCCCCGTGAGGTAAGCCGGTTTACCGGGCGAAACCAGCTTCAGCTCCTCCCGAGCCACACGCTCAATCCGCTCCGGGGAGGATAGCTCGCTGATCTGCAGCTGGAGCCGGTCGGTCTCCACCGCGGCGGAGTGAAGAGCAGTCTTGACTCCGTTCAGGCGGTAGGTCAGACTGATCACCCATGCCTGCTCAGCCACGTAAAGAAGGAGCAACGTCCCGACGACGGCGAAGAGGAACGCCAAACGGGCAACCTCCGACGGACGGCGCCGGGCCGCCTGCCGGCGCAAAGGCCGGCTGCCCCCGATTCCGGTAACTTCCCTGTTGCCCCAGGTCTCCGCCACTGCCCTGGCCGCTACCATGTTTATTCCTTCTTCCCCACGCTAATTCAGCCTTCTCCGCCGGCCAACCGCTCCGCCGCCCGCAGCTTGGCGCTGCGAGCCCGCGGGTTCCCTGTGACCTCCTCCGGCGCGGGCCCCACCGGTCGCCGGGTTAGAATCCTCACCAAGGGTTGGTGTCCGCAGACACAGACCGGAAGCCCGGGCGGGCAAATGCACCCTTTGGCTGCCCCGGCCAACGTCTGCTTGACGATCCGATCCTCCAGCGAGTGAAAGCTGATCACCACTACTCGTCCGCCGGGCCGCAGGACCTCGATGGCCGCCCGAAGTCCCTGCTCCAGCGCCCTTAGTTCGTCGTTCACCGCGATCCGCAGAGCCTGGAAGGTCCGCCTCGCCGGATGCGGCCCACTCCGTCTGGCCGCCGCCGGGATAGCCGCCTTCACCACCTGGACCAGATCCTCCGTGGTTTGGAGGGGTTTCACCTTTCGCCACGCCACCACCATCGCGGCGATTCGGCTGGCCCAACGTTCCTCTCCGTACTCCCGGATGATCCGGGCCAACGTCTCCTCGGAGGCCGTATTCAGAAGCTCCGCCGCCGTGACCGGCTGCCGCCGGTCCATCCGCATGTCTAGCGGGGCCTCGCTCTGGTAGCTGAATCCTCGCGCCGCCTCATCGAGTTGAAATGACGAAACCCCCAGGTCGAATAGGACCCCATCCACCTGGTCCAGGTCCAGCTCCGCCAAGACCTCCGCCAGACGGCTGAAATTCTCCCTCACCAAGACCGCCCGACCATGTCGCACCTCGTTGGCCAATCGCTCGTTAGCCTGCCGCAGTGCAGTCTCATCCCGATCCAGCCCGATGAGTCGGCCGCTGGGGGCGCTCGCCGCCAAGATGGCCGCCGCGTGGCCACCACCGCCGACTGTGCAGTCCACGTAGATTCCGCCGGCGCGACAGTTGAGGAAGCTCACCGCCTCCGCCAGAAGGACCGGGCGATGCTTAGACACCTGGCCCACGGCTAGAGGCCCACCACGGTTTCGGCAATCTCGCCGAAGGACGCCTCCGCCGCCGCCGAATACTTCTCCCATTCGGCCTTGGACCAGATTTCCACCCGTGATGACACCCCGATCACCACAACATCTTTCTCCAACCCCGCATATGCCCGCAGATTGGCCGGCAGTATGATTCGGCCCTGTTTATCCAACTCGCACTCGGTGGCGCCAGACATGAGAGTCCGGACGAAGGCCCTCGCCTCGGTTTTCCCTAAGGGAAGGGTCTGGAGCTTCTCCTCCACCAACTTCCCCCACTCGCCCAGCGGGTAGACGAAGAGACAGCGATCCAGGCCCCTGGTGACCACGAACCTTAGCCCCAGCTCTTCCCGGAACCTAGCGGGAATGATGAGACGGCCCTTGTCGTCCACGCTATGCTCGTACTCGCCCATGAACATCGTCCGTCTCACCTCCACTTTCCACCACTTCTCTCCACTTCGCCGTTATCTTTCGCCCCTCTCTCCCCATTTCCTTCTTTTCCCCGGCTCCCAACAGGAAAAAAATCGGAGGCGGCCTCGAACCAGTCTCGAGGCCGCCCCTTCCGCTCGCCGTCGTTGCTGCGCTTATTCTACCAGCCCGCTATCGTTCGCTCTGCTTCCCCTCCTGGTTTCCCGTTGAGGCCTGCGCTTTGGCGCCCTGGACAATCGCCCGAAGCACCAGGGTGTACGCCACCAACATGGAAACGATGAGTCCCTCCCACCAAAACAGACGGGGTGATCCTTCCCAGCGAACCGCCACGTACCCGGCCGCCGCCGCAAACAGCCCGGAAGCCAGAAGCTCCCGGAAGACGACGAGCCGATAGATGGCTGCCAGCGGGGTACCTGCCACCCCCTTGGCCGCCCGGCGGGCCCGCTCTGCCGAAATCAAATGAATCACCACTGGCATGACCGCCAGTCCGATCGCCAGATTGACCCGGAAGAGCAGGGCCAGCAAAGCGAAGAAGACGGTCCCGCCAAAGTAGACGACCCTGAGGCGCCGTTCGGCCTCTTGATTCATCCCCGTCCCCCCGTTCCCGTGCTGCGGCCCTCACCCCGCCGTGAGCGCTTCACCTGTGACTCACCGTTGTGGTGCAACTCCCTCACCCATTCGCGCAGGATGCGCTGCGGAAAATACAGAAGCAGTCTGGCCGGGTTGAAGACCCGCAACAGCAGGTAGTGGCAGTATAGCTCCGGGCCGAACAGCCAGGACTTGCCCGTCATCCGTTGACGGTGAAGCCCCACCTGATGAAACAAGGCCTGCCCGAGGCGGAGCCGGCTCAACAGGTAGCCGGTCCAGCGGTCCAGACGGCTGGGCTGAGTGCCCAGGATCGGTTCAAGATAAAGCTCAACCAGGGCGTGGCGTCCGTCCCGGTTGGAGTAGACGCCCATCCAGCGGGTTCGATCGGTCGCCCGCCCGGTGCGGCAGTCAAGCAGGGCCACCTGGTAAAGTCCAGTCAAGTCGCTCGCCGGGACATCGGCCAAGAGCCAGGCGACCATCTCCTCGACGGCGAAGCCGTAGTCCCGGCTGGTCAGGTTTCGGATCTCGATCCCACCAAAGCGGCGCATCCGGTCTCCCTCCCCGCTTCCGTTATCGGCAGGATCGTTCACCGGTATAGCCCCCTCTCTGGCCGCTCCGTCCGGCCACTTCCAGGGTGAACGGCACGCCCTGCTGACGAAGACGAGACTGGCAGATGGCAATCGCCGCCGTGCTGTCGTCCACCATGACCCATGGCCGGCCCAGCCTAGCCGCCACGACCCCGGTTGTCCCGGAGCCGGCATAGAAATCGCCCACTAAATCCCCCGGCCGGCTTGACGCCTGGATAATCCGTTCCAGCAGGCGCTCCGGTTTCTGCGTCGGATACCCGCAGCGTTCCCGCCCCGCCTCGGCGATCCCGCGGATATCCTCCCACAAGTTATCCACGGCGTAACGCTTGACGAAGCCCCGCCCCCGTGGTTCCAGGTAGTACTTGACGCGGATAGTGCCGCGGGTCGTGCCCACCCGGCCGTCCGCCATGATCAGCTTTCCCCCTCGGGTCACATGCACCCGCCCCTCTCTCGCCAAGGCCAGTAGGGCGGCATCCGAATACGTCCCCCGGTGAGAGGTGGAGAAAAAGCCCCGCTCGTCGCGGCAGTACCGGCGTTCTGCTTCCTCCCGGCTGATCACCCTCTCCTCGACAATTGGGTTCCAAACCCCGCCCCCCGGCGACCTGGTGTAGCAGAGGAGATACTCGACGTTATTGCCAAAGTACCGGGCGGAGGCTTTCCTCCCCCGAGCCACCTCTCGGCGCCAGACAACGACGTTCTGGCAGCACTTTCGCCCGAATATCTCATCCATCAGCACCTGGACGTAATGACAGGTCCGCCGGTCAAGGTGGATCCAAACCGTTCCCTCCAGCGATAACAATTCCCGCAGCAATTGGAGCCGCGGGTAAATCGCCCTGAGATACTCGCCCAGCCCGGCCTCCCCCCAAGTGTCGCGGTACGCTGGCTCGACCCCGCCGGAGCGACGAAGGGCGAACTCGCTCTCCGTGCCATACGGCGGATCCAGGTAGATGAGAGTGAACCGGCCGGCGTAACCCTCCGCCAGAAGCCCAGCCATGGCCAGCAGGTTGTCCCCGGTGATAAGGCGTCCGCCGGAGCCAGAGCCGCCGTCGAACGTCTCACGCACGGTCAGCCGCACACCTTCCGGCCGGCGGCAGGCCCTTTTCCCTCTCCACTTAAGGCGCACGTCCTCACTGCCCGGCACTGCCAGTTCCCTCCGCCAAGAGCATTCGTCTGCGCTACTCCAAATCCTTCCTTCTGGGACTTTCGCCCTTTGTGAAACCAGCCCGGCCCAGCGGATTAGGGATGGTCGTACAATGAATCAGCCGGGTGCCTTGGAGGGCGCGCCCGACTGAATGAAGGAGGGATCGCCGTGACTCAATCCAACCCCCAGGGAAACGAGCCGACCCTGGCCGCCCAGTTTCCCAAGACCTACTCCCTGTTCAAATCGCTTTCCCTGCCCAAGGAGCTTACGGAAGGACTGCGCAACGCCGCTCCGCCAGACCCCAAGACCATGCAATCCATCATGGCCTTGGCCCAGATGATCGAGAAGGCGCTAAGCAATTCGAAGTGAGCCGGGCAGTTCAAAGGCTGTCCCGAGAGTGATTTGGGGCAGTCTTGCTTGATCTCACGAGTCGACGCCAAGATGGCGCCGCTCTCTTTGTCTGACTAATATTGACCTTTTTACCTTTGTGCCGTATAGTGGAGGTAGAGTCAGACTAGAATAGCGTAACGGAGGTCGATTGCTTATGCGCCATCTGGCTCTCTTCCCCCCAGACTGGGGCATGGCCCGGCAATGGAGCGACTTCTTTGACGGCTGGCCGTTCCCGGCGTTCAACCGGCTGATGGCCACCGACGTCCGGGAAACGGAAGGGGAGTACCACCTGACCATGGACCTGCCCGGCGTAAACAAGCAGGATGTGCAAATCGAGGTGAAGGACAACGTGCTGCACGTGGTGGCCGAACGACGAGCTGAGACTGATACCTCGGCCAAAGACGGCAGCTACCTCTACCGGGAACGCCACTATGGGCGGCAGGAACGCTCCTTCACCCTCCCAGGCGGCGTAGATCCCGAGGGAATCAAGGCCACCTTCGACCGGGGGCAGCTGGAGATCATCCTTCCTAAGAAGAACCGGCATCCTGGTCGGCGGATCGAGATTCAGTAGCATCAACGTCGTCGGCGGACCTTGAATCACGGGGCTGTCCCGAATCGCTTGCGGGCAGCCCCTGTCAATTCCTGTCCGGCAGGGACACGGCCGTCCCCGGCGAACAACCGGACCATACAAGGAGGATGCCGATGAAGTCGATCGGACAGGTTCGACGGGCTCTGCCTCAAGAATTCCTGGACCGCCTGGGCGAGTTCTTCCCGCCCCCGGTCCAGGAGGAAATCCTCGCTGGTTTCGGGGCGGAGCGCCCGACCACCCTCCGGGCCAACACCCTAAGAACCGACGTCCGGGCATTGATGCGAGAACTTGCGGCCGGGGGAGTCAAGTTCGAGCGAGTCCTCTGGTACCCCGAGGCGCTCATCATCAAGAACCGGCGGGAGAAGGATCTCGGGTCGCTTCCGGCCTACCGTGAGGGCCGCCTCTACCTGCAGAGCCTCTCAAGTATGGTGCCGGTGCTCGTCCTCGGACCCCTGCCCGGGGAGCGGGTTCTGGACGTGGCTGCGGCGCCGGGCAGCAAGACTACCCAGCTCGCCATGTTGATGCAGGATTACGGGTACATCCTGGCCAACGACTCCAACCCTGTCCGTCTGGAGCGCCTCAAGTACAACCTGCGCCTCCAGGGCGTCACGATTGCGGAAGCGGTTCTCTCCGACGGCCGTTCGCTCGGCCGGTGCCATCCGGAGGCTTTCGACCGGGTCCTCCTGGACGCTCCTTGCAGTGGCGAAGGCCTCTTTTCCGCGTCTGACCCTGCCACTTTCCGCCACTGGTCTCCAGCCCGCATCCGGAAGTTTGCCTCGCTCCAGCGCGCCCTCTTCACGAGCGCTTTCGAGACCCTGCGCCCCGGCGGGGTGCTGGTCTACTCCACCTGCACCCTGGCCCCGGAGGAGGACGAACTCCTCGTGGACTGGGCCCTTTCGGCCTTCGCGGGCCGCCTGAAGACAGAACCACCTCCGCTGCGGGTCCCAGGGGCTGTTCCCGCGCTCACCCGGTTCGACGGCAGGGACCTGACCCCGGGCGTCGTCCAGGCCTTTCGCTTGCTCCCGAGCCACCTGTTCGAAGGCTTCTTCGTTTGCCGCTTCGTCAAGACGCGTTGAAGGTACCCGATACCCCGCCCGGATGGCTCTGGTGCGACGAGGCGCCCATGCTGCCGAGGAGACCGTCGATGGCCAAGAGCCACGCCAAGCACGCCTCGACATAAAGGCAGGTCAATCCCGCCTTGTGGAGAGCGGGGTAGTTTTCGGCTTTGCTGAACAGCACCATTGCGAAACCGGCGAGCACCGCTACGAACTGCAGCCGGGAGATGGTGTGGGGCCGGAAATTGGCGGCGCCCATCACCAGGGCCAACAGGCGGGTTTTGGTGTCCTTGAACCTGAGGCGTGAGACCTTGATCCGGTCGGTGATGGTCACCAGAATTTGAGGCATGACCATCATGAGTATTATGCTGGTCTCAAGCAAGCCGTTGATTAGGGCCAGGATACCCATCCAGCCGCCGAGCAGCCAGTCGGAAAAGTGGTCCAGGTAGGCCCCGGTGCGGGAAGTCTGCTTCCTGGAACGGGCCAGCATGCCATCGATCGTGTCGGTGAGGGCAGCAGCGATGAGAACGTTGCTTTGCGCTGTGAGCGGTTGGCCGGTCAGGAACAGCGTTATCGCTACGCCCACCAAAACTATCCTGAGCGACGTGATGTGGTTGGGGTGGACCCAACGGGGTATGACGGCTGCCACGACGCGACCGAGGGTTCGATCCCTCAGGTCCTCTTCCAGCGAGGTCAACCGTTCCCAGATTTGAGGGCGAACGCTCCTTCCGGCCAAGCAGAACACCCCGCGTCGAAGCCCTAGGTCATTCCCCTGGATTCTTCACCTTCCACCTGGATCCTCCCTTCCTTTTAGGCAGTGAACGTTGACCGCCCGCCCGTGGCGGACCCACAAGAAAAGGGCCACAGCCTCTGTGACCCCTTCTGTGAAAATGAGCAACCAGGTCTGTAAGCCGAGTTCTCCACCCGGGGTGGCAGAAGGTCTAAATGCCCATGCAGAGCGGGTTTTCAGACCCCCTACGCATATAAGGGGTGTTATAGACCTATGCAGATCGAGAAGGTCGTCGCCGAATTCCTCTTCCACCTCAAGGTCGAGAAGGCCGCCTCTCCCCTCACCCTCAAAGCCTACCGGGGAGACCTCAAGCACCTCGTGAGCCTCTGCCAAACCGAAGGCCTGACCTCCATCGACCAGGTGACCACCGCCCACCTCCGCCGCCTCCTGATGCAGCGTCAAGCAACGCACGCCTACGCCCCGAACACGGTCGGGCGGTTCGTCAACGCCTATCGCTCGTTTTTCCGGTTCTGCCTGGAGCAGGAGTACATCACAAAGAACCCGATGCTGCCCATCAAGCCGCCCAAACGCACGACGCCCGTTCCCGTCTACATGACTCCAGCCGAAGTCAAGCGGCTCTTGACCGCCGCCGAACGGAAGAAGGGCCGGGGTTGGATGCGTGACCGCACAGCCATCGAGCTTCTCCTCATGACCGGCGTCCGCCGCAGCGAACTCATCTCCCTTAACTGGGACGATGTGGACTTCGGTGCCGGTACGATCACCGTCCGCAAAGCCAAAGGGCGCAAGCAGAGGGTCATCCCGATGCACCCGGTGCTCCGGGAACATCTCTGGGAGTATCTCCAGACCCGCCTGCCGCTCGGTGAAGAACGAGCCATCGTCGTGGGACTCGAAGGCCACCGGATCGAAACCAACGCTCTCAACCGCCTCTTCCGGCGCAACCTGCGCCTCGCCGGCCTGGAAGGGAAAGGGTTGACTCTCCACAAGTGCCGCCATACCTTCGCCACGCTGGTGCTCAATTCGGGAACCCCGGTCAACCTCTTCCAACTGCAAGAGCTCCTCGGACACGCCGACCCGAAATCCACTTCCGTCTACGCCCATGTCGATACCCGTCAACTCGGCGACCTCGTGGCCGCCGTCCGATTCGCCGGTTGACCCCTTCGGGGTGCGTCCTTCGTCCGCCGGGGGATGCGCAGCGCCGGCATCCCCCGTACCCCCTCGGCTATCTCCGACGCAAACCCGGCCCACTTCGGGGTCGGTTTTGTCGTCGTCGAGGGGAAAGCATGTTGGGCGGTGTCACCTGCTCACCCGGTTTCCTGGCTGTTGTCGGCGTCCAAGGAGGGCGGTGCATCAATTTTGCGCACAATGGGCCAGAGCCACTACCTCACCTCGTCTACCCGGGCAGGCTACGCCTCCATCGCCTGAATGCCTCTCGGAGTTATCTTGCAGACCCCATCCCGGTACTCGATAAGCCTCTCTTTGTGCAGGTGGCGCAGTATCTTCCTGAAGCGGGTGGTGTTGCCGTACTCGGTCCATGCCTGCAAGTCTTTCTCCGAGACCGGGCCGCTTTCGTGATACAGCAGTACGAGAATCTGCTTTCGAGTCGGCATTTTCGGGTCTAGGACCCGCCGAACGTCCCCGTCCTCGAAAACGAGGGGGAGGCGTCGCTGGACTAACGCATCTACTGTCGCTTGGCATTCGTCCGGCGGTAATGTCGATGTCTGACGGATAAGTTCCGCCATCACCCAGTCAACGGCAGACATGATGTATGTGCTGTCCATTACGTTGGGCTGGACCTGGCCGACATGCCCGACTCCACGATTGTTACGAAGGTTATAGATCGAACGTAGCACTCTCGGGATGTGAAGCCGGAAGGCTTCGTCTCCGGTCCCTTGCTCGTAGTGCTGCATGGCCCCGTCGTTGAGTGGGGGCAGCTTCTGACTAGTCGAGACGTACTTCTTGTGCAGTTCAAACTCCAAAATCCGACGCACTGCCTCCACGAAGAAGCCGCCTTCCAGTTCGGACGGCTTAAACTTGCGGAGGTAATAGTTGCGCTTCAACTCCTCGTAACTGCGCACCGTCTCCCTAACGATGTCATCGGGGTAGCCACGCCCCGTGAGTATCGCCTCGATCTTGCTTTGCACCTCATCAACTCCCGGCAATCAGGGAGGCCAGCAACGTCTGTGCCCGTTCCTTCCCCGGCATCGTCAGCTTAACAGTGAAGTTCGGGCTACCCTGTTTACCCGTACTGAGGAACAGGTCAGTTCGTTTCTTCAGGTGGGCGGCGAAGTTGTTCCCGTCTAAGCATGCGTGGTCCTTGCAAAGTCGGCGTAGTTCGGCTGCCGCAACATCCGTTCTTCCGTAGAACTCACTTGCCAAGCAGTAGAGCAGGGAGAGGTTGACTTCTTTCTCCGCTTTGTTCTTGCCGGGAATCTTCTTAACGATAATCGTAAACGTGTCCGCTTCCGTGTGGATTACCCGATTTACGCTCTCTTTCGGTGCTCCGAACACCGCCACATATTTGTCCTGCTCAGGCTCAGGTGCAGTGGGCGAGGCTACGGTTCCGATAGGGCCCGTTGAGGCAGCCGGGACAATAGGGGCCTCTACCTGAACATGCCTCACGAGACTCTTGACCTGCACATCGAAATACTCTCGAATCCACTTCAGGTTCTCGTTCACGAACGACTCGGTACCTTCGAATTCTACTAGGCCCTCCCGGAGATTGATGACGACTCTGGCTTCTGAAGCGGCTGCCATAGTCACCCTCCCGTCCACCAGATTGTTATGATGTGAGAATTTCCCCACAAACAGGAGGACTTCCTGCGGGAAGGAAGACGAGAGCCTCTTGGCCCGGTTTCAACCGCTGGCCCACCAGGCGCTTTTCGGGTCGCCCGGCTTAGGCTTTCCACCACGTTGGCTCACCTTCCTCGCCACTGGGCAATTATCTCCGAGTTTTGGATCTTTCGATGGACTCGTTCTAAACTGAAGTCGTTCTCGAAATCACGACAATCCGGAAAGGAGATTTGGCGATGCCAAGAAGACCATGGAGACGTTGTCGCCACCCCGCTAGGGCGCACGGCGGGAGATGGGTTGAGGAGTGCGGCCCGACCCGGAGGCTAGCCACCTTCGGGCACGACAAACGGCGACGACTGGTTGCTGGGAGCCGACCAACCAGATCGTGGAGCTGAAGGCCGGGCCTCTTCACGGAGGGGGAAGATGAGCCACTAGACGGTCCGCTCGATGCCTGAACGGCACACCTCATGGTCAGCGGACCACCCGACGTGCTACCGTAGGCCCTTGGGCTGCGGTGCCGCAATGAAGCAGGAGACTGCAGAGCGGTGTAACTGGCACGGGTTCAGCAACGTGAGGGCAGGCGGCACGAAACAGGCCCAGGCAAAAAAGCGGAGCGAGCAGACAAGAGCCGACATCGTCGGCTTGGCCGAAGGCCGATGCGACGATGCCGGAACGGCAACGGCCGCCGGGGCGGCGGACGTTGCCGAATGGGCGGACCGCCGCAGGCGGGACGACCCTTCGGAGACGAGATGGCAAGCGGCCGGAAGGCCGCTGACGATAGCCCGCAATCGTTCACCCCAACGGCACGGCGCAGCCGGGACGCTTGGGGTGAACGGCGGGAATAGATTTGCCCTCCGCTAGGAGCGCCCCTTCGCCGGCCTCCTTGGCCGGGAAGGGGCAAAGCGCCGCAAGGAGGTGAGGTTATGTCTAAGCTCGGGAGCCCCGTGCACCAGGTCAAAGAGGCTTTCCGCTCGGTCACCAAGGAAGGCGTCTCCAAACACGCCGAGAAGGCGAAGCACAATGGTCAATCGCCGTACATTCACGCCTGGCGAACCGCCAAGAACTATACCGAAATCGGCTGCGCCTTCGTCAAGTTCGCCGGCGTGCGGGACATTCGGACGCTGACGCCAGAGCATGGCGCTGCCTACCTAAGACACCTCCAAGAGCACGGGGGCAAGGGCGGCCAGCCGGGGTCAGCCTGGACGGTAAAGCAGGCCGCATCGGCGTTGCACAAGCTCGAGCTTGGCATCGAGGCCCGGTACGGCGTCAAAGTCTCCCTTCTTCCGGCAGATTGGGTCGGCCCGGTTCGGCACGAAGAAGACAAAAAAGACATCCGGGCGCCGTACACAAGGGAGGAGATGGCAAAACTGCTGTCAGCGGTGTCCCAACGGAACCCCGAGATGGGCACCGTCTGCAAAGTCATGGCCGAAACCGGGCTGCGCATCTCCTCGGTCATTGGCCACAGAGACGGCATGAGCGGCGGCCGGGGGATTAGGGTCAAGGATCTGGACATCGAAGGGTGCCGGGTCCGAAACTACGGGAAAGGCGGCCACCCGACGGGCTGGCTCCAGGTCTCGAAAGAGACGATGGCCGAGCTAAAAGCCTTAGCAAACGGCAAGGGACGGAATGAGCGGGTTTTCAACGTGAAGTACGACCAAGTGCGCCACGAAGTGGTGAAAGTGGCCCGCCAGACTAAGGCTGAATACCGGGCACTTCACGGGTTCCGCTACTTTTTCGCCAACGCCCGCTACCAGGAATACCGGCAGCAGGGCATGAGCGACCTGGAGGCCCGCAAGGCACTCGCTAAGGACCTTCAACATCACCGGATCAGCGTCACCCGGGTCTACGTTCCGGGCGTCGGGTGGGTCACCATCTCGGCGAGCGACGCCTAAACGCACGGCCGCAAGACGCAGGCTCACGCCAGATTTGGAGTTCCCCGCCCTCTTGTGTTATAATGCCCGCAACAACGGCGACGACATGGCCGAAAGAATTTCGGTGGCGGAGGCCCTGGCCTCCTTTCTGTGGCTTTTCTTAGACTTCGGCTGACCTCGCTTCAACGCAACTTTAACCGGTCGTGTCTCCCAAACGAAGGGAGCACTGGCCGAGGTGAAGGTTCTCACTTGCCCCGAGTTCATCGAGGAGATTACCCTGGATAACCCACTGCTTGACTGCCTCACGGCCTACTACCAGCAACGGCGGGCGGAAAACGACTTCCGGGAATCAAGCTTCATCGCCTACCGGACTGACCTGATGCACGTCGTGCGCTACCTGGAAGGCCAGAACCTGCCCCCCACCCTGCGCCATCTCACCCGGGAAAACGTCCGGCGGCTCGAGGCCCTTTGGGTGCAGCAAGGCCATGCCCGCACGACTATCGCCCGCCGTCTCAATTCCCTGCAGGCCATCGTTCGCTACTGCAGGGACTTCGTTCCCGAGTTTGTCGACCCGTTCGCCGGGCGCCGCATCGCCAGGGGAGACCGTCATAAGCGGCCGGACTGCCTCTCGGAGGCGGAATATGACCGGGTACTCGGACCCAGAGCCGACTTCGGCCGCAACCCGCTCCGCAACCGGGCACTTCTCACTCTCATGTACTTCACCCTTTGCCGGCTGAGCGAAGCGGCAGCCCTGACCTGGGGTGACGTCGACTTTCGGCAGGACCAGATCCACTTCAAAGCCCCGACCAAAAACCACGACCCGAAGACCGTCCCGATGGCGCCAGAGTTGAAGGCCGTGCTGAGAGCGCTCCAGCGTTCCCTGCCTTCTCTCCCCCGGGCGGATGCTCCAGTCTTCGTCAGCGAGCAAGGCGTCCGGTTCACCGAGTCCGGGATCAAGAAGATGGTCAAGGACCACGGTATCCGCAACGGCGTTCCCAGGCTCCACTCGCACTTGTTCCGCCACACGGGCGCCACCCGGCTCGCCTGCCAGGGCGTGCCCCTGCCGGTCGTCGCCAAGCTGGCCGGCCACCATGACCTTGGCACGACGATGAAATACTACATCCACGTCCCCGATCAAGCCAGCCGGGAGGCCGTCTCGCTGCTCGGCCAAATGAGCGGCCCCAAATTCGTCTGGATGAAGAAGGAAATCGACCCGAGCCGTCGAAGTCAGTCTCCAAATCATAGCGGAGGGCGAGTCTGGAGGCCTTCCGCTCCGGTTCAGGAACTCGGTAGAGGCCGTAAGGTTGCGAAAATCGAAGAGCGGGCGAGCAAAGTGCTTTCCCGCTCCGAAGAAAGTGAGCAACCAGGTCTGTAAGCCGAGTTCTGTCGTGTACGGTCATCTCTCTGGGACGCCAGTTGCCAGGCGCCTCAAGCGACCAACCCGGGAGAAAGGCGGGCCACCCTATCTCTCCCCTATTTGGTCTTGCTCCGGGTGGGGTTTACCAAGCCAGCCGGTCGCCCGGCTGCTGGTGCGCTCTTACCGCACCGTTTCGCCCTTGCCCGGCCGGTTGTCCGGCCCGGGCGGTTTGTTTTCTGTGGCACTTTCCTTGGGGTCGCCCCCACTGGGTGTTACCCAGCACCCTGCCCTGCGGAGCTCGGACTTTCCTCACGGGCCGGGGCCCGCGCGACCGTCCGACCTGGTTGCCAAGCTTGACCTAGATGATCTTATCACAGGCCGGGCGCCAGGTAAATGGCGCCAACATCCAGATCCTTCAGGCGGTCGGTGGCTCCCCGCCTTCTCGGGAGAAGTGGCGATCTATCCCCTCGTTGCTCAGCCGGTCGGCCTCCTTGTTCTCTTCCCGGGGTACGTGGTCCACCGAGACCAGCGTGAACTGTGCGAGAAGCTGACGGGCCCTCTGGTACAGGGGGATCAGGTGGGGCTGGCGCACCTGGTATTGGCCGTTCAGTTGGCGCACCATCAGTTCGCTGTCCGAGTACACCCTGGCTGGTCCGGCGCTAAGCTCCAAGGCCCGTTCCAGCGCCCGGAGGAGGGCTGTGTACTCGGCCACGTTGTTGGTTGTCTCCCCGAGGTAAGCCGCTTCCTGCGCCAAGACGTTCCCCTCGGCGTCGTAGATAAGGTAGCCGATCCCTGCCGGCCCGGGATTACCCCGGGCCGCCCCGTCGGTGTAGATGATGATCTCCCCGGCTGGCCGGGCTCCGTCCCCCATGCTCAACTCCGGGTGGCGCCCAGAAGGTCGCGGTAGGTGTCGGGGTCCATGCCGACCTCGCTCCGCTTGCCGTGAACGTCTGAGCCGTTCCGCTCAGAACAAGTCACGCAGCGTCTCGTCTCCGGCAAGGCCGCCAGCCGCTCCTTGGGGATGGGTTTGCCACAGATCTCGCAGCGCCGTTTCATAAGGTTCCTCCTCTGCGGGCCGCTAAACCGTTTGCCAAAGCACCTCGCCCGAGCTATGCTCCAAGACCTCGACTTCCAGCCCCAGCCTTTCCGACTCCTGACGAAGCCGTTGCGCCAGGACCGGAACCACCAGCCGCTCGGTCGCGTCGTGGCCGGCGGAGACTACGGCCAGCCCCTGCTGGCGGGCAAGCAATCCATCGTGGTACTTGGCTTCCCCAACCACCAGGACGTCAGCGCCCCGGAAGACGGCCTGCAGCACCAGGTCTCCGCCGCTCCCACCGCAGACGGCCACCTTCCGAACGGGTCGGCCCGCCTCTCCGACATAGACCACCCGCTCAACGCCGAGCGCTTTCTTGACCGTCTCCACAAATCGGCCGAGCGACTGCTCCTCCGGGAGTCGTCCGATCCGTCCCAGGCCAATCGCTGTCCCCTCATTCCGGAGGGGGTAAAGGTCGTAGGCGATCTCCTCATAGGGATGGACTCGCCGCATCGCCCGGAGCACCTGATCGAGCAGGGCTTCCGAAAGGATCGTCTCGATCCGGACCTCCGCCACCCGCTCCAAGGTCCCGGGCCGGCCGATGTACGGCCGGCTGCCCTCCTGCGGGAGGAAAGTCCCCGTACCCGAAACGTTGAAGGTGCAGTGGCTGTAGTGGCCGAGATGCCCCGCCCCGGCGTCACCGAGCGCCTGGCGGACCGCCTCTGCATGGGTTTCGGGAACAAACACCACCAGTTTGAGCAAACGCTCGTGCTCCGTTGGCGCCAGGACTTCGGTTTCGGTCACGCCCAACCGCTCGGCCAGGATGGAGGATACCCCACCTTCCACCACGTCCAGGTTGGTGTGGGCGGAATAGATGGCCAGCTGGTGGGCGATCGCCTCGGCGATCACCCGACCGATCGGAGTATCAGTTCGCACGGCAGTCAAAGGCCGGTAGATCAACGGGTGATGAGTGATAAGCAGCCCGGCGCCTGCGCCAATGGCCTCCGCCACCGCCTCCGGCGTGGGGTCCAACGCGACCATGACCCGCTCGGTCCGGCTCTCCGGCGAGCCAACCGCCAGTCCGATCCGCTCCCGGTCCGAGTCGAGGGCCACCCGGCGGGGAGCGATCCGCTCGAGAAGACCTATGATGGCGCTGACCGGGACACCCACTCCTCCATCATCTCCAACCAATGGAGTTCTTCCCGAACAGCCTGCAACCGCTGGGTGGCGCGAGGCGTCCCCAGTCGTGCAAGCCGGCCGGCGACTCCCCGGGCTGCCGCTATCCTCTGACGGAGTTGCATCCTGAGGACGGGATGGCGCTTCGCCAGAAGCAGCGGGCCTATCTCCAGCAACCGGGAGGCAGGGACCGGTGGCAGGTTCTGGCGCCGGGCAAAGGCTTCAAGCTGCGCCTCCAGCGTGGCCCCGGGAGAAACGGCCTGGAGCGCAGGAACCGCTCCCACCACCGGGTAGAAGTGGCCCCGCTCCGCCACCAGATCCTCCGCGGCCAGGGTGAAGCCATGAGTCAACAGCCAGCGTCGAACGGCGTCTGGCTTGTTCTGCGGCTGCAGCACGAGCTGCCGGGCAGAACGAGCTACGTCCAGCCCGGCGTCGAGGATGGCGCAGACCGTATCGCCACCCATTCCGGCCAGGACCAGCACCGCCGCCTCCCCCGGGCTGAGCGGCGCAAGACCCCACCCTTCCCGTAGGGCGATGCGCCCCTCCTCAACCCCGGCCAGAAGGCGCTCCGCCTCCGCCAGCGGGCCTGGACTCCTTTCGGTGGCGATCACCCGGGAGGCGAGACCCCGTTTGACTAGGGCCAGTGCGAGTAGGCCGTGGCCAGTGCCGATGTCCGCCACTACGCTGCCCGGGATAACCTGGCGCAGCACCGCCTCAAGTCGCCGCGGAAGGCGCATGCGCCACCTCCCTGCTGCGCTAATGGTTCTCTCTCCCCGGCATCAGTTCCTGCCATGCGCCGTAAGGGGTACAGACGGCCGGGTGCGTCAACAGGCTCAGGGTCAAAAAAGAAGGTTGCCCCGCATGCTGAGCATGGGACAGCCTCCGTGAATCTGGTACCCCCAACGGGATTCGAACCCGTGTCGCCGGCTTGAAGGGCCGGCGTCCTAGGCCTCTAGACGATGGGGGCTTATGGTGGGCCCGCTAGGATTCGAACCTAGGACCAAGCGGTTATGAGCCGCCAGCTCTACCGCTGAGCTACGGGCCCTTTGGCTCCCCGGGCTGGATTCGAACCAGCAACCCTCCGGTTAACAGCCGGATGCTCTACCGTTGAGCTACCGGGGAACAGCAGGAGACGTTAACATTATAGGTGATCGGCCGGCAGCCGGTCAAGTTGGCGAAACTCCTCCTCGGTGATCCCCATCCGGACTACGTCCCAGTACCGTCCGTCGTAGAAGCGGTTTTCCCGGATACGCCCCTCTTCCCGGAAGCCGCACCGGGCATAGCAGCGGGCGCCGTGCTCGTTGTATTCGAAGTAACATAGGTTGACCTTGTGGAGATTCAAGTAACTGAAGGCATAGTCCAGCAAAAGCCGGATGGCCTCGGCCCCCAGGCCTTTCCCGTGCAGGTCCGGTCGCCCGATAGTGATGCCGAGTTCGGCGTGGCGATTCCGCCAGTCTATCCCGTGCAACCCAATGCCGCCGATGTACGTCTCTTGCGGGTCGTCAGCCAGGGCGATGACAAAATCAACTTCCTCAGGCCACCCTTTGTGGGTAAGCTGTCGTTCGACCCACTCCTCGGTTTCCGCTTCGGTCTGGGGGTACATCCAGAACCCAAGAAAGCGAGTAATGGTTTCGTTGTTGACCCACTTCCGGATCTCCGCGACGTCCTCGCGCCGGTATTCGCGGAGAATCACTCTTTTCCCCTTCAACACTGGATGATCCTCCCCTCCGACAACGCTCGCCGACGAGCGCCCCCGCGTACCAACGGGCCGACAGAACGACAAACATAGGCTGCCCTGCATTGCGCGAGGCGGCTATTCCCTGCGTTGTCATAGTTGGGAACGTCAGTCGAGGAAGTCCTTGAGCTTGCGAGACCGGCTGGGGTGCCGCAGCTTCCGCAGCGCTTTCGCCTCGATCTGCCGGATGCGCTCCCGGGTCACCCCGAAGACGCTCCCCACTTCCTCCAGAGTCCGGGCCCGCCCGTCGTCCAGCCCAAATCGAAGACGAAGGACCTTCTCCTCTCGAGGCGTAAGCGTGTCGAGCACATCCTCAAGCTGCTCCTTGAGGAGCAGGAAGGAGGCGGCTTCGGCCGGGGCCGGCGAGTCCTCGTCCGGAATGAAGTCGCCGAGATGGGAGTCCTCCTCCTCACCGATCGGCGTCTCGAGCGAGACCGGCTCCTGGGCAATCTTCAGGATCTCCCGCACCCGGTCCACCGTCATGTCCATCTCCTGAGCAATCTCCTCGGGCGACGGCTCCCGCCCCAACTCCTGCAAAAGCTGCCGAGAAACGCGGATCAACTTGTTGATCGTCTCCACCATGTGAACGGGGATTCGAATCGTCCTGGCCTGGTCCGCAATGGCCCGGGTAATCGCCTGACGGATCCACCAAGTGGCGTAGGTGGAGAACTTGTAACCCTTACGATAGTCAAACTTCTCCACCGCCTTGATCAGGCCCAGGTTTCCCTCCTGAATCAAGTCGAGAAAGAGCATCCCCCGCCCAACGTATCGCTTGGCGATACTCACGACAAGCCGGAGGTTGGCTTCCGCCAACCGCCGCTTGGCCCGCTCGTCCCCCTGTTCGATCCGCTTGGCCAGCTCCACCTCTTCTTCCGCAGTAAGCAGTGGCACCCGTCCAATCTCCTTGAGATACATGCGGACGGGGTCGTCCAGGCTTACGCCCTCCGGCACGCTCAGGTCGAGGTCGGCCGTGTCTTCCTCGGTGGGCCCAACATCGTCGCCCTCCAGGGTATCGGGGTCATTCCCCTCGCCGTCGGCGACGATGTCCACTCCGGCTTGAGCAAAACGCTCGTAGATACTGTCGATGGTCTCGGAGTCGAGGTCGACGTCCTGCAGCGAGTCCATGATCTCGCGATAAGACAAAGAACCCTGCTTCTTGCCCTTCTGCAGCAGTTCTTTGAAGCCCGGAATGGCCATTAGTTCTCTGCCCTTGGTCACGGTCTCCCCTCCTTTCTGGCCGGATTCATTGCAGTTCACGGTCTTGCCACCATCTATATTCAATCAAGAGGCGGTTGAGCCGGCTAGGGTCACCCGACTCCCCGGCCGCCTCGATCTCTCGTTCAAACTTGGCCAGTGCCCTCTCTCGTTGGCGCTGCCCAAATCGGCGAAAGAATCCATGAGGCTCGACCGTCTGCAGGTGAGCGTCCTCTGCCAGCCACAGCTCAGACAGACGGGCTCGGTCCTCTTCCGCCACCTTGTCCAGCAACCCGGCGGGCTCGACCGCTCCGGCGGCTGCAGTTTCCAGCACCGCCGCAGCGATGTCCCGCAGCGACCGGTTCTTCAGGTCCTCCAACTTTACCTCCCGAGCAAATGTTCCCGCTGCCTCCGGGTGAAGCAGCAGAACCTTGACCACATCGCGTTCGTCTGCCGCCTCGGAGGCTCCAGACGCCGATAAGTCCTGTTTATTCTGTACCCGCTGCGGAAGAATATTCCTTCCGCTGGCGCCCCGAACACTCTTGACCCGGGCCAGTTCCTCTTCCAGCGCCTCAACGCTGACCCCCAGCGCAGCCGCCACCCGGGGAAGATACTCCTCCCGAGCTACGGCACTCTCAATCCCTTCAAGCACCGGGAGCATCTCCCGCACCGCCTCCACCTTTCCCTCAAGGGAATCCAGATCATGGCGGCGAGCGATGACTCCGAGCTTATAGTCGACCAGCGTCTCGGCGCCGGCCAACCGCTGGGCGAACTCCGCTGTCCCCCGGGCCCGCAAGACGCTGTCCGGATCATCCCCCGCTGGCAGGTTCACCACCTTCACCCGAAATCCTGCTGCCGAGAGAAGGTCAAGTCCCCGCCAGGTAGCTGCTTGACCGGCGGCATCAGCGTCATAGGCGATCCGGACCTCAGCGATGTACCGAGCCAAGAGCCTCGCCTGCGCCTCGGTGAGGGCGGTTCCTAACGAGGCGACTGCCTGGCGGAAACCGTGTTGGTGGCAGGCCACCGCATCAAGGTAACCCTCCACCACCAGGGCATGCCCCGCCTGCCGGATGCCCTCCGCCGCCAGGTGGAGACCAAAGAGCGTCTCCCCCTTGTGAAAGAGCAAGGTCTCCGGCGAGTTGAGGTACTTCGGTTCCCCTCCGTCGATCGCCCGTCCACCGAACCCAAGGGCTTGACCGCGGCCATCTCGGATGGGAAACATGAGCCGATTGCGGAACCGGTCGTAGTATCCCCCATCCCGGCGCCGCAGGAGCAGCCCAGCCTCCTCCGCCAGGGCCAGGTCCACCCCTCGCTTGGTGAGAAACTTGGCCAGACCATCCCAGGTGTTGGGAGCGAATCCCACCTCGAAGCGTTCCAGCGTCGCTTCATCGAGGCCGCGCCTCCGGGCATAGGTCAGACCTGGTTCGCCCAGTTCGTGACGGCGCAGGAGACTGCGGTAAAACCGGATCGCCAGTTCCACCACGCCCGCCAGCTTGGCCCGACGCTCCCGCCGGAACCTCACCTCCGGGCTGACCTCCGGCTCGGGGAGATGTATCCCCGCCCGCTCGGCGAGGAATCTCAGGGCACCCGGAAAGTCCAAGTTTTCAATCTTCATGATGAAGTGGAAGACATTTCCGCCCGCCTGGCACCCAAAGCAGTAAAACAACTGCTTGTCCGGGGAGACCGTAAACGAGGGGGTCTTCTCACTGTGAAAGGGGCAAAGTCCCTTGTACGTATGCCCCGCCCGCTTCAGCCGGACGTACCCCGAGACCACCTCGACCAGATCGTTGGCTTCCCGCACCCGGTTGATCAGTTCACCGTCCCTAGGGCTCTCCACGATACCCTCCCCCGCCGGGCGGAAGAAACGTCATTCCTTACTTCGTGGCAGGCGTCGGTATCCCTGCCAGCAACCGAACAAAATGTCGGTCAATAGCGCCCCCACCCGGCAGGCAGGAAGAGTCGCTCGTATTCGGCCATGGCGAAGCGATCGGTCATTCCTGCCACGTAGTCCGCCGCCCGCCGGTCGACGTCCGCCTCCGCTTCGCCTCCGGCGGCCTCCCCCGCCTCGACGGGAGGCAGGTCGGCCGGGGAACTGACGTAGTGCCGGTAGAGGGCGATCAGCAGGGCCTGTGCCTTCCCTTCGTCCCGCTTCGCCTCCGAGCCGACGTATACGTGGCTGAAGAGGAAGGTGCGCAGAGCGGTCATGGTCTCCCAGACCTCCGCGCTCATCCGCACCACGGGCGCCTCCCAGCTAGCCGCCACCAGGTCTTTTACCATCAGGTCGATCCGGGCGGCACCCGTCCTCCCCAGGACCCTGAGGACATCGGCTGGGAGGTCATCGGGGCGCAAGACGCCTGCCCGGATGGCGTCGTCCACATCGTGGTTCAAATAGGCAATCCGGTCGGCGAAGCGCACGATTTGCCCCTCTAGAGTGGCCGGCAGGGCGTCCCCGGTGTGGCAAAGGATCCCGTTGCGAACCTCCCAGGTCAAATTGAGGCCCGGGTACCGCTCCGAACGCCGTTCCAGCACCTCCACCACCCGCAGGCTCTGCTCGTTGTGCCGGAATCCCCCCGGAACCACCCTGTTCAGTGCCTCCTCTCCGGAGTGTCCGAACGGGGTGTGGCCAAGATCATGGCCGAGGGCGATCGCTTCCGTCAAGTCCTCGTTGAGTCGCAGGGCGCGAGCCGCCGTCCGGGCGATTTGGGCCACCTCCAGGGTATGGGTGAGACGGGTCCGGTAATGATCCCCCTCAGGGGCGATAAAGACCTGAGTTTTGTGCTTAAGCCGCCGGAAGGCCTTGCAGTGAATAATGCGGTCCCGGTCCCGCTGGAAGGCCGTCCGTATCTCGCACTCGGAGTCGGGGTAGGCCCGCCCTCGCGTCTCGGCCGCCAAGGCTGCCCCCGGCCGTAGGCGCCGCCGTTCCTCCTCCTCCTGACTCTGCCTCAGCATGCCCCGTTCCATCCGCCTGTCCCTCCCTGTCCCGCCGCACCATAGGCCTAGAACTTACCCAGCAGCATCAAGACCCCGATGATGATGAAGCCGACCGCGGCGGCGGAGTGGATATATGCCTGCGGCACGATCCGCGTGAGTGCCCCGCCGGCCAGGACCCCAATCGCCGAGGTGAGGACAAGAGCCGAAGCGGCACCCGCAAAGACCGGCCACAGCGTTCGGTTCTCCGCCGCCAGGCTCATGATGGCCAGCTGAGTCTTGTCTCCCAGTTCGGCCAGGAATACCAGCCAGAACGTTGTCAAAAAGGTCTTGAGCATTGCCCTCCTCCTCCAGTCAAGCTCCCAAGCTGCGGATGAAAAAGGGGTTCCGGCGGACGCCGGAACCCCTTCAGAGACTCAGCGCTCAGCCCTTCTTCGCCTTCAATTCCGCATGCGCCGTGGCGATGCGGGCCACTGGCACCCGGTAGGGCGAGCAGGAAACGTAGTCCAGACCGACCTTATGGAAGAAGAAGATGGAGGCCGGATCTCCGCCGTGCTCGCCGCAGACACCACACTTGAGCTTAGGATTGGTGGACCGCCCCCGCTCCACTCCCATCTGGACCAACTGGCCGACCCCCTCTTGGTCAATGGACTGGAACGGGTCTTTCTCCAGAATCCCTTGGTCGATGTAGACGGGCAGGAATTTGCCGGCATCGTCCCGCGAGTAACCGAAGGTCATCTGCGTCAGGTCGTTGGTTCCGAAGGAGAAGAACTGCGCGTGTTGAGCGATCTTGTCGGCCACCAGAGCCGCCCGCGGGATCTCGATCATCGTCCCGACGGAGTACTCTACACGCACCCCATACCGTTTCATGACCTCCTCCGCCACCCGGACGGCGTTCTCCTTGAGGACTTCCAGCTCCTTGACCGTTCCGACCAGCGGAATCATCACCTCAGGCAGGACCTTGATGCCTTCTTTGGCCAGTTCACAGGCCGCCTCAAAGATCGCCTGAACCTGCATGTCGTAGATTTCAGGGAAGGTGACGCCCAACCGGCACCCCCGGTGGCCAAGCATGGGGTTGAGCTCCTGCAGCGCCCGGACTTTGGTGCGGACCTCTTCGAAGCTCTTGCCCATCTCGCGGGCCAGGGCCATTTGCTGCTCCTCTTCGTGCGGCAGAAACTCGTGGAGCGGCGGATCGAGCAGCCGAATCGTCACTGGGAGGTCCTTCATCTCCCGGAAGATCTCCTTGAAGTCTCCCTTCTGCATCGGCATGATCTTGGCCAGCGGCTTCTTCCGCTCCTCGGCGTTATCGGCCAGTATCATCTCCCGAACCGCCTTGATCCGGTCCTCGGCGAAGAACATGTGCTCCGTCCGGCAGAGGCCGATTCCCTCCGCGCCGAATTCCCGGGCCACCCGGGCGTCAACCGGCGTATCAGCGTTGGCCCGGACCCGCGGGCGGGCCGGCCGGAACTCCTCCGCCCAGTCCAGGAGAGTGGCAAAGTCGCCGGACAGCGACGGCTCGACCAGCGGGGTTTCGCCCAGGATGACCTCCCCGGTCGTTCCGTTCAGAGTGAGCCAATCGCCTTCCCGAACGGTCACGTCGCCAACTGTGAAATACCGCTCCTCCTCGTTGACCCGAATGGCTTCACACCCGGCCACGCAACACTTCCCCATGCCCCGGGCCACCACGGCGGCGTGGGAGGTCATGCCGCCCCGAGCGGTAAGAATCCCCTGCGCCACGTGCATCCCGCCGACATCCTCCGGCGAGGTCTCCGTTCTCACCAAGACGACCCGCCTCTCGCCTTTGGCCACCCATTTTTCGGCGTCCGCGGCGTGGAAGACAACCTTGCCCACCGCGGCACCAGGTGAGGCCGGCAGCCCCTTGGCAATCGCCTTTACCTTCACTTTGGGATCGATGATCGGGTGGAGAAGTTCGTCAATCTGCTTCGGACTCACCCGGAGGACCGCCGTCTTCTTGTCGATCAGACCCTCCTTCACCATATCGACGGCCATCTTCACGGCGGCCATGGCCGTCCGCTTTCCGACCCGGCACTGGAGCATATAGAGCTTGCCTTCCTGGATGGTGAATTCGATGTCCATCATGTCTTTGTAGTGCTGCTCGAGCTTCTGATAGATGTCGGTCAACTGCCGGTAGGCCTCTGGGTTTGTCTCTTCAAGTTGTGAAACCGGATGGGGCGTCCGGATCCCCGCCACCACATCCTCGCCCTGGGCGTTCATCAGGTATTCACCGAAGAACCGCTTCTCGCCGGTTCGAGCATCGCGGGTGAAGGCTACACCGGTCCCGGAGGTTTCACCCATGTTCCCAAAGACCATCGCCTGAACGTTGACGGCCGTCCCCCACCAGTCGGGAATGTCGTTCAGCTTGCGGTAGGTGATGGCTCGCGGGTTGTTCCAGGACCGGAAGACAGCGTTGATCGCCCCCACCAGTTGTTCCCAGGGGTCGAGGGGGAAGGGCTTGCCCAGTTCACGCCGAACCAAATCCTTGAACTGGCCGACGAGCTCCTTCCAATCATCAGCGGCCAGTTCAGTATCCAACTTGACCCCCTTCTGCTCCTTCCGGGCGTCAATCAGCGCCTCGAACTTGCTGCGCGGCACCTCCAGCACCACGTCCGAGTACATCTGGATGAACCGGCGGTAGGAGTCCCAAACGAAGCGAGGATTGTTGGTCTTCTTGATCAATCCTTCAGCCACGGCGTCGTTTAGTCCGAGGTTGAGGATCGTGTCCATCATGCCCGGCATGGACGCCCGGGCACCGGAGCGGACCGAGACCAGCAGGGGATTGGCTGGATCGCCAAACTTCATCCGCATGGCGTCCTCCAGCCGCTTCAAGTTGGCCCTAACGTCCTCTTCGAGCCCTTCCGGCCAGGCGTGATTCTTATAGTACTCAGTGCACATCTCGGTCGTGATGGTAAAGCCGGGCGGCACTGGGATACCCAGGTTGGCCATTTCGGCGAGGTTCGCGCCCTTCCCGCCCAGTAGGTCTTTCATGTCCGCAGTGCCTTCTGCCCTTCCCTGTGCGAAGAAATAGATGCGTTTGTTTGCCACTCTCGTTGCACCCTTTCCTTAAGAGCTCCGTTCGGAACCCGTTAGTAGGCTATCCATGATTGGTATTCGAGACGTTTATTCTTCAGGATGACGCGCATTTCCTCCGCATAAGAAAAACCGGGGCTTTCGCCCCGGTTTGCTAAGCATCGCTTTCGGTGTGTGGCGGGGCGCTTGTCGAAACGGTGGCCGCCACCTTTGGTTCCGCTCGTTCGATCTCGATGCTGCACTGCGTGGCGATGGCCGCCACCGCTCCCAAGAGCGTCAAGTACGGGGCGAAGACAGCCACCGCTGCTCCCGCCGTAACCGGCATGTCCAGAATCACGTCATCCTTGGTCTTCACCCGGATCCGGGTCACGTTGCCCTGCCGGATGACCTCCTTGACTTTCTCCACGATCTCATTACCCTTGGCGTAGATTCTCTCCCGGGTGAAGCTGCCCCTCTGCTCCAGGCGGATCAGCGCCTCGATCAAGTCCCCGCCGGTTTCGGACAACAGGTTCCGGGCTTCCAGGTACCCGATGTGGCCCCGCTCGCGCAGGATGTCAATCTTCTCCAGTTCGGTGAATTCAGGCGTCATCCATCGCCCACTCCTTCCTCCGTCGCGCCGCAGACCAGATCGAGGAATTCCCTGGTCTTGAGCGTCCCCTCCCGCCGGAAAGCGATAAAACCCCACAACAAACTCCGCACCTCAGACAACCTGGGGCCACACTCCACCACATGCAGGCGCTCCCATGGCGTATCAGCCAGGTGCAGCAGAAGGGCAAGCGTACCCGCCGAAACGGGAACCGCCCTGGAATCGCGGTGCCAGCACTCCGGGCACAACGCCCCGCCGAGTTCCAAACTAAAGCGGCTAGCTGCCCCCAATTCCCCTCCGCAGGCGGCACAGCGGGAAAGTTCTGGTTCGTATCCTAGTATGCGCATGAGGCGTAGCTCGAATACGTGAACCCCTTTGAGCAGCGGGGTCCTCCCCACCGCCTGATTGAGGTAGGCCAAGGCCTCCCGCCAGAGCGTGTACAGGGCGGGATGAGGCTCCCGCTCGCCGAGAAAGTGATCGATCAACTCAGCCGTATACGTGGCACAGGCCAGGCGGGCCAAGTCCTGCTGGAGACCGCGAAAGGACTGGAGAACCTCTGCCTGGCTGAGACTGTCTGTGTTCCGGCCCCGCCAGAGCATCACCTTGCTCTCAGTGAACGGCTGGGTGGCTGCCAGCAGGCGGCTCCGGCCCCGGCGCGCGCCCCGCGCCACCGCCTCGACCTTCCCCTCTTCCTGGGTGAGCAGGGTAGCCACAACGTCCGCTTCCCCGAGCGGGCGGGTGCGCAAAACGATCGCGTGGGCGGCGTAGAGAGCCATCGCTGCTCCTCCTAACGCCGACCGAGAAACCGTAAGAAGAGGGTCAGCAGAAGCGAAACCAGGAGGCCGGTGGTCAGTGGGAAATAGAAAACAAAGTTCCCCCGTCGGACGTAAATGTCCCCCGGCAGCCGGCCGATGACTGGCCAGCGCCCGGCCGCCGTCAAGGCCAGACCCCCCAGGAAAAGGGCGACTCCCGCTACCATCAGAAGACGGCCCAACGATCCAAACGGCGGCAGTTCGCTCATCTCTGATACCGCTCCCTTTCGCTGAAAATGCAGCCGCAGTAGGGTTGACGGTACAGCCCCAACTCTTTCGCTCGGGCCTGCGCCGGCCGGAATCCAGGCCGGAAATCCCGATAGATGAAAGAAACACCCTCTGCCTGCGCCACCTCTTCGCCAATCTGGCGGACTTCGTCGTGCTTTTGGTAGGGACTGACGAGCAGGGTGGTCGAAAAGGCGCCAAACCCGCCCTCCCGTGCCGCCCGGGCAGTCGCGCTCAACCTCCGCCGGTAGCAGCTCAGGCAGCGAGATGGTCCTGCCGCCAGTGCCTCCGCCAGAAACGCATTCAGGTCGTAGCCTTCGACCCAAGTCACAGGCAGATTCTCCCGAGCCGCATACTCCGCCAGCGTATCCCGGCGCCGCTGCCATTCCCGGTAAGGATGGATATTGGGGTTGTAGAAGTACCCCGCAACATCCCAGCCCTCCTCCCGCAAGACCGCCAGCGGGTGGATGGTGCAGGGAGCGCAACAGGCATGCAGCAAAAGCCGTTTCACACCAATGCTTCTCTCCTTGACCCTCAGAACAGTGACGCCTGGGCTGGCTCTTCGCCGGCTGGCGAAGGCAGTCCGAAGTATTCATAGGCAGCCTGAGTAACCGTTCGCCCGCGGGGCGTCCGTTTCAGAAGCCCAAGCTGCATCAGAAAGGGCTCGTAGACGTCCTCGATCGTCTCCACCTCTTCGGCCGTGGCGGCGGCCAGGGTTTCGACCCCTACCGGCCCTCCGCCGAATTTCTCGATAATCGTCCGCAGGAGCAGCCGGTCCGTCTGGTCGAGTCCCTGTTCATCCACGTCCATCATCTGAAGAGCCGCTCGAGCCACCTCGGTGGTGATCGCTCCCCCCGCGCGGACCTGGGCGAAATCGCGGACCCGCCGGAGCAGCCGGTTGGCGACGCGGGGTGTCCCCCGCGCCCGCCGGGCGATCTCCCCCGCTCCACCGGCCTCAATCGGAATATCAAGGATCCGCGCTGCCCGGATCAAGATCTCGGCCAGCTCCTCCTGACGGTAGAAGTCCAACCGGGCGACGATGCCAAAGCGGTCCCGGAGGGGTGAGGTGAGCAATCCTGCCCGGGTGGTCGCCCCCACCAGAGTAAACGGCGAGAGGTCCAGTCGCACCGAGCGAGCCCCCGGCCCCTTGCCGATGATTATGTCAAGGGCAAAATCCTCCATGGCCGGGTAAAGGACCTCTTCCACCGTCCGGTTCAACCGGTGAATCTCGTCGATGAAGAGGACATCTCGCGGTTCCAGGTTGGTTAAGATCGCCGCCAGGTCGCCCGGCCGCTCCAACGCCGGACCAGAGGTGACCCGAAGGTTAACCCCGAGTTCGTTGGCAATGATGTTGGCCAGGGTCGTCTTGCCGAGCCCTGGCGGGCCGTAAAGAAGAACATGGTCCAGCGCCTCACTCCGCTGCAGCGCTGCAGCCAGGTAAATGCCTAGGGTCTCCTTGATCTTGGTTTGGCCGACGTACTCGTTCAGCCGGGCCGGGCGCAAGCTCTGCTCAATTTCTTGCTCCTCAGCCCGCGGGCGGGGCGAGATCAACCGGTCGTGCCCAGCAGAACGCTCGATCACTGCTCAACCCTCCGTCCTACGACACCCGCTTCAAGGCTTCCCGGATAAGGTCGGGAGTCGTGGCCACACCGAGCTTCTCTGCGGCGGCCACCGCCTTACTTGCTTCCACTGCGGAGTACCCCAACACCATCAGGGCTGCCACCGCGTCAGCACTGGCGGGAGCTGCACCACTCGCCACCGGCGCTGCGCTTCCTGCCTCCTCCACCTGGCGGGCCGCCATGGCGCCCATTTGCTCCTTCAGCTCCAGGATGATGCGTTGAGCGGTCTTCTTCCCCACCCCGTTGACGGCTGTGAGGCACTGCACGTCGCCGCAGGCCACGGCGACCACCAACTCCTGAGCGGAGAGGGCAGAGAGGATGCTCAGGGCTGCCTTGGGTCCTATTCCCGTCACCTTTAACAAGGCCTCAAAGGCCTCCTTCTCCTCCCAGCATGCAAAGCCGTATAGCTGCAGCGCATCCTGGCGCACCTGGAGGTGGGTGAAGAGAGTCGCCTCTTCACCGAGCCGAAGGCGAGCCCGGGTGGAGGAGGCCACGTATACCGCGTAACCCACGCCCCCCACGTCAAGAAGCACCCGATCCGGCTCAAGGCGCGCCACCCGTCCGCGAAGAAGTTCAATCATGCGCCGCCAAACCCCTTTCCTTCACGAGCAACTGCGATTGCAGTGGCAGATGGCTACCGCCAAGGCATCGCAAACGTCGTCCGGGGTCGGGATCGCGGGGAGCCCCAACAGTGCGCGGACCATGTATCCCACCTGCCCCTTGCCGGCCCTGCCCCTCCCCGTCGCCGCCTGCTTGACCTCTTGGGGTGTATACTCCGCCACCGGGATGCCGCGCTGGGCCGCAGCCAACAGGACCACCCCCCTGGCCTGGCCCACCGCCAAGGCCGTAGTGGTATTGCGGTTGAAGAAAAGCTTCTCCACCGCCAGGTAGTCGGGGCGGTGCTCATCAAAGAGTTGGTTGAGGTCGGAAAAGATCTGGCGCAGGCGCTCCGCCAAGACCAAATCAGGCGAGGTTCGGATGGCCCCATATTCCACGGCGGACAAGCGTTGGCCTTCCTGCCGCACAAGAGCGAAACCGGTTATGGCCGTCCCAGGGTCCACGCCGAGCACCAGCATGCGGATGCCTCCGGCGGTAGAGCTTCGACACCCTTCCCCCGTACTCCTCTGCGCCGAACTCTGCCGCCCTTCGCTGCTAGAACCCAACCAGCTCCAGATAGCTTTGGAGGACCCGCTTCAGTTCGTCGTCGCTGCCTACGGGAATCCCGCGGCGCAGGTCCTGGACCTCCCGTTCTGGCAGGGATCCCGCTTCCAAATCGAAGACCTCAATCACCCGGGCCTTGCCTCCCCCGGGCAGCCCCTGATAGACAGCCACATGGCCATCGGCTATCCCCAGGTAGCGTTGCGCAGCATGGCGTGGGCAGGCGCCTTTCGCCGTCACCGACAGCACCGCCTCCTGTGCGGTGAAGGACTCGACGGTAGCCCGTTCCTCCATCTGCGCCAATTCCGCAGCCGTCTTCCCACTCAGCGCTTGCCCTGCCTTCTGCTTCACCACCACTTCGTCGCCGCAGTCCGGGTAGTAGAATCGCCGGACGATTACCGTCTCTGCCGTGGTCCGCGGGACAAGGGCGGCTCCTTGGGGTAAGGGATCGACCCGGCGAGGGCTGCCGTCGAGAGGGCCGGCAAAGGACTGGCCGAGCTTGGGGGAGTGGAGAAAGCGTTGCGCCTGCTGTGACAAGATCCAGTAACTGAAGGCAAACCCCCCTGCCGCCACGGCCGCCGCCAGGGAAAACAAGACGAAGCTCCTCCGACGTGGCGTCATGGATGATCCTCCTCTATTGGCACGCCTCATCGGCTCTAGCTTCCCCTTGACCCCGCAGGATATTCCAGCCAGGGAAACCAGCAAAAAGGGTGGCATGCTCTGCCACCCGGCGACACAGGGACAACTGTCAGGCCCTCACCCGACTTAAGCCCCCTTCAGTTCCGTGTTCAGGTGAACGTCCTGGACGTCATCGTGCTCCTCCAAGGCCGCCACCAACTTGGCCAGCTGCTGGGCCTCCTTGTCCCCGATCTCAATCATGTTCTTGGGAATCATCGTCAACTCGGCCACCGCGAACTTGACCTTGAGGCGCTCGGTCAGCGCCTGTTGAACCTCGCTGAAGGCCTCGGGCGAGGTGATGATCTCGTAAACCTCGTCATCAGCCGTAAAGTCCTCGGCTCCAGCCTCCAACGCCGCCATCATGACGTCATCCTCTGCTAGGCCCGCCAACGCTGGCTGGGTCCGTTCCAACACGAGCAGCCCCTTCTGGTCGAACATCCACGCGACGCAGCCACTCTCCCCCAGGTTACCTCCGTACCGGGAGAATAGATGCCGAATCTCGCTAGCGGTACGGTTGCGATTGTCGGTGAAGATGTCCAGCAGGATGGCGACCCCGCCTGGCCCATAGCCTTCGTAGCGGACCTCTTCGTAGCACTCGCCTTCGTCGCCCAGCCCAGCGCCCCGTTTGATCGCCCGCTGGATGTTTTCGTTGGGCATATTGACCTCTTTGGCTTTCTCGATCGCCATCCGCAACCGAAAGTTGCTGGCCGGCTCAGGTCCGCCCTCGCGGGCGGCCATCATGATCTCCCGGGTTACCTTGGTGAACGCCTTGCCACGCTGGGCGTCCTGCCTTTCCTTGCGGTTTTTGATGTTGGCCCACTTGGAGTGTCCAGACATGTGGCTCAGCCCCCTTTGCCAATTCTAGCATATGAGAATGAGCCTTGCCAAGAGTCGCTACGCTTAGGGGAGACTGTCGCTCATTCCGGCTCGTCATCAGCCTCACTGGTTCGAAACGGGGATAGTCGACGCGCCTGGCGGATTCGGGCGGCCAGAGCAGAATAGGAGAAGGCAACCACAGCGAACGCCCCGGTCGGCGCCAAGCGGGACAGGATCAGAAAGTCGTACAGGCCGTGAAGCGACGAAGCCAAGATCAACCCCCAGAGAAGGCGCCTCCCCCGAGAGGAAGCCGGCCCCATTTTCGCCAAGCCCAGGTGGTACCCGGCTAAACCGGCAAAAGAGGCGTGAGCCAGGGTGGTCAAGAGCGCCCGCGCCGGCGCAACCCCCAGGCCGAAGGTGCTGATATACAGGAAAGACTCCAATGAAGCGAAGCCGAGACCGGCCGTGGTGGCGTAGATGATTCCGTCCATCACCTCGTCGAACTCGGGATGCCTGAAGACGGTGCGGTAGACGACAAAGAGCTTGACCCCCTCCTCCACCAGCCCGATACCGAGCGTCGAGATCAGGAAGAGGCCTGGCAGTGATCCATGAAAGCGCTCCACCAGTGGCCGGACAGGAGTCTCCAGGATTGCCGCCAGGAACACCCCCGCCATCCCCCGGACGAACACCCGGTAAAGGAGCCGTTTAGGTTCAGGCTCAAAGCGGTCGTAGCGATAGAAGAACCAAACCCAAAGCAACCCGGGAACCAACGCGGCCAGGACGACCAGCAGGAGTGCGATTACGGCTCAGCTCCTTTCGCCGTGCGGACAGCCCGCCGCGTGTAGCTCAACCCGGCGGCCACAGAAAAGACAAGACCGGCCAGAATCAGCGACTCCCCTAGCCGGCTTGCCGCCGGGGCTAAGATGCTCACGAACAGGCCCATATAGAACAGTATGGCCGCCGTCTTGCCCAGCCAGGTGGCCGGCAGCATCTCCCGGCGTAACAGAAAGAAGACGAAAGCTCCTCCGATCAACAGAGCTTCCTTGATCAGGAGCACCCAGGCGATCCAGAGTCGCAAGCGGCCGGTCCACGCCAACAAGCCCACGCCGGCCATGACGACAAACTTGTCCGCCAGCGGGTCGAGAAGCCTGCCGATTAGCGATTCCTCCCGGCGAATGCGAGCCAGATGACCGTCAAGAACGTCTGTCAACCCGGCTAGGGCTAGCGTACCGGCGGCATAAAACCTTTGGTCGGCAGTCGGAGCAAGAAAGGCCATGATGAAGGCAGGGACAAGAGCAAGACGGAGCAATGTCAGCCAGGTAGCCAGGGTCATGACATGACCTCCCGCTGTGGTGATTCGCCTCCTTCCCCAGAATTCCTTTCTACAGGGAGGTTCAGGCACAAGGCATAGTCTCGCCGTCGGAAGGCCAGTTGTCGAGAAGGGCACTCCGCCAGGGGACAGACTGATACCCTGATGGCATTCAGATCCGGTTTCCCCCCAGCAACATAGCGCCGCCACGCCTCATCGGCAACCTGACGGGGCGGAGCCTTCCCCTGCTCCACCAGCGCCGCGGTAACAAGGCAGAGGGCCAGGCGACACTCAAGAGTAAGGTCTATCTGCTCCTCCCAGGCTCTCTCCTCCGTCGCCGCCATGGCCTGCTGCACCAGGTGTGAGCCGGCTTCCCGGCGGCGCCCGTCTCCCGCGTATTCCCCGCGCAGCGGGACGAAGGAAACCGGAATCCCGATGAACCGCCCGACCGCCCGGCTCCCCTTTAGCTCCAGGCGGAGGAGCAGCCCTGGCAATCCCGGGATGGAAAATGGTGTGAGCAGAATGCCCTTTGCGTCCAATTGTGTCAACAGGTGGGGTGACAGCTCCGCAGCTTCGGCTGTCACCATCGTTCGGGCGAAAGGGGCCGCTTCTGGCCAGCCCAGGCAGCCGTCGCCCACCTTCACCTTGACCTTCCCATATCCAGCCGCTGCGAGATTCCGCCGAGCCTGCTCGGCCAGGCGGGGTTCGATCTCGACGCTATGGACCAAAGAAGGATCCCCTGCGACCTCGGCCAGAAGAGCCGCGTTGTAGCCTGAGGCAGTCCCGATCTCCAGGATCTTCATCCCTGGCCGGGCGTCCAGCTCTTCCAGCATCAACGCCACGATGGAGGGCTGAGAGAGCGTGGCCAGCCCCGGCAGAAGCGGAATCACCTCGTCTCGGTAGGCCTCTTCGGGCGTAACGCCGGGTGGTATGAAAAGGTGGCGCGGCACGGTTCGGAAAGCCCTTTCAACGGCCGGCGTCTTCAGGTAACCCGCCCGCTTCAGGTGTTCGACCAGACGGATTCGCCATTCACCAACGTCGACGTCGCCCACCGGTATCCCCCCAGGCTACTATCTTGCCCAACCCCGGAGATTGAAAAGTGCTGCCTGACAACGTATAATTGGCCCATGATGAGCGAGCTGTCTGCGGCACGCGCTCGGTTGCGCCAAGCTGCCCTGGCTGCCAGGGCAGCCCTCTCTCTCGCCTTCCGCCAAGAGGCCGGGGAGCGCATCGCCGATCACTTCCTGGCCCTCCCCGAAGTCCGGCTAGCCCGGGTCATCGCTCTCTACCTCTCGCTCCCGCCCGAGGTTCCCACGGCGCCCCTCCTTCATCGCTTGCGCCAGCTCCCGAACCCTCCCCTCCTCGCTGCTCCGGTGATCCTGGGCGAGTCCCGCATGGCCATGTATCCGTTACCGGAGGACCTGTCCGCCCTCGAACGGGGACCCTTTGGCATCCCCCAGCCGCCAACCGCCGGGATAGCCCCTCTACCGCCGGAGTCCTTGGAGGTGGTGGCGGTGCCGGTAGTCGCCTTTGACCATGCGGGACACCGTCTCGGATACGGAGCGGGGTATTATGATCGTTACCTGGCAACATGCAAAGGCCGACCACTTCTGGTCGGCCTGGCCTTCTCTGTACAAGTGCTGCCCTCCATCCCCGCCGCTCCACATGACATCGCCATCGATGTGGTAGTCACGGAGACCGGGATAATGCGTTCCCTTGAAGCTAAAGCTTGAACTTGGCCACCTCAGCCTGCAGTTCCTGAGCCAGCCGGGCCAGCGAATCCGCTGAAGCGGCAATCTGCTGGACTGAGGCGGTTTGCTCCTCGGCCGCGGCAGAGACCTCCTCCGCTGAGGCGGCAGCCTCTTCCGTGATGTTGGCGATGCTTTCGACCGCCTTTACCACCTGCTCGGCTCCTTGGACGGCCTGAGCGGAAGCCTCGCTGACTTCTTGAATCTGAGCAACGACCAACTCGACTGCGGCGGCGATCTCCTGGAAGACCCGGCCGGTCTCATCGATGACCGCCGTTCCGGCAGACACTTCTCTTGTCCCGGCTTCCATGGCGGAAACCGCTTTACCGGTTTCTCCCTGGATCTCCCGGATGAGCCCAGAGATGCGCTCCGCCGCCTGACGGGACTGTTCCGCCAGTTTGCGAACCTCTTCCGCCACTACGGCGAAGCCACGCCCTTG
Source organism: Betaproteobacteria bacterium (assembly GCA_050260635.1). Classification (GTDB taxonomy): domain Bacteria; phylum Bacillota; class UBA5301; order DYFA01; family DYFA01; genus DYFA01. The sequence continues at coordinate 160,357 of JBLNCL010000003.1, forward strand.
TTCGCCCGCTCGAGCCGCCTCAATTGCCGCGTTCAAGGCGAGAAGGTTAGTCTGATCGGCAATGCCGGTAATGACGTCGACAATCTGGCCAATCTCCCGAGACCGCTCCCCTAGCCCTTTCACCACCTCGGCAGAGGAAGTCACGGTATCGCTGATGGAGGTCATCTGCCCGACTGCCCTGGTCACCGCTTCTCGGCCAGTCCCGGCCAACTGGGAAGCCTTCCCGGACTCGCTCACTGCCCCTTCGAGCCTGCTCATGGCGCTGCGGAGCAATTCCATCATCTGGCCGACAGCCTTGTCGGCTACCTGTGCTGACGAAGCCTGCTCCTCAGCTCCTTTGGCCAACTGTTCGATCGTCGCCGCCACCTGCGAGGTGGTCTTCCCAGTTTCGCTGGAAGAAGCAGCCAATTCTTCGCTGGAAGTGGCGACCTGCTCGGCCGTTCGGGAGACTTGCTGGACCAATTCCCGGAGGTGGTCAATCGCCCGGTTCAACGCCTGAGCAGCGTTTCCGATCTCGTCCTTGCTGGTCACCTGGGCTCTCTGAGCGAGATCCCCTTCGGCCACCGCTTCGGCCGTCCCTATGATTTTGTTCAAGGGCCGAGTGATCAGCCCGGCGATAAAGATTCCCATCAGGACGTTGATGACCACGCCAACCAACATGATGGCGATCTGCCCGGTGAACGTCCCTCGGTAGGTTTCTTCGCTCTGGCGGTAGCTCTCTGCAGCCTCTTTCTCCTTTTCTTTCACCAAGGCGTCCAACTCTGCTTGGACGGTTTGCGCGCTGGTGTTGAGCGCCTCACCTATGACCACAGCGGATTTTTCCCCAGCTACCAGGCGTTCGACCAGGTTCTCCTCATCTGCAAGCAGCGTCTCGATGTCCTGCGCCACCTGTGCAAACTTGGCACCCGCCTTGGTCCCCTTCAGCGTGGCTTGGACCTTGCCGACAGTCTGCCTGACTTCATTCAGCCGCGCCGTGAACTCGTCCCGGTGTTGTTGGCGCAGCGCTTCGTGAGCCAGGGCCACGTGCTGGCGTTCGGCCTCGAGTTTCGCCACGCCTTCAGTCAGGTCGCCCAACACGCTTACCGCCTGCAACTGGTGCGTGTACATCTCCTTTGACAGCCGCTGGATGTTGCCCATCCGCAACAACGCCGCTCCGCTGATCCAGGCCAGGTTGAGCGCTAGCAGGACGTTCAGGATCAGCATTTTTCGTTGAGTCTTAAGATTATAGAGCCACTGCATCAACTCATCAGCTCCTTCAAGGTGTCTGTTAGACGCTGGTGGCCAAAGGAACTTCGTCCAGAGATAACTGGGGTATCAGTTTCTCCAGGTTAAGCAGCATCAACAGGCGTTCCCCCAGCTTCCCGACGCCGGCCAGATATCCCGAATCCCCCCCGGCCAGCGCCGGTGGTGGATCGATGGCTGCCGCCGATAGACGAAGCACTTCCGAAACGTTATCGACCGTCATTCCCACCGTTTGGCCGCCAACCTCCACCACGACGATCCGGCTGGATTCGCCCCGAACCGTCTCCGGGAGGTCGAACAACTTCTTGAGGTCCACGATCGGAATCACCCGGCTGCGGAGGTTGATTACCCCTTCGACGTACGTGGGGGCCTTCGGAAGATGGGTGATGTCGGCCATCCGGATAATCTCCTGAACCTGCCCCACCGGCACTCCGTACTCTTCCTCGTCCAGAGCGAAAACCACCAACTGGAGTTCGCCCTCCGCTTCTTGGGCCACGGTGCAGCCACCTCCCGGAGACACTCATTCCTGGAAAATCTCTTCGCTAGAATATGGCAAAATCCTTCACATGCGTTTGCCCGTGCCGCTGGTCTTGACTTGTCTGAGCAAGCTCCGGCGGCAAGCGACGAGGCTGCCCGTTCTCCTTGAGGCAGCCCCTTTCCAGGTGTCTTGTTTGCGTGCAATCACAAGCCGAGAGCTTGGCTCATAGCTGACAGGTCGCAGTGGTCGTTGTAGCTTTCCCGGGCAATGGCGACTCCCCGCTGGTCACCCGGGTGTAGCTTCCGGACTACCTGGTGGAGCCGTTCGATGGTGCCGTAGGTGTCATACGGCACGAGCAACACGGGCACACCCTTCTCCCCGGCTTTGGCCAGGACCTTCACATCCGGATAGAGCCCACCGGTGAGAATCAGGACAGTGGTGCTCGTCTCGAGAGCCGCCAGGGCAATATCCGCCCGGTCTCCTCCGGTAATCACCGCCTTATGGAACGACCGCCGGAAGTAGGTGAGGGCGGATTCGGGATTCATCGCCCCGATTACCACTTCCTCCACAGGCATGTCCAGTCGGTCCTCCCCGACCAGCAGTTCTCCTCCAAGGATGTCCCAAATCTCCCGAACCGCCGGGGAGATCAACTCGGTCCGGGCGGGGACGATACCGAACACCTTGAATCCCCGGGCTTCCATGATGGGTTTCCAGAACCCCTGCGCCTTTCCGATGACCGGCAGCGGGATGTTGTTGAAGACGGTGCCGAGCAACGGCACACCAACAGCGGAGAGATATGAGTTGACGAGCAGGGCGCGGTCCAAAGCAAAGTCGTCCTCCAGCCTGGCCACGGTGAGGGCTGCCGCCCCCAACTCCTTGGACAGGGTTGCTGCGTCTAGCCCGAGGGAGAACATCATCTCGGGCGAGGTCGTGCCCTCAATGATTACCACTTCGTTATCGCCGGCGATGCGGGCAAAGCTCTCCTTGATTGTGACCAGGCACTGCTGTGGCTTTTCGTAGCGCGTCAAGTAGGCCGGGCTCGTGGTGAAGGGCACGATCTGCTCAACCGGCACCTCCATGCCGAGCAATTCCTTCATCAGGACCGCGTCCTCGTCCTGGCGCCCGGCTGAACCGCCGACGTTGCCGATGGGCTTGAAGTAGGCCACCTTGCGACCCTCATCGACCAACTTGAGCGCCAAGGCTACACAAAGCGCAGTCTTTCCACTTCCCCCGGTACCCACGATGTACAGCGCCTTCATTCCTGCACCTCCTGCCCTACAACTCTTACTCTCAACTGATGGTAATCTTCACGTCCAGGGCGGCGACCCCTTTCTCATAGGCGAACAGCGGGTTGATGTCCAGTTCGCTGATCTCCGGAAACTCCACACACAGTTGCGCCACCCGTCGGAGCGTGTCTACCACTGTTTCGAGGTCCGCAGGTGGTTCACCCCGGAACCCGCGCAACAGCGTATACGCCTTTGTCTCCCTGATCATGGCCTGGGCCTCGGCCCGGGTCAAGCCCTCCGCTAGCCGGAAGGACACGTCCTTCAGCAGGTTGACATAGATGCCCCCCATGCCGAACATGATCATCGGCCCAAAAACTAAATCGCGGTTCATGCCGACAATCAGCTCACGCCCGCGAGGCATCATCTTCTGTACCTCGACGCCGTGCGGCGTAACCTGCGGCATGTACCGTCGGACGTTCTCCATGATCTCGGCAAAAGCCTGCCGCACCTCCTCGGCCGAGGTAAGATTGAGACGAACGCCACCGATGTCCGTCTTGTGCATGATCTTGGGTGAGGCTACCTTGAGCACGACCGGGAAGCCGAACTCCTCTGCCATCCGGGCCGCCTCCGCATGAGAAGTGGCCAGCCCCAGGGGAGCGACCGACACGCCGAAGGCCGCCGCTACCTGCGCCGCCTCGCTTCCCATCAGCACCTTGCGCCCTTCGGCCCTCACCCGGGCAAAGATGCGCCCTACGGTCCCTCGGTCAGCATCCCCGATGGGCTCAGGGGTGGCTAGCGGCATCCGGCGGAAGTTGGCGTACTTGACTAGGCTAGCCACCGAGGCGATCGCCGGCTCGGGGAAGGCGTAGCATGGAATGTTGGCCTCTTGCAGGAGGTCCGCCCCTTTCCGCACCGTCGGTCCGCCCATAAACGACGTCAGCAAGGGTTTGTCTTTGAACCTCTCCCGGATCTCGATGATGGCCTGCGCCGTTTCCGCCGGCTGGGTCACGGCCTGGGGAGTGAGCAGGACCACTGCGCTGTCCACGTTCGGGTCGGCCATGACCGTCTCCAGCGCATAGGCATAGCGGTCAGCCCGGGCGTCGCCGATCACATCCACCGGGTCGTACACGTTGGCCTCCGCCGGGAGCTTGGCCCGGAGGGCCTCGATCGTCTCCTTGGCGAAGCGGGCCATGGTTAGGCCGCGGCTTTCAATGTTGTCCGCGGCGATAATCCCCGGACCGCCGGCATTGGTCAGAATAGCCACCCGATCCCCTTTGGGCAGCGGTTCGCTGATGAAAGTCGTTGCCAAAGCGAACAACTCGTCCAAGCTATGGACGCGCAGCAGGCCGCACTGCTCAAAGACCGTCTGGTAAGTCCGGTCGTTGCCGGCCAAGGCTCCGGTGTGGGACGAGGCGGCCCGGGCGCCCGCTTCGCTGGTTCCGGACTTGAAGATGATGATCGGCTTTTTCTTGGCCGCCACCTGCGCCACATCGACGAATCGTTTTCCCTCGGTAACAGACTCGATGTAGCAGAGGACGACCTTGGTATACGGATCGTCGGCTGCATCCTCGATGAAGTCGACCTCGTTCAACCCGGCCTTGTTCCCCAGACTGACAAACTTGGAGAACCCTATCCCTCGCTCCAGGCTCCAATCGAGAATCGCCGAGCAGATTGCCCCCGACTGCGAAATGAAGGCGATCTCCCCCTTGACGGGGAAAGTACCCGCAAAAGAGGCATTGAGCGGGGTGTGGGTATCCATCATACCCAGGCAGTTCGGGCCAAGTAGGTTCATTCCGTATTCCTGACAGATGCCCACCAGTTCCCGTTCGAGCTTGAGCCCTTCGGAGCCGACCTCCTTGAAGCCCGCCGTGATCACGATCAGGTGTTTCACCCCAGCGGCGCCGCAGTCGCGCGCGGCCTGGAGAACGTGAACCGCCGGGATCGAAATGATTGCCACCTCTACCGGCTCGCCCACCGCGGCGATGCTGGGAAAGCAGCGGAACCCTTGGATCTCTTCTTCCTTGGGGTTGATGGGAAAGACCTTCCCGGAATATCCGCTGTCACGGAGGTTCTTGACCAGAGAGTGACCGACCTTTCCAGGGGTGTTGGAGGCTCCGATTACCGCCACAGCTGTTGGAGCAAAGAACGAATCCAGCTTTGCCACTTGCTTTGCACCTTCTCCGTAACGTTTATTGCCGCTGACTAGTTTCTCCCTGCCCTCTGCTTTTCCTTCCAAGCCCGTTCCCACGGACCTTTATCCAAACAATTCGGATGTTATCGACAATCGGGTAGGGGGCGGGGTCGCCCCGCCGCCCTCCCACACCACCGGACGTGCGGTCCCGCATCCGGCGGTTCATCGAGCTTCACGAAGAAGTTCGTAGCGTTCGGTCAAGCTCAGG
>JBLNCL010000004.1:0-70071 GCA_050260635.1 Betaproteobacteria bacterium
ACGGTTTGAAGGTGATCTTCCCGCTCTTTCCTCTCATGGTTCCATTGTACCAGCTTTTGCCGCCGGCGCGAAGACCCCAAATAGAAATGAGGCCGTCCCATGTCACTTTTGGGACAGCCTCCTGTCGTACTCAGCAGCAGCCGGGTCAGAACCCGCGAACCTGCGGGATAACTGAAGTGACCACCAAGACCGACCGATCGAAGGAATCCTCCTGATCGAAGACGATGAAGTTCTGATCCCCGATGTCGAAGCTGCCCTTGAGTTCCTGGCTAACCCCAGGTCCCGGAGTTGGGATGGTCGTGGTGACTTCACACTGGGGAACCCCGGCCGCAAGCAGTGCTCGGGCCTGGGAGAAGGTGAGCGGGATGACGATCTCCGGTTCGATTGCGACGTCTGGTGCGTGAATCTCGATTTCCACCAGGAGGAAGAACGCGCCTTGGGCCTGGAAGACGCAGTTCGCACCAATTGCAATGATGGGCTGGTCAGCCATACAGCGACACCTCCATCGTTCTCTGGCTGGAAGCCAGATTCGCTACTGCCTGTGAACCACCTAACCTGCGCCGCTCATAGCCGCGGCAAATTGGCGGGCAACGCAGGAATCGGCACTCCCCCGGTGAATTGGCCAACCGCGACGGCAAAGAACTCATGCGAGACTTCGGAAAACTTTCCTGGCGGTCCAGGGATCAACGGATGGGAGTTGGTTCCTGTCGCCTGTGTGAAGGATTGCACAAAGTGGCGGCGAACTCAAGCTTTGTGGAGAATGCAGAGGAACCTTCAGCCTCACGTGGCATCGGTCACGGTAGGGGTGTCGTGATGAGTGAAACGCCACGGGCCCGAGACTATGCGGTCAAGACGGTGGAGCGGGCACTGTCGCTGTTGGACTTGTTCACTTTTCGCACGCCCGAGCGTACGTTCACGGAGTTGTGCCGGGAGACCGGGCTGAGCAAGGCCACGGTAAAACGGTTGGTCCACACCCTGGAGACCCACCGGTACCTGGAACGGGATGAGCGTACGGGGAGGTACCGCCTGGGGCTCAAGCTTTTCCAGCTCGGCAACGTGGTCGCAGCGCACCTGGAAGTCCGCAGCCGGGCGCTGCCGTACTTGCAGAAGCTGCGCGACCGCACTGGGGAGACCGTGGTTCTCATAAGCTTCAGCGAGGGCCAGCAGGTATACCTGGAGAAGCTCGAGGGCTTGGGCACGGTGCGCATCACGGCCCAGGTCGGCACGATTCGGACTCCCTTCCATGGCCTCGGCAAGGTCTTGTTGGCTTTCCTGGAACCCGGGGCGGTGGAGAAGCTCCTGCCGCCCGGTGACCTGCCGCGCTTCACCATGAACACCATCTGCGACCGGCAGGAATTCCTGGAGCACTTGCGAAGCATTAGAAAGAATGGCTACGGTATCGATGACGAGGAGTACATCGAAGGCGTGACCGCGGTAGGTGCGCCGGTCTTCGACAGCACGGGCAAGATTCTGGCCGCGGTTGGGGTGTTGGGTCCAAGTATGAGGATGTGTGGAGAACGTCTGGCGGAAGTGGTGGAGCTCACCAAACGCGCTGCCGAGACGATTTCTCAGCAACTTGGTTCCGCTATTTGAAACTGCCGGTTTCGACAGGCAGCTTTCTTTGTTGGACAAAAACGAAACTGAGTTTCGGATAGCGGAACATAGGGGGTGAGACGGGAAGGCAATCGGTAGTAGAGACCAGCTATCCCAGTCCTGTGGTGGTAGAAGGAGGAGTTAGAGATGAAGAAAGCGTTGCACCTGGTCTTGGTTTCGGCGTTAGTGCTCGGCTTCGCCCTGACCGCCCAGGCCGCAGAGCTGCCCACGTCGGCCGACGTGATTGTCGTCGGCGGTGGCGGCGCTGGCCTGGCAGCGGCAGTCGAAGCCGCTGGCAATGGCGCGAGCGTCATCCTCTTGGAGAAGATGCCGATGCTCGGCGGTAACACGATCCGGTCGGGCGGCGGGTACAACTGCGTTGATCCGGATCGCCAGACGCCGCAGGGTATCAAGGACTCGATCGAGTGGCATTACTACCAGACGCTGAAGGGTGGCGACTACGAGGGAGACCCCGCCTTGGTTGCCACCCTGGTGGAGAACGCGCCGGACGGGCTGCATTGGCTGGAGTCGCTCGGCCTGAAGTTCCGTCCCGAGGTCATGACCATCACTGGCGCCCTCTGGCCGCGCAGCCATGTCACCTATGACCCGGCCGGGACCGGCTTCATCGCCTACCTCAAGAAGGCGGCCGACGCCCGCAGCGTCAAGATCCTGCTCAACACCCGCGCCACCCACCTGCTCACCTCTGGTCGTCGGGTCATCGGGGTGGAGGCGGTCACCAAGGACGGCAAGGCCGTCGAGTTCCGGGCCAACAAGGGCGTGGTCCTGGCGACCGGCGGCTTCTCGGCCAACGTCGAGATGCGGATGAAGTACAACCCGAAGCTCACCGCCGCCATCGGCACCACCAACCATCCGGGCGCCACGGGTGACGGTTACGTCATGGCGCAGGAGATCGGCGCCGACCTGGTCGGCATGAAGTGGATCCAGCTCCTGCCGCTCGGCACACCGGGCACGGGTGCCCTGGAGAACTGGGTGGAGGCAGGCGCCGACGAGATGATCTTCGTGAACAAGCTGGGTAAGCGGTTCGTGCGGGAGGACGCCCGCCGGGACGACCTGACCGCGGCGCTCTTCGCTCAGCCGGACAGCCTCATGTACGTCGTGGTGGACTCGCAGTGCACCACGGCGGTCAAGGGCGCGAACAACTGGGGCCAGAAACCGAACGACCTGGTGGCCAAGGGGTACGCCTTCACGGCGGACACCATCGAAGAGCTGGCCAAGAAGATGGGAGTGCCGGTGGACGCCCTGGTGAAGACGGTCAAAGACTACAACTCGTATCTCGAGGCCAAGAAGGACGCCGAATTCGGCAAGACCCTGATGCGGGTGAAGCTCGAGAAGCCGCCCTTCTATGCCTCGCCGCGCGTCCCGACCGTGCACCACACCATGGGCGGCGTGAAGATCAACACCAACGCCCAGGTGATCGGGGTCGATGGCGCCATCATCCCGGGCCTGTACGCCGCGGGTGAGGTGACGGGCGGCGTCCACGGGACCAACCGCCTCGGCGGCAACGCGCTGGCCGACGTCATCGTCTTCGGCCGCATCGCTGGTCGGAACGCGGCGAAGGGCCTCTAAGACCAAGGAGTGTCAGTCATGCAGTCACTAAGGAGGCAAACCTGGCTGTTCCTGATCCTGGGGGTGACGGTGGCGCTCGGCGTCGCCGGTGCCAGATCGGTGCTGGCCGAGGGTGCACCGGTGGGGCCCAAGGAGGAGATGAAGCCGCTGGTGCCGCTGGCAGATCTGTCCAAGCTGGCCGCCATCTACGCGGCGCCCATCGACGCTCCGGACGGGAGATACCTCGGATCGGCTATCGGCCGGGAAGACCCCGTGACCGTGGCCGTGACGATTGCCAACCGGCGCATCGTCAAGGTCGAGGTCCTGCAGCACGGCGACACACCAGTGCTCTCCGACGCCGCCTGGGAGCTTGTCCCGCAGGCCATCGTGGAAGCCCAGAGCACCAAAGTGGACGCGGTGAGCGGTGCGACCATGTCGAGCGAAGGGGTCATCAACGCGGTCCGGGCCGCCTTGGCCGCGGCCCTGTCGGCCAAGAAGTAGAAGGAACGGGGGGAGCCAGGTTGTGCCTGGCTCCCCCACTCAACCATGAAGAGGTGGAGCACGAGGTACCCGCAGGCGCGACCACCGCTGGCGAGAGACAGGGTCAGAGCCCAGGTAACGATGGCGCTGCTGGTGGGCCTGGCCACTGCACTCCATGCGCTGGAGGGTTTTCTGCCACCGCTGCCGCTCCCGGGAGTCAGGCTGGGCTTGGCAAACGTCGCCACCATTGTTGCCCTGCGTACCCTCGGTTTCCGGGCCGGACTTGGCGTGAGTTTGGGGCGCAGCCTGCTGGGAGGGTTGGTGGGCGGCACGTTTTGGGGCCCAGGGTTCTGGATGGGATTCTGGGGGGCGTTGAGCAGCGCGCTGGTCATGGCTTTGGTCATGCGCAAGCAGGCGGGTCAGTCCAACCTCCTGGCCAGCATGGTTGGCGCCGTGGCCCATAGTACGGCGCAGGTCGCCGTCGCCGCGCACCTGCTGCACCACGCTGGCCTGTGGGTCTACTGGCCACCCTTGACCATCCTCTCTGGTCGGTGGGCGTGCCCGGGTCATCGCCTCGCCTTGTCGGGACAAGATCTGCATCCGCTTTGGTTGGCTCGCCAAGCTGCACGACCTCTCCGCCTGTATCCCCAACCGGGTGTTAGTGACCGTCGAAGAGGCGGGGAAATAGCGGAGGTTCAACCTTCCACCGCCCCTGGGCACCGCAGGGAGCCGAGGAGCGCCTCGTACGCCCGGAGGGTTTCGATGGCGGACCGCTCCCAGGTGCAGTCCAGCAGACGGGTGCGGAGCGCCCCGCTCCGGGGCGCCTCCCAGGCGGCCAGGACAGCCTGCCGGATGGACCGGAGGTCGGCCGGATCGCAATACCAGGCCGCGTCTCCCAGGTACTCCCGGTAGACGGAACGGTCAGGGGCAACGACGTTGCAGCCGGCCAGACCGGCCGCTAGGGTCGGCTGGGCCAAGGTTTCGTCCCAGCTCAACATGGCGTGGACGCGGGCGGCGGCGTAGGCGTCGGCCACCTCCAGCGGCGGGAGAGGCGGGTAGAAGACGGCGTTGTCGGCCCGGCGCTGACAGGCGATGAAGTATTCCGGCTCCGCCGGCGGCCCGAGGAAAACGAGGGGCAGGTCCGTCCCGGCCAACGCCTCGATCAGGGCCAACTGGTTCTTCTGCGGCTCGATCCGGCCAACGCAGAGGATAAAGTCGGCCTGGCCGTGCCGGGCGATGAACCGGCGGGCCTCACCGTGCTGGTACAGTCGGTCCACTCCCGGCGGGACGACGTGAATCGGAGGCGTGACCCCGAAGTCCCGCTTGATCAGGTCTGCCTCGGTCCGGGTGGCCGGGGCCAGGAGATCCGCTTCGACCAAGACCTCCCGGCGAAGGTTGCTGGTCACTTCCCACCAGGCCTGCAGGCGGTCCCGCTCGTCGGGCGGACGCCACTCGCCGTGGTCCAGCGGGTTCCAGTAGAAAGGCGAGAGCAAGACTGGCCTCCCCCAGGACTTGGCGTTCTTGAATTGGACGTAGGCGGGGGCGGCCGACCACGTCCCGTAAAGGTGGACCAGGTCGAAGTGGCTGGGGTCCGCCTCGTAGTCAGTCGAGACTTCGAGCTCCACTCCAAAGCGCTCGAGATGGCTTTTGGTTCCCAGGAGCTGAGTCGTCTCCGCTCCGGGGAAGTCCAGGAAGTCAGGGCGGATTTGGCAGAGGACGCGCATCGGCCTCACTCCTCTCCCGGCTGAAGCCAGTACACCATATGCCGCTCACCCTTCCCGCATGTAGCAGCCAAAGTCCCGACTAGCCTCCTTGTCCGTCCTCCGCGACCACGAGGTACGGCGGGCGGTTGGCCTGCATATCCTGGCAGCGGACTTTGTTGGCGGGGTGAGCCACATGGCTAACATATGGAGATTGACTGTATCTGCCCGGGAGATCGGCACCGGTTCGGTGATCCCGGATTTCGGCTTCTTGGTGAACCGGGATAATACCGGGGATCCCTTCTCCCCAGACCCGGCCGACTGGCCTTCGCTGAGACCGGGGGCGAGCCACAGCCCCGTGGCCGCCCGGGGCGATTCCTCCCGGCCCACCGTCTCCCTGGAAGAGGGTCGCTACCTGGTGACCGTCCGCGCCCCCGGCCACAAGCTGGGTGGAGAATGGGTGACGCTCGACCAACACCGTTCCGTCGAGGTGTGGCTCCACCGCCACCCGCTGCCCCTGTCGAAGATCCGCGTCCATGTCTTCGAGGATGACCATCCGGTCAACGGCGAGGATGACTTCCCGCTGGAGCACGGCCTTCCCGGGTTCCGCGTCGTCCTGAGCGATGCGGTGGGCGAGGTGACAGTGGACTACTTCGGCAATCCGCTGGGTACGGAGTACCAGAAGGACGCCGAGGGGAATCTGGTGCTGGACTCGGAAGGCAACCCTCTCCCGCTCCCCGGCACCGGCGGGGTTGTCGTTACGGACGCCAACGGCGACGCGGTCATTGATTACCTACCTCCCGGCAAGTATGGGGTGCAGGCCATCCCCCCCGAGGGGACGGACTGGGTGCAGACGACCACGATCGAGGGAACCCCCGTCATCGACGCCTGGATCGAGGAGGGCAACGACGGCTACAGCGCGGAGGAGGGTTTCCAGATGCCTTTGGTCTGGATCGGCTTCGTCCGGCCAAAGGCGTTCCCCGCGGAAGCAGGCACCGGTACGATCACGGGCCGGGTCCGGACGATCATCGAGTTCGCCCCGCCGTCTCGCCCGTTAACCCTGGGCAGGCCGGTGGACCGCCCGTGGGTGGCCCTGACCAACCTCAGCGGCGACGACGAGCAGGTCTATACGGGCCGGGGCAACCCGGACGGGACCTTCTCCATTCATCACGTCCCGGCCGGGCTGTATCAGTTGGCGATCTGGGATGAGCCCCTGGACTACATCATCTCCTTCCGGACCGTGGAGGTGACGGAGGGCGCCACCGTAAACCTGGGGGATGTCGGAATACCCCGGTGGTTCGGGTGGATCAACGGCACCGTGTTGCGGGAGGGAAGTGGAGAGGGCATCCCCAACGTCTCCGTCGGAACGCGCCTTAAGGATGGAAGCGTCCAGTATGGCACCGTCACCGATCCCGCCGGGCGCTACGAGCTCCCCGAGGTTTTCGAGCTGGAGCGCTTCACCGTCTCTGAGTTGGGTCTCACCCGCTTCGAGCCGACGGCCGTCACCGCCACCCCCGAGGTCGGCATCGACCCCCCCCGGCCGTCCGAGGTCCACCCTGACACCTCCACCCTGGCGACCCTGACCTGGGCGGCCACGACCAACCAACTCGACTGGCGGATGCGGGAGTACCCGCTTCCCGGGCCTGACGGAGTAGTGGGAACCCCGGACGATCGACTGCATGGAGGCATCTCCGGGATAGTCCACTACGCCACCATGCGGAACGAACTGGACCCCGCCCATGGGGTGGCGGAAGGCTATGAACCCGGCATTCCCGGCGTTACGGTCAACCTCTATCGCCTGAACGAGGACGGGAGCCGGACGCTGGTCAACTCGACCCAGACGGACGCCTGGCGGCACCCGACCGACTGCCGCCGGTGGGACGGAACGCTGGATCCCGGGTGCCTGGAAGTGCCCAACACCTCCAACCAAATCAAGCCGGGTGTCTTCGACGGAGAGTACGCCTTCCAGACCGCCTTCGATCCTTACTACGAGGCCCCTGGCGCCGTGGAGCGACCGCTTGAGCCGGGAACCTATCTCGTCCAGGTCGTGCCCCCGGCCGATTTCCTGAACCCGGCGCCCGATGGCTCCGGACAGCCGCTTTATGATCTACTCGACCCCACCTCTGTCAACACCGGGGAAGGCGATGAGTTCGCCGTCTCCCGGTCGCCTGCGGCGCCGCTATCTAATCCGGTCCCCCTGCGGGCCTCGTCCCCCAGTCCACCGCCGGACACGGCGTCCACAGCCACCGGGAACCCAGGCCCGGGCACTCTCGCCCGGCCGGGGTGGGCTCCCTACTATGGTGGGGCGTGGGACACCAAGTTGGTGACGGTGAACCCGGGCCAGAACGCCACCGCCGACTTCTTCCTCTATGATCCGGTGCCGGTTCCGGGACGAATCGTCGGCTTCCTCCTGGACGACGTGAACCTGGAGACCGATCCGAACAAGATCTACTACGGCGAGAAGCGGGGGATCCCGCTCACTCCAGTCGGTATCCGGGATTTCACCGGGCGCCTGCTCACCACGGTCCACTCGGACGAGAACGGCGTCTTCGAGGTCCTGCTGCCCTCCACCTATACGGCGAACGTCCCTCTGCCCTCCGGCGTGGTCCCGGGGATGTACCAGGTAGTCGGGAACGACCCCGGCGACCCGGATCGCCCTAACGCGCGCTACAACCCCGATTACCAGACCCTGAAGCTGGTCTTCGACGTCTGGCCGGGCAAGACCACCTACGCCGACGTGGCCCTCTTCCCGATCACCGCCTTTGTCGGCGCCCCAGGGGCGCAGTTCGCCCGGCCGCTAGTCTTTGAGGCAAATGGAGCCCCGCAGCTCGGCAGCGTCAACCGCGTCTTTCTCCGCCCGCTCGGCAACCGCACCGTGATTATTCGGGGGAAGGGCTTCGGCGCCGCCCAGGGCAAGGTCAGGTTGGCCGACCGGTCTCTTCCAGTCCTCGTCTGGTGGGACGATTTCATCTTGACCCGGGTGCCGCCTGGGTTCCCTCCCGGCCCCGCCCAGCTTCAGGTCTTCAACGCAGCGGGAGTCCCCAGTCCGGTCGGCATTACGCTGCACATCCTCGGACCCGGCTACAATCCACCGCTCTTCGTGGCCACCCCCGAGACCAGCATTCAGGCGGCCATCGACGCGGCTCCCCCCGGGTCGCTGATCGTGGTGGCCCCGGGTACCTACCGCGAGAGTCCCATCCTGTACAAGAACGTGAAGCTTCAGGGGATGGGGGCGGGCGTGACCCGGGTGGACGGCCGCTTCTTCGCCAGCTACGCGCCGGAGTGGGAGGCCAAGCTGGCCTCGCTCACCTTTGACGGTCCGACTAAAGTCCCCCGGGGTCAGGTGTTCACGGTGGTGGCCCGGGACGGCGACTTCGGGGCCGATTTCCGGACCCAGCTGGACGGATTCACCATCACCGGGGCGAGGGGCGAGGAGGGCGGCGGGATTGTCGTCCACGCCTACTGCCGGTATCTGGAGATCAGCAACAACGTGATTCAAAGCAACGGCGGCGGGTGGGGCGGCGCCATCAGCGTGGGGCACCCCTACGCGGGTCCCTGCGCCAACGAAGGGGTGCGCATCCATCACAACCGCATCCTCAACAACGGCGGCGTGAGCCTGGCTGGGGGAGTCGGTATCTTCTCCGGCGCCCACGGCTATGAGTTCGACCACAACGACGTCTGCGGCAACTACTCCGCGGAGTACGGCGGCGGCCTCTCCCATTACGGCCTGAGCGACGGGGGGCGCATCCACCACAACCGGTTCCTCTTCAATGCCTCCTTCGACGAGGGCGGCGGGCTCTTCGTCGGGGGCGAGAAGCCCGCCCCGCCGGAAACGGTCAGCCTCGGGTCGGGTGCGGTGGAGATCTACAACAATCTGGTCCAGGGGAATGTGGCCAACGATGACGGCGGAGGGATACGCCTCCTCCAGCCGGGCATGCACCGCATCACCATCCATGACAACATCGTGACGAACAACGTCTCCACGGACCTGGGAGGCGGCCTCGCTCTGGATGACGCCCCCGACGTGGTCATCGTGAACAACACCATCGCCAAGAACCTCACCACCGCCACGGCGGAGGACAGCGACGGGCGCCCCCACGCCGCCGGCCTGGCGAGCGAGAAGCATAGCGCCGCCTTCCAGGCGACCCTGCCTCCCGGGGCGCCGACCTACAGCGACCCGGTCCTGTTCAACAACGTCTTTTGGGATAACCGGGCCGGCTGGTACGACCAGTCACTCAACCAGGGGCGGGGCGGGATCGCCGGCATCGGGGCCCCCGGCGACCCGGCGCCGGTCAACCGGATGGACCTGGAGGTCTTCGGCACTGTCGCGCCCGCAGTGCTGCATCCCCGCTACTGCAGCCTTTCGGTGCCCTACGGAGAGCCCGAGCCGACCAACCTGGTCACCGACCCCGCCTTGGTGGCGCCGTACGATACCCAGGTGACCGTCGTCGCCTTCAACATGCAGCCGGACTTCAAGACGGTCAGGATCGTGACGGTCGTCCCGGAGCTGCAGGGGGATTATCACCTCACCCCGGCTTCGCCGGTCATTGACCGGGGGACCGTGGCCCTGACGGTCGACGGCGAGACGTTTCCGGCGCCGCCGGCCGACTTTGACGACCGGCCGCGACCGCGCTGTGCGGGAGTCGACCTTGGGGCGTGCGAAGCGCGCTGACTTGGGCAGGACGGGAAAGGAGGAATTCCGGTGCCGCTGCTTCAGAAACGACTTGGAGCCACCGACGGAGAGATCACACTGCCGGACGGCTCGGCCCATTACACCTTCGGCTTTGCCGACCTGACCGGACTGCCGGAGAACGAGGTGTACTCCCGCCGGGGTCAGGCGATGCTCGTCGCCCCGCTGCTGCAGACCTCGGTCGGCTCCCGCCTCGAACTCACCCTGACCAACCTGGGGCTCCCGCAACGCCCCGATCTGGACGACTCCCACACCATCCACTGGCACGGCTTCCCCAATCAGATCCCGCTCTGGGACGGGGTGCCCGAGGCGTCCCTCTCCGTTCCGGTAGGGCGCGACTTCGTTTACTACTACGAGCCGCTGCACCCCGGGACCTACATGTACCACTGCCACTTCGAGCCGGTGGAACACATCCAGATGGGTATGGTGGGGCCTCTGATCGTCCACCCGCCGGACTACAACCCCGCCGACCGGGCCACCTGGACCGCCTACGGTTCCGGCACGGGCACGGCCTACGACCGGGAGTACTTCCTGCTTCTGACGGAACTCGATCCGGTGGCCCACGCCGACGTCCACAATGTCCAGCAGTTCGACTGGACCGAATACCGGCCGGCCTACTGGCTGATCAACGGCCGCTCCTACCCGGACACCCTGAGGACGTCGGCAGACGGGGATCTGGCGGCTCAGCCCCACCCGTCCCTGATCCAGGCCAACGCCGGCGAGCGGGTTCTCCTCCGCTTCATCAACCTTGGGTTCCAGGAACACGCCGTGACAGTCGTCGGGCTCTCTCTCCGGATGGTGGCAGCCGACGCCCGTCTACTCCGGGGGATGCACGGTGAGGAACTATCCCGTCCTCAGGAGGTGCTGTACTTCGCCCCCGGGCAGACGGCCGACGTCCTCCTCGAACCGGCTCAGCCGGGGCTGTACCCCTTGGTGGAGCGGGGATACCACAAGAACTGCAACAAAGGGGTGGCGCCCGGCGGGATCATGACCCATGTCCAGGTCCACCCGGCGGGGACCCTGCCGCCCCAGGCCAAGCCGGGCTGGTGAAAAAGGGGGTATCGTCGTGGCAGGAACCGTGAACATCCAACTCCGGGCCACGGACGGCTATATCAGCGCTCCAGACGGAGCCAGTCTCTACATTTGGGGCTTCCAACGAGAGCCCGGCCGGGCGGCCCAGTTGCCTGGGCCGACGCTGGTGGTGAACCAGGGGGATACCGTCATCGTGGAGCTCACGAACGACCTCCCGGAGCACGTGTCGCTGCTCTTCCCCGGCCAGGAACGGGTGTACAACGTGGGCGGCGCCACTGCTACCCCGGTCGGGCCGGTATACGAGCAGGGACGTCTCGTCTCGTGGGCGGACTACGCTCCACCAGGCGGGAGCGTGGCCTACCGCTTCGTCGCAGAGCGTCCCGGGACTTTTCTCTACCACAGCGGCGCCGGCCTGCCGAAACAGGTGGCGATGGGACTCTACGGGGTCCTGGTGGTTCGCCCGGCCGGCTTCGACCCGCTCGACCGGGCGACCTGGACCGCCTACGGGGCCGGCACCGACACGGAGTTCGACCGGGAGTACTTCCTGGTTCTGGCCGAAATCGACCCGCAACTTCACCAGGACGTAAAGCTGGGCAAACCGTTCCGCCCCAGCGCCTACCGGCCCCGCTACTGGACGATGAACGGGCGGTGTGCTCCCGACACCATGCTCCCGGATGGGGCCGGTTATCTCCCCAATCAACCGTACGGGGCGATGGTCATGGCCGAACCGGGCGAACGGGTGTTGCTGCGGTACGCCGGGGCCGGGGTGGGCCACTACCCGCTCCACCCCCACGGCAATCATACGCGGGTGGTGGCCCTGGACGGGCGGCTGTTGCGGAACGGATCGGAGGACCTGTCGTACCTCCGCTTCACGGTGCTGGTGGGGCCTGGCCAGACGGTAGACCAGATCTACCGCTGGGACGGGTTGGGATATGACCCGGAGACGAAGCCCATCCCCACGCCGGTCCCTCTCCTCCGCAACCAGGCCGTTGGCGACGCCGGCTGGACGATGTGGAGCGGCAGCCCGTATCTGGGACGGAAGGGCGACCTGCCGGTGGGAGTAACCTCCTTCAACCGGATGGGTGAGTACTACTTCATGCTCCACTCGCACAAGGAGTTTCAGATCACCAACTGGGGCGAGTTCCCGGGCGGCATGATGACCATGATCGGCCTCTTTCCGCCCGGCAGCCTCGGTCCGGAGGTCGGCCGGATCGGCTGATCCCGGGTGGAAAGGCGGTGGAAGAGATGCTTGTGACAAAGGAATTCTGGGCACGCCCGGGCACCGCCTGGCTGCCCGGGGGGATAAGCGTCCCTTTCTGGGGCCTGTCCTCCGACCCTGGTGCGGAGCCTCAATTGCCCGGACCGGTCATTGAGGCGGTAGTGGGAGATACGGTTGAGATAACCCTTCACAACACGCTGGCCGAACCGGTGTCCCTCCTCCTTGCGGGTCAGGGCGTCCCGCCCGAGCCGGTCCTGGACGGCGCCGGCCGCCTCGTTTCCCTCGTCAGGGTCGCCCCACCGGGCGGGAGCGCGGTCTACCGCTTTGCCGCTACCCGTCCGGGGACGTTCCGCTACGAAAGCGGGACCAGTCCGGAGCGTCAGGTGCAAATGGGCCTGTACGGGGCGCTGATCGTCCGGCCCGTTGGCTACGCCGACCCCGGCCATCCCGCCTACCACACCGCCTATGGGCCGGAGACCACCAGCACCTACGACACCGAAGCGCTCTTGCTCATCAGCGAGCTCGACCCGGCCGCCCACACGGCCATCGCGGCCGGCGAACCCTACGACTTGCTCACCTACGCCCCCCGCTATTGGTTGCTGAACGGGCGCCCCTTCCCGGACTGCACCGCCCCGGCGGACTTCTCCGGACAGCCCCTCTCCGCCCGGCTGCGGGCTCGCACCGGGGAACGTCTCCTCCTGCGGGTGGTCAACGCCGGTTTCCTGGCTCACACCCTGGCCCTCCCGGGGGCCGGAGGGCGCCTGGTCGGCGAGGACGGGTGGCCGCTCCGCACGCCGGAATTGGACGGAACTTACGAGCGCACGGCCGTCACCCTCGGGCCGGGGAAGACCTGCGACCTGCTCCTTACACCCCCCGACGGGCGTCACGTCCTCTATGGCCGAGAACTCCTCACGCTGGCCAATGTTGACGAAACCCCCGGAGGGCTCCTGACCTTGCTAGAGGTGCGCCCGGCGTTTCCGGAGACTGCCCCGGCCGCCCCCTCGGACCTGCGCGTCACCGTGACGGGGACCGGCCGGGCTGATCTGGCCTGGACCAACAACTCGGCAGACGAGGATGGATTTCTCGTCGAGCGGCGCACCGGAGCCTTTGGGGAGTTTCAGAGGATCGCCACCCTCCCAGAGGAGGCGAGCGGCTGGTCGGACCCCACGCTATCCGCCGAGGGCGCTTACACCTACCGGGTGCTGGCCTTCAACGCCGCCGGCCTCTCTTCCCCGTCCAACGAAGTGACCGTGGTCCTCCAGAGCGCCCAGCCCCCTGAAGCCCCGTCAGCCCTCACGGCCACCGCCATCTCTCCCTACAGCATCGTGCTCACCTGGCAGGACAACTCCAGTACGGAGGAGGGCTTCCGGATCGAGCGCCGGACCGAAGCAGAGCGGCACTTCGTGGAGGTCGGAACCACCGCCGCCAACGTCACCTTATATACGGACACCGGGCTTGCTCCACGCACCCGCTACACTTACCGGGTACGGGCCTTTAACGCCGCTGGCTATTCGGACTACTCCGGCCGGGCCTACGCCCGGACGCCGGCTGGGGCGGTCCCGGCAGCACCGTCGAACCTGTCCGTCTCCGCGGCGGACTGTCGCCGGACCGTTCTTATCTGGACCGACAACTCGAGGGATGAGTATGGGTTCATCGTCGAGCGAAGCCTGGCTCCGGACGGCCCGTTTACGCAAGTGGACTGGCTGGGGCCGAACGTCACGTACTATGTTGACCGGCACGGGCTCGGCTGTATCCCTCTCTACTACCGGGTCCGCGCCTATAACGCCTACGGGGTTTCTCCCCCCTCCAACACCGCATCGAGTTGGTAGGCCGCTTCCCTCCCTCGGACAGCCGGAGGCCACCGGGCGGACGGTTGAGGGGGCGCCCGCCGTCCGGCGAGCGCCCCCCTCAACGGAAAGGTCATTCGGCTTTTAGGCTCACTATTCCCTTGCGGAGCGCGTAAAGCGCAACCTGTGTCCGGTTACTTACCCCGAGCTTCTTGCGGACCTTGGTGACGTAGTTTTTGACCGTCTTTTCCGAAATGTAGAGTTTCCTCCCGATCTCTTGATTGGTCATC
The DNA here is from genome assembly GCA_050260635.1 of Betaproteobacteria bacterium. GTDB lineage: Bacteria > Bacillota > UBA5301 > DYFA01 > DYFA01 > DYFA01. The sequence goes on from JBLNCL010000004.1 coordinate 14,358, forward strand.
CCCTCCGCCACCAGCAGGAAGACTTCATATTCCCGCGGGCTCAAGGCCGCCAGAGGTTCGGGCCGCACTGCGGGCGCTGTCATCGGCCTCACCCCTTCGCCCTCGGGCGGCCGGGCCTCTTTCGCTCTGCCCGACCCCCCTGCGCTGGTACTATGATATGAGCCCGCCGAGGCTTGGTTAATTGCCTGGGCCAGGCCGATGGCCCAAATTCGAAGGCATGCGAGGTTTTCTCAGAGCGCCCGCCGGTACAGCTCGACGATCTCCGCAACCGAGGCCTGGCGCGGGTTGTTCGCCGGCGCACCGGAGGCCAGAGCGTCCTGGGCCATCTGCGGCGCCACCTCCATCACCTTGGCCGGATCCAGTCCGTAGCCGGTGAGGGAAGGAATCTGCAGGTCGGCGCAGAGGTCGCGGACCGCCCGAATTGCCTCTCGCCCGGCCTCCATGACCGACCCGCCCGCCGGGACTCCCATCGCCTCAGCCAGGGTAGCGAAGCGCTTGGGCGACCCGAGGAGCGAGAATTCCATGACCACCGGGAGGAGCATGGCGTTGGCAATGCCGTGCGGGACCTGGAAGTACGCTCCAATAGGGCGGGACATCCCGTGGACCAGGGCGATGGAGGAGTTGCCGAAGGCGATCCCCGCCTCGAGCTGCCCGAGCAGCATCTCCTGCCGGGCCTCGGCGTTCCCCCCGTCGGCCCAGGCCACCCGGAGCCAGGTCACGATCCGCCGGACCGCCGCCAGGGCCAGGGTGTCGGTGAGAGGGGTGGCCTTCTTGGAGACGTAGGCCTCGATGGCGTGCGTGAGGGCGTCGAGGCCGGTCGAGGCGGTGACCGAAGGCGACATGGAGTGAGTCAGCGTCGGGTCGTCGATCGCCGCCGCAGGGACGAGGTACGGGCTGGAGATAGGCATCTTGACTCTTTTCTCCGGGTCGGTGATGATGCTGTTCCGGGTCACCTCGGATCCCGTCCCAGCCGTTGTCGGGATGGCAACCAGCGGCAGGGTCGGCCGTTTCACCTTGTTGGCCCCCATGTACTCCCGGATGTCACCACCGTTTGTCGCCAACAGGGCGATGGCTTTGGCGGCGTCGATGGGACTCCCTCCCCCCACCGCTACGACCACGTCGCACCCAGCTTCCCTGAGCCGCTCCAAGCCTTCGTTGACGTGGGCGACGGTGGGTTCCTGATCCACCTCGGGGAAGAGGACCGGCTCGACCCCGGCCGCCACCAAGCTCTCACTCACCTGGGCGCCAGCCACCTTGGCCGTGGTGGGACCGGCGACCACCAACGCCTTTCGTCCTCCGACCTCCTTGACTTTCTCGCCCGCCAGCTGGTGGGTCCCCGGGCCGAAGAGGATTGACGCCGGGACCCGGAACTCCCAATTGCCCAACGCCGCCATCCCTGCAACTCCTTTCCCCGATGATGTCGGTCGCCGCTACGCCAGCTCTTACCGCTCCGGCGCGGCGATGCGGAAGACCTTCAGTGCCTCGGCCCCGATGAAGGGGATGAGGCTCATGGCCAGCACGACCTCCCATTCGCTGAGCGGCGGCAGGACCAGCTTGAAGACGTGGTCCCGCAGGTAAGGCACGAAGATGATCAGCACCGTGGCCGCCGCCGAGGCCAGGATAGCCAAAATCAGCTTGGGGTTGGACAGAAGCGGCATGCGGAAGGAGCTGATCCGCTCCGACCGGTTGGAGAGGGACCGCCAGAGCTGGCTGAGGGACATGGTGAGGAAGGCCGCGGTCCGGGCCAGGGGGAGGGATTCCGGGTTCTGCGCATAGAAGGTGCGGAAGGCGACAAACGCTCCGGCGGCCACCAGGAACCCCACGATCACCAGCCGGACCAAGGTATTTCGGGAGATGATCCCCGCCTTCGTGTCCCGGGGCGGGATCTTCATCAGCCCCGGCTCCGCCGGGTCGACGCCCAGCGCCAGCGCTGGGAAACCGTCGGTCACGAGGTTGACCATCAGAATCTGGACCGCCGTCAAGGGCGCCGGCAGTCGCATCGCGATGGCGATGAAGAAGAGGAGCAGTTCCCCGATGTTGCAGGAGAGCAGGTAGATGATCGCTTTCCGGATGTTCTCGAAGATGGCCCGGCCCTCGCCCACCGCCGCCACGATGGAGGCGAAGTTGTCGTCGGTCAAGACCATGTCGGCCGCCTCTTTGGCCACGTCGGTGCCGGCGACGCCCATCGCCACGCCGATGTCGGCCATCCTAAGGGCCGGGGCGTCGTTCACCCCGTCGCCGGTCATCGCCACGATCTTATCCTGGCGCTTGAGCGCCTCGACGATCCGCAGCTTATGCTCAGGGGAAACCCGGGCGAAGACCCTGGCCTCGCGAACCGACGCGTCCAGGTCGGCGTCGGACATCTGCTCCAGTTCGGCGCCTGTGACCACCCGCCCCCCTTCCTCCATCAGACCTAGCTCCATCCCGATGGCCCGGGCGGTCTGCGGGTAGTCGCCGGTGACCATGATCGCGGTGATCCCCGCTTCGCGGCAGACCTGAACGGCCTCCTTGACCTCCGGTCGGATTGGGTCGAGCATCCCCACCAGGCCAACAAAGATAAGTTCTCTCTCCAGCTCGGAGGCTTCCGCCGGGATCTGCTTGCCCAGCGGCCGGTAGGCCAGCCCCAGAACCCGCAGCCCCTCGGCGGCCAGCTCCCCGATCCGCTCGGTGATCTCGCCCCGCTTCTGGTCGGTGAGCGGCTTTGCCGCCTCGCCGTTGAGGTAAGAGGAACAGAGGGCCAGGAGGAGGTCGGGCGCCCCCTTGGACAGGGCGAAGACGCCCTCCGGCAGCCGGTGGACAGTGGTCATGCGCTTGCGCACCGAATCGAACGGCTCCTCGTGAATTCTCGGCGCCGCGGCGTCGAACTCTTCCTTCAAGAGGCCGCCCTTGGCCGCCAGCGTCACCAGTGCCCCCTCGGTGGGATCGCCCACGATGGTGCTTTCCACCCCCCGGTCCGTCTCTTTGGTCACCAGCGAGGCATCGTTGCAGCCGGCGGCAATGCGGAAGAGCCAGCGCAGGTCGGACCGGTCGGGTGCGATCGGCCGGTCGCCGCTCAGGAACTCGCCCCGGGGCTCGTATCCCTGGCCGGTGACGGTGAGCAGCGTCCCATCGCCCAAATAAAGGCGGCGGACGGTCATCTTGTTCTCGGTGAGGGTCCCCGTCTTGTCGGAGCAGATGTGGGTGGCAGCGCCCAGGGTCTCGACGGCCGGCAGGCGCCGGATGATGGCATGGCGGGCGACCATCCGCTGCATCCCCAGGGCCAGAACGATGGTGACCACGGCCGGCAGCCCCTCTGGGATCGCGGCAACGGCCAAGGCGACGGCGGTCATGAAGGTGTCAACCACGACTTTCGGGTCCCGCAGGGCCCGGGAAAGGACGCCGGGCTCCGTGAAGGTCAGGACGAAGACCAGCGCCGAGATGAGAAGGCAGGCGATTCCTAGCCACTTTCCAAACTGCTCCAGCTTCTCCTGGAGCGGAGTGCTCTCTTCCTCCACCGACGAGACCAGCTCGGCGATCTTGCCCAGTTCGGTCTTCATTCCGGTGGCGGCCACCACTCCCAGCCCCCGCCCGTAGGTCACGGTCGTGCCGAGGTGGACCGAGTTGATCCGGTCCCCGACGGTCGCCCCTGGATCCACCAAAGACTCGGCGTGTTTATCGACCGGGACCGACTCGCCGGTCAGCGCCGACTCGTCGACCTTCAGATTGACGCTTTCGAGCAGCCGCAGGTCGGCTGGGACGAGGTCCCCGGCGTTCAGGACCACGATGTCGCCCGGGACCAGCTCCGGGGAGGGAACCCGGACCGTCACCCCGTCCCGGATCACCGTGGTCACCGGGACAGAGAGCTTCTTCAAGGCGGCCAGGGCCCGCTCGGCCCGCCCCTCCTGGACCAACCCCATCACGGCATTCAATACCACGATGGCCAGGATAGCCAGAGCGTCGATCGTCTCGCCCAGCAGACCGGCGATGGCCGCCGAAGCGAGCAGGATGATGACCAGGAAGTCCTGGAACTGGTTCAATAACCTCCGCCACAGCGGGACCGGCGGCCTACCCGCCAGCTCGTTCGGCCCGTACTCCCGGCGCCGGGCCTGTACCTCCGCTGACGAGAGGCCATGGTGTAGATCGGTCTTCAGCCGCTGGAGCGTTTCCTCGCAGCTTAACGTGCACCAGCCTTGGCTCAACCTTTACGTTCCTCCCTTGCTCACGCAGGCGGGGCCCTGGCGGCCCCTTACCGCTCAGCCGTCCGGTTGTCCCGGCCTTCCGGGACTACTTCGCCCGGGCGCGCACCCCTCCCTTCTTCTGCGGGGAGAGTCACGACCGACCCTCTGCGGCATCGCCTGGGCTCCGGCCCTCAACGGCTTGGAGTCAGTCCAAGGGAAACTCGAACTCAAGGAGCGGGGCGTGCTGCTGGGCGCCGTAGACGTCCGTCTCGCCGACGGCACCCGAGGGGCGTGGCCGGACGATGGTCGCCTTGACGGCCTTGGCGGGGTCGAAGTGAATCACGGATAGGACCTGGTCCACCCCGACGCGGTACAGGCGGGCGATGAGGGCGGGGTTGAAGACGCCCAGCGTCTTGACCCGGCGGTAGGTTTCCCAGTCCTTGAAGATGATGTCGAGGGTCAACTCGTACGGCCCTGAGTTCTTGCTCCGGATGACCTCCGCTACCTCGGCGAGCTTCACCGTTTTCGCCACTGCGCGCCCCTCCCTCACACCTCCACGATCTCGACCGGGAACAGCCGTGCCGGATCGTCCATCTCGACCAGGTGGTACACGGAGAACTCGTAGACCTCGCCGGCCTTGAAGTCCGAGGGCGAGTAGGGAAAGGCCAGGTTGCCGGCGGTCGATAGGCGCCCTTCGTAGCCGTAGTGGAGCATGGTCGAGCGGGCGAAGGCGCAGATGGTGTTGGCCAGCTCCTGCGTCTCGGCGACCGCCTCGATGACCAGGCCCACCTCATGCGAGGTGAGCCGCGAGGCCGGCTCCAGGTCCGCCATGACCCCGTCCTTCCCGTACACCCGGACCAAGAGCCGGTAGCTGCTCTCCGGGAGGTCGGCAAAATTGTCGGCCACCCGGGCCCGGACGCCGGCCACGATTTCCTCGAGCCGGGCCAGGAAAACCGGGTCCCGCGCCCCGGCGAGGGAGACCGTCCGGAAGCCGACCCGCCGCGCCCCCTCCACCTTGAGGAGGTACTTCTCCGGCCGGACGAACCGGCTCCCCGCCACCCGCACTCGCCGTTCGGTAATCTGGGTAAACTCGCAGCCGGTCAGGTCGATCATCCCCCCCGGTCCGGGAAGGTGATACGGATCGGACTTCTCATAAAGGGTGTGGGCGGCGACGGAGGTGGTGGTGCAGCGGCGGGATGGGTTGGTCGGCTCGATCAGGAAGTGGTCCCGCCTGAGCCAACCGAACATGCAGTCGGAGCCGGAGCCTGGAGTGGCGGCGATGGCGGCGCATTCGAGGATCTTCCCCAGGTGCAACGCCAAACCCCAGTCGTATCCGGCCTGGATGGCGGCGGCGGCGAAGCAGGCGGGGTCGTATGACCGGCCGGCCAGGATCACCTGGGCCCCGGCGTCCAAAGCAGCGAGAAAAGGTTCTACACCCATTTGAGCGACGAGGTAAGTGCTGGCCTGCACGGCCTCGGGGGTAAGGTCGGGCGCTGGGCCGCAGGGCCGGACCCGCCTCGCCTCAAGCTGACGGAGCAGCCAGTCCCGGTCGATGTCCGCCGGAATGACGCCCATCCGGAAGTGGAGCCCCTCTTCGGCGGCGATCTCCTCGATGATCCGGCGGTTCCAGTCGAGGTGCGGCCGGGCTCCCGATCCTCCCGCCGAGCCGACGATGACCGGGATGCCCCGCTCCACGCCGGCCCGGAGCATCGCCACCAGGTCCCGCTTCACGGCCTGGCGATCGGTGAACGAGACGCCCGCGCCGAGATAATACGGTCCGGGATCGGTTGAACCGGCGTCCACCGCGATCAGGTCAGGTTCCTGCGCCAGACCCGCGTCAAAGGAGGAGAGCGGGAAACCGTACCCCAGGATGGCGGTGGGCGACAGGATGCGCACCTCTTCCATGCCGTCACCCTCTTCGCGCACTATGTACTGCTGAAATTCTTTGCTGAAACCCGGTCAACCTTTCTTCCGCCATCAACCCCACCGCGGCCAGGCCCAGAAGGGCGGCGCTGCCGAAGAAGGGACTGGCCAAGCCCAGGTGGTCGCCCATCACTCCACCCAGGACCGGTCCGGCCACCCCGCCGATCGACGAAACCGAGTTCAGCACGCCAAAGGCCATGCCCCTGTTCTCCGGGGAGGCCGCCTGGGCGACCAGCAGGTTCCCGGCGACGGTGATCGCCGCCAAAGAGAACCCCGCCAGGAAGCGGATGCCCGCCAGGGCCGAGACCGTCTGCGCCAGTCCCTGGAACACGAACAGGACGGCCGCCAGTACCAAACTCGCCCGGAAAGCCCGCTCCGCACCCCACCTGTTCACCTGTCGCCCGATAGCGGTCGCCCCGAGCGCCATCGAAACACCCATGAGGGAGTATACCGCCCCAGTGACCAGCGCTACCCGGCTCTTGACCAGCTTGGCGACCCACAGGGGCAGTGTCGGCTGCACCGTCTGCACCGCCGCCTGGGTGAGGAAAAGGGCGATGAACAACCGCCGCAGAGACGGGTTGGCCCACGCCTGCCGCACCTCGGCACCGACCTTGGCCGGGCGTTCCCGGCGCAGGACCCGTTCCCGGACGAGCAACAACGGCGGAACCGTAGCACAGAAGAGGAGGGCGGCGGAGACGAAAAAGGTGCCACGGAGGCCTGCCCATTCGGCCACTGCGCCTCCCACCAGCGGGCCAGCGATGGTCCCCGCCGAAACCGCGGTCTGGATGACGCCCAGGGCCAGACCCAGTTCGCTTTCGGGGGTATTGGTGGCCGCCAGCATGATGGCGGACGGGATGTAGCCGGACAACAGGCCCAGGACTGCCCGGGCGACGAAGACCTGGCCGGGGTTGCGGGCGAGCCCAATGACAACGTAACAGAGAGCGATCCCCAGCCCCGCCCGCAACATCATCATCCGCTTGCCGTGGCGGTCGGCCAACCCGCCCCAGATCGGCGCCATCAGGGCATAGGTGATCGAAGTGATGGAAAGGTTCATCCCCGACCAGAAGGCTTGGTCGCGCTGCAGACCGAGGCTAATCAGGTAGTGAGGCAGGAAGGGTTCGATCAAGGTGAAGCCGAGCTGGGCGACAAAGCAGCCGATCGCCAGGACCAGCGTATTTCGGCGCCAGTAGGGATAGGTGGCGCAAGCGACGGACCGTTCCTCTGGTATTTCCGCTGGCATCCGCATTCGCTCCGTTCCTAGCAGGTCTTCGAGGATGGGACCGACGTTTCCTTCCTTTCCTGGTCGAGCGGGTCTCTGTTCCCGGCGAGGGAAAGATCCGCTTCCGGGTGGCCCCGAACGCCCTTGAAAAGGCCGAGGATTAGACCGGCTGGGACGACGAGCGCAGCGGGAAGGCGACGTGGAAGGTGGTGCCCTTCCCGAGCTTACTCTCGACTTTGATTTCGCCCGACATCGCCTTCACCAACTGGGCGGTAACGTAGAGACCGAGGCCGAGGCCAGAAGAGCTTGACTCGGAGGCCTTTCGTGCCCGGTAAAACTTGTCGAAAATGAGGGGTATTTCGTCCTCCGGGATGCCGCTGCCGTGGTCGATCACCGAGACTACCGCCTTCCCCTCGGACGATGAAAGGCGCACCACCACCGGGTGGGGCGCCTTGGAGTACTTTAGCGCGTTGGACACCAGGTTCGCGATTATCTGGCTGTAGGCTGGGATGTCCAGGCGGCAGATCAGCGGCCCGTCTACCTCCTCAGTGTCCAGCACCACCCGCTCATATCCCGGGGTGAGGCACAGGCGAGCGACCTGGGCCGTCGTCACTTCTGCCAGGTCGCACTCCAGAGTGCTGAGCGTGATGCGTCCGGTATCTATGCGGGTGATCTGCAGCATCTGCTCCAGCATCGCGGACATTTGATCGATTTCCCTCATCATGGACACCAGCGTCTGTTGGGGGTGTTCTTCGCTGAGGGACAGTTGGGCGTAGGCCCGCACGACCGCCAGGGGGCTGCGCAATTCGTGAGAGACTATGTGCAGGAATTCGTCCTTGGCTCTTTCGAGCTGCTTGATGCTGGTGATGTCGCGCAGCAGCGTGACGGAACCGATGACCTCTTTGGTTTGAGGATCATAGATGGGCGCGGCGCTGGCCAGGTAATATGTCTCCGGGATGCCCACTCCCTTGATCACAGCGATCTCGTTCTCGACCGTCTCTCCGGCCAAGGCCCGCTCGTGGGGAAACTGCCCTTTGACAAACGGTTTATGGTCTTCATGCAAGAAGAGGTACTTTCCGTCCGGCTGCCCCACGTCCTCAAGGCTACGGTGAAGCCACTCCTCCCCGAACTGGTTCTTAAAGGCTTGGTTCACCCTACTTAGGCGGCCTGCTTGGTCCGTCACGAACATGAGGGAGCTTATGCTTTCCAGGATGGTTCCCAGCTCTGAAGCCAGGGCCGACGCCGCCCGCTCTGCCTCGACCAGTTTCCGGTTCTGGTCAGCCAACGTCGTCGCGGAGCGGCCCAGGATAAATAGAAGAACCCCCAGACCCAAAAGCATGGGAATGGCCATAAAGGCCACGGCCAGCGGGGTATCTGGTACGTTTCTTAGCAGCGAACCGTCCAAGACGGCAATACCCAAGACCCAGAGGGCAATCAGGACTTCGAGGCGGCACTCCTCGGAGAAGCTTCGCCGCCGGGGCTCAAGCGCGCCCGTCTCCGGCATCAGTTCTGCGCCCCTTGCTGTCCCGCGACGGCTCCCCGATCCGCCTCGGGCACGGTGAACAGCCTTATCCGGAAGAAGAGGACCAGCAGGCTGACTAGAATCAGGATACCTAAAGATAAGTACCCGATCAAAAGCCTCCCTGGTAGAGTTGCCATTGCCTGGTCTACTGTCATTCTCTTGGCAGTCAGCACCGGGACCACGACCAGCGCTTCACCCATGGTCAGCAAGAAGAAGCCGATGGCGGCCGCCAGCATCGCCGTGCGCCAAGAAAGCCGAAACGCTTTGACCGCGACGAAGCTGTAAACAAGGAAGACCAGCACCGTCCCCAGACCGAACGGAATCGGAAGCCCCCGGATGAACACGGCTAGGGCTGAGACGCCCAGCGCCGCCAGCCAGAACTGCTTGGCCGGCGGGCGGAGGCCGAGGAGACGGGTACCGCAGTACATCATCAGGGCCAGCTCTGGAACGCCGTATAACAGCCAGAATGCTATGCTTTTCACTATCGCTCTCCTTTCTTGTAAGGAGTCAAGGTAGGCCCCGGGAAAGGACAAGCAGATTTGTTTCCGGAAGTCTGCTGCCTACCGCAACGATGCCGGTACCTCCGGCTGGTAGAGAGCCCAATGGCACGCCATCGCCAGACTGGACAGAGTCATCATCGTCAGGACAGCCAGTACCGCTGACCCTAACAGTCTCTTCATCACTGACTCACCTCCCTCATTGGGTTTCCCGATACCGTGAGACGCTGGTCGATCCACCTGAGTAGCCTGGCCTCTCCCGGGGTCAAACTCGCGGTCTGAAGCATGAGTCCCAGAGCGCTGGCAAGGGCTGCGGCCAGGTAGCCGCGAGCAACCAGGAAGCCTTCCCAGACGACCCACACCGTCCATAACAGCCACGCCGCCTTCCGCAACTGCCGCTTCTGCGGCGTCGGGATAGGTTTGGCGGGCGAGTCTACCGGGGCATAAAGCCAAATGGCCACGGCGGCACAGACACCGACCACCGCGATAAACCCGACAGCCGCCCGGCGCCCTATCATCTCGCCGAGAAATGCAGCCAGAACCCCGAACAGAGCCAACAGAGTGAATGAGAAAAGGGAACACCACCAGGGGCTGCTCAAGTGTGCACCCCCGGTCAGGGAGCGGAAGAACATGGAAGTGAAGGCAGTCATCAAGGTGAGCCCTGGGACCCCGGAAATCAGGCAGGCAATCAGGAGTCCGATGGCGTCAAGCAGGTACAGGAAGACATAGATTATCCCGAAAGCCAGAACGTCTCGGCGTTCCTCAGGCAAGTCAAAATACCTGATCATCCGGTCGGTAAGAGCCCTGGCGAACGCTTCCACGCTTGCCATTTGCCTGTCTCTCTCTTTCCCTGTTAGACTTCGCCAGATTCCACCAAATTCCTCCTGCGAGGTCGGTTATCCGGGTCACTGCAGAGGGCGGGTGCCCCGATCGGGGAAGCCGAAACTGAGCGAGGCCGCCCCGAGTCACTGCGTGACAGCCTCGTGTTGAAGTGGGGTTGAGCGACCTTTTCGCAGGGGCTACCGCCCCTTCTTCCTGGCCAGGAGGCTGCGGGCGACCCGGACCACGTTGTCCGCCGTCAGCCCGTGGAACGCCAAGAGCTCCTCGGGACTGCCGGACTCGCCGAAGGTGTCGTTGATGCCGATCATCGCCAGTGGCACGGGATACTCGGTCGCCACCACCTCGGCAACGGCGGAGCCGAGACCGCCAACAAGCTGGTGTTCCTCAGCAGTGACAATGGCCCCCGTCTCCCGGGCAGCCTTGGCAATCGTCTCCCGGTCCAGCGGCTTCAGGGTGTGGAGATTGATGACCCGCGCCGCGATGCCCTCCTTCGCCAGCTCTTCGGCGGCGAGCAGGCACTGACTTACCATGTATCCATTGGCGATGAGGGAGATGTCCGACCCCTCCCGGAAGACCGCCGCTTTGCCAAGCTCGAAGGGGGTTTCGGGGGTGGTGATAACCGGCGTCTTCTCCCGTCCGAAGCGGATATACGCCGGCCCGTAGATCTTCCCGAGGGCGATGGTTGCCTTTTTCGTCTCGTAGTAGTCGCAGGGGACCACCAGCGTCATGCCAGGCAAAACCCGAGTCAGGGCGCAGTCCTCCAGCGCCTGGTGGGTGGCGCCGTCCGGGCCGACCGAAATGCCGCCGTGGGCCCCGCCCATCTTCACATTGAGGTTGGAGTAGCAGATGGTCGTGCGAATCTGGTCCCAGGCCCGGCCGGAAAGAAAGACGCTGTAGGTGCAGACAAAGGGGATCTTGCCGGCGAGCGCGAGCCCGGCCGCCGCCCCCAGCATGTTCTGTTCAGCGATCCCAAAGCTGAAAAAGCGGTCGGGGAATTGCTCCCTGAACCAGAGGGCCCGGGTCGAGTCGGACAGGTCGGCCCCGAGCACCACCACCCGGGGGTCTTCCTTCCCCAGTTCGATCATACCTTCGCCGTAACCATCGCGGGCCAGCTTCCACTCGTTGAACAAACCTCGCACCCCTTTCCCCTACAGTACCGTCAGGTGTTTCAGCGCCTCGTCGAGCTCCTCGCGCTTCGGCGCCCTGCCGTGCCAGCCGGCGTTGTTCTCCATGAACGGCACGCCCTTACCCTTGACGGTCCGGGCAATGATCACCGTGGGCCTTCCCTTCATCTGTTCGGCCCGCTCATAAGCCTCGATGACTTGTTCGATCCGGTGGCCGTTGATCTCGAGGACGTTCCAGTTGAAGGCCCGCCACTTCTCGAGATAAGGGTCGAGGGTCATTACCTCTTCCGTGTTTCCGTCAATCTGCAGGTAGTTCCGGTCGACGATGGCGCAGAGATTGTCCAGGCGGTAGTGGCCAGCGCTCATCGCCGCCTCCCAGACCTGCCCCTCCTGCGTCTCCCCATCGCCGAGCAGGACATAGGTCCGCCAAGCGGCCCGGTCAAGCTTGGCGCCAAGCGCCAGTCCCACGCCGACCGAGAGGCCCTGCCCCAGTGAACCGGTGGAAACCTCGATCCCTGGCAGCTTCAGGCTGGCGGGGTGACCCTGCAGCCGGCTGCCGAACTTCCGCAGCGTCAGGAGTTCCTCCCGGGGGAAGTAGCCTCGGTGGGCCATTACGGTGTAGAGGGCCGGGGCAATGTGGCCCTTGGACAGGATGAAGCGATCCCGTTCAGGCCAATCCGGCTCGTCCGGCCGATGGCGAAGTCTGGTGTAGTAGAGCCCAACGAGCAGTTCCACGGCGGAGAGCGACCCACCCGGGTGGCCGGAACCAGCCTCGGTGAGCATGCGCAGAATGTCCTCCCGTACCTCGTGGCATTTCTTCCGGAGCATATCCAGGTCAGGATGCGACAACGATGGTCCCCCTTTCCGGGTTTGGCTTCTGCGGCTTATCCTTCCACGCCTCCGGAAGGTAATCCTGCCGTCGCCGCCCAGATCGCCTACTGTCCGAAATGGGACAGCAAACTGTCCGGCGGCTCACCGCAGCATGGCCGGCTTGTGAATAGGCGGCGCCGCTGGTTGCCTGTTACCATGAAAGCGACAACAGGCGAAAAAGCAAGATTCTGTGAAAGGGTGTGTTCGTATGTGGGACCGGTTCGCCGTTGAGTTGATGTTGTCCTGGCTTCTCTTCTCCTTCGTGGCGCTGCCATTGCTGGCCCTGGTCGGCGGTTATCCGCGGCATATCGCTTGGTGGTATACGTTCAAGAGGGCCTGACCTTCTCCCCCTCATGGCAGCGACACGACTTGCCGGCGGCCGCATCTTGGGCGGCCGCCTTTTTCCGATGATCGGGAAAGAGTCCGTTACGGCAGGATTTCGGCGGGTGACGCGAAACTTCATCGGCGTGGAACGTCGTCAGCCGTTCACCCTGCGCCGGTTGCTCTTCTGGAACATGGTCCTCATCGCCCTGGCTTCGGTGGCCGTGGTGGGCTCGCTGCTTCATGTTTCGCTCGTCCGGGCCATCCGGCAAGGAGTTGAAAACGAGCAGGTCCTCCGGGCCCGCCAGGTGGGGCAGTCAATGGAAGCCTCGCTGCTAAACGCGGTTAAGCTGCTCCATGCCGTAACCCGCGCCCCTTCGCTCCTGCCGAGCCTGGCCGACAGCAATCCGGAGATTCTGCAGGTCTATGCGGCCAACCCTGACGGCTTCATCACAGCTTTCCACCCACGGGACATCCGGCGCCCGCCGGTTGGCCGCGTGACGCCGGTGATCACGGCAGCCCGTTACTTCCGCAGCGGCGGCCGGTTCTACATCGCTCCTGGCCAAGCAGCCGGGGGGACCGAAACGGTCGCTCTGGTGGCTGTCCCCCAGCTGGAGGAAGGTCGGTTGGCGGCCGTCCTAGTGGCCGAGTTATCGGGCGACGCTTTGGCCTCGTCCCTGACGGGCCTCTCCGAAGACCGGCGAGTCGGCGTCTACCTGGCCCGGGAGGACGGGCGATTCCTCGGCCCCAAGGCGCCCCCCAGGTGGTCGCGTTTGCCCGATCCGGTGCGCGATCGGGTCCTTGAAACCCCAGTGGGGGAGACGGTCACCGACATAGTCGGTGACTCCTTGATCACCGCCATGCGAACGCCCTGGACCGGCTGGCCGGTGGTGGTGCAGGAAGCGACCGACATCGCCTTCAACCCTATCCGCTTAGCCCGCTGGGCTTTCTTCGTCCTGACACCCCTGGCGATGCTGATCGCCAGCCTCCTGGCCGCCCGCCAGGCGACCTTGATCGCCGGTGATGAAGCCCGCCGGATCGAACGGCTGGCCGTTGCGGTGGTGGAGGCCCAAGAAAACGAGCGCCACCGCATCGCCCAAGACATCCACGACTGGACCGCTCAGCGCATCACGAGTTCCTACTATCACGTGCAGTTGCTCCAAAAGATGCTGGCCAAGGACCCTAATCTGCTGGCCAAGGAACTGTCCGCCCTCGCCGCCACCCTGGACAGCGCCAACACGGAGCTCCAGGAGATCATGCGCAACCTCCACCCCCACCTTCTCAACGACTTGGGGCTCGTCGCGGCGGTCAAGGAACTGGTGATGGACTTTGCCCGGAACGCCGGTTTGGAGTACCAGGTCGATGTGTCGGAGGGGGGCGCCGAGCCACCGCGGCACATCAGCATCGCCCTGTTCCGCATCCTGCAGGAGGCGTTGAGCAACGCCGAGAAGCATGCCTCCGCCAGGAGGGTGGACGTGACCCTAAAGCTCTTGCCTGACCAAGCCATCCTGACGGTGGCCGACGACGGGGTGGGATTCGATCCGGAGTCGGAGTCGCCCGCCCCCAACCGGCTGGGTCACCTGGGCCTCGCCGGGATGCAGGAACGAGCCGAACTGCTGGGCGGGAGCTTTCGCCTGACGACCAGGCCTGGTCAGGGAACGACAGTCGAGGTGAACATCCCGTGGAACACGGAAACGAGTCGCCAATCCACGTCCTGATCGTCGAGGATCAGACCTTACTGCGGGAGGCCCTCCGGCGTCTCCTGGAATCAGAAAACGGGGTCCGGGTGGTGGGCGAGGCAGGGAGTGTCGCCGAGGCGCTGAAGCTCGCCGCCGACCGGGCGCAAGAGTTCGATGTGGTTCTGATGGACATCCGCCTTCCCGACGGGAGCGGACTGGATGCGGCGGAGGAACTGACCAAGCGGTACCCCGGCATCCGGGTCCTGGTCCTCACCGCCTACGACGACCTGGCCCTGATTGAGCGCGCCATGGCGCTCCACGTCGCCGGATACGCCCTGAAAAACTCCACCTACGAGGAACTGATCGGCGGCCTCCGGGCGGTGGTGAGGGGCCAGACCTACCTCCACCCTGCGATTGCCCACCGCTTGGCCGAAGGGGTTGGGTCCCACCTCGCCAACACCCTCACCCCCCCTGAGCTCCGTCTCCTGCAGCTCATGGCAGACGGTCTGAGCTACACCGAAATCGCCAAGAAGCTCTACGTGAGTGAAAAGACCGTGCGCCGCTACGCCACCGTCCTCTTCTCCAAGATGAACGTCTCCGACAAGGCCCAGGCCGTCGCCGAGGCCCTCCGGCGGGGGCTCCTCTCCTGACGCCTTTCTGCCCGTCACGCCTCCTTAGGGTCCCGTCCCCGCCGCGGCATGCGCTGGCGCCGGGCGGCGAATGCTAACGCCGGATGGTCTGGGCACACCGAGGAGTAGGCGGACGGCGGTGAGATGGATGCGCCCCCGATGGTGGTTGGCTGCGGCAGCCGTGCTGGTCCTGGCGCTGGTGGGAATCGTGGGTCTGTTGGCGCAACGCCGTACCATCCCTCAACCACAGCCGTCCCGACCGGCCCCGTCGCGCCCTCGGCGGCTTGGTTCGCCGGCCAAACCCGCCCCACCTCCGGCCCCCGACTACGCTCCGCTCCGGCAGCAGCTCCAGGCCTACCTTGCCACCCGCCAGGCCAGCTATAGCGTCTACTTCAAGGATCTTCGCTCCGGCGCCGCCTTCGGCATCAACGAGGAGGTTCCCCGGCCTGCCGCCAGTTGCATCAAAGCTCCGCTCATCCTTTACCTCAACCAGCTGGTGGCGGAGGGGCGGGAGTCCTTCGACACCCGCCTCATCTACCGCTCCGCTGAACACTATCAGACTGGGGCGGGGGTTCTCCATATGGTGGCCTCCGACGGAGACGCCTACAGCCTCCGCGTCTTGGCCAATCTGGCTATCACCATCAGCGACAACGTGGCCACCTGCATGCTTCTCGACCACCTGGGCCGGGAGAACTTCGCCGCTTTCCTGCGCAGTCTGGGCGGGCGAACCGTCTACCCGGGGGGCAACAACCTCAGCACCGCCCGGGATATGGCAATCTACATGGAAGCCATCCTGGACTTCGCCAAGAAGCAGCCTGCCCTGGGAGGACGGCTGCTGGACGACATGAGCCACTCCATCTACCATGTCGGGCTCCCCGGTGAACTGCCACCTGCGGTTTGGGTGGCCCACAAAGAGGGCGACCTGTCGGGGGTTACAGACGATGTTGGGGTGGTCTTTGCCGAGCGACCCTTCATCTTCACGGTGCTTTCCGAGGGCCAACCCGACCCCCTCGCCGGGTTCAAGGAGATTGCCCACTTGACCAGGATCGCCTACGACTACCAGCAGTCGCTGCGGTGACCGTGGCGCAACCGCACAGGCCTACTCGTATGTTGACCTCGATATATCTTCTTGATATATTATAGTCGTAAGATAGAAAGCGTGGTTACTGATGAGCGAGAACAAGACAGCATACGCCATCCTCGGCCTGCTCCATCACGAACCCCTGAGCGGCTACGACATCCGCAAGCGGATTGAAGGATCCCTCGGCTACTTCTGGGACGCCGGCTTCGGCCAAATTTACCCCACCTTGAAGAAGCTGGCCAGTGAAGGGCTGGTCACGAGTAGGACCGAAAAGGGTGGAGTTCGGCCGGACCGCAAGGTCTACGCCATCACCGAGGAGGGGCGGCAGGAGCTCCGGAAATGGCTCGAGCAACCCTCCGCCAGGGAGTACGTGCGCTATGAGATTCTGCTGAAGCTCTTCTTCGGCAGCCTCGTCGAGCCGGAGCGGAACCTCGCGACCATCAGGGAGTTCCGGCAGCGGTACGCGGGATCCCTCAAAACCCTCGAGGAATACGCTCGGCAGTTGCGGCGGGTCCTGCCCGAGAGCCCCGACCACCTCTATCATTTGCTGACCGTCCTCTTCGGGCTGCGTGTCTACCGGGCCTACCTGGATTGGGCGGATGAAGCGTCGGAACTGCTCCACAGACTGGAGGGAGGCGTGCTGCATGAAGCGTCAACGCGTTAGGCAAGCGTTGATCCTGTTCTCGTTGCTGCTTTTCCCAATCACTCTTTACTACTTCTCCCCGGCGCTGGTTCTTGAGGGAGCGGCGCAAGGCATAGTGGTGGGCAGCTTGGTGGTCTTCGGGCTGCAGTTTCTGGCCAGTCTCGTCCTGGGCGGGCCTACTGTGGCTGGCTCTGCCCCGGCGCCGGGCTGCAGGAAGTCTGCTTCGCCGTGCAGGACAAGCGGGCCAGAGGCGGGCGGTACGATTGGATAAAGTACGGCATCTGGGTTCCGTGGCTCAGTGGGATCATCGCCCTGGCCGTCTCGGCCGGCGGCTTCCAGCGAGTCGACCTCCTCTACCAGACCGCCCACGGGCTTTCCGTCACTAAGCCCCTCAGCTATATCATCTTCTACAGCTTCGTGGCCCTCATTGTCCTCCTCGCCCTCACCGCCGGCCGGCGCGCCTTCTGCCACTACGTCTGCTGGATGGCGCCCTTTATGATCATCGGCACCAGCCTGCGCAGGGTCTTCCGGTGGCCCTCCCTCCACCTGGCGGCCGATCCGCAGAGGTGCACGGAGTGCGACCTCTGCACTCGGAACTGCCCCATGAGCCTGGACGTGAAGGCCATGGTCCGGCGGGGCGCCATGGAGAACCCCGAGTGCATTCTCTGCGGCAAGTGCGTGGATGGTTGCCCGAAAGGAGTCGTAAAGTACTCCTTCGGCGGCGGCCGCCCTGCTGCGACCTCAGCCCCGCCGCCGCTTGATTTCAGCAATTAGGGCCGGGACCACGTCGTGCACGTTCCCGACGATGCCGTAGGTCGCCACCTCGAAGATGGGGGCGTGAGGATCCCGGTTGATAGCGACGATGATTTCGGCCTGAACGCCGACTAGGTGCTGGACCGCCCCGGAGATGCCGCAGGCGATGTAGACCTTCGGCGCCACCGTCTTGCCAGTCTGGCCGACCTGGTGGGCATAGGGGTACCAGCCGGCGTCGACCGCCGCCCGGGAGGCCCCGACCGCCCCGCCGAGCAAGTGGGCCAGCTCTTCGAGCATCCCGAAGTGCTTCGGGTCACCCATCCCCCGCCCGCCGGAGACCACCACGTCCGCCTCGGCAAGGTTGACTTCCTCGCCAGCTGTCTCGACCACCTCGAGGATCCGGCTGAGCACCTCAACCTGGTCCGGCACGGGGTGGTGGAACACCTCGGCCCGGCCACCCGGCTTGACCTCCGCCTTCTTGAGGATGTTCGGCCGGACGGTGGCCATCTGGGGCCGGTGGTTGGGGCACATGATGGTCGCCATGATGTTCCCGCCAAACGCTGGCCGGGTCTGGAGCAGGTTCTTCGTCTCGGGGTCGATGTCCAATCCGGTGCAGTCGGCAGTCAGGCCGGTCCCGAGCCGGGCCGCCACCCGGGGCGCCAGGGTCCGCCCGATCGCCGTCGCCCCGTAGAGAATGGCCGCCGGGCGCTCCGCCCGAATCAGCTCCACTAAGGCGCTGGTGTACAGGTCGTCGGCGAAGCGGGCGAGCCGCGGGTCGTCGAAGACGTGGATCCGGTCGGCTCCCCGGGCGGCAAGCTCGGCCACGGCCGCCTCGGTCCCGCTCCCGAGGAGCACCGCCACCAGCCGCTGTCCCAGCTTGTCGGCGAGTTTCCGCCCCTCACCCAAGAGTTCGAAGACCACCTCGGCCACCCGGCCGTTCCGCTGCTCGGCAAAGACCCAGAGGTCCGAAGCCTCCGCTCCGCCCAGCGTGGGCGGCTTCGCCGCGTCTTCCCGGGGGACGGTGATCGCCTCGACGGGACAGGCGGAGGTGCAGGCGCTGCAGAGGGTGCAGGCCTCCTTGACCTCGGCCTTCTCGCTCAGCAGTTCCAGGGCGCCGAAGGGACAGGAGTAGACGCACGCCCCGCAGCCTATGCATCTTTCCTTGTCGATCGAAACCGGCATCTCAGAGCACCCCCGCCTCACGGAGCCGGTCGCAGAGGGCCGCCGCCTGCTCTCCGACCTTCCCCTCGAGCATCTCGCCCCGGCCCCGCCGCTTGGGCGTAAAGATCTTGACCACCTGCGTCGGCGAGCCCCCAAGGCCCAGCCGCTCCGGCTCGGCGCCAAGGTCGGCCGCCGTCCAGGTGGTCACCTGGTACGACTTGGCCCGCAGCTTCCCCCGGATGGAGGGAACCCGTGGCTCGTTGATCTCCTTCACCACCGTGAGGACGGCCGGCAGCCGGCACTCGATCACCTCGAACCCGTCATCAGTCATTCGCTCCACGACCAGGAGGTCTGCATGGACCTCCCGGATCTTGCGGACGAGGCTGACGTGCGCGACGCCCAAATGCTCGGCGATCCCCGGGCCCACTTGACCAGTGTCGCCGTCGATCGCCTGACGTCCGCAGAGGACCAGGTCGAAGGGGGCGAGCTTCTTGATGGCTTGGGCCAGCGTGTATGAGGTCGCCAGGGTATCCGCCCCCGCGAAGGCCCGGTCGGAGAGGAGATAGGCGTCGTCCACCCCCATGCTGATCGCCTCCAGCAAGGCCTCCTTGGCCTGCGGCGGACCCATCGAGAGGGCCTTGACCGTCCCGCCCTGCCTCTCCCTGAGGCGGATCCCCTCCTCGATGGCGTAAGTGTCGAAGGGGTTGACGATCGACTGGACGCCCTCCCGCATGAGGGTGTTGGTCTCGGGATTGATTTTGACCTCAGTCGTGTCGGGAACCTGCTTGACGCAGACTATGACGTTCATTTGCCGGCGTACTCCTTCGCCAGGGCCAGCCCGATGATGTTGCGCTGGATCTGGTTTGTCCCTTCGTAGATCTGGGTGATCTTGGCGTCCCGCATCCGCTTCTCCACCGGGTACTCCCGCATGTAGCCATAGCCGCCGAAAACCTGGACGGCATCGGTGGTCACCCGCATCGCCACGTCGGAGGCAAAGGTCTTGACCATCGCCGACTCCTTGGAGAAGTCCTCCACCCCCGAATCGATCGAGCGTGCCACGGCGTAGACGAAGGCCCGGGCAGCCTCTGTCTGGGTGGCCATGTCGGCCAGGATGTGCTGGACCGCCTGCTGGGCGATGATCGGCTTGCCGAACTGCACCCGCTGCCGGGCGTACTTCACGGCGTCGTCGAGCGCCCCCTGGGCGATGCCCACCGCCTGGGCGCCGATACCCGGCCTGGTCCGGTCGAGCGTCTTCATCGCCACGATGAAGCCCATCCCCTCTCGTCCCAGCACGTTCTCGGCGGGAACCGGGCAATCCTCAAAGATCAACTCCCGGGTGGCGGAGGCGCGGATGCCCATCTTTTTCTCCTTCTTCCCGAAAGAGAAGCCGGGCGTCCCCTTTTCCACGATGAAGGCCGTGGCCCCCCGGCTCCCCCGGCTGGGGTCGGTCATGGCGATCACCGTGTACACTTCGGCCTCGCCGCCGTTGGTGATCCACTGTTTCGTGCCGTTCAGGACGTAGTGGTCGCCGTCCTTGACCGCCCGGGTTTGGATGGCTGCCGCGTCGGAACCGGCGTTGGCCTCAGTCAGGGCGAAGGCGGCCAGGCGCTTCCCGTCGGCCAGGGCTGGGAGGTACTTCTGCTTTTGTTCTTCGGATCCGAACAGGATGATGGGAAAGAAACCAAGGGCGGAGGCGGCGTAGGAGACGGCGATGGCAGCATCCACCCGGGAGAGTTCCTCCACCACCAGGCACTGGTTGAAGATCCCCACCTGCCCCGGGGGCACCATCCCACCGTATGCCTCCGGGATCGAAACCCGGAAGAGGTCGGCCTGAGCGCAGGCTTCCATAACCTCCCAGGCGAACTCCTCGCTCTCCTCGTGCTCGGCCGAGACGGGAGCAATCACCTTCTGGGCGATCTCCCGGGCCACGTCCTTGATCATCTGCTGCTCTTCCGTGAGGAAGTGGTTCATCATCTTCTTTCGGCCGCTCCTTCCGTACCGAAGCCGCTTTCCCGCTGGCGCTTTAATACCAGGTACTATGATTTCCCTCCAATGCTAACATGTCCTTTGCCGTCCGGTCAATTCCTTGGCCGCAGTCGGGGGTTCCATGAACGGAAAGAATTCTCCCCTGGGAGGGGAGAATTCATGGGTTATGAGGGGAATTCGATGGTTTTCCCGGAGGGGAAGATCATCCGCGAGATCCGTTCGCCATGCCAAACGATTCTGATCCGGTCCGCCCGCTCGTCGGGTCGAGATTCGGCTGCCTGGCCTCTGTTCCTCCGGCTCGAGAGGGGCTGCTTGTTCTTCCACCACGCCTGCGGCTGAAACCGGGCGCTCTCTGCCAGTTCGTCTAACCTCCCTGGAGGGGATTGGGCGACGCCACTCCAGTGAGATTATAGGCATCGAGCCAGCCGCCGTCAAAGCCTCTTCAGTGGCTGCCCCGGAAGGAGCTGGTAACACCCTGACCAGGACCTCCACGGTGCCTGCGGGTTCTTCCCATTCTCCTGCCGTACCAGGAGGATTTTGGGGATGCAGGATTAAGAAACGAAGAAGGGGGTCGTCCGGGTGAGGGATGGTGGCGATGGGCAAGACGCCCAAGAAGCACAAGCAGCATAGATTCTATGAGAAATTCGGGCAGTCCGTGGAACCCCGGGTCGTCCGCACGATGCACGAGCAGATCGCCGTCGGCTTCTTTCTTCACGACCGGCTCAAGCCGTGTTGCTTCTGGTGGAAGAGGAAGGCCTACCCCATCTACCGGGTGGTCAAGAAGTGGCGGGACGAGTGGAAACGCCTGTGGTTCCGGGTCAAGACGGAGGAGGGCATCTTCGACCTCTACCGACACCGGAAGTGTCTCTCCCGGGAGGACCACACCTATCTCACTTACTGGTTTCTGGCTGCCGAGATCGAGATGGTGCCGGTCCGCCACATGGAGAAAATGCGGGAACAGACGGAGAAAGCGCTCGCCGCTATGGCCCGGGAGCGCGGCGCCAATCGGGGGGCGCTGGGTGGCAGGAAGCGCATCGCACATGATGACAATCGGTCGCACACGCCTCGTAGCCTGGGTAACCGCCGCGGTAGGCGGTCACCGTCAGTCCCTCAAGCAGGTGTCCCCGGTTGATGCCGGCCGGCCCTGACGTCGCATGGGGGTCGTGGCAACCCGAGCACTTCTGCTTGTGATACCTTGAGAGATGGACATAGTGTAGGTTGATTCCCTTCCCCGCCCAGACGAACCCGGAGACGACGGTCTGGGCCTTTGCCGCTTCGGCGGCGATGTCGGCCGCCCCCGGCCAGCTCCCGTCGTGGCATTTCAGGCAGAACTCCTGCGAGGCGTTCCCCCCCAGCCAAGCGAAGAGCTTCCCGGTATCGGGGTCCGTCAGGATGGGATCGGCGCCTCCGGGCATTTTGGCCCTGATCTGGTGCGGGTTGTGACAGGACACGCAGCGGATCGTGGAACCAGGCTGATCGGCGGGGTGCCGGGAGCGGATGCCCGAGGCCGTGCTGGCCGTCTGGCTCTCGGCGAACCGCTGGCGAAGGCCGGCATGGCACCGGAAGCAGAGCGCGGCTCCCTCATCCACCAGCGCCTTGGGATAGACGGTCCCGGTCTGGGGGTTAATCGTCCCGTGCGGGTTGTGGCACTCCAGGCAAACCTCCCTGTGGGCCGACCGCCGGAAGGACTTCTCGCCGGTCCACAAGCTCTTGCCCTGCTCCGGCATGGGATGGCAGGGATAGCAGACCGCCGTCCGGGGCTCTCGTAACAGGGACGGGTTGGGCGCCCCGTGGGGATTATGGCAGGCGGTACACTGTCCGGGGGTACTCTTCGTGCTGGGCCAGACGGCACCCAGCCGGGGATCGGCGTGGCGCACCTGCCGGTAGACGGACAAGCTCGTGAAACTCTTTTTCCCTGTCCGGTCCGGAAGGCGGCCAGGATGGCACGCCCCACAGGCGGAATTGACCACCCCGTAGGCTTGGGCGTTGGTCCAATCGACGCGCAATAGCTTCGGGCCAGCGGCGCGGCCGTGAGGTTGATGACAGCCGACGCAGGTCGAAGCGCTGGGGACGGGGCCTCCCAACCCCAGGAAGTGAGGCGAAGCCTCGTAGTCGGCTCGCCGGAAAGGCAGGCCTGTCGTGTCGCTGTGGCAGGCCCAGCAGGTTTCGTCGCCCGCGGGGAAGCGGAGCACGCGGCTGAACAACGCTTGATGTGGATCGTGGCAGTCAAGACAGAGGGACTTCTGGCCTGGGGCGCCGTGCGGTGAGGGCCGGCCGCCGGCGGCAACGGCCGCTGCTCCGCTGATCAGAAGCGCCAGCAACGCAGCCATCGGCCTGCTTCGGCCAAGCCCGCTCCGCAAGGCCCTTCACCCCTCCGCCGGATATTTCGGCAAGCCGGCCGGCTCTCCTCCCTAACCGTATGCGCTTCCAGGGCCATCGACGGCCCATCCTCCCTGAAGCAGCCGATCGTCCTCTCGGTCAAGTCTTGTTCTCCAGGCTCCGCCACAGATACCAGGTGGCGATGGATTCGTAAGGATGCCAGGGCCCGGCGATCTGCTCGAGCTTCGCCTTGTCCGGCAAATCTTCGAGGCCATAAACGAGCTGCACCGCCCGCCGGAGCCCCAAGTCCCCCACCGGCAGAACGCCGGTGCGGTTCAAGGCAAAGATGAGGAACATGGTCACGGTCCACGGCCCCACCCCCTTGACCGCCAACAGCTCCCGGGCGATCTCCTCGTCCGGGAGTCGGTCGAGCCGCTGCAGGTCGACCGTGCCGTCCAGGCACTTCCGGGCGAGGTCGCGGAGGTAGCTCGCCTTCTGCGGCGACACCCCGGCCGACCGCAGAAGCGCCTCGCCCATCCCCGCCAGTCTCTCGGCGGTGGGTCGCCTAGAGGGGAAAATCTCACGAAACCGCTGGACGATGGCCTCCCCGGCCTTAGCCGAGACCTGCTGGCAGATGATGGACTCGCAGAGGGACCCGAAGAGGTCCTCGTCCGGCGCCAGCGTGCACGGACCGTACCGATCGATCAGAGCCGCCAGCACGGGGTCGGCGCGGCGCAGGTGGTGTTCGGCCGAACTCCAGTCGGGTTTGGCTGCCATCTGAAAGCGCACCTTCTTTCCGGGCTTCCGGGGCGAGGCGTCCCAAGACAGATTCGCCGCACAATCCTGGATTCATGCTCGGACGCAGATTATGGCATTGGTGTAGGCTGAAGGGAAACCGCCGCGGCGCCCGGAATTTCTCACCCGCACCCGAGAGCTGGCTTGATTAGGTCGTCGGCACGCGGGGCAGCGCCAGGGAGGTGGGTGTAGAGTGAACCGAGGCTCCGGGGCAGGGCTGACCTGTTTCCTGCTCTCGGCCTGCCTGTTCTGGCTTGCCTATACATCCCCTGCACTGGCGGCTCCACCAGATAGTCCACCCGCGGTTTCCGGCCCGCCGGCCGAGAACCCCCTCTACCTAATCTACCTCAACTGGGACGGCTTCGGGTACGACCTGTATGAGCGGGCGAACCAGCCACCCTACCCCGGGACGCCCAATCTGAACCGGCTCCTCGCCGAGGGAGTTCTGTTCACCAACGCCTCCGCCGGGGTGCCGTCCCTCACCGGGCCGATGCAGACCACCCTGCTCACCGGTGCCTGGCCGGCCGTCCACCGCAACTACTACCGGGGCTACGACAAGGAGGCCAACCTTCTTCACCAGACCGGGCGGGAGAATGCCGCGGAGACGATCGCCGAGGTCTTCGCCCGGGCCGGACTCCCCACCGCCTCCGTCCAGCAGTTCGTTCTGCTCGGCCGGGGAGCGTGGTGGGACAACCCCCGCCATCTTTACCTGGAGCCCGGCGGCGGCTTTGCCGAGCGGGTGGGGCGTGCGATCGACTTGCTTCGGGGGATACCAGTGGAGTCGGAGAGCGAGTGGGTGGTCGTGCCGGACCTTCCGCGCTTCCTCGCCGTCTACGCCGACGACCTGGACGCCCTCGGCCACAACGAACGCCCCGTCTACGGCCTGCCGCCTGCTCCTGACGAAGCGGGCCGGCTCGACCGCGTGGTGAGATACTTGACCGGTGAGGATCCGGCGGCCTACGGCGGGGGCGGGATGGACGAGCAGTTGGGGCGGCTTCTACAGACTCTGCGCGAGCTGGGGATCTACGACCGAACGATCATCGCCCTCGCTTCGGACCACGGAATGACCGGGTTCAGCGGCCCCTCGAGCCTGCCAGATCTCCTGACCACGGTGGCGCGGCTGGGCTATCGGGCCCAGTTTCTCCGGCCCGGGGAGAGTGCCTTCCCCGACACGCAGGTGGTAGTCTGGACGGCCGGACTCCAGGCCCACCTCACCTTCCGAACAGAGCTGCTGCCCGGGGAAGAAGCGCGGATCATCGCCGCCCTGGCGGCGGAGGAGTACTACGGAGGCCACTTGGACCGGGTGGAACTGGCGCGGCGGGGCGCCCATCCCCTGAGTGGCGACCTCGTCGTCTGGCCCAAACCGCCACACCATTTCAAGGCGGACGTCTTCCGCTCCTATCCGGCCAGGGGGCAACACGACACCCAAGACTCCTCCTCCAGCCACATCTTTCTCGCCCTGGCTGGGCCAGGGGTCAAGAAGGGCGTCCGGATCGAGACCCCTGTCTCCGCTGTGGATCTCGCCCCGACTCTGGCCCATCTGATGAATCTGCCCGCCCCGGCCGGCGCTCAAGGAAGGGTGTTGGTGGAGGCGATGGAGAATCCTACGGATGAGGAGAATGCCAATGGCACCGCGCAAGGTCCTGGTAGTTGACGATGAACCGGCCATCCGGGAACTCGTCCAGTTCAACCTCAAACGGGCCGGCCTGACCGTCGTTCCGGCGGCGGACGGGGAGGAGGCGCTGGCTCTTTTCCGCACTCACCGCCCTGACTTGGTGCTACTCGACCTGATGCTTCCCCGACTCGATGGATTCACCGTCTGCCGGCGCATCCGCGACGAGAGCCGAGTCCCCATCATCATGCTCACCGCTCGGACGTCCGAGCAGGACCGGGTCGAAGGCCTGGAGATGGGAGCCGACGACTACCTCAGCAAACCGTTCAGCCCCCGGGAGCTGGTGGCCCGGGTGAAGGCAGTCATGCGGCGGGCGGAAGAGCGGTCCTCCGACCAGGCGGCCGCCCCTGCCGGCGCCGCGCCGGCGGGCTCCGTCCTGCGCCACGGTCCGCTGTTGCTCGACCGGGAGCGTCACGAAGCCTTCGTGGCTGGGCGCCCCGTCTACCTGACGCCGAAGGAATTCGCTCTCCTGGCGCTCATGATGGCCCACCCCGGCCGGGTTTTCTCCCGGGAGACGCTGCTCGACCAGGTCTGGGGGTATGAGTTCGCCGGGGACACCCGGACCGTCGACGTCCATATCCGCCGCCTCCGCCAGAAGGTGGAGGCAGATCCAGCTAGTCCCCAGTTGCTCGAAACCGTCCACGGGCTCGGTTACCGGCTCCGGGAGAAGGTGTAGCCCGTGGGCCTCCTGCGCCGTGTCGGCCGGTCCTACCTGGTCTTGATCTTGCTTACCCTGGGGCTTGTCGGGGTGGCCAACCTCTTCACCGCCCGCAGCTACTTGGTCGGGCAAGGAGAAGCTGACCTGGAGGCCCGTCTTGGAGTAGCGGCAGAGGCCTTGTCCGGGCCATTGGCCGCCGGGGAGCGCGGCTCCGCCCTGGAACGGCGGGTGTCGCGTCTGGGGCACTTGGCCAGGGCGCGCCTTACCGTCATCTCCCTGGACGGCACGGTTCTGGCCGATTCGGAAGCCCCGGCTGCAACCCTCGCCAACCACTCCGACCGGCCCGAGGTTCAGCAGGCCTTGGCCACCGGCGCCGGCCGGGCGGCGCGCCAAAGCACTTCCCTCGACATCCCCATGCTGTATGTCGCCCGCCTTATCAAGTCCGGTGGAACTCCGGTGGCGGTCGTCCGTTTGGCGGCCAGTCTCCGGCACGACCAATCCCTGCTCCGCCGCCTCGCCGCCAATGTCCTCCTGGCCGCCCTAGTGGGGGCCATCCTGTCCACCATCGCCGGCTACTTCGTCGCCCGGGCGTTGACCAAACCCGTGGCGGAAATGAGCCGGATCGCCAAGCGGATGGCCGCCGGCGACCTGGCAGCCAGGGTCTACGCTGGTCTCCCCGAAGAGCTGGGAGAGCTGGCGGAATCTCTGAACACCCTGGCCCGGGAGTTCACCGTCATGCTGGCCCAGACCGAGGAGGAGAGACGCGAGGTGGAGGCGGTCCTAAAGAGCCTCTCCGACGTGGTCATCGCCACGGACGCCAAAGGCCGGATCGCCCTTTTCAACGCCGCCGCCGAACGGGCTCTCCAGGTTCGGGAGGAGCAAGCCCTCGGCCAGCCGGTGCTGGCCGTCGCCCGCCTGGCCGCCCTGGCCGAAGCTTTTTCCGCGGTGCTGGACGGAAAGCCGGCCGAGGTCCGGGAAATCTCGACCGTCACGCCAGCCGAGCGGACCTACGAGGCCCATCTGTCCCCGGTCCGGCGGCCTGACGGCACCATCTCCGGAGCGGTGGCCGTCCTGCACGACGTGACCGAGGTCCGCCGCCTGGAACGGGTGCGGAGCGAGTTCGTGGCCAACGTCTCCCACGAGCTGCGCACCCCCCTCACCTCGCTCCGGGGTTTCGTCGAAACACTCCAGGACGGGGCTGCTGACGACCCCGCCACGCTTCACCGCTTCCTGCAAATCATCGCCAGCGAGACTGCCCACCTGGGCCGCCTGGTCGACGACCTCTTGGATCTCTCCCGCCTCGAATCGGGGCGCCTGGAGTTGCGGCTGAGCCCCGTCGATCTGGGCGACCTCATCCAGCGCACGGTCGCCTTTTATGCCCCGGCCGCCCAGGCCAAGGGGCTCACCCTCAAGGCCACGGTCCCCCCAGACCTGCCCCCCGTCCCCGGTGATGAGGACCTTCTGGAGCAGGTACTGCGGAACCTGGTGGACAACGCCGTGAAGTACACCCCGGAGGGCGGGCAGGTGGACGTGACCGCCGAGGTCGTCTCCTATCCCGACCAACGGCGGGAGGCGGTGGTCAGAGTGGCCGACACCGGGCCGGGCATTCCGCCGGAACACCTGCCCCGCCTCTTTGAGCGCTTCTACCGGGTGGATCGGGCTCGCTCCCGCCAGCTCGGCGGGACCGGGCTGGGCTTAGCGATCGTGAAACACATCGCCGAGCGCCACGGCGGACGGGCCTGGGTCGAGAGCGAGCCGGGCCAAGGCGCCGCCTTTTCTGTCGCGTTGCCCCTCTGAGCCAAGACTGAACCCGTTCAGGGGTTGCTCCGGCGGGACTTGGCTTTCCGGTAGAACCGCCTTGCCTTCGCCCGGTTGCCGCAGTCCCGCATGCTACACCAAAGGCGGCTCTCGTTCTTCGATCTATCCAAAAAAAGCCAACCGCACAGCGCATCCGAACACATCTTCACCCGGCGGAGTTCCGCCGGGGAGGTCAGCAACTGGGCCGCCGCATGGATGACTGGCCGCACTATGCTGTCCAGCCCCTCCCCCTCCGGCCATCCCCAGGCGAGGCCGGACTCCGCCGGCACCAGGCGAATTCGGCTCAGGGCGTCCTGGACCGCCGCGTTAAATGCCGCCAAATCCAGAGGGTCGACGGCGCCGTGGCGGAGGAAGCCCACCAAGAGCCGAAACAGGATCTCTCGCCACTGGATGGCCTTGGCCAGGGCAGCGTCCGCTTCTCGGGGGCGCCGGGCTGCGGCTTCCCTCAGCGCCAGCGCCTGAGACTCGGCGAGAAGGCCGGCCTGAACGCCCCAGGAAATCAGGTCTTCGTAGCTTTCCAGCAGCTCGACGGGTCTGTCGGCCAAGCGCCAGTCCACGGTGTTGACAAAGTCGAGCGGCAGGCTGCCGCCGAGCAGTTTGAATTGGCGTCCCCTCGCCTCTGTTCCCATAAGTCCCCCCGCTTCCTCTAACTTACAAATACCATCTTGACTGGTTATATCCAGGTGCCCTATACTATAACCATCGAAACCATCTTAACGGGTTAGTTGCGGCGGCGTCAAGGGAAACCGTGCGGCGAAAGGAGGCGGCGGTCTTGGTGTACCTGCGGGAATGGGCGGAGAGTCGCGGCTTCAAGGTGGGTTGGGGACCGATCTCCCTGCTGGACGATGTCGGAAGGGACCTGGCCAGCCGGCACGAGGCCGGAGAGTTCGACGAAGCCTTCTTCCGGGAAGTGATGACCAGTTTCACGTACCAGAACGAGCTCGACTGGGCCTGGGTGCGGACGGTGGGGGTGATTGTGGTGCCCCGCCCGGCGCATCTTCTCACGTTCGTCCTCCGGGGTCAGCCGGTCGAAGTCGTCCTCCCCCCTACCTACCTTCACTATCGCCGCACGACCAAAGAAACCATCGCGGCGCTCAACGACGAGGTCGCCAAGGGGGAATCGCACTTCGTCCCGCTGCCGGCCCCGCTCAAAGCGCTGGCTGCCCGGCTGGGGCTGGTGTGGTACGGCAAGAACAACATCACCTACACCGCCAGGACGGGGAGCTACCACCAGTTGGTCGGCTTCGCCAGCGACCTGGACCTGGGGCCCCCCGCCCAACCTTCCCCAGCGGTACCCGCCGCGCTCCCCCGGTGTGCGAGCTGTTCCGCCTGTCAACAGGCCTGCCCCACCAATGCGATCGGCGCCGACCGCTTCCTGCTGCGAGCTGAGCGGTGCCTCACCTTCCTCAACGAGTCCGGCGATCCCTGGCCCTCCTGGCTTCCGCCCACCGCCCACAACTGTCTGCTAGGATGCCTTGCCTGCCAAAGGGCCTGTCCGCAGAACGCCGGGCGGTTGAGACTTGAGCGGATAGCAAGCGAGTTTTCGGCCGACGAAACGGCAGCGCTCCTGGCTGGCCAGGAGGAGCGGGACGGCCGTGTCTGGGAGCGGCTTACCGAGAAACTGACCAGCCTTGGGTTGGAGGGTTATGCGTCACTCTTGGGTCGGAATTTGCGGGCCCTCTTGCCCAGACTGAAGCTGGGTCAAGCCGCGCTCACCCCAGCCGAGGGCGCTGCGGGAGGGCTCGGTCGTTAACAGAATCTTAACCCGTTCGTAAAACGGTGGCAAAGTCGGGACGTTATCTTGGAAGGAGAAGCGTCTGGAGGAGGCAATCGCCCTGGCCCTCTTTCCCTCTCCCCCGGCAAGTCGCCGCCGTCGTGCCGAGCGCTCCGTCGAGCTTTTCCTTAAGATCTCGGCCAGCGTCGCGGCCACGGCCATCCTGGTCATCGGCCTCTTTGTCGCGGCCCGGGGACTGCCGCTGCTCCTTTCTTACGGGCCCTGGCACTTCGTCTCTTCCTCGGTCTGGCAGCCGGACAAGGTCCGGTTCGGCATCTTCCCGATGATCATCGGCAGCCTCGCGGTCACCGGCGGGGCCCTCGTGATAGCGGTTCCGCTGGGGGTGGCGACGGCTGCCTTTCTGGCCGAACTCGCGCCGGCTCGACTCGCCCGACTCCTCCGCCCGGCGGTGGACCTCCTCGCCGGCATCCCCTCGGTCGTCTACGGCTTCGTGGGGTTGACCATGCTCGTCCCTTGGATCCGCGAGACCTTCGGCGGCCCCGGCTTCTCCGTCCTGGCCGGCTCGCTCTTGCTCGGGGTCATGGTCCTGCCGACGGTGGTAGCCATCTCCGAGGACGCCATCCGGGCCGTCCCTCGCTCCTACCGTGAGGGGAGCCTCGCCCTCGGCGCCACCCCCTGGCAGACTCTGACCAGGGTCGTCCTCCCCGCCGCACGTCCGGGAATCGTCGCCGCCGCCGTCTTGGGGATGGGGAGAGCCATTGGGGAGACGATGGCCGTCCTGATGGTCACCGGGAATGTGACCGCCCTGCCTAACTCCCCCCTCGCACCGACCCGGACCCTCACCGCCAACATCGCCCTGGAGATGGGATACGCCTCCGGCCGCCATCAGGAAGCCCTTTTTGCCACCGGGATAGTGCTCTTCGTCCTGATCATGGCGCTGAATACCTTGGCTGCCCTGGCCCGGCGAAAGGAGGCAGGAGTGTGATCGACCGGCGCATCCGCGACCGCCTGGCCAACCTGGTCGGCCAAGGGCTTATTCTCCTCTCGGCGGGGCTCACCGTGGCCATTCTCCTGGCCCTCCTCCTCTACGTCCTGGTCAAGGGGTTGCCCCTGGTCTCTTGGGAGTTCCTGACCGCCCTGCCCCGCCGGATGGGCCGGCTGGGCGGAATCTACCCAACCATCGTCGGGACGCTCTACCTCTCCGCCGTGGCCCTGGCCGTAGCGGCCCCGCTCGGCGTCGCGGCCGCGGTCTACCTCGCCGAGTACGCTCCGCCCGGGCGTCTGACCCGGCTCTATCGCTTTGGCACGGAGACCCTGGCCGGCGTCCCCTCCATCATCTTCGGCCTCTTCGGTTTCGCCACGTTCGTGATCTTCCTCCGCCTGGGCTGGTCGGTCCTCTCCGGCGGGCTGACCCTGGCCTTGATGATCCTGCCGACCGTCATCCGCACGGCGGAGGAAGCGCTGAGGGCCGTCCCCTACTCGTACCGGGAGGGGAGCCTCGCCCTGGGAGCAACCCGCTGGCAGACCGTCTGGCACGTCGTCCTTCCCTCGGCTCTGCCTGGCATCTTGACCGGGCTCCTGCTCGGCCTCGGCCGAGCGGTCGGGGAGACCGCCGCCGTGCTCCTAACCGCTGGCAGTTCCCTGCTCACCCCGTTCTCCCCCCTCGACCCAGCCCGGACAATGGCGGTCCACCTGTACATCCTGGCTGTCGAAGGGATCTCGCTCGAGCGGGCGTACGCCACGGCCGCCGTGCTGGTCGTGACCATCCTGCTCCTCAATCTTCTCGCCACCCGGCTCGTCCGCCGGCTCGCCCCGAAAGGAGGACCCGCCTGACATGGACGGCTCCGCCGTCTCCGCCGCCGCGCCGACTTTCACCATCCGGGACCTGACGATCGCCTACTCCGGACGCCCGGCCGTCAAGGGCGTAACCCTCGACCTTTACCCGCGCTCGGTCACCGCCTTGATCGGTCCCTCCGGCTGCGGCAAATCCACCTTCCTGCGTTCCCTCAACCGCATGAACGACTTGATCCCCGGCGTGACCACGCGGGGTCAGGTTCTGCTGGAAGGGGAGGATATTTACGCCCCTGGGGTGGATGTGGTACACTTGCGAAAACGGGTGGGAATGGTTTTTCAGAGGCCCAATCCCTTCCCGATGTCGATCTTCGACAACGTGGCCTACGGCCCGCGCATTCACGGGCTGGCTGACCGGGACGCCCTGGCCGCGGTGGTCGAGCGGAGCCTGACGGCGGCCGCCCTCTGGGATGAGGTCAAGGACCGGCTTCACCAGCCGGCGCTGGCTCTCTCCGGGGGGCAGCAGCAGCGCCTTTGCATCGCCCGACTGCTCGCCGTGGACTCGGAGGTCCTGCTCATGGATGAACCGGCCTCGGCCTTGGACCCCGTCTCCACCGCCAAGATCGAGGACCTGGTCGACGAGCTGAAGAGCCGATACACGATTATCATCGTCACCCACAATATGCAGCAGGCTGGGCGGGTTTCGGACCGCACCGCCTTCTTCCTCAACGGGGAACTCGTGGAGTACGGTTTGACGGCGGAGATCTTTGAAAGCCCTCGCGACCAGAGGACGGAAGACTACATCACCGGGAGGTTCGGCTAACATGACCAGGGCATCGTTCCACCAAGACCTGGAGGAACTCCAGCAGAACCTGCTCCACATGGGCAGCCTGGTCGAGGACGCCATCTACAACGCCGTGGACTCGCTCCGCCGGCAGGATCTGGCTCTGGCCGAGCAGGTACTGCGGGCCGACGACCGGATCGATCAGCTCGAGTCGGAACTAGAAGCGGAGTGCATGCGCCTGTTCGCCCTCCAGCAGCCGCTCGCCCGGGACCTCCGGATCATTGGTACGGTCCTCAAGACAATTACCGACCTGGAGCGGATGGCCGACGAAGCGGCCAACATCGCCGAGATTACCCTGCGCATCGGTGACCAGCCCCTGATCAAGCCTTTGATCGACATCCCGCGCATGGCGGAAATGGTCAAGGCCATGGTCCGCAAGGCCCTGGACGCCTTCGTCCGACGCGACTTGCAGCTGGCGAAGGAAGTCCGGCGAAGCGATGACGCCGTGGACGCCATCTATGCTGCCCTTAACGACGAGTTGGTCGAGATGACGATGCGCTTCCAGTCCATGCGGGAGGCGAACCAGGCTTTTCTGCTGCTCATGGCCGCCCGGCACCTCGAACGAATCGGGGATCACGCCACGAACCTGGCCGAGCGGATCGTCTACATGGTCACGGGCCACGTCGTCAGCCACCAACCCCTGAACGCCCTGGAGGCAGTGCAGGCGGAGCCCGCGGGAGCCGGCGGGCAGCCGAAGGACAAAGGGGAGGATGGGCAGTAAGCCATTGTTCATCCCCGCCCCGCTCCTCGCCACCGCCTTCTTTGGGGCCGGTGGCTCCCTTGTACTTGGCGGCTCAGCGCTGGCCAATCAAGCCCGCCCGAAAGCGAAAAGAGAAGATTCGACAAAAAAAGTCCCGTTTGGGGCAGGAAATTCTCCCCTCACCTGAGAAGTCTACCCCAACAAGCGGAGGTGGTGTTTCAAGATGCGCACGACCGTGTTGTTGGTGGTTGCGGCACTCCTGGCTTTATCCCCAGCCGCCGGGGCATTCGAGACAATCCCCTCCGGCCACTGGGCTGCTGAGGCGGTCGAGGAACTGCACGCCGAGGGCGTCCTCATTGGTTATCCTGATGGAACTTTCCGGGGTGCCAACCCGGCCACCCGGTATGAATTGGCCATCGCTCTAAAGCGGCTGGAGAACGTCGTTCGCGGTCTGGCTGCCTCTGGCCGGGGTGCCGTAACGAACGAGGGGACCCCTGGGACTGGGACTCTTCAGGCTGAGGTGGCCAACCTCC
This sequence comes from Betaproteobacteria bacterium, assembly GCA_050260635.1. Taxonomy (GTDB): domain Bacteria; phylum Bacillota; class UBA5301; order DYFA01; family DYFA01; genus DYFA01. The sequence goes on from JBLNCL010000004.1 coordinate 47,628, forward strand.
GCGCTCTGGTCAATTCCTTGGCCGAGGAGCTCCGGGGGAGCGACGCCCGGCTGGACAAGGAGTTCAGTGACCTGGCCGACACCGTCCATGCTCTGGACCAAACAGTCAAGGCGGACAAGGCCCGGGTGGATGAGCTTGAGAAGTTGGTCGAGGAACTCAAGACCCGGCTGGCCGCACTCGATGGTTCGACCGGTCTGAAGAGCCGGCTGGACCAATTGGCCGAGGAGAACAGCAAGCTCAAGGCTGAGCTGGCCGAACAAAAGGCATCTATCCAGCGGATGTATTGGCTCATCGGCGCCGCGGCGGTGCTGGGTATCGCCGTGAAGTAGCAACGCTGTCCGCAATCGGGAAAGGGCTGCCCCCAATTCTGGGTCGGGGCGGCCCTTTTTCTGCCAACCCTGGCGGAGGCGGCCTCAACAACCACCTCTTTCTCGGAGGAACCCCTCCCGATCGGGACGAAAACGCTTGTGAGGTGAACTCTATGTCGCACCGGCCGAACTCTCTTCGCTGCACCGTGGCAATCGCCGCCCTGGCCCTGCTTTTCGTGACCCTCCGCGCCCTAGCCGCCCCGCTCGCTTCCGCCGCTTCAACCGAGGTCTTGCGGATGCCGACGGCCGACGTGCTGCCCTTCGGCCGACTCTCGCTGGAGGCCGGCTTTCCCTTCGAGTCGACCATTCAGAAGGCCACCATCGGCTTGCCCCGCGGCTTCCAGTTGGCGGCGGCCGTTCCCCCGGGCGGCACCTACGCTGAAGGCTTGACGGCCGACCTGAGGTATCGCCTGATCGAGGAAAGCTTGGTCACCCCGTCCGTGGCCTTCGGGGCCATCGGTAACACGAAAAGCGGAGTCTTTTCGCCGTACGCGGTCGCGACCAAGGGCCTCTTCACGGCCAAGCTGACCGCCGGAGCGCTCCTGGACAGACTGGTCTCCGGCTCGGGAGACCCCCTCTTTGCCGGGATTGACCTGGCAGTCCTCGGCCCGCTCCATGCCGTCGCCGAGTACGAGGACGGGACGACCCGCCTCGGTGCCAAGTTATCGTTCCTCAACGCCGAGGTCAAGGCGTACCTCGACGGAGCCAAGCTGAACGTTTTGGGACGCCTGATCCTGCCGTTTTGAAACCGGCGTGCCGACTGCGGCTGCGGTTGTCTCCAACCGCCCGGCAATTTGAAAGGGGTGCACTGCCTCCCGGCCCTGCACCCCTTTGCTGTCTGCTCTTGTCGGGCCTACTCGGTGGCCCGGGCCCGCTTGATCAGTTCCTCCACCGAGACGTCCCAGTTGGACAAGGTCCGCATGCTCTCCGCCAGGGCTCTCTCGATCCGCCGCTCCAACTCGTTCAATTGCCCCTGGAGGCTCATATCCACCAGGCGCGACCCTAACTGGACCACCATCCCTGCCACAACGTTCGGATCGACGACGTTCACGACTTCCACCGGGCGGCGGGATAGCTTCTGTAACCGGGCAATCAGCAGGTCCATCATTTCCTGGGTCAATGGCTGAGCCGTCTTGACCGTCGCCTTGACCGCGTTCTTCCCTATACCGCTCTCTTCCGGCACCGCCGGCAGCCGCCGCACTGTCCGAAGGTCGCCGCTTTTCGACATGCGGCGTCGCCAGTTCTCCACCACTACGCTCCCCCTCACTCAGTCAGCTTCACGGCTGCTTTCTCTCTAATTACACGGCCAAACGCCCATTTTTCATTTCGTTGCTGCAAAGCGGGAATCCTCTAAAAATTCAGGTGTTGCGAGCCACTTTTCGCAAGCTTGCGGACCAGACGCTCCTGACGCCGGCTCAGCGCCGACAGCGTCTCTGTCGCCGGTTGGCAGAATCGCTCCGCCCGCCGGCGCACCGCCTGGATCGCCCGTTCCGTGAACTCCCGCGCCCGGGCTGGGTCGCCATACCGGTGCTCATACAGCTTGGCCAGTTCCACCAAGGCCTCGAGCGACCCAAACTCTTCCGCCAAACGGGTCCAGGCCTCCTCGGCCAGGCGATACTCTTTCCGGCGCTTGGCCAGCATCGCCAAGCGGACGAGCGCCTCCCGGCAGCAGGCTGCGTCGCTGCTCGCCTCCCGGTAGCAGCGCACCGCCACCCCCGCTTCGCCTTGCTGTTCGTAGAAACGACCCACCGCCAGAAGCTCGCCGGCCGGCCAGGCCTCCACACCTGCCGCCACCGCCTCTGGGGCGTAAAGCCGGCTTCCCACGGCCGCGGTGAGTGACACCAGGGAGAGGATATCCAGCAGATTGTGACGGAGGACCGGCGCCAGCGGCCTGGCGTCTCCCGAGCGCAGGTAGGTGAAGTAGAGCTGGGGAATGAGCCAGCCGGGCACGTCTTCCTCCCGTCCTGCCCCGAGAACCTGCTCCTCCAGGTGGCTGAGGCGGCAGCTCCCCAAGCGCCGTTTCCAGAGGGCCCAGGCAGGATAGAGGAGGTCGAGCTGGACGGGTTGCGGCAGGGACGAACGGAGGCGGGTCACGGTGAAGCGGGCCTCCAGCAACGGCCAGTCGAAGCGGCGGCCGTTGAAGGTGACAAGATAGGGGAAGGGGGCGAGGTGTTGGCCGATCGCCCAGAGAAAGGCCGGTTCGTCGGCGTAATCCCGCAGAAAGAATTGGTGGAGTACGAACTCTCCCGCTCCACCCTCCCCGGCGAAGTGGCCAAGACCAGCGAGAAAAGCGACGGTCCCCGTCCCCCCGGCGAGGCCGGTCGTCTCCGTGTCCAAGAAAGCGGCTTGGGCCAGATCAACGCGGTCCAGACGCGGTCGGGCCAGCCGGCCGCTGATCGCAGGGGGAAGGGAAAGCGGCTCCCCTAGGGCGTGGCAGCCATGGCGGTGAAGAAGGGGATAACGCACCACCCGGTGAAAGCAGGGTCCAAAGGGCGTCTCAACCTCTTCGCCGTCCGGCACCACCGCGGCGATGTCCCGCGTGCGGTCCGCCGGACGCTGTGGCACCCGGTCCGGCGGACCGCTTCCTGGTTGAGCCGCCCCGGCTCCCCCCGCCGCTTGCAGGGCCTCAATCTGCTTCAGCGCCTGGAGCCGCTCCCGCAGGGTGAGCATCACAAGCCCTCCAGCAGCCGCAGGGCGCCCGCCTTCCCCGCTTCCCCCACTGCTTCCACTGGGCCGACGCACGAGGGGCAGCCGCCGCCGCAGGAACAGCCGGCGATCAGTTCCCGGGCCGAGCGCAGGAGGTCCTCGCAGTTCTCGTAGAGCTTCTGCGAGAGGCCTACCCCGCCTGGGTAGCTGTCGTAGAGGAAGATCGTTGGGCGCTGGGTAAAGGGGGATTTGACCTGGCAGGCCACCCGCAGGTCATGGGGCTCGGACAGCAGGTACAGCGGGGCGACGTGGTGAAGGACGTTGGCTAGGCCCGCCAAAGCCCCCTGCAGTTCATCGCCCCGGAAGTCTTGCCCCGCCTCGGGGGGGAAGCTGAGCCAAAAGGAGGTGGTGTGCATCTCCTCCTCCGGCAGGTGGACCTCTCCCCACCCCAGGTTCTCATGGGTGTGGAGCTTGATCTTTTTGAACATCGTGACCAGGGCGTTCACCTGGACCTCGCCCCAGGCCCGGAAGGCGCCAAGTTTCAGCCGTTCCTCCTGCGTCACGTCGAGCACCTTCAGGTTCACTGCCAGGTTGGCGTCTGTGTAGTAGTCCACCTCGACCCGTCGGGCATAGGCCTTCCGGTTCTCGTAGTCCAGCCGCTCGATCTGGTACTGCTCACCCCCGTGGAGGTAAATCGCCTGCTCGTGGATGAGCATCGGCGCCGAAAAGCGGTCCACCTCTCCGATGACCCGGGGCTGGCCGCCGCGGGTGGTGTCGATCACCACGAAGTTCTCCCGGCTGGCCGAGCGGAGGGAGACGTCCTCTGCCGGGAAGTTGTCCTGCGTCCAAAAGAACCGGCCGCCGGTATGGTGAAGGATCTTCTCCTCGGCCAGAAACTCAAGAATCTCACCGGTCGTCTCGACTCCGAAACGCTCCCCGTCCTCGAACGGCAGCTCGAAGGCGGCGCACTTGAGATGCGAGATGAGGATGGGAAGGTTGTCGGGATTGATCCAGCCGTGTTCCGGCGATCGGCCGAAGAAGTACTCGGGGTGGGTGATCAGATACTGATCGAGCGGGTTTGAGCTGGCCACCAGAACCGAGAGAGAGACGCCGCTCCGCCGTCCGGCCCGCCCTGCCTGCTGCCAGGTCGAGGAGACCGAACCCGGATAGCCCACCAGCACCGCCGCCTCCAGGGAGCCGATGTCGATCCCCAGCTCCAAGGCGTTGGTGGCTACCACTCCCCGGATCGAGCCATTGCGGAGCCCCTGTTCGATGGCCCGTCGCTCCAAGGGCAGGTATCCGCCCCGGTAACCCCGGACCAGCTTCGCCCCATCCTTACCCAGGGCCTCCTGGAGGTACATCAGGAGCACCTCGACGGCCACCCGGCTGCGGGCGAAGACAATGGTGGAGATCCCGTTCCGCAGAAGCTCCACCGCCCAGCGCTTCCCCTCGAGCAGCGAACTCCGCCGAATGCCCAGCTCTTTGTTGACCACCGGTGGATTGTAGCAGATGAAGTGGCGTTCACCGGTGGGGGCGCCGTTCCGGTCCACCAACACCACTGGGGCCCCGACCAGCTTCTCGGTCAGTTCCTGAGGGTTGGCGATCGTGGCGGAGCAGCAGATGAAGACCGGATCAGAACCGTAAAAGCGGCAGACGCGGCGAAGGCGGCGGAGGACGTTGGCCACGTGGGACCCGAAGACCCCGCGGTACTGGTGGACCTCGTCGATCACCACGTAGCGCAGATTCTCGAAGAGCTTAACCCACTTGGTGTGGTGGGGCAGGATGCCGGAGTGGAGCATGTCGGGGTTGGTGACGACGATGTGGCCGGCCTGCCGGATGGCCTGGCGGGCCGAGGGCGAGGTGTCCCCGTCGTAGGTGAAGGTCTTGATGTCCGCTCCCAGGGTCGTGACGAGGTCGTGAAGCTCGGAGACTTGATCCTGCGAGAGCGCCTTGGTGGGAAAGAGGTACAGCGCCCGGGTCGCCGGGTTACCCAGCACGGCGTTGACCACCGGAAGGTTGTAGCAGAGGGTCTTTCCCGAGGCAGTCGGTGTCACGACGACCGTGTTGCGCCCCGCGAGGACGTGTCCAATCGCCTCCGCCTGGTGGGAGTAGAGGTTTCGGATACCCCGGCAGGCCAGAACCTCCCGCAGGCGCGGCTCAAGGGCGGCCGGCCACTCCCCGTAGACCGCCTCCCGGCCCGGCACCACCTTCCAGGCCGTGATGCCGTCGCTCTCCTCCCGTCCCACAATTTCTTTGAGGGCGTTTCTGGCGTTCAGCCGGTCCAAAAACTGCTGGAGGTTCATGAGTGACCCCCCCGGGTGTCGCCACGCTTCGTCGGCGCCGGCGGCCGCTCCCGGAACCGCGGGAACGGCAGGTACTCAACGGACGGCTGCCGGCGCATCGGTTGCGGATAGAGCTCCATGAGGCGGTAGAAGTCCACCGGCATCCCCGTCCGGACGGGCAACCCGAGCGAGCGGGCCTCCGCTGCGGTCAGGGGGTAGTCGTGGGTCCAGCGGCCCTCGGACAGGATCGTGGCCAGTTCCTCCGCCTTCGGTCGCTCCATGTGGTCGGCCAGTAGCTCTACGACCTGCCTCTGCAACTGGCTGATCGCCTTTTCCGCCACGTCAGCCAGGATCAGCGTCCGGTCGTCGATCTTGGCCATCGGCTTCTCCCGGACCACCTTGAGGAGGGAGGCGGCCGGGAACTCCCCAAGCTGCGGATCGACCGGGCCCAGGACGGCGTGTTCATCCATCACGATCTCGTCGGCCGCCAGGGCGATCAGGGTTCCGCCGGACATGGCGTAGTGAGGGACGTAGGCGGTGACCTTTCCTTCATGCTTCTTGATGGCGCAGGCGATCTGGAGGGCGGCCAGAACCAGCCCGCCCGGCGTGTGCAGGACGATGTCGATGGGGACATCCGGATCGGTGAGGTGGATTGCCCGGATGACCTCCTCCGAGTCGTTAATGTCGATGTAGCGGAAGACCGGCACTCCAAGCAGACTGAGGGTCTCTTGGCGGTGGATGAGTACGATCACTCGGGAGCCCTGTTTCGCCTCGATCCGGCGCATGACCTGCATTCGTTGAGCCTCGATCATCTTCTGCTTAACCAGCGGCTGGAGCGAACTGAGGATCAAGAACCACCAAAACAGGCTCGAGAAGTTCACCAACCTCCCCCTCCCTGCGGCCGCCAGGATGTACCGAAAAATGATTCGCCATCTGCCGCCCGGACCCCTGTCCCGCGCCGGGGGAAGCGCAGACGCTCTCTCAAGGATGGGTTCCAGGAGGAAATCAGCGGTTGCCCTGGCCAGTCACGCCCTCTAAGAGAGGTGGCGCTCCGCCTCGAGCGGTGGTATAATGGTTGCGTAACCACATACTTCCCGGGGAGCTGGTTGAGCCGGCTGAGAGGGCAGCCTGAATTGCTGCCGACCCGTGAACCTGATCTGGGTAATGCCAGCGTAGGAAAGGAGAAGTGAGTCAAGTGTCCCGCACTCCCGTCCCGTCCCAAGCATCCCCCCGCTCTGCGTCCCCGCGCCTCCCGGCGCAAACCATCACCGAGGTCGGCCTGGCGGTCGCCTTGGCCGCAGTCCTGCATTTCGTCAAAGTCTTCGAGGCGCCGCAAGGCGGGTCCGTTTCGCTGGAAATGCTCCCGCTCTTCTTCGTGGCGCTCCGGCGGGGCGCCGGGACCGGTTTCCTGGCCGGGGTCCTCTTCGGCTTCCTCAACCTCGTGCTCAAGCCATACGTGGTGACTCCTGTGCAGTTCGCCTTGGACTACCCCGTGGCCTTCGGCGTGCTGGGAGTGGCCGGGTGGTTCGCCCGACCCGGAGCGGCCGGCGGTGAAGCCAGGATCAGCCGCCTCGGCGCCGCGGCCGGGGTAGTGATCGGGTCAGCCTTGCGCTTCCTCGCTCACCTCGTCTCCGGTGTGGTCTTCTTCGCCCAGTACGCACCAAAGGGACAGAACGTCTGGCTCTATTCCGCGCTCTACAACGGGGGATACATGGTGCCGGAGGCCTTGATCACTGCCGCGGTCATGTGGTGGCTGGCCGGGCGCAAGGACCTGTTCGGCGCGGGACCCCGTTAGGGCGGTGTCCAACTCGGCTGCTGGACACATCCTATATTATCCTCCCGGCTGCCGGGGTATGTTCAGGCGGCTGCCGGTTAAGCTAGGAGCGTCAAATTCCATATGGGAGGTTGAACGATGACCGTCGGTGAGAAGCTCCACATGACTCTGACCAACCTGGAGGCTGCCAAGGCGAACCTCGAGCAGTTTGGGCTGGACACTAATGACAAGAACGCCCAGAAGATGTACTTCGAGATGGCGGAGGAGTTGGGCCGGATGGTCCAGTCCTTCAAAGGCCGGGTCAACTACGTCGAGGGTCAGGAGCAGCAGTACCAGGTCCGGCAACAGGCTATGCAGCAGCCGCCGAAGTAGGGCGGCGACCTTTCCGGATCGCCCCGTGGCAGGCCAGACAGGCCTGCCTTCTCATGTCTCGCAAAAGGCCTTGCCCCCCGCTCCAGACGTTACCTCGCCCGCCGCCGGGCCAAAGGCTTGGGCCTGGCTTGAGAGGGCTCACTCCTCCTCGGGCTGACGGGACAGCAGGTCGATCACATCGGCCGCCACCTCGCCGGTGATGGCGACGCACTGCTTGAGGTGATCCGGCGACCCGAACTCGAACGGCTTGATCAGAATCCGGCAGCAGGTGCTTCCCCGCCGCTCCCGGAAGCGGTCGTGCAGCTCCCGCGCCGCCTCGAACATCCCGGGCGTTTTCGCCCCCGCCTCGCTGCGCCCATACTTGATCCCCAGCGCCATGACCCCTCCGGAGAGCGCCCCACAGGTGCAGCCGGCCCCCCCTATGCCCACCGGAAAGCCTGAGGCCAGCCGGACCATCTCCTCCGGCACCGGCCGGCCCAGGAACTCGTTGGCCACCAGGAAAACCGCTTCTGAGCAGAGGAACTGCCCGCTCCGGTAGAGCTCCTCTGCCTTCCGCCGATACGCCTCCCGGGCCGCCTCGGGCGCCGTTGCCTTCGCCGCCTGAACATCGGACAAACCGCATCCCTCCCAGGCACAAAGATTCTGGCCGGCGCCAAGTATTCCTTCCATTTATGGCTCATATAAGAACCGTCTTGCATAGCGGCCTTGGACGTGCGAGGTTTGGGAAGGATTTTCGCCACGGGCGTGGGATGAAGCGTTGGTTTTACCCTGCCGCAGGGAGTAGTGAGTAGCAGACCCCAAGCCAAGAGCGAGAAGTGAGGAGGGAGTAGTGTGTTTCCTTATGTCCATCCCGTCGAGGACCTGAAGCAAGCCACCGAGGAGTTTGCCCGGAATCCGAAAGAACGAAGCGGGGTTGACCAACTCTGAGGTGCAAGCAATTACTCTGCTCGATCGCAAGCAGGTCAATCGGCTCTTGCATGAACTCCAGGCCGACGGACAGGCGCGGATCACGGGTCATGGTCGAGGAGCGCGGTACGTTTGGGTAAAACCCCAGGGAGAATGAAGCTGTGAAATGTTGCCAAGGACATTTCGTGGGACATTTCTGACCGTCAGAGACCCAGGAAATGTCCCACGGACATTTCCTGGGTGACATTACCTCGCTATTACCTCGCTTCAGGGCGAGGGCGGCGCCACTACCTTGCCCGGGTTGAGGATCCAATTGGGATCCAAAGCACGCTTGATAGCCTGCATGGTGGAGAGGGCCACCGGATCCATGAAGCGGCGGGCGTAGTCCAGTCTCTTGGCCCCTACCCCGTGCTCGCCCGTCAGGTTACCGCCCCGCCGGTAGGCGGCGGAGTACAGCTCAGCCAGGACCTCTTCCTTCGTGCGCTCCCAGGCCCCATCCTCCATCCTCTCCTTCAGCAACGTGGCATGGATGTTGCCGTCACCGGCATGGCCGAAGCACGCCAGGCGCACCTCATGGGCCGCGGCAATCCGCTCCACGTCCTCGACCATGGCGGCGATTTCGCTGACCGGCACCGTGATGTCTTCCATGCAGTACACCGGGCTTAAGAGCCTCAAGGCTTCGGCCACGCACTTGCGTGCCCGCCATACCCGTTCTTGGGTGGCCAGATTATCCGCCACATAAACCTGAAGCGCTCCCCGCCTCTGGCAGAGGCGTCCCACCGCCTCGCTCTCCGCTTCGGCGTCGGCTTCCGACCGCCCTTCGAAGCTGATGATGAGATACGCTCCCGCGTCCCCCTGCGGGAGGGTTTGGTTCAAGTAGCGGCTCGCAGCCGTGATCGAGAGTCCGTCCATGAACTCGACCGAGGTCGGCACCACGCCTTCGATGTTCATCATCTCCGGGACGACTTCGATCGCGGCCTGAACAGACCGGAAGGGCACCAACAAATCCACCCGGACCTTCGGCAAAGGTACGAGCCGCAGCCAGATCTTGGTCACCACGCCCAGCGTGCCCTCGGATCCCACGATCAGATGGATCAGATCATAACCGGTGACGTCTTTGACGCACTTGCCCCCCAGGGTCATCACTTCGCCGGACGGGGTCACCACCTCCAAGCCGTAGACGTGCCGGGACGTTGTCCCATACTTGACTGCCTTATTTCCACCTGCGTTCTCAGCCACGTTGCCGCCAATGTGAGAGCTTTCAGCGCTGCAGGGATCGCCGGCGTAAAGCAGGTTGGCGGCTTTCGCCCGTCGCTGGATCTCGCCGGTTGTCACGCCCGGTTCGACGACCATGAATAGGTTCTGCGCGTCCAGTTCCAGCACTCGGTTCAGCCGCTCAAGTGACAGGACGATGCCGCCGAACATCGGGACGCATCCAGCGGACAAACCTGTCCCCGCTCCCCTTGGCGTGACCGGGAGGCGTTCCCGATTCGCCAGTTTTAGGACGAGCGACACCTGTTGGACATTCTCGGGCTTCACCACCACCTCAGGGAGATGGGTATACTTGTCCTCGGACGTCTCATCGTGAGCATAAGGGGCCAGTCGCTCAGGGTCCGTCACTACAGCCGCCCGCCCGACGAGCTCGGCTAACTCGGCCACGATGGCCTCAGTGACGCGACCATAGACGGGCATTCCCATCACCCCCTTTTACTCGCCAGTCTCCGGCGGTTTAGTCTGGCTGTCATCTCCGGGACCACGTCGAACAGGTCCCCGATGATCCCGAAATCCGCCACCTTGAAGATTTGCGCCTCCCGGTCCTTGTTCACCGCGACGATCGTCTGCGACGACTGCATGCCGGCTAGGTGCTGCACCGAACCGGAGAGTCCCACTGCCACATAAAGCTTGGGGGACACTGTCTTTCCGCTGAGCCCTATTTGGTGTGAATAGGTCACCCACCCGAGATCCACCACGTCGCGGGTCGCGCCGACCGCCGCCCCCAGTACCTCAGCCAGCTCCTCGACCAACCGGAAGTTCTCCCGGGACTTCAGGCCTTTGCCGCCGGCCACCACGATTTCTGCGTCCTGCACGCTCACTTCCTGGGTTGTGTCCTGAAGTCGCCCGAGGAACTGCTCGGGTACCTCGAAGAGGTCGGGTCCGTACTCGATGGTCTGCACTCGCCCTCGCCTTCGGAGGTCGGGGTCGGCTGGCCGCGCGGACCTGGGACGGACCGTAGCCATCTGGGGCCGCGTATTCGGAGTCTTGATGGTCGCCAGGACATTTCCCCCGATGGCCGGCCGAGTCTGTAGCAGCAGCCCGTCCTGGGGGTCGATGTCCAGCTCAGTGCAGTCCGCCGTCAAACCGGTTCCCAGCCTGGCAGACACCAATGGCATGACCGTCCGCCCCATGGTGGTCGCCGCCGCCAGGACAACGGCTGGTCGATGCTCTTCCACCAGTCTCGTCAACACCCTGGCCTGGGCTCGGGCAAGGTAGGCGAGCGCCTCCGGAAGGGGACACAGGTAGACGTCGTCTGCCCCCCTTTGGATGGCTTCCGCCGCGAACGGTTCCATCGCCGGGCCAATGATGACGCAGGATAGTGTGGTGGTCAGCTTATCGGCTAACCCCCGCCCCCTTGTCAGCAGCTCCCACGTCACTCTATGAAGGGCCGCGCCGCGCGTTTCGGCATAGACCAGTACGCTGCCCTCGCCCACCATCCTCACTCCTTCCGGCGCTCCAGTCAGCAACTTCACTTCTTAGATCAGCCCTCGGTCCGTCAGGAACGCCAGCAACTCGTCTACCGCTCGTCCATCGGGCTCCTGAGTGCGCAAGACCCCGTTCCGCGCAAGTGAGGGCCTGAATACCCTCACCACTCGGGTGGGAGAGCCTTTAAGGCCCGTCTCTCCACTGGTTAGGCCCAAGGAGGTCGCCGTCCAAAGCTCAATGGGGGCTTCTCTGGCAGCAAGCTTGCCGTCCAGCGTCGGAAAGCCTGGCTGGTTGATGTCCTTGACCACAGTGACGAGAGCGGGCAGAGGTAGGGCCACCCGCTCGAACCCGTCCTCTACCACCCTTTCCACGGTCACTTCGGACCCCCTCACGTCGAGCCGTCGGACAAAGGTCGCTACTGGCACATCAAGCAGACTGGCCACCATCGGACCCACTTGCCCGGTTTCTCCATCGGTGGCCCGCTCTCCGCATAACACTAGGTCGCCGGGGCCGAGAGTACCGCCGGCCAGGCGGCTGAGAGCGCGGGACAGCGCCCGGGCAGTGGCCAGAGTGTCCGACCCGGCAAAGGCTCGGTCCGACAATAGGCACGCTTCATCAGCGCCGAGCGCCAGCGCTTCCCTGAGCGCCTTTACCGCCTGGGAGGGTCCCATGCTCACCGCCGTCACGTGCACGTCTGGCTGGTGGGCCTTGATCCGCAGCGCTTCTTCCAGGGCGTTTTCGTCTAGGGGGTTGATCACGTTGTTGTGCTCGGTGCGGAGCATCGTGCCCGTTCGTCCGTCGAGCTTCACCTCCGAGGTTCCTGGAACCTGCTTAAGCAGTACGAAGAGGCGCATCGAGCAGTCACTCCCATCCATCGGTTAGGTGGCCGGGTCTAGGGTCCAGGGTTCGGTGATCCGGGGCTCCTGAACCCGGAAGCAGACAAGGGTGAAGGCAACCAACATAACTACAGCGGTCAGGCCGAATGTGATTCGGTATCCGACCGTTTCGATCAAGAGCCCGCCTACCAGCGGGGCGGCGATGGCGAGCGGGGCGACGACGATGTTCGCCAGAGCGACGTAGGTTGGCCGGTCAGCCGGAGGGCCGAACTCAAGCACCATATTCAGCGAGGCAATTCGGTAAGCGCTCATTGCCACCCCATAAGCGGCGAACACCCCGCAGACCGCAGCTATGCTGCCCGCCAGGGCCATCAGTCCCGGCGCTAGGGCCTGAAACCCGAGCGAAAACTGCAGCACGACCTTGAAACCCCGGCGATCCCCCAAGCGCCCGAAGAACCAATTGGTGGCCAGTTGGGCCCCGAGAATGAGGGTGCCGAAGGTGCCGGCAGCGCTGGGGGGCAACCCCCACCGGCGTACTGCGTAGACCGAGTAAAAGGCGGTAGCTAGGCTGCTTTGAGCGGCCAACGCGAGTACCAGTAGGTAACGCACGAAGTTCGGGTTGGCGGAGAAGATGGAACCCAGGTGGCGCAAGTAAGCCGGAAAGCTCCTCGGGCTTCGCTCCGGTGCGGGGAGGGCCGGCTCCCGGATCAAGCTCATACTCAGGTGGGAGAGAAGCAGGCCGCCGAGCGCATACAACAGGGCTGTGGCGTAGTTTGCAGGATAGGCGTACTGCACCAATACCCGACTGGCCAGAAGAGTCCCCGCCAACCCGCCGAGACCGCTGGCACAACTCCGCCACCCCCACAGCCAACCCCGCCGATCCCGGGAGATGCATCGCGCGGACAGGTCGAGCCACGCCGGTAAGCCTCCTCCGTCCAGCAGTTTGAAGACAGTCAGCCCGGTGAGATAGGCGCAGACGGAGACCATTCGGGGCAGCTCGTCGATGTGATACGCCAGAAGGACAATCAACAACCATGTGAACCTGGTCGCGGCGCTCAGGAAAAGTACAGTAGGCAGGCGGCGTTCCCGTTCCTCCACCCATTTCGCGGTCCACAGTTGAGGAAGCGAGCCCACCGCAGTACCGATGGCGGCAACCAACCCGATCAAGATACCGGACGAGGTGAGAGTCGCTAGGAACAACGGCAAAACCGTGTCAAAGCCGGCGACCCCCATCCCAAAGAAGTACGCGGCGCCGTCCACCACATAGCAGAGCGCGTTGCGCGCCTGGTGCAGTCCGTCAGCCGTCCGACGCATCCGGGTAACCCAGCCTCAGGCGCTGCCGCCCAAGAGCAAGGAAATGGCTTTCCGGACTACGCCGTCCACCTGTGCGAGGGCTTCGGCGGCGGCTCGACTGTCCACGCCAGTCTTGCCCATCACCAACGCCACCTTCAGGTTGCCATGAGCCTGTTGGAGCAGTCGTTCGGCATCGGCCGGACCGACCCCGCAGGCCTCCTCCACGATGTGTCGGGACCGGGCCAGTAGCTTATTGTTGCTGGCCACCATGTCCACCATGTAGTTATCGTAGACTTTCCCAAGCATCACCATCACGGCGGTGCTGATCATGTTGAGGACGAGCTTTTGGGCTGTGCCGGCCTTGAGCCTGGTTGAACCCGTCAGAACCTCTGGTCCGACGATCGGGCAAATAGTCAGTTCCGCCAGGCGCTCTAGCTCGGAACCCGGGTTGCAGACCAAAGCAATGCGGCCGCACCCAACGACTCTGGCTGCGGACAGGCCCCCGACCACGTAGGGCGTCTCCCCACTAGCGGCAATGCCGATAACCACGTCGCGGGGCGTGGGCCGTCGGCTCATCAGATCCGCGTAACCGTCGTCTGCAGAATCCTCTGCCCATTCCACGGAATGGGACAAGGCGTCGGGACCACCGGCCATCACGACCTGAAATAGATCCGGACTCACCCCAAACGTGGGCGGGCACTCGGCCGCATCCTGCGCGGCGATCCGTCCGCTGGTGCCGGCTCCGATGTAGAAAACCCTTCCCCCGGACTTGATGGCCGACGTGATTCGGTTGACGGCCGCCGCGATCTTGGGCAACTGCTCGGCCACGGCAAGCGGAACCCGTTGATCCTCCTGATTCATCAAGGTCAGGATCTCTTCCACCCTCATGAGATCCAACCCCCGCGACCGCGGGTTCTTTTCCTCGGTCATTCGCTGCTCCAAGTCGAGCATGATTGTCCCTCCTCTGGTCAAGTGCCGTTCTCACTCGCGGGCTGGATCGACCCGGACCGGTTGACCTGTCTCGAGTGACCGGCGGATAGCGGCCACCACCTTGACCGCCTCGCACGCCTCGGCCGCGCCGACTAGCGGCGGTTGTTCTCTTCTGACGCAAGCCAGGAAGTGCAGCACTTCCTCACGGAGAATCCCCGCGGCGCGGCCATTCACCTCCGTCCAGCGCATGGTGTCGGGCCAGATGGCGGAGTCCTCACCCACCACCAGCACACCCTGGTCCAAGGCATCCAACAAGGCAGCGCCCTTGGTGCCGACCACTTTGAACTTGGAGTCCAAGGTGGCGGGATAAGTCTCCGGCAGCGACCAGCTGCTCTCGAGCATCCCGATCGCACCGCTGCCGAATTTGAGCGTCGTAAAGATGGCGTCGAAGATCCCAAGGTGAGCCAGCCTATTGGAGACCCCGACTGCATGCACCTGAACCACCGGGCTTGCGGCATACCAGAGCATCAGATCCACATCGTGGATGGCCACGTGGAATTCAAGGGAAGCCCGACCGTTGTAGCGGAGGGGCCCAGTCACGGGACTGCTGCGCGTCGCTGAAAGGTGGAGGACTTCGCCCAGGGTGCCCTCCTGAATTGCCTGGTGAAGGGCCCAGTAGCGCGCGTCGAACCTCACGTTGTGCCCGACCAGGAGAACACCTTCTGACCGGCGGGAGAGCTCCAAAATCCGCTCTGCTTCGTCGACCGAGGTTGTCAACGGCTTTTCGACCAAAACGTCCTTGCCCAGTTCGAGGGCGAGGGAGACCGCCCCAAAATGGGCCGAATCCGGCAGGCAGATACTCACCGCGTCGAGGTCGTCTCGTTCCAGCAGAGCCCGCCAATCACGGTAGGTCTCGACTCCCAACGCTTCGGCGGCCTCCCGCCGACCCTGCTCTTGCGCCTCCGCCACCGCCACTAGCCGACATAACCCACTCTCCTTATAGAGGCGGGCATGCCGCTTCCCCATGAGCCCGTAGCCGATCACACCCACCGTCGGTAACTCGCAGCCGTGCACAGTCATGCTCTCAACTCCTCTATGGGCAGGTTTGCGTACGCCTCGACTCCATCGCAGCGAGCGCGGCGACAAAACGCTGGGTGATCAGTCTCGGCCGGGTGATCGCCCCACCCACCACCACGGACCAGGCACCCGCCTCAATGGCCTGAGCTGCCTCCTCCGGAGTCCAGACGCCCCCTTCGGCGATCACTGGGACAGGAACCCTCTGCGCAATGGCGCGGATCAGCTTCAGGTCCGCCCCCGCGGAACCGTTGCTGTACGGCGTGTACCCGGCCAGCGTCGTCGCGACGAAGTCGACCCCCATCTGGGCGGCGGCGACCGCCTCCTCCAGCGTAGACACGTCCCCCACGATCGGCACCGCCTGACGCTCCCGGATGGCCGCCACCAACTCGCTGGTCGATCGGCCGTCCGGTCTCGGCCGTCCGGTGCAGTCCACGGCGATGAAGTCGGCCCCGGCCCGGATGACCTCCTCGGCGGCCTCGGGGGTCGGGGTGATGTACACCTCGTTGGTTTCCCGGTCCACCTTGTTGATCCCGAGGATCGGCACCGCCAACGCTTCTCTCATCTCGCGGATGGTGTCGGGTCCGTTGGCCCTGATCGCCGCAGCTCCGCCCGCCACCGCCGCCTTGGCGAGGCAGGTGAGCACGTACGGGTCGTCCGCGTAGTCCGGCGGGGTAGCCTGACACGAAACGATGAGCCGGTGGCGCAGATAGCGCCGGAGGGATTGAACGTCCCACCGCGGACGCTCCATGTCGCGTCTCCGGGGACTCGGCGGGAGAGTCTCCCGCAGCCGCTCGACAAACCACCCGTCCAGGCGGAGCCCCAGGCTGAGCAGAGCGCAGATGGCCGCCCCCCCGACCGCCGGAAGCACCGGAGTGCCCATCACTGCCAAGGGTGCTGCGCGGCGGAGGGCGTCCGTGAGACTCTGGCGCACCAGGGGCTCGTGGCTGAGCACGCCGCCGACCGGATAGACCGTCATCGGCACCCGGTCGAGCTGCAACTGTTGCAACACCGAGACGACCAGGTCGGCCAGCTCCCGCCCGGACACCAGCATGATCTCCCGGGCGACCGGGTCCCCCCCGGCGGCGGCCGCGGAGACCGTCTGGGAAAGGCCCGCGATCAGGCTGGGGGCGAGGCGCCGGGAGTAGATGAAGCCCTTGAGGTCGTACACTCCTTCCAGGCCCAGTCGGTCCATCACAGCCCGGGTCAAGGAAGTGGCGGGGGCCAATCCGTCCTGGGCTCTGACCACCGCCTTGAGCCCCGCCATGCCGATGCTGTAGCCGCTGCCTTCGTCGCCGAGGATGTGGCCCCATCCGCCGGCCCGGGCAGTCCGGCCGGCTTTGTCCCGCCCGAAGGCGATCGAGCCGGTCCCGGAGAGGATCACCACCCCCGGTGCCAGGCCGGCCGCTCCGTACAGGGCCGCCGACACATCGCTGTCCGCGTGGACCTGCCCGGCCTGCGGGAACGCCCGGCGCACCGCCACCTCCCACAGGCGCGCCGGCTTCGAATCCGGCGAAGGCACCCCGCTCATCCCGATCCAGACCGCCGCGACCTCTTCCGGTCGGGCTCCGGCCGAGTCAATCCCCCAGCGGATGGCCTCGATCAGCCGGTCCTCGGCCTCCTGGCGGTTCGCCCGGTCGAGGATGCGACTGCACGAGGGCATCTCCACATACGAACGGACTTCACCCTCCGTGGAGCAGACCACGCAGCGCAGTGAGGTCTGCCCGCCGTCAATCCCTACCATCAGCCTCCGGCCGTTCATAACACCAACTCCTGCCGCCATACTGTCGCGCTAGAGGCCGACGGGTTGCCCCAGCGCGCACGACTTCTCGATCGCACACAGAATCTTGGTGTTCCAGACGCCGTCGTCGACCGTCGCCAACGGCGCGCCTCCGTCGAGCACCCGGTCGACGAAGTAGCGAATCGACTCGTAGACGAAGCCCAGCGGTTCCCGCTGCGACGGCGTGACCGCCAACAGGTCGGGAAAGGCGGCCGTCCCGTCGGTGTACTTCTGGACCAGGCGATTCTGGGCCGCGTCGACGTACATGGCTCCCTTGCTGCCGAGCAGTTCGAACGTGAAGTCCTTGACGGTAGGCTGGCTGGCCGGGAGAATCCAGGCATTTTCGAACACGGCGACGGTGCCCTTGGCGAACTTCACCAAGGCCGCATGCACGTCGTCACAGCCGAGCCCGTGCGCCTTGAGCACTCCCGAAGTGGACAAGGCGGAGACGCTCACCGGATTGTCGTTCAGGAGCCACCGTACCAGGTCCACCGTATGGGACCCCAGAAACCACAAGGCCGAGGAGTTGCCGGCCCACTTCAGCATGCTGAGCGGCACCTTGGTCGTGTTGCTGAGCCGGGCATACACGAAGGACGGGTCACCCAACTCCCCCGCCTCCAGGGCGGCCTTCACGCTCAGGAACGGCGGATTGACCCGATTGTGAAAATCCACCATCAGAGTCACGCCGGAGGCCCGCACGGCGTCCCGGATGGCCTCCGCATCCTCCACCGTGGTGGCCAGCGGCTTCTCGAGCAGGATGTGCTTGCCGGCGCGGGCGCAGGCGACTGCCACTTCCCGATGCAGGTGGTCGGGCGTCGCCACGGAGACCGCCTCGACTTCGTCCGCCAGAAGGTCATGGTAGTCCCGGTAGAACCGCCGGGCCCCGTACTTCTCCGCCATGAGGTGCGCCCGCGGCTCGTCCAGATCGCACACGGCCACCAGTTCGGCCCGGTTGTAGGTCGAATAGGCCTGGAGGTGACGCTCCCCGAAGATTCCCGTACCGATGACTCCTACCTTGAGCCTTTTCGCCGCCATCACATTAACCTCCTAACCTTTGACAGCCCCGCCGGTAAGGCCGTGCAGCAGGTATCGCTGGACGAAGATGAAGAACACCACCGGCGGCAGACAGAACATCGTGGCTGTGGCGAGCATCTGATCCCACTGGATGGAGTACTCCCCTACAAAGGAACTCAGGCCGACCGACAGCACCCACTTGGACTGACTGCTGATGAGTGTGCGGGCCATGAAGAATTCGTCCCAAGCCAACAGGAAGGCGGAGACAGCGACCGTGACCAGACCCGGCCATGACAAAGGCAGAACCAACTTCAGGATGAGTTGAGCGGTGTTACACCCGTCTATCCGCCCGGCTTCGTCAATCTCCTTGGGAATGCTGTCGAAGAAACCCTTCATCATCCAGATGCCTAGGGGCAGAGAGAAAGCCGTATTGGAGAGGACTAGCCCGAACAGATTATCGAGCAGCGCCAGCTGGCGGAAGATGACGAAAATCGGAATGACCAATAAGGTTGCGGGCAGCATCTGCGTGGTCAGGATAGCCACGCCCGCCACTTGGTTTATTCGGGTCTTGAAGCGTGAGAGGCTGTAGCCGGCGGTGACGGACCCGACCAGGGTCAAGAAGACAGTGAAGAGCGCCACCAGCAAGGTGTTCTGGAACCACTGCAGAACTGGGCGTTCTTGGATCACCTTGACGAAGCTGCGCAGCGTCACTCCGTCCGGCCAGAGGAGTGGAGGATAACGGAAAACCGTGCCTGCCTGGATTGCCTCTACGATCATCCAGTAGAACGGGAAGGCTAGGATGCCGGTCACTGCGATAACAAGAGCGTAGAATAGGATCCTCTTCCACAGCGTCCGCCGCATGGATTCACTCCTCCCCCCGCCGCGACAGCACGATGAAGTACGCAATAGTGAAGGCCAGCATGAGCAGGAACATGGAACTTCCGATGGCTGACCCGTACCCGACCTGGAAAAACTTGAAGGCTTGCAGGTAGGTCTGGATCGACAAGGTCTCGGTGGCCGCCGCCGGTCCGCCTCCGGTAAGTACATAGACCAGCGTCACTCGCTTAAATGAGTAGAGGACCATAAGCAGCACCAGGACAATGTTCACGGGGCGCAGCCCAGGCAGGGTCACGTGCCAAAACTCCTGGTAGCGGTTGGCCCCGTCGATCCGCGCCGCCTCATAAAGGTGCTCCGGAATGGCCTGAAGCCCCGCCAGAAGCATGAGCGTCGCCAATGGAAATTGTTTCCAGACGGTCACTGCGATCACCGCCGGCAGAGCCAGTTGTGGAACGGTCAGCCATCCTTGGTTGGCACTGATTACCCCCAGTGTCCGGAGGAAGAAGTTGACCACGCCGTACTGGTAGTCAAGCATCCATCGCCACACCAGCACGGCCACCACCTCCGGCACTGCCCACGGCAGAAAAGTCAGCAGGCGGAAGATCGTCCGGCCGCAGAAACGCGGGTGCAGTAGTAGGGCGGTCGCTAAGCCGATGACATAGGCACCTATGACCACCCAGAAGGTGTAGATGACAGTGACGCGTAGGGACGACCAGAACGCCGGGTCGGAGAACAGGCGGGCATAATTCCGCAAGCCCACGAATTCCTCCGCCCCAGGGGGCGTCAGCAGTGCCGCGTCGCAGAAACTCAACATGAGCCCTCGGAGGATCGGAAAGAGCAGGAGAACCGCGAATAGAATGAGCGAAGGGCCGATAAGGATCACGGGTGTCCAGTTGACTCTGGTGGGCCTTAGCTTCCCGGTGCCGATTATCTTCCCTGGATAGGTCGAAACCCGCATCAGGCACCCTCCTCGCTTACTCAGCGGTGGGCGGGCCGTCCGGCCGCACCTCCGCCAGCGGAATGCGGCCGGACCCCCACCCTGACTGGGTTACTTCTTGGTCTTGAGCCACTGCTCCAACTGTTTTTGACAGTCGTTCATCGCCTTTTCCACAGACTTTTGGCCCGCCCAGATGGTCGCGATGTTGTCGGTGACAATCTTCCGGAATTCGTTGGCATAGACCTCCAGGCCGGGCGGGGCGTAGCCGAATCCTGCGCCGTAGTCCGCCGCGATGTCGATCATGGTGCTCATCCATGGGTTCTGCTTGAGAAACTCCGGGCTGGGTTGGATGCGCTGGGCCGGCATCTGCACCAACTCTTCAAGCCAGGCGCGCTGCCACTTCGGACGATTGAAGAAGGCGATCAACTTCCATGCTTCATCCTTGTGCTTGGCCTGCTTCGGAATGGTGAAGAAGGCACCGCCCGTGATCGCCGCGTGGGTCGGCGTCGGAGGCGCTGTGAAATCGATGTGCGGGTATAGGGCAGGGTTGTTGGTCTTGACGTGGGTCATCGTCCAGGGCCCGTCGATCATGAAGGCGATCTTGCCTTCCCAGAACATCCGTCGCATCGTGATCGTGTCGAGCCCCTTGGGAACGAGATCCGCCTTGTAGAACTTGTCGAGCCACTTCAGGCCTTCGATGGTCTTGGGGGCATCGGCCGTCGGGACTCCGTCGATTGAGAAATCGCTGCCGAATCCGAGAACCCACTGCATGGCGTAAATATACATGAAGAGCGAATCGGAAGCGTTGTTCGTGAAAGCGAATCCGAACTCGCCGGTCCGTTCCTTGACTTTCTTGGCTGCCGCAAACAACTCTTCAGGAGTCTGTGGGATGGACGTGACGCCCGCTTTTTTCATGAGCTGTTTATTGGAGAGCAACCCCTGTGGGGAGGCCGTAAGCACCACGCCGTAGGTCTTGCCATTTTTGACCGCGGCCTTCTGCAAGGAAACCAGCCGGGACTTGAAATCGGAGGCATTAAGGTAGCGGTCCAGCGGCTCGAGCATATCAAGCGAGACAAGCTTCGGAATCATGTTCGTAAAGACTGGAAAGACGTCCGGGACCACCCCACCGGCCATCTCCGTGAGCAGCTTATCCTCATACTCGCCGGGCGGAATGGCGGTAGTCTCCACCTTGATCCCGGGATTCTCCTGTTCGAACTCCCTGATTCCCCGGTACAGAACATCTTTCACACCAGGTTCGGTAAACATCCAACAAGGGAACTTGATCGTAACCTGCGCGGCCGAGACAACTCCGCTCATCACCAGTGTCAACACCACGACCAGGAGCGCGGACAACCCGAGAAACCTTTTCACATGCACACCTCCTCTTCGAAGTTACGTCAGAGTAACCGGCAAAGGCGCCTAATCTTGCGTCCCGACATCCCCCCTCGCCCTATTTCTCAAGGACGGCAACCGCCGCTCTGGCTCGATCAAGGTTCCTGGGCGTAGCATCGCGCTTGGCCACCACGGTCAAGGTATATAAGGTGTCAATCACTCCCAACTGGGCTATTCTGGAACTCGTGGCGCTGGTGCGAAAGATTGTCTCTCGCGACGCGGTAAGGAGAACGATATCCGCCACGCGCGTGATCGCGGAACCGGCGTAATTGGTAATGCAGGCAGTCTTTGCGCCAGCCTCCTTGGCCAGTTCGAGTGCCGTGACCACCAGTTTCGTGTCGCCCGAATGGGAAATGGCAAATGCCAGGTCTTTAGGGGTCAATGTGGCTGCAATGGCCGCCTGCATGTGCGCGTCGAGATAGCTAGCGGCGTTTAGGCCGATACGGGAAAACTTGTACCCGGCGTCCATGGCAACCAAGCCGGAAGCCCCGACACCGAGGAAGAGCAGTCGCTCGCTGTTGCAGATTGCCGCGACAGTCTTTTCCAGGGTGGCTTCCTCAAGCAGCTTTTCCGTATCCGACAGAGCCTGAAGCGACTCGCGAAAGACACCCGCCTTTACCGAAGTCACCGAGCCATCCACCACCTGCGCTTCGACGCCCATGTGCGTTTGAACCGCCACATCTCCTGCGACCGCAATCTTGAGGCCCCAGAACCCGGGATACCCGAGGCTCTGGCTGAACCTCACCACTGCCGCGTCGCTAACCCCGGCTCTCCGCCCCACCTCCGTGACAGATAACCGGATGACTTCCTCGGGGTGGGCCAAAACATAGTCCGCGACTTTCTGTTCCGACTGTCTGAGCGAGTTGTACCTGCTACGAATACGCAAGAGGCAGCCTTGGGCCTGGTTGCCATTCAGGCGGTTTGACATGACCTCTTCCCCTCTTACCAGAGTTGAACAGCGACCGTCTCAACCGCGAGCCCGGTGCCAATCGCGGCAATTTGGTTATTATGCAGGCGAGTGAAATTCTCCTACCAAACAAACCTTGCTTTCTGTAGAAAATTTTCTACGCCTGTGCCGTCCGTATCTCTGGCCAGGAGGGGCTCGCTGTTCAGCGCGAGGAGGGAGCTGTCTTATGGAAGCTGGCTGCTCGCCTCGGAACACCGTTACGTTACGACTGAAGAAGAGGCTGTCCCAAAAGTAATTCGGGGCAGCCTCCCTTGTTATGCTTGTCCTTCATGAAGTGGAAGAAGGTAAAAGCTGCGAAGAGAATGCCCGCCTAGCAGGCGGCGGTCTTGGCTAGGT
>JBLNCL010000005.1:0-57394 GCA_050260635.1 Betaproteobacteria bacterium
GGAGGGGAAACGCCCGTTCCCATTCCGAACACGGAAGCTAAGCCCTCCAGGGCCGATGGTACTGCCGGGGCAACCCGATGGGAGAGTAGGTCGTCGCCAGGAAATCCTTAAGAGGCTGTCCGAACACTTTGCGGACAGCCTCTTTTCTTGTGCCATGGTGCTTCTGGCTACAAAATCCTTGAGAAAATTCACAGAAAAATTAGTACCGGGAAAGGAATCGAGTGGCGCACGTGGAATAGATACTCAGAAAGTGAAATGACTGCTCACATAGTGAACAAAGGGGGCTGAGCGAGGGAAGATAGCAAGGCAGACGGTGATTGAGGGTTCACAGCCGGAACGAAAACAGAAAAGGAGGGCTTGAAGTGAGCAAGCGATTTCCTGTGGTGATGGTTCTCGTCGCGGTTACGGTTCTCGCTCTCGCAATGACAGCAAGTGCGGCCAAACCGCGCATTGGCGTCGCAGCCATCGGGCTCGAACACAGTTGGGACATCAACGCCTTCAACGGCGCCGTCGCGCGGGTAAAGGAGCTCGGCGGAGAGCCGATAGGTCTAGACGGAGAGCGGAAGTCGCAGAAACACATCGACAACCTGGAGACCCTCCTCCAGATGAAGGTGGACGCGATCATCATCGTCCTCGGCTACACGGACCTGCTCGACCCCGTCATGGCGAAGATCACCAAGGCCGGCATCCCGATCGTGACGGCGGACTTTCCCACCAAGTACTCGAGCGCAAACGTTTCCTCCAGCAACGACCAGATGGGCACCATGATCTCGGAGAAGATGGTGAAGGATC
Organism: Betaproteobacteria bacterium; assembly: GCA_050260635.1. GTDB lineage: Bacteria > Bacillota > UBA5301 > DYFA01 > DYFA01 > DYFA01. Next base: position 793 of record JBLNCL010000005.1, read on the forward strand.
TCGGTGGCAAGGGGAACCTTGTCGTCTTCTTCAGACCGGGTTCCCCCATCGCTGAGGCCCGGCGGGCTGCTCTGCAAAAGGTGCTCGACAAGAACCCGGGCGTGAAGATCGTAGCCGAACAGCCGTACGTCGTCCCGGGTACCATCCCTCACGCCATGTCGGTGATGGAGAACCTACTCATCGCCAATCCCAAGAAAGGCCAGATTGACGCCGTGTGGGCCCTCTTCGACCAGCCGACGATCGGTGCGGCGATGGCCATCGAGGCGGCCGGGCGCGCCGGCGAGGTCAAGGTATACGGCATTGACGGCGACCCCAAGGCCCTGGAAATGATCAAGAAGGGCTCCTACACTGCGACCATCATGCAGCAGCCCTACAAGATCGGCCAGATTGCGGCCGAGATGGCGATGAAGCTCGTGAAGGGCGAGAAGGTTCCGGCGCAGACGTACGTCGATGTTGAACTCGTCACTAAGGAGAACGTGGACAAGTTCCTGAAGAAGTAACCCTTGAGGGGGGCGGGGCGGGGGCCGGACCTCCGCCTCCGCCCCGCACCATCCGGGTGGTTCTGGTTCGAGCCTATCCGAGCAGGGGGAGTTGTGCCAATGGACGCAATCCTCATCATGAGGGGGATTTCGAAGGAGTTCCCAGGGGTCAAAGCCCTCGACCACGTCGATCTTAGCGTCACCCGCGGCGAGGTTCATGCCCTGCTGGGCGAGAACGGGGCGGGGAAGTCGACGCTGATCAAGATCTTGGCCGGTCTTTACACCCGCGACGCGGGAGAAATCATGCTCGACGGCCAGCCAATCGGAAACCTGACTCCCGAACAGGTGCAGGCCATGGGAATCGGGTTCATCCACCAGGAGCGGACGTACATTCCGTACTTCACGGTCGGGCAGACACTTTTCTTGGGGCGGGAACCGCGGAGGCGGTGCGGGCTCATCGACTGGACGCGGCTGTACCGTGAAGCCGCACAAGCCCTGCAGGAAACCCTTGGCCTGGAGATCGATCCCAAGGCCCTGATGAACTCCTTGACCGTGTCTGAACGCCAACTGGTGGACATCGCAAAGGCGCTGCTCGCGAAACCACGGCTCATCGTCTTTGACGAGCCGACCGGACCCCTCTCGGAGAGCGAAATCGAGCGCTTGTTCGGGGTCATCCGGCGTCTTAAGGCGTCTGGAGTCACCTCGATATACATTTCGCACCGCTTGGACGAGGTTTTCCGGATTTGCGACCGGGCCACGGTGCTCAAAGACGGGCAGAACGTGGGCACCGTGGAGGTCAAGCAGATCAACCCCGACACCATCGTGAGCCTGATGGTCGGCAAGGAGCTGAAGGAGCAGTTTCCCAAAGTGCCGACGGCACCTCGAGAGGTCATCTTCCGGGCCAGAAACCTGTCGCGGGGGCTGGCGGTCAAAGACGTCTCCTTCGATCTGCGAGCCGGTGAAATCCTGGGCATTTACGGCCTGGTCGGCGCAGGGCGGACAGAGCTGGTTCGGTTGCTCTTCGGAGCGGATCGCAAAGACTCCGGCACTATCGAAGTGAACGGACGGGCCGTGAACATCAAGTCTCCCCGCAGCGCCATCGACCACGGCATAGCCCTGGTGCCGGAGGACCGGCGGGGACAGGGCCTTGTGGTGGAGATGGCCGTGCGGGACAACATCACTCTGCCAAGCCTCCTACGGGGCTTTTCACGCCTGGCGCTGGTGCAGCAGGCCAAGGAGCGGAAGGCCGTCGACAACTACGTGCGGCAACTGGGTGTCAAGACGCCTTCGATAGGTCAGTTTGTCAAGTACCTCAGTGGCGGCAACCAGCAGAAAGTCGTCCTGGCCAAGTGGCTTTGCAGCAATGTGAGGATTCTGATCTTTGACCAACCGACGATCGGGATCGACGTCGGGGCCAAGACGGAGATCTACCGCCTCATGGGCGAGCTGGCCGCCAAGGGCGCCGGGATTATCCTCGTTTCCTCCGAGATACCGGAAGTCCTGGGCCTGGCAGATCGGATCCTAGTGATGTACCGGGGCCGAATCGAAGCCGAGTTGAGCCGGGCGGAAGCTACTCCCGATAAACTGCTCTTCTACGCCATGGGAGGGGGGGTCGCCAATGTCCAAGCTTAACCGGAGCAACCTCTGGTTCAGATTCGGTACTCTGGGCCTGTTCGCTGCGGTCTTCATTTTCTTTGCCAGCCTTTCCCCCGTGTTTCTCCTGCCGTCAAACCTCTTGAATGTCGTCAAGCAGGCAACCATTCTGGCGATCATCTCGATGGGTATGACCACGGTCATCGTCGTCACCAACGGCGAGTCGGACATGTCGGTCGGGGGCGTGACGGGGTTTTCAGCAGCAGCCACGGTGACCTTGCTCGTGGCCGGGTTCTCTCCGTGGGTGGCGGCACTCGCTGGGTTGAGTGGCGGCATCCTGCTCGGCCTGCTCAACGGCCTGCTCGTCACCAAGATCGGCCTGTTGCCGTTTCTCGCCACCTTGGCCACGATGAACCTGGGCATGGGCCTGGAACAACTGATCACCAAGGGCTTGCACGTCCCTTTCTCCGGGAGTGTGATCGGGCAGATTGCCAACGACAACTGGCACGGCTTGCCGCTGGCGCTGTTCGTGCTGGTGCCTGTCTTCTTGGCCTTTTACGTCATGCTGGACCACACACCGCTCGGCCGTAAGATCTACGCCATCGGGGGAAACCTCCAGGCCGCACGGGCGTCAGGCATCAACGTGACTAAGTACACGATCATTGCCTTTGCCCTCTCGGGCCTGACCTGCGGAATTGCCGGCGTCCTCTTGGTTGGCCGCCTGAGCGGTCTTACCCCGCTGGCCGCCGCTCCGCTTCTGCTCGACGTACTCCTGGCGGGTTACATCTCGAGCACCATGTCCAGCGTCGGCGCTCCCAACGTCGGCGGGGCACTAGTCGGAGCACTGCTTGTGGGTGTCCTATCGAACGGGTTGGCGGTCATCAGGGTACCGACCTTCTACATGAACCTGGTGAAAGGGTTTCTGATTCTCGTCGTGGTCGCGGTGAACGTGGCACAGCGGCGCCGGACGGTTACGGGCTAGGAGGTAGTCACATGCAGCCGTTACTCAGAACCAACCTCACGCGACGCAGCACTCTGTGGTTGTTCATCGCCCAGTTTGGGATGCCCATCATGTTCATCATGCTCTGCTTGGTGCTGGCGTTCCTCACCCCAGCCTTCCTGACGGTCAACAACTTCCTCACGATCCTTCGCCAGGCAAGCATGTTGAGCATCGTCTCGCTCGGGATGACGCTGGTGATGACGGCGGGCGGGATCGACCTGTCGGTGGGTGAGGCAGCGGATGCGGGGGCCCTGATCTCAATCTCGGCTCTCTCTGCTGGCCTGGGGGTCGTGCCCGCCATCCTGGGTGGATTGGCCGGCGGCGCGCTGATCGGCGCCATCAACGGGTACCTGGTGGCCTTTCTCGGAGTGATGCCGTTTCTCGCGACGCTCGGGACACACACCATGGCGATGAGCCTGGAGATGGTGTACACGCAGGGCGGGCTGCCGATCTACCCGCTGAACCCGCTGCCGGACAGCTATACCTTCATCGGGCGGGGGATGGTGGGTTCAATCCCGGTGCCGGTACTCATCCTGGCAGCAGTCCTGTTCGTCTACTACGTGCTCATGAACCGATCGGTGTTCGGCCGCTACGCCTACGCCATTGGCGGCAACGCCGAGGCCACGCGCCTCTCCGGCGTCAACGTGCGCTGGGTGAAGCTCATCAAATACGTGACTGCCAGCGTGACCGCCGCAGTGGCGGGGGTTATCCTGGCGAGTCGTGTCGCTTCCGGCCAGCCTCTGGCTGGAGAGCCGTTTCTCCTGGACTCCATCGCCGCTTCCTTCATGGGCATGACCGTGTCGCGGGAGGGCAAGACGAACATCTTCGGCACGTTGCTCGGGGCCTGTTTTTTGGGCGTGGTTCTGAACGGGATGACTCTCCTCAATGTGCCGTTCTACCTGCAGACGTTCATCAAGGGTCTGCTTCTCTTGAGTGTCCTGGCCATGGCCTCCTATGCTCGCACGAAACGCGCCTAGAGCTCGAGGGGGTTCTTCGTAGTGACAACGCCTCGCCCTTCAGGATTGGCGAAGCACTGGACAGTGGTCGCCGTCCTGGCTGCAGCATACTTCTTGGCCTACTTCCACCGAGTCTCTCCGGCCGTGCTGGCACAGGACTTGCAGCGAGATTTTGGCATCAATGCCACCGCCCTGGGGTGGCTGTCCTCCATGTACTTCTACCTGTACGGTGCGCTCCAGATTCCGGTGGGCTTGCTGGTGGACCGTTACGGGGCCCGTAGGGTGGTGACCGCCACCACGATGCTGTCGTTCGCCGGTGCGGTTCTCTTTGAGCTCGCTCCGGATTTCACCGTCGCTGCCATCGCCAGGGCGCTGGTCGGAGCGGGTGTGGCGGGAATCTACATCCCCGCCTTGAAGACGTTCTCTGGCTGGGCAGGTCCCCAGGAGTTCGCCACGGTCACCGGGATCATGATGGCGATCGGAAATCTGGGTGCGCTCGTTGCCACGAGCCCGCTGGCGTTCTTTGCGGGTCACGTGGGGTGGCGCATGACGTTTCTCGTGATCGGCCTGCTCAGTTTCGGGTTGGCGGTTTTATGCTGGAAGGTGGTCAAGGACTCAGAGGACCCCTGCCGGGTGAAAGGTGGGCGGCGGGGACGAGAGACGGCTTCCCTGTTCGACTGGCAGGTTTTCCGCAACGAACAGGTGCTGCTCCTGGGGGTAGCGCTGCTGGGCAAGTACGGCCCGCTCATGGCGTTCATGGGCTTGTGGGGCGGGCTTTATCTCAGCGAAACCTATGGGATGAGCCGGGTGACCGCAGGCAACTTCCTGATGTTCATCTCCATCGGCTACGCGCTGGGCAGCCCGCTGTTCGGCCACCTCTCGGATCGCGTCCTGAAGGGGCGGCGTCCGCTCTTATTGAGCGGGACGCTCGTCTTTGTGGGCACCTGGCTTCCATTCATCTTCGGCTGGAAGCTGGCCCCCGCTGTACTGGGAGCCATACTACTCCTCATGGGCATCACCGGCGGTGGGACCGGAACAGTCACCTTCTCCATGGGCAAGGAATCCGTCCCGGCCAGCCACGCCGGCACGGCCCTCTCGGTGATCAATGCCTTGGCCTTCCTGGCGGTGACGGTCTTCCAGCCGCTCACGGGGTGGCTGATCAGCAGGGCCGGGCCGGCGGGCGGGGATCCGTTGAGCCGCTATAAGCTGGCGTTCCTGATCTGTTTGGGCGGGGCGATTCTCGGCCTGGCGGCCTCCCTGAAGACCAAGGAGACAGTGGTTGAGGGCGAGGCCACGAAAACCGAGGTGAGGGTGCTCCCAGGATAACCCTGCGGCGGAGGTGAGCGATGAATGACTGACCAGGGCGAGGGGGGGCCGCTGCTTCAGACGGTGGAGAGAGCCTTCGGCGTACTGGAGCAGTTTCTGGCCCGGAAAGACGAGCCCATGCGGGTGGCCGACTTGGCGAAGGCACTTAAGCTGAATCGAACCACGACGTGGCGCCTCGTGACGACCTTGGAGACCCTGGGCTATCTCGAACGATGCGAGGGGGAGCGTTTCCGGCTCGGACTCAAGCTCTACTATTACGGCAGCCTCATCCAGAACCGGTTTGACGTGCGCCGGATCGCCGAATCCGTGATGGAGAGGTTGCGCCAGGAGAGCACGGAATCAGTCTACCTGTGGATCCGGGTGGGGCAAAAGAGGGTGTGCATCCACGCCCTGGAGAGCAGCAGGCCAGTCAGGCACCAGATTTCGGTCGGCGAGATACTACCCTTGCACGCCGGCGCCGGCGGGAAGCTGCTCTTGGCCTACGAGCCCCCCGACCAGTTGGAGGAGTATCTTGGGCAACTGGTCCCGCGACCGCCCAGTGCCAATACCATCACTCAGGTCGAGGAACTTCGCCGGGACCTGGATACAATCCGGCAGCAGGGCTACGCCACGAGCCGTGGGGAGCGGTTTTCCGAAACCTTTTCGGTGGCTGCGCCAATCCGCGACCACAGCGGAGCCGTGGTGGCTGCACTCAGCCTCGCTGGGCCGTCCGCCCGGATGCGCGGGGGAGAAGGACGCTACATAGACCAGGTTTGCTCAGCAGCGGGTGAAGTGTCGCGCCTCATGGGTTACCAGGTTCCCGCCAATCAAGCAAGCTGAACGGAGGAGGCTTGACCATGTCCAGCGTGGAAGCGGCGCTGCGCCAAGAGATCATCGACGTAGGGCGGCGACTCATTGCGGAGGGACTGGTGACCGGCACTGCGGGGAACATCAGCGCCCGCATCCCGGACTCACCATACTTCCTCATCACTCCGAGCGGGATGGACTACGCCACTTTCGGTCCGGAGGATATCTGCCGGGTAAACTTGGAGACTGAAGCCGTCGAAGGCGCCAGAAAACCTTCGATCGAGACTTGGCTGCACGGGAGCATCCTGCGGCAGCGGCCTGACGTCAACGCGGTGGTGCACACGCACTCGTTCTACGCGACCGCCATCTCCGCCACCCGCCGGCCGCTGCCCTGCATCCTGGACTCAATGGCCATCAGCATCGGCGGCGAGATTCCCTGCGCCGAATATGCCATCCCGGGTAGCCCGGAATTGGCCCGCAACGCCGCTCTGGCACTCGGATCCGGCAATGCCGTCCTGATAGCGAACCATGGTGTGGTTACTGTTGGACCGACGCTGGCCAAGGCTTTGAGCAGAGCCCAGATGGTGGAGAAGGCTGCTCAGACGGTTATTGCAGCCTCCTCTTTCGCGCCCGTGGTGGCCATCGATTCCGCGTCGATCGAACGCTCACGGGCCTTTTTTGCCACCAGCTACGGGCAGAAGAAAAGCCAGGGGGGAGCAGAATGACCGATGCCTTGCCCAAAGTGCTGGCCGTTGACGAGCAAACGGAAGCCGCCCGGGTGTTGTGCGCACACTTATGCGAGACGCTCTCGGACGTGGCCAGGGTCGAGGTGTTGAGCATCGAGCGGGGGTCCGGGCGGTTCGTTGCCGATGACGACCAGGATGCCGAAATCCGCGAGTATTACGGGAAGGTGGAGGACATCCTCCCCCACGTCGAGGGCGTGGTGGCCTTGGCCGTCCACGTGGCTCCGGTGCCCAAGGCTTTGATTGAGACCGCCCGGGACTTGCGCTTCATCGCTTGCGCCAGGGGTGGACCGGTCAACGTCAACGTCATGGCCGCGACCACCCGTGGTATCCCGGTGATCTTCACGCCGGGGCGTAACGCCGACGCGGTCGCCGACCTCACCCTCGGGTTGATGATTGCCGCGGCCCGTCACATCGCCAGGGCCGACGCGCTGGTCAGGGGGGGAGTGGAGTACTGGAACAAGGACATCCGGGCGACTCTGGTAGGCGCCGAACTCGGCGGAAAGACCCTGGGGTTGATCGGCTTCGGCAACGTCGGGCGAAAGGTCCTCGCCCGGGCCAAGGGGTTCGGTTTGAAGGCGCTCGTCTACGACCCCTTCGTCAGCCCAGAGCAGGTCAAGGCCGAAGGGGCGGTTCCCACCGACCTCAGCGACCTCCTCGCGGGTTCTGACTTCGTCAGCCTCCACCTGCGCGAGTCGGAGGAGACCTTCCACTTCATGAACGCCAGACGGTTTGCGGCGATGAAGCCCGGCTCCTACTTCATCAACACCAGTCGCGGTAGCCAGGTGGACGAGCAAGCCCTCTATGACGTGCTCGTTTCCGGTCACCTGGCGGGGGCGGCGCTGGACGTCATGGCCGAGGAGCCGGTCCGGGCGAACCACCCGCTGCTCACCCTGCCGAACGTAACGGTGACGCCGCATATCGGTGGGCAGACCCGTGAGATCAGCCTGCGCGGCGCGGAGATGCTGAGCGAGGATCTCAGGGCAGCCTTGACCGGCGGCCGTCCGCGGCGGGTCATCAACCCGCAGGTGTTCGACGATGGCCGACGAGCGTGAGTGCTTCCTGGCTTTGGACGCGGGCACCGGCGCCGGACGGGCCGTGCTTTTCGACGGGACGGGCGAAGTGCTCGCCGAAGCCTACGAGGAATGGGCCTACCGGCCGGTGGAAGGCCTACCGCAGGCCCAAGAGTTCGATCCCGGAGTCGTGTGGGAGACCTTCGGCCGCCTTTGTCGGGCTGTGCTGGAGCGGGCCGGGATTGAAGCGGGCCAGGTGGCGGCCGTCTCCACCACGAGCCAGCGCGGCGGGTATGTCTTTCTCGACTGGGCAGGAACGGCGATTTATGGCGGGCCCAACCTCGACCAGCGCCCGCTCGTTCATCCGCTGTTCCGGGACCCGCGGTTTCGCCAGCTTCTGATTCAGCAGACGGGCCAGGGGATCCGCCCCTACCGCCTGTCGGCGCGACTCACCTGGTTTCAGGCGGAGCGGCCGGAGTTTTTCGCTCGGATCGCTTGCGTACTGGGGCTCAACGACTGGCTGGTTTACCAGTTGACCGGAGAGCGCCGGGTCGACCCGTCCCACGCCTCCTTCACGGGCCTTTTCGACGTGACCAGGGGGGACTGGGCGGACGAATTCATCGCTGCGCTCGGGTTGCCGCGGGCGATCTTTCCGCCCGTGAGTTGGCCGGCCGAGGCTCAGGGCAGGGTGACGGACGAGGCCTCCCGGGTGACCGGCCTCTCCCCGGGCACCCCTGTCTATACCGGGGCCGGGGACACCCAGGCAGCGCTGCTCGGCTGTGGGGCGCTCGCTCCCGGCACGGTGGTGGCTGTCTCGGGCACGACGACCCCTCTTCAGATGGTGCTGGATCGGCCGGTAGTGGACCTCTCCGGCGCCGCCTGGACTTCCTGCTATGTTACTCGCGGCAGGTGGGTGCTGGAGGCCAACTGCGGGCTGACCGGCCTGGCCCTGCGCTGGCTGCGGGACCTCTTCGGGGAGGCTGATTATGGCTTCGTCGAACGGGCGCTGAGGGAAGTGTCACCCGGCAGCAGCGGAGTACTCAACTTCCTCGGGCCCCTGCCGGCCCGTCCGGCTCCGTTGCCACCGGGCCGGCTCGAGCAGATCATCATTCACGGCCCCAGCCGGGTCGGGCGGGGCGAACTCACCCGCAGCCTCTGCGAGAGCGTGGCGTACGCGGCGAAAGCCAACCTGGACCTCTTAGGCCGTTTGACGGGATATCAGCCTTCCCGACTTATCTGGTGTGGAGGCATGGCCCGAAACCGGGCGCTGGTGGAGCTGCTCGCCGCGGTGGCAGGCCTCCCGGTTGAGGCACATCCCGGCGAGACCAGCGCACTGGGGACGGCGATGTGCGCTGCGGCGGGTTTGGGCACGGCTTCCGACTTGCGGGAAGCGGCGCGGAGGTTGAGCCGACCAGGGGAGCGGGTTGAGGCGGACCCCGCGCTCCAGGCCATTTATAGGCCGCTGTACGAGCGCTGGCTACGCGAGGCCTACCAAGACGATGGGGAACAGGCGGGAGAGGGATAGAGAGATTCGGGGGAGCCCGGAGGGAGGAGAAACAGCCATGCCATACGGGTACAATGGCCGCATTCTCGAGGTGGACCTGTCCACGCGTGAAGTGAGCATCCGTAGCCTCTCGGAAGAGGTATATCGCAAGTATCTGGGGGGAGGTGCCCTGGCAGGTTATCTCCTGCGCAGCGAGTGGAAACCCCAGGCGGATCCGCTGGGGCCGGGGAACACGCTGGTCTTTGCGGCGAGCGTGGTGACCGGCGCTCCGTGTCCGGGTTTTGCCCGCTTCTCCGTGTCCGGGCGCTCGCCACTCACTGGGACCATTGTTGATTCTCAGGCCGGCGGCTTTTTTGGGCCCGAGATGAAGTTCGCGGGGTTCGACGCCATCGTGTTCAGGGGCGAGGCGGCAGCACCGTGCTACCTCTGGGTTCACGATGGTGAGGCGGAACTGCGCGACGCGGCTCACCTGTGGGGTTTGGAGACTGGGCCGACGCATGACGCCATCCGGGCTGAGCTGGGTGACCAGAAAATCCGGGTGGCCTGCATCGGACCCGGCGGTGAGCAAGGCATCCGTTACGCCAATATCGGCAACGAGCTGAGCTTCTACAACGGGCGCGGGGGCCTGGGGGCGGTCATGGGAGCCAAACGCCTGAAGGCCGTCGCTGTCCGGGGTACCCGGGCGCTTCGCTTCGCCGAGCCCGAGGTGCTGAAGGAGATGGCTCGCCGCTTTGCCCGGGACCTTCCCAACTCACCGCTCGCCACCATGAAGACATTGGGCACCGGCCGCGCAGTTCGGGCTCTTAACGCCGCAGGGGGGTTGCCGACCAGGAACTTCTCGGCGGGGTCGTTCGCCGGGGCGGAAAGGATTTCGAGCGAGGCGATCCATGAGACCATCTTTACCCGCCGCCACGGCTGCTGGGCCTGCCCCGTGACCTGCAAGCAGTCGGTCTCCGCCAGGGAACCCTGGCCGGTTGATGAGCGTTATGGCGGCCCAGAATATGAGACGCTGGCGTCCTTCGGATCGTATCTCTGTGTGGAGGACGTTGTGGCGATTGCCAAGGCCAACGAGATCTGTAACCGCTACGGCCTCGACACGATCTCCGCCGGCGCCTGCATTGCCTTCGCCATGGACTGCTTCGAGGCGGGGATCCTTACCCCGCACGACACCTACGGCCTGGAACTTCGCTTCGGGAACACCGCCGCGGCCATGGCGCTCCTCGAGAAGATCGTCCGCCGGGAGGAGGGTCTCGGCTGGCTGCTCGGCGAGGGGGTAGCCAGAGCTGCGGCCGCGATCGGACGAGGGGCGGAACGCTTCGCAGTACACGTCAAAGGGCGGGAGCTGCCTGCTCATATGCCGGCGCACAAGCCCTCGCTGGCCCTTGCCTACGGGACCGGGGTCATCGGCCCCGACCACATGAGCTCGATCCACGACCCGATCGTGGCGCCCGGGGCGAATGACACGGTCTTCAACAAGCTGGCTCCGCTCGGCATAGGCGAGCGGGTGCCGCTGGAGGTGCTGGACGGGCGGAAGGTGGAACTCTTCCGACGCAGCTACTTATACGGCAGCGGGATGGAGAGCCTGGCGCTGTGCCTCTTCTGTTTCGTTCCTTACGGTCTCTTCGGGGCGGAGGACCTGCTGCGGCTGGTGAGGGCTGCCACCGGGTGGGACTTTACGCTTGATGAGCTCCTGGCGGTCGGTGAGCGTCGGCTCAACCTCTTCCGCCTGCTGAGCCTGGCCGATGGAGTGGGGGTGGGGCAGGAGCGCCTACCCTTCCGGCTGCACCAGGCGTTGGCCGAGGGAGCAGGCCAGGGCGGCGGCCGCCGCATCACCGAGGAGGACTACGAACGGGCCCGCCGGCTATACTACGAGCGCAGCGGATGGGACGAGAACGGGGTCCCCCGCCCGGAGAAACTCGCCGCATTGGGCCTCTAGGGTCTTTGAAATCCGCCTCACTAAGATCGCACTGAACCAGGCCCTGGGTAGCCGATTGGCTGGCCCAGGGCCTCACGAGTTTGACCGTTTATTCTTGAATTGTGGGGAGGTACAATGGAAAAGAAGACAGCAGGGAGGAGGGGGCCGTGGCGATGTCGCCTGAATCTCCGAGAGCGGGGAAGGCTTGGTGGCAGGAGGTGGCGCTTTGGCTGGTCTTACTGGCGCTGGTCGCCGGGGCAGCCGTGCTGGTGGTCAGAGGGTTGAGGCCATCGCCTCCTTCCCGCCGAAGCGAGCAAGGGTGGTATCAGTTGCCGCCAAGTGAGAGACTGAAGGCCCTCAGTTCTGGGGTGCGGAGGTAGGAAGCGGGCGGGTACCGTCGAGTGGGCGCGGTTGACACCAATGCAGGCTAATGCTATGATATGGCTTGGCCGTTCCTCGATAGCTCAACGGTAGAGCATCCGGCTGTTAACCGGAGGGTTGCTGGTTCGAATCCAGCTCGAGGAGCCAAAGCTTGGGGGCCGCTCCGAAGACGGAAAGCGGCCCTGTTTCTTTGTGCGCCCGGCACGGGCGCAGGACTAGCGGGTGAAAGTCCCGCACGGAGGTTGGCTGCACCAACCGTTAGCCAAAGGCAAGGGTGTCCGCCGCGAGGCGGAATCTGAAGGAAGCCGGAGGCAAACCCCCGACCCGAGGACCACGAACCCAAGGCGAGGCCGTTTCGTCCGGGCGAGTCTGCAAAACAAGACAAAGCCCAATGCAGCCAAGGGACGGAGCGGTAAATTGGGCGGGTACATGGGGGGAAAGTCGGCGCTCTTACCCGGGGAGGCCTGCCGGGAACGTCGGGGACCCGACAAGCAGGGCTGAAAGGTCCTGCCTGACCTGGCAGGAGTCAGCAGAGGCGATAGTACCTGGGACCGGCGGGTTTCAGGGAAGGGCCGAACATCGAGCAAAGGGTGGACCTGGTGAGTTCGAGGAGCAGGCAAGGAGAGCAGAATACCCCGGAAGGGGCCTTCCCGCAGGAGGAAGCGGTGAAGCCGCAGGGGACTGCGGAAGGGCGGAGCCTGCCCCCGGCACAAACCGAGGGGCCATCCTGCGGAGGAGGCGGTAGCGGCCTTATGGAGCAGGCGGTGGCCCGGGAGAACATGTGGGCCGCCCTAAGACGAGTGGAGCGGAACGGGGGAGCGCCAGGCGTGGACGGGGTCACGGTGAAATCCCTCCGAGACCTTTTGCGCCAGAAGTGGGAGCAAACCCGGGAAGAACTGCTGCGGGGGACCTACAGACCTCAGCCGGTCCGCCGGGTCGAAATCCCGAAACCGAGCGGCGGGGTGAGGATGCTGGGAATCCCGACCGTCATGGACCGCCTGATCCAGCAGGCACTCTTGCAGGTATTGACCCCTCTCTTCGACCCAGGGTTTTCGAACCACAGCTACGGATTCCGGCCAGGCCGGAGAGCGCATGATGCGGTGAGAAAGGCCCGGGAGTACGTGGAGGAGGGATACACGTGGGTCGTGGACCTAGACCTGGAGAAATTCTTCGACCGGGTGAACCACGACAAGCTGATGGCCAGGGTCGCCCGCAAGGTGGAAGACAAGCGGGTCCTGAAGCTGATTCGAGCCTATCTCAACGCCGGAGTGCTGATCGACGGGGTGGTGATGGCGAGCGAGGAAGGGACGCCACAAGGCGGACCTTTGAGCCCTCTTCTCGCCAACATCATGCTGGACGATTTGGATAAGGAGTTGGAAAGGCGAGGGCACCGGTTCGTACGGTATGCAGACGACTGCAACATCTACGTTCGGACCGAACGGGCCGGGAAGCGAGTCATGGGGAGCGTGAAGCAGTACCTGCAGGAGCGGTTGAAACTCAGAGTGAACGAGGCGAAGAGCGCAGTGGACCGGCCGTGGCGGCGGAAGTTCGTGGGCTTCAGCATGTACCGGCATAAAGGCAGGACGGGAATTCGAATCGCCCCGGAGAACCTGAGACGGCTGAAAGACCGGATACGGAAGTTGACGTCACGGAGCAGAAGCCAGTCCCTGGAGAGGCGTATCGCCGCTCTGAACGAGTATCTGATGGGCTGGGTGATGTACTTTTCGCTGGCTGATGCGCGGAAGGTGCTTGCGGCGGTAGACCAATGGATACGCCGGAGGTTGCGGATGTGCGTCTGGAAGCAATGGAAGCGTTACCGGACCAGAGTGCGGGAGCTTCGGGCACACGGGGTGCCTGAGTGGCTGGTCCGGAAAGGGGCAGGCACTCGCCGGGGGCCATGGTTTGCAGCTAGCAGCTCCGCGTTGAACACAGCTCTGGGCACTGCCTATTGGCAGGCCCAGGGTCTCCTGAGCTTGACCGAACGCTACGAACTTCTTCGTGAAGCTCGATGAACCGCCGGATGCGGGACCGCACGTCCGGTGGTGTGGGAGGGCGGCGGGGCGACCCCGCCCCCTACCCGATTCTTCAAGCGTGGGCTGGCCGGTGCCCTGTGCGGCTCGGCTCGCTCTGCGATCTGCTGGCCCAAAGGATGGGAACGGCTCAACGCCTGGAGGTGAGGCTCGAGAGGAGCAGGCGGGCGTCTTTCACCGTGAGCGGCGGGTCCGGCGTGAACCCGCCGAAAGCCGCAGCCAAGCGGGGCACGGCCAGGCCGGCTCCTTTCATGATTTCCGGGTCAGTCAACAACTTGTTGTCCCCTATGGCCCGAAGGCGGCCGCCCTCCAGGATGAGGCAGCTGTCGGCCCACTCGGCCGCCAGATCCACGTCGTGGGTGGCGAGGATGATCGTGGCGCCTTCGGCGTGGAGCCGGTCGAGCAAAGCGATGAGGTCTCTGGAACTCCGCGGGTCGAGGTAGGCAGTCGGCTCGTCGAACACGAGGATGGAAGGGCGGAGAGCGAGGACCCCGGCGATGGCGGCCAGCTTTTTTTGTCCCAGGCTCAGGTGTTGCGGGAGCTTGCGGGCAAGGGAGGTAAGGCCAACGGCGGCCAGGGCTGCCTCGACCCGCCGGGCGACTTCTGCCGGGGTAAGTCCGAGGTTGGTGGGCCCGAAAGCTACGTCCTCCCACACGGTGGGAGCAAAGAGCTGGTCATCCGGGTCCTGGAAGACCAGGCCCACCTCGCCGGCCACCCAGCGGTGATTCCGCGCCGTGATCTCCCGCCCGCCCACCCGTACGCTTCCCGCCTGGGGAAGATGGATGCCGTTCAGGTGGAGCAGCAGGGTAGACTTGCCGGCGCCGTTGGGGCCCAGAATGGCCAGGCGGGTGCCGGCTCGGACGGTGAAGGTAAGGCGGTCGAGGGCCTTCGTCCCGTCCGGATAGGTATAACTGAGTTCCTTCACTTCGATCAGCGCTTCCATGGTGGTCATGTCACAGGCTCCTGTCCCAGAGGATAAAGGCGAGAGCGGCCGCCAACGAGCCGGCGAGCAGGAGAGCGTCGCTTGGGGAAACGACCAGCGGCGGACGCCGACTCTGGGGCGTGGCAGGCCGGTAGCCGCGGGAAAGCATCGCCAGGAACACCCGCTCGCTTCGTTCCGTGGAGCGCAAGAGCAGCACCCCCAGGAGTTGGCCGTAGGTGACGATCGCCCGCCCGTCCATCACCCGCCGCCGGACTGAAAAGCCGCGAGCTTTCCGGGCGACCAGCATGCGCTGCGCTTCTCCGGCCAAGACTTCGGCATAGCGCAGCGTGAAGCCGATGAGATTCACGAAGATGGGCGGGACCCGAAGCCCGCTCAAACCCTGGAGGAGGCCCGGCGTGCCGAGGCGCACCCGCAGGGCGGTCATCAGCAGCGCAGCGGCGCTGAGGCGCAACGCCAGGAGAGCTCCCCTCGTCAAGCCGTCGGGGGTGGCGAAGGGGAGCGCAGCGACGAGCAGACCGCCGAAGGGGATGACCCAGAGGGCCCCCCGCAAAGGCCGGAGGCCGCCAGCCACCGCCAGGGCGAGCGCCGCCGCCAAGGCAGCCGCTACCGCCAGGACCGGCAGCGCGGCAAGGGAGACCACCGTCGCCACCAGGATCAGGACAGCTAGCAGGGCGGCGGAAGGCTGAACGCCAAGGGAACCAGGGCGGGAGGTCAACGGATTTCAGGGCCAGGGGCCCCCGGCTTGCGGCGCTTTAGCAAGGCGGTCAGACCCCAACCCGCGCCTAGGGTGAGAAGCGTCCCGGCTACTCCGGCCAGTGACGTGGTGAGAACGGGGTGGGCGACGCGCAGGCTGGTGTAGTGAGGGAAGAGCGGCGTCAGCCAGGCTCTGGCCCGGGCGCTGAGGCCGTGGTCCTCCGCCACCCGCTCCAAGCCGTCAGGGGCGGGCGAAGCCAGGGGCGAGAGGAAAGCTGCTATTGCCAGGGCAGCCAGCAACACGATCCACCAACGTCGAGTCCCCGATGCCGGCTTAACCTTGCGAAGGCGGGTCATGGCGCAACCTCCTAGTCGTCATGCCTTCTCGACGCAGTTGGGGGCCGGGATTAGGTCGATCCGCGTGGCATAGGCCACCACCGCCGTCGTGATCAGACCTTCCCCAAGTCCAATGAGGGCATGCCAGTAAGTCATCGCCGGCAGTACGATGTGAAGGGGGAGGGCGCCGGAGAAGGCCAGCTCTAAGCCGGCGGCCAGGGCTGAGGCCATCACCGATACCCACGAGGCGACGAAGGTGGCGGCCAGCCTCCCCTTCCGGCCAGGGAAGAGAGCGCCCAGGAGGCAGTAAACGGAATACCCGGCGAAGACGCCGATCACTGCCATGTTGAGCACGTTGGCCCCCAGCGCGGTGATCCCCCCATCCTGGAAAAAGAGGCACTGGACGGCGAGGACGGTGGTCATGACGATCGCCGCCGACCAGGGACCGAGGAGGATTGCCGCCAGCACCGCTCCGAGTAGATGCCCAGAGGTACCGGCAGCCACGGGGAAGTTGACCATCTGGGCGGCAAAGATAAAGGCGGCCAGCACACCAAGGGATGGCACCTGGCGCTCCCCCAGTTGCTGTTGAGTCCGACGGACGGCATAGCCCACCGCAACGGTCGCCACGGCTGCCGCGCCGGCCCAGGTTGGCGTACTCAGAAAACCGTCCGGAATATGCATCCTTACAATCCCTTTCCCGTCGAGGTGATGGTCAGCTTACCATGCTTGACGCCTTTGACGCTAATCAGGCGGTCAGCGATGCGTTTCACCTCGCCGGCCGTGCCGTGGAGCACCAGAACCTCCAGACAATGGTGGACGTCCAGGTGGACGTGGAGGGTCGAAACGATGGTTTCGTGGGAGTCGTGTTGCAGGTCGTTCAGGAGGTCGGACAACCCGGCCACGTGGTGATCGTAGATGAGCGTCACCGTTCCGGCCACCTCCGCCTGATCCTCGTGGCTCTCTTCCTCCACCAGGCTGTCGCGGACGAGATCCCGGATGGCCTCGGACCGGTTCGTGTACCCCTTCCGCCGGATGAGACGGTCAAAGCGATCGAGCAGTTCCGGCGCCATGCTTACGCCGAAACGAACCAGGTCGGTCACAGCACCACTCCTTGGTGTTACGACTAGAGGATTCGTGCTACACATTTATTCCCCAAGCCATCCGCTTTTCCTTCCAGCGCGCCAAGAAATCCTTGCCCCCGAAAATGTTGGTCCTGGCCGGCAGACTGGCAGGAGTTGCCGGCGGGGGGGATAAAGGATACACTAATTGTGCCAAAGGGGGAAGGAACGGTGGGCCATCCTGTCACCCTGACCGATGCCACCTTCGCCGCCGAGGTGGTCGAATGCAGGGAGACCCCGGTGCTGGTTGACTTCTGGGCCTCCTGGTGCTTGCCGTGTCGAGCGATCGCCCCTCTGGTCGAGGAGTTGGCTGTTGAGTACGAGGGGAGGCTCAAGGTCGGCAAGCTGAACGTGGACGAGAACCCTCAAACGGCCGCTGCCTACGGCATTATGTCCATCCCTACCCTTGTGCTGTTCAAGGATGGCGAACCGGTGGACCGGATCGTGGGCGCCCAACCGAAGGGGACGCTCACGAAGCACCTGGACAAGGCGCTGAAGCAGACCGGGGGGTGAGGCGATGCTGGAAGTCCTCCGGGCGATCCAGTCGATCCATGGGCCGGTCCTGGACCGCCTTTTCGTGGCCGTTACCATGCTGGGAGCGGAGGAGTTCTACCTTCTGGTCATCCCCACTCTGTACTGGTGCGTGGACCGAACGCAGGGACGCCGGCTCGGCCGGCTGTTCCTCCTCTCGGCCTTCGTCAACGTTTGGCTGAAAGGCCTGTTTCACACCTCCCGGCCTTCTCCGGCGCAAGTGCGGGTCCTCTTTCCCGAGTCGGGAACGGGGTACGCCTTCCCCAGCGGCCACGCCCAAGGTGCCGCCACCTTCTGGGGGTACCTGGCGCTGCGGCGACGGCGGCGGTGGGTGACTCTCCTGGCCGGGCTGTTGATCTTCTTGGTGGCCCTTTCCCGCTTGTATCTTGGCCTCCATTGGCCGAGCGACGTGGCGGGCGGGCTGGCGCTCGGACTCCTGTTCGCCTGGGTCTGGGAGCGGGCCGGACGGTGGTGGGAGGACGAACTCGGCGCGATTGTCTGGCCGCTCCGCGCCGTCGGGGCCTTTCTTTTTCCCCTGCTCCTCCTCTTGGCGGAGCGAGGGCCCAACGCAGTGAAACTGGTCGGAGCACTCGCTGGTTTCAGCGGGGGAGCGGTTTTGGCGGGGCCGTGGGCGACCCTGCCCAAGACCGAGGGCGGGACGCGCCAGGTGGCCAAGGTTCTGCTGGGCCTTTCCGGCCTTTTCTTGCTCCGGACCGGACTCAAGACCATCTTTCCCGCCAGTCTCCTCTTCGACGGTCTTCGCTACGGGTTGATAGGGCTATGGGTCGGCTTTCTGGTGCCGTGGCTCTTCGCCTCGGTCTGGCCATCCCGGGCTTGGAGCTGACGGAGGCGGACCATGGGCGAGCATTACTATGCCAGCGATCCCCAGACTGGGCATGAACGGCGCGAGCTCGTGGTGGAGGTGACTGGGGAGCGGCTGGTCTTTGTCACCGACGCCGGCGTCTTCGGCAAGCGCCGCCTGGACCCGGGGACGCGGTTGCTCCTGGAGAGCGTCGAGTTGCCCCAGGCGGGGATGATCCTGGACCTGGGGTGCGGCTGGGGGGCGATCGGAGCGGTGGTGGCCCGGCGGGCGCCCGGGTGTTGGGTCTATCTCGTGGACATCAACCAGCGGGCAGTGGAGCTGGCCCGGTTCAACCTCGAACGGAACGGGATCACCAACGCGGTGGCGCTGGCGGGCGACGGTCTGGCGCCAGTCGACGGCCTCCGCTTCGACCTGGTCCTGACCAACCCACCGATCCGGGCGGGCAAGGCGGTGATCTATCGCCTGATGGCGGAGGCGGCGGCGCATCTCAACCCGGGAGGCCGATTTGTGGCGGTGGTCGGCAACAAGCAGGGGGCCGACAGCTACCGGGCCAAGGTCCGTGAGGTCTTTGGGGAGGCCCGGGACCTGGCCAAGGGGAGCGGATACCGGGTGATCCAGGGCGTAAAGGGGGCGAGCGGGAAGAGATAGGGCTGACCGCCCCGGCATAACCATGTGCCGGGGGGTGAGCGGGTGAAGACGGTCATCTGGGTCCCGTGGTCGTGGGTCCGGGCGGGAGGCGCCGTGGCGGCGCTACTCTTCGCCCTGCTGCTCCTTCTGACGGAGGCGCGGCCGGTGAGCACCCCTCCCCTGTCCGAACTCCTCTCCGGGCGGACAGTGGTGATCGATCCGGGCCACGGGGGACCAGATCCCGGCTGTACCCGGGGTGCGCTGCTGGAGAAGGAGCTCACCCTGGACATCGCCCAGCGGCTGGCCGAGCGCTTCCGGCAGGCGGCGATCCACCCCATCCTGACCCGCACGAGCGATGAGGACTTGGGTGATCCCGGCGCGGCGACGCTGCTCCAGCGAAAACGAGAGGACCTGCGGCGCCGGGCCGAGGTGGCGGCCCAACACCGGGCCGACCTTTTCCTCAGCATTCATGCGAACAGTTTCCCCTCCCCCCTGTGGTCAGGGGCGCAGGTGTTTTTCTATCCCGGGCGCCAGGACGGCCTGGAGCTGGCCCGGACCCTCCAGGACGCGCTCGTGGCCGAGCTTGGACCCAATCTCCGCCGGGAGAAGGCGGGCGACTTCTATCTGCTGGCCCGGGTCAAGGCGCCGGCCGCCATGGTCGAGGTGGGCTTTCTGTCCAACCCCCGGGAGGCCCAGCTGTTGAGCGAGCCGGCGTACCGCGACCGGGTCGCGACGGCCATCTTCCACGGGGCGGCCAAGTATCTGGCGGACCGGGTTCAGGGGGTAGAGGGACGGGCCCCAGTCAGGGAGACCAGCGCCGACCACGCCCGCTGGGAGGAGCAGCGCCGGCGGTGGCAGGCGGTCGCGGACCGGAGTCCGGACGAGGTGGTCCTCTATTTTGCCGGGCCCACCAACGGAGAGGACTGGTTGGTGCCCGAACTCCGGCTGGTCAGGGGCTTTGCGGGGTTGCCGCCGGCCGAGCGGATCACGGTGGCCATCCGGGAACTGGCCCGTGGGCCGGGACCGGGGAGCGCCCTCCTGGGCGTTCTGCCCCCGGGGACCAGGGTGACAGGCGTCGCTCTGGCGGAGGGTCTGGTCGCTTTGGACTTGTCGCCGGAGTTCAAAGGGGTGCCGCCGGGTGGCTACACGGAGGAACTGGCGGTGTACGCCGTGGTGAACACGGTGGGTGAGCTGGCTCCGGGGTGCAAGGTCCGGCTGACGGTGGCCGGCCGACCCTTGGAGCTCGGCCACCTGGAGGGCCAAGAAACCTTTGTGCCCCGTCCTGAGCTGGTGCTTCCGGGGCGGGACGGGGCGGGCGCCCCCGCCGGCATCGGCGGCAGGAGGATAGACCAGTGGCTAAGAGCCTTGTTCTGGAGCTGTTCTACACCTTCTTCAAGATTGGCGCCTTCACCTTTGGCGGCGGATGGGCGATGGTTCCGCTCATCCGGCGGGACGTGGTGGGGCGGCACGGGTGGATGACGGACGAGGAGTTCCTCGACGCCTTGGCCGTGGCTCAATCCTCGCCGGGTCCCATTGCGATCGGCACGGCCGTGTATGTCGGCTACCGCGTGGCCGGCCCCTGGGGACTGGCCGCCGCCACCGCAGGGGCAGCCCTTCCCTCCTTTTTGGTGATCCTGCTGATCGCGTCCTTTTTCCTCCACTTCGAGTCGAATCCTTGGGTGATACGCTTTCTGGCCGGGGTGCGGCCGGCGGTTCTGGCGCTGATCGCCCTTGCGGCCTGGGAGTTGGCGGTTGCCGCGCTGCGGGACAAGCCTTCCCTGATACTCGCCCTGGCCGGAGTGGTCTTGCTGTTCGTCCTAGGCGTGCATCCCATCCTGGTCCTCGTGGGAGGGGCAGGAGCGGGGCTGGTTTTCTTCCGTAGACCCTCTGGGGAGCGCCAACCGGCGCCGGGCGAGGAGGAAGGGCCATGATCGCTCAACTCTTCTTCAGCTTCCTCAAGATAGGGCTCTTTTCCTTTGGCGGGGGTTACGCCATGATCCCGCTGCTCCAACGGGAACTGGTGCAAAGCCGCGGCTGGCTTTCGCCGGGGCAGTTCGTGGATGTGGTGGCCATCTCCCAGATGACGCCTGGGCCGATCGCCATCAACGCGGCCACGTTCGTGGGGTTCCGACAGGCGGGTTGCTGGGGTTCGCTCGTCGCCACGCTGGCCGTGATTCTTCCCCCAGTGGCGATCGTATGGGCGCTGGCGCTCTTTATCCACCACCAGTCTGGCGCCGGGTGGCTCAAGGCCGTGTTTGCCGGACTGCGTCCGATGATGGTGGCCCTGGTGACCGTGGCCGCCTTGAGCCTGGCCAGGGAGTCAGCCCCGAACCTGCGCAGCGCGGCGCTGCTGTTCGCCACCGCGGTGGCGGTCGGACACTTCCGCCTTCATCCCATTCTGGCGATTCTGGCGGCGGGGGCCATGGGGATAATCTTGTTCTGAGAATGGCGATAGGGGGTGTCGAGATGGACGGGAAAGTCGCTGACGGCCGGCGAACGGGCGGGGTCAAGCTGGGGGTGGTTGCTCCCCACCCGCCGCTGCTGATCCCGGAAATCGGGGGTAGCCACCTGGACCGGGTGCAGGCCACGGTCCGGGGGATGGAGCAAGCGGCGGCGGCGGTCCGGGCAGCGAACGTCGCCGCGGTGGTGGTGATTTCGCCCCACGGCCCGGTCTTCCGGGACGCCGTGGCGGTGGTCCTGGAGCCCAAACCGGCGGGGGACTTCCGCAGTTTCGGCGTCCGGACTGAGCTCAGCTTTACCAATGACTTGCCCCTTGCCCAGGCCATTCTGGCGGCTCTGGAGAAAGCGGGAATCGGGGCGGTGAGGCTCGATCCGGCGACCGCCCAACGGTACGGGCTTGACCTGGCGCTGGACCACGGGACGCTGGTGCCTTTGCATTTCTTGCAGGCGGCGGGGGTTGACCTCCCGGTCGTCCCCCTCGGCATGAGTCTCTTACCCCCGGCCGAGCTGCGCCGGGTCGGGGAGGCGATCCGCGCCGCAGCAGAAGCGACCGGACGGGAGATCGCTCTGGTGGCCAGCGGCGATCTCTCGCACCGGCTGACTCGGGATGCCCCCGCCGGGTACGACCCGGCCGGGAAGGAGTTCGACCGTCGCCTGGTGGATTTGCTCCGCCGGGGGGACGTGGAGGGCATCGCCGGATTGGACGAGGATTTGCGGGAGGCAGCCGGGGAATGCGGCTACCGCTCCATCCTGATGATGCTCGGGGCCTTCGGGCGCGGACGGGTGGCGACAGAGGTGCTTTCCTACGAGGGGCCGTTCGGCGTCGGGTACTGTGTCGCCCTGGTCCGCCCTCTCGCCGCCGCGGCGGCAGACCCCCTGGTGGCGCTGGCCCGGCAGGCGATTGAGGAATACGTGAAGGAGGGAACCGTGCTGACTCCACCCGACCCGCTGCCGGCGGAGTTCCGGGAGCGGGCGGCGGTCTTCGTCTCGCTTCACAGATTTGGGCAGCTCCGGGGATGCATCGGCACGACTGCCCCGACCGAGCCCGACCTGGCCCGGCAGGTTATCCGTTATGCGATCTACGCCGCCACGGAGGATCCCCGCTTTCCGCCCGTGGAGAAAGAGGAACTGGATGATCTGGACGTGTCGGTGGATGTCCTGACGCCGCCGGAGCCGATCGAGGGGCCGGCGGAGCTGGACCCGAAGGTGTACGGCGTGATCGTCCGACGGGGCAGCCGCTCGGGCTTGCTTCTGCCCGATCTGGAAGGGGTGGACACGGTGGAGGAACAGTTGGCGATCGCCCGGCGGAAGGCGGGAATCGGCCCGACCGAGCCAGTCGAACTCTTCCGCTTCAAGGTGGTGCGGCATCATTGACGGACCTGGCGCGGACCCCGCCCAGGGCGGTGGAGGCCCGTTACTACGACAAGTTGGAGGAAGGGGCGGTCCGCTGCCGTCTCTGTCCCCGGGAATGCCGACTGATACCGGGAACCACCGGGGCCTGCCGGACCCGCCGGAACGTGGACGGGAGGCTTGTCTACCTCTACTACGGCGCCTGCTCCTCGATGGCTCTGGACCCGGTGGAGAAAAAGCCGCTCTATCATTTTCACCCCGGCCACACCATCCTCTCCCTGGGCTCCATCGGCTGCAACCTGCAGTGCGCCTTCTGCCAAAACTGGCAGATCGCCCAGTCGGAGACGGAAACGGTTCCCTTGACCCCGGCTGAGGTGGTGGAGTTGGCTCGGGAACGGGTCAACGAAGGGTGCGTCGGCGTCGCCTACACCTACAACGAACCGCTGGTGGGGTTCGAGTTCGTCTTGGAGGCGGCGCGGGCGGTGCGGCGGGCGGGGCTCAAGAACGTCCTGGTCACGAATGGCGAGATCAATCCGGAGCCCTTGGCCGAGCTGTTGCCGTACGTCGACGCCCTGAACGTGGACGTCAAGGGGTTTACTGAGGAGTTCTATCAGGAACTCTGCCGGGGCAAGCTAGCGCCTGTCCTTCGCACCGTGGAGACCGCGGCCGCCCGGACCCACGTAGAGCTCACCAACCTCCTCATCCCCGGAAAGAACGATTCCCCGGACGAGGTGACAGCTCTGGTGGAGTGGGTGGCGGAGCGGCTCGGGCCGGACGTGCCGCTCCACTTCAGCCGGTACTTCCCCCAGTACAAGCTTGACCTCCCGCCGACGCCGCTCCAGACCTTGAGGGAGGCGGCCGCCATCTCCCGCCGGCGCCTCAACTACGTCTATCTGGGGAACGTAGGCGGCGCGGAGGGGTCCGACACCCTCTGCCCGAAGTGCGGCGCTGCGGTAATCCGCCGCCACGGCTACTCCGTCCGGTCCCTTCTTCGGGGACGGGAGTGCCCGGTCTGCGGATACGCCCTGCCAGTGGTGGTATAATACGCCCGGGAGGTGGCGAGATGGCCAAGAAGGAACAATTCGCCTTGGGGCGGACCACCCGCATGCGCGACCTGATGCGTCGCCACCCTGAAGCCACCTGGCTGCTGAGCGACTACGGCGTGGACCAGGAAAAGCATCCGGAGCTGCTCGACCATACCCTGGAGGAGGTAGCAGAGGCGCAGGGCCTCGACCCTGATGCGCTGGTGATGGAGCTAAACGGGCTTTTCGGGTGAGCCTCCTCATCACCGCCAAGCCAGCTCTTGCAGCCCGGGCCGTCTGCCGTTAGCGGAGGTCCGGGATTTCTCTTTAGCGCCCCTTGCAACTTTATGCATCCGAGGGTATAATTATAACAATACCCCGGCCCCTACCGCACGTGGGCGTTTGTTGCAAGGGCCGGGTCGAGCGAGTGGGGGAAGGAACATGAGCCAGGTCCGGGTCGGGATCATCGGCGGGTCGGGTTACACCGGGGGGGAGTTGCTGCGCCTACTGGCGGGGCACCCACAGGTCTCGGTGACGGCGGTCACCTCCCGCTCACTGGCCGGCCGGCCGGTCGGGGAGGTCTTCCCGGCGCTGGGGCCGGCCTATCCTGGTCTGACCTTCGCTCCGACCGATTCCCCGGAGGCAGTCGCCGGGTGCGACGTTGTCTTCCTCACCGTCCCGGCCGGGGTGGCGATGGCGCTTACCCCGCCGCTGGTCGAAGCGGGGGCCCGGGTGATCGACTTGGGGGCGGACTTCCGGTTTCGGGAGCCGGCCGTCTACGCCGCCTGGTACGGGCACCCCCACGCCTGCCCTGACCTCCTGGCCGAGGCGGTCTACGGCTTGCCCGAGTTCTTCCGGGAGACGATCAGAGGGGCCCGGGTGGTCGGGAACCCCGGGTGTTATCCCACGGCCACGGCGCTCGCCGTCTGGCCGGCGCTCGAAGCGGGGCTGGCAGAGCCGGAAGACCTGATCGTCGACGCCAAGTCGGGGGTTTCCGGGGCCGGGCGTCAAGCTGCCCTCGACTACCACTTCCCCGAGGTGGCGGAGAACCTCCGGGCTTACAAAGTGGCCGGCCACCGGCACACCCCGGAGATCGAGCAACTGGTGGCGGCCGCCAGCGGGCGACCCGCGACCGTGACCTTCACACCCCACCTCATCCCCATGAGCCGTGGCCTGCTGGTCGCCGCCTACCTTCGCCTGAAGCCGGGGGTCGGGGCGCAAGAGGTGGCCGACGCCTATCGGCGCCGTTATGCCGGTGAACCGATGGTCGCCTTCCTGGAGGGGGAAGCCCTGCCGCAGACCAAGGCGGTGGCCGGCTCCAACCGGGCCGACGTGGCGATCCGGGTAGACGGGCGCACCGGGCGGCTGATCGCCCTGGCCGCGCTCGACAACCTGGTCAAGGGAGCGGCTGGCCAGGCCATTCAGAATCTCAACCTCATGTGCGGCTTGCCGGAGACGGCGGGGTTGCCGGTGGCCGGGCTGTGGCCGTGAGCTCAACAGAGTAACGGAGGCAGGTCCACGATGAATCCATCAGTGAAGTCCATCCCGGGAGGGGTCACCGCCCCCCGGGGCTTCCGGGCCGCGGCCGGGTGCGCCGGGTTGAAGCGTGACCCCTGCCTGACCGACCTGGCGCTGGTCGTCTCCGACACCCCGGCAGCGGCGGCGGCCATCGTCACCCGCAACCGGGTGAAGGCCGCGCCCTTGCTCCTCTGCCAGCAGCACCTGGCAGGGGGCCGGCGAGTCCGGGCGGTCGTGGTGAACGCCGGGAACGCCAACGCCTGCACCGGCGAGCAGGGCCTGGCGCACGCCCGGGAGATGGCGGCCCTGGTGGCGCAGGGGCTTGGCGTGGCGACGGAGGAGGTCCTGGTGGCCTCGACCGGGGTGATCGGCGTCCCGCTCCCGATGGAGAAGCTCCGGTCCGGGCTGGCCGGCCTTCCGGAGACGCTCGAACGGTCTGCGCAGGCTGACGAGGCGGCGGCCCGGGCCATCATGACGACCGACACCTCTCCCAAGTTCCATGCAGTTGAGGTGGAGCTGGAGGGGGTAGCGGTGCGGGTCGGCGGGATGGCGAAAGGGTCGGGGATGATCCACCCGGACCTCGCCACGATGCTGGCCTTCCTGACCACGGACGCCGACCTGCCCCAGGTGGTCCTGAACAGCGCCTTCCGGGAGGTGGCGGGACGGACCTTCAACGCCCTCACCGTGGATGGGGACACGAGCACCAACGACTTTGCGGTCCTCCTGGCCAACGGGCAGGCTGCCAACCCGCCGATCGCCCCCGGCTCCCCGGCGTACGCGGCGTTCCTGGCGGCGCTGGAGGAGGTGGCCGGGAGGCTGGCCCGGGACATCGCCCGGGACGGGGAGGGGGCGACTAAGTTCCTCACCGTGGAGGTGATTCATGCTCCCAGCGATGAGGCGGCGCGGGCGATTGCCAAGACCGTGGCCGCCTCCTGCCTGGTCAAGACGGCCATGTTTGGGGAGGATCCCAACTGGGGGAGGATTCTGGCGGCGGCCGGGCGGGGGCCGGTGGATTTCGACCCGGGGCGGACCGACGTCTACCTGGCCGGGACGCTGGTCTGCCGGGGGGGAGTGGCGCACCCCTACGACGAAGCTGCCCTCAAGCGGAGACTGGGGGAGAAGGAGATCGCGGTGCGGCTCGACCTCAACCAGGGAGGTGGCGCCGCCACCGTGTGGAGCTGCGATCTGTCTTATGATTACGTCCGCATCAACGGGAGTTACCGGACTTGAGGGGCGGGCCAGGGGCAGGCCGGCAGGGGGGGACGGCGGAGTGAATCAGTTGATTGCCAAGGCCGAGACGCTGAGCGAGGCGCTGCCGTACATGCGGCGGTTCTATGGCCGGACTTTCGTGGTCAAGTACGGGGGGAGCGCCATGGGCGACCGAGACATCCGGGAGTCCGTGATGCGCGACCTGGTCCTGCTCAAATACATCGGGATCAACCCGGTGGTGGTCCATGGCGGAGGGCCGGAGATCACTGCCCTGCTCAAACGACTGGGGAAGGAGACCGCCTTCGTGAACGGCCGGCGGGTGACCGACTGCGAAACCATGGAGGTCGCCCAGATGGTCCTGGTGGGGAAGGTCAACAAGGAGTTGGTCAACCTGATCAACCGGCACGGTGGGCGGGCGATCGGCCTCTCGGGGCTGGACGCCGGGCTGATCAGGGTGAAACCGGCGGAGGGGGGAGCGCTGGGCAGGGTCGGCGAGATCGAGCGGATCGACCCGGAACCGCTCCACGTCCTCTCCCGGGAGGGGTACCTGCCGGTCATCGCTACCGTGGGGGTTGGGCCGGACGGGGAGAGCTACAACATCAACGCTGACCTGGTGGCGGGCGATCTGGCGGTCGCCCTGCAGGCCGAGAAGCTGATCATGCTGACTGACGTCGAAGGATTGCGGGCCGACCCGGCCGACCCCCAGAGCCTGCTGCCGGTGGTGGGGGCCGGCGAGGCCCGGCGACTCATCGACCGCGGCGCCATCGAGGGCGGAATGATTCCCAAGGTTGAAGCCTGCATCCGGGCAGCCGAGGGTGGAGTGGCCCGCACCCACATCATCGACGGGCGGGTTCCTCATGCCCTTCTGCTGGAGATTTTCACCGACCGGGGCATCGGGACGATGGTCGAAGCGGGGTGAAACCCGGCCCGGGCGGCCCAGTTTGCTCCGCTTCCTGCTGGCCCGGCGGGCTCCTGGGCAGTCGCAGCGCTGGGCCGCCCGGGCCGGGTTTCACTCCTAATGCTTCGCACCGACGGAGGTGATTGACCGATGAGCGAAAACGCAGGCAATCATGAAGGGCAGATCGACGGACGGCGGGTGAGGGAGCTGACGGCGCGGCACGTCATGAACACCTACCGCCGGCTCCCGTTGGTCCTGGTTCGGGGTGAGGGAAGCTGGGTCTGGGATGATGAGGGCCGGCGCTACCTCGACTTTGTGTCGGGGCTGGCGGTGACCGGGGTTGGCCACGCCCATCCGGCTGTGGTGGAGGCCATCGCCCGCCAGGCCAAGGTCTTGGGCCACGTCTCCAACCTCTATCACTCGGCGCCCGCGGCTGAGCTGGCGGAGCGGTTGGCCCGGGCTTCCGGGCTCGACCAGGTCTTCTTCTGCAACTCGGGGGCAGAGGCCAACGAGACGGCGCTGAAGCTGGCTCGCCGGTGGGCTTGGCGGCAGGCGGGGAGCGCCGGAGGGAAAGGGCCGGTTCCCCACGTGGTCCTGGCGGCACAGCACTCCTTTCATGGCCGGACTTATGGAGCGATGAGCCTTACCGGGCAGGCCAAGTACCAGGAGGGTTATGCTCCGCTGGTCCCCGGTATCGTCCACGTGCCGCTGAATGATCCGGCCGCCCTGGAGGCGGCCTTCACCCGGGAAGTCTGCGCCGTCTTGCTTGAGCCTGTGCAAGGAGAGGGCGGGGTCTACCCCTGCACCGAAGAATACCTGAAGGCCGCCCGACGACTCTGCGACGAGGGGGGCGCGCTGTTGATGCTGGATGAGGTCCAGACGGGCCTCGGGCGGACGGGAAAGATGTTCGCCTTCCAGCACTACGGCATCAGGCCGGACGTCCTAACCCTGGCGAAGACGCTGGGCGGCGGGCTGCCCCTCGGTGCGACGCTGGCGCGGAAAGAGGTGGCGGAGGCCTTCGTCCCGGGCAGCCACGCCTCGACCTTCGGCGGCAACCCCATCTGCTGCGCGGCGGGGCTGGCCGTGATGGACCTCTTGGAACGGGAGGCCCTCCCGGAGCGGGCTGCCCGTTTGGGACGGCGGTTGGTGGAGGGCCTTCTCGACCTGGGCCGGCGCAACCTCAAGGTGGGCGAGGTTCGGGGACTGGGGTTGATGGTCGGGGTGGATATCGGGGACGAGGCGGCAGCCGTGGCGGCGGCCTGCCGGGAGCGGGGGCTTCTGGTCAACGCGGTCGCGGAACACACGCTGCGCTTCCTGCCGCCGCTCGTGGCCACCGAGGAGGAAGTCGACCTGGCTCTGGCCATCCTGGAACGGGCGCTGACCGGGTTGGAGGACACCCCGGGCAGGCATTGAAAACAAGCGAGGGTAAGGGGTGAAAGTCATGAGTGAAACGACCGCCCGGTGGCCCGGGAGAGACCTCGTGGCGCTGAACGATTATACGCCGGCGGAGATTCGCAGTCTCCTCGAACTGGCGCTGGCGATGAAGGCAGACTGGCGGCGGGGCGAGCGGGCGCAGCCTCTGGCAGGCCGGAGCCTCGCCATGGTCTTCGAGAAGCCCTCCAACCGGACGCGGGTCTCCTTCGACGTGGCCATGTATCAGCTTGGTGGCCATGCCATCTATCTTGGGGCGGACGAGGTGGGACTCGGGGTACGAGAGACGGTCGAGGACGTGGCCCAGGTCCTCTCCCGCTACGTGGATGGGATTGTCATCCGGACCTTCGCCCACGGCAATGTCACCGCCCTGGCTCATTACGCCAGCGTTCCGGTGATCAACGGCCTGGACGACCTTCATCATCCCTGCCAGGCTCTGGCCGACTATTTGACTCTGGCGGAACGGTTCGGGGGGATGGACGCTCTCCGGGGGCTCCGCTTGGCCTACCTGGGGGACGGGAACAACGTCTGCCACTCGCTGCTGGAGGCGGGGGCAAGGCTGGGGGTTCACCTGACCGTGGCCACCCCGCTTGGCTATGAGCCGAACGCCGCGGTCTGGCAGGCGGCACAGGCGGTGGCTCGGGAAACGGGGGCGGTGCTGACGCTGACTGATGACCCGGTCGAGGCGGTAGCCGGGGCCCAGGCCGTCTATACCGATGCTTGGACCAGCATGGGGCAGGAGGCGCAGCGCGAGATCCGCCGGAAGGACTTCGCCGGGTTCCAGGTGAATGCCAGATTGTTGGCCCAGAGCCCAGAGGCGTGGGTCATGCACTGCCTCCCGGCTCACTACGGCGAAGAGATCACCGAAGAGGTCGCACACGGGCCCCAGTCGCTCCTTTTCGACCAGGCCGAAAACCGCCTGCACGCCGAAAAGGCGGTGCTGGCGGCGCTCATCCCCTGACGGACGGCGTGCTCAAGGTCGGCCCAGAGAAGTCCGGCTTGCTCCGCTTCCTGCTGGCCCGAGGGGCTCCCGGATAGTCGCGGCGCCGGACTCCCTTGGGCCGACCACTAACACGCAGGCTTTCAGGGTGAGCGCCGCCTGAGTGGCGCCCGACTCGGTTGGCGGGGTAGCAGTTCGATGGGAGGTTTGCGGAAATGAAGAAACAGGTGAAGAAGGTGGTGCTCGCCTACTCGGGCGGGCTGGATACCTCGGTCATGATCCCCTGGCTCAAGGAGAACTATGGCTGCGAAGTCATCGCCATGGTGGCCGACGTCGGGCAAGGTGAGGAGCTGGCGCCGCTGCGGGAGAAGGCGCTTAAGACGGGGGCCAGCCAGATCTTCATCGAGGACTTGAAAGAGGAGTTCGTCCGAGACTTCGTTTTCCCCACGCTCCAGTCGGGGGCGCTCTACGAAGGGAAGTACCTCCTCGGAACCTCCATGGCCCGGCCCCTGATAGCCCGGCGCCAGGTCGAGATCGCTCTCCGGGAGGGGGCGGACGCCGTGGCCCACGGGGCTACGGGCAAGGGAAACGATCAGGTTCGTTTCGAGCTGACCTACAAGGCCTTGGCGCCGCACCTGGCGGTGATCGCCCCCTGGCGGGAGTGGGAGTTCCGGGGCCGGGAAGACGAGGTGGCCTACGCCGAGGCCCACGGCATCCCCATTCCGGTGACCAAGGAGAAGCCGTACAGCCGCGACCGGAACCTCTGGCACATCTCGCACGAGGGCGTTTACCTCGAAGATCCCTGGAACGAGCCGGAGGAGAAGATGTTCCAGCTAAGCACGGCTCCCGAACAGGCCCCGGATAAGCCGGAGTACGTGGTGATCGGCTTCGAGGCAGGCAATCCGGTCTCGCTGGACGGCGTGCGGTTCGGCCCGGTGGAGTTGGTGGAGCGGCTGAACGGGCTGGGGTCGCGCCACGGGATCGGCCGGCGGGACCTCGTTGAAAACCGCTTGGTGGGCATGAAGTCCCGCGGGGTCTACGAAACGCCCGGCGGCACCATCCTCTACGTCGCCCACGAGGAACTGGAATCGCTCACCCTCGACCGGGAGACGCTCCACTACAAGCGGCTGGTGGCGGAGAAGTGCGCCGAACTGGTCTACTACGGGCTCTGGTACACGCCTCTCCGGAAAGCTCTCGACGCCTTCGTCCGGAGTACCCAGGAGCGCGTCACCGGCGAGGTCCGGATGAAGCTCTACAAGGGGTCGGCCGTCGCCGTCGGACGCCGGTCGCCGTTCTCCCTCTACAGCGAGAAGCTGGCCACTTTCTCGGCCGAGGACGTCTACGACCAAAAGGATGCCCAGGGGTTCATCAACCTCTTCGGACTGCCTCTGAAGGTTCAGGCGCAACTGGAGACGGCGCTGCAGGACCAACGGAAGTGAGCGGGGCGGGGGAGCAGATGGGAAAGCTCTGGAGCGGTCGGTTTGCCAAGGAGACGGCCAAGGTGGTGGAGGAGTTCAACGCCTCCCTCCCCTTCGACCGACGGCTCTTCCGGGAGGACATCCGGGGGAGTCTGGCGCACGTGAAGACTCTGGAGAAAGCCGGGGTTTTGACGCCGGCGGAGGCGGCCACCCTGGAGCGAGGGCTGCGGGAGGTGGAGGAGGACCTGGCGGAGGGAAGGGTCACCCTCGACCCGGCCCTGGAGGACATCCACATGGCCGTCGAGACTCTGCTCACGGCGAAGGTGGGCGAGGTCGGAAAGAAGCTCCACACTGCCCGCAGCCGAAATGACCAGGTGGCGCTGGACTTCCGGCTCTACCTGCTTGGTGTGGAGCGGGAAATCGCTCTGGCCTTGAAGGAATTGGCCGCGACCCTGATCGCCCTGGCCGAGGCCAATCAGGAAGTCCTCTTGCCGGGATTGACGCATCTCCAGCCGGCCCAGCCGATTCTGCTCGCCCACCATCTGCTGGCCTACTTCGAGATGCTCCTGCGCGACCTGGCGCGGCTCGGCGACTGTTACCGCCGGACTGCCGTTTCCCCGCTGGGTTCGGGGGCGTTGGCCGGGGTCACGTATCCCCTGGACCGGCAGGCGACCGCCGAAGCGCTGGGCCTTCCCGCCATCACCCAGAACAGCCTGGATGCGGTCAGCGACCGGGACTTCGCCCTGGAGTTTCTGGCCGTCGCCGCCATCGTCATGGTGCACCTCTCCCGGCTGGCGGAGGAGATCATCCTCTGGAACTCCGCCCCCTTCGGCTTCGTCGAGCTGGACGACGCCTTTGCCACCGGTTCCAGCATCATGCCCCAGAAAAAGAACCCGGACGTGGCTGAGCTGGTGCGCGGGAAGGCCGGGCGGGTCTTCGGCGACCTGGTCGCCTTGCTCGCCGTGATGAAAGGGCTGCCCCTCGCCTATAACAAGGACCTGCAAGAAGACAAGGAATCGGTCTTTGACGCCGTGGACACCCTGCTCGGCTGCCTGGCCGCCTTCACCCCGATGCTCGCCACTCTGCGCTTCCGGGTCGAGCGGATGGCGGAGGCGGCCCGCCGGGGGTACCTCGCCGCCACCGACGTCGCCGACTATCTGGTTCGCCAGGGCATCCCCTTCCGAGATGCCCATGCCATCACCGGCCGGGCGGTTCGCTACGCCCAGGAGCAGGGGAAAGGGCTGGAGGGCTTGACCCTGGAGGAATGGCAGCGCTTCTCGCCCTCCTTCACTCCGGAGGTCCTGGAGGTGGTCCGGCTGGAGGCGTCCGTCGCGGCGCGGGATGTGGTGGGCGGCACTGCCCCGGCCCGGGTGCGGGCGGCGCTGGCCGAGGCGCGCCGGCGGCTTGAGGAAGGAATTACCTGGCTTGGGAGCGAATGCTCCAACCCCGGGTGCGGCCGTCACGGCCAGTGACGGCGCGCCGTCACCGAGAGAAGGGGGAGGAAGGATCTTGGTTCACCTGACAACCGGCGGGCGGATGGCCCGGTCGCTGATCTTCTGGCTGCTTTGTGCTGCACTGGCGGTGCTTGGGTTGACGGGAGCGGCTTCCGCCCGGACCGAGGGGACGCCCCACGACTTCCGTTCCCCAGCCAGCGGCGGCCGGAACACCAGCTTCTCGAATCTGGCCAAGGTGGCCGGCAACAGCCCCTGCAAGGTCTGTCACGTGACCTTTTCCGCGGGTGGGCGGAACAAGTACATGTGGGGCGACGACTACGGCTGGCAGCCGACCAAGGAGATCACCTTGAACGAGTCGGTCTTCTGTGCCGGCTGTCACGACGGGCAGATCGTGACCAAGACGGGGACGGACATCATCCCGGACGCCGCCATGATGGTGAAGAACCACAAGCACCCGCTCGAGTCGGTCTATCCAGTCGCCGGGAAGAATGGCTTCCGGGCTGGCGTCAAGGACGAGAACGGACGCTGGGTGATTCCGACCAAGTGGAACATTGCCTTGCCGCTGTATGCGGGCGAGGACGGGGAGGATGCCCCGCGGATCACCTGCCTGACCTGCCACAATCCGCACGAGCTGGGCAAAGAGTCGCTCTTCCTGCGGGTGCCGAGCAAGGCCGAGCTTTGCGCCTCCTGCCACGTCAAGTGATTGGGGAACGGGCCGCAGGGGGAACAGCGCCCGAGGAACGGGTTTCGGTTGACCGGAAGCACAGCATATGCTAGAGTAATCTCAACCGTTTGACCGCAAAGGCGCTGACGGGGCCAACCGGAGAACGCCGCCCAGAGAGCCGCTGCGTGGTGAGAAGCGGCCGGCCGAACCGGAAGCCACCCCCGAGCCGCACCCGACCGCCGAGGCGCAGGTTGCGACCGCCGGCCTAAGGGTTTGCCGGAGCCGACGCTCCGTTATCAATCCGGGTCACCGACCCGGCAAGGCCCGGCGCCGCGAGGCCCGGGTGAAGAAGGGTGGTAACACGCAGCCCTCGCGTCCCTTTCGGAGGCGAGGGCTGCTTTGTTTGGCGAGGAAGGGAAGAACTCGGAACGGCGGGGGATCAGCGAGGGGGGACTGGTGGAAGCCCCTTCCCCTGCCCCGGGGTGCCATCCCGGAGCTTGCAGGCCACGTCGGGGCGAGTGCCCCGGCCCAAAGCAACCCCGTCTCCGGAAGGGCGCCGGCCCTGCGGAGGCGGGGATTTCTTTTGGGGAGGTGCTGAAAGTGAACAACGAGCAAGCGGTGCAGGCGCGGTTGAGGATGGAGGGCTTGGTCGCCCGACGGGTGCGGGGGATGCGGGGCTCCGAGATCCGGGAGGCCTTCAAGCTGACTGAGCGACCCGATCTGATTTCGCTGGCCGGCGGGTTTCCCGACGAGGCGGCCTTTCCGCTGGATGAGGTGGTGGGCCTGGTCGAACGGCTGATCAGCCGGAACGGAGGGCTAATCTTCCAGTACGGCCCGACGGAGGGGCTGAGCGGGTTGCGGAGCCGGGTCGCACAGGAGATGGGCCGGCTCGGGGTCGCGGTCCGCCCGGAGGAGGTCCTCCTCACCAGCGGCTCCCAGCAGGCCCTCGACCTCATCGGCCGGGTTTTCCTGGACCCAGGTGACGTGGTCTTGGTCGAATCCCCGGGTTATGTCGGCGGGCTCTCGGCCTTCGCCGCCTACGAGGCCCGCCTAGTCGGAGTGGAGCTGGATCGGGAGGGGCTGGTCCCCGAGGACTTGGAAGGCAAGCTCCGGCAACTCCGGCGGGAGGGGGCCCGGGTGAAACTCCTCTACACCGTGCCGACCTACCAGAATCCGACCGGCACCTGCCTTCCCTCGGAGCGGCGGGCGGCTCTTTTGGACCTGGCGGCCGAGCATGGCTTCCTGATCGTGGAGGACGACCCTTACCGGGAGATTTCCTTCGGTGCACCTCCGCCGCTCCCTCTGGCGGCCGCCGGCACCGGAAACGTGCTCTATCTTGGTTCCTTCTCCAAGGTCTTCCTCCCCGGGCTGCGCGTGGGCTGGGTGGCGGGACCGGCGTCGCTGCTCGCTCACCTCAGTCTGGCCAAGCAGCCAGCCGACCTCTGCTCCAACATGTTTGGCCAATGGCTGGTCGAGGCGTATCTCGCGGAGGGTCTGCTTGCTCCCCGGACGGCCATGCTCCGCCGGGAATACCGGGCGCGGCGGGATGCCCTCCACCAGGCGCTGCAGGGGGAGGATCTCCCCGCCGCTTGGGAACTGCCGGAGGGAGGATTCTTTCTCTGGGTCACTCTGCCTGAGCAGGGCAACGCCCGGCGGCTGCTGGCGACGGCCAGGGAGGAGGGGGTGGCCTTCGTGCCCGGGGAGGCCTTCTGCGTTGGGGAGCGAGGGCGGCGATCACTCCGCCTGGCCTACTCTCAAGCCTCGCCTGAACGGCTGCGGGAGGCAGCGGCTCGCCTGGGGCGGGCGGTCCGGGCTCATCTGGCGAAAGAAGCAGGATTTGGCCCTGCTTCGGCCAATTCGGTTGGTACACCGGCGTGCCCCGCAGGGGGCGCGGCGGTCAAGTAGCGAGAAGGGAGCAGGAGCAAGATGCCAGTCGAGTTGCCAAGTCTGCGAGTGAAGCAAGGGTTGACCCGGGCGCCTCACCGGTCCCTCTTCAAGGCGCTGGGTTACACGGACGAGGAGCTTCGCCGGCCGCTGGTCGGGGTGGCCAACGCCTGGAACGAGGTGATTCCGGGCCACCTTCACTTGCGGGACCTGGCTGAGGCGGTGAAGGCCGGGATCCGGATGGCCGGGGGGACGCCGCTTGAGTTTGGCGTCATCGGCATCTGCGACGGGATCGCCATGGGCCACGAGGGGATGCGTTACTCCCTCGCCAGCCGGGAACTGATCGCCGACTCGGTGGAGTCAATGGCCCAGGCCCACGGCTTCGACGCCCTGGTCCTCCTCCCCAACTGCGACAAGATTGTCCCCGGCATGTTAATGGCGGCGGCCCGACTGGACCTGCCGGCGGTGCTGGTTTCCGGCGGGCCGATGCTGGCCGGGCGGCATCGGGGCGAGCCGGCCGACCTGAGCACGGTGTTCGAGGCGGTGGGCCGGGTCAGCGCCGGGCGGATGACCGAAGCCGAGCTGGACGAACTGGAGGAGGCAGCCTGCCCCGGCTGTGGGTCGTGCTCGGGCCTCTTCACCGCCAACACGATGAACTGCCTGGCCGAGGTGCTGGGGCTGGCGCTCCCCGGAAACGGGACGATTCCGGCGGTCCACGCCGCCCGCCGGCGGCTGGCCAAGGAGGCGGGCCGGACGGTGATGGAGGCGCTGGCCCAGGACCGGCGGCCGCGCACCATCCTGACCCCGGCTGCCTTCCGCAACGCCCTGGTCGTGGACATGGCCCTGGGCGGCTCGACCAACACCATTCTCCACCTCCCGGCCATCGCCCGGGAGGCCGGGGTGACGCTCAACCTGGCCGACCTGAACGATCTGTCCGCCCGGACGCCCAACCTCTGCCACCTCCGCCCGTCCGGGCCGCACCACCTGGAGGACCTCGACGCCGCCGGGGGCGTCCCGGCCATCCTGTCCGAACTGGCCGGGGCGGGCCTGCTGGAGGCCTCCGCCGCTACCGTGACCGGCCGGACGGTGGGGGAGATCGCGGCGGGGGCGACCGTCCGGGACCACCAGGTCATCCGCCCGGTGAGTCACCCCTACAGTGCCCAGGGAGGGCTGGCGGTCCTCTTCGGCAACCTGGCTCCCGAGGGGGCGGTGGTGAAGCAGGCGGCGGTGGCGCCCGAGATGATGGTCCACGAGGGGCCGGCTCGGGTGTTCGAGGGCGAGGAGACAGCGGTCTCCGCCATCCTGGAGGGGCGGATCCGGCCGGGGGACGTGGTGATCATCCGGTACGAGGGGCCCCGGGGCGGGCCGGGGATGCGGGAGATGCTCTCCCCCACCTCCGCCTTGGCCGGACGGGGGCTCGACCGCGAGGTAGCCCTGCTCACCGATGGGCGCTTCTCCGGGGCGACCCGGGGGGCGGCGATCGGCCACCTATCCCCGGAGGCGGCGGCCGGCGGCCCGCTCGCCCTGGTTCAGGAGGGGGATCGCATCAGGGTCGACATCCCGGCGCGCCAGTTGACCCTCCTGGTGGACGAAGCGGAGTTGAAGCGGCGCCGGGCGGCCTGGCAGCCTCCGCAGCCGCGGGTCAAGACCGGCTATCTCGCCCGCTACGCCCGGCTGGTGTCTTCCGCAGCTCAGGGAGCGGTGGTTGGCTAAGCGAAAACTTGGGCTTGACACGCCTGGCTGCCCCGGCTATAATGCAAAGAAATATCCGCTGATGGATGCCACAGGCGTGGATGGGGAAAAGTAGCAGGGCTACCACGGCGCAGAGAGCCGGGGGAGCTGCGAACCGGTCCTGGGAACCCTGCGAACTCCGCCCCGGAGCCGGCGCTTGAAGGCTGGGAAGTGACGCCAGCTGGGTAGAGCGCACCGGAAGCGCCCCGTTACTGGCGCAGGTCACAGACCGAGGAGGTCCTGGCCGCAAGGCCGGGACGAAGTAGGGTGGTACCGCGGAGAGGCCCTTCGCCCCTTGTTTCGGGGGCGGAGGGTGTCTTTTTATCCGGCGGAGTAGCGAGTAGGGAGTGGAAGCAGTGAGAATCTCAGGAGCGCAGGCGGTCGTCGAAAGCCTGCAGAAGGAGAACGTCGAAGTAGTCTTCGGGTACCCCGGCGGGAGGATCATGGAGGTCTACGACCGCCTCCATGCTTCGCCGATCCGCCACGTCCTTTCCCGCCACGAGCAGGGTGCGATCCATGCCGCGGACGGGTATGCCCGGGCCACCGGGCGACCGGGAGTGGTCTTCGCCACCTCGGGTCCCGGCGCCACCAACCTGGTCACCGGCTTGGCCAACGCCTACATGGACTCCGTGCCCCTGGTCGCCTTCACCGGCCAGGTGGCGACCGGTCTCATCGGCACCGACGCCTTCCAGGAGGCCGACATCACCGGGATCACCATCCCCATCACCAAGCACAATTACCTGGTCAAGGATGTTCGGGAGCTGCCCCGGATCATCAGAGAGGCTTTCCACATCGCCACCACCGGCCGTTGCGGCCCCGTCCTGATCGATCTGCCGAGCGACGTGGCCGCCGCCAAGGTAGACTTCGCCTACCCGGAGAGCGTCGATCTGCCAGGCTACAAGCCGACCTACGCCGGACACCCGCGTCAAATCGAGCAGGCCGTGCAGGCTCTCCTCCACGCCAAGCGGCCGGTGTTCATGGTGGGCGGCGGGGTGCAGGGCAGCGAGGCGGCGGCTGAGGCGCGGCGGCTGGTGGATCTCCTCCGCCTGCCCGTGGTCTCGACGCTCATGGGGCTGGGCGTCATCCCGGGGACTCACCCGCTCTTCCTGGGGATGGTCGGGATGCACGGCACGGTGGCGGCCAACTACGCCGTCACCGAATGCGACCTCCTCTTTGGGGTCGGGATCCGGTTCGACGACCGGGTCACCGGTAAGGTGGCGGCCTTCGCCCCTCACGCCCGGGTGGTGCACATTGATGTCGACCCGGCCGAGATCGGCAAGAACGTCGGGGCGGACATCCCCATCGTAGGCGAGGCGGGGCAGGTCTTGGCGGCGCTCAACCAGCGGTTGGCGCAACTTTTGGCCGAACGGCGCGGCAAGAGCGAGGCGCTGCCGCCGGAGCGAGAGGCCTGGGGCGCCCAGGTGGCGGAGTGGCAGGCCCGCTATCCGATGGCCTACCGGCAGCAGCCGGGTGGCGTGCTCAAGCCGCAGTACGTGGTGGAGCAGATCAGCGAGCTGACCCGGGGCGAGGCGATCATCTGCACCGAGGTGGGGCAGAACCAGATGTGGACGGCTCAGTACTACAAGTTCCTCCACCCCCGGACCCTCCTTTCCTCCGGCGGGCTCGGCACCATGGGATTCGGTTTTCCCGCCGCTATCGGCGCCCAGATCGGCTGTCCCGACCGGGTCGTCTTCGACATCGCCGGGGATGGAAGCTTCCAGATGAACGTCCAGGAGCTGGCGACGGCCGTGGCCCACCGACTCCCGGTCAAGGTGGCGATTCTCAACAACGAGTTCCTGGGCATGGTCCGGCAGTGGCAGGCGCTCTTCTACGAACGGCGCTACGCGGCCACCAATCTCCGAGGGAATCCCGACTTCGTGAAGCTGGCCGAGGCCTACGGGGCGGTGGGGCTTCGGGCGGAGCGCCCGGAGGAGGTCCGGCCGGCGCTGGAGCAGGCCTTGGCGGTGACCGACCGGCCGTGCGTGATCGACTTCCGGGTGGACCAGGAGGAAGACGTCCTGCCGATGGTCCCGCCGGCGCAGCCGCTCAACAGGATGCTGGGAGGGGGCGAGGAGCGATGAGACATACCATCTCGGTTCTGGTGAACAACCACCCCGGGGTGCTGGCCCGGGTGGCCGGCCTTTTCTCCCGGCGGGGGTTCAACATCGACTCCCTGGCGGTGGGCGAGACGGAGGACCCGGCCTACTCCCGGATGACCATCGTGGTCCGGGCCGACGAGCGGCAGTTGGAGCAGGTCACCAAGCAGCTCTTCAAGCTGATCGACGTGCTCAAGGTGAATGACCTGACCCGTGAGGAGGCGGTCTCCCGGGAACTGGTCCTGCTCAAGGTGCACGTCGCCGACGCCGCCCGGCGAACCGAAATCCTGCAGATCGTGGACATCTTCCGGGCCAAGGTGGTGGACGTGGCCGAGAGCAGCCTGATGGTCGAGATCACCGGCGACGAGGGGAAGGTGGAAGGGCTCATTCAGCTTCTCCGCCCCTACGGCATCCGGGAAATGGCCAGGACAGGCAAGATCGCCCTCACCCGGGCGGTCAAGGGTAAAGGCAACGGCCGGTGAGGGGAGTTCCCCGACGGCCGCAGAGAGAAGAGAGCAGTATAGCAGAAAGGGAGAGAGCGTATGGCCAAGATGTATTACGACTTCGACGCCAACCTGGAGCACCTGGCAGGGAAGAAGGTGGCGGTGATCGGGTTCGGCAGCCAGGGCCACGCCCACGCCTTGAACCTGCAGGAGAGCGGGGTAGACGTGGTGGTGGGGCTCCGGCAGGAGGGCAACTCCTGGGGGCGGGCGGTGGAGTCCGGCGCAAAGGTGATGCCGACCGCCGAGGCCTGCGCCGCGGCCGACGTGATCATGGTCCTCACGCCCGACGAGACTCAGGCCGCCATCTACCGCCGGGACATCGCCCCGCACCTCAAGGCCGGCAAGGCCCTGGGCTTCGCCCACGGTTTCAACATCCACTTCCACCAGATCATCCCGCCCCAGGACGTCGACGTCTTCATGGTCGCCCCGAAGAGCCCCGGACACCTGGTGCGCCGCATGTACCAGGAGGGCAAGGGGGTTCCGGCGATTGTGGCCGTGCGGCAGGACGCCACCGGGAAGGCGAAGGACCTCACCCTGGCCTACGCCAAAGGGATCGGTTGCACCCGGGCGGGGGTCATCGAGACCACCTTCCAGGAGGAGACGGAGACTGACCTCTTCGGGGAACAGGTGGTGCTCTGCGGTGGAGTGACCGAGCTGGTGCGGGCCGGGTTCGACACCCTGGTCGCCGCCGGGTACCAGCCGGAGATCGCTTACTTCGAGTGCCTCCATGAACTCAAGCTGATCGTCGACCTGATGTACGAGGGCGGCATCTCCTGGATGCGCTACTCCATCAGCGACACGGCGGAGTACGGCGATCTGACCCGAGGCAAGCGGATCATCACCGGGGAGACCCGCCGGGAGATGCGCCGGATCTTGGACGAGATCCAGAGCGGCGCCTTCGCCCGGGAGTGGCTACTGGAGAATCAGGCCGGGCGGCCGATGTTCCATGCCCTCCGGGAACGCGAGCAGAACCACCTGATCGAGCAGGTCGGCAAGAAGCTGCGGGAGATGATGCCCTGGCTCAAGAGGTAGGGTTGGCAGAGCAAGAACCCGGAGGCAAGGCCGCCGGGAAAGAGGGGAGAGGGGGACAAAAGGTGTTGTTTGACGAGAAGGTTCACCTGCACATCCCGGGGCCGAGTCCGGTCCCGCCACAGGTCCAGCGGGCGATGACCCGCCCGATGATCGGTCATCGGTCGGGGGACTTCTCCAAGCTCGTGACCCGGCTGGGGGAGGAGACGAAGAGGCTCTTTCAGACGAGTGGAACGGTCCTGACCCTCACCGGGTCGGGGACGGCCGGGATGGAGGCCTGTGTGGCCGGGGTGGTGGCTCCGGGCGACGAGGTCCTCTGCCTGGTTTCGGGCGTCTTCGGCGAGCGCTGGGCCAAGATCGCCCAGGCCTACGGGGCGAAGGTGACCCGGCTCGACGTCAAGTGGGGCCGGCCGATCGACCCGCAGCAAGTGGCGGTGAAGCTGGCCGAGAACCCGAGG
This sequence comes from Betaproteobacteria bacterium, assembly GCA_050260635.1. Classification (GTDB taxonomy): domain Bacteria; phylum Bacillota; class UBA5301; order DYFA01; family DYFA01; genus DYFA01. Next base: position 41,655 of record JBLNCL010000005.1, read on the forward strand.
CTCAAGGCGGTCTTCGCCACCCAGAACGAGACCTCGACCACCGTCCAGAACGACATTGCCGCTATCGGGGCCTACGTGGCCAAGACCGACGCCGTGTTCGTGGTGGACTGCGTTTCTTCGCTGGGCGGGGTGGACTTCCGGATGGACGAGTGGCAGGTGGACCTGGCCGTCGCCGGCTCGCAAAAGTGCCTCATGCTGCCGCCGGGGCTGGCGCTGGTGGCCGTCTCGGAGAAGGCCTGGCGGGTCATCGAGGGGACCCGGAGCTCCCGGTTCTACCTGGACCTCTTGGCCTACCGCGATTCGCTGGCCAAGGCCACGACCCCCTACACGCCGGCCGTTTCGCTCTACTTCGGCCTCGAGACGGCCCTGGCGCTCCTCTTCGAGGAGGGGCTGGAGAACTCGTTCCGGCGGCACGACCTGATGAAGCGGATGGTCCGACGGGCCATTCGGGCGCTGGGCCTCTCCCTGATGGCGGAGGACGCCTGGGCCTCGGCGACGGTCACGGGGGTGTGGGGACCGGAGGGGATCGCCCCGGACGAGCTGCGCTCGACCCTCAAGAAGCGGTATGGAGTGGTCCTGGCTGGCGGCCAAAAGGACCTGACCGGAAAGATCTTCCGGATCGGCCACATGGGGTACACCACCCCGTACGACCTGCTCGGCGTCATCGCCGCCTTGGAGCTGGGGCTCAAGGAATTGGGCTACCCGGTGACGCTGGGCGCAGGCGTGGCGGCCGCCCAGGCGGAGCTCCTGGAGAGCTACGGCGGGGCAGTCCGGAGGGAGGGATGAGCCGATGAAGATCCTGGTGGCTGACCCCATCTCAGGGCAGGGGACTGCCCTGTTGCGCGAGGGCGGGTTCCAGGTCGACGTGAAGACCGGCCTCCCGGCGGAGCAACTGAAGCAAATCATCGGCGAATACGACGCCCTGATCGTCCGGAGCCAGACCAAGGTGACGGCTGACCTCATCGGGGCGGCCGAGAGGCTCAAGGTGATCGGCCGGGCGGGGGTTGGGGTGGACAACGTGGACGTCCCGGCCGCCACGGCGCGGGGGATCGTCGTCCTGAACGCCCCGGAGGGGAACACCATCTCCACCGCCGAGCATACCTGGGCGCTGTTGATGGCGGTGGCCCGGCTGGTGCCGCAGGCCTGTGCGGCGCTGAAGAGCGGGAAATGGGACCGGAAGTCGTTCGTCGGGGTGGAGCTCTCCGGCAAGACGCTGGGCGTGGTGGGGCTCGGCCGGGTCGGGGGGCAGGTCGCCAAGCGGGCCCTGGCCTTCGGGATGCGGGTTCTGGCCTATGACCCTTATCTCTCGGCCGAGCGGGCAGAGAAGGCCGGAGTCGAAGTGGCCACCATCGATCAGATCATCCAGGAGGCCGACTTCATCACGGTCCACACGCCCCTTACGCCGGAGACCCGGCATCTCTTCGGCGAAGCCGAGTTTGCCCGGATGAAGCCGGGGGTACGGATCGTCAACTGCGCCCGAGGAGGGATCTGCGACGAGCGGGCGCTCTTGGCCGCCCTCGAGTCGGGCAAGGTGGCCGGAGCTGGCTTGGACGTCTTCGAGGAGGAGCCGCCGGCCGATTTTACGCTGATCAACCACCCCCGGGTGGTGGCCACGCCGCACCTCGGGGCCTCCACGGTGGAGGCTCAGGAGAACGTGGCCATCGACGTGGCGGTCGAGGTGGCTCACCTGCTGCGCGGGGAGCCATTCAAGAATGCCGTGAATCTGCCTGCGCTCCCGCCGGAGGCGGCGGCGCAAGTCCGGCCGTATCTGGGCCTCTGCGAGCAAATCGGGCGCTTCGCCGGTCAGCTGGTCCAGGGGCGGATCAAGCGGGTGGAGCTTTCCTACCAGGGAGCCCTGGCTGAATTGCCGTCGGCGCCGCTCACTGCCTCCGCGATGAAGGGCTTGCTGGACGTGATCCTGTCGGAGGCGGTGAACGCCGTGAACGCCCTGTACCTGGCGAAGGAGCGAGGGATTAAGGTGGCCGAGGTGAAGGAGAGCGAGGACGGGTATGCCAACCTCTTCCGCCTGACGGTCGAGACGGACGCAGGGGCCACCAGTGTCGCCGGGTCGCTCTTCGGGACTGCCGAACCGCGCCTGGTGGAGATCGACGGGTACCACCTGGACGTCCCGTTGAACGGCCACTTCCTTGTCACCCGTCACCACGACCGCCCCGGCATGATCGGGCGGGTCGGCACGATCCTGGGCCAGGCCGGCGTGAACATCGCCAGCATGCAGGTAGGGCGGCAGCAGGCCGGCGGGGAGGCGGTCATGGTGCTGGCGGTGGATGAACCCGTGCCACCCTTGGCGCTGACCGAGATCAGCCGGGTTCCGGGAGTGGCGGCGGCTCGGCTGGTCTCGTTGGCATAGCTGCGCCTCGCCCGGATCACGGCCACGAATCCAGTCAAGCCTGGCGTAAAGGTGTAGGAGTCAGGCCCGCGGGGGCCTGGGAGAAGGGAGGAGAGAACGATGCGCAAGGTTCTGATTTTCGATACGACGTTGAGGGATGGGGAGCAGACGCCGGGCGTCAGTCTGAACGTGGCGGAGAAGGTGGAGATCGCCCGGCAACTCGCCCGTCTCGGGGTGGACGTGATCGAGGCCGGCTTTCCCGTCGCCTCGCCCGGGGACTTCGCCGCCGTCCAGGCGGTGGCCCGCGAGGTGAAGGGACCGGTCGTCTGCGGGTTGGCCCGGGCCGTCCCGGGCGACATCGAGCGGGCCTGGGAGGCCTTGCGGGAGGCAGCCCGGACGCCGCGCATTCACACCTTCATTGCCACCTCGCCGATCCACCTGCAGTACAAGTTGAAGAAGACCCCCGACGAGGTGCTGGCCATGGCGGTGGAGGCGGTCAAGTTCGCCCGCCGGTTCACACCAGACGTCGAGTTCTCGGCCGAGGACGCCACCCGCTCCGACCCCGCCTTCCTGGCCCGGGTCTTCGCCGCGGTGATCGAGGCGGGAGCGACGACCATCAACGTTCCGGATACGGTCGGCTACACCACCCCCCAAGAGATGACCGAGCTGCTTGAGTACCTCAAGGAGAACGTCCCCGGGCTCGATCGGGTCACTCTCTCCGTCCACTGCCACGACGACCTGGGGCTGGCGGTCGCCAACAGCATGGCGGCGGTGGCGGCCGGGGCGGGCCAGGTGGAGTGCACGGTGAACGGGCTTGGGGAGCGGGCCGGAAATGCCGCTCTGGAGGAGGTCGTGATGGGACTCCGGACCCGCTCCCAGTTTTACCAGGCCTCCACCGGGATCGTCACGGAGTTGATCTACCGGACCAGCCGTCTGGTTTCCACCCTGACCGGGGTCGCGGTCCCGCCGAATAAGGCGGTGATCGGAGCGAACGCCTTTGCCCACGAGTCCGGCATTCACCAGGACGGTGTGCTGAAGGCCCGCCAGACCTACGAGATCATGACCCCCGAGTCGGTGGGCTTCACCCAGAGCCGGCTGGTGCTCGGGAAGCTCTCCGGGCGCCATGCCCTCCGGGCCCGGCTGAAGGAGCTCGGCTACACCCTGACGGCGGCCGAGTTCGCCAAGGCCTACGCCCGCTTCTTGGAGGTGGCTGACCGGAAGAAGGAGGTCTCGGATCAGGATCTGGAGGCGCTCATCGAGGGCGAGGTGCTGGCCGCCCCAGAGATCTACCAGCTTGACTACCTCCATGTGGCGAGCGGCAACACGACGGTGCCAACCGCGACGGTCCGCTTGACCCGGGACGGGGCGGCGTACGAGGAGGCAGCCTGCGGCGATGGTCCGGTGGACGCGGCCTACCGGGCGGTAGACCGGATCACCGGGCTTTCGGTCAACCTGATGGAGTACAACCTCCGGGCGGTGACGGGAGGCAAGGACGCCCTCGGCGAGGTGCTGGTCAAGGTGAAGGACAACGGCCACCGCTTTGTCGGCCGGGGGACCTCGACCGACATCATCGAGGCCAGCGTTCGGGCGTATCTTCAGGCGATCAACAAGGTGGTCGCCGCCCGGGAGCGGGAGGCGGCCAGCGGGGCGGCGAACGGGTCCACACTGGACGAGGAGGAGACTACAGGGCCGTGAGCATGACTTTGACCGAAAAGATCCTGGCCGCCCACGCTGGGCAGGAGCGGGTGAGCCCGGGGGAACTGGTCAACGCCCGGGTCGACTTGGCGCTGGCCAACGACATCACCGCTCCGGTGGCGATCAAGGCTTTCCGGGAGATGGGCGCCGAGCGGGTCTTCGACCCGGAGCGGGTTGCCTTAGTGCCCGACCACTTCACCCCGAACAAGGACATCCCCTCGGCCGAACAGGCCAAGGTCCTGCGGGAGTTCGCCCGTGAGCAGGGGCTCCCTTACTACTACGAGGTGGGGCGGATGGGGATCGAGCACTGTCTCATCCCCGAGGAGGGGCTGGCCCTGCCCGGCGAGTTGATCGTCGGGGCCGACTCCCATACCTGCACCTACGGAGCGCTGGGCGCCTTCGCTACGGGGGTGGGCTCGACCGACCTGGCTGCCGCCATGGCCCTGGGCGAGCTCTGGCTGCGGGTTCCGGAGACGGTGAAGTTCGTCCTGCACGGCCGCCCCCGGAACCGCTGGGTCGGGGGAAAGGACTACATCCTCTTCCTGATCGGGCAGGTGGGGGTGGACGGCTGCCGTTACCAGGCGATGGAGTTCCATGGGCCGGCGGTGGCGGAGCTACCTCTGGACGGGCGGTTCACCATGGCCAACATGGCCATCGAGGCCGGCGCCAAGAACGGCATCTTCCCGCCGGACGAGGCTACCCTGAGCTACCTCGCCGGGCGGGCCAAGCGCCCCTTCACGCCGGTCTATCCCGACCCGGACGCCGCCTACGCTGCGGTTTACGAGTATGATGTGACCGCACTCGAACCCCAGGTGGCCTTCCCCTTCTCGCCGGCGAACGTCCGCCCGGTGAGCGAGGCCGGGGGGGTTGCGGTGGACCAGGTGGTGATCGGCTCCTGCACCAACGGGCGCCTCTCCGATCTCCGGGTGGCGGCCGAGGTCCTGCGGGGGCGAGCGGTCCACCCGCACGTGCGGTGCCTCGTCTTTCCCGGCACCCCGCGCATCTACCGGCAGGCCCTGGCCGAGGGCCTGATCGAGGCCCTGGTCGCGGCCGGAGCGGCGGTGTCCACCCCGACCTGCGGACCTTGCCTCGGCGGCCACCTGGGGATCATGGCGGCCGGCGAGCGGACCGTCTCCACCACCAACCGAAACTTCCGGGGGCGGATGGGCCACGTGACGAGCGAGGTCTACCTGGCGAGTCCCGCGGTGGCGGCGGCCTCCGCCGTGGCTGGGTTCATCGTCTCGCCAGACGATTTATAGGGAGGGAGCTTGAACAATGTTGACCGGCCGCGTCCACCGGTTCGGTGACGACATCGATACTGACCTGATCATTCCGGCACGCTATCTCAACACTTCCGATCCAGCGGAACTGGCCAGGCACGCCATGGAGGACGCCGACCCGTCCTTTGCCGGGCGGGTGAGACCCGGGGATTTCGTCGTGGCGGGCAAGAACTTCGGCTGCGGCAGCTCCCGGGAGCACGCTCCGTTGGCGCTCAAGGCGGCTGGCGTGGCCGGGGTGATTGCCTCTTCCTTCGCCCGGATCTTCTATCGGAATGCCTTCAACATCGGTCTGCCGATCTTCGAGGCGCCGGAGGCGGCCGCGGCTCTGCGGGACGGCGAGGAGGTGGCGGTCGACCCGGCGGCCGGGCGGATCGTGCGCCTTTCCACCGGCGAGGAGTTTGCGGCGACGCCCTTCCCGGAGTTCATGCAGAACCTGGTGGCCGCCGGCGGGCTTGTCCCCTACGTCCGGCAGCGGCTCGCCGAGCGCCGGGCCGCCGGCAACGGGCAAGGTTTGCGGCTCAAGAAAGCGGGTGAGGGGGCGTGAGCCGGTTCGACATCGCCGTCCTGCCGGGCGACGGCATCGGGCCGGAGGTGGTCGCCGAGGGGGTCAAGGTTCTCCGGGCAGCCGCCGACCGGTTCGGTTTGAGTTTGACCTTTCACGAGTTCGCAGTGGGCGGGGCGGCGTACGAGCGTTACGGCGTGCCCTTGCGGCCGGAGGACCTGGAGGCGATCAAGGAGTGCCAGGCGGTCCTCCTGGGGGCGGTCGGCGGTCCCGCCTGGGACGACCTCCCGGCGGCGGTCCGCCCGGAAAAGGCCCTCTTCGCCCTGCGCAAGGAGCTCGGCCTCTACGCCAACCTGCGGCCGGTGCGCGCCTATCCGGAACTGGCGGCCGCCTCTTCGCTCCGCCCGGAGGTGACCGCCGGGGTGGACTTGCTGATCGTCCGGGAGCTGACCGGCGGTCTCTACTTCGGGGAACCTCGGCGGCGGGATCCGGCCCCGGACGGCGATGGCTGGGTGGCGACGGACACCCTCCTCTACTCCACGGGGGAGATCCGGCGGATCGTCCGCCTCGCCTTTGCCCTGGCCCGGTCGCGGCGCCGTCACGTGACCTCCGTCGACAAGGCCAACGTGTTGGAGAGTTCCCGCCTCTGGCGCGAGACGGCCCGGGAGGTGGCCCGGGAGTTTCCGGATGTCACCCTGAGCCACCAACTGGTGGACAATACGGCGCTGCAGCTGGCCCGGGCGCCCCGCCAGTTCGACGTGATCGTGACGGAGAACCTCTTCGGCGACATCCTCTCGGACGAGGCAGCGGCGATTGCCGGATCGCTGGGGATGCTCCCCTCGGCCTCGCTCGGCGGCCGGACGGCGCTGTACGAGCCCTGCCACGGCTCGGCACCGGATATCGCCGGGCGGGGCATCGCCAATCCCCTGGGGACCATCCTGTCGGCTGCCCTGCTCCTCCGCCACTCGCTGGGGCGCGAGGAAGCCGCCCGGGCCGTGGAAGGGGCGGTGGCACAGGTTCTCGCCTCAGGGGCGCGCACTGCCGACCTGGCCGGGCAGAACGAGAAGGCCATGGCCACCGCGGAGATGGGCGATCGGGTAGCACAGGCGGTAGGGGAAGCGCCGGGCTAGGCGTGGAGGCGCGGATACCGGGGAGAGGAGGCGATGTATGAGCGAGCGGCTGATCATCTACGACACCACCCTCCGGGACGGGGCGCAGCGGGAAGGCATCTCCTTCTCGGTCGAGGACAAGCTGCGGATCGCCCGGCGCCTGGACCGTCTCGGGGTGCACCTGATCGAAGGCGGGTGGCCCGGGGCCAACCCGAAGGACAGCGAGTTCTTCGCCGCCGCCCGGGACCTGCCGCTGGCCACCGCCCGGCTCGCCGCCTTCGGCAGCACCCGCCGGCCGGGCGTGAGACCGGACGAGGACGCCAACCTGCACGCCCTCCTGGCGACCGGGACGCCCGTGGTCACGGTCTTCGGCAAGGCCTGGGACTTCCACGTCACCGCTGCCCTCCAGACCACCCTCGAGGAGAACCTGGCCATGATCCGGGAGAGTGTGGTTTACCTGGCGGCGGCCGGGCGGGAGGTGGTTTTCGACGCCGAACACTTCTTCGACGGCTACCGGCGGAACCCCGCCTACGCCCTGGACTGCCTCGCCGCGGCGGCGGAGGGGGGAGCCCGGACCCTGGTCCTCTGCGACACCAACGGCGGCAGCCTCCCCGGCGAGGTGGTGGCGGCGGTCAAGGCGGTGCGGGAGCGCTTCCCCGACCTCACCCTGGGCATCCACGCCCACAACGACGGAAACCTGGCGGTGGCCAACTCGCTGTTGGCCGTCGAGGCGGGGGTCCGTCACGTGCAGGGGACGATCAACGGCTACGGCGAGCGCTGCGGCAACGCCGACCTCTGCTCCCTGCTTCCGCTGCTCCAAGTGAAGCTCGGGTTCGCCTGCCTCTCCCCCGAACAGCTCGCCTCTCTCACCCGGACCGCCCATTACGTGGCCGAACTGGCCAACCTTCCGCCCCAGCCCAACCAGCCGTTCGTCGGCCGCTCCGCCTTCGCCCACAAGGGCGGGGTCCACGTCTCGGCCCTGATGCGCCACCCCGAGACCTACGAACACCTCCCCCCGGAGGTGGTGGGCAACGAGCGCCGGGTCCTCGTCTCCGACCAGGCTGGGGCAGCCAACGTCCGGTACAAGGCGGAGGAGTACCACCTTGACCTGGACCGGCACTCCTCGACCGCCCGCCTCCTCTTGGAGACGCTGAAGAACCTCGAATACCAGGGCTACTCCTTCGAAGGGGCCGAGGCCTCCTTCGAACTCTTGATGAAGAAGATGCTCGGCATCTACCAGCCGTTCTTTGAGTTGATCGAGTTCCGCCTCATCTCCGAGAAGCGGGAGAGCAACGGCGAGCCGGTGGCCGAGGCGACGGTCAAGCTCCGGGTGGGAGACCAGGTGAAGCATACCGTGGCGGAGGGGGACGGCCCGGTGAACGCCCTGGACCGGGCGCTCCGGCTGGCGCTGCAGGAGGCCTATCCCCGGATCGCTGAGATCAAGCTGACCGACTTCAAGGTCCGGGTCCTGGACGAGAAGGCGGGGACCGCCGCCAAGGTCCGAGTCCTGATCGAGTCCCGGGACGCCGAGCGGAGCTGGGGGACGGTCGGGGTCTCCCCCAACATCATCGAGGCGAGCTGGCGGGCGCTGGTGGACAGCATCGAGTACGGGCTCATGCTGGAGGAGGGGACCAGGTCTTAGCAGCCTGCCTCCGGGCCCATGGCGTCAGGGAGCCCTTCCGGAAAAATTTTTCTCCCTTAGAAGGATAAACTTTGGCGCGGTCGAACATATTCACCAATTGAGGCTGAGTATGTCCAATCAGCCTCGGGACTCATCGCCTTGAGCCGCGCAGCCCGAAAGGGGGTGCACTGCTTGGTTAAGCTGCGGGGCCGGGTAGATGGGGGGAGCTGGTGACCGCGCAGGGAGCGGGGAGGAAACAAGGACACTCACCGCCGACTGTCGCGGAAACGGCTCCTGGTTAACACAAACAAGTCGATTAACCAAGGAGGAACAATAATGAAGAAGGCTATCGTTCTTTCCCTCGTTCTCGTGATGGCTCTCAGCATGAGCGCCTTCGCGGCCGACATCAAGACCACCGGTAAGGTATGGTGGTCCCTGGAGAAGGCCGGCGACGCCGACCCCACCTATGACAACGGGTACCGCCTCCAGTTCGACGGTACGCTCGACGAGAACTCGGGCTTCCAGATCCGTCTCGAGCCTGGCAAGATCGATACCGATACCGATACGGTGGCTGATACTGCCGTCGGTGCTCTCGTCAAGCGGGCCAACTACTGGGTGAACTTCGAGGGCGCTGGCAAGCTGACGGTTGGCCAGCAGTACGTCAACTTCACTGGCCTCGATGTCGGCTACACCGCCAGCTACCTGAGCAAGGGGTTCACCGGTCTCGCCTTCGCCCCGGCTCTGCCGGAGGGCGCCAAGGGCGTCGCGTTCTACGACCCGATCAATGAGGAGTTCGGCGGCCAGGCCAGCTTCGCCGTGGCCGGCGCCACCATCTACGGCGGCGCCAGCAAGAAGAGCGAAGAGGACGATGCGGCGTTCGCAGTCGGCGCCAGCTATGCGGTCATCCCGGATCAGCTGACCGTCTACGGTGAGTATGACAAGAAGGGCGAAGCTGAAGAGGGTGACGAGAAGTACCTCGGCGCCAAGTTCAGCGCTGGCGGGTTCGATGTCTACGGTGAGTACACGCTCGATGCCAAGGACTTCACCATCGACGCCTACTACACGGTGAAGAACGTCGAGTTGAACCTCACCTACACCATGCCGGACACGGGCGACAGCACCCTGTACTTCGGCACCACGATGTACTTCTAAGCGGAAGTGCGCTGAAGAGGCTGTTCCGAAAGCGATTTTCGGAACAGCCTCTTTTCTTATGGCGAGGCGGGGCGAAGGGGCTCCGGCTCCGGCCTAACAGAACCTGGTGGCAGGGATTAGGGCGGCGCTTCCCGAAAAAGGTCAGTAGCAGGACAGGGCCTGCAGGAGTAGGCGGGGAGGTAGGGCCGGTGAAGGTCATCTGCGTCGGGCTGAACTACCGGGATCACGCCAAGGAGCTGGGGATGGCGATCCCGGCCGAGCCGGTCATCTTCCTCAAACCGGAGACGGCGGTGATCGGGCCGGAGGAGCCGATCGTCTACCCGGCGATGAGCAGGCAGGTGGATTACGAGGCCGAGCTGGCGGTTGTGATCGGGCGGGAGACCCGCAGCGCGACGCCGGCGGAGGCTGACCGCTACATCGCCGGATACACCTGCTTCAACGACGTGACCGCCCGGGACCTCCAGCGGCGGGACGGCCAGTGGACCCGGGCCAAGTCCTTCGACACCTTCGCCCCGCTGGGGAAAGAGGTCGTAAGCGGGTTGGACCCGAGCGACCTGCTGGTCGAGTGCTACGTGAACGGGGAGCGGCGGCAGTCCTCTTCGACCCGCAACCTCATCTTTTCCGTGCCGGAACTGGTCAGCTTCGTCTCCCGGATCATGACCCTTCACCCGGGCGACGTGATCGCCACGGGGACGCCGCCGGGGGTGGGGCAACTGCGGCCGGGGGACGTGGTGGAAGTGGTGATCGAGGGGGTCGGGCGGCTGCGCAACCCCGTGGTTCTGGCGCCGGGCGCTCCTGGACCCCTGGAATAGGCTGAGCATGGCGGGACGAGAGGAGGGAGGACCTTGACGTGGCGGTGGCTTGCCGGGCTGCCCCGGTTTGGGCTGGTGGACGTGCTCGACATCCTCATCATCGCCTTCGTCGTCTACAAGGTCATCACCCTCCTGCGAAACACGGGGACGGTTTCGCTCCTCAAGGGGCTGACCGTCCTCTTTCTCGCCACGCTCGTCTCCGGCTGGCTGGGGCTGCGGGCGGTCAACTGGCTGTTGGAGCGGGCGGTGACCGGCCTCCTGGTGGCGCTCCCGGTGGTCTTCTATCCCGAACTCCGGCGGACGCTGGAGCAGTTGGGGCGGGGCCAGCTTTTCCGCCACGGCTTGGCGGAACTGGGAAGGCGGGAGCGATCGGAGCTGATCGGGGCGATCGTCCGGGCGACAGCCCTGCTGTCGGCGGAGAAGGTGGGGGCGCTGATCGTGCTCGAGCGGGAGACGGGGCTCCAGGAATACGTCGACACCGGCATCGCCCTGGATGCCAGGGTTTCGGCGGAACTTCTCGGCAACCTTTTCACCCCCAACACACCGCTCCATGACGGAGCGGCCATCATCCGGGGCAACCGGGTGGCGGCCGCCGGCTGCTTCCTGCCGCTGACGGGCAATCCGGGGTTGCCGAAGGAGCTTGGCACCCGCCATCGGGCGGGGGTGGGCATCAGCGAGATTTCCGACGCCGCGGTGGTGATCGTCTCCGAGGAGACAGGGATCGTCTCCCTGGCGGTCGGCGGGCGGCTCGAGCGGCACCTGGACGAGGAGGGGCTGCGGGAACAGTTGGCCACCCTGATCAAGACCAAAGAGACGGCCCGCTCTTGGTGGGGCGAGGTCTGGGAAGCGGGGCAACGCCGTGGGTAGGTTCTGGAGCCGGGAGGATCTCTGGCTGAAGGTCTTCTCGCTGGCCGTGGCGCTGGTCATCTGGGTTTACGTGGCGAGCCGGACCACCACGCCCTCGGAGGTCGGCTGGCGGATGAGCGTGCGGCTGGAGGTGAGGGGCGTTCCCTCGGGTCTCGCGGTGAAGGGGCTGCCGCCGACGATCGAGGTGGCGCTGGTGGCGGCGCCAGGTCAAGAGGAGCGAGTAAAGGGGCAGGTGCGGGCCATCCTCTCCCTGAGCGGCCTCGGGCCGGGGCGCCATCGGGTGGCGGTGCGGGTTCCGCAACCGCAGGACGGCCGGGTGGTCGGCGTCACTCCCCGCTGGATCGAGGTCGAGCTGGGGCGGCCCGGCGCCAGGAAGGTTGCCGTGACGGCGGAGCTCATGGGCGAGCCGGCCTCGGGCTACCAGGCCGGGACGCCGCAGGTGGCGCCGGCGGAGGTCCGCCTCACGGGGCTGGAGGACGCCCTGACACGAGTGGCGGGCGTCCGGGCAACCGTGGACATCGCCGGGGCAACCGGCGAACTCCGGATGACCGTCGCTGCCCGGGCGGTGGACGGGGAAGGGAACCCCGTGACGGGGGTGGCGGTGGAGCCGGCGGAGGTCGAGGTGGTGGTGCCGGTGGCCCCCGCAGCTTCAGCGGCGCCTTCAGGGGCGAAGTCGCAGTAGAGGGCATACTACATACGGTAAAGGGGTTGAAGGATGGGTAGGCTATTCGGCACAGACGGCGTGCGCGGCGTGGCCAACGCGGACCTCACGCCTGAGCTGGCCTTTCGGCTCGGACGGGCGGGGGCGGCAGTCCTTGTCCGTCATGCGCTGGGCCGGGAGGGACGGCGGCCGAAAGTTCTGATCGGCCGGGACACCCGCCTTTCCGGCACCATGCTGGAGGGCGCCCTCATCGCCGGGCTAACTTCGGTGGGGGCCGATGCGGTTACGGCGGGGATCATCCCCACGCCGGGCGTGGCCTACCTGGTCCGCCACCTGCAACTGGACGCCGGGGTGATGGTTTCCGCCTCGCACAACCCGGTCGAGGACAACGGGATCAAGTTCTTCTCCGGCGACGGGTTCAAACTCCCCGATGAGGTGGAGGACGAGATCGAGGACCTGCTGGGCCGGGCTCCGGAGGAAGACGGCCTGCCGCGGCCAATCGGCGAAGGCGTGGGACGTGCCTTCCCGGAGCCCCGGGCGGAGGCGGAGTACGTCGCCTTCCTGGCGGGAACCGTGCCGGTGCGGCTCGAGGGGCTCAAGGTGGTCCTGGACTGCGCCTTCGGGGCCTCCTACCGGGTGGCGCCGGCGGTCTTTGCCCGCCTGGGGGCGGAGGTGGCGGCGCTCCATGCCGAGCCGGACGGGGCGCGGATCAACGTGGGGTGCGGCTCCACTCATCCGGAAGCGCTTCAGCGGGCGGTCCGGGAGCGGGGGGCCGACCTCGGCTTCGCCTTCGATGGGGACGGTGACCGGGTGATCGCCGTGGACGAGCGAGGGGAGCTGGTGGACGGGGACCGCATCCTCGCCATCACCGGGCTGGAGCGGTTGCGGCAGGGGACCCTGCCCGGGAAGCGGATCGCCGCTACGGTGTATTCCAACCTCGGACTGGTGGAGGCGTTCCGGAAGGCGGACGGGGACGTGACGGTTACCAAGGCCGGGGATCGCTACGTCCTGGAGGCCATGCGCAGGGAAGGGTTGGTCCTTGGCGGCGAGCAGTCAGGCCACATCATCTTCCTGGAACACAACACTACCGGGGACGGAGTCTTGACGGCCCTCCAACTGGCTGCTATCGTCAAAGGGAGCAGGCGCAGGCTCTCCGAGGCAGCGCAGGTCATGCGAACCTTCCCGCAGCTTCTGCAAAACGTCCGGGTGGCGGCCAAGGAGCGGCTGGGGGAGAGCGCCCGGGTCAAGGAGGCGGTTTCGGCGGCCGAGGAACTCCTCGGCAAGGAGGGGCGGATCTTCGTCCGGCCGTCGGGAACCGAACCGCTGGTGAGGGTGCTGGGCGAGGGCCCGGAGGAGGTGGTGGTCCGGCGGGCGGTGGAAATGGTGGCGGCAGCCGTCGCCCAGGACCTGGGAGGAGAGCTGGGCTAGGACGATCGCGAAGCAGGCACAACCGGATAGCGCCGGCGCAGGCGACGGGCAATGCGTCGGGGCGGAAAAGAGCATAAGCAGCGCCACGACTCCGGCCGCGGGGCCGGAGTTGACGAGGAAGGGGATCTCGAAGCGTTCGGCGGGTGACCCTCGGCTTGCCACAGTCGTAAGGCCGTTCACAAAGCCCGGCGGCGACGCCGGGACAAAAGGGCGGTCAGGTGGCCGGGACCTCTCGGTTAGTGGAGGAGGTCTAATAATGCCCTGGGGGAGCCCGTCCTCCGGGGCTTCTGTTTGGGAGCGGTTGAGATGTGTGGGATCGTCGGCTACACGGGCACTGAGCAAGCGACTCCGATTCTTCTTGAAGGGCTGCGCCGACTGGAGTACCGGGGGTATGACTCGGCGGGCGTGGCGGTGGTGAGCGGCGGGCAATTGGTCCTGCGCAAGACCGTGGGGAGGCTGAACCGGCTCCAGGAGAAGCTGGCGGCCAGCCCGATCGAAGGCGTTTCCGGTATCGGCCACACCCGCTGGGCGACCCACGGGCGCCCCTCGGATACCAACGCCCATCCCCATCTGGACTGCGCCGGGAACATCGCCGTGGTCCACAACGGGATTATCGAGAACTACCAACGGCTCCGCACGAAGCTGGCGGCGAAGGGCCACGTCTTCCGGTCGGAGACCGACACTGAGACCCTGCCCCACCTGATCGAGGAGTACTACGAGGGCGACCTGGTGGAGGCGGTGCGGAAGGCGGTGCGGGAGGCCGAAGGCTCGTATGCGGTGGCGGTCATTCACCGGGGCGAACCGGACCGACTGGTGGCGGTGCGGAAGGACAGCCCGCTCGTGGTGGGGCTGGGGGAGAAGGAAAACTACCTGGCCTCCGACATCCCGGCGCTGTTGCCCTTCACCAGGCGGGTCTACCTCTTGAACGACGGTGAGCTGGCGGTGGTGACGCCCGGCGGGGTGACGGTCACGGACCTGGACGGGAACCCGGTTGCGAAAGAGGTCTTCGAGGTCAAGTGGGACCCCGGACTGGCCGAGAAGGGTGGCTACGAGGACTTCATGCTGAAGGAGATCCACGAGCAGCCCCGGGCCATCCGGGACACTCTCTCCGGGCGGCTGGACACCGATCACGTGGTCTTGGACGAGGTGCAGCTCAGTGTCGAGCAGGTGAAGAAGCTGCGCAAGGTGTCGATCATCGCCTGCGGGACGGCCTATCACGCCGGGCTCGTCGGCAAGCAGGTGATCGAGCGCCTCGCCCGGCTGCCGGTGGAGGCCGAGGTGGCGTCGGAGTTCCGCTACCGAGACCCCATGGTGGATGAGACGACCCTGGCGGTGGTGATCTCCCAGTCCGGGGAGACCGCGGACTCGCTGGCCGGCCTCCGGCTGGCGAAGGCCAAGGGAGCCAGGGTGGTGGCGATCACGAACGTGGTCGGATCGTCGGTGGCCCGGGAGGCCGACGACGTGATCTACACCTGGGCCGGGCCGGAGATTGCCGTGGCCTCGACCAAGGCCTACGTGACCCAACTGGTCAGTCTCTATCTGCTGGCTCTTTACCTCTCGGAGCAGCGGGGAACGACCACGGCCGAGGAACGAGCGGAGATCATTGCGGCGCTGCAGAGGCTGCCCGGGGCGGTCGGCGAGGTTCTGGCCCACGCCGAGAAGGCCCAAGACCTGGCCAAGGAGTTCAAGAATCGGGAGGACATCTTCTTCATCGGCCGGGGACTGGACTACGCCGTCTCGATGGAGGGGTCGCTCAAGCTCAAGGAGATCTCCTATATCCACGCCGAGGCTTACGCTGCGGGCGAGTTGAAGCACGGGACGCTGGCCCTGATTGTTGAGGGGGTTCCGGTCTTCGCCCTGGCCACCCAGCGGAAGCTGTACGACAAGATGCTCTCCAACATCAAGGAGGTCAAGGCGCGGGATGCCACGGTGGTGGCGATCGCCCTTGAGGGCGATCGGGCCATCTACGAGGCGGCCGACCACGTTCTCCACATTCCGGACACCCTGGACTTCGTCACGCCGGTCCTCTCAGTCGTCCCGCTCCAGCTCTTCGCCTACTACGCCGCCAAGGCCCGCGGGTGCGACGTCGACAAGCCGAGAAACCTCGCCAAGAGCGTGACCGTGGAGTAGTACCAAAGCCTACTCGCCAGGTGGCTGCTCCGAAAGCCAGTTCCGCCTTCGGGGCAGCCACCCTGCTTTTGACCCACGACCGACCTCAGCTTGCCCCACCCTCGCGTCATCTCCCCCCGCCACACCGTGCACTCTG
>JBLNCL010000006.1:0-227904 GCA_050260635.1 Betaproteobacteria bacterium
GGCGATCTGAAGGTACTCTTTGCGGCTCTTGAGTGACATTCTCACGGCACGTCCCTTCGGTAAGATTTCGTTCTGAGTGAGCCGGAGTCCCTTCGGTAAGATAATAGCTGAGTGATCGCGCAGTCTTGACTTGGCCGCCGCAATCTGCTAGAATAGCTACTGTCCGTGAGACCCAGGGGAGTAGCTCAATTGGTAGAGCATCGGTCTCCAAAACCGAGGGTTGCGGGTTCGAGTCCTGTCTCCCCTGCCATTCCTTCAGATTAGAGGCCATGGGTTTTCGTGGAGGGGTTCCCGAGCTGGTCAAAGGGGGCAGACTGTAAATCTGTTGCGGAACGCTTCGAAGGTTCGAATCCTTCCCCCTCCACCATTTTGATACGTCAGGGGCTGTTCCCCCGAAGGGAACAGCCCCTTTGCCTTCCCGCTAGTACCGTTTCGCCCGCGCCGCGTAGGCCTCTACCGTCCCTATAGGTTCACCCCGATGATGCCGGCCACCGCCCCAACCACTGCAGCCGCGACCAGTGCCTGAGCCAGTCCAGTGAAGCTCAGCGGGCCAAGGCGGAAGATTCCCGCCAGAATCCAGGCCAAGAGGCCGTAGCCCAAGCCGATTGATCCGCCTACCCAAAGCCCACCGTGCCCCACCCGGCGGCTGCCCCACAGAGCTCCCAATGCCACCGCGGCCAGACTGGTCGCCAGGAAGGTTCCGCCGCTGGGAGTCAACTCATCAAAAAGAAGCAAACCGACGGCCAGTATCAAGGCGCCCAGGGCGGTGCCAACCAGGGCTGCCACTACACCCCACAACACCACGGCGGCAACGGCCTGTTCCTCCCGGTCGCCCCCTGCCCGGCTACGCACCTCGACCACCGCTTCCGCCTCCCTTCCCTGGAACGTATATGCACCAAGTGTAGGTGCCAGAACCGGCGGGTTGAGGAAGCGGGTTAGCGGAAATAGCGCAACGCTCCGGGGGCCTTTGCCATCTCCAGGAGGGCACGAGCAAACAAACCTTTCCGATAATAGGCCATCCCCAGCAAGAAGTGGAGGACCTCATTATCGGGGAAAAGCCGCACCCCCTCTTCGAGAACCTTGACCGCTGCGTTCACTTGGCCATTCTTTCCGAGCGAGAATCCGAGGTAGCACCTCGGCCAAGGGTTCTGTTCATCGATGGAGACAACGGACTGGAAGTAGTTGATCGCCTCCGCGTAATTCCCCTCGGCATAGGCTAGAAAAGCTAGGCCATTAAGGCCCTGGAGGTCGCCCGGGTCCTGCGCCAACAGGGCTCGAGACTCGCTCACGAGCAGTTTGGTGGTTTTCCGCTGAGGGTCTGCTTTGTCCCAGCGCTCAAAAGCCGTGCGTGACTCTTCAAGCTGCCCCAAGTTCGCATGGGCCACAGCCAACCAGAAGAAGGACTGCGGATCACCCAGGGGAGCGTTCTCCCGGAGCACCTCCTCCCAAAGCCCCTGCGAGGCAGGCGCGATGCGTCCAAGCCGACTCCCCGCGAAGGCCCCGGGCAGCGCAAAAACAGACACCGCCAAGAACCAGGACAGCAAAAGAACTCCTACCGCCCGTGGACGGCGCCGAGGTCTTTGTTCCCGGGTCACCCCGCTCGCCGGCAAGCTACTCCCCCTTGTCGTGCTGCTTCTTGGCTGCTGCGATAACCTGCTCCGCCAGGTGAGCCGGAACCTCCTCATAGTGGTCGAACTCCATCGCGAAAGCGCCGCGCCCCTGAGTCATGGAACGGAGGTCGATGGCGTACTTGAACATCTCCGCCAGCGGGACCAAGGCTTTGATAACCTGAACGCCATCCGCCGGCTCCATCCCCAGTATCTTACCCCGGCGCTTGTTCATGTCACCCATGATGTCGCCCATGTAGTCGTCAGGCACAGTAACCTCGACCCGCATCACCGGCTCCAGCAGGATTGGCTTGGCCTCCAGGAACCCCTTCTTGAAGGCCATGGACGAGGCAATCTTGAACGCCATCTCCGACGAGTCCACCGAGTGGTAGGAACCGTCGAGCAGGGAAACTCGGACATCGACCACCGGATAACCTGCAATCACGCCCTCCTCCATGGTCTCCCGGATTCCCTTCTCCACGGCCGGAATGTACTGCTTCGGCACGGCACCCCCGAAAATCTTGTCCACGAATTCGAACCCGCCCCCGGGCGGGAGGGGCTCCAGTTCGATTATGCAGTGGCCGTACTGGCCGCGACCCCCAGTCTGTTTCTTATGCTTGTACTCCGCTTTGGCCGTGCCCCGAATGGTCTCTTTGTACGGCACCTTGGGGGTTGAAAGGTCCACGGCCACGCCAAACTTCTTCTGTAACCGGCTCGTGATGACCTCGAGGTGAAGTTCACCCGTTCCTTTGACCAACAGTTGTCCCGTCTCCGTGTTCTTCTCCACGGCAAAAGTCGGGTCCTCTTCCATCAACCGGTGCAAACCGCTCGAGATCTTGTCTTCGTCCCCCTTGGCCCTCGGCTCAACCGCCAGCGTTACCACGGGCCGCGGGAAATCGATTCCCGGCAGGGTGACGGCCCGGTCCTTGTCGCAAAGGGTATGCCCGGTTTGTGTCTCAGCCAGCTTCGCCACCGCACCGATGTCTCCGGCCACCACCTCCGGCGTCGGGATTTGCTCTTTGCCGCGCAGGAAGAGCAACTGGCCGATCCGCTCATCTGTTCCCTGATTCACGTTCCAGACATGGGAGTCGGATTTGAGCGTCCCCGAGTAGACTCGCAGCAACGTCAGCTTGCCAACAAAGGGGTCCGCCATCGTCTTGAAGACCAGCGCCGCCAAAGGGCCGCTGGGATCGGCGGCCAGCTCGACGCGCTCGCCTTTCGTGCTCTTACCGGCCGTCGGCGCCGCCACGGCCGGGGAAGGCAAATAGTCCACGCAGGCGCGCAGCAACTGGGCCACGCCGATGGATTTGGTGGCCGCCCCAGCAAAGACCGGGATGATTTTCCCCGCTGCGGTCCCCTTTGCCAAACCGCTGGCCAACTCGTCCTGAGTGAGCGGCTCCCCCTCCAAGAACTTGAGGGTGAGGTCGTCATCGGTGGCAGCCACCTCTTCGATCAGCGTGTCGCGCCACGACTGAGCCTCCCCAGCCAGCTCGGCAGGGATGTCGCTCTCCCTCGGCTTGCCGCCCTCGACAATATGCGCCTTCATCGTCACCAGGTCGATCACACCGCGGAAGCTGTCAAAGGAGCCGATGGGCAACTGCGCAGGCACCACCCGGTTGCCAAACTTCTCCCTGAGTTGGGCGAGGACGCGAGCGAAGTTGGCATTCTCCCGGTCCATCTTGGAGACGAAGACCATCTTGGGTAGATGGGCGGCATAGGACATGACTTTCTCCGTCCCGACCTCGACGCCGGAGACCGCCTCCACGACCACGACGGCGGCGTCCGCCACCCGCAAAGCCGAGGTCACCTCTCCAACGAAATCGAAGTATCCAGGGGTATCGAGGAGGTTGAGCTTGTGCTCCTCCCATTCGATCGGCGCCAGGGAGGTATTGATCGAAATCTGGCGTTTGATCTCCTCCGGGTCGTGGTCGGTGACCGTCGTCCCTTCCTCCACCCGGCCCATCCGAGTGGTCGCGCCGGAAAGAAAAAGCGCCGCCTCGGCCAGCGAGGTCTTCCCCGCCCCACCGTGCGACACTAGGGCGATGTTCCGTATGCGATCCGTCCCGTACTTCTTCACTCACATATCCTCCTTCGATCGGCGCTGAAGCCGCTAACTCCCAGTGGCCATTCACGGCTCTTTTCTTGTTTATGACGGTCAAATCCTTCAGGTCGGCAACCCCAGATAGTCGCGAACCTGCTTCAAGTCTTCCCAAGCCTCCCGTTTCTTGCTGGGATCGCGTAATAAGGCCGCCGGATGGTAGGTAGGCAGATAGAGTCGCCCGTCGCGCTCGAACCACTGCCCCCGGACCTTCGTGATCGCCAAGCTTTTGCCCACGAGCGCCCGCGTGGCGGTGGCCCCCAACAGGAGCACCACCTCCGGATTGACCAACTGAATCTGGGTCAGGACGTACGGCAGACAAGCCGCCGCCTCGTCGTCGGCGGGAACCCGATTGCCCGGAGGACGGCATTTGACTACGTTGGCGATGTACGTATCCTCACGGCTCAGGCCGATAGCGGCTAGCATCCGTTCGAGCAGTTGTCCGGCTGCCCCGACGAACGGACGCCCGGTCAGGTCTTCCTGCTGCCCTGGTCCCTCTCCCACCAGCATGAGCCGGGCCTGGGGGTTTCCCTCCCCGGGGACCACGCGCGTCGCCCCCATCCGCAGCCTGCAGCCGTGGCAGTTCTCAATCGCCTGGGCGAGGGCAGCCAGATCAGAAGCCCCTCCGTACGGCTCCCGAACCAATGGAACTGCCACCGGGAAGGCAGCGGTCCGACCCAGCAGAGAAAGTTGCACGTCGCCTGCCAATCCTTTCCCCCCTGCTTCACCTGATCTGGAACGTAGAGCCCGGCGAAATCTCCCCGACCGGGAAGCTTTGAACCTCATCCACCCGGGCTAAGCTCCCGCAGCCGTTACGGACCATCATCTCGAACAGCGACAGTTTCTCTGCAGGTCCCTGAGCGACTGCGGTCACCGTCCCGTCCGGATTATTGTGGACATATCCCCCCAAACCAAGTGAATTGGCGCAGCGACTGACCGCTGCCCGGAATCCCACCCCCTGCACAAGCCCGCAAACGACAAGCTTCACCGCTGGCATCCTTTGCCCTCCTCAATCGTCTCACCAAAGAAACTCCGCCGGGAGGTAACGCTGCCCGACTACCACCATGAGTCGGGGCGCTTTTCCCTCTTCCGACGGGAATAGGCGCTCCACTCCTCGCATCTCCAGGAACATCCGACCGCCGTCCGCAATCACCTGACCGGCTTCGGAAACAATCTGTCCACCGATTCGCGGCGCCTGACCGGCGATCATCTCCACCAGAGGCCCTCCCCCCTCTTGGTTGAACACGGCCGCCCGGCGCTCCCCGTCCCAACGCACGGCCACCTCAAACTGGGCGGCCGCTTCCCGTAGGCTCACGTACCAGCGTCCACCCTGGAGCAGTACCGTGGTCACCGGCGCCTCCACACCGTTCCGGAACCGCCAGATAAACCTCAAGCGACGGCTGGGCACGGCGGTCACCAGTTCCAGCGTCTGGTCAGCTCGTTGAACCAAGAGGCGCGGCCAGAAATCCACCGGGCCACCCGATCCTTGGGCGAGGGGAACTATCCTCCTGATCCCACCAACCGGAACGACGGCGCCAGGCAGCGGTTCGAGCTTGTCCGTGAAGAACACCAGCCGTACTTCGTCGGGGCCGTAGATAGCCAGTCCGCCGGGCGGTCCTCCCTCTTTCGCGCGGGCCGGGGCCAGGTGGGCGAGACCGAAAGCTCCCGCGGGAAGCGGAAAGGACCCCTGATACCGCAGGGACAAGCCGGTGCCCCCTTCGTTCTTGCCGAAGACGTACAGCAGGTTCTCCCTGGATGCAACCGCCAGTTCCGCCCTGCCGTCTCCGTCCAGATCTCCGGCAGCCGCCCCAACTAATCCTCCCCAGGGGTAATTCTGCCACCACCGACCCCAACCTGTTTCCGGTGCCCAGCGCAAGACCACCACGGCGGACTGGCCGACGCCCGCCACCAGCTCCTCCTGTCCGTCGCCGTCGAGGTCCGCCGCGCCGTACAACTCGAACCGTTGCCGGGGTTCGCTCACCTCCGCAGGTTCCAGGCCACCCCCCGCCACCAGGCAGGTCGCCAGGCCGCCGCTCTGACCCGCCGCTACGACCATCCGGCCCGAACGCGTCGAAAGCAACTGAATCGCCTTCACCGGCATCCAGGTATAGCGGGTTGACCCAACCGGCAGGCGCTGTCCCTGAACCCAACGGTCGACCGCCAGAGCGCCTTCTTCACCCCGGGCGGAGACCAACTCCCACCGCCCGTCCTCATCCATGTCCCCGACGGCCACCGCCTTGAGCGGGCCGTCGGCCACGAAGGTCCCACTGGCCAGCAGAGCACCGTCCGCGCCCACCTCGAACAGGGAGACCAGATCCCCAGCAACTGAGACCACGCCGCGCGCCGGATGCTGGGCTGCCGCCACCAGCCCCTCCTCTATTGCAGGCGTAACCTGCTGGAGTCGATCCGTTACCATCCAGGTCAAATCGGACGATTGCGCCGCCAGAGTCAAGAAGGGGACACTGAGCGCGGCGATACACAATCCGCGACGCCAAAACCGCATCGTTCTTCCCCTACGCTCGCGTTATGTGTATTCTTCCACAACCGGCCGGTCATTCCCTCCCGTAGGCCCTCTAGACGCGTCCAGGGCCACTGTACTGGGCAGACAGCTGAGCAAGTGCATAAGAATGGGGTTGCCCTCGCTCCGACGCAGGACAACCCCTCACAGTTCTGGTCGGGCTGGCGGGATTTGAACCCACGACCTCTTCCACCCCAAGGAAGCGCGCTAGCCAAGCTGCGCTACAGCCCGTGCGGTCGTATTATACCACAGCAGCTTTCCAGAGGCAACGCTGTGGGGGCGAATCAGCGGAGATCCACTGCCTCGCCCCGGGCTGCCTTACCGAGCCCAAACTTGGCGTGAATGGCGTTGGCCGCCTCAGCGATTCGGTCCGCCTCGATCAGGCAGGAGATACGAATCTCGGAGGTGCTTATGACCTGAATGTTGATTCCCTTCTCCGCCAGCGCCTCGAACATAAGGGCTGCCACGCCCGGGTTGGAGACCATCCCAGCGCCCACCACCGAAACCTTCGCCACCGACAGGTCGGTCAGAACGCCCTTGGCCCCTAGCTCCCGGCTCACCTGCTCAACCACTTCGGCGGTCCGGGGCAAGTCATCGCGGGAAACAGTGAAGAGAAGATCAGTGGTCTGTTCCGCTTTGGTGCTCTGGACAATCATGTCCACGTTGATTCGCTCCCGGGCCAGCGCCGAAAAGACCCGGTGGGCCACCCCCGGGCGATCCGGCACATCTATCAGCACGACCTTCGCTACGTTTTTGTCATGCGTGACTCCCGACACATACATGTCCTTTTCCAGCATCTCGCTCGCCTCCCGCACCAGAGTACCCCGGGTATCATTGAAACTGGAGCGAACCTCGAGGACGACGCCGTATTGGGCAGCTACCTCGACCGCCCGCGGCTGCAGGACCACCGCCCCCGAGCTAGCCATCTCCAGCATCTCACCGTAGGAGATCTCCGGTAGTTTGCTGGCCGTCGGCACCAGGTGCGGATCAGCGGTGTAGACCCCGTCCACGTCCGTGAAGATTTGGCAGCGCTCCGCCCCGAGAGCGGCTGACAGGGCCACGGCCGTCGTATCGGAGCCACCTCGCCCCAGGGTCGTGATCTCCTCGTCCTCCGTCACCCCCTGGAATCCGGCCACAATGACAATCCTTCCCCCCGCCAACTCGGACAAGATGCGATCCGCATTGATCGCCTGTATCTTGGCCTTGGTATGGACCCCATCGGTGGTGATCCCGCCCTGGGCACCCGTCAGGGAAATCACCGGCTCGCCCAGCGCTTGGATCGCCATGGCGAGTAAGGCGATGGATTGCTGCTCGCCCGTGGCCAGTAGCATATCCAACTCACGGGTTGGCGGTCGGTCGGTCACCTGTCGGGCCAAGGCCAGGAGTTCGTCGGTGGTGTCTCCCATCGCGGAAACCACGGCGACCACGCTGACTCCCTCCGCCTTGGTCCGGACGATCCGAGCCGCCACCCGCTTAATCCGCTCCGGAGTGGCGACCGAACTCCCCCCGAACTTGACTACGACGATTCGCATCTCCTCACCCCGCCATTTCTACTCCTCCGCTGTTACTCGGGCTCCCTCTCGAGCCGGATTCAGCACAAGCGTCCGAGCCTTCACCCCTGCGTCGTGAAAGGCCTGTTCCATCGCTGCGGATACCTTTGCACACTTCGCGGTGCCAAGCTCGCCCTCCCCGTCCACGACCAAAGCCAGAACAGACGGGCCGGCCCCGGATAGAACAGCAGCTGCCGCTCCGGCTTGCCGGGCTGCGGTACAGACTTGGTCGAAACCCGGGATCAGCGGAGCC
The DNA here is from genome assembly GCA_050260635.1 of Betaproteobacteria bacterium. GTDB lineage: Bacteria > Bacillota > UBA5301 > DYFA01 > DYFA01 > DYFA01. The sequence goes on from JBLNCL010000006.1 coordinate 8,027, forward strand.
CGGTACGGCTGGTGGAGGCGGTCGTCCATCGCTGCGGCTGCCCTCGGCCAATCCCCCTGGAGCACTCCCGCGACCACGGCCGCCGTGTGGGACAGGTTGAACACGGCGTCAGCCAGTGGAACCTGCCGCGGCAGGCGCCGGCGAGCCTCTGAGGTTCGGAGGGAAAAGGAGGGAATAGCCACTATAACACGCAAAGGTGCTTCTACCGGAACCGCTATGCACCTGAGCGATCCCTCATCCGGCCCCGCCACGGCAATGGTGAAGCCGCCGAAGACCGCCGGAACAATATTGTCCGGGTGTCCCTCCAGTTTGGCGGCCAGCGCGACCCAACGATCGTTCTCCAACCCCTCACCCAACAGGGCAGCTGCCCCCCATACTCCACCTACGACGGCCGAAGCGCTGCTTCCCAGCCCCTTGCCCACCGGAATGCCGCATCTGATGCGAAGGGCGAGGCGAGTCGGGTACCGTCCCACCCGGTCAAACACCGCCCGCGCCGCCCGGTAGACCAGGTTATCCTCGTTTCGGGCGAGGCCGTGCGCTCCCTCCCCTTCGACCTCGACCGCGACAAGTGAGGACTCCTCGGGGCGGTCGCTCCAGCCTTCGACCGTTAGCGTGAACTCGCTGCGCAGCTCCAAAGCAAGGCCGAGGCAATCAAAGCCCGGTCCCAGGTTGGCTGAGGTGGCCGGAACGCTGACCGTCACTCTCCGCTTGGCCACTATGCCCCCTCCTCCAATACGGTCCGAAGGGCGGGCAGGTCAGCGGGGATGGTCTCCAGCGGCGGGGCCACGGCCACCGCCCGGTCGGGGTCTTTCAAACCATGTCCGGTGAGTACGCAGACGACTCGCGCCCCGGGGCGGAAATAGCCCTCGCGGCCAAGCTTCAAAACTCCGGCCACCGAGGCGGCCGAAGCCGGTTCACAGAAAACCCCCGCCTCCTTGGCCAAACGGGTGTACGCTGCGAGAATCTCCTCGTCGGTCACAGCGGTGAACCGACCCTGCGAGGAGCGTACCGCCTCCACCGCACCCTCCCAACTGGCCGGATTGCCGATGCGGATGGCGGTGGCGATCGTCTCCGGCTGCGCTACAGGACGGCCATGCACCAGCGGAGCCGCTCCTGCCGCTTGGAATCCCAGCATAACTGGCGTCCGCTGGACGATTCCCGCCGCGGCGTATTCCCGGAAGCCCTTCCAGTACGCTGTGATATTCCCGGCATTGCCGACCGGAATGGCCAAATAGTCCGGGGCGCCGCCCAGGTCATCGCAAACTTCGAAGGCAGCAGTCTTCTGACCCTCGATCCGATGCGGGTTGACGGAGTTGACCAGGGTCACCCGACCTTCCGCCGCCAGCTCCCGCACCAGACGCAGGGCGTCATCGAAGTTCCCCTCGATCGCCAAAGCCCTGGCCCCGTGAATCAACGCTTGGGCCAGCTTACCGAGGGCGATTTTGCCCTTCGGCAGAACCACGAAGCAGTTGAGCCCGGCCCGGGCCGCGTAGGCAGCGGCGGAGGCAGAGGTATTCCCGGTGGAAGCGCAGATAACCGAGCGAGCCTTGGCCTCGACGGCCTTGGAGATCGCCAAGGTCATCCCCCGGTCCTTGAAGGACCCCGTCGGGTTGGCGCCCTCGAACTTGACCCACATCGCGACCCCCTCGCCCAGCTCCCGGCCGAAGGGGACCGGGATGAGAGGCGTGTTTCCCTCCCCCAGGGTAATGACCGGCGTCTCTCCCGTTACCGGTAAGAAGCGCCGGTATCGTTCGATTAGACCCTGATAGGCCATCCTCAGCCCTCCTCCACCCGGATTACGTTCTTCACGGAGTGGACCACGCTCAATCCCTCGATTTCCGTCAAGGCAGCCTGTAGGTCAGCCTCGCGCACCGTATGGGTCACGAACACCAGCGTCACTGGGTCACTCCCGTGACCCTTCTGAATTACTGATTCCAGACTGACGTCATGCGTCCCGAAGGCACCGGCGATCCTGGCCAAGACCCCCGGCCGATCTATGACCTCCATCCGAAGGTAATAGCGCGTCCGCAGTTCGCCCGCAGGTACGACAAGGTGATCGTAAAAGCACGAGCAGATCCGCTCGGGGCCGCTACTGCCGAGGTGCCGAGCCACGCTGACCACATCGCCGAGTACCGCTGAGGCGGTCGGCAAATCGCCGGCGCCCCGGCCGTAGAACATCAAGTCCCCCACCGCATTCCCTCGGACGAAGATGGCGTTGTAGACGCCGTTCACCGCCGCCAGCGGATGGCGGAGCGGAATCATGGTGGGATGAACCCTGACCGAAATTCGCCCGTGGAGGTCTTGCCCAATGGCGAGAAGCTTGATCCGGTAGCCCAGCTCCGCAGCGTAGATGAGGTCGGCTGGTTCTAGGCGGCGGATCCCCTCCACCAACACGTCATCCGGGGAGATGCGGCTTCCGAAGGCAATGGAGGCCAAGATGGCCAGCTTATAAGCGGCATCCCAGCCGTCCACGTCAGAAGAGGGGTCAGCCTCCGCGTAGCCCAGGGCCTGTGCCTCCGCCAGGGCGGTGCGGAAGTCCTTCGCCCCTTCCGCCATTGCAGTTAGGATATAGTTCGTCGTCCCATTCACGATGCCCATGAGCTGGCTGATTCGATTGGCGGCCAAGCTTTCCTTAAGAGCACCGATGATGGGGATCCCGCCCGCCACCGCCGCTTCGAACCGGAACTGAACCCCCTGCTCCTCCGCCGCCCGGATCAGGTTACGCCCCTGCCGGGCGAGCAACTCCTTGTTTGCGGTTACGATGTGCTTCCCGGCGGCGATTGCCCGCAGAAGGTAGGTGCCGGCCGGCTCCTGTCCCCCCATGACTTCCACCACGATGTCGATTCCATCGTCGTCCAGGAACCGGTCGTAATCATCGGTCAACAGGGCCGGCGAGACCTCCACCGGCCGGGACTTGGCCAGGTCACGCACCAAAATCCGCCGCAGTTCCAGCGGTGCCCCGGTCTCGTGCTCGATGCGGTCACGATTTGCTTCAAAGACCCGCACCACTCCAGTCCCAACCGTTCCGAAACCTAAGAGCCCAAGGCCTACCGGTTTCCCCACGCCCATCCCTCCGGCATAATTAAGCTCTATTATACAGGGTGGGGACGAGACTGCAAACCGGAGCCAAAGGAAGCAATGAAAAGAGCGCCGGAGGCTACCGGCGCTCGGGTTGATCATTCCCGGTCCTACAAGATGATGCAAATCAATCCGCCGCTGCCTTCGTTAGTGATCTTGGTCAGGGCTTCCTGCAATTTGGCCTGAGCTCGCGGCGGCATGCGGTGGGTCTTGGCCTCGATCCCCTCCTCGATCAGAGCATGGACGGGCTTCCCAAGGAACTCGGAGTTCCAAATCCGCGCCGGATCCCGCTCGAACTGCCCCATCAGGTAGCGAAGAAACTCGGCCCCCTGGGTCTCGGTGCCCACAAACGGCATGACCTCTGCCTCGATCTTCGTCTTGATCAAATGGATCGACGGGGCGGAGGCCCGCAGCCGGATGCCGAAGCGGCGACCATGCCGGAAGAGTTCCGGTTCCTCGAAGACGATCTCCTCTGGGGCGGGAGAAACGATCCCGTAGCCGTTCGTCTCGACCTCTTCCAAGGCCTTGGCGACCTTGTCGTACTTGCTCTTGACCTTGGCCATGGCCGACATCTGCCGGACGATATCATGCTCCCCCTGGATCGGCAATCCGGTGAGGTCAGAAAGCACCTGCCAAAAGAGTTCCGGCTGGGCGTTGACCTCAAGCAGTGCGGCGCCGTTGCCAAGGCTCACCGAGACCGTCCCCGCCTGGGCCACGAAATCGAGTGCTCGCAGCTGAGCCACCGCTCCGTTCAAGTCGCGTACCCGGCTGACTCCCTCCAATACCCCGTAGATGCTCTCTTGGGCCTTTTTCCGCAGGGGGTGGTCTTCCTCCAGAGCGTCTACCCATTTCGACAAGCGCACATTAACCTCCCGCAGCGGGAATTCGTACAGCGCCTCCTTGAGCACCTCGAGCACTTCCGCCTGATCCATCTCGAGGGCGTTGATCGGTACAACCCCAACGCCGTAGTCCTCACTCAAAGCCTGGGCCAAATCCCGAACGGAGCGGCTGTGGGGGTTGGTCGAGTTCAGCAGGACCAGGAACGGTTTACCGATTTCCTTCAGCTCGGCGATGACCCGGCGTTCGGCCTCCAGGTAGTCATCCCTGGGGATCTCGGTAATCGAACCGTCGGTGGTGACTACCAGCCCGATGGTGGAGTGCTCGTCAATCACCTTGCGGGTTCCGATTTCCGCCGCCTCCGCGAACGCCATCGGCTCCTCCGACCAAGGGGTTCGTACCATCCGCGGGCCGAACTCGTCGTCGAAACCACGGGCGCCAGGAACCCTATACCCCACGCAGTCCACGAGTCTCACCCGGACGTTCAGCCCCTCGCCGACCGAGAGCTCGACCGCCTCTTCGGGAACGAACTTTGGCTCCACGGTCATGACCATCTTCCCGGCGGCGCTCTGGGGGAGTTCGTCGTGAGCCCTGGCCCTTACATGGTCGTCAGCAATGCTGGGTAGGACCAAGAGTTCCATAAACCGCTTAATGAAGGTGGACTTGCCGGTCCGGACGGGTCCCACCACGCCGAGGTACACGTCGCCTGCCGTCCGCTCGGCGAGGTCCCGGAAGATGTCAAACTTCTCCATCCGACCTTCCCTCCCTCAACATACACAACGGGCACCGCGGGAGCGGCTAACCAGTAGATGTATATACGGGCCGTCCGGAATATATCACCAAAGAAGAGAAGAGGCTCCCCCAAACTCTCAGGGTAGCCTCTTTCCGCAAATGCCTTGTCAACGATCGCAGCACAGACGCGCTCGACTCACCCGCCCAGCGCGGCCGGGCGAAGCAGGTGACGTCCGATGCCGGCGCCGAGGGGCTGGCCACTCAAGGTCGTGACTCGAGGGGATGAACCCGGATTGACGTCAAAGGCCACGACCTCCAGCCCCAGCAGCTGGCCGGGGTGCGGCGTCACGCCCAGACAGCCCCACGGAATGCGAACTTCCAGCGTATATCCTCCGGGGGTATTCACTGCCGCTATCGCCACTTGGCGCAGGTCCAACCCCACGTGTTCGAAACCGCCGAAACCATAGACCGTTTTGAGGGGCCGCTGGTAACGGCTGTCGGGGAGAAAGACGAAGGCGAAGTCCTCTTCCCCGAGCAAGTGGTTGGTGCCTGCTTCACCATCCGGGTCCCTGCTCACCAGGAGGACGATCCGGTCGGAACCCGCAAAGTCGCGGCTTTGATCATCGTCTACCTTCGGTCTTCCGCCCGCCACCTCCACGGCCAAGTAGAGGTGCAACTGGTCGTAGGCCAGGACGGCCCAGCGACTCCCGCGCCCTGACCACTCATCCAGGCGCCCATCTACCGTAATCGGGACGGGAGCTGGTTCGATCACCACTTCTCCCGGCTTGGCAGTCGTCATTTCCGCTGCGGCGGCCAAACTCCCCAACAGAACCATCGCCACAGTCAACCCGGCGGCGGCTCCCGCGCCTCGTCCGCTCAATGCCGTTACTTCCTCCCCGTTTGATGGGCCGTCGCGACGGGATTCGGCGCCTGGCGCTCCTTTTCCTCCGTAAGTATGCTCTTCACGGCCGGGAATGGTTGGGTGCGGCCTCACCGGAAGGAAGCTTCCTCTGCCTGGGGATCCCGCTCCATCAATTCGGACACTGCCCGGCGTGGATCTTTCCCTTCAAAAAGAACGGCCTTCACCGTTTGCGCAATCGGCAACTCAACCCCGCAGGTCTCCCCCAGCCGAACAGCGGCCGTGGTGGTCCATATTCCCTCGACTACCATGCGAGAGCCGGCCAGAATATCTTCCACCGACTTGCCGCGCCCGATCTCCTCTCCCGCCCGGCGGTTACGGGAGTGTCGCGAGGTGCAGGTAGCGATCAGGTCCCCCATCCCGGCCAACCCGGCGAAAGTCAGCGGGTTGGCCCCCATCGCCTTTCCCAGACGGGCGATTTCGGCCATCCCGCGGGTCATCAACGCTGCCTTGGTGTTGTCCCCGAAGCCCAACCCGTCTGACACCCCAGCAGCCAGAGCGATCACGTTCTTGAGCGCCCCGGCCAGTTCAACCCCGATTACGTCAGAATTGGTGTATACCCGGAAGCTGGGGGCCATGAAGAGTTCCTGGGCCTCCCTGGCGGCCTCGGCGTCGGCGCTCGCCACCACGGTCGCAGTAGGGATGCGCCGCCCCACCTCTTCGGCGTGGTTAGGCCCCGAGAGCACGACCAAGCCGCGGTAGCCCGCCTGCGGTAGAACCTCCTCGATGACTTGAGACATGCGCAGGTGAGACTCCCGTTCCAACCCCTTGGCGCAGGATACGAGGAGGGGGCGCCGGGTCAACAGAGGAGCCAAAGTTGTGACCACGCCTCGCATAGCCTGGGCTGGGACGACCAACACCACAACGTCGGCTGGCTCTACCGCCCTAGCCAGGTCGATTTCGTAGCGGAGCCCTTCTGGAAGCGATACTCCGGGCAGGTACGTCCGGTTCTCCCGAAACCCGGCCATCTCCCGCACCACGTCCGGCGTCCGTCCCCAAAGGACAGTCGGTCGCCCCTCTGTTGCCAGCAGCGACGCCAGCGCTGTGCCCCAGCCCCCCGTCCCGAGGATAGCAACCTGGCGGATCAACGTTCCCCACCCTCCTGGGGACCAGACCCATCCACCGGCCTTGGCCCGCTGACCTCGACCTTCTGCCCCAGTTTGAACTCTTTGCCAGTCAGCAAGCGCTTCATGTTAGGGATGTGGCGGTATAGAGCAAAAGCCGCCAGAATCAGACTGCCTGCCCGGTAGAGCGAGGGATAGCCGAGCCACCAAACAGTGGGTGGAAAGACCACCGCCGCCAGAATCGAACCGAGCGAGACGTAGCGCGTGAGGGCCACCGTCAGCACGAAGGCAGCTGCCGGCACAATAACCGCCTTCGGCATCAACCCCAGCAGAACGCCGAGGGAGGTCCCAATTCCCCGGCCGCCCTTGAAGCCGAGCAACACCGGCCAGTTGTGCCCGGCGATCACGGCTATTCCGCAGAGAAGCTGGACCACCGGGCTGTGTTGGCTCACTGCCCCACCCAGCCAGACCGCCAGCGTTCCCTTCGCCGCATCGCCAGTGACAACCAGAATGGCCGCCAGAGGACCCAGTGTGCGGAACACATTGGTTCCGCCGAGGTTTCCACTGCCATACCGGCGAACGTCGACGCCGAACAGGAACCGCCCAACGAGGTAGGCAAACAGAATATCGCCCAACAGGTAGCTAACAATGACCGCTCCCAGCACGGTCCACCCTGGTGCGTTCACGGCGTTGTCTCTCCCTTCGTTGGGCCCCGCTCCCCGCGGGCTCGAGCCTTGAGGATGAGGGGTGTCCCTTCAAAACCGTATGCCTCCCGCAACCGGTTTTCAAGGTACCGCACATAGGAGAAGTGCAAGAGTCCCGGGTCGTTCACAAAGAGCACAAAAGTAGGCGGTTTGACCCCCACCTGTGTAGCGTAATACACCTTGAGCGCTCGTCCTTTATCCGAGGGAGGTTCTTGCCGGGCCACGGCCTCACTCAGTACCTCGTTCAGGTGGCTGGTCTGGATCCGCCGGTTCTGCTGCTCTGCCACGTAGTCCACCAGGTCCATCAGCTGCGGAATGCGCTTCCCCTGGCGAGCGGAGACGAAGATCAGCGGTGCGTAGTCCAGGAAAGCAAGGTCGGCCCGGATGCGCCGGGTGAAGACGTCCACCGTCCGCTGGTCCTTCTCCACCAGGTCCCATTTGTTCACCACGAGGATCGTTCCCCGCCCCGCCTCATGCCCCAAGCCAGCGATCCGACGATCCTGGTCTGTTACCCCGGCGGTGGCGTCCAGCACCATGAGCACGATGTCGCTCCGCTCGACGGCCCTCATCGCCCGCAGCACCGAATACCGTTCCACCGCCTGTTTGATGCTGGTACGACGACGGATGCCGGCGGTGTCGACAACGACATAGTGCCGGCCGTCCCGGGTAAACGGCGTATCTACAGCATCCCTGGTCGTTCCCGGGATGTCGGAGGTGATAACCCGCTCCTCCCCCAGCACAGCGTTGACCAGCGACGACTTCCCAACGTTCGGCCGGCCCACCACCGTAACCCGGGTGACCGCCGGATCGACCGGCTCTGCTCGAGGCTCGGGAAGGCGGTGCACTATCTCGTCCAGGAGGTCGCCGATGCCAAGACCGTGGACGGCTGAAATCAGCAGCGGTTCCCCCAGCCCCAGGGCGTAGAAGTCTCCAGCCGCCTCGTCGGGTGGCAGCCCCTCTGTCTTGTTCACCACCAGTAGGACTGGTTTGCGCGTCCGCCGAAGGCGCTCGGCGACCTCCTCATCAGCCGGCAGAAGTCCGTCCCGTCCGTCTACCACAAACAAGATGACGTCGGCCTCCCGCATCGCCAGGTCGGCTTGCCGGCGCGTCTGCCCCACGATGGGGTCGTCAGACTCCGGCTCGATACCGCCTGTGTCCACCAAGACAAACGGCTTTTGTCCCCACTCACAGCGCTGGTAGAGCCGATCGCGGGTGACGCCGGGCGTCGCCTCGACGATCGCCGTCCGCCGTGCCGTCAAGCGATTGAACAGGGCTGACTTGCCCACGTTCGGCCGACCAACAATGGCCACCAGCGCAAGCCCCACCCCTCTGTCCACGGTTCCTCGCCCTCCGTCCTCCTGCAATCCGAGTAGCTCAGCCACATAACCGGCGGACCAGCGCCCCTCCGTCTACGGGTACGCTCTCCACGGCCGCACCGCACCGCTCAGCCAGGTCCCCCAAGGTGAGATCGTCCAGAGTAACCCCACCTCCGCTGCGAAACAGGGAGTCGGGAACGAGAACCCGGTCAACCCGCTCACCACGGTGGCGCGCCGTGCGGACTGCCGACACCACGTCGGCCCCGGTTAACAGCCCCGTGACGCTGATCGTTGGGCCGAAGAAGCGGTTCGGGACGACCAGAAGGCGCGCCCTGTGGGCGAGCCCCTGCCGGCGCAATCCCAAGAGCAGTGGCTGCAGCACCAACGCCCCCGCCTGCCCGGTAGCGATGTGCACCTCTCTCTCTTCGCCTCGATCGGCCGCAACCATCGCTTCCGCGGCTTCGTCCCAAAACTTCCGCACCAGGCCCACCCCATCCTCCAACTGGGCGAACTCTTCATAGGCGGCGGACGGCGGGATGGGTTCCCCCGCCCGGAGATAGAATTCGTCCGCCGCGAAAACCAGGCGCGTTCCCCGGCGGGCGAAAAAGCGGGCCTGCCAGTGGTGAATAGCGGCAAGCACTGCCCTAGCCTCTGCGGGAGCAAAGGCCCGCAGCGGGGTCGGGTCCCGGCGAAACTGCGTAATCCCGACTGGTACTGCGGCGATCGTCCGCACTCCTTCACTCAGCTCTCCCAATTCCTTCAGGGTCCGGTCGAGGACCACCCCATCGTTCCAGCCGGGACAGAGCACGAGCTGGGCGTGGACTTCGATCCCACCTTCAACCAACTGTTTGAGCAGGCGGAGGGCCTCTTCGCCGGCTCCAGGATGGCGCAGCATCGCTCGCCGGACCGCCGGATCGGTGGCGTGCACCGATACATACAGCGGGCTTAGGCGAAGACGTAGGATGCGCTCCAGGTCTGCCTTGGACAGGTTGGTCAACGTGATGTAGCTACCCTGACAGAAGGAGAGCCGGTAGTCGTCATCTTTGAGGTAGAGCGAGGGGCGGAGTCCTGGCGGCAGTTGGTCCACAAAGCAGAAAACGCACCGGTTCCTGCACCGCTTGACCCCGTCGAAAACGGCCTGGGAGAATTCGACGCCCAAATCCTCTCCCGCATCCTTTTCCACTTCGAACTCAACCTGCTCCCCCTCGCGCCGCGCCACGGTCAGGAGAATCTCCTCACCATCGACTTCCTGCAGATAGTCGATAAGGTCGCGCAGGGGCAGGCCGTTGACCGCCACGATCCGGTCCCCTGCAGATAACCCTAGTTCTTCCCCGAGCGAGCCCGGCCTCACTCTGGTGATCAGGCCGCCCATCGGGCACTTCATGCGCTCACCCCGCCCGCCCTACTTCGGGGTCGGTGTAAGCCTTTCCTCTTTCTCTTCCATCAAGGCCAGCAAGCGTTCAGTCTGCTCGACCAGGCGGACGAACCGCGGATAACACCGGCGGACCCCCCACAGCGCCAGCGGGCGCCCCGGCCAGATCAGGCCGAGGCTGCGGGAAAGCGTACCCCCGATGGTCGTGATCAGGGAGGCGGTGGGCAGGGCATTGATCAAAACCACTTCCACAGGCGAAGCTCCGGTTATCTCGACGAGACTCTCCAGACAATTGACCACCAGCCTCGCCGCCGGCCCCCGACCCAGGGCATAGACATCCCGCCCCGCCCCGTCTCGCCCCAGGAAGAAAGGGGTTCCCAACTCGCGGGTGAGGGTTCGGTCGAAGCGGGGAACGGCCAGCAGTTCCGCCCGGGTAGGGTAGCGGTCGCGGGGCAGCAGGCCCAAGTGGATAGCGGCGGCCGTGACTGAGGAGTGAGCGCTCCCGTAACAGTGGTAGACCACCTTCACCGGGAGATCGCTCCCCGCCGACGCTCCTCAACCTTCTGCCGGGTATCCCGGGCCAACTGGACCAGTTTCGGAAAGGCAAGCAGGGTGCCCAGACCAACCAGCGGGCGCCCCAGCGTCTGCAGCTTCAGCGTTCGCGAGAGGTAACCCCCGATCCGCATCACGATATTGATCTCAGGACTCACATCCACCAGAAAGAAGTCGTCCGGGGAGCCGCCAAGCAACTTGATAAGTCCTCTTAGCGCCCGCAGGATAATCTGAGGATATCGACTGCAGCCCAAAATGTAGACCTGGTTCCCTGCCTCATCCTGCCCAACGGGGATGAGGCGCCCAAAGTCCCGTGGCTCCACCTGGTCAAAGAGTTCAAGGCGCAACAGATCCCGCACCGCCGGTCGCCGAGTCTCGTCCAAGAGGCGCAGGTAGAGGGCCGCGGTGACGGGTGAGGCGTGAGTCCCGCCATAGCAGTGGAAAACGATTTTCATCGGCCTGCTCCATGCCTAACATCAGCCGGGCGCAAGGACGCCCGGCACCGGACCTAGCGTCCCCGGCAACCGGGCGTCCTATTCCCGCTGGAGCGGCAAGCCTACTTTTCGTCTTCCTCAACCGCCCCGGACTTGAACATGTGGCCAAAGACGTCGCCCAGGGTGGGCGGCGGCACGTCGGCGCTGGTCGCCACTGGGCCACCTGTTTGTTCCTTGGTCCGCTGCTCTTTCGGGGGCGTTGGCGGCAGAGCCTGCTTGATCGAGAGAGAGAGCCGCTTCTTCTCCGGATCGACGTGGAGCACTTTGACCTCCACTTGCTGGCCTGGTTTCACTGCATCGGATGCCCGTTCGACCCTTCCTTGCGCCAACTGTGAAATGTGGACCAAACCCTCCAGTCCGTCCTCCAACCGCACGAAGGCGCCGAAGTCGACAACCCGCACCACCTCTCCGGAGACGATCTGCCCGGGGCGGTACTTCGCCGCTGCTTCGCTCCACGGATCAGGCAGCGTCTGTTTGAGCCCCAGCGACACCCGACCGGTTTCGGGGTCCACCCTGAGGATCTTGACGTTGATTTCGTCTCCTTCGGCGAGTACCTCGGAGGGGTGCTTGACCCGGCCCCAGGAGAGCTCAGAGACGTGAAGCAGTCCCTCTATACCACCGATGTCCACAAAGGCCCCGAAGTTGGTCAACCGGCGCACCACCCCCGGCACCACCGCACTAACCTGCAACCGCTGGAGCGCCTCTTCCTTGGCCCGCTTGGCCTCCTCTTCCAACACCGCACGATGGGACAAGATGACGTTCCGCTTCCCCCGGTCAACCTCAAGCACCTTGGTCCAGAGGCGCTGACCCACAAAGGGCGAGAGGTCCTCGATAAACTCACGGGCTACCTGAGAGCCCGGGACAAAGCCCCGGACACCAACGTCGACCACGAGACCCCCCTTGACCCGCTCGACCACCAGGGCCTCGACCGGCCTCCCGCTCTCCTTCGCCTGGGCCAGCTCGGCCCAGGCCTTGTCCTCATCGACCCGACGCTTGGAAAGAATCGCCTCTCCCTGGTCGTTCTCGGGCCGAAGGACCACTACTTCAATCTCATCGCCTTCGGAGACGACCTCGGCCGCCGAGGCGACCGGCCGGAAGGTCAGCTCTTTTAGGGGGACGACGCCGTCCGTCTTGGCCCCGATGTCAACATATACCTTGTCCTGTTCGACCTTGGTCACCCGGCCCATGACCCGGCTATGACGTTTGAGGCCTTCCAGAGCCGCCTCCATCTGGGCGCGCCCATCTTCCGCCGCCTCAGTTGCCCCCTTTTCCGCGGCCGGCGGCGTGCCCTCTCTCTCCGCCGGCGCCTCGCCTTCCGTCTCTTGCTGCCGCTCCGCTTCGAACTCCGCCATCTTGTCCACGACCTCCTCGATCACCCAGTCAGGGGTTGAGGCGCCCGCCGTTACCCCGACCGACTCGCAACCGGCAAACCATTCGGGCCGCAACTCGTCCGCACTCTCCACGTGGTATGTACGGGCCCCGGCGGCCTGACAGATTTCCGCCAGTTTGGTGGTGTTGGCGCTCTTGCGGCCCCCGACCACCACCATGATCGCATGTCTTTTCGCCATGGCAGCAGCTTCTTCCTGCCGCCTTTCCGTCGCGCCGCAAGTCGTTTTGGCGGCCTTCACCTCCACGCCGCGCTCCTGAATCGCCTTCAGGCAGGCCTCCACTTTGGCCGGCGGCTGCGTGGTCTGAGCGACCAATCCGACTTTGTCAGCCAAACGAAGTCCCCTGGCGGCCTCCGGGCGCTCGATTACGACCGCTCCCGGACCGGCCGCGCCCAACAGCGCCTCGACCTCCGGGTGGCCGCGGCCGCCAACGATCACTACCTGATATCCCTCAGCCAACAGCTTGGCTGCTGCCTCCTGGGCCTTGCGAACGTCGGGGCAGGTGGCGTCCACAACCTCAATCCCTTTGTCCCGGGCCGCCTGCACGAGTCGAGGATCAAGCCCGTGCGACCGAATCAAGAGGGTCGTCCCCGGCTCCGCCTCGTCCAATGACTCGATCACCGCAAGCCCCATGGCCGCCAGGTGATTGACCGTCTGCGGGTTGTGGATGAGGTCCCCGAGCGAGACCACCCGCGAGCCCGTACGATTGGCCAGCGTGCGGACGGCAAGGTCGATCGCCCGGCGAACACCAAAGCAGAAACCCGCCCGCTTCGCCACCTCTATCCGCAACAGCTTGCCCTCCCGTTCTGTCGCCTATACCAAGCGCCAATCCCCGCCGCTACCGATCCTGTTCCATCATCTCGTTAATCTTCTGCATGACCAGATCGGCAAAGCGGCGATACAACTCGTGTGCCCCCTCACCAGGAGCCGTTGCCGTATCCTCGTCACCCACCTGCAGCGGTTCGCCGATGACCACGCGAAGCCGCTTACCCCGAGTGAGCGCCATCGGAACCACCGTTGCCCGACCCCGCTTGGCAAGGAAAGCGATGCCGGTCTGGGCGTGCTGCAGCCGGCCATCGCGCGACCGCGTCCCTTCGGGGAAGATTCCTACCACCTGGCCGGCCTCCAGGAGCGCCAGAGCCTGTCGGATTGCTTGCCGATCCGATTCGCCACGTCTGACCGGAAAGGCACCAACCCGCCGGAGCAAGGCAGCCAGGGGCGAAAAGCGAAAGAGTTCCTCCTTGGCCATGAAGTGCACCTTCCGGTCGATCGCCGAGCCACCGAGGAAAGGATCGAAGGCGCTCGTGTGATTGATCGCCAGAAGCACCGGCCCGCTAGCGGGGAACTTCTCCCGCCCTTCGATCTGCCAGCGCAAGACGACCCTGGCCCAGAAGCGGATCAAGGCCCGAGCGAGGCGGTACAGCACGCTACTCCGCCTCCCTCACGCGGCTGAGGATGTGCCCGACCACTTCCTCAACCGTCATCGACGTGGTGTCCAGCACCTCGGCGTCCATGGCCGGGCGAAGAGGAGAAACCGTCCGTTCCGAGTCGAGCCGGTCCCGCCGGGCCACGTCCGCCTCCACCGCGGCCACCGGCAACACTCCGTAACCCTGCGCCTCGAGATCTTTCGCCCGCCGCCTGGCCCGTTCGGACAGGCTGGCGGTAAGGAAAAACTTTAGTTCAGCCTGGGGCAGGACAACCGTTCCGATATCCCGGCCGTCCATCACCACACCGCCCTCCTCAGCCAGGCGGCGCTGCAAGTCGACCAATGCCTTCCGCACGCCGGGGGCCCGGGCTACCAGTGAGACACTCTGGTTTACGGCGGGACTGCGGATCTCGGCGGTCACATCACGCCCGTCCAGCAGCACCCTGGTCTGGCCGCAGGGGCCAGTCCCTACCAGCCTGATATCCGTCTCGGCGGCCAAGGCGGTCAAGGCAACCTCGTTGCTCAAGTCCTCTCCCCGCTCCAGAGCCTTTAGGGTCAGGGCCCGGTACATGGCTCCCGTATCGACGTACAGGTACCCCAGTCGTTCCGCTACCAGGCGGGCCACCGTGCTCTTCCCCGCTCCAGCCGGCCCATCGATGGCAATGGTCACTCTTCTCCGGGACAATCCCGCTTCCTCCCGAAAGTGCGCTAAACGGCCCCCTTGGCCACTGTGCCCAGTAACTCGAAGAAGCCGGGGAATGAAACCTCTACGCACTGCGCTCCGCCCACGGTCACTCCCTGCCCGCTCACCAGCCCGGCAACTGCCAGCGCCATGGCAATGCGGTGGTCCCCATGGGACTGCCCTAATCCGCCGCGAATCCGCCCTCCGGCGATCGTCAGCGTCTCACCCTCGGCCCGCGCTTCGACCCCCAGCCGCCGCAGTTCCTGTTCGAGGACCGCCAGCCGGTCCGTCTCCTTGCTTCGCAGTTCTCCCACCCCGCGAAACACCGTCGTCCCGCGGGCCAGCGCCGCCGCCACCGCCAGCACAGCGACCTCGTCAATTAGCGTCGGGACCTCCTCCGGTCGGACCTCGGTTGCTTCGAGAGAGCTCCCGCGGACTGTCAGAGTACCGCGCGGCTCCCCGTTTTCCTCCACCACCTCGTCTACCGCGAGGTCTACCCCCATCCGGCGAAGCACCTCGAGGGCACCCATCCGGGTAGGGTTTAGTCCGACTTGACGCAGCCGCAGATGGCTCCCTGGGACCAAGGCGGCCGCTACGACAAAGAACAGGGCGGATGAGAGGTCCCCCGGCACGGCCACCCGGCAACCTTCAAGTCTGGCGGGACCCCGGATTGCCACCCGGGTCGCCGTCTCCCGCTCCACCGCCCCGCCGAAGCTGGGTAGAAGTCGCTCGGTGTGGTCCCGGGAAAGGGCCGGTTCGCTGAGGCGGGTGGTCCCCTCCGCTTGGAGGCCCGCCAGAAGAAGGGCTGACTTGACCTGCGCCGAGGCAACCGGAAGAGCGAAGGCACCTGCCGCCAGCGGCCGCCGCCCTTGGACGGCCAAGGGCAGGCGTTCGGCACCAGCCCGTCCGAGGAACCTCGCCCCCATTTGGCTCAGGGGAGTGGTCACTCGCCCCATCGGTCGGCGCCGGAGCGAGGTGTCACCCGTAAGGACGGCCACCAGGTCCTGCCCGGCCAGGACTCCCAGCATCAAGCGGGCGGTGGTCCCAGAGTTTGCGGCATTCAACACCCCGCCGGGCTCGCTCAGTCTCCCCGCCCGGCCGCGAACCACCACCTCGTCCTCCCTCGGGCGCCAAACCTCAACCCCCAACTGGCGCAGAAGGCGAAGGGTGGCCAGGCAATCTCGACCCGGAAGGAATCCGGTGATCCGCGTCTCGCCCTCGGCCAACCCGCCGAGAATGGCTGCCCGATGGGAGATAGACTTGTCCCCCGGGACCAATATCTCCCCCACCAACCCCCGTTCTGCCGGTCGGACCGCGACCCTCATGGCTGGCGCCCCCGGGCGGCGAAACCGGCCGCCCGCAACAACTGGAGACTGCGCTCAAGGGCTTCTCCTGAATCCACACCCAAGAGGAGACTCCCTCCCTCCCCTTCCCGGAGATGCAGGATCTCAATCTCCCGGACGTTGATCTCGCCCTCCGCCAACACCCTGGTCACTGCGGCGATCGCACCCGGCCGGTCCTCGACCTGTACTACCAGCTCCCAAAGAGGCGCCAGCAGACCCCGGCGGTGCCGGGGAACGGTTCGCCGGTTCTCCTGCGCCCGGCCCAACCAGGATTCGAGAGTCTCCCCGTCTGCTTGCGCCAAAGCCCGCCGGACGGTGGCCAGCTCCTCGCCCAGGGCCCCCAGCGCCGCCAGCACCTCACTCGCATTGCTGAGCAAGATCTCCCGCCACAGCTTAGGGTCGCTGCCTGCTACCCGGGTGGTGTCCCGAAAGCCACCCGCGGCAAACCGAAGGAAAGCGGAGTCGGCGCCCGCCACCCGCACCGCCGCATTCACTAGCGCCGCGGCGACGGTGTGGGGCAGATGGCTCACCGCCGCCACCAGTCGGTCGTGCTCCGCCGGCTTCATCACGTGGGGAACGGCACCCGTCCGTCGGACGAGTTCCGAAAGACGCTCCACCGCAGCCGGAGGAGTATCCTGCTCAGTGGTAATGATGTAAAAGGCGTTTTCGAACAGATAGGGATCGGCCGCCTGGATACCGGAGGTTTCTGAACCGCTCAACGGGTGGCCCCCCACGAAGGCAACCCCCGGGGTGAAGCCAACTGCCCGGGCGGTCTCGTGGACCTCGACCTTGGTACTGCCGGTGTCGGTGACGACCTGGCCGGGCTTGGCGGACTTGGCAACCTGGCGCAGGACTGCGCCCATCTGGCCCACCGGTGTGGCGATTACCACCACATCGGCCGCCGCGACCGCCTCTGGCAACCCCTGAACCTCATCCACCGCCCCCAACTCGACGGCGGCGGCAGCAGCGGCTGGGTTCGGCTCGACGCCGATGACCCTGGCCGCGCCCTGGCACCGCCGCCACGCCATCCCGAGCGAGCCGCCGATCAACCCGACCCCGATGATCGCCACCACCGGGAGGCCGGTGGGACCCGTGCCGCTCACCACCCCGCCGCTCATGCGAGCCGGCGGCCAACCGCCTGGGCCAACGGCTGCAGCTCCTCCACTAAGCGGCGGAAATTCTCCGGCGTGAGGGATTGCGGACCATCCGACAAAGCCTGGTCAGGATGCGGATGGACCTCAATCATCAGCCCGTCGGCACCCGCGGCCACTGCGGCCTTCGCGAGCGCCGGAACCAGCCGCCACTTGCCCGCCGCGTGGCTTGGGTCGACGACCACTGGGAGGTGCGAGAGGTGCTTCACCAATGGAATGGCCGAGAGATCGAGAGTGTTTCGGGTAGCCGGCTCGTACGTTCTGATTCCCCGTTCACAAAGGACCACCGAACGGTTACCCTCCCGCAGGACGTATTCCGCAGCGAGCAGCCATTCCTCCACCGTAGCCGAGATGCCCCGCTTGAGGAGGACTGGTCGGTTGGCCTTCCCCACCTCCCGCAACAGACTGAAGTTTTGCATGTTACGGGCGCCGATCTGGAGCATGTCCACGTACTCGGCAACCAGTTCGACCTCATGGGGGTCCAGAACCTCGCTGACCACCGGCAAGCCAGTTCTCCGCCGGGCCTCGGCCAGAAGTTTGAGCCCGTTCTCACCCAAACCCTGGAAAGCGTACGGCGAAGTCCGGGGTTTGAAGGCTCCTCCCCGGAGCATGGCACCTCCGGCAGCCTTTACCGCCTCCGCAGTCTCAAGCAGCTGCGTCTCACCCTCAACGGCGCACGGTCCGGCGATGATGACCACCGCTTGCTCCGCACCAAACCGTACGCCCCCCACCTCGACCACGCTAGGCTGCTGCTTGAACTCCCGCCCCGCCAGCTTAAAGGGAGCGAGAATGGGCACCACCTTCTCTACACCATCCATCGCCTCCAGGATTTCGATGGCGTTTTCCTTCTTTTCTCCGATCGCCCCGATGATGGTCCGCTCCACCCCCCGCGAGAGGTGAACCCCCAGACCCATTTCATTCAGCCGGGCAATGACGGCCTGAACCTCTGCCTCGCCCGCCCGGGGTTCCATCACCACAATCACGTTTGCTCCCCCTCCTTGAGCAGCGCCTGGCGAGCCGTCTCAAGCGCTGTCAGGAACCGATCGTTCTGCTCCGGCGCCCCGACCGTCACCCGAATGTAGGTCGGCCGCTGGAAGATGTCACCGCTGCGGATGATGACCCCCAGGGAAAGCATCCGGCGGAACAAGGCTGCGCTATCCACGCCCACGTCGACGAAGAGGAAGTTGGCCTGGCTGGCGTCGACCGGGCATCCCATTCTGCCGAGCTCAGACGTCAGCCGTCCCCGCTCCCGGGTGTTCAACTCGCGGCTGCGCTCCACGAATCCTTGGTCATCCAGGGCTGCCGCCGCCGCTATCTGAGCCGCCTGGTTTACGTTAAAAGGTTCCCGGGCCCGCTCGACCAGCGCCAAAAGCTCCGCCGGAGCGATCCCGTATCCGACCCGCAGCCCAGCCAAACCGTAGATCTTCGAGAAGGTGCGCAAAACCATCGCCCGCCGCCCCTCCAATACATAGGGCAAACCCCCGCCGTAGGCAGAGTCCGTCACGTACTCCTCGTAGGCCTGGTCGAAGACGACCACCACCTCCTCGGGTACCCGGGCCATGAACTCCCGCACCTCGTCAACCGTGACGATGGTGCCGGTGGGGTTGTTGGGGTTGCAGACGAAAATCAACTTGGTGCGCGGTCCGATGGTCTCAGCCATCTTTGCGAGGTCGTGGCGCTCCCCGGCCAGGGGCACCTTTTTCACCCTGGCGCCCATCAGGAGAGCGGCGAACTCATATTCGCTGAAGGTCGGCTCAGCCATGACGACCTCATCACCCGGGTTCAAGAAGGCCTCAGCCAAGAGCTTGATAAGCTCGTCGGAGCCATTGCCCACGATCACCTGCTCCGGAGTGACGCCAACCCGCCGGGCTATCCGCTCCTTGAGCAGAGTCGCCCCGCCATCCGGATAGAAGTGGACCTTGGGCAACCATGCGCGGAGCGCCTCGAGCGCCGCAGGCGAGGGACCAAGGGGATTCTCGTTCGAAGCTAGTTTGATGACGTCTTTGAGGCCCAACTCGCGCTGGACTTCCTCGATCGGCTTCCCCGGCACATACGGGCGGATGTCGAAGATCGCCGGCCGCGCCGACCGGGCCAGGTCACTCATGGTGCCATCCCCTCCCGATCCGGTCTTAGGGCTTTGGCTCCCCGGAGGTAAACGTGGCGCATGGCCGCCTGTGGCAGCTCCGTATTGACATGCATCAACACCCGGATGCAGCGGGGCAAACCTCCGGGCTTGCCGATCTCCACCGCCCCCAACAGGGCCGTCTCGGTCCAGCCCAATTGACGGGCGGCCGCGGCAGGGTATTCGGCGGTAAGGTCTGGGGATGTGGTAAAGATGACACTGGCCACGTCGGCCGGGTCAATCCGGTTGGCCACCACCAGCGCCTCCAAGAGCTCGCACGTGGCCGCCAGGATTTCCTCCGGCGTGTCCCCCGTCGCCGTTGTCGCTCCTCGGACGCCTCGGACCGCCATTCCCCGCATCACCTCAGAAAGAAAGAGACGCCCTTCAGGCGCACCTGATGCTATATTTTAGCACGTGCGGAAAAAGCTTGACAAGGCGGGTTTTTGCTATCGTCCCGCTTCCAGTCGGCGGATGGCCAGGGTAATGAGCTGCTTCGTCTCTTCACCCATCCGGTACAGGAACCGTTCGGCATCGTAGTGCGTCAGGAGGAGCTCCTGTGGCTCAAGCACCTCGATCTTCCGAAACTCCTCCCGCAGAATGAAGCGAACCAGATCTTCAATGGAGTCAGCCTCAAGTTCGATGGTCACCGGAGCGTAGGCCACTTCCTCCCCGGTTACGGCGTCCTGCACCTGATAGATGTCTCCCGAGGCGTCGATCTCCAGCACGCGGATTCCTTGCAGGGGAATGTTGCGCATCAAGGCAGTCTCCCGCTCCCGGATCTCGGCTGCATGCTCCGCGGCGCGCTTGGCTCCCACGAAGAGCTTATAAGGCTGGGACCGGCCCTTGTAGTCCAACCGCACCTTCGCCTTGAGCGGCCCTGTCACAATCCCGTCACCCTCTCGCCCTTTTGCCACTGCGGAGCCTCCCCTGATCGACCTCCCCCTAGTCTGGGCGCTCCTCAGGAAGATTATGACTCTCCGCTGACGCACGCCCGGCGCAACGCCTCGACCTCGGCGTGCGTCAACGGCCGCCAAGAGCCCACCGGCAGGTTGTCGAGCGTCAAAGGCCCGAAGGCCACCCGCCGTAAGGCAACGACGGGATGACCCACTGCCGAAAACATCCGCTTCACTTGTCGTTTTCGCCCCTCCCGGAGAGTCACCTGGACGACACTCCGCTCCGGGCCGCACCAAATCAGATGAACGTCAGCCGGCAGCGTGCGCCCGTCCTCCAGCTCGACCCCGTCCGCCAGGCGGACTAGGGCTGACTCCGGAATCTTCCCCCGCACCTCGGCTACGTAGGTCTTCGGTATGTGAAAACGAGGATGGAGAAGGCGATGAGCCAGTTCGCCGTCGTTGGTGAGGAGCAGCAATCCCTCCGTGTCCGCATCCAGACGCCCCACGGGGAAAAGGCGCGCCTTGACCCCTTTCACCAGATCGAGGACGGTGGGCCTTCCCTGGGGATCGCGGGCCGTGGTAATCACCCCGGCCGGTTTGTTGAGCATTACGTAAGTCGGTCTGACCCGGGGCTTTAGCGGTCGACCGTCCACGGCCACTTCATCTCGGGCGGGGTCCACTCTGACCCCCAACTCCGTAATGACTTGCCCGTTGACGCTTACGCGGCCCGCCCGGATCAGGGCCTCTGACGCTCGGCGAGAAGCCACCCCGGCCGCCGCCAAGACCTTCTGCAATCGTACTCCTGGGTCCCCACCCACCTAGTACGCCGCCTTTCCTCCTGTATCTCAACGGCATTTCGACCGAGGCCACGCCCAAACCTTTTTGTCGCCATAGTGGAAGAGGCTGCCCCTCTCATGGACAGCCCCTTCGGCTCGGGTCGATGCGCGCCGGACGGCGCCGGCGAGCCTTACGGTTGCAGTTGGTGGTTAGCTCAAGTCCGTCTGGTTTCTTCCCCGAAGGCGGATGAGCGGCTTGGTTCCCTTGATTGGAGTTGTCTGGCCAACCGTCGTCGCGGTTTCGTCAGTGTTCGCCGGGGAGACTTCGCACACCGGCGTTTGGGCGCTGCTTCGATTCGCCGACCGCCCACGGGCCAGGTTCTGCAACCCGTCCAGAAGCTTGGGCGCCAAGTCGATCAGACGGTCGTAGAGGATCTGCCCGTCCACCGGCAGCAAACGCATGTCGTCGCGCCCCACGACCAAAAAGCCCACCGGCTGGATCGAAATGCCCGCACCACTTCCCCCGCCAAACGGCAGCAAGCGGTCCGCTGGCTGTTCGCCCCGGCCCTTCCCGTCCGCCTGAGCCGTGCCGCGCTGACGACCGTCGCCACCGCCTACCCCATCCCCGTCGGCGCTCGCCGGCTCGTATTCGGTCCCACCGGCAGCGAAGCCGAAGGTCACCCGGGAGATGGGCACGATCACCTTGCCGTCGGGCGTCTCCACCGGATCACCGAGGATCGTGTTGACGTCCACCATGTTCTTGATGCTTTCCAGGGTCGTGCGCATCAAGCTCTCAATCGGGTGTTCGTTTTCCATGCCGCACCCCGCTTCCGGCGCCAGACGGCAGCGCCTGCGCGAATAATATCCCTCACCCGCGCCCGCACTATGCAGCGGAAGGTCGTACGAAACGTCACGCTCTCGAAGTCGGGGAGAACACGTATGACCGGCTGTCGTTCGAAACTCATCCGCTTCGCCAGAATCCCAAAGACAGATCCCTTGAGACTCCAAAGCAACCCGCTAAGCACCCCCGTGAGGGCGGGATCGCCGGCGCCAATCCTGGTTACCCAGCTCAGGTTCTCGGTCCGCCACGGCACCCGGTCCAAAAGCTGTAAAAGAAAGACACTCCCCCGCGACAGGGTGTGCTCCCGACCAAGCAACCACAACTCGTGACAGGCCAGCGAGAGGAGCGTCCGCCGGACCGTGTCGAGCTCACGAACGGCGACCCACCCCTCTGACCAAACGTTGGGCCACTCCCGCCGCGGTTCGCCCCCACCCGTGAGCCTCTCCTTGGGCAACTGGCGACGCACTTGAAAGGCGATCAAGGGGGGCATCCTGACCTGGATAGAAAAGGCCTCCTCCTCGCCCTGAGGCCGGTCGTAGACGACTTCCACCTGGACCTGGGCCACCTTTGCGAGGTATATGATGATGCCTGCCAGGAGCAGCCCCACCCCCGCCAGGATGGCCAATACCAGCCACGGCATCGCAGTGCTCCTTGTCGGCGGTCTTGGGCCTAGTCTCCCTCCCGGTCAGCTTCCCTATCCTCTTCAGGCGGCCACTCCGGCTCAGGTAACGGTGGCAGGTCCGCCAGACTCTGCAGGCCGAAGGCGGCGAGGAAGGCCTCGGTAGTCCCGAATTCGACCGGCCGCCCCAGCCCTTCCCGGCGTCCCACCTGGCGAATCAGTCCCCGATCCTCTAACGTCCGCAAAGCGCTCTCCGAACTTACCCCGCGGATTGCCTCGACCTCGGCGCGGGTCACGGGCTGACGGTAGGCGATGATCGCCAGGGTCTCCAAGGCTGCCGGGGAGAGCGGGGCCTGGCGCGGGACCCGCCCCAGGCGGGCGACCATTTCAGCGAGGTCAGGGGCGGTCACCATCCGCCACCCTCCGGCAACCTCCTCCAGGATCAGCCCGGCGCCTCGGGTGGCATACTCGTCCCGCAGGCGGTGCAGCAGGTTAGCAACGGTGCTGGCGTCAAGTCCGACGATCGCGGCCGCCGCCTTGACGGAGAGCGGCTGGGGAGCGGCAAAAACCAAGGCTTCGAGAATCCTGACAGCCTCGCGGAGGTTCAGTTCAGACCACCTCCCGGTCACCGACGTTGAGCGTCAGTTCCAGCGGCCCCAGCGGCTGTTCCTGGCGGGCCCGCACCCTGCCCAGGCGCACCAGTTCCAACAAGGCCAGAAACGTGACCACCACCTCGCTCCGGCCCCTGCCCAGGGGGAACAGGTCCTCGAACGGCAGGCAGCCCCGCCGCTCCAACGTGGCGAGGATAGTTTCCATCTTCTCCCCCACCGTAAAGGGGACCGGGGAGACTTCGTGTTCCACCGGGGGGGTTCCGAGGGCGGCCAGAACGGCCTGATAGGCCAGTATCAGAGCGGTGAGGTCAGCCCCGAGGAAACCGGCCTCGCTGTCAGTGGACACTGGTCCAAGAAGGGGCCGGGCCCCCGGGTCAAAGGTGGCATTGGCTTGGGCCAGTCGCTTGACCAGCCACTGGGACGCCTCCCGATACTGCCGGTAAACCAAGAGGCGCTGGACCAACTCTGTGCGGGGGTCCTCCCCGACCTCCTCCGGAGACCCCTCGTTGAGGGAGGGAGGCGGCGGCAGGAGCATGCGCGCCTTGATCGCCAACAGCGTGGCAGCCAGGACAAGAAAGTCGGCCGCCGTCTCAAGATCGAGTTCCGGCAGGGCCCGCAGATGAGCCAGATACTGGTCGGTGATCCGAGCGACGGGGATATCGTAGATGCTCACCTCCTCGCGGGTGACCAGCTGCAGGAGTAGGTCGAGCGGCCCGGAGTAAATGTCCAGTTCCACGCGGTAGGAGTGACTCATAACCTCCTCCCTTTGCTGCCGCTGTCGGCCCAGCGGAGGAGGTCGAGCAGCGCGTGAAGCTCCTCCGGCACTTCCTGAGGATAACCCTCCGCTTCGTGCCACCGGACGAGCAAGACGACCGCTGGGTCGGTTCGGGATTTGCGCAACAAAGCGGCTCCCCGGACCGGGTGGTTTCTAAGCCCATTGACCCTCTCCCGCAGACTGGCCGGCAACCAACGGGGAGGCCCGCCCGGCCAGACGACGTTGGCCATCCGGACCATCAGCCCAGGTCGGACTGGGCCCTTGCCCACGTCATGGAGAAGGGCCGCCCGCACCGCCACCCACCGCTCCCGCAGCGAGAGTTCCTCTTTCCGGGCCACTAGGCGCGCGGCAGCCACGGCGTGCCGCTGGTCACTTAGGCGAAGGGCGAGAAACAGCTCACGCTCGGCCGGACTCAGGTGGCGCTCCACCCAAGCCAAAGCGGATGGAGGGAGCGGTCGGGGATCCAGGTGGTTCAAGACCTGACGAAAACGACAGAACCAGTCGACTCTCACCGCAACCGAGCTCCCAGGATCAACCAAAGGAAGAACTCAAAGAGCGGCTGGAGGAAAAGGTCGGCCACCCCAGTGAAGAGCAGCAGGAGAAGTAGGAAGGGGCCGTAACTCTCCATCTGGCGCACCCAGGCTGACAGGCGGAGCGGTACCAGCCCAG
Source organism: Betaproteobacteria bacterium (assembly GCA_050260635.1). Taxonomy (GTDB): domain Bacteria; phylum Bacillota; class UBA5301; order DYFA01; family DYFA01; genus DYFA01. The sequence goes on from JBLNCL010000006.1 coordinate 32,391, forward strand.
CCAGAAGCTTCGATCCGTCCAACGGCGGGACGGGCAACAGGTTGAAGACGGCCAGGCCAATGTTTACCAGGATATTCAGCAAGAGAAACATGGCCAACAGGTCGGCGCCCGCGGGAATCGCCCTGAGCCGGATGGGCAAGGCGAAGAGAAGCGCCAGGACCAGGTTGGCCAGTGGACCGGCCAGGCCAACCAAGGTCAGTCCCCGCCGCGGATCCCTGTAGTAGCGCGGGTCAACCGGGACGGGCTTCGCCCAACCGATGGCGAAACCCGTCCGTGGGGCGGTGAGCGAGGTTATGAGGAAAACCAAGGTCCCCAGGGGATCCAGGTGGGCCAGGGGGTTGAGAGTCAACCGCCGTGCCCAACGCGGAGTCGGATCTCCGAGCTTGGCGGAGACATAGCCATGCGCCAGTTCATGGACGGATAGCGCGAGCAGAAAGGCCACCGCTCGGAAACCGATCACAACAAAGTTCACTGCTTTGCCTCCCCGTCGAGGCTAGGGCGCCTGCCCCGCCGCCGGGAGTCTTTTCTCCCCTGGACGGGCGAAATCCTCCGGGATGAGATCGAGTCGGACGAGGTCAGCGTAGGTCTCCCTGGCCACCAAAAGCCTCGCCTGCCCGTTGCGGACGAGCACCACCGCCGGTCGGGGGAGCCGGTTGTAATTGCTGGCCATGGAGTAATTGTATGCGCCAGTGGTGAAGACTGCCAGGAAGTCCCCCCGCTCCACCGGCGGGAGGGCGATCTCCCAAAGGAGCATATCTCCCGACTCGCAGCACTTGCCGGCGACCGAGACGACCTCTGAGGGAGCGTCGGCCGCCCGGTTGGCAACCATTGCCTCATAGACCGCTTGATACAGCGCCACTCGTGGGTTGTCGGTCATGCCGCCGTCGACGGCCACATACTTCCGAACCCCGGGGATGTCCTTGACCGCCCCGACCGTGTAGAGGGTTGTCCCGGCCTCGCCGACGATGGACCGCCCCGGTTCGACGAAGAGACGAGGGCAGGGAAGCCCGCGCGCCTCCGCCTCCTCGGCCACCGTCGTCAGAATCACCTGGCCCAGCTCGCGGATGGTCGGGGGATCATCATCCGCTGTGTATCGGACGCCGAGACCCCCGCCCAGATCCAGGATCTCCGGACAATAGCCGGTGATCGCCCGAGCCTCTGCGGCGAAGTCGAGCATTGCCCGAACCGCCACCCGATACGACCCAAGGGCGAGGATTTGGGACCCGATGTGGCAGTGGTAGCCCCGCAAGTCAAGCCAGGGATCGGCCAAGGCGCGCCTCACCCCCTCCAGAGCGATGCCGCCCACGAGCGGGAAGCCAAACTTCGAGTCCACCTGCCCGGTCTGGATATACTCGTGGGTATGGGCCTGGACCCCAGGGGCAATGCGCAGCAGGATGGTCACGCGTTCTTTTTGTCGAGCTGCCAGGTCGCTCAACAGCTCCAGTTCGGAGGAGTTATCCACTATGATCCCGCCGATCCGGACCGCCAGGGCCTCCTCCAACTCGGCGGGAGACTTGTTGTTACCGTTGAAGTAGATGCGCTCCGGGGGAAAGTCCGCCGACAGGGCCGTGTACAGTTCCCCGCCAGAAACCACGTCGAGCCCCAGCCCCTCTTCGTCCACCAGCCTCGCCATGCCCCGGGTGAGGAAGGTCTTGGCGGCATACAGGACCACGCCGCCGGCCCCGCTGAACGCCTCCCGGTAGGCCCGGCAATTCGAGCGGACCAACTCCTCATCCAGCACGTACAGCGGCGTACCGAACCTCCGGGCGAGTTCGACCGCGTCGCATCCTCCGATCTCCAGGTGGTTCCGGGCGTTGACCCGCGCCGTTCCCCTCAGTATCATCGTCCAGCTCCTCCGCACGGCATAGCGCAATTGAGTCTATGGTAGCATCCGGCGGAGCAGCCCGTCAACCCTGGCAGCCCGACCCGAAAGAAGGTCCACGAAGGCCTCGAGCCGCGTCTGCAACCCCGCCTCCCCCGTGTGTTCATCGAGGAAGACGGTCAACGTCGGAAGCCCGTATGTTTCGGAGACCTCCGGCAGGACCGTTTCGGCCACGATCTCCGGCATGCAGGTCAGGGGGGCAAGCTGAACCACGCCGTCCACCCCCTCCCGGGCGAACTCCACGGAGTGGGCTACCGTCTCCAGGCCGTGTCCCCCGACAAAGTAGTTCAGGTGAGGCCCGGCCAGCTCGGCCAAGCGCCGGCGCTCCTCCCTCAGCCGGAAACGAAAGAGGTGTTCCTTGATCCAATCCCCGAGGAAGAGGCGGCGGACCACTCTGACCCCAAGGCGGCCGAGCCGGCGCTCGGTGTGGAGGTTGACGAAGGGTTCGAGGACCGTGTAGATTTCCCCTACCACCCCGACCCGAAGGACGGGTCCGGCTCGCCTGGGCAGCGCCTCAAGCTCCTCGATCGCCGCCGCTTCGAGCGTCCTGACCCGCTGTGGCGAGTCAGCCTGACGGCAGGCTTGGAGGAAACGATTGAAGATGGCATCGGCCAGCCCACTTTGCGCCTCGACCGCCCGGGTAGCCTGGACGGCTCGCTCCACGCCGTCAATGGCCAAGACTTTGGTCCAGGCCAACTGGAAGGCACGTCCGAAGCGGCGCAGGGTAAAGCTGGGGATCCAGCGGCGAACCGTGTCGAGCAGCAAACGGAGGTTGCCTTGCGGTGGCTCCAGGACAATCATCTCCAGGTCGCATCCAAGTGCCTGCAGGACCTCCCGTTGAACTTGGGCGTAGTACCCAAACCGACAAGGTCCACTGCCTCCGGCCATCACCACCGCCTCGGCTCCTTGTTCGCTGGCCTCCAGGAAGTTGCCGAGCCCGACCTTGAGCGGCAGACAAGCCCCCTCCGGCGCGATTCGGGTACCAAGCTCCAGCGTGCGTTGGGTGCAGGGGGGCGGAACGACCACCTCTGCCCCCAGATCGAGAAGAAGGGTTTCCACTGGGACGTACAAGGTCCCCATGTGAGGAAAGGTCAGCTTGGCCGTCTTCTCTTCCCCTCCCGTCGTTCGATCATGTCCAGGAACGCTTCGACCCGCGTCCAGGCGCCAGCCTCGCCCGTGTGCTCATCCATGGTCAAGCGGAGGAACGGAACGCCTCGCCGTTCCATAAGCTGCGCCACGAGTTCCCCGACCAACGAGTCTGGTCCGCAGCCGAAGGAACCTAGGTAGATCAGGCCGGCCACTCCCCCGGGACCGGACAGGTGGGCGGCGGCCCCATACTGGCGGCGGCCGAGAGTCCAGAAGAGTTCCTTCGAAAGCTGCCTGGCCTCTTCTTCACAGCGGGCGGCCGGCACAGTCTCGACGGTCTGGACTGACCACCCGGCCTTTTCCAAGCGGCGAATCAGGTCTAGGCTCACCTGCCGGTCGTAGATGTTGTACGAGTGCCCCAATACGCCCAACCGGCGACTGTCGGCCGTGCCCGTCGAGCGGTCGGCCGCCAACGAATCCCTCGCCCTCTCGGCGTCCGGGGGCAGAAGACCCAGTTCCGCCAGGACCGCCGGCAGGTGCTCTCCCCCCTCGCATCGCTGCTCCGCCCTGCGCTGCACCTGCAAACCGTGGGCCAGGGCCTCCTCCGCCCGATGGCGCCCAATACCTAGGGCGCGGGCAACCTCCCGGGCCGCCCCCGGCCACCCGGTGCCTCCCTTGCGCAGGTCGACCACCGGCGAGAGGACGGCCACCTGGCGTCCGAGGGAATGCCGGACCATGTCCGGCAGGCCCATGAATTTCGGGCAGATGTAGGCCCGAGGCTCGACTGAGACCACTCGCGGCACGAACAGGGCCTCGGTCCCGACGGCCAGTTCCGCGCAGTGCCCAAAGAAGACCTTCACCGGCAGGCACGCCTCCTCGACCGCCAACCGGATCCCGGCGTCCAGCGTGGCGCGGGTGGTGGCCCGGCTGATAACCGGCTCTACGCCGAGGTCGCGCAGGAAGGTGACCCACAGCGGGGCATGTAGCCAAAAGTACAACCCCTGCGGAACGCCAACCCTCATCCGTGGACCGGCCCTCTCTTCTGCCCCTGCGCCTCCCGCGCCAAAGCGAGGACGGCCTGGATGGCCTTCGTGGTGAGGGCCGCTCCCCGAGAACTGCGGTCCTGGCGACTCATCTTGCCCGGATCACCAAGGCCGATCACCACCGGAACATCAAGCGTGTTGAGCACGTCCACCGTGTCTCCCTCGACCCGCTCATGACCGACCGGCTCCGGAGTACCGTACTTGTCCACGGGACCCTCGATCAGCCGTCCGTCGGCGTCCACGGAGTAGGTAACTGGCACCCCCATGACCTTTTCCGTGTTCGAGGCCACCGCCACCACCCCCAACAGGTTGACTTCGTCGCTGCGGGCCAAGTACTCCAAGGCCGCCTCGCCGGGACCCTTCCGCCGCGATCCGCGGTCGTCGACCATCACCAGCACGGGCTCCCGACGAGCCTGCTTCACCAACTCCACGAGCTGTTCCCCTGAGAGCGGGGTGGGGTTACCTGCCGAAAGGGAAATGGTGCATCCACCGACGTTGCGGGCGGCCTCCTCGACCGCCCCCTGCGCTATCCGGTCGCCATCGGTCACCACGATTACCTGCGGCCGCTTCACCCCATTCACCTCGGCCCCTAGCGTACCCCGTCTGTCTGGGCAGTTATGTCGGAGCAGTATAAATGGAAGGTCAACGGCCAAACTATGCTCGTCGCCGTAGTGCCGGAGGGGAGGTGAAATCGATGGAGTGGTTGGGCCACGCCTTACGCTTTCTCGCCTCGGTCCTGGTCCTCATGTTCCTGGGATACCTGCTTCCGGGCTTCAAGGCCCTCACCTTCGGGCAGGCCATCCTCGCCGCGGCAGTAATCACCGTCTTGGGGTATCTGATCCAGGCAATGATGGGCAAGAGCGTCTCGCCGTACGGGCGGGGGATCGTCGGGTTCGTCGTGTCGGCCATTGTGATCTACGTCGCTCAGTTCCTGGTCCCCGGGATGAGAGTGAGCATTGTCGGGGCCCTGCTCGCCGCCTTGGTGGTGGGCATCGTGGACCTCTTCGTCCCTACCACCGTTCGTTGACTTGGCGGCCAATGCCCCCTTAGAAAAGAAGTTGACGGGCGGCCGGCCCGCTTGTACGGGTCGGCCGCTTGGCCTGTTGGCCCGAGTGACGCTCAGCCTTTGGCTCGAGTGATGAGGGCGAAAAGAAACCCGAAGAAGATGGCCGCGGCGATAGCCCCGCCGGCCAGCTGGAACACACCCGTCAAGGCGCCCAGGGGCCCGGCCGTCTTCAAGCCTTTGAGCACCCCGTCGGTCAGAACGTACCCGAAATTGGAAACTGGGACGGAGGCCCCCGCCCCGGCGAACTTGACCAACGGCTCGTAGAGGCCCAACCCGGTCAGAACCGAGCCTAGCACCACGAACAGGACCATCACGTGGCCCATCGTGAAAACGGTGAGATCAAAGATCAACTGGCCAATTACGCAAAGCAGGCCGCCAACCAGGAAAGCCCAAAGATAGTCCACTCTCAGCACACCTCGATTGCCACCGCGTGACAGATAGCGGGGATCGACTCAGCCTGTTGATAGGTGAGAGGCGAGAGCAAAGCTCCCGTCCCCGCCAGCAGAAGCCGACGAAGTTTTCCTTCGGCGAAGAGTCTGAACAGGTGTCCGGCGAAGATCACCGCGGAGCAGGCACACCCGCTTCCTCCAGCATGTACGTCCTGCTTCTGGCGGTCGAAGATCATCAGTCCGCCGTCGTTGAACCGGTCGCCCAATTCGATCCCGTCTTTCCCCAAGATCTTCCGGACTAGTTCTACGCCGACCACACCCAGGTCACCGGTCATGATCAGGTCATAGTCCTCAGGCTTCTTCCCAAAGTCCCGCAGGTGCTGCCGGATGGTGTCGGCCGCGGCAGGGGCCATGGCACTCCCCATGTCATTCGGGTCTTTGCTCCCCAAGTCGATGACTCGCCCGACGGTGGCGCAGGTGATTCGGGGTCCCTCTCCCTGGTTCTGCAGCAAACAGGACCCGGCGCCGGTGACCGTCCACTGAGCGGTCGGCGGCCGTTGAACCCCCAGTTCAGTGGGGAAGCGGTACTGCCGTTCCGCGGTGTCGTGGTGGCTCCCGGTCACCACCAGTACCCGCTCGCCGAAGCCCCCGTCGACCAGCATCGCTCCGATCGTTAGCCCTTCCGCCAGGGTGGAGCAGGCGCCGTAGAGGCCAAAAAAGGGCGCCTCGACCTCCCGCATGGCGAAGTTGGCGGAAACGATCTGATTCAGGAGGTCGCCCGCCAGGACAAAATCCAGATCGGCCGGGCTCAAGCCGGCCCGGTTGAGGACGTTGAAGATGGCCTCCCGAAATAGCTTGTTCTCAGTTTTCTCCCAGGTCTTCTCCCCGTAGAAGGTGTCCTCCAAGACGGTATCGAAACGGCCGCCCAACGGCCCCTGTCCCTCCATGGGCCCCACGATGGAAAAGGCGTTCGTGATGACTGGCGGAGAGGCGAACTTCACCGACCGTTTCCCGACTTTCTTTGGCGCCATGGCTCTCCCTTCACCCCCCCGTCAGCAGGAACCGAAGTACTCCCACGACGATGGCCGAGGTCACGCCATAGGTGATGACCGGCCCGGCAACCTGGTACATCCGACTGGCCATCCCCATGACGAAGCCCTCGGTCCGGAACTCGAGCGCCGCCGCCACGACCGAGTTGGCAAAGCCGGTGATGGGGATGGCCGAACCGGCCCCACCAACCTGGCCGACCTTGTCATAGACCCCAAGGGCGGTTAAGAAAGCGCCCAGGAAGACCATCACCACTGCTGTCGGTGCGCCGGCCTTATCCGGGGAGAAACCCTGCGAGACGAAGAAATTCCGGACCCCTTGCCCCAGGGCAGAGATCGCCCCGCCGACCAAAAAGGCCAGCAGGGCGTTGCGCGCCAGCGGCGGCCGGGGTCGGTGTCGGCGAGCCAGCTTTTGGTACTCTTCCTGGGCTCGCTGCTGCTGCTCCTTGGTCTGAGCCACCCGCGCCCCCCCAATCCTTTTGTCCGTGCTCTATCTTCCGTCAACGGCAAAGGCCACTTGGACGTCCGCTTTGTACTCGGTGATCTTCCCGTTTTCGACGTTGGCAGTCATGTTGAGGACTTCCACGCCGGTAATCCCGTGGAGTGTCCTGCTGGCTTGGGCTACCGCCTGCTCGATGGCATCCTGCCAACTCGTCGGGGACTCTCCCACCAGTTCGATCACCTTGACCACCGTCACTCACGCTCACCTCCTCCGCCGGTCCTCGCTTATTATTCGTTGGCCGACTCCGGTGGTATACGAAAAAGGGCAGCGACACGCACAGGCGTGCCACTGCCCAAGACAGACGGAGTGATATGGGAAAGTCTCGCGTGTCCTACCTCGGTTGGACGATTAGCTTGATGGCGGTCCGCTCCTCGCCGTCGATCACGATGTCGGTAAAGGCGGGAATGCAGATCAGATCGACTCCGCTCGGGGCAACGAATCCCCGGGCGATGGCCACGGCTTTCACCGCCTGGTTGATCGCCCCCGCCCCGATCGCCTGGATCTCCGCCCCTCCCCGCTCACGGAGCACACCGGCAAGGGCTCCCGCCACGGAATTAGGGTTAGACTTGGCTGAAACCTTGAGCACCTCTACTGCCATGTGTATTCCCCTTTCCGTCCATTCCCGAGTTCTGGAAACCTGTAGCGAAGCAAAGTATTATCTCCAGAAGGGGGAAATTCCTCTTTCTGCAGAGTTTTCTTCTACCCGGTTTTCTCCCAGAGTTGCAGGACCTGCTCGATCCTCGTCGCCCGGCCGGATTCGGCATCCAGCTCCAGATAGACTGCACAGAGAAGAACGGGCCCTTCCGCCACCGGGAAGCGGGTCGGCATCTGGGTCAGAAAGCGGCGCAAGATGGTGGCGGTATCCATCCCCAGGACGGAGTCCCGGGGGCCGACCATCCCAACATCGGTGATGAAGGCCGTCCCCTGCGGCAAAAGGCGAGCATCAGCCGTGGGAACGTGGGTATGGGTGCCGATCACCGCGCTTGTCAAGCCGTCCAGATGCCATCCCATGGCAACTTTCTCCGCCGTGGCTTCGGCGTGGAAGTCCACCAGGATAACCCCGGTCTCCCGGCGCAGCGGCGCAATCAACTCCAGCGCCAAGCGGAATGGATCATCCAGACTGTCCAAAAAGGCCCGTCCCGAAAGGTTTACCAGCCCAACAACGGGCCCCCCTGGAAGGCGCTGGAGAAGGGTCCCGCGCCCAGGGACACCCGGCGGATAGTTGGCCGGGCGGACAAGGTAGGGGCAATTCTCGATGAAGGGGTAGGCCTCTTTCTTGTCCCAGACGTGGTTCCCGGTAGTCATGAGGTCTACCCCAGCGGCGCGGAGTTCTTCGGCCACCGGGGCAGTGACGCCAAAACCGCCGGCGGCGTTCTCCACGTTCGCTACGACGAGATCCGCCTGGTACCGCTGGCGGAGCGACGGCAGGAGGGCTCGGACCGCCTCGCGCCCGGGCTTGCCAACAACATCCCCCAGGAAAAGACAGCGCACAATCATGTCTTCTCTCCTTCACCATCGTTGCGCTAGGTCCCGGCTGTCCGGTACAAGAACGGCGCCCGGACGCGGGCGCCGCAAACTCCACGAACTCAGCGCAAGGATCCTCCGGCCCCAGCGCCTACTCCCGTCGCCGGGACCAGGGATCGGCCTTGTCGAAAACGAAGACCCTTCCGTTCTCCCGGAAGCCGATGAGGTCCTTCGTGACTTGGCCCTGCCGGACGTCGTCGAGCATGTGCTCGATCAGTTCTTCCTGGTAAAGCTGGTCCTCTTCGAGGAGCGGCTCCTGCGCCTCCTTCACCACTCGATCAGTGAAGGTTTCCGTCAACAAGCTGGAGACCAGCGATATCTCCTCCCGCGACAGGCTCTCCACGTCGCGGTGCAACTCGACCAAGGTAAACCCGTTGTATTCAGTCTTCTCCAGCAGGCAGACTCTCATGCGCCGCCCTCCCACAAAGGCGTGGGTCAACAGGCTTTCCTTGAGACGAGCGGCAAACCTCTCGAAAATCTCCTCGTCGACCAAGCCGGAGACCATGAAGGTGAAGCGCAGGGTGCGCTCTTCGGGCTGGTATTTGACGGTCCCGACTTCCGGATAACGGACCAGGATCGAAATCAGAAGACCGACGCTGTTCTGCAAACCTTCCTGCTCGCCTTGGGGCGCAAACATGTGAACCGGTCGGTTGGGCATGCGTTTCACCCTCTTGTCATCCGCACCTGAATTCGGCAGGGTTGCGACGATTCCTGCCGCAGGCCGGCGGCATTTTTTGACTCGCCAAGCCCTCCTAGCCGGACGAGTTGCAGGGGCTGCCCCGAACTAGCTGCTCGGGACAGCCCCTGGTTGCTCTCCTATTTCGCGTAATCCACGGCGCGGGTCTCGCGGATCACCGTCACCTTGATCTGACCGGGGTACTCGAGTTCGCTCTCGATCTTCTTCACAATGTCGTGAGCAACTTTGACCGCCATGACGTCGTCGATCCGATCTGGCTTCACCATGATCCGGATCTCCCGCCCCGCCTGGATGGCATAAGCCTTCTCGACCCCCTCGAACGAGTCGGCGATGCTCTCGAGCTTCTCCAGCCGCTTAATGTAGGTCTCCAGCGTCTCTCGCCGCGCCCCGGGTCGAGCAGCAGAGATCGCGTCGGCTGCCGCCACCAGGACCGCCTCGACGCTCTTGGCCTCTTCGTCGCCGTGGTGCGCCGCCACGGCATGGATGACCGCGGGAGACTCCCGGTAGCGCTTTAGCATCTCCACGCCCAACTGCACATGGGACCCTTCCATCTCGTGGTCCACGGCTTTTCCAAGGTCATGGAGGAGGCCCGCCCGCTTTGCGAGATTGACATCGGCACCCAACTCGGCGGCCATGATGCCGGCCAAGTGGGCCACCTCGATGGAGTGTTTGAGCACGTGCTGACCGTAGCTGGTCCGGTACCGCAGGCGCCCGAGAAGCTTGATCAACTCGACGTGAAGACCGTGGATTCCGGTCTCGAAGGTGGCCTGTTCCCCGGCCTCCCGAATCGCCGACTCGACCTCCTTCTCGGCTTTCGCCACCATTTCCTCGATCCGGGCGGGATGAATCCGCCCGTCGGCCATGAGCCGTTCGAGGGCGATGCGAGCGATCTCCCGCCGGACTGGGTCGAAGCCAGAGAGAATAACCGCCTCCGGGGTGTCGTCGATGATCAGGTCCACTCCCGTCAGCGTTTCCAGCGCCCGGATGTTCCGCCCTTCCCGACCGATGATCCGCCCCTTCATCTCGTCATTGGGCAGCGAAACCACCGAGACCGTGGTTTCCGCCACCTGGTCGGCAGCAATCCGCTGGATGGACAGAGCCACCACTTCTCTGGCCCGCCGCTCCGCCTCCTGCTTCGCCTCTTCCTCGATGTTCTTTATGAGGAGGGCCGACTCATAGCGGATCTCGTTCTCCACCTGCTTCAAGAGCAACTGCTTGGCCTCCTCCGTGGAAAGGCCAGACAACCGCTCGAGTTCCGCACGTTGCTCCTGCTGGAGACGGGCCAGATGTTCCCGCTGCTGTTCAAGTTCCCGCCCCCGCTGCTCCAGCGCCTGCTCTTTCCGCTCATACTGCTCGCTCTTGCGGTCGAGGGCTTCCTCTTTCTGGAGCAACCGTTTCTCCAACCGCTGCAACTCCGCCCGGCGCTCCCGCACCTCGCGTTCGAGGTCGTTCCGACCGCGCAGGAGTTCTTCCTTGGCCTCGAGGATGGCCTCACGCTTTTTGGCTTCCGCCTCGCGCTGGGCCTCAGCAACGATCTCCCGTGCTACGTCCTTGGCCTGGGCAACCTTGGCCTCCGAGGCTTTCTTCTGAACGAAGTAGCCGATGCCGAATGCCGCGGCTAACCCGGCCACATAGCCGAACACAGCCGGAATGTTGATATACTCACCCCCCGTATTCACTTTTCAAGCTTCGGTGTCCTTAACGAAGGAGCCGAGCCAACGCTCGGCTCCCTGGAGATTCGGCATGGCGCAAACGATGCCGAGAGCACACCTAACTGCCTTTGATTATACCGCCGCTGCCAGCACCTGTCAACCTTGCGGCCCGTCCTCTGCGAAGGACAAGCCCCCGCCCAGGACCCGTCGGATGGCTTCGGCCGAGAAGCCCCTTTGAACAAGCCAACGACGAAGGCGGCGGGACTCAGCGCACGACGCGGCCTCCTCCTTTGACGGCCGCCGACGGGCCAGCAGGCTCCGGATCAACTCTTCCTCGCGTTCGACGCTGACTTGTAAGAGCGCCTCCTGCACTACCGCCGGCGGGACACCCCGGCGCTGCAGCTCGACTTGGAGTCCCCGCCGCCCTATGGGGTGGAACAGAAGCCGGTCGTGAACGTACGCCCGGGCGTAGGCGGCGTCATCCAAGACCCCCTCCCCCTGAAGCTCTGCCACGGCCTCTGCGACCGCCTGACGGCCGAAACCCCGATGCTCCAGCCGGTGGGTCACCTCTTGGACGCTTAGCGCCCGACGCCCCAGCATGCGCAGGGCGGCAAGGTAGGCCCGCCGCCCTTCCGTTTCCGCCGTCACGCCGGTCTAGACCCCAGTCCCGGGGCTTCCCGTCCCCGGCAACGCCGGTTTCACCAACTGTTCCCGGATGCGGGCGCTCAACTCCTGGGCCACCGCCGGGTTCTGCCGAAGATATTCCTTGGCCGCTTCCCGCCCCTGTCCCAGCCGAACCTCGCCGTAAGAGAACCACGTGCCCACTTTGCTGAGCAGCCCCAATTCTGTGGCGAGATCCAGGATGGAGCCTTCCTTCGAGATGCCGCCTCCGTACATGATGTCGAACTCGGCCTCTCGGAAGGGCGGAGCCACCTTGTTCTTCACGATCTTGGCCCGGGTCCGGTTGCCGATAATCTCGGTGCCGTTCTTGATTGCCTCGATCCGGCGGACGTCAATCCGGACGGAGGCGTAGAACTTGAGCGCCCGGCCACCGGGAGTCGTCTCCGGATTGCCGAACATCACCCCGACCTTCTCTCGGAGCTGATTGATGAAGATGGCGCAGGTCCGGGACTTAGCGATGGCTCCGCAAAGCTTCCGCAAGGCCTGCGACATGAGTCTCGCCTGGAGACCGACGTGAGCGTCACCCATCTCTCCCTCCAGCTCCGCCCGGGGGACCAGCGCTGCCACCGAGTCCACCACCACCACGTCGATCGCGCCGCTCCGCACCAGCGCCTCGGCGATCTCCAGAGCCTGCTCTCCCGTGTCGGGCTGGGAGACCAGGAGGTTATCCAGGTCCACTCCGAGACTCCGGGCATACTCCGTCGGGAAGGCGTGTTCGGCGTCGATGAAGGCGGCGATTCCCCCGGCCTTCTGCGCTTCGGCGATCACATGCAGCGCCAGTGTCGTCTTCCCTGACGACTCCGGGCCGAAGATCTCAATCACCCGGCCTCGTGGCATTCCACCAACCCCCAGCGCCCAATCGAGAGAGATGGCGCCAGTCGGGATGACCTCGACGTTCATCCTAGCCGAATCCTCTCCCAAGCGCATGATCGACCCCTTGCCGAACTGCTTCTCGATCTGGAGGATGGCCAATTCGAGGGCCTTGTCCTTCTCGGCCCCTCTATCCTTCTCCTTTTCCCGCTCTCGCTCCGCCATACGTTCGCCCTGGTGGGCTGTCACTCCCCTCTCTCGGTCAAAGGTTTCGCTGCAGCGCCCAGAGGCGCCGCCGACAACACGGTATAGATCGGGCCACGCCGGGTCAACTCCGAGTTCATCACCCTGACCTCCCCCACCTCAAAGGAGAGCACCGGAGCGTGCCCAAACCGGCGCACTGCCTCCCGCCACGGCCCGGGATCCGCGCCCTTCAGGCGCGCCAAAGTCAGGTGGGGCGTGAACGGCCGCTCCTCTGGAGGAAAACCGCTCGACTCCAGTTCCGTTTCAAGGTCGCGCTGTAAAGCGGTCAACTCCTGGCGGCCCTGCTCAACTCCAAGCCAAACCACTTGCGGGGCACCGCGGTCCGGAAAGAGTCCCAGACCCGCCAGCGTCAACCCGAACCGCTTGTGTCGAGCGGCCACCCGGTTCGCGGCCGCGCTGACCTGCCGAACAGCAGAGGGGTCAAGTACGCCGAGAAAGCGGAGAGTGAGATGGAGATGAGGAGCGGAAACCCACCGAGCATCCCCGGGCAACTGACGCAGGGGGTCGGCCACGGAACCCAGCTTCCCCTGGAGGGCAGCCGGGACGTCCACGGCGACGAAGACCCTGAACTGCTCCATGGCTCCGTCGATCACCTGCCGGTCAGTGCTGGTTAGGCGCCTGGTCCGCTGGTGGAGGGTTCGCCAGCGGTGGAGGGATTTCCTTCGTCTCCGACCAAAATCCGATTCAAGGAGAAACCGGCGCTTCTCCCCCTGACCTCAAGGGTGTCGAGAGCCCGCAGCCGGTACCCCTCCTTCGTCCGGGAGAAGTAGAGCAGGACCATCGAGAGCGGCAATTCCTTGCGCGCCTGGAGACCCCGGACCCCGGCCGCCCCAGTGGTGCCGGCATCGATGAACGTCGTTCCGCCTTCCTCCAAGACCGAGAGGCGGTGGTCGTGGCCGTACAAGACCACCGGCACCTTACCCCGTAGTTCCCTCCCAATCGCCCCGTTGTGGACCGCCACAACGTCGGGTGGGGAAGCCATCTCCTCGATCGCCCTGGCCAGTGCCCGGCCGCGCTCCCGCAGTTCCTCCTGAGGAGCGGGCTCAGGATCGTTCCGCTCCGCTGAGGGATCGGCGATCCCCAGGATGACCAGTCCCCCCAGCATCGCCGGCCGGCCGTCCAAGACCTTCACCTGAGGATAGCGCCGAAGCTCCCGCTGCAAATCGGGCGAGTCATGATTGCCAGGAACGACGAAGTAAGGGACGCGAAGCCCGGCGATCCCCCGGACCAGGTCGGCCTCGATTGGCGTACCCCAGTCGGTGAGGTCCCCCGTATCCACCACCGCGTCCACCTTAAAGGCCCGGACCACCTCGGCGATGAACTTGACCCCCACCGGGTTGTTATGAAGATCGGACACATGCAGCAGGCGCAGATCGCTGGGCGGCTGGGCCACCGTGGCAAAGCCGCCTAGCTGATCGGAGAGGGTGGAGAGGTTCTCGGCCAAGGCCTCCAGGTGGTTCCCCAACTCGTCCATCCGCTCCCAGTTCTTCTCAAGCAGGCCGACCGCCCAAGGCGCTGCCTCCAGGGCGCCCTGATAGCGCGGCCGGCGGAACGCCTCCCGGTCGAAGTTGGCTACCACGCCAAGCGCCAGAGCTGCCACCGTCAGAACGGCCGTCATCGCCCCGGCAGCGGTGGCGCGCCACCCTTTGCTGACAAGGTATGCGCCACTCCCGCCGAGAACCGCCGCCACCAGCATCGTCCGGAGCAGGAAGGCCCCGGCCAGGGGGCGTAGCGCCTCCCGGGCTATGATCCAGGCCTCGTGGGCCGACGACGTCTCCTCAACCCAATTGCGCAGGGTAGTCAGATCTACCCCGGTCAGGACGAAGCGGACCGCGAGCGGCACGCGGGGATGCGTGGCCGCCGAAACCTCACCGAACGGCGGGAAGGCCATGGTGGTCTCGCCCCGGGAGGCCAGCCGGGCTTCCATCTCCACCTGGAACGGCCCAACGTGTCGGGTGACGGGCTTGGCGTACTCGACCGCGGCGAAGGCGAGGGCGATGCCCAGCAATACGGGCAAGGCCACCTGAAGGTACGTTCTGGCCGGTCTTGCCCTCAGCCGGCTTGTGCCTACCCGGGAACCGGTGAGCACCCTCACCCGTCACTCCTCCTCGGGCTGGTCCCCAGCGAGGCTGACCTCGCCTCCGCCCAACCGCTCCCAAAGCAACGCCAGAGCCGCCGTGGCCGACCGCTCCTTGTTGCTGCGGCGCTCTGTCCCCAGCCGCAACTCGCGGACCACCGTACCCTGGGGATCGGCGACGGCGACGTATACCAGTCCTACCGGCTTGGTCGGCGTTCCCCCGCCCGGCCCAGCGATCCCTGTTACAGCAAGGCCCACCTCGGTACCTCGCCGGCGGACCCCTTCCGCCATCAGTCGAGCCGTCTCTGGGCTCACCGCGCCATGCGCCGTCAAAACCTCCGGCGGGACCCCCAGGAGATCAACCTTGGCTTGGTTGGCGTAGACGACCAAGACCCGGTCCAGATAATCGGAACTGCCGGGCACGTCGGTCAGCCAGTCGCCTATCAACCCCCCGGTGCAGGACTCAGCCACCGCCAGGCGCCAGCCGGCCCGGCGAAGCTGAGCCCCAACCGCGACCGCCAGGGTCACCCCGTCGGAGCCAAAGACCACCGGCCCGAGGACCGCCCTGACCCGCTTCCCGAACTCCCGAAGCAGGCTCTCGGCCTCGGCAGCGGTGGGCGCTTTGGCAGTCAGGCGCACATCCAGTTGACCACCGCGGGCGCAGACCCCAACCGTCGGGTTCTGGCTTTGCCAAAGCCCACCGAGGCGCCGATCCAGTTCCGGCTCGCCGATTCCCACGACGTGAAGGACGTGAGACCGAATGACCCCGCTGGCCAGACGCGTCAGGTGCGGTCGGACCTCGCTGGTGAACATCTCCTGAAGCTCGCCCGGCACGCCCGGTAGAGCGACCACGGTAACCTTCCGGCCGGTCCATTCCCCTTGCCAGAAGATCCCTGGGGCCGACCCCCGCCGGTTGACCAGCGGGCTAGCTCCCTCCGGCAGAAGGGCTTGTTTCAGGTCCCGCTCTTGAAGACCACGTCCCCGGCAGGCCACCCACTCCTCCACCTGCCGTCGGGCCTCGCCGTGTTCCAGCAGTGAGACTCCCAAGGCGCTGGCCAGCGCCGCAGCCGTGCAGTCATCGGCCGTCGGTCCCAGACCTCCGCTCAGCAGGACCAGGTCGTTCTCGTCCAGCGCCCGCCGGATGGCAGCCGCCAACCGGGCGGGGTTGTCGCCCACCGTAGTCCGCCGGTACAGGTCTATCCCCATTTCTGCCAGACGCTGGGAGAGCCAAGCGGCGTTGGTGTCGACAATCTCGCCGAGCAGCAGTTCTGTTCCAGTGGTAATGATCTCTGCGCTCATCGCTCACTCACCCACCCGCTGTCTACCTTCAGCCCGGCTGCCCCGTTCCCTTCTATTTGACGCGCCCGATCGGCTTGGCGTGCCGTCAGGCGGCCGACGGGACGCCGGCCAGACCGCTCCGAAAGGTCTCGCCGTCGATGCGCTCGTGCTCGACCAAATGGGCCACGATACGCTCGATCCCCTCTCGATGCGCCCCGATGATCCGACGGGCCCGCTCGACCTGCTCCTCGATGAGAGACCGCTGCGTCTCGTGGAGCAGCCGCGCGGGGAGCGACTCCTCGTCCACCACGCCCAAATCGGACATCCCACCCAACACAACCTGTTTGGCGAGCTTGATAGCTTGCTGGAAGTCGCTCGTGGATCCCGTGGAGCGCCCGCCGAAAAAGGCCTCCTCAGCCGCGGCCCCGGCCACGCAGACGGCGATCTGGTCCAACAGCTCCTCCCGCGTGTAAAGGTACTGCTCGTTGCGGGGTGCCTGACGCATGTATCCCAGGGCCTGCCCCCGCGAGGTGATGGTCACGGCCGAGACCGATCCCGGCTGGAGTACCTCGCTCACCGTGGCGTGGCCGGTCTCGTGGTAGGCGATGCGCTCCCGCTCCCGGGCCCCCGGGCGCCGGTCCAGCTTCTCGCCCATCATCACCTTCTCGACCGCTTCGTGAAGGTCAGCCTGGGCAATCTCCCTCCGGCCCGCCCGCCAGGCCAGGATGGCCGCCTCATTCAGGGCGCTTTCGAGATGGGCTCCGGAAAACCCGAAGGTCTCCCGGGCCACTGCGTCCAGATCCGTGTCCGCTGCGAGGGGCTTCCCCCGGGCGTGGAGTTTGAGGATGTGCAGCCGCCCTTCCCGGTCCGGCAGGTCCACCTTCACCACCCGGTCGAAACGCCCCGGCCGAAGCAGCGCCGGATCCAGAATGTCAAGCCGATTGGTCGCTGCCACCAGAAGGACGCGCACGGTGTCCCCGGACGAAACTCCGTCCATCTCGACCAAGAGCTGGTTCAACGTCTGGTCGTACTCGTGGTGGCTGGCCGGCTGGCCGCGTCGCCCGCCCAGAACGTCGATTTCGTCGATGAAGACGATGGCGTTCCTCTTCCCGGATTGCTGGGCAAGGTGGCGGGCCTTCTGGAAGAGCTGCCGCACCCGCTGGGCCCCCACGCCGGCGTACATCTCAACGAACTCGGAGCCTGAGGCGGCGACAAAGACCGAGTCGGTGTAATTGGCCGCCGCCTTGGCCAGGAGCGTCTTGCCGGTCCCTGGGGGGCCAGCAAGCAGAATGCCCTTCAGTGGGCGGATACCCATCTGGCTGACCCGGTCCGCTTCCCGGATAAAGTCCAGCGCCTCCACGAACTCCCGCTTGGCCACCTCTTGGCCGCCGACGTCGTCGAAATGGACAGAAGAGAGGGCCGCCTGACCGGGCGCCGCCACCACCCCGAACTGGCGGGAAGCCGAGAGGCCGGGCAAACCCTTGCCGTCCCCCGCCATCAGGCGCAGAAGGAAGAACGCCGCGCCCAAGATGACCAGCGCTGTGACGTCCACGCCCCGGCTCACCAAGAAGACCAAGAGCGCCAGACCGCCTCCGAGCAAACTCTCCTTCCACGGCCATCTCCGCCTATCCAACCATCCCACCTCCCTCTCCGCCGCGCTCCCCGGGCACAGCCGGAGTCCGCTCGATGACCTCGTAAAGCACCGCGCCCTTGTCGCGCAGACCCAGGTAAATCCGGCTGTCCTCGACCCATAGGTAGGGCAAGGGCAACTGGAGGGCGCGGGCCTGCGTCTCCACGGCTGCCCTCATCTCGCCGAACCGGCCGGTGGCGAGCCCCTCCTGCAGAGCGAAATTCAACTCGTAGAGAGCTTTGGAAAGCCGCTCGGTCCGGTTGTCCCGTACCACAACCCGGCCGGCGCTTCGCCCATAAGCCCGACTGAGCAGGTCGGACAGCTTCCGGTAGGAGGAGTGGAAGTCCCTTGACGGCCCCATGGTGACTACGAGGTCAACCCGGCTGCCTTCTTCAACCAGCGTCACCCGTCGGACCCCCTCCACTTCGGAAGCGGCCCTTATCAGTGGCCGTTGGACCCCGTACCGGCCGACCAGCCATTCCGCTCCAAAGACGGCCAGCGCCACGGCGGCGAAAGCCGCCAGAATCGCCTCGAGCTTCATACCTCTGAGCCTCACTCGCCTCACTCCGCTCATTCCGTTGGTTTACATAATGGCGTTTACGTAAAGTCATTATAGCATACCTAGTTCCCCTCTGCCACCCGGCCCGCAGCGTCGAACCTGCGCCGGCCGCCCCATCCAAACGCAACGAGACGTCAAAGAGGCTGCCTGATCCCGTCTTCAGGCAGCCTCCCGGACTGGCTGTGCACTTTGAGTAGGCGGGGACCCTGTCCGCTTACCGCACCTGGTTCGCCTTGCTCCCGCTGCCTCGGCTGGTCCGCACCGTCACTGGCAATCGCCCCAGGATGAGTTCGAGCGGCGCGGCGGCAAAGTACGCCACCCCGGAGAGGACCGTGATGCCAGCAGCCAGCCACATCAACTCCCGGGCCAACGGGAAGCGGATGAGCGTGGCAACCACGGCGACGATCTGGGCCAGAGTCTTGGCCTTTCCCCACCCGCTCGCCGGAATAACGACTCCCTCGGCGGCTGCGACCAAGCGCAGGCCGGTGACGGCAAACTCCCGTCCAATGATCAGAACCGCCACCCCCGCCCCAGCCAGCCTAAGTTGGACCAAAGAGACCAAGGCGGCCGAGATCAGGAGTTTGTCGGCCAGGGGATCGAGCAGGATACCGAGTCGGGTCACCTCGTTCCGCCGGCGCGCGAGATACCCGTCGAGGCCGTCGGTGGCCGCCGCCAGGGTGAAAACGAGCGCCCCAACGTACCCGCCGTAGGGCACGTTAAGGAGGATCACCGTCATGAACAGCGGCACCAGAAAGATGCGGATCAGAGTGAGCAGGGTGGCAACCGTCACGGGAGAACCTCCTCAAGCTGGCCGAAGGCATCATAGGCCGTCGTCCGTTCGATCCGGGCCCAGGCGAAGCTCCCGACCGGGGCTTCCCCGCGCAGCACCACCCGGCCGTCTACCTCCGGCGCCTCCCTGGCCGTCCGCCCCTGTACGGTGTGGCGCCCGACCTGTTCCACCAGGACGAGCTCCCGCCTGCCTCGGCGAGCCCGCTGCCGTTCGGCTGAGATCCGCTGCTGCACCCGGACAGCCCGGCGCAGCCGGTCGCTCGTCACCTCCGCCGGAACTCGCCCGCGCAGCCGCGCGGCGGACGTCCCCTCCTCCGCGGAATAAGGGAAGAACCCGACGTGATCGAGGCGTGCCTGGCGCAGGAAGGCCAAGAGCGTCTCAAAGGCTTCCTCGGTCTCGCCCGGAAAGCCGACGATGAAGGTGCTCCGCAGGACCAGGTCAGGAACAGCCGCTCTAGCCCGCTCGAGCAGCGCCAGATAAGCTTCTGCGCTGCCGCCCCGGCGCATCCGCCGCAGCACCCCAGCATCAGCGTGTTGCAGGGGCAGGTCAAGGTACTTCACAATCTTGGGTTCCTCCGCCATCGTTGCTAATAGGTCCTCCGTGACGTGGGCCGGATGGCCATACATGAAGCGCAGCCAAACCAAACCGTCGAGCCGGGCGATCCGCCGGAGGAGTTCGGGGAGCTTGTGAGTCCCGTAGCGGTCCCGGCCGTAGGCAGTGGTGTCCTGAGCGATCAGCGTCAGTTCCCGGATCCCCCTTGCCACCAGCGCCTCGGCTTCCCGGACCACGCTTTCCAAGGAACGGCTCCGGTAGGCCCCCCGCATCAGGGGGATGGCGCAAAAGGCGCAGCCGTGACTGCACCCCTCGGCGATCTTAAGGTAGGCGGAGGCCGGGCCGGTGGTGACCAAACGCGACCCCTCTTCAGGGAGATATCCGGCCGGTCCGCAGGCCAGAACCCGCTCCCCGGCCAACACCCGCGCGATGATCTCCGGCCAGTGGGCATACTCTCCGGTCCCCACCACGGCGTCCACTTCCGGCAGCTCCCGGAGCAAGGTCTCTCCGTACCGCTGGGCCAAACACCCCGCAAGGATGAGGGCACGGCAGCGGCCGTGCCCCTTCTCCTGCGCCAAGGAGAAGACCGTTTCCAGGCTTTCCTCCTTGGCCGCCTGGATGAATCCACAGGTGTTGACGATCACCACATCGGCCTCGCCGGCCTGGTCGGTAAGGACGTATCCCGCTTCGCCCAGCCTGCCCAAGATGAGCTCGGTGTCAACGAGGTTTTTGGCGCAGCCGAGGCTGGCTACGGCCACCCTGATGTCTTTCCCGTCTGCCTGCTTCCTATCCGCCAAGATAAGCCTCCTTGACCCGCGCATCCGCCGCCAGCTCGGCAGCCGACCCTGACAGCACCACCCGCCCGGTCTCCAGGACATACCCCCGGTCAGCAACCTTCAGGGCCATGTGCGCGTTCTGCTCGACCAGCAGGATGGTAGTCCCTCGGGCGTTTATCTCCCGAATGGTCCGGAAGATCTCTTTCACCAGGAGCGGAGAAAGGCCCATGGACGGCTCGTCGAGGAGCATCAGCCGGCCCCGCGTCATCAGCGCCCGGGCCACGGCCAGCATCTGCTGTTCCCCGCCAGAGAGAGTTCCGCCCAATTGTCGCCGCCGCTCGGCCAGGCGCGGGAAAAGCTCGTACACGTACCGGAAGTCCGCCGCCACCTGGGCCTTGTCCTTCCGGGTCCAGGTCGCCAGCTCCAGGTTCTCCTGGACCGTCAGGGTGGCGAAGATTCCCCGCCCCTCCGGAACGTGGGCGATACCGTGGGCCACAATCTGGTGGGCCGGCATTTTCCGCAGGTCGACCCCGCGCATCCGGACCTCCCCTCGCCGCAGCGGCAGAAGCCCCGAAATGGTCCGCAGCGTGGTTGACTTCCCGGCCCCGTTCGCCCCGAGCAGGGTGACGATCTCCCCCTCCTCCACGTGGAAAGAGACCCCCTGCAGGGCTACGATCGCTCCGTAGGCCACCTCTACGTCGAGGAATTCGAGGAGCTTCATGCGCCTTCCTCCTCTCCGAGGTACGCCTCGATGACCCGCCGGTCGTTGACAACTTCTCCCGGCGTGCCAGCCGCGATCGTCTCCCCGAAGTCCATCACCTGGATGCGCTCGCAGAGGTTCAGGACCAGGCGCATCTGGTGCTCGATGAGCAAGATGGTCAGGTCGAACCGCTCCTTCACCCACCGGGTCAGGTCAACCAGCTCCTCGACCTCTCGCGGGTTCATCCCTGCCGCCGGTTCGTCCAACAGCAGCAGGCGCGGCTTGGTGGCTAGAGCCCGGGCAATTTCGAGCCGCCGCTGCTCCCCGTAGGGCAGGCTGCTGGCCGGCTGATCGTACCTACCCTCCAGGTGGAACAGCGTAAGCAGCTCATACGCCCGGTCGGTAATCTCCTGCTCCCGGGCGTTGAAGCCGAGTCCGTGGAGGATCGCGCCGCAGAGACCATAGCCCGTTCGGTAGTTGAAAGCGACCTTGATGTTGTCCAAGACTGACATCCCGCCAAAGAGACGGATGTTCTGGAAGGTCCGGGCGATCCCTGCCTGCGTGATCCGATAAGCCGGAAGGCCGACCAACTCCTGTCCGCCCAGTTTGACACTCCCGGTGGTCGGCGGGTAAACCCCGGTGATCAGGTTGAAGACGGTCGTCTTCCCCGCCCCGTTCGGTCCGATGAGGCCGTAGAGAGCTCCCTCCGGCAACTCCAAATTGAAGTTGGACACGGCGAGGAGACCGCCGAACCGCTTGGACAAGTTTCTAACCTCGAGCAGGTTCACGCCGGACCACCTCCTCCCGCCGCGGCACGAAGCCGAATTCCCGGTTGCCCATCAACCCCTGCGGCCTGGTCAGCATGATCACGATCAGCACCAGGGGACTGATCACCATCCGCCACTCGACCAGGTTGAATTGGCTGAGGACCCCCCGCAGAACCTCCAGCAGGACGGTCATGATGGTCACGCCCAGGACCGAACCAGATAGGCTGGCCATGCCGCCCAGGTAGAGCATGACCAGGAGGTCCGTGGTGCGCAGGTAGGTGAAGCTCGAGGGATGGATGTACTGCTGGTAGTGGGCCCACACGCCCCCGGCCAGCCCGGCAAAGAGCGCCGACACCACGAAGGCGCTCATCTTGTAGCGCAGGACGTTGACGCCCATCATCTCCGCGGCGATTTCGTTCTCCCGGATCGCCAGCCAGACCCGGCCATAGTTGGAGTAGACCAGGTTGCGCAGGACGATCAGGGTAAGGCCGGCCATCGTGGCCACCAGCCAAAACGTCGTCATCTTCGGTTGGCCACCCCAGCCCCGAGGCCCGCCCACGATGTCGAGGTTCTGGATGATGTTCACGATGATCATGTTGAACCCCAGTGTGATGATGGCAAGGTAGTCGCCGAAGGTCTTGAAGGCCGGGAGGCCGATCAGGCACCCAGCCACCGCCGCCGCCAGGGCACCCACCGCCAGAGCGACCCAGAAAGGCTGGTGCAGAAGCAGTGTCACGACCGACGAGGCATAGGCGCCCACCGCCAGGAAGCCGGCGTGGCCGATGGCGAATTCGCCCAACCATCCGTTGACCAAGTTGAGGCTGGCGACCAGGATCACGTTAATGCCAATCAGAGTCAGGTTGTGGAGGTAGTACGCGTTGCCCAGCTCCACCGATCCGATGGTCCACTGGTACTTCGCCGCCAGCGTCACCAGAACGACCAGCGCCGCATAGACCCCGGCTGCGGCGTACCCCCGCCATCCGAGGCGGAGTCGGTCACGCATGATGGGCTCCCAAGCGGGCCGCGTCATCGTCTCCATCTTCCGCCTCACCTACACTTTCTTCGTCGCCGGCCGGCCCAACAGGCCGGTAGGTTTGACGAGGAGCACCAAGATCAGGATGGCAAAGGCGATCCCGTCGCGGAGGGTCGACTTGAACATGGCCCCGATGACCTCGACCGTTCCCAGGATGAACCCCCCGAGCATGGCCCCGTCCACCTGGCCGATGCCGCCCATGACAGCCGAGATGAAGGCCTTCCACCCGATCACGATCCCCATGTAGGGGTCGATCATCGGATAGGCCTGTCCGTAAAAGATGCCGCCGGCCGCCGCCAGGGCGGAGCCAATGGCAAAAGTGGCTGAGACGATCAAGTTCAGGTTGATCCCCATCAGGGGAATGACCTCCTTGTTGTCGGAAACCGCCCGCATTGCCTTGCCCAGGAGGGTTTGGCGGATGATATACCGCAGGAGGAGCATCAGGGCAACCGACACGCCGATGACCATCAATTGGACGTTAGTGGTAGAAACCCCCGATACGGTGATCGTCCGCGGGGCAATAAGCGTGGGAAAGGCCTGCGGATTGGCACTGATCGCCGCCCGAACAAAGTTTTCGAGGAAGATGCCGACGCCCAGCGCCGTGATCACCGCAGACATGCGCTGGGCGTAACGGAGGCGCCGGTAGGCGACGCGCTCGATGGTCACGCCGAGCAAAGCGGTAAGCCCCATGGTGACGAGGACCGTCACCAGAAACGGCGGTTTAAGGAAGAGCGCCACCCCGAGGCCGATGTAGGCCCCAACCATGAAGATGTCACCATGAGCGAAGTTAATGAGGCGGATGATCCCGTAGACCATGCTATACCCCAGGGCGATCAAGGCGTAGATCGCCCCTAGCTGCAGAGCGTTGAGCGCCTGCTGGACGATGACGGTATACACTGGCTCTTCTCCTTTGGCCGGTTAGGCAAGGTCGGAGAGGGGCCAGATGGCCCCTCCCCCGTCACCTCAGTCGAGTTAAGGATTGACCGTCGAGTCGTAGACGAATTTCCCGCCGCCGATCCTGATCATCACTGCGGACTTCACCGGGTCCGGGCTGCCACCGAAGGAGATGGTCCCCGTCACGCCCTTGAACCCAGTGATCTTCGCCAGGGCGTCGCGGATCGCCTTCCGGTCGATCTTCCCAGCTTTCTCAATCGCCTTGAAGACAATCTGCGCCGCATCGTAGGTCAGAGCCGCCGCCGCATCCGGCTTCATCTTGAACTTCGCCTCATAGGCCTTGACAAACCGATCGGAAACCGGGTTCTTCACGTCGGCCGAGTAGTGGTTGGAGAAGTACGCCCCCTCCAGGTCGGCCGGACTGACCTTCAGTAGGTCCGTCTCATTGTCCCAGGAGTCAGAGCCCAGCAGCTTCGCCTTCAGGCCAAGCTTGTGCGCCTGCTGGGCCTGGAGGGGAACCTCGTTGAAGTAGTTGGGCAGGAAGAGGACATCCGGGTTGGCTGCCTTGATCTTGGTGAGCTGGGCCGAGAAGTCCTTGTCGCCGGTTGTGTAGGTCTCGAAGGCCACCACCTTGCCGCCGCCCTTGGCAAACTCCGCCTTGAAGACCTCGGCAATGCCCTTGTTATAGTCGCTGGCCACGTCATAGAGGACGGCCGCCGTCTTGGCCTTCAGCCGATTCTTGGCGAACATGGCGACCACCTTACCCTGGAACGGGTCGATGAAGCAAGCCCGAAAGACGAACTGCTTTCCCTTCGTCACGTTCGGGTTGGTGGACCAGGGCGAAATCTGCGGCACACCCGCGGCCTCCGCGATGGGGGCCCCGGCGTTGGAACACTTGGACGACTGTGAGCCGATGATCACCACGACCTGATCCTGGTTGATGAGCTTCTGGAAGACGGTCGCAGTGGACTCCGGCTTGTTCTCATCGTCCTCGATGATGAACCTTACCTTATACTTCTCCTTGCCGACCTTGAGGCCGCCCTTGGCGTTGATCTCCTGCTCGGCCATGAGAGCGGCATTCTTGGTCGACTGCCCAAGGGCGGCGATATCCCCGGTGATCGGCGCCGAGACGCCGATTCGGATCTCCTTGGCCGCCAGGGCTGTTCCGGCAGCGGCCACCACCAGCGCTGCCGCCACCAGCAAAACGACACCTTCGCGCCTTACCACGCAGCTTCCCTCCTCATCTACTCTCGGTGGATCCGGCCCAAGTCCGTTCAAGTCAACTCTCGGTCAGGCGACGCAGGCCATACTCGCTCGGTTGGAAGCTTCCTCACCCCCTTTCAGGCCCAGCGGTCGCCTCACCTCAGTACTCGATTCCGGCGCGGGCGGGTGCTCCGCTCCGGTAAGGATGCTTGATCTCACGCATCTCCGTTGCGAGGTCGGCGGCCTCGATGAACTCCGCCGGCGCACCCCTGCCGGTGAGGACCACGTCGACCCCGGGGGCGCGCTCTCTCAGCAGCCGCAGAATCTCCTCCACCCCGACCAGGCCGGCGGCTGCCGCCACGTTCACCTCGTCCAGGATCACGAGGCGGTACTCCCCGTTCCGGAGGGCCTCAGCGGCCCGCCGGAGCCCCTCGCGCGCAGCCGCCCGGTCTTCCTCGGACGGAGCCCGCAGGTCGACGAATTCGGGCCGGCCGGTTTGAATCACCTCAAACCCGGGAAGGAACGGCGCTGCCATGACCTCCCCCGTAGCCTGGCCCTTCAAGAACTGCACGAGGCAGACCCGTCGTCCGTGGCCGACGGAACGTAGGACCAGGCCAAGGGCGGCCGTGGTCTTCCCCTTCCCCGGCCCGGTGTAGACGATTACCAACCCATCTTCAGACTTCTGCAAATATTCTCACGTCCTGATGTCGCCCTTTTTTCGCCACCCTACCATACTTTCCTGCCTTACGAAAAGGGCCGCTCTTGCCATTGCACCGCGCAGAGCGCAAGGAGGTCCCCCATCCGGACAAGCAGGTGGTCTGGCCGCCCTGCCAGGAGTTCCTCCCGGGGGCAAGTGCTCCAGCCCACGGCCGCGGTCCCGGTTCCCGCCCGTCTCCCCGCCTCGAGGTCGGCCAGGCTATCTCCGACCATCAGGGCCTGGTGAGGCTGAATCCGCAACCGCTCCACCGCCAGCGTCACGGGGGCGGGGTCAGGCTTGTGCCGGGTTGTGTCTTCCAGCGCCACTACCGCTTGGAAGTAGTGCGTCAGGCCAAAGAGAGCAAGCCCCTGCTCGACTCCCCGGCGCCCCTTCGAGGAGACCACGGCGAGCTTTATCCCGGCTCCAGCGAGCGCTGACAGGGTCTCCCGAACTCCCGGGAAGAGCTTCGTCAATTGGTCATGGTGGTCTTGGTTGAAGGCCCGGTAGACTGCCACCATCTCCTCGATCCTGGCCGGGTCCGGCTGATAAAGCCCGAGATGCTCGGGGAGGGTCAACCCGATGTTCCGCACGATCTTTTCTTCTTCCACTTCACACCCCAGGCACTGCCGGAAGGTGTGCTGGTAGGACCGGACGATCAACTCGACGGTGTTCAGTAGCGTCCCGTCCAGGTCGAAGAGGACCGCCGAATACGCCTCCCCCCGGCCTCTCTCCACTGCAGCCACCTCGTCACATCCGCGACCTGTCAATGGGTTATCAGCTTTCATTCTTCGACCTCCCAGGTATTCCTGCGTATCGGACCTGGCTCGGCTGATGTATACGTGATACCTGATACGCGTCGGCAGAACGACCTGATAAGCGAGCTAACCACCGGAAAAGATACCGTCCGGAGGTGCAGGCTCCTGGAAATTGTGATTACCGAACCGCTGTTGCGCGGGTCCGCCGCCATCCGGCCGACCCCGTTCTCTGCGGACGGCCCGGAGGCCTACGCTCCGTGGGACGGCCAGACGGAAAGTCGGCCGGCCTCGGTGCCCGGCCTCTTCCCGATTCTGGTGTATCGTCCTGGCCTCGCCGAAGTGATACGGCTGCTCCGCAAGCGCGCCTTCGGCTCCTGGGCCTGGTTCAACCTGGCGATCGAGGCGGCCGAGTTGGCCCTCCTCTCCTCCCCCGGCGACCTCCTCGTCCCCGCTCACCTGGCCGACTGCTGGAAGGAAGTGGGCGTCGTCCCATATCCGCACCAGTTGAACACGGCCCGCCGGGTCATCAACGAACTCTGCGGCCGAGCCATCCTCGCCGACGAAGTCGGCCTCGGCAAGACCATCGAGGCCGGGATCATCGCCAAGGAATACCTGCTCCGACGACTCGTCAAGCGAATACTCGTCCTCGCGCCGGCCACCCTTTGCCGCCAGTGGCTGGGGGAGCTGCGGGAGAAATTCGACCTGCCCGCCACCATCGCCCGCTGCGACTGGGACTGGGAGAACTGCGACCTCGTCATCGCCTCCCTCGACCTGGCGAAGTCCCCCAGCCACCGGCCGCTGGTCCTCAGCCGCCCCTGGGACCTCGTCATCGTGGACGAGGCGCACAAACTGAAAAACAACCGCAGCCAAAACTGGCAGTTGGTCAGCGCCCTTCGCTCGAAGTACCTCCTTATGCTGACTGCCACCCCGGTGCAAAACGACCTCCGCGAGCTCTACAACCTGATAACCCTGCTCCGACCGGGGCAGCTCGGGACGTATCGAGAATTTCGCCGCCGCTACGCCGCCGGTCCCCGCCAGCCCAAGAACGCCGAGGGACTCCGCTCGCTGCTCCAGCAGGTCATGGTGCGGAACCGGCGGGGCGAAGAGACGGTTCGCTTCACCAAGCGGATCATCCACTCCGTCCCCGTCCAGCTCACTCCACCCGAGGCGGACCTTTACCGGGCCATCACGGCTCGCCTCCGGGCGGCCGGAAACCGCGAGCGAGCCGAGGGACGTCCCCCGCTCAATTTGCTCCCCCTGGTCACTCTCCAGCGGGAAGCCTGTTCCAGCTCGTTTGCCGTCATCCTGACCCTGGACCGGATGCGCCGCTCCGCCCCCGACCCGGCGATGGCGCAGGACCTGAACGAGTTGCTCCACTTGGCCCTGGCAGTTCCCTCCAACGCGAAGGGCGATGCCGTGGAAAAGCTGCTTTCCCGGATTCCCGAGAAGGTGATCATCTTCACTGAGTACCGCGGGACGGCCGCTTATCTCGCCCAGCGGGTCTCCGCCATGGGTCGGCTGGTCCTGGGCTTCGACGGCCACATGTCCACCAGCCGGAAGGACTACACCCGCCAACTCTTCCAGCGCTCGGCCGACGTCCTGATCAGCACTGAATCGGGTGGTGAGGGGCTGAACTTCCAGTTCTGCCATCACCTGGTCAATTTCGATCTGCCCTGGAACCCCATGCGGATCGAGCAGCGGATCGGCCGGGTCCACCGGCTCGGGCAGACGGAGGACGTTCACATCTATAACCTGTGCACGCAGGGGACGATTGAGGAACGCCTGGTCCGACTCCTCTTCGAAAAGCTCAGCCTCTTTACGGAAGTCATTGGTGATCTGGCAGATCTCCTCGGCGACGAACTGGCCGAGGGGGGCTTCCAGCGGCGGCTAACCGAAGCGGTGCTGGCGAGGGACGAAGCGGAGGAAGAAAACCGCCTGGCGAGTCTCGAGCGGGAGCTGGCAGAGCGGGTGGCGGTCCGGAGAGCGACCTCTCGTGCGTGGTGGGATGTCCTGTGACCGATGGGAGCGGTCACGCTCGGGTCCGGCGGTTGGTTGAGTCCTTGCTCAGCGCGGCAGGGGTCCCGTATGCCTGGTGCGGCGAGGTTCTCCAGGCCAACCTCTCCCAGGAGGCGATGACCTCCCTTCAAGGGCACTGGGCTCCGGCCGGCACCCTCCGTCTGGTCTTCGATCCGGAGGTAGCCGCCGCCCATCCCGAAGCTGACTTGGTGGCGCCAGGCTCATTCCGTCTCGAACGCTTCTTGGCCTGGATCCGCCGGCAGGTTCAACTCGCCCGCGCTTATCTCCCCCCCTTGCCGCGAGGAACGAGTGAGGAACTCTTCCACCGCTGCGTCGCCGCGGGACTTCAGGACTCGCCTATGGGTAGCAGGTATCTCCTCGGCCAGCAGCAGATTTGGGAGCCCCATCTGGTGATCCCCTTCTTGGCCGCTCGCATTGGGGTGGAGCGGCAGGAGACCCTCCACGTTCCGGGGGTCAACCTCGTCACTGGCACTGTCTGCGATGACCTCCGGCCATTCCTGCCCCAAGAAGGCGGGGCCCCGCCAGGTCCCGAAGCCCGCCGGCGCTTGACCTACCGACGGGGTTACGAAGCCCTGGTGACCTCGGTGGTACGCCGGATTCGGGAGGAAGATGCCTCCTGGGCGGAGACCGCCCTCCGCCACTACCAGGAGGAGGTGGAGCGGCTGATGTCCTACTTCGACGAACTGGCCCAGGAGAACCGCGGTCAGCCGGACACTCTCGCTCAACTGGAAACCGTCCGGCAGCACCGTCTCCACGAGCAAAGGGACCGCTTCCGCCCCCGGGTCCTGATCCGGCCGCTGGCCGTCGCCCTCCTTTACGTTCCGGCCCTGACCATCTCCGTCCTGCTGTGCGACGGACTCCACGAGCGCCGCCGTACCTTCACCTACGACTCTTTGCTTGGCCGGTTCCGGCTCCCCGGAGAGCCCCCAGCGCCGCCCCCCGGTCCGCCGCCCCAAACACGGCTGATCCTGCCACCAGAATCTGCGCCCCTGCCTGGATTAGCCGCTCAGCGTTGGCCGAGCTGATCCCTCCGTCAACCTCGATCAACGGGGGTCGCGAGAGGCGCCCGGCCATACGACGAGCCTGCCGGACCTTTGGTAGGGTGGCCTCGATCAGCCGCTGGCCGCCAAAGCCCGGGTTGACCGTCATCACGAGGACCAGGTCAACCATGTCCCAGACGTACTGCACGGTATCCAGGGGAGTGGCCGGGTTAAGCGCCACTCCCGCCTTGACGCCCAGCGCCCGGATTCGTTCGAGCGTCCGGTGAAGGTGGGGGCAGGTCTCGACATGAATCGTCAGGTAGTCGGCTCCGGCTTCAGCAAAGGCTTCGAGATACCGGTCGGGGTGCTCGATCATCAAGTGGACATCGAGCGGCAGGTTCGTTGCCCGGCGAAGGCTGGCCACCACCCCCGGGCCGACGGTCAGATTCGGCACGAAGTGCCCGTCCATCACGTCCACATGGACCAAGTCCGCCCCGGCGAGGCTCCTCACCTCGTCAGCCAGCCGGGCAAAGTCCGCCGACAGGATGGACGGGGCAATCCAGGGAAACGGTCTGGTCACGTTCTCACACCCCTTGGCACTTCCGGCTACCACGGCCGGCGTTCCCGGGCCTCGCGCAAGAGGACCAGGTAGCGGTGGTACCGGTCGGCAGAGAGTGATCCCCTCCTGACCGCCTCTTTGACCGCGCACCGTGGCTCCTGATCATGGAGGCATCTTCTGAACCGGCACTGCCCGCTCAGTCGGGCGTACTCGGGGTACAGCTCCGCCACATCGCCCGGCGCGACCAGCGCCTCGTCTTCGAGGACGGAGAAGCCGGGCGTATCAGCAAGCAGGCCGCCACCCGCAAGGACCAGGAGTTCCACGTGTCGGGTGGTATGACGCCCCTGGCGAAGCTTCGCGCTGACCTCTCCGGTCTTAGCCTGCCGGCCGGGGACCAACCTGTTCGCCAGGGCGGTCTTCCCCACCCCGGAACGCCCGGCAAAAACCGAAACCTTTTCCCGAAGCAAAGCCCGCAAACCGTCCAGGTTCGCCCCGGTCTTGGCCGAGACGGCCACGATGGGGTACCCGGCCTCCCGATAGGGGCGGAGGATTTCTTCCGCCTCCCCTGGTTCGGCGAGGTCCGCCTTGTTGAGACAGACCGCGGCCTCCACCGCCACGCGGCCAGCCAGGCAGAGCAACCTGTCCAACTGCAGCAGGTCCGGCGGCGGAGAGGCAGCAGAGATCACCGCCACCAACTGATCCACGTTGGCCACGGGCGGCCGAACCAACGCCACCCGCCGCGGTCGCACCGCCTCGATAACGCCTTCCGCTCCCGGAGCCGGCGGGGCCTCGAATTCCACCCGTTCACCGACCAGAATCCGCCCGGCCACCCGCTTCAACCGGCCACGCACCCTGCAGGGAATAGGCTCGCCGGTGAGCGACGACGGCAGAACGAAATAGAAGCCGCCGTACGCCCGGACCACCACACCCTCGCTCAACCCGGCTACCAGCCCCCCTACTCGATCGTGTCCTCTTTCAGCAGCACGCCGTCCAGGTAGACCCGGATCCGGATGCGGGTACCCACCCCCTGAACATCACGAACGATGCTGTCCCCCGGAGCGTGACTGCGGCGGTAGACCTCCCGCGACCCCTGAGCGTCGATCACTACGATGCTGACCACCTGCTCGCTGGGGCCCGGTGGTACCACCAGACTGACCGTCGCCCGCTTGAGGCGACCGGCCCCCTCCGCCAACCCTTCCCCGACCGTCCGGCTAACCACCAGGTCCACCGTGTCGCCTGGGCTGGCGGCGGTATCCGGCGCCGGGTTCTGATCGAGGACGGTTCCCGGGCGGAAGGCGTTGGCAGGGCGCACCTCCTCAATGACCCGGCCCACCAGCAGTCCGGTGGCCGTTATCTGGGCTACCGCCTCCTCGTAGGTCATCCCGATCAGATTCGGGACCACCACCGCGTTGGCTGATGGACCCCGGCTGACGGTCACGTTGACCTGCATCCCCTTTTCCAGTCGGCTGAAGGGCGGGGGGTCCTGGGCCATGATCAAGCCGGGAGCGATCTCCGCTGAGAAACCCTCGCCGGTCTCACCCAGCTTCAGCCCGGCCTGAGAGAGCGTAATACCGGCCTGGCGCAGATCCTGTCCAGTCAAGTCCGGCACAGTGACCAACTCCGGCCCCCGGCTGACCATAACCCGGATCGACCGGTTCACCTTGACAAAGCGGTTCGGCCCGGGATCCTGGCTGATCACGTGATCCGCCGGAATACGCTGGTCAAATGCCCGGCCGGCGATCTCCAGCCCCAGTTGCCGGGCGGACAGAATCCGACGCGCCTCGTCGATCGGTCGGCCGGTCACATCCGGTACCCGAACCTCAGGGACGTAAAGCCAATTCTTGAAGAAAGGCCAGAAGACCCCAGCCGCTAAAGCCAGCACCGCTGCCCCCAGCGCCAGCCAGGCTCCGGTCGATATCTTCCGCCGGCTGCGCCGGGCCGTCCGCCGGGGCCGTTGCCACTCCCCGGCCGGCAAGACCTGCGTCAGTTCCCCCTCACCCCCTGCCCCGGCCGTCCAGAGGTACCGGCGAAGGTCAGCCGCCATCTGGCTAGCGTCCGCATAGCGCTCCGTGAGGTTTTTGGCCAGCGCCCGCTCCACGATCCGCACCAGAGCCGGCGGACAGTCCGGCCGCAGCTCGCTGACCCGCGGCGGCGGATCGTTGATTTGCTTCAACGCCACGGCAATGGGAGAATCCCCCGTGAACGGCACCTCTCCGGTCAACATCTCAAACAGCACCACTCCCAGAGAATACAGGTCCGATTGCGGGCCGATCTGGCCGCCCCTGGCCTGTTCCGGGGAGAAGTAATGGACCGATCCTATGACTATCCCCGTCTGGGTTAGGGTGGAACTTGAGGCTGCCCTGGCGATGCCAAAGTCAGTAACTTTGACGCGGTCGTCCGGGGTGAGCAAGATGTTGTGCGGTTTGATGTCGCGGTGGACCAGGTGGCGCTCGTGGGCGTGCTGAAGGCCTTCGCAGATTTGGAGGGCATACCGAGCGGCCCTGACCGGAGAGAGCCGCCCTTCCTCCTCGATCACCGAACGGAGGCTGCGGCCGTTGACGTACTCCATCACAATGAAGTAAACCCCGTCCACCTCACCCACGTCGTAAATGTTCACAACGCTCGGATGGGACAGGCTCGCCGCCGCCTGGGCCTCCCGCCGGAAGCGCTCGACGAACTGCTCGTCGGAGGCATACTGCTCCCGCAGGACTTTGATCGCCACCTCGCGGTGGAGCAACTTGTCCAGACCGCGGAAGACGACGGCCATTCCGCCCTCGCCGACCTTATCTATGACCTCATACCTGCTGCTCAGGGACTTTCCGATCACCTGCAACACCTCAACGTCCCACTGCTGCGGCAATGACCTCCCGGGCCACCGGAGCCGCCACCGTTCCCCCCAAGCCGCCGTTTTCCACCACGACCGCCACCGCCACCGCCGGGGCGAAGCCAATGAACCAGGCGTGGGGTTCGCCCAGGGGGTTTTCGGCCGAGCCGGTCTTCCCAGCCACCGGGATCCCCGCCACTCGGGCTCGCCACCCTGTCCCGGCCGTCACCACTCGTTCGAGCAGGCGGTTCACCAACGCCACCGCCGCCGGGTCCGCTGCCTGGCGCCACCTCGCAGCCGCTGGTACGCGCAACGGCACCGCCCTGGCGCCGGGATACCCGAGTCCCCGCACCAGGTACGGTTCAACCACCCGCCCCCCGTTCGCCAGCATGGCCGCGTACCGGGCCAGGGCGAAGGGGGTCAAGAGCAGCGCTCCCTGTCCGATGCCAAGCTGCGCCAACTCCTCCTGTTCCAGTCGAGCCGGGTCGGGGAAGTGGCCAGCCTTGGCTGGCAGCCCCACTTGCGCCGGAGCCAAAAGGCCGTACTGCGCGGTCCGGCGGGCCAAGTCCGCCGGCGAGAGGCGCATCGCCAGCCCGGAGAAGACGTAATTGCAGGAAACCGCCATCGCGGTCGTCAAGTCGAGCCGGCCGTGTACCTCTCCACCAAGGTCAGCGATGGTCTGCCCCCGCACCGTCCGCTCGCCTAGGCAGACAAACTCTTCCTCAGGCCGGGTCTGTCCCGTTTCGAGCGCCGCCAAGGCCACGGCCGGTTTGAAGACGGAACCCGGCGGATAAAGCCCGGCCAGCGCCCGATTGAGCAGCGGGCTGTCCCTGCGCCGGCGGAGGCTTGCCCACTCCTGGTCCACCCGGTTCGGATCAAAGCCTGGTAGACTCACCAGAGCAAGTATCTCGCCCGTCTGCGGATTGAGGGCGACCACCGCCCCGCGGCGCCCCGCCATCGCCCGCTCCGCCGCCCGCTGGACCCGGCTGCGCAGCGTCGTCCGCAAATCAGGCGGGACCCGTCTCCAACCGCTCCGCCCGGCGGCCAGGAGGCGGGCAACCCAGCTCTCGGCCGTTGCCCCGCGGAGGTGGCTGTCGTAGGCTGCCTCCAGCCCGCTCGCCCCGTAGCGCGGAGAAAGATAACCCACCGCCGCCGCAAGACCCGTCGGCCCTCGGTATTCCCGCCGATAGCGCCTTCCACCCTCGGGCACGCTCCAGACCAGCACTTCGCCGTCAGCGGAGAGGATTCCTCCTCTTGGCAAAGCGGCGCTCAGGCGCAGCTGAGGGTTACGTGGATCTTCCAGGAGCGCGGAACTCCGTACCACTTGCCAATAGGCGGCTACCCCGTTCACCGCCAGGCAGAATCCCGCAAAAACCAGGAAGAGGTGGTAGAGGGCTTGGCCCTCACGCCGGTTCATCGCCCTTCCCCCTTCCCGCCGAGACCAGGGCGAGGAGCGCCACGACGGCCAGGTCGGTGACGGCCGCCGTCCCGCCATAACTGAAGAAGGGCATGGTGACCCCGGTTAGCGGGATAACCCGCATCACCCCGCCGAGAATGGTCGCTCCCTGGACCGCCAGGATCGTGGTCAGCCCGGCACCCAGCAGGAGGCCGTAATCGTCGGGGGCGGCTGCGGCAATCTGTGCCCCCCGGGCCACCAGCGCCATAAAGGCGAGGATCAGTGCGGTGGTCCCGACGAGCCCCCACTCTTCAGCCCAGGCAGCGAGGGGAAAGTCGGTCGTTACCGCCGGAATCAGCTCCGGATGTCCCAACCCGATGCCGGTTCCCCATAACCCTCCGGCCGCCAAGGCGAAAAGGGCAGTCGCCATCTGGTATCCTCGCCCATGAAAGTCAGACCAGGGATCCAGCCATAAGGCGAAGCGGAAGCGGACGTGGGGAACCAGCCGGTAGGCCGCGAAACCCCCGAGGGAAGCCAAAAGGAGTCCCACCGCCACGTAGCTTCGCCGCCCAGTGGCCAGGTAGAGCAGCGAGAGGAAGATTCCAAAAAAGAGCAATGCCGCCCCGAGGTCATTCTGCCCCACCAGCAAGAGCATCGAGACGGCCCAGAAGAGGGTCACCGGCCCCAGGTAGCGGAAATTGGGCAGCCGGACCCCCCAGCGAGGGGAGGGCGCTCCTGGAACTGCGAGCAGTTCTTTCGTCTCATCGAGATACCCAGCCAGGAACAGGACCAGAAGCACCTTGCCGATCTCCGACGGCTCGAAGTGAAACGGCCCGAGGGCGAGCCAAGCCCGAGCGCCTCCCGCCGTCTGCCCGAAGAGGAACGTTACGCCGACCAACAAAAGCCCCGTTACTCCAGCAAGGTAGCGATACTGTGCCAGTCGGTGATACGTCCGGACCGCCCGTGTCCCGCCGAGCGCCGCCGCCAAACCCAGCGCAGTCCAGAGCAGTTGTCGCCAGGCCGTCACCGGGCGGAGGCGGAAGAGGGTGACCAGCCCCAACCCTACCAGCAGGGACACCAGCGGCAGGAGCAGTTCATCCGACCCTGGCAGGAGGCGGGCCAGCGCCCAGTGTGCAGCCAGAAACAGGGCTGCGTACAGCAGGAGGAAGGGCAACAGCCGGGGCCAGGTCTCCGGGCGGGCCGCCGCCAAGAGCCCCGCCGCTCCGCCCACCAGGGCGAAGGCGCCCAGCAGGAAGCGGCGCTCTTCCGGCCGGTTCACCGCAGCCCCACGCTCTCCATGGCCAAGGCGTTCTCGAGTCTCGTCGAGGACTCCATCTCCGGCGGCAACTGGAGCACGGGCGGAAGGACATGCGCCACGATGACGGTGATGTTATCCGGACCGCCCCGGGCGTTGGCCAGCGCCACCAACCCTTCGGCCGCCGCCTGCGGCTCGGCATGGCGCATCGTTTCGGCCAGGATCTCCTCGTCGGTAAGAAGCCCCGTCAGACCATCTGTGCAAAGAATCAGGACGTCGTCCAGGTTCAGGATGAGGCGGGTCAGGTCGACCTCCACCTCCTCGGCGCTGCCTAGGGCTCGGGTCAGAAGGTTTCGGTGGGGATGCAGCATGGCTTCCTCCGCCGAGATGGACCCGTTCCGAACCAGCTCCCCAACGAGGGAATGGTCATTGGTCAACCGTTGAATCGCCCCGTCGCGGATGAGGTACGCTCGGCTGTCCCCGACCTGTGCGATGCAACACTCATCCTGGCTGAGCAGGGCTGCCGTCACGGTGGTGCCCATCCCTGCCCACTCGGGCTTCCGCTGGGCCGCCTGGTTGATCTTCCGGTTGGCCTCTTTGATGGCGGCCACCAGCTCCTCTCCGGCAGCTCCGGTGAAGGGATACAGGAGCAGGGTGTCAATCACCATCTGACTGGCCACTTCGCCGGCCTGCATCCCGCCCATGCCGTCCGCCACCGCCAACAGGTTGGGCAGGATACCGTAGCGGTCCTCATTGGTAGCCCGGACCCGTCCCGGGTCAGACTTCGCCCCCACGCGCATTCGGCGTCACCCCATGAACCGAAAAGTGCAGCTTCCGACCGTGATGCGGTCCCCTGACGAAAGACGCACGGCCCGGTAGATTCGGTGGTTGTTCACCAAAGTCCCGTTCTTGCTTCCTACGTCCTCAACCCAATACGATCCGTCCCGGCGAAAGAGCCGGGCGTGGCACCCTGAAGTGAAACGGTCGCCCAGAATCAGTGAATTATCCTCATTTCGTCCCAGGGTGAGTTCCTCCCCCAGCGGAACCGTCTGACCAAGCTCCAGTCGGGGCCCGCCGTGGCCCAGGAAGACCCCGTCTACCGAGTTATCCTGCACCAGAAGGAGCCGGGCAGGCGCTTCCTGGCTGGGGCTTCCGGGACCCTCGCCACGGACCTCACGGGCCACACCCAAGGCGAGGCGCCCGGCCACCGCCCAGACGTACCAGAGGAGCCCCCCCAAGACCAACATCCTGCCGGCCCATACGACAAGTTCGGACACTCTCACCGCTCCCGGTAGGTGAGGATATTCAGGCCAACCTGCAACTCGTCCCCGTCTCTCAACTCGGCCTCCTCGACCAGCTCGCCGTTGCGCCGCGTGCCGTTCCGGCTACCGAGGTCGCGCAGCCGCGTCGCACCATTCTCCCAGATCAGGACGGCATGGTAGCGGGAAACGTTGCTGTCCCCCATGACCAGGTCGTTGTCGTCAGCCCGACCTAGCCGGTTCTCCCCCGGCCGGAGCCCGAGGCTCCGGCCGGCGTCGGGACCATGGACCACCGAGACCTCAGGCGCCGCTCCTCGCGGCCGGCGAAACACCATGGTCGTCTCGCCCGGCGCCCTCGCGCCGGCCTCCCCGTCGGAGGGCCGATCCTCGCCCACAACAAAGGACGCCTCGGCTTGAAACGTGCCGGTAGGAAGGTCGGCGTCTTCGTCCCACGTTACGGTCAAGGGCCCAACCAACGCGTACCCCTGCCGGTGGGCCAGCCGGGTCAGATGCTGGCTGAGCTCCCCCGAGAGCTGAGCGGAGATGCTTGCGAGGCGGGCACGGTCCGGAGGGGAAAGGCGAACCCGGAACGAGTTGGGAGCGTAGACGGCGCTGACGCTGATTTGTTTTTGCTCTTCCATGAGGCGAGCCAGCTTCCGCCCGATCTCAACCGGCTGAACACCGCCGGAGCGCCGCCGGAAAAGGCCCTCGATCCCTTGTTCGAGCCAGCCTTCGAGACGGTCGAAGAGGCTCATCCTGGTCCACCAGCCTTCCCCACCCGCTGGCGCAACTGCCCGCAGGCCGCTTCGATCTCCGCCCCCATCTCGCGTCGGACCGTCACCGGAATTCCCGCTCTTGCCAGAATACCTCTGAATTGTTCGACCCGCTCGGGAGAACTCCTCTCAAAGCCGCTCTCCGGCACTTCGTTCATTGGAATGAGATTGACGTGGCAGAGCATCCCAGCCAGTAGCGCCGCCAACTCCTCCGCTTCCCTTGGCCCGTCGTTCGCTCCGGCGATAAGGGCATACTCGAAGGTTACCCGTCGCCCGGTCTGGCCTGCGTAGGCGGCGCAAGCGGGGATGAGCCGGTCCAGAGGATAATTCCGGTTCACCGGCATCAGCCGGGAGCGAAGTCGGTCGTTCGGGGCGTGGAGCGAAACCGCCAGGGTAATCGGAAGGCCTTCCCCGGCCAGCCGCTCGATCCCGGGAACCAGCCCGCAGGTCGACACGGTCATGTTCCGGTAACTCATCCCGAACGCCTCCGGAGCGTGGAGCAGGCGGAGGAAGCGCATCAACGCCTCATAGTTGGCTAACGGCTCACCCATCCCCATCACCACGGCATGGCTGACCCGACCGCCTGCCCCCGCCGCAGCCTGGGCCTCTAGAACTTCCCCCAGCATCTCCCCGGCAGAGAGGTTCCGCACTAACCCGCCCCGGGTCGAGGCGCAGAACCCGCAACCCATCGCACAGCCCACCTGGCTCGAAACGCAGACGCTCACGCCATAGCAGTGGTGGAGGAGCACCGTCTCCACCGTCTCTCCGTCAGCCAAACGCAGCAGCAACTTGGCCGTGGCACCGTCCTCCGTGCGCTGAACCGTCGCCACCTCTGGCCGGCCGACCGCCGCCTCTTGGGCGAGCGTGGCGCGCAGTTCCGCCGGGAGGTCTGTCATCTCGGCAAAGGTTCGGGCCCCCTTCCGGTAGACCCACCGCATCACCTGACCCGCCCGGTAGGCTGGCTGACCCAGGGCAGCAAGCCGCTCGGCCAGCTCCTCCCGAAAGAGTCCCAAGACGGTCCAGGCGGTCATTCCACTCCCCTCCAGGCATAGCCGGGGACCGTGAGATAGTCCACTGCCTCGACCGCGGCCATGGCCCCGTCCGCCACGGCAGTCACGATCTGGCGCAGCCCCTTCTGCCGCACATCCCCGGCGGCCAGAGCCCCCGGCAAGGGGAGCCGCAGCCGGGCGTCTGTGATCAGGTACCTTCGTTCGTCCAGGGGGAAGGTCTCCCCCAGCCAGCCCGTGTTCGGCTCGTATCCGACGTAAACGAAGACGCCATCCGTCTCCTCCCGTTCCTCCCGCCCGTCACGATAGCGCAGGCGGACGGCCTCGACTCGCTTCTCACCTTCGATCTCCACCACCTGGGCCTCCCATTTAACCCGCACCCTGGGGTGGCGAAGGATCTCTTCCTGGAGGACTCTGGTAGCCCGCAGTTCGTTCCGCCGGTGAACCAAGGTGACGCTCGCCGCGAAGCGCGCCAGGAAGAGAGCTTCGACCACTGCACTGTCGCCACCGCCCACCACATGAACGCGCCGATTGCGGAACAAGGCCCCGTCACAGGTGGCGCAGTAGGAGACCCCCTTGCCCGTCAGGCGGTTCTCTCCCGGGATCCCCAAGCGCTTGGAGCGGGCCCCCGTGGCGATGATCACCGCTCGCCCCCGCAAGAGCTCGCCGTCAGTCTCCAGCACCCACCGGGTGCCTTCCGGCCGCAACGCCCGAGCCTCCGCCGTCAGGAATTCCACCTCCAGCCGCTTGGCCTGGTCAGCCATGCGCTCAGTCAATTCCGGGCCGCTGATCCCCTCGGGAAAGCCGGGGTAGTTTTCGATCCGGTAGGTCGTCGCCGCCTGTCCCCCGGGAAAACCCTTCTCCACCAGGATCGTGCCCAGGCGCGCCCGCGCGGCGTACAGGCCGGCCGCCAGCCCAGCCGGTCCCCCTCCGACCACCAAGACGTCTGCTTCTCTCACTCCGGATACCCCTTCCCGTGGTTGACAGCCTGGCTTCGAATGAGGTAGAATACAGGTGTTTCGCGGGGCGTAGCTCAGTTTGGTAGAGCGTTCGGTTCGGGACCGAAAGGTCGCACGTTCAAATCGTGTCGCCCCGACCATCCTCCAAAAACCATTCACGTTTACGTTATAGAATATAGACCGGGCCGGGGTCAACTCCCGGCCCGGTTCCCTTCTCCACCGCAAAGGCTCAGCTCGCCCGGAGCTTGACCCGGAGCTGATCGGCGATTTTGGCGATCAGGAGTGAATTGGAGGGGAACTTCCCCTTGGTCGAAATCGCCGACTTGCCAACGATGCTCGAAATGTACGGCCGGTTCCCGTGCTCCCAGGCGGTGAGGATGGCGTTCCGGATGGCCGCCTCCACGCCGCCGGTGGTAGTTCCGTATTTCTGGGCGATGCGCGGGTAGAGACTCTTGGTCAGGTTGCCGCCAAGCGTCGAGTCCTCCTCGAGAACCATGATCACGGCATCGCGGATGTAGTTGTACCCCTTAAAGTGAGCCGGAATCCCCATGAGGTGAATTATCTCGGTTACCATGGTCATCAGGTCCCGCTTGCCCGCCGAAGGGAGAGGCGGCTGGTGGAAATCTCCCGCTATCAGCGACCCCTCCTTGATGAGCGGAGCGGAGTCCTCAGCGAACTGCCTTATCCGGGTCACCAGCACCTCCATGTCGAACGGCTTGACCAGGTAGTAGTCGGCCCCGAGCTGGGTCAGCTTGAGGATCAGGTCCTCCCGTCCAAAGGCGGTCAAGATGATAATCTTGGGCCGCTTGGTCAGGTTCAGTGAGGGCAGGCGTTCCAACACCGCCAGTCCATCCAGCACCGGCATCGTGATGTCCAGAATCACCACGTCCGGATTCTGCTCCTGGATCAGGCGGAGCGCTTGCTCCCCATCGTAGGCCGTCCCCACAACCTCGATGTCCTCCAGCTTCTCGAAGAAACGGTTGAGGATCGTGCACAGCTCGACATTGTTGTCCGCGATGAGGACTCTGATCACCAATGAACCCTCCTCCCCCGATCACCCTGACGTAAGGAAATGCTCTGGGGTAAGGGACTTCGGTACAGACCGAGAAATTCCTCTTTGGCGGGAAAAGTTTCCCAGGAGTCTTTTCGCTCCTCTAGCTCAAGCGGTCGAGGCAGGCGGCAAAAAAGCCATCGGTCCGGTGTCGGTGAGGCCACAGGCGCAGATAGGGACCGTTGAAGGCGGAGAGAACCCGGGCGGCTGGAACGCCCCGCTCGGCTAACACCTGCTGGGCAGGCCGGATCAGAAACTCACCCTCTCTCTCCCGGAGGAAGTCCTCCACTACCTCCTCTCCCTCTTCCGGCTCGGTGGAACAGGTGGAGTAAACCAGCCGCCCCCCTGGCCGGACCGTCGCCGCTACCGCCCGGATCAGCCGGCGCTGCTGGGCGGCCAGCACTTCCACGTCGCCGGGCTTTTTCCGCCAGCGGGCATCGGGCCGCCGCCGGAGAACGCCCAGCCCGCTGCAAGGCGCGTCCAGCAGGGCCCGGTCGAAGGATTGCCAAAACTCCCGCACCTCGTTCAGTCCCAGGGCATCGCGCACCTCGGGACGGACGATCGAGAGCCCCAGCCGGGCCGCGTTTTGGCGGATCAGGTCCAGTTTCCTGGGGTGAATGTCGAGCGCCCTTACCTCGCCTTGGTCGTCCATCAGTTCCGCCAGGTGGGTCGCCTTCCCGCCGGGTGCGCTGGCGGCGTCCAACACCCGCTCTCCCGGTACCGGCGCCACTAGATGGGCAATCAGCATTGACGCCTCATCCTGGACCTGCGCCAGTCCTTCTGCAATCTCGGACAATTCCTCCACTATTCCGCTCCGGGACCGCAAGATTACCCCTTCCAGCGCCCACTGCGAGCCCTCGGCCCTCAACCCCCGCTCGGCCAGGCCGGCGAGCAACCCCTCCTTGGTGACCCGCCGCCGGTTGACTCGCAGCGCCACCGGAGGGGGTTCATTGTTCGCCGCGAGAAGCTCCGCCGTCTCGGTAAAACCCAATCGGGATAGCCACCGCTCGACCAACCACTCGGGGTGGGATTCCCGGACTGCCAGATACCTGACCGGCTCCGTCTCCGGATCGGGCCAGCTCAGCTGGTCCCGGCCCCGCAAGAAGCTGCGCAGCACCGCGTTGACGTAACCGGCGATCCCCCGGTGACCCCGCCTCTTCGCCAGCTCGACCGCTTCATGACAGGCCGCCTCAGCCGGAACCCGGGTGAGATAGAGCAGTTGATACAGGGAGAGGCGCAACAGATTGCGTACCCAGGGAGAAAGACTCCCCACCGGCCGCGTGGAGCACTGGCCGAGCACCCAATCCAAGGTCAGCCGGCGGCGGACCACCCCATACACCAGCTCGGTGGCGAATCCTCGGTCAACTGGCGAGAGGCCGGCCCGGTCCAGCGCCGCCCCAAGAGAAAGGTTGGCGTAGGCCTCCCGCTTCTCGATGGCGCAGAGGACCTCCAGGGCGAGCTCCCGGCTTCCCCCACGCATCCTGGCCCCTTACTCGTCGCGGCTCTGCTGCCGGATCAGCAGGAACTGGACCAACTGCAGGACAGCCACCAGGGCTGCTGCGACGTACGTCCAGGCGGCGGCGGAGAGCACCTTCCACGCCCCGTCCGTCTCCTCCGGCAAGAGGTACCCGCCTTCCTCCAAGACGGTCACGGCCCGGCGGGAAGCGTTAAGTTCCACGGGCAGCGTGATTAGCTGGAAGAGAAGGGCCCCAGTGAAGAGGAGGATCCCCAGATTGATCAACCAGAGCCCGCCTTGGCCCAGGAAAAACCCGAGGATGACCAGAGGAAAGGCCACATTCGTGCCCAGGTTGGCTACGGGAACGAGACTGTTCCGGATGCCCAGGGGAGCGTAACTGGTGGCATGCTGGAGGGCGTGTCCCGCCTCATGGGCTGC
This sequence comes from Betaproteobacteria bacterium, assembly GCA_050260635.1. Taxonomy (GTDB): domain Bacteria; phylum Bacillota; class UBA5301; order DYFA01; family DYFA01; genus DYFA01. The sequence continues at coordinate 74,738 of JBLNCL010000006.1, forward strand.
CACTCCGAGCGCCGCCAGGCTGTCTTCCCGGTAAACCGGCGCTGAGAGACGGACCACCCGATGCCGGGGATCATAGTGGTCGGTCAGGTTACCCGGAATCGGCTCCACCGCCACGTCGTGGAGGCCGGCCTGGTCGAGCACGGCCCTGGCCACCTGGGCGCCCGTCAGGCCGCGGCGGCTCCGGACCCGGGAGTACCGGGCGAAGGTGTTGCTCACCTTGGCCTGTGCCCAGAAGGCGAGGATGAGCCCCGGAATCAGGACATACCAGTATGGGTTATAGCCGAAGAGAAACATCGCATCCACCTCCAGAAATGCTTGGCTGGTCCGCCCGGAGGAACCGGTCGAGAGCCGCCTCCAGCCGTGCCAGGTTTAGCTGCGTGTTGACGCAGTACCCGTGGGGCCGGTCGTTCACAATGCCGTATACCGGCAACGGGAAGGTTTCCAACAGTCCGCTGGTCAAGTCGCGCTCACAGGCCACGGCGATCACCGCCGCCGGACGGAGATCGTGGATGATCTTGCGGGCCATTCCCCCGCCGGTCGCCACCGCCAGGCGGACCCCGCGGTTTTCCGCCAGCCTCACCACCTCACCGATTTGACATCCCCCGCACCGCCGGCAGTTTCGGGCATCAACCGTGATCCGGTGGGGACAACCCGCCTGCTGCAGACAGTGGGGAACCAGAACCAGGACCTGCTCCGGACGAAGGACAGACGGCACTGCCAGGTCAGCCAGGGCGTTATTGACCGCCACGAAGGACAGCTGCACCCGCTCCTTCGGCACGCCCACCAGCGGGCCGAGGCGGAGCGTCACCGGGTACATGAGCTCCAGCATCAGCCGGACGAAGGGGGCCAGAAACACCGTCCGCCCACCCCAGACGCTGGCGGCGACAGCGATAACCCCCGCGGCGACCACCACCACGACCATGAACCCCAGCCAAGCCCCAGCGATGACAAGGACCTGCCCCCAGGTCCCGCGGCGTGCCAGCGACCAGATCGCCGCCGCCACAGCGCCGCCGACCAGGGCAACAGCAGTTACCAGCCCCAGGAACACCCTCTTGCGTACCGGCATCCGGCTGCCCCTACCCCTCGAAACGTTCCTCCGGACCCAGACGTTCCCCTGGCTTCAGGCGTTGGCCTCGGGCAAACTCCTCCGCCGTCAGAACCCTGCCGCCCTCCGCCTGGACCTCCCGAAGCTCCAGAAGCCCCTCGCCGGTCGCCACATAGACTGCGGCGTTCCGCCCGACGCTGAGCGTTCCCGGCGCCCCGCCGCCGGCCTCTCCCGGCTTGAGCCTTCCCTCGTCTGGCCCCACCAAGCGGCTCCGCCAGATTTTGAGCCGCCGGCCACGCCACAAGGTGTATGCCCCGGGAGAAGGGGCCAGACCCCGTATCCGATTGTGTAACTCACGGGCCGGTCGCTTCCAGTCGAGTTCCGCTTCCTCTGGCCTAAGCCGCGGGGCCAGCGTGGCCTCGGCCTCGTCCTGCGCCACCCGCGGCGCCGCCCCCCGGGCCACAAGGGCCATCGTCTCCACCAGTACCTCTGCCCCTACCACCGCCAGCCGGGATTGCAGCTCACCGGCATTCTCCTCGGGATCGATCGGCACCTGGCGGCGCAGGATCATGTCCCCTGTATCCCATCCGCTATCCAGGTAGATAGTGGTCACCCCAGTCACCGTATCCCCGGCCATAATCGCCCGGGCCACCGGGGCCGCCCCCCGCCAGCGGGGGAGCAGCGAGGCGTGAACGTTGACCCACCCCCGGGGCGGAACCGACAGAAGCTCCGGGGTGATCTTCTGCCCGAAGGCCACGACGATACAGGCCTCTGGCTCAATCCGCCGAAGCTGCGCCAGAAACTCCGCCGTGGCGACCGACTCGGGCTGGCAGAGGGGCAACCCCAACGCCTGAGCCGCCTCTTTCACCGGCGATGCGGCTGACCGCCAGCCGCGCCCGGCCGGGCGGTCCGGTTGGGTAACCACCAGGGCCAGCTCGTGCCCCTCCTGCGCCAACGCCATGAGGCTCGGGACGGCAAAGTCGGGGGTTCCGAAAAAGGCCAGCCTCACTCCCGCTCTCCCGCCCCCTTCTTGTCCCAGACTTCCTCAGCGCGGTCGATGAAAAGGATTCCGTCCAGGTGGTCGATTTCATGCTGCAGGGCGCGGGCAAGCAGCCCGGTCCCGGCAACCTCGATCGGTTTTCCCCGGCTGTTCCACCCCCGGACGGTCACCTCCCCCGCCCGGGTGACGTACCCGACCCGGTCAGGAATGCTCAGGCACCCCTCCACGTCGGTCTGACGGCCTGAGGCCGCCACAACTTCCGGGTTGACCAATGCCAGGGGACCTTCGCCGACATCTACCACAATCACCCGGACCGATTCCCCCACCTGCGGAGCCGCCAAGCCGACCCCATCCGCCCGGTGCATCGTCTCCACCATGTCGGCAATCAGCTTTTGAATGCGCTTGGTGACCCGCGCCACCGGCTCCGCCCGTCGGCGAAGAATCTCCGCACCTTCTTCCAGGATTGGCAGAACGGCCACTATTCGACCCCCCGTCAAAGCATTGCCTGCGGGTCCACATCTAAGTTCACCCTGAGGTTCTCGTCCCACCGGCGGATTTCCTCCGCCGCCGCTCGCAAAGCTATCCGACTCGACCGCCCCAGCTTCCCTTTGACCAGCACCTGGAACCGGTACAAGCCACGCAATCGGGCCAGGGGCGCCGGGCTCGGACCCAACACGGTCGCCGTCTCCCCGACCATCTTGCGCACCTCCGTCGCCAGGCGCTCCGCCCCTTCCCTGGCCCGCCCCTCTGCCGCGTCCGCGACCGTGAGGAGGACCAGCTCACTGAAGGGCGGATACTCGGCGATCCGGCGGAAGGCGATCTCCCGCTCGTAGAATAGAGCGTAGTCGTGGCGGCTCGCCGCCACCACGCTGTAGTGGTCGGGATTATAGGTTTGGATGACCACCTCGCCCGGCCGCTCCCCGCGACCGCTCCGTCCGGCGACCTGCGCCAACATGGAAAATGTCCGCTCCGCCGCCCGGAAGTCCGGCAGCCCCAAGGCGGTGTCGGCGGCCACCACCCCCACCAGAGTGACACCCGGCAGATTCAGCCCCTTCCCGATCATCTGGGTCCCCACGAGGACGTTCCATTCCCCCCGGGCAAAGCCTGCCAAGATCCGGGCGTGCGCCCCCTTCCGCCGGGTGGTATCAACATCCATGCGGACCGGTCTCGCCCCCGGGAAAATGCGGCGCACCTCTTCCTCGACCCTTTCGGTGCCCACTCCGAAGTGGCGGATGTAGCGGCTCCCGCAGGAGGGGCAGGTCACAGGGGCAGGCGCTGAGTGCTCGCAGTAGTGGCAGGCCAACCGATTTTCCGCCGCATGGTAGGTCATCGCCACGTGGCAGAAGGGGCACCTCACCACCAATCCACAGGCGCGGCAGAGCACGACCCGGCTGAAGCCACGGCGGTTGAGAAAGAGGATGACCTGCTCACCGGCGGTGAGCCGCGCCTTGACCGCTTCCTGGAGCCGGTGACTGAAGATCTCTCTATTCCCGCCGGCCAGTTCCGCCCGCATGTCCACCACGTGGACCTCCGGCAGGGGTCGTCCCAGCGGCCGCCGCCCCAGGCAACTCAAGTGAAACTCGCCCTGCGACGCTCGATAATAGCTTTCCACGGAAGGTGTGGCGCTTCCCAGAATTGCCACTGCGCCCTCCGCCGCGGCCCGGGCGAGGGCCACCTCCCGCGCATGGTAACGCGGGCTCTCTTCCTGCTTGTAGGAGCTCTCGTGCTCTTCGTCAACCACCACCAGGCCCAGGTCCGAAACCGGGGCGAAGACCGCCGACCGGGGCCCTACCGCCACCCTCGCCTCGCCCCGGGCCAGGCGCTGCCACTCGTCGTATCGCTCGCCCGCCCCCAGCCGGCTGTGGAGAATCGCCACCTGATCACCAAAGCGGGCGCGGAACCTCGTTGCCAGCTGCGGAGTCAGGGAGATCTCCGGGGTGAGGACAATCACTCCCCGGCCGCGGGCTAGCGCTTCGGCCGCCGCCTCCAGGTAAATCTCCGTCTTTCCGCTCCCTGTAACGCCGTGGAGCAGTACCGGTCGCGGCCTTGCTGCCCTAGCCGCCGTCCTGATGGTTTCCAGCGCCGCCCGCTGGTCCGGGGTGAGCCTGACCGCCGCAAAGCTCTCCTCCCACCCGGCCTCCTGCGGCGCACGTCGAACCGCCCTGCTGACCGCTGTGACTATGCCCTGCCGCACCAGCGCCCGGACTGCGCCCTCGCCGATACCTGCGGCAGCCAGTTCCTCCCGAGTCGCCCCCTCGGGCCGGGCCACCAGGAAAGAGAGCGCCTTCCGCCGGGCCGAAGTCACCCGGCCCCCGACCTCCGCTGCCAATAAGGACCTCGCCGCGGTTTCAGAGACGCAGTAGCAACGGACCAGCCGCGGGCCGACTCCCTCTCGGACCTTGCCTGCGACCACCAAGCCCCGTGCCACCAACGTCTCGACCGCCCGAACCGCCCGCTCGCCGCCCCACCGGCGGAGGTCCGCCCGCGTAAGCGGGGCCTGCTGGGCAGTGAGCCGCGCCCACACTTCGGCCGTGGCCCCTTTCAGGGGAGGGCTCATCGCCGCCGTCCGCGCACCGGGCGCCGGCCGGTAGGCCACCTGAAGCTCCCCGGCCACTCCCGGCGGGGCGAAGAGCGAAAGCACCTCCCGCCAGCCGCAAAGATAGTGTTCGACCAACCACTCGGCGACCGCCAGCGCCTCTCCGGAGAGTGGCGGGCAGGCTCCCACCACGCCGGCGATCGCCCGGAGCCGCTCTTCCGGCACCTCCGCCTTCCCCTTCAGCCGGATTACCCAACCTTCGACCGTTCTGGAGGGGCCAAAGGGCACCCTGACCCGCCAACCCGGGGTGGCCGTCCCAGCCAGCTCCGGGGGAACCAAGTAGTCAAAAGGCCGGTCGATCTCCCGGCCGGCCACGTCCAACACCACTTCGGCGACGAGCTTGCTCGTCGACCCGGCAACTAGGCCTTCCGCCGGCTGGCCGGTTTCCCGCCCTTCCATCGCGCCACCACCGCGTCCCATATCCGTTCGGCAATCTCGCTCTTCGGCCGCTCAGTCAGTTCCGCCACTGGCCCGTCTGGACCGAGGATGACCACGCTGTTCGTCTCGGACTCAAAGCCGCTGCCGGCCACGCCGACCAGGTTGGCGACAATCAGATCGAGCCCCTTGTCCCGCCGCTTCGCCTCAGCGTTGACGAGCAGGTTCTCCGTCTCGGCGGCGAACCCGACCAGAATCTGTCCTGGGCGGCGCTGCGCCCCCACCTCCCGGGCGATGTCCGGGTTGGCGACCAGCTGCAGGACAGCCTCGCCGGCCGTCCGCTTCAGCTTATGTGGAGCCTTCACCGCCGGCCGGTAGTCGGCCACAGCGGCCGCTAGGACGATCGCGTCCGCCTTGGGGGCCAGCTCCAGAGTGACTCGACGCATCTCCTCGGCCGTCTCGACCTGCGTCACCCGGACTCCCGCCGGGGGAGCCAGCGCCACCGGGCCGGAAACCAGATCGACCTCGGCGCCGCGGCGGTGGGCCGCTTCGGCCAAGGCATAACCCATCCGTCCGCTCGAACGGTTGGAGAGGAAGCGGACGGGGTCAAGGGGTTCTCGGGTCGGTCCAGCGGTGATCACAATCCTCCGCTCGCCCAGGTCGGCAGGCCCCAGCAGCCGCTCCGCCGCCCGCAAGATGTCCTCCAGCGGCGCCAGCCGCCCCTCCCCAACCTCGCCACAGGTCAACCACCCGGAGGTGGGACCGACGAAGTGGTAGCCGAAGCCTTTCAGCCGTTCGACGTTGGCCTGGACCACCGGGTTTCTCCACATGCGGACGTTCATCGCCGGGGCGAAGAGCACCGGGGCCTGTGTGGCCAGGACGGTTGTGGTCAGGAAGTCGTCCGCCACCCCGGCAGCTATCTTGCCCAGCACATTGGCAGTGGCAGGCGCCACAATCAACAGGTCCGCCGCCGCGGCCAGGCTGACATGGGCCACTGGCCGTCCGGCGAGCCCGTCGAACAAGTCGACGCAAACGGGATTCCGGGAGAGCTCCCGCAAACTGGCGGGAGCAACCAGGTTGGCGGCCGCCTTGGTCATGATGACGTTGACTTCGGCCCCGGCCCGCGTCAACTGGCTGACCAGGTCACATGCCTTGTAGGCGGCGATGCTGCCGGTCACGCCAACGACGACCCGTTTCCCTTCCCACATTGTCGCTCGCCGCCTCACTTGGGTCCGGGGCGCGCCGATGACCTCTCCGACTGGACGTAGTCCTGAGCGATCTCCCTCAAAGCGATTGAGACGGGCTTCTCGCTGTCGCCCGGCACGATCTTTTCCTCGCCGGCCATCAACTGACGGGCGCGCTTGGCCGCCATGACAACCAGGGCATACTTGCTGTCGACCTTCTTCATCAACACGTCCAGCGACGGCTCCATCATCTCGGACTGCGACACTCCTTCTCCTTAAGCCATCATGTGGTGTTGGCGGGTCCAATATGCGAACGCACCCCGCCTAGCTTTCAAAAAAGCCGCGGAGGTACTCCTCGCCCAGCCGCTCGGTCCGGCACGACTCCGCAGTCAGGATGGCTTCGAGTTCCCTGACGGCGGCCGTGACTTCCCGGTTCCATACCACGTATTCATATGACGGAAGGGCGGCAATCTCCTCCTTCGCCACTGCGAGGCGACGGCGGATCGCCTCCTCAGCGTCGGTCCCCCGGGACCTGATGCGGGCCTCAAGGACCTCCCAGGAGGGAGGAAGAAGAAAAACGAGCACCGCTTCCGGCATGGCCCCCCGTACCTGCATTGCCCCCTGGACGTCGATGTCCAGCACGACGTGGTGCCCAACGGCCAAGTGACCCTCCACGTAAGGGCGGGGAGTCCCGTAACGGTGCCCACAAAACTCCGCCCACTCCAAAAACTCCCCGGCAGCTACCCGGCGGGTGAACTCCTCCTCGGAAAGAAAGAAGTAATGCTTGCCATGTATCTCCCCAGGGCGAGGTGGGCGGGTGGTGGCTGAGATCGAGTACTTGACCTGGGGGTTCCGGGCGATGAGTGCGTTCAGCACCGTGTTCTTGCCCACACCTGATGGCCCGGACAGGACCAACAGGATTCCCGGCCGTTCCCCCGTTACCTGGCGCATAGCACGACCTTTCCTAATCGGACACGTCTACCCCGGCATCCTTCGAGATCAGTCGGTGAGCCACCGTTTCCGGCTGAACTGCGGACAGGATGACGTGGTCTGAGTCGGTGATCACCACCGCCCGGGTGCGCCGCCCGTAGGTGGCATCGATCAACATCCCCCGGTCGCGGGCTTCCTGAATGATCCGCTTGATCGGTGCCGACTCCGGACTGACGATTGCCACGATGCGATTAGCCGCAACGATGTTTCCGAACCCTATGTTGATCAGTCTGATGTCCATGCTTCGCCTCCCTTACCCGAGCTTGGCCAACAGCGCACCGCGCTGCCGCTGTCCCAGGCCCTGAACCCGCCGGCTCTCGTCGATGCCGATCTCCTCCATGATCTTCCGGGTCGTTACCCTCCCGATCTTCGGAAGAGACTCCAGGAGGTACGCCACCCGCATCCGGGCGACCACCTCGTCGTTGTCCCGGCGGAGCACTTCGGCCAACGTCAACCTGCCACTCTTCAGCCGTCGCCGGAGATCAGCCCGCTTGCTGCGCATGTCCTGCGCCTTCCGGAGAGCCCTTTTCTTCTCCTCCGCAGTCAGCTTCGGCAGTGCCATCTTTCTTCACCTCCTTGCCCTGTACTGATCATTCGATGTTCTGAACCTGCTCCCGAATCTTCTCCAGTTCCGCCTTGACGGCAATCACCTCTCGGGCGATCTGGACGTCGTTGGCTTTCGACCCGATGGTGTTGATCTCCCGGTTCATCTCCTGAACAAGGAAGTCGAACTTCCGCCCGACGGCGGCTTCGTCACCAGCCAGGATGGCCGCGGCTTCACTCAGGTGGCTGCGAAGCCTGACCACCTCTTCGGCGATGCTGATCCGGTCGGCGACCAAGGCTACCTCCTGCAGCAACCGACCCTCGTCCACCGGAAAGTTGCCGAGGACCTCCCGCACCCTTTCTTCCAGGCGGGTCCGATACTCCTCGACCACCGCCGGCGCCCGGGCGGCGATCGTCTCGACCGCTCCGCCCACCGTTGCCAAGCGCTGCTCCAGGTCGGCGCGGAGGCGCAACCCCTCAGCTTCCCGCATGCGGACAAGCTCCTCCAGAGCGAGCGTCAAAGCCTCCTGCAAAGCCTCCCCCAAGGTTTCCGGATCGGTCGTCTCCTCCACTGCCACCACACCGGGCATGTTCAGGAGCATCTCCAGGGTCGTCTCACCGGGCAGGGCCAAGGCGGCCCGCAGCTCCTCCAGGGCCTCCCGATATCCGCGGGCCAAAGGGATGTCCACCCTTACCGGCCGGGGAACCTCCTCTGCTTCCTCAAGGCTGACGAAAACCTCAACCCGCCCCCGGCTCAGCCGCCCGGCGACCATCGCCCGCACTTTGTCCTCGAACCCGGTCGCTGCCTTGGGCAAGCGCGGCGCCACGTCCAAAAAGCGATGGTTGACGGCCCGAGCTTCCACTGTGACCCGATAGCGACCCTGCACGGCCTCCCCCCGGCCAAAACCGGTCATGCTCCTGACCATCAACCAGGCTCCTTCGCACTGTGTGCGCCTTGAAACGGCATACCTCGTCAAATTGAGTATTGTATTCCACCCGTTCCCGCTAACTCCTCCTGCCTACGGGGGTTTTTTCCAACTGCACCGACGCCACCCCGCCCTTCCGCCTACCGAGCGCGGGTCGAAGGTCCCCGATCAGGCTGGCATACCCCGCCGCCACCAGGACCAGAAGCCAGTCGGAAGCCGAGAGTGGTACAGTGTGGAAGACGTCCGTCATGCCCGGGACGTAGAGCACTGCCAGTTGCATCAGGAAGCTTACGAGCACGGCAGCGAGCAGACTGGGGTTGCCGAGGATCTGGTATGCAAGGCCGCCGGGAGTCTCCCGGCAGCGGAAGACGTAGAAGAGTTGAGCAAGGACCAGGGTGGTGAAGGCGATGGTCCGCGCCCGCTCTACCGGATAACCGAACGAGAGGCCGAGCAAGAAGACGCCCACGGTGCTCAAGCCGATCAGCGTCCCGGTGGTCAGAATTCGCCCGAGAAGACCTCCGCTGAAAATCCCTTCGGTACTCCGCCGGGGCGGGTGAGCCATCACGTCGCCACTCACCGCGTCGAGCCCCAAGACCAGGGCGGGCAGTCCGTCGGTGACCAGGTTCATCCAGAGGATCTGGATGGCCAAGAGCGGCAGCGGCAGGTTGAAAGCGACGGCCAGCGCCATCGCCAGGACCTCCCCGACGTTGCACGTCAATAGGTATCGGATGAACTTTCGAATGTTCTCGTAAATCCTCCGTCCTTCCTGCACCGCATGGACGATGGTGGCGTAGTTGTCGTCCGCCAGGACCATGGCCGAGGCCTCCTTGGCGACGTCGGTGCCCAAAAGCCCCATGGCGATCCCGATATCGGCTTGTCGGATGGCGGGGGCGTCATTGACCCCATCCCCAGTCATCGCCACCACCTCTCCGTTCTCCTGGAGCGCGCGGACCAACTTGAGCTTGTGCGCCGGCGAAACCCGGGCGTAAACGGAAACCCGGCGGACCACCTGCCGCAACTCCCGTTCCGTCATCGTCTCCAAGGCGCTTCCGGTCACCACCGGCGCCCCGGGCGGCGCCAGGCCCAGCTGCCCGGCGATCGTCTGCGCCGTGCGGGCGTGGTCGCCGGTGATCATCACCGTTCGGACCCCCGCCTTCCGCGCCAACCTGATTGCCGCCGCCGCTTCGGGCCGCGGGGGATCGTACAGCCCGATCACCCCGGCCAGGACCAGTTCCCGCTCCCACCGTTCTTCCGCCCCTGCAGCCGCCAGTTTTCCCCCCATGGCCGGCTCCCGCGCCGCGGATGTCAGCCGGTAGGCCAGCCCAAGCACGCGTAGACCGTTCCCGGCCATCCGCTCCCCGACCGCCCTGATCTCCTGCCGCCGCCCCTCCGTCAGCGGGACCTCCGCCCCGCCCCCGGCCACCGCCCGGCACCGCTCCAGGACGACGTCGAGGGCCCCTTTGGTGCAGACTAGCCATTGCCCCTTGCCCGTCGCCCAAACCACTGTCATCCGCCGCCGCTCCGGGGTAAACGGGATCTCCGTCACCAACCGGTACCTCCGCTCATACTCCCCCCGGTCCAGTCCGGCCTTCGCCGCCGCCACCAGCAGCGCTCCCTCCGTGGGGTCGCCCTCAACCGACCACCCCTTGTCCATCGCCTGTGGCCTGCCCTTTCGCGCTGGCGGAACCAGCGTCGCTGTGTTGCAGAGGAGGCCGACTTCAAGAGCCCGTCGCAGCTCCGGCAAACCGGCAATGCGAACCGCTCTCCCGTCTTCCCGGAACCCCCCCTCCGGGCGGTAGCCCGTCCCCCCCACGTCGTACAGGTGCCCCCCAACCCAGATTTGCCGGGCCGTCATCTCGTTCTTGGTCAGCGTTCCGGTCTTGTCGGCGCAGATCACCGTGGTGCAGCCGAGGGTTTCGACCGCCGGCAGGCGGCGGACAATCGCCCCCCGCCGACTCATCCGCTGGACTCCGGCAGCCAGGGCGACGGTCACCACCGCCGGCAACCCCTCCGGGATCGCAGCCACCGCCAGGCTCACCCCGGTCAGGAACATAGCCCGGACGGGCCGCCCCTGGGCCACCCCCAGGACGAACACCCCGAAACAAATCGCCCCGCATCCGGCAACCAGCCACTTGCCTAGTTCTTCGAGGCGCTTCTGGAGGGGAGTCGCCTGGTCCCCGGATTCGGCAATCAGGTGGGCGATTCGCCCCATCTGGGTCTCCCGCCCGGTGGCCACCACCACGCCCCGCCCGTGCCCCCGGGTCACGAGCGTTCCGAGGAAGGCCATGTTATGCTGGTCAGCCACGGCCGCCTGCTCGTCTGGGAGGCTCTCCACCACCTTGGCCACCGGCACCGACTCCCCGGTCAAGGCCGCCTCGTCCACCTCCAGGGCTATCGCCTCGCAAAGCCGCAGGTCAGCGGGAATCCGGTCGCCCGCGTCGAGGCAAACGAGATCCCCCGGAACCAGTTCGGCCGCCCGGACGGACCGCGGCACCCCGTCCCGGATCACCCGGGCCATCGGCGCCGAGAGCTCCCGCAGCGCCTCCAGGCAGCGCTCCGCCCGATACTCCTGAATGAAGCCGAGGATTCCATTCAGCAAGACGATCAGGAGAATGGTGAGAGAATCGAGAATCTCCCCCAGCGCCGCTGAGACGAGGGCCGCCCCCAGCAGGACCACCACCATGAAGTCCGCAAACTGAGCCAGGAAGACGCGCCAGGCGGACGGGCGCGGCCGGGAGGCCAAGACGTTCGGACCCACCTGCGCCAGCCGGCGCCGGGCCTCGCTCTCTCCCAAGCCGGTCCGGAGGTCTGTCTTGAGCTGGGCCGCCACCGCCTCTGCCGGCCAAAGGTACCGTTCCGGTTTCGCCACCCGCCTCACCCACTTTCGCCGAAACCTATGCCTGCTTGGCAAAAAAAATGCACCCCGCAGGGTGCTCCAGCGCAGCTACAAGCCCATTTGTCGCAACTCAGCCGGTCTCCTGAGGGCGTTGGCTCGCTCCAGCGTCTGTCCCCTTCAGCCGACGTAGCGTCTCCGCCACCCCGGGGTAGCCGGGGTCCAGGCGCAGCGCCAGTGCGAAAGACGTCTTCGCCTCTTCCAGCCGGCCGACCGCCAGATAAAGCTGACCTACCGCCACCAGGGCTTGGCAATCCTCAGGGTTGTCCGCCAGGAAGCGCCGGTATTCCTCGATCGCCTCCTCGTTCCGACCCAACCGGGCTAACCCCTCCGCCAGCCCCCGTCGGGCTAAACCCAGCGAAGCGTCCGCTGCCAGCGCCTCCCGGTACAGCCCGAGCGCCTCGTTGAGCCGGCCCCCGTCGGCCAGAAGCCGCGCCTGGAGGGCCCTGATGACCGCCGGGCCCAGGGCGGCCGGGTCGGGGGGAGCCACGTGTGCGGCCTCGGCGAGGACTGCCGCCGCCCGCTCGGGCTGCCCCATGGCCTCCCTGAGGAGGCCTTCAAACACCAGCACCTCCACGGTTCCCTCCGCGGCAGACTTTTCCAGCTCATGGAGGGCCATCTCCGGCAGACCCATCTGGAGATAGAGCAGACTCCGCTCCAGCCCGGTCCCGCGCTTCGCCGCGACGCCGGGGGATCCTGCCACTACCGGCGCCAACGCCAGCAGGGCGAGGAGCGCCCCGCCCCACCGGCGGCTGAACTTACACCTCATTTGCTAACCACCAGCCTCTACTTCGGCGGGACGCCCGCCCCCTCCTCCCTGGCCCGCCTTCTCCCCAAAGCTGGCATTGTCCCCCCTGTCAGGCGATGGTATACTGGAGCGTGAGGTGGCCTGAGATGCCCATGGATGCGGCGGTTTTCGCCGCCCTCGCCCGGGAACTCGACTGTGAGCTCAGGGAGGCCCGGCTGGAGAAGATCATCCCGCTCAACCCCCAGGAACTCCGCTTTCTCCTCCGCCTCCCCTCGGGAGGCGGCCGACCGGAGCGCGCACTGATCGTTTCGCTCGACGGTCCGCTGGCCCGCCTCCACCTGGAGGCCCCCGGCCGCAGCAGCGACGAGCCGTCCGCCGCCTCTCCGTTCGCGCTGCTCCTGCGGCGGCACCTGCCGGGGTGCCGCCTGAGTGGGGTCCACCATCCGGCCTGGGAGCGAATCCTCCACTTCACCTTCATTGGCCCCGCCGACGAGTTCCCCCGCCGGCGCCTGACCTTGATTTACGAGCTCTTTGGCGCCAAGGGGAACATTCTGCTGCTCGACGCCCAGAGAATCCTCCTAGGCAGCCTGCGCCCCCTTTCTGAGGGGGACAACCGGTTGCAGATCGGCGCTCCGTACGCTGCCCCACCTCCCCCGACGGCTACCCCGGGGGCGCCTCTGGCCTATCTGCAGCAGGCGATTGCCCTTGCCCCTGCCGACGCCCCGCTCCGCTTCGCTTTGGTGCGCAACGTGGGCGGGTTGGGCCCCTGGGCGGCCGCGGCGCTCATCCGGGCGGCCGGCCTCGACCCGGACGAACCCTGCGGGGCGATGCCGCCGGACGGCGCGGCTCTCCTCTGCGAGCAGCTGTCCGCCTTCGCTGAGGACGTGGCCGCCGGGCGCTTCTCCCCCGCCCTCTGGCGGCAGGGCGGCGAGCTGCGCGAGTTTTGGGTCTATCCCGCCCCGGTCCCCCCCGGCTGGACCGTTGAGCCCCAGGCCAGCGCCAACGAGGCGGTGGCGAGGTTCTTCGCCGAGCAGGTCAGCGCAACCCGCCTCGCCCGGGGCCGGCAGACCCTCCTCCAGCGCCTCGACGCCCAGCTCGCCCGCCTGGAGCGGAAGCTTCGGGCCCAGCAGCAGGATCTCGCCCGAGCCGAGGCCGCCGACGACCTCCGCCGGTCGGGAGAACTTATCCTGGCCAATCTTCCCCAGCTAAGCCGGGGCATGACCGTCTTCACCGGCGTGTCTTACGCTGATTCCACCCCTCGTACCGTGTCCCTCGACCCCCGGCTCAGCCCGCCCGAAAATGCGCAGCGCTACTTTGCCCGCTACCGGAAGGCCAAGCGGGGCCAGGAGGAGGCAGCCACCCGGGTGAGGGCAACGGAGGAGTTGTTCAAGCGGACCCGTCAGGCCCGCTTCGAGGCGCAGGACGCCGAGAGCCTCGCCGAACTCAAGGCGCTCGCCGCGCAGCTCGTGGAGGAGGGGATCCTGGAGGAGGCCACCCTCCGCCCCCAGCCTGGCCGCAAAGTTGTTCCGCCGGCCACTCCCGGACCAAACAAGCCGAGCCCGCGCCGCTACCGTTCGACCGACGGATACGAGATCCTGGCCGGCCGGAACAGCCGCGAGAACGACTGGTTGACCCTCCGCTCGGGCGCTCCCCACGACCTCTGGCTCCACGTTAAGGACCTGGCCGGAGCCCACGTCATCCTCCGCCTGCCGGCGGAAGGGCCGATACCTGAGGGGGCGCTGCGAGAAGCGGCCCAGATCGCCGCCTATCACAGTGAGGGGCGGCAGAGTAGCCGGGTTCCGGTGGACTACACTCCCCGTCGCCATGTGCGCAAGGCTCCCCGCGGCGGTCCGGGTCAGGTCTTCTACGACCATCACCGGACCCTTTATGTTACCCCCGACCCCGCCCTGGTCGCCCGTCTGCGGGTGAACGACGCTCCCGGCGAGCAGCCGGTGGAGGGTCCGCGGTGAAGCGGCGCATCAACCCTCTGTACGTGGTCCTGGCCACCCTGATCCTGGCGGTGGAAGGCGGTATCTTTCTCTACCTGAAGGCCACCAACTTGACTGAGCGACTGACCGGCCCGGGGTTGGCCGGCCAGGTGGCCGCCGTCAGACGGACGGCCGCCTTCAGCCTGCCCGGGCTGGGCGACGTTCGGGTGGAGGCGCAGCCAGGCGGCTATGCCACCAGGTCGAGAAGAGACGGCCGCTTCGCCCTGAAGCTGCCCCCTGGCGTCTATGAGGTGACCTTCTCCGCCGCCGGCTATCTCCCACACCGCGAGCGGGTGCAGGTCCTCTCCGCCGGGCCGACCTACCTCTGGCCGGCTCTCTTCCCCCGGCCAACTGGTCCGCCGGTGCCGTCCCTCATGCGCAGCCTGCGCTCGCCGGGCGACGGGCCGGTGGCCTACAACACAGGGATCATTCTCGACGCCTCCGGGTCCCAGAACGTCATCCCGGACGGTCTCCGCTGGGAGATAACGGACGAGGCGGGCCACATCCTCACCGATCCCTACACCCAACCGAGCCGCCCCCTCCAGCTCAAACCCTCGCCGATCCCAGGCAGCTCTCCGCTGCTCGTCACCTTTGTCCCACCAGCCCCGGGGCGCTACAATGTCCGGCTCTACCTGAAGAATGCCTTTTCCAAGGCCCGCGAGGTGTTCGCCGATTTTTCCGTCGAGGCGGAGAACCGCAGCCCAGAGGCGGTTCCATTGGTGATCGCCGGCCCCAACCCGCCTGGCTATCGCCCCGATGGGAGGTTCAAGGTAGGCTCTGGCCTCCGCACGGTTCTCGCCGGGGAGACCGTCTACCTTGCCGCCTGGGCCTTCGACAAGAACTACCCCTCGCCGGAGTTGTACCATCCCGCTGGGCGGCAGCCGGACGCCTACGGGAAGAACTTTCTTCCCCCCTTGAGCCGATACACCTGGAGATGGCGCCTGTACAGGATGGACGGGTCTCGGCGGAGCGACGTGACGGGGCTTCTCCGGGCAGACGAGCCGGGGCCAGCGGACCGCTCGCCTTACCCCTGGTTCGTGGCCGAACGGCCGGGGCGGTACCTCGCCTCTCTCTGGGCGGAGGACCACGACCCCCACGGCTCCCGCCTCGGCAGTCCGACCACCCTGGAGATCACCGTCCTGCCGCGGGAGGGAGCGCTGGTCTCCGAGCAGACGTGCTCCCAGGATGGCTGCCACCCTGCGCAGCGAACGGCAGCCGCCCTCAGACCACACATGACCTGCCAGTCCTGTCATGGTCCAGGCCAGCCCCACCTGGTCGCCCGGGACCGGGAGAGCAGGACCGCCACGATGCAGGTGTCCTACGAGGCGGCCCAGTGCGGCCGCTGCCACCGGCAGTACGCCGAGTGGGAGAAGTCCCGTCACGCCGACGGTTACGCCTTCGGCTACCAGGAGATCGCCAAGCCGCTCCTCTTGAACTGCGCCAAGTGCCACTATCCCCAGGGTTTCGCCGACGCGGCGGCCATCGCCCGGAAGAAACGGGTTGACTTCGGCCAAATCGAGTTCAAGAAGGCGGCCTTCCCAGGGGGGCCGCTGGTGTACGACTTCGATAAACTGCCGGAGCGAGTCGGTCAGGGAGTCAGCTGCCAGGCCTGCCACGACCCTCATCAAATCGGCCCCCAGAACAAGTTGGGCCTGCGCCTCCCCAAGTCCCAGCTCTGCGGCTCCTGCCACGAGACCAAGTGGCAAAACGTCCTCCTCGAACAGACCGCCGGCCGGGTCGGCTCCGCCTACGAGTATCCCGGCCGCCAATACGCCAGCCAGAACCCCCACAACACTGAAGAAAAGTGCCTGCTCTGCCACATGAGCAAGGACGCGCCAGAGCAGGATGAACACGGCGTGCGCAGGCTCGGCGGCCACACCCTTCGGATGCGCGACGCCGGCCCGGATGGTAAGCTTGGCGGCTTCGGTCCCGCCCCGGACGATCCCAACCGGCAGCGCGAGGCCTACGGGGCAGACGACCTCCTGAACCTCGCCCCCTGCCGGCGCTGCCACCTCGAGGCGACCACTTTCGACCTCGGAGGACGCCAAAGGGAGATCTACCAACTCTGGCTCGAACTGGGGCGCCGGCTGAAGGAGTTGAACCACGGCGTCCTCCCCGGTTACCGGCCGGGAGACAAGTGCGCCACCTGCCACCGCGGGGGAACCCTGCCCTTTGACCACGATCCCAAGCTGGTCCTGGAGAACGCCTACACCAACTACAAGCTGGTCAAGAACGACCGGAGCTGGGGCATCCACAACTACCGCTATACCAAGCAGCTCCTCGAAGACTCCCTGCGGTCGCTGGAGGAGTTGACCCCGACCCGGTGAATGGAGACGAGAGCTTTGCCAAGACGGAGGCGGCGGCAGTGAGACAGTGGATGTCCTGGCTTTTCTTCTTTCTTCTACTGTGGTCGGGAGCGTCGGGCGAGGCACTCGCCCAAGCCGGCTGGCGGTTCAAGGATTACCGCATGGACGCAGAACGCGAGCTTCGCCTCCAAGGCAAAGCAGTCGGCCTGGGCTTCGACGTCTGCGTCCGGCTGGTCAGGACCAGCGCTGGGGACGAATCGGTCGAGTACAGTCTCGGGACGAGCTTACTGATGTTCTGAGCAAGAGCACCGCTGCGTGGGCGGACCAGGCTCCTCCGCCCACAGCAGCACAAGCTGGCAGGCGATCTCGGCTGCCTTCTCCATCCACTGGACAGAGGCCCACTCCCGGCGGGAGTGGACGTTCTCCGAGCCGTTGGAGAGGTTGGGCGTGGGGAGCCCCTTGAACGAGAGGCGGGCCCCGTCGGTCCCGCCGCGGATCGACCGGCGGACCGGCTCCACCCCGGCCCGGCGGATCGCCTCCTCGGCCAGTTTGACGACTTTGCGGTTCCGGTCGAGGACTTCCCTCATGTTATCGTAGCTGTTGGTCTGCTTCACCTCGACGGCGGCGCCCGGGTAGCGCAGGGCGAGCAGGGCGCCCAACTCCCGCAGGGTCCGGTCCTTCCGCTCGATCCCTTCCCGGGTGAAGTCTCGGGCCAGAACCTTGATCGCCACCCGCTCGACGTTACCGCTGATCTCATCGGGATGGTAGAAGCCCTCCCGCCCATCGGTCGTCTCCGGACGGGCGGTGGCCGGGAAGGCGCTGACGAATTCCGCCGCCAGGTGGATGGCGTTGATCATCTTGCCCCGGGCGGAGCCGGTGTGGGCGCTGACGCCGGTGATGGTCACGGTGTAGTTGCGGGCGTAGAAGTTTTCCGCCTCCAGTTCCCCGATCCCGCTCCCGTCCAGGGTGTAGGCGACATCGGCGCCGAACCTGGCCACGTCGAAGAGGTCGATCCCTCCGCCGACCTCCTCGTCCGGGGTGAAGGCCACCTTGACCGGGCCGTGCTTCAGTTCAGGCTCACGGAGAAGGCGGCAGAGGGTCTCCATGATGGCGGCGATGCCGGACTTATCGTCGGCCCCCAGGAGGGTGGTCCCATCGGAGGTGACAAGGTCGTGGCCGATGGCCTGGAGGAGTGCGGGGAATTCCGCCGGCGTGAGCGTTTCCCCGCTGGGCAGCCGGATCTCGCCCCCCTGGTAGTTCCGGTGGACGAGCGGTTTGACGTTGGCGCCCGGGACTCCCGGGAAGGTGTCGAGGTGGGCCAACAGGCCGATGGTCGGGGCTGGCCGGCCAAGGTTCCCGGGCAGAGTCGCCGTGACGAACCCGTGGTCGTCGAGAGCGGCGTCCCTCAGGCCGAGGACCAGCAGTTCGTCCCGGAGCATCCGGGCCAAGTCCAGCTGTCCAGGAGTGCTGGGGACCTTCCCCGCCTCCTCCGCCGACGCCGTATCCACCTGGACATAGCGCAGGAACTTGGCCAACAGGCCTTCGTTGAGCAAGCTTTGACGATCCATCAACGACACCTCCTGGATTGGGAACGGACCATCCGCCCACGAAAGCGGCCTGACGGGAAACGTACGCCCGCCAGGCCCTTCGCCACCGCAAGAAACGGAGGGGGGATGCCCGGGAGAGCAGATGATGCCCCGGGGGCTCCAGCCGCCCGCCTCCTGCGTTTCGGCTGCCTTACCAGTTTCTATTCCTCCATTACTATTCCTGCCACCCTGGCAGCTTTTTCAATCACGCCGTCTTTTCCGCGATATCGGTTCGCCATGCTCCACCGGGGAACCGGACCGCCGCCACGCCGGCGTATGCCCGCTCCCGGGCTGCGGCCAGGCTGGCGCCGACACCGGTGACGTTCAGCACCCGGCCGCCGTGCGAGACCACCCGCCCCGCCTCGTCCCGTCTCGTCCCGGCGTGGAAAAGCAGAACCCCCGGCAGAGCCGCTGCGGAGGCGAGCCCCTCGAGCGGCAGGTTCCGCTCGTACCGGCCCGGGTACCCCCGGGCAGCCATCACCACGGTCACGGCAGCGCCGGCGCAGCGCGGCGGGGCCAGGCCAACCAGGCCGCCCGGCTCGGCTGCTCCCCGCAGGTACGGCAGGAGGTCGTCCAGGAGCAAGGGAAGGATCACCTGCGTCTCAGGGTCGCCAAAGCGGGCGTTGAACTCGACCACCTTGGGCCCAGAGGCGGTCAGCATCAAACCGGCGTAGAGCACCCCCTGAAAGGGGCAGCCGGCGCGGGCCAGCGCCCGGATGGCGGGGAGCAGGATCTCCGCCCGGACTCGCTCGGCCACCTCCTCCGTCACTACCGGGGTCGGGGCGAAGGCCCCCATCCCACCGGTGTTCGGCCCCTGGTCACCGTCGTAAGCCCGCTTGTGGTCCTGCGCTGCCGGCAATACCAGGCAGTTCTCGCCGTCCGTCAGCGCTAGGACTGAGGCCTCGCGGCCCGCCAAAAACTCCTCCACCACGACCTTCCGCCCGGCCGCCCCAAAGACTCCTTGTTCCAGGGCGGCGCTGACGGCCTCCTCCGCCTCCGCACAGCTCTCCGCCACCACGACGCCCTTCCCGGCTGCCAGCCCGTCTGCCTTCACCACGATGGGCGGGCGGAGCGAGCGGACATAAGCCCGGGCGGCACTCGCGTCCGTGAAAACCCGGTAGGGGGCGGTCGGAATCCCCGCCTCCGCCATCAGGTCCTTGGCATACGACTTGCTCCCCTCGATGCGGGCCGCCTGGGCGCCCGGCCCGACCGCCGCCACCCCGTCTTCTCGCAAGGCGTCAGCCAAGCCGGCCACGAGATAGGCTTCCGGCCCAATCACCACAAGCTCGACTCCCTCCCGCCGGACCAGCTCCCGGACGGCCGCCGCCGCCAGCCCCGGCTCGTCGGGGAGCGGACAGTTCCGCCCCACCTCGGCTGTCCCAGCGTTTCCGGGGGCCACCAGCACTTCAGAAACCAAAGGACTCGCCTTGAGTTTCCAGGCAAGGGCATGTTCCCGGCCCCCGCTTCCCACCACCAGAACCTTCATTGCCTTCTCCCCGCCCTCATGGCCATCAGTGTCTGAAGTGGCGCAGGCCGGTGAAAACCATGGCGATCCCCGCCGCCTCCGCTGCGGCGATCGAGTCGGCGTCCCGGAGCGAGCCCCCGGGTTGGATGATGGCCGCAATCCCGGCCGCCGCCGCCGCTTCCACCACGTCGGGCATGGGAAAGAAGGCGTCAGAGGCCAAGACCGCCCCCCGGGACGCCTCCCCGGCCCGCTGTAAGGCGTAGCGGGTCGGATCGATCCGGTTCACCTGGCCCCCGCCGATCCCCACAGTCCGCCTGCCCCGGGCGACCACGATGGCGTTCGACTTGACGTGTTTCACCACCTTCCAGGCAAACCGCAGCTCCTCCCATTGCGCCGGCGAAGGCGCACGGCTCGTCACCACCTTGAGCTCCTCCTCGGGTGGCAGGAGGGCCGTGTCGGCGTCCTGCACCAGGAGCCCCCCGGCTACGCGGCGCAGGTCGAGCCGCTCGGCCTCGCCGCCTACCGGCACCCGGAGCAACCGCAGGTTTTTCTTGGTTTGCAGGATCTCCAGCGCCCCCGGGGAAAAGTCCGGGGCCAGGACCACCTCGAGAAAGATCCCGGCTAACTCGCGGGCAGTCTCCTCGTCCACCTCGCGGTTTAGGCCGACGATCCCCCCGAAAATGGAGACCGGGTCGGCAGCGGCCGCCTGCCGGAAGGCCTCCGCCAGAGTCTCCGCCTCCGCTACCCCGCAGGGATTGGTGTGCTTCACCGCCACCGCTGCCGGACCCTCGAACTCAGCCACCGCTGCTAGGGCTGCGTCGGCGTCGTTTAGATTGTTGAAGGACAGCTCCTTACCCCATAGCTGCTCGGCGTGGACCAGGCTTCGCCCGACCGGCCGCTCCTCCCGGTAGAAGGCAGCTCGCTGATGGGGGTTTTCGCCATAGCGTAGCGCCTGCTGTCGCGTGAAGTGGAAGAACAGGTGTTCCGGGAACGGCTCCTCCCCGACCAGATAGCGATAGATCTGGGCGTCATAGCGGGAGGTTGCGGCGAAGGCTTCCGCTGCCAGCCGCTGCCGCAACGCTGGCGTCGTCCCCCCAAGCTCCCGGACCTGAGCCAGGACCTCGCCGTATTGCTCTGGCCCGGTGACCACCGCCACGCTGTCGTGGTTCTTCGCCGCTGCCCGGACCAGGCTCGGGCCGCCAATATCGATTTGCTCGATCGCTTCCGCCCGGGTGACGCCCGGCCGGGCGATTGTCGCCGCAAAGGGATACAGGTTCACCGCCACCAGGTCGATGGGTGCGATCCCCGCCTGCTCGAGCTGGGCCAGGTGGGAAGGAAGGTTCCGGTCGGCCAGGATTCCCGCGTGGATTCTCGGATGGAGCGTCTTGACCCGCCCGTCCAGCATCTCCGGAAACCCCGTCACCTGCTCGACCGGCGTCACCGGCAGGCCGGCCCGGCGCAGGGCGGCGTAGGTCCCCCCCGTCGAGATCAGCTCTGCCCCGCACTCAGCCAGCCCCCGGGCGAGCTCTTCAACGCCCTCCTTGTTGTAGACGCTCAACAGCGCCCGGCGCACCGGCCTGACTCCCTGCTCGCTCATCCTGCGCTCCTCCTCCCCCACCCTCGTCTACTCCAGAATGCGAACTTTCCGCCCCTCCACCTCGATGCGGCCCTCCGCCATCAAGCGGATCGCCTCCGGGTAGAGCCGGTGCTCCTCGACCAGGATCCGGGCGGAAAGCGACTCCTCTGTGTCATCCGGCAGCACCGGCACAGCCGCCTGGAGGATGATCGGCCCGTGGTCGACCTCCTCGTCCACCAGATGGACCGTGCAGCCGCTTACCCTCACCCCGTACGCCAAAGCCTGCCGCTGGGCGTGAAGCCCCGGGAAACTCGGCAGAAGCGATGGGTGGATGTTGAGCACCCGCCCGGGAAAGGCGGAGAGGAAGTCATGGCCCAGGAGCCGCATGAAGCCGGCCAGCGCCACCAAGTCCACCTCGGCCCTCTTGAGTCGGGCCACCAGCGCCCGCTCGAACTCCGCCGCGGAGGCAAAGTCCGCCCGCCGGACTACGGCCGCGACCACCCCTCGCTGCGCCGCCTTGGCCAAGGCCGGCGCCTTCGGGTTGTCGGAAACCACCAAGACCGGTTCAGCGCCGAGTCGGCTGAGCCGGTGAGCGTCGAGGATAGCCTCCATATTGCTGCCTCGCCCGGAGACGAGAATGCCCAGTCTCGGCGGCTTCCTCTGACTCACCGCAACTCCACTCCCCCTTCGCCGGCCGCCACCCGGCCGATGACCCACGCCTGCTCTCCAACCTCCGCCAGGGCGGCCACCGCCTCGCGGGCCTCTTCCGCCGGCACCGCCACCACTAGGCCGATTCCCATGTTGAAGGTGCTGAACATTTCCCGTTCCTGGATCTCGCCCAGCCGCTGGAGCCAGGCAAAAACCGCTGGGACGGGCCAGCTCCCTCGCTCAATGACGGCCGTGGCGCCCGGAGGGAGACCCCGCGGGATGTTCTCGAAAAACCCGCCGCCCGTGATGTGGGCCACCCCGCGGACATTCACCGTGCGGCGCAGGGAGAGCAGGCTTCTGGCATAGATGCGGGTTGGGACGAGCAGCTCCTCGACGAGGGGCCGCCCGAGCTCCGGAATCACGGCGTCCAGTTTGTACCGGCCAACCTCGAAGACGAGCTTCCGGACCAGGGAAAAGCCGTTGGAGTGGAGCCCCGCCGAGGCCACCCCGACCAGGGCGTCACCCGCCTGAACCCGGGATCCGTCGATTACCTCGTCCCGCTCGACCACCCCTACGGCAAACCCGGCCAAGTCGTACTCGCCCGGTTCATACAACCCAGGCATTTCCGCCGTCTCTCCCCCGACCAGGGCGCACCCCGCCTGGCGGCAGCCCTCGGCCACGCCCTCCACCAGCGAGGCGACAAGGGCCGGGTCGAGGCTCCCGACGGCCACATAATCCAGGAAGAAGAGCGGTTCTGCCCCCAGGGCAGCGATGTCGTTGACGCACATGGCCACGCAGTCGATCCCGACCGTGTTATGGCGCCCGGCCCGCTGGGCGACGAGCACCTTGGTCCCGACTCCGTCGGCCCCTGACACCAGCACCGGCTGGCGATACCCGTCCGGCAGGGCGACCAGCGACCCGAAGGAGCCAATCCCAGCCAAGACCTCCGGCCGGGTGGCAGAGGACGCCAGCGCCTTGATTCGCCGCACCGCCTCGTACCCTGCGGCCACGTCTACCCCCGCCTGGCGATAGGTGAAGCCCCTCTCCGTCACCGCCCGACCGCCTTTCGTTCCAGTTCGAGAGCGCCCGTCTCCTCGAAGGCAAACTTCCCGGCCGGGCGCCCGGGGATGGGTACTGGGTAGGCGCCGTCGAAGCAGGCGAGGCAGAGCGATCCCGGCTGACGCCCGACCGCCCGGGTCAATCCAGCGAGAGACAGGTAGTGAAGGGAATCCGCCCCGATGACCTCCCTGATTTCCGCCTCGGTTCGCCCGGCAGCAATGAGTTCCCCCTTCTCGGAGGTGTCGATCCCATAGTAGCAGGGGTGGCGGTAGGGCGGTGAGGCGATGCCCAGATGGACCTCCCGGGCCCCCCCCTCCCGGAGGAGGCGCACCGTTCGCGCCGAGGTCGTGCCCCGGACGACCGAATCGTCGATCAACACCACCCGCTTCCCCACAATCACGTCCCGCACCGGGTTGAGCTTAATCTGGACTCCCAGGTCCCGGACGGCCTGGGTCGGTTGGATGAAGGTCCGCCCGACGTAGCGGTTCTTCATCAGCCCGATGTCAAAGGGAAGCCCCTTCGCCTCGGCGAAACCCATCGCCGCCGAGGTCCCGGAGTCGGGGGCGGCAATCACCACCTCCGCCTCGACTTCCCACTCCGCCGCCAGCTGCCGTCCGATGTCCTTCCGGACCTGGTGGACGTTGCGCCCCGCCAGGACGGTGTCGGGCCGGGCGAAGTAGATGTACTCAAAGGCGCAAAGGCGTTCGCCCGCGGATGGCTGGACCTGGCGGAAGCGCGGCCCGTCCCGGTCGATCACCACCATCTCGCCCGGCGCCAGCTCCCGCACAGACTCGGCCCCCAAATTTGCCAAGGCGCAACTCTCCGAGGCCAGAACATACCCCTCCCCCAGGCGGCCCAGGGCCAGCGGGCGAAAACCGTGGGGATCGCGCAGGCCGAAGAGTTGGTCCTGTCCCATCGCCACCAAAGCGTAAGACCCGGCGAGGCGGCGGACCGCTCCGGCCAGCGCCCCCTCCAGATCCTCCCGGGCGAAACGGGCCACCAGGTTCAGGATGACCTCGGTGTCGGTGCTCGTCTGGAAGACCGAACCCGCCTCCATCAGCTCCTGCCGAAGGACGTCGGCGTTGACCAGGTTGCCGTTGTGGGCCACCGCCACCGTCCCCTTGGAGCAGCGAGCCAAGAGGGGCTGCGCGTTGATCACCGAGCTCCGGCCGGTAGTCGAGTAACGGACGTGGCCGATCGCCAAGTAACCCGGGAGGCCCGCCAGAACCTCCTCGGAGAAGACTTCCGCCACCAAGCCGGTCTCCTTGTACAACCGGACCGCCGTTCCGTCGGAGACCGCCAGCCCGGCGCTCTCCTGTCCCCGGTGCTGCAGGGCATACAGGCCGAGGAAGGCCAAATTGGCCACGTCCTGCCCGGGGAGATAGATGCCGAAGACCCCGCATGCCTCCCGGAGATGCTCACTCACGGTCGCGTCCCTCCAGGCGACGGGGGATGGCCTCCCGCCAGATTCGTTCGAGTTCCTTCACCGGCTCATTGACCAGCGGCTGTTCCTCCCGGCCGGCCGGCATGACCCGGAGCGTCCCGCCCCCGGTGGCCCCGAGAAGCGTCCAGGGAACGCCGTGCTTGTCGGCGAGGGCCGCCACCGCGGGAGCGTCTTCCCGTTCGACGGCCAGGAGGACCCGGCCCTGCGACTCCCCGAAAAGGTAGGCATCGAGCCGAAGGGGCGTCTCGACCATGATCCCGCAGCCGATGCCTGTCCCGAAGCACATCTCCGCCAGGGCGACCAACAGCCCGCCCTCGCTCACGTCATGGGCCGCCTTCACCAGCCCCTGCCCGATGGCGCTCGCCACCATCTTAAGCAAGACCTTCTCCCGCTCGAGGTCAAGCTGAGGGGCCGGCCCAGCCACGATCCGCCGTCGGAGCCAGAGGTATTCGCTGCCACCCAGTTCCTCCCTGGTCTCGCCGAGCAGAAGGACGGCCTGGCCGGTCCCGGTGAAGGTGGAGGGACAACGCTTGGACACGTCGGGCAAAAGCCCCACCATGCCGATGATCGGCGTAGGGTGGATGGCCTCCCCGTTCGTCTCGTTATACAGGCTGGCGTTGCCCCCGGTCACGGACAAACCCAGCGCCCGGCAGGCCGAGGCGATCCCTTTGACCGCCTCCTTGATCTGCCAGTAGGTCTCCGGCCGCTCGGGGTTCCCGAAGTTCAGTCCGTCGGTCACCCCCAGCGGTCTCGCCCCGCTGACCACCAGATTCCGGGCCGCCTCGCAGACCGCTGCGGCGCCGCCCGTCCAGGGATCCAGGTAGCCGTACCGTCCGTTGCCGTCGATGGTCAAGGCGAGCCCCTTTTGCGTCCCTTTGATCTGCAGGATCGCCGCGTCGCTCCCGGGCCCGACCACCGTGTTGGTCTGGACCTGGTAGTCGTACTGGCTGTAGACCCACTCCTTGCTGGCCATGGTCGGTGAGTCGAGGAGAGCCTTGAGCATCTCCCCGTAGTCGTCCGGTTCAGGCAGGCTCGCCAGGTCGAACCGGCGCCGCTCCTCCAAGTCCTCGGGAGGCCGCGCCTCCGGCTGGTAGACCGGGGCGCCCTCGGTCGAGAGCGACCTCGCCGGAACCTCCGCCACCACCCGGCCATTCTCCAGGACCCTCAGCATCCCGTCGTCGGTCACCCGCCCTACCGTCACCGCCTGAAGACCCCACCGCTTAAAGATCTCCCGGACCGCCTCTTCTTTCCCCGCCTGCGGCACCACCAGCATCCTCTCTTGCGACTCGGAGAGCATCATCTCGTAGCTGTTCATGCCCTCCTCCCGGCGAGGCACCAGCGCCAGGTCCAGTTCGATCCCGCTCCCCGCCCTGGCGGCCATCTCGGACGCGGAGCTGGTCAAACCCGCCGCCCCCATGTCCTGGATGCCGACGACCAGCCCGCTCCGGATCGCCTCCAGGCAGGCCTCAATCAGCAGCTTTTCCGTGAAGGGGTCGCCCACCTGGACGTTGGGGCGCTTCTCCTCGTTCTCCTCCGACAGCTCGGCCGAGGCGAAGGAGGCGCCGTGGATCCCGTCCCGGCCGGTGGTCGAGCCGACGACCATCACCGGGTTGCCGACCCCCTTGGCCGCTGCTGTAGCGATGTGGGCTGTTTCGACCAACCCCACCGCCATCACGTTGACCAGGCAGTTCCCGCTGTAGCTGGGGTCGAAGTAGACCTCCCCGCCCACCGTGGGGACACCGACGCAGTTCCCATACCCGGCGATCCCGCTCACCACGCCGGTGAAGAGGTACCGCTGGCGGGGTTCAGACAGCTCCCCGAAGCGGAGCGAGTCGAGGACGGCGACGGGCCGGGCGCCCATGGTGAAGATGTCCCGCAGTATCCCGCCAACCCCGGTGGCCGCCCCCTGGTACGGCTCAACCGCCGAGGGGTGATTGTGGGACTCGACCTTGAAGGCCACCCCCAGCCCGTCCCCGAGGTCCAGGATGCCGGCGTTCTCCCCCGGCCCCTGCAGGACGTGCTCCCCCTCCGTAGGAAAGAGCCTGAAGAGCGGGCGGGTGTGCTTGTAGGCGCAGTGCTCCGACCAGAGCACGGCGTACATCCCGAGTTCGGTGTAGTTGGGGTCGCGGCCGAGGATCTCCACGATCCGCTCGTACTCCTTGTCCCTCAGCCCCATCCGGCGCCAGGCCCTTTGTTCCCTGATTTCCGCCGGGCTCAGCATGCTTTCACCCCCTCGCCGCGCAAGATCGCTCCGAGGATGCGGCGGCCGTCTTCCCCGCCCAACAGCGCCGCCACGGCCCGTTCCGGGTGGGGCATCATCCCGACCACGTTCCCCGCCCGGTTGCAGACCCCGGCGACGTTGTTCACCGAGCCGTTCGGGTTGGCTTCAGGCGTCACCTGCCCATCAGGAGTGGCGTAGCGAAAGACCACCTGACTCCGCTGCTCCAACTCGGCCAGCTCCTCCGGGGCAGCGTAATAGTTGCCCTCCCCGTGGGCGATGGGGAGCCGCAAGACCTCGCCAAAGGTCAAGCCCTTCGTCCAGGCCGTCGAGGCGTTCTCCACCCGCAGGTGGACTGGCTTGCAGAGGAACTTGAGGCCGGCGTTGCGCAGGAGCGCCCCCGGTAGCAGCCCCGCCTCAGTAAGAATCTGAAACCCATTGCAGATGCCCAACACCGGTCGGCCGTCTTCGGCGAACCGGGCCACCTCGGCCATGATCGGGCTGAACCGGGCGATCGCTCCGCAGCGCAGGTAGTCGCCGTAGGAGAAGCCGCCCGGCAGAATGACGGCGTCGAAGCCGGAGAGGGAGCTTGCCTCGTGCCAGACGAACTCGGCCCGGCCGCCCACCCGCTCGACCGCCCACCTGACGTCGGCGTCGCAGTTGGAGCCGGGAAAGACGACGACCCCGACCCTCATCAGCACGCCTCCTCCAGGCTGAACCGGTACTCCTCGATGACCGGATTGGCCAGAAGCCGCCGGCAGGCCTCTTCCACCAGCCCCCGGGCTGTCTCCCGGCTGTTTGCCTCGAAGCGGAGTTCGATCAGTTTGCCCACCCGGACCTCCTGCAGCCCGGCAAAGCCAAGGGTAGCCAGACCACCCTGGACCGCCTTCCCCTGCGGATCCAGGACCCCCGCCTTCAGTACGACCTCAACCTTCGCCTTCCACAAGACTGCTCATCCTCCCCGCCGTCGCTTTCCAGGCCAGCCGCCCTTGGCCACCGGCCGCTCGCTCCGCCCTCACCCGGCGATCCGCCGCCAAACCTCCTGGTATGCCTCCGCAACCCCGCCCATGTCCCGCCGGAACCGGTCCTTGTCGAGCTTCTCGCCGGTCTCGGTGTCCCAGAAGCGGCAGGTATCGGGACTGATCTCGTCGCCGAGCAGGATCTGCCCATCCCGGGTCCGCCCGAACTCCAGCTTGAAGTCGATCAGCTCCAGCCGCCGGGGCTTCAGGTAGGCCGCCAGGAGGTCGTTCACCTTAAGGCTGGTCTCGGCCAGTTGCGCTACCTCCGCCGGCGTCGCCAGGTCGAGCGCCTGGATGTGGTACTCGTTCACCAGCGGATCGCCCAGGTCGTCCCGCTTGTAGTAGAACTCCACCACCGTCCGGGCCAAGCGCGTTCCTTCCGCCAGGCCGAGCCTCTTCGCTAGACTGCCGGCCGCCACGTTCCGCACTACGACCTCCAGCGGAACGATCGCCAGTCGCCGGGCCACCATGTCCCGCTCGCCTGGCAAAGCAACGAAGTGGTTAGGGACGCCCTGCTCTGCCAGGTAGCGGAAGAGGGCCGCTGAGATGCGGGCATTCAGAATCCCCTTGTCGCTGATGAACCCCTTCTTCTGGCCGTTGAAAGCCGTGGCGTCGTCCTTGAAGTGGATGAGCAGAAGGTTCTGGTCGTCCGTCGCGTAGACGATCTTGGCCTTCCCCTCGTACAGGCGCTCACCCTTGGTCACCAAAGCGCTCTCCTCCCCGCTTACTTTTCGTCCAACCCCAGGGCTTTCCGCCAGGAGGCGCACAGCTCCCGAGTCCGCTGTTCCGCTAGGCCGGTATATCCCTCCGGTTGCGCCAACACCGCTCGCTGGGCGGGAGTGATGCGGGCAACGTACGGGGCCAACTCAGCGTTCCCCTCCAGCAGCTGCAGCAGCGGCTGGCCGGTCTTCTCCGCCTCCAGGGTCAGCCGGCGAACCGCCTCGTGGGCGTTGGGGTGGCCGGCCGCCGCCAGGCAGAGATAAAGCGGCTCCGCCACGAAGCTCTCCCGGGCCTGGGCGAAGTTCCGCGCCATCTGTTCCCGGTGGACCCCCAGCCGCTCGATGATCCCCGCCAGCCGGTCAGCTCCCAGAACCAATCCGGCCACCACCTCCACGACGAAGCGGGCGGAGGCGGAGTTGGTCAGGTCGCGCTGATGTTCGGAGATCTGGTCCAGATAGACCGTCACCATGCGGGGCATGAACTCCTTGTAAAGGCTCTTGACATGCTCGAAGTTCCAGGGATTCCGCTTATGGGGCATGGTGGACGAGCCGACCTGCTCCGGACTGAAATACTCGCCGATCTCCGCAATCTCGGAGCGCTGCAGGTGGCGGAAGTCGTCGGCCAGGTTGGCCAGGACGCCGAAGGTGGAGATGAGGGCGTGGAGGTAGTCGGCGGCGAACTCCGGTTCGACGATCTGGGTGGCTGCCCCCGCCGGTTTGAGCCCCAACCGGCCGAGGACCCCCTCCTCGAAGCGGCGGGCATCCGGCAAGAACAGGCTGGCGGCATTGTAGGCGCCGACTGCCCCGGCGAGCTTCCCCCGGAGGTTCTGGGCGGCAGCCTCGATCGCCTGGATTCGCCGGCCCAGTCGGTCCACGTAGAGGGCGCAGGCGTAGCCGAAGGTCACCGGGACTGCATGCTGTCCGTGCGTCCGCCCGATCTGAAGCGTCCCCGCCTCCCGCTCAGCCAGCCGGAGCAGGGCCAGCTCCAAGCGGAGCAAGGTGGGCCGGACCACCTCTTGGGTAGCAGCCCGCAGCCGCAGGGAGTTGGCTGTGTCCATGATGTCCGCCGAGGTGGCGGTGAAGTGGACCCAGGGACGGGCCGCCTCGCTGACGTGGCGCTGGAGGCAATTGACCAAAGCCCGGATGTTGTGACGGGTCCGCTTCTCCTCGGCGGCGACCTCCTCGGCGGTGATCCCGGGGATTGCCTGTCGGATCTCTTCTGCCACCTCAGTGGGACAGAGCCCCTCCGCCGCCAGCCCTTCCACCAGGGCCGCTTCCACCTCCAACTGATACCGAAGGTAGGCGGCCTCGGAGAGATGGGCCGCGAGCCTGTCCCACAGCGCAGGGTTAGCGGCCCGGTACCGCCCGTCGAGTGGGCTAAGGTTGTTCCAGAAGCTGTCCTGCACCATCGCACCCCCTCGAAAAAGCACACGGCGAGTAGGTTTCGCCTGTGAAACCTACCCGCCGGGGCTTTTATCCCTCTAGGGTGTAGTCCAAAGCCGGCCTTCGCGCCCGCCTCGGACCTGCATCACTCGGTCCAGACCCCCTCTCGGGCGGAACCCTAGATGCACTTCCAACTGGGGCTATGCGGTTGTCTGTACGTCACCATGTTACCAGACCCGCCAACTGATTGTCAACGCGGCCGGTGCGCGCCGGCCGCCCCGCTTCCTCCTCCACCCCCCGGGACGTACGCCGGAAGCCCCTCGGCAGCAA
This sequence comes from Betaproteobacteria bacterium, assembly GCA_050260635.1. Lineage (GTDB taxonomy): Bacteria > Bacillota > UBA5301 > DYFA01 > DYFA01 > DYFA01. Next base: position 104,779 of record JBLNCL010000006.1, read on the forward strand.
CCTTCTCCGCCTTGGCACGGACGCCGGCCGCCTGGGCATGGCGGAAGTCACGCAGCGCCTCCCGGAGGCGCTGATCGGAGAGGCTCAGGATCGACACCGCCAAGAGCGCCGCATTGCGCGCCCCGTTGATCCCGACGCACGCCACCGGTACCCCTGGCGGCATCTGGACGATGGAGTACAGGGCGTCCACCCCGCCCAGCCCCTTGCCGGCCTCAAGGGGCACACCGATCACCGGCAGGGCGGTATGGGCTGCCAGGACGCCCGGCAGGTGAGCCGCCCCGCCGGCTCCGGCGATGATTACCCCGAGGCCCCGGGAGGCCGCCGTCTTGGCGTACTCGGCCGCATCCTCCGGCGTCCGGTGCGCTGAGAGGACCGCCACCTCAAACCCCACCTTGAACTGCTCCAACGTCTTGGCCGCCTCGCGCATCACCGGCAGGTCGGAGTCGGACCCCATCACAATCCCAACCCGATGCTGATCGGACATCCGCCGTTCCTCCATATCCTTATCGCCCATGGCCAAGGCCCCGGCTGCCCCGTTGCGTCAACGGTACCCCTTTGGCGCAGAGAGGGCACTCCTCCGGCACCCAGCTGACCGCCTCCACCCGCCACAAGGGGGCGAACGGCACGCCGAACGAAGCTCTGCCCCCGCTCCGGTCGACCAGAGCGGCCACGCCGGCCACCGCCACTCCGCTGGCCTGCAGCAAGGCCAAGACTTCCTTCACCGAGCCCCCGGTGGTTACCACGTCCTCCACCACCAGCACCCGCTCCCCCGACTTCAGGGCGAACCCCCGTCGCCAGGTCATTTTCCCCTCCACCCGCTCCGGAAAGAGAAACCGGACGCCAAGGTGGCGCGCCACGTCGTAGGCCAGAATCGCCCCGCCGGTCAAAGGGCCCACGACGGTCTCGATCCCGGCGCCGGCGAACCTCCCGGCCATGGCCGCGCAGAGGCGGGTGAGGTACTCCGGGTGCTGCAATACCGCAAACTTCTCCAGGTAGACGTCGGAGTGGCGGCCGGAGCTGAGCTTGAAGTGGCCGGTGAGATACGCCCCGGTCTCCCGGAACCAGCCCTCGATCGTCTCCGGCGGCAGTTCCGCCTCAAGCCCTGCCCGCTCCATGCTCTTGCTCACCCCCTGCAAGCCTCGCCCAGGCCTCCCCGCCCGGGCAGCGCCACCCCGGTTAACTTGCCCACCGACCTGATTCCCCGGTCACGGCAAAACTCCTCCAGCCCCTCGCTCACCCGCAGCGGGGCCTTAGGATCGCCAAAGAGCGCCGTCCCCACCGCCACGAGGGAAGCGCCGGCCATCAGGAACTCCAGGGCATCAGCGGCGGTGGCGATGCCCCCCATCCCCAGGATCGGCACCTTCACCGCCTGCGCGACCTGGTAAACCATCCGCACCGCCACCGGCCGGATCGCTGGTCCCGAAAGCCCCCCCGTGACATTCCCCAGCACCGGCCGCCCGGTCTGCACGTCGATCGCCAGCCCGAGCAGCGTGTTGATCAGGGAAAGCCCGTTAGCGCCGCCGGCTTCCGCCGCCCTGGCCACCTCGACCACGTCGCTGAGGTTCGGCGAGAGCTTCACGAAGAGCGGCAGGCGGGTCCGCTCCCGCACCCGCCGGGTGAGCCGCTCCACCACTGTCGGGTCGGTTCCGAAGGCCATCCCGCCTTTCCGGACGTTGGGGCAGGAGAGGTTGACCTCCAGCGCCGCCACCCCCGGCTGCCCGCTGAACCGCTCTGCCAGTTCCTCGTACTCGGCCTCCGACTCCCCGGCGATGTTCACCAGGATCGGGATGCCCAAGGGCACCAGAGCCGGCAAGTGGCGGGCGAGCACCGCCTCCACGCCCGGGTTCTCCAGCCCCACGGCGTTGAGAAGCCCGGCCGGTGTCTCGCAGAGGCGCGGCGCGGGGTTGCCGGCCCGCGGCTTGAGGGTCGTCCCTTTGACGATGATCCCGCCGAGCCGGCGGGGATCGAAAACTCCGGCGTACTCCAGCCCGTACCCGAAGGTCCCCGAGGCGACCAAAACCGGGTTAGGGAACCGAATCCCCGCCACCGTCACCCCGAGCTCCACGCCCTTGCTCGTCTCCTCCCCCCGTCGTCCGCTCACGCCTTCACCACCTCGAAGCAGGGGCCGTCGCGGCAGACCCGCAGGGGGCCGCCCCTCCCCCCCTCCCCCGGCGCTCCGGAAGACAGGCCGATCGGGCGCAGGGCCAGGTCGGGGGCGAGGCGCCCGTCCGGCCAGGCGCAGCCGGCGCAGGCTCCGACGCCGCAGGCCATCCGCTCCTCCACGCTGACCTGGCAGCGGAGACCGAAACCGAGGACCTGCCGGGCAACAGCCACCAGCATTCCCCGTGGTCCGCAGGCATAGACCGCTGCCGGTGGCGGGCCGCCCGCGGCCAGTCGCTGCTCGACCGGCGCCGTCACCAGCCCCGGGAGCCCGGCCGAACCGTCCTCGGTGGCTACCGCCACCTCCACCCCCAGCCGTCGCAGCTCCTCAAGCCCCGGGAGGTCCGCTGCGGTGCGCCCGCCCAGGGCGGCCCAAACGCCGCTTCCAGCTTCCCTCAGCCAGCCGGCCAGAAAGAGGAGGGGAGCCGTCCCGATCCCTCCCCCGACCAGCCACACCGCGCTGCCCGCCGGAGGCAGGGCGAACCCCCGCCCTTGCGGCCCGTGGAGCCCTACCTGCGCCCCCGGCGCCAGTGCGGCCAGCCACTCGCTGGCCGGTCCACTCACCCGGACGAGCAGCCGGATGAGCCCCCGCTCCCGGTCAACCCCGCTCACGCTGAACGGGCGCCGGGTGATCCGGTGCGGTCCGCCCTCCACCATCACGAACTGGCCCGGAACCGCCGTCCGGGCCACCTCGGCGGCCGGCAGCCAAAGCTCCCGGATCATGCCTGCCGGGCCTGGGGCAGTTCTGCCCCAACCACGCCCCCGACGTAGTCCTGCAGCGCCGCCACCCGGACCTGGCCCTGCCCCGCCGCCCTGGCCCGCAGCGTGTGAAGGATGGCTGCCGCCGTATCGAGTGAAGTCACGCAGGGGACTCCGTGCTCCGCCGCCAGCCGCCGGACCTGGAAGCCGTCCCGTTCGAAGTCCTTGCCCCGGGTGAAGGTGTTGACCACCAGGTTCACCCCATCCTTCCGAATGAGGTCGGGGATTTGTCCCGAGCCGCCGTGGATCTTCCCCACCACCTCGACCTCGAGCCCAGCCCGGTGGAGCGCCTTCGCTGTCCCGTCCGTGGCGTAGAGCTTGAACCCGAGTTCGGCAAACCCCCGGGCCAACCCCGTCGCCTCCGCCTTGTCCCGGTCGGCCACCGTGAAGAGGACGCTCCCCCGCTCGGGGATAGCGATCCCGGCCGCCAGCAGTCCCTTAAAGAGGGCATTGGCGTAATCCGTGTCCAGTCCCAGAACCTCCCCGGTCGACTTCATCTCAGGGCCTAGGTAGGTATCGACCTGGCGCAGCTTGGCAAAGGAGAAGACCGGGACCTTCACCGCCACGTGCGGCCGGGGCGGCAGCACCCCGCTCCCGTACCCCAGTTCCCTCAGGCTCTTCCCGAGGATCACCTCGGTCGCCACCTTCACCATCGGCACCCCGGTTACTTTGGAGAGGAAGGGGACGGTCCGGGAGGCTCGGGGGTTCACCTCGAGAACGTAGATCTCGCCGTCGTGGAGAACGTACTGCACGTTCATCAGCCCCTTGACCCTGAGCCCCCGGGCGAGGGCCGTCGTGTACTCCTCGATCTGGCGGAGGGCCTTCGCATCAAGGCTCTGCGAGGGGTAAATGGCAATCGAGTCGCCGGAGTGGACCCCGGCCCGTTCGACATGCTCCATGACCCCCGGGAGGAAGACGTCCGTCCCGTCGGAGATGGCGTCCACCTCGATCTCTTTACCGGCCAGGTACTTGTCGACCAGGACCGGGTGGCGGGGTGAAACCTTGACCGCGGTCTGCATGTACTGGAGCAGCTCCCCGTCGGAGTAGACCAGCTCCATCGCCCGTCCGCCAAGGACATATGAGGGGCGCACCAGCACGGGGTAGCCGATGGCATGGGCAATCTCCAAGGCCTGGGGAACCGAGGTCGCCGCCCGCCCGGCCGGCTTGGGTATCTTGAGTCCTGTCGTGAGCTGGTCGAACCGGTCCCGGTCTTCCGCGGCGTCGATGTCCTCCACCGCCGTTCCGAGGATCCGCACCCCCGCCTTGTGCAGCGGCTCGGCCAGGTTGATCGCTGTCTGCCCGCCGAACTGGACGATGACCCCCTCAGGCCGCTCCTTCTCCACGATGTGGAGGACGTCCTCCGGCGTCAGCGGTTCGAAGTAGAGCCGGTCCGAGGTGTCCCAGTCGGTCGAAACAGTCTCTGGGTTATTGTTGATGATAATCGCCTCGTAGCCGGCCTCCCGGAGCGCCAACACGGCGTGGACCGAGCAGTAGTCGAACTCGACGCCCTGCCCGATGCGGATTGGCCCCGAGCCCAGGACGATGACCTTCTTCCGGTCTGTCGGCGGCGCCTCGTCCTCCTCGTCGTAGCAGGAGTAGTAGTACGGCGTGACCGCCTCAAACTCAGCGGCGCAGGTGTCCACCATTTTGTAGACCGGCTTGATCCCAGCCTTCCGCCGGAGCCAGTGAATCTCCTCCTCGGTCTTCCCGCTGAGCCGGGAGAGGTCGGGATCGGAGAGGCCGACCCGCTTCGCCCGCCGCAAGAGTTCGGGGAAGAGGCCAGCCCCGGAGACAGAGGCCACGGCGATCTTGTTCTCCAGGTCGACGATGTTCCGGATCTTCTGCACGAAGAAGCGGTCGATGCGGGTGAGTTCGGCCACCCGGTCCACCGTCATCCCCCGGCGCAGCGCCTCCGCCACCGCCGGGAGCCGCGCGTCCTTGGGGGTAACCAGGGTGCGCTCCAGCTCCTCCGGCGACCACTCCACCGCCGCCGCCAACCGCAGCCCCGACAGCCCGATCTCCAGCGACCGCACGGCTTTGAGCAGCGACGCCTCTAGGGTCCGGTCGAGGGCCATCACCTCGCCGGTCGCCTTCATCTGGGTCCCCAGGCTCCGGTCGCCAGTGGTGAATTTGTCGAACGGCCAGCGCGGGATCTTGGTCACCACGTAGTCGATGGTAGGCTCAAAGCAGGCGTAGGTCTTCCCCGTGACGGCGTTGATGATCTCGTCGAGTCTGAGCCCGATGGCGATCTTTGAGGCCACCTTGGCGATCGGATAGCCCGTTGCCTTGGAGGCCAGGGCCGAGGAGCGGCTGACCCGGGGATTCACCTCGATCACGTAGTACTGGTAAGAGTTGGGATCCAGGGCGAACTGGACGTTGCAGCCCCCCTCCACCCCCAACGCCCGGACGATGGCGATGGCCGCCGAGCGGAGCATCTGGTACTCGCGGTCAGACAAGGTCTGGGTCGGCGCCACGACAAGCGAGTCACCGGTATGGACCCCCATCGGGTCGATGTTCTCCATCGAGCAGACGATGATGCAGTTGTCTGCCGCGTCCCGCATCACCTCGAACTCGACTTCCTTCCAGCCCGCTACCGACTGCTCCAGCAACACCTGGTGGATGGGCGAGGCGTGCAGACCCGCCGTGACCTTCTCCGCCAGCTCCTCCGGGCCCAAGACGAAGCCACCGCCGGTGCCCCCTAGGGTGTAGGCCGGCCGCACCACCAGCGGATAGCCTACCTGGGCGGCGAACTCCTCTGCCTCCGCCAGGCTTTCCACGGTGGCGCTCTCCGGCACCGGCTGGCCGATAGACCGCATGGTCTCCTTGAAAAGCTCCCGGTCCTCAGCCTTTTGGATGGTCTGCAGCGGCGTCCCAAGCAGGCGCACGCCGTACTGCTCCAAAACCCCCCGCTCCGCCAGAGCGACGGCCATGTTCAGCCCCACCTGCCCGCCGAGGGTCGGCAGGAGACCGTCCGGGCGCTCCCGAGCGATGACCTCCGCCACGTAAGGCGGGGTCAAAGGCTCCAGATAGACGCGGTCGGCGATGTTGGCGTCGGTCATGATCGTCGCCGGGTTCGAGTTGACCAGCACCACTGCCAGCCCTTCTTCCCGGAGGGCCCGGCAGGCTTGGGTTCCGGCGTAGTCGAACTCCGCCGCCTGGCCGATGATGATCGGACCCGACCCGACCACCAGTACCTTGCGGAGTTTCTGGTCTTTGGGCACGTTTCTCACCTTTCCATAAACGCCAGGAATCGTTCGAACAAATGCTCCGAATCGTGGGGACCAGGACTCGCCTCGGGGTGGTACTGGACTGAGAAGACCGGCAGCGTCCGGTGGACCAGCCCTTCCACCGTTCCGTCGTTGAGATTCCGGTGGCTCACCTCGACCTCGGCCGGAAGGCTCTCAGGGTTCACGGCATAGCCGTGGTTCTGGGCGGTAATGTAGACCCTCCCCGTCGCCAGGTCCTTGACCGGGTGGTTGCCCCCCCGGTGGCCGAACTTCAGCTTGTAGGTGTCGCCGCCCAGGCCCAAGGCGAGCAGTTGGTGGCCGAGGCAGATGCCAAAGAGGGGCACCCGCCCCACCAGTTCCCGCACCGTCTGCACAGCGTACGGCACCGCCTTGGGGTCGCCCGGCCCGTTACTCAACACCACCCCGGCCGGCTCCGCCGCCAGGATCTCCGCCGCCTTGGTCCCCGCCGGAAAGACAGTCACCGCGCACCCTGCCGCCACGAGAGACTCCACGATGTTTCCCTTCGCCCCGAAGTCCAGAAGAGCGACCCGCCTCTCTCCGGCTCCCGCCGTAAAGGGCGCCTTAACCGTAACCTCTCGCACCAGGTCCAGCTCGCCCAGGTCTGGGACGCTGCGGGCCGCCTCGACTAGCTCCATCGGGTCGGCGTCGCCCGGGGCGATGATCCCCCGCATCGCTCCCCGCTCCCGCAGCCGCCGGGTGATGGCCCGCGTGTCTACCCCGGAAAGCGCCACGACGTTATGCAACTCCAGGTACTCACCGAGGGTCTGCTCGGCTCGCCAGTAGTTGGGGTGGGCGCACAGTTCCCGGACAACCAGCCCCCGGGCGTGCACCCCGAGCGACTCCTGATCCTCGGAGTTGGCTCCGTAGTTGCCGATCAGCGGGTAGGTCATGGTCACGATCTGCCCGGCGTAAGAAGGATCGCTCAGAATCTCCTGATAGCCGGTCATGGAGGTGTTGAAGACCACCTCGCCCGCCACCGGCCCCTCGCCATGCAGCTCTCCACTGAAGACCGATCCATCTTCCAGGGCCAGAAGCCCCCGCCGCGCCGAGAACAGCTTCACCGTTCCACCGCCTCTTCGTCGTCTGACGCAGGAACCCTCCTGACATCTCAGTTCATTCTACCATCGGCTGCATACTTATGCAACGGCTTGCATATTTTCTCCAGATCTCGCCGGATCGCCAAGACCGCCTCCCGGGCCGCCTCGGCGTAGGCCTCCGGGCCGAACCGCTGCCAGTACTCCGGCCGCCGGAAGGCAAAGACGACGCTTCGGGCAGCGTTCACGACCGCCCCCCGCCCCTGTGGGTCGAAGCAGGGCGCCGCGTCGGCCGCCCCGCCCCCCTGGGCCCCGTAGCCCGGGACCAGGAAAGGTGTCGCCGGCATCAGCCGCCGCAGACGGGCCGCCTCCGCCGGGTCCGTTCCTGCCACTACTGCCCCTAGAGCAGAGTACCCGCTTAACCCACGGTGGGCCGCCCCCCAGCGGTCAACCAGCTCCGCCAGGTGATCAGAAAAGGGCCGCCCGCCGCCTCCCGGCCCGTCCCCGGCCAGTTTGCCGAAGTCCTGGAGCTCCCGTCCGTCGGGGTTCGAGGTCCGGACAAGGGCGAAGGCGCCCTTCCCCGCAGCGGCGTAGGCCAAGAACGGCGCCACGCCCTCCCAGCCGAAGAGCGGGTTGACCGTCACGGCGTCGGCGTCCAGACCTGTCCGGCCCAGGCAGGCCTCGGCGTACGCCCGGGCGGTTGACCCGATGTCCCCCCGCTTGGCGTCAAGGATCACCAGCAGCCCCCGCCGGCGGGCCTCTCGGACGACCGCTCGCAGCGCCGCCCACCCGGCCGCCCCATGCTGTTCGAAGTAGGCCGCCTGCGGCTTGACCGCCGGAACCAGGTCGGCCACGGCCGCCAGGATTTCGAGGCAGAACCGCCCGACCGCGGCCGCGACCGCCCGATGGCCCCGCCCGTACCGCAGCTCCGCCTGGACCAGCAACGACTCAGGCAACTCCGAGGGGATCGGGTCGAGTCCAACCACCAGCGGCGTGCCCTTCGCCTCCACGGCCGCCGCCAGACGGTCGGCGAAGTTGTTCATACCAGCACCTCTCCTTGCCACATGACGAGCCGCCCGCCCACTACCGTCGCCGCCGGTCGCCCGGTCAGCCGCCACCCTGCAAACGGCGTGTTCCGGCTCTGGGAGACAAAGTCCGACGGGTTCACCGTCCACTCTGCCTCCGGGTCGATCACCGTGAGGTCTGCCACCGCTCCGACTTTGACGGCGTTCGCTGGGAGTCCCAAGACCCGCGCCGGCCCGTAGGACATCCGCTCCACCAGTCCGGCCCAGCCCAGCCTCCCTCGGCGAACCAGCCGGTCCACCACAAGCCCGACCGCCGTCTCCAGCCCCACCATGCCCGGAGGGGCTAGACCAAACTCGACCTGCTTCTCCTCGAGGGTGTGGGGAGCGTGGTCGGTCGCCACAGCGTCGATCAGGCCCTTCACCAGCCCGTCCTGGAGCTCGGCGCAGTCTCCCTCCGTCCGCAGGGGCGGCGAGACTCGGGCGTTGGTGTCGTACCCCCGGACCGCCTCTTCGGTCAAGAAAAGGTGGTGAGGCGTCACCTCACAGGTAACGCTTACCCCCCGCCGCTTCGCCTCTTTAATGAGGCGGAGTGCCCCGGCCGTCGAGACGTGGGCGACATGGAGCCGGGCACCCGTCAACTCCGCCAGGATGAGGTCCCTGGCGACCATGGTCTCTTCCGCTGCCGCCGGGATCCCCGGTAGCCCGAGCCTCGTCGAGAGCGCACCCTCGTTCATCACCCCGTCAGCCGCCAGGTTCCGGTCCTCGGCGTGGACGATCACGGGGCGGCCGTGCCCTTTAGCGTACTCCAGCGCCCGCCGGAAAAGGGCCGCGTTCATCACGGCACTCCCGTCGTCTGAGAAAGCCACCGCCCCCGCCCGTGCCATGTCGCCCATCTCTGCCAGTTCCTCGCCAGCTCGCCCCTTCGTCACCGCCCCGATGGTGTAAACGCGCACGGCGCTCTCCGAGGCCGCCCGGTCGAGGACAAAGCGAACCATGGACTCCCGGTCGATGGCCGGGTTGGTGTTGGGCATCGCCGCCACCGCCGTGAACCCGCCCCGGGCAGCAGCCCGGGTGCCGCTCCGAATCGTTTCCTCGTCCTCCCGCCCCGGCTCCCGCAGGTGGACGTGCGGATCGACGAAACCGGGCAGGACCACCATCCCGGCGATCTCCCTGACCTCGGACGCCGTCCGCGGAGCTAGGTTCTTCCCCAGCTCGACAATCAAGCCGTCGGCGATCCGGACATCCAATACGCCGTCCAGTCCCTGCTTCGGGTCAACCACCCGGCCTCCTTTAAGCAGCAGTTCCATCGATGTCCCTCCCCAGCAGCAGGTAGAGCAGGGCCATCCGCACCGCCACGCCGTTCGTCACCTGGTCGGTGATGACCGAACGCGGGCCGTGCGCCACTTCCTCCGTGATCTCCACGCCCAGGTTGGCCGGGCCGGGATGCATCACGATCACGTCGGGCCGACACCGCCGCAGCCGCTCCGGGTTGAGCCCATACTCCCGCGAGTACTCCGCCAGCGAGGGCAGAAGTCCCCGCTGCTGCCGCTCTCGCTGGAGTCGGAGGACCATCACCACCTCCGCCTCGGGCAAGGCAGCGTCCAGATCGGTCGTCACTCTCACTCGCGGGGCCAGCCCCTCGACACCCGGCGGGAGGAGCGTCGGCGGCCCACAGAGCGTCACCTCGGCCCCGAACTTGCTCATTCCCCAAAGGTTGGACCGAGCGACCCGGGAGTGGGCGATGTCCCCGACGATGAGAACCCGCATCCCGTCCAGGCTCCCCCTCCGGCGGCGGAGGGTGAAGAGGTCGAGCAGCGCCTGAGTGGGGTGTTCGTGAGCCCCGTCGCCGGCGTTGATCACCGCTGCGCGGGTGTGGCGGGCGATGAACTCCGCCGCCCCCGCCTGGGAGTGGCGCACGACGATGGCGTCCGCCCCGAGCGCCGTCAGTGTCCGCACTGTGTCGAGGAGCGACTCGCCTTTCTGTATGGCCGACCCGGTGGGCGAGAGGTTGATCACGTCGGTACTCATCCACTTCCCGGCCAGCTCGAACGAGCTTCGGGTGCGGGTCGAAGCTTCGTAGAAGAGGTTGATCACCGTCCGGCCCCGGAGCGCCGGGAACTTCTTCACCTCGCGCTGGAAGACGTCCCGCGTCGATTCGGCCGTGTCCAAGATGAGCTCAATCTCCCCCCGCTCCAGCGGCTCCAGCCCCAGGAGGTCCTTGCGCTGCCAGTTCACTGCCTCACCCCCAACAAAAAGGGAGCCTCCCGGCTCCCAAAGGTCAGTTTCGCCCACCCGAGGGGCCCTCGCCGGGCAGTTCCCGGATGACCACCCGGTCTACGCCGCCGTCGCTTTCCCAGAGCAAGACCGCCACCACCTCCCGCGTGGAAGTCGGCACGTTCTTGCCCACAAAGTCGGGACGGATCGGCAGTTCACGGTGTCCCCGATCGACCAGTACGGCTAACTGGATGGCCCGCGGCCGCCCTAGGTCCATGAGCGCGTCCAGCGCCGCCCGAGCCGTCCGCCCGGTGTAGATCACGTCATCCACCAGAACCACGGTCCGTCCGGCGATCGGAAAGGGAACCTCAGTCTTTTGGACCACCGGCTGGCTGGCGATGGTGGTCAGGTCGTCCCGGTAAAGCGTGATATCCAGAATCCCGCAGGGAATCTCCCGCCCCTCGATCTCACCGACCAGTCTGGCCAACCGTTGGGCCAGCGGCACGCCCCGGGTCCGGATCCCCACCAGGCAGAGGTCGCCCGTTCCCTGGTTCCGCTCGACGATCTCGTGGGCGATTCGGACCAGGGCCCGACGGACCGCCTCCTCGTCCATGATCTGCGCCTTCTCCCGCAGCTCAGTGACCATCCTGCCACCCCCTTTTCAGGCAGAATAAAACGCCCTCCGCCCGTCCGGCGAGAAGGCGCCACACGCGAAAGATGCCGGGTCCCCGCCTTGTTAGCCTCGCCGGACTAACTTAAAGACTCAGGCCCATGTTCCGTGTCAATCTTAGCACGGGCCGGGAGCGGAGTCAAACAAAACTTGGTCCGCCAGAACGGCTGAATCATCCTCGATCAGAACAGCAGGATCCTTTGCGAGCTTGAAGGAACTTGTTGCCTGCGGCGGAAAATGTCATTATTGCTGGAGACCGGCGAAGGAGGGACGAAGATGGAGACTCAATTGGTGGTGTTCCGGCTCGCCAACGAGGATTTCGGGGTTCCGATCGGCCAGGTGAAGGAAATCAACCGGCTGGTGCCGATTACCTCGATACCGAAGGCGCCACCCGCCGTCCTGGGGGTCATCAATCTCCGGGGACGCATCATCCCTGTCTTCAGCCTCCGTCAACGTCTCGGGTTTGACCGTGGCGAAACGGACGACGCCACCCGGATTGTTGTGGCCGAGGTGGGCTCTGAGACCATCGGGTTTGTCGTGGATGCGGTGACAGAGGTCTTGCGCCTCGAGGACACCGCCATCGAGCCAGCCCCGGAAGGCTCCGGAGAGATCGATTCGACCTTCATCCGCGGGATCGGCAAGGTGGACGGGCGCCTGATCATCGTGCTCGACGTGGAGAAGGTTTTCGGCTCGGCTGAACTCTCGGAGGCTTCCTAGCCCAGGAGGCAGCTTCTGCCACCGAGAGGAATCCCCGGCGCTTCCGAGAAAAAAGCCAGGAGAAGTCTCATAAGGGAGGCCCCTCTATGACTCGTCATACCCTGCTCACCGTGTTCGCTCTGGTGCTTCTGGCGTTGGCTCCCCTGTATGGGCCCGCGGCCGAGGTGGAGGCCGCCTCACCCGCCCAGCGGATCAGCGACTCCCTCGAGGTCTTACGGGAGATGGCGCAGCAGTCAGACTCACAGGCCATGGCGAAGCTCCTGCAGAAGGCGAAGGGCGTAGCCGTCTTCCCCTCGGTGATCAAGGCGGGGCTGATGGTTGGCGGGCGCTACGGCGAGGGCCTCGTGCTCCGCCACGAACCCAACACCGGCGCCTGGTACGGCCCGAGTTTCGTGACCATCAAGGGCCTTTCCTACGGCCCACAGATTGGCTTCCAGTCCACTGCACTGGTCCTCGTGATCACGAACGACCAGGGAATGAAGAGATTCCGGGGCGACAAGGTGACGCTGGGCGGCGACCTCGCGGTCGCCGCCGGCCCGGTTGGCCGCCACGTGGAGGCCTCAACCGACGCCGACCTCAAGGCTTCGATCTACAGCTACTCGATGAGCAAGGGGATCTTCGCCGGCCTTTCGTTGGAGGGTGCGGTGATCACCCCTGACGACCCGGCCAACGAATCCTACTGGAAGGCCCCCCTCCACCCCGATGAAGCCCTCAACCGTCGAGCAGCAGCCGCCGTCCAGCCGCTGGTTCAGGAACTCGAACGCCTGATCACCCAGGCAAAGTGAGGTCAGCGAGGCAAATGGGGCCATTGCTGCAGGTCGAAGACCTCAAGGTGCACTTCGACACGGATGACGGAAGGGTCAAAGCCGTCGACGGAGTCAGTTTTCGCCTCGAACGAGGGGAGACGCTGGCCATCGTGGGCGAATCAGGCTGCGGGAAGAGCGTCACCGCGCTGGCCATTATGGGGCTGATTGCCCACCCGGGGAAGATCGCGGGCGGAAGCATCGTGTTTGACGGAGAGGACCTGCTGCGGAAAAGCGCCGCGGAGTGGCGTGCCTTGCGGGGTAGCCGCCTCGCCATGATCTTCCAGGAGCCCATGACCTCGTTGAACCCGGTCTTCACCATCGGGCAACAGATCATGGAGGCCGTCCGCCTCCACCAGCGCGTTGGACCGACAGAGGCCAGGGAAAGAGCCGTCGAGATGCTGAGCGTGGTCGGCATCCCGGAGGCAGCCAAGCGAGTGGACGAGTATCCCCATCAATTGTCGGGCGGCATGAGGCAACGAGCGATGATCGCCATGGCCCTCTCCTGCCGGCCCGAGCTGCTCATCGCCGACGAGCCCACCACGGCGCTGGATGTGACCATCCAGGCCCAGATCCTCGATCTCATGCGCAAGCTACGCTGCGACTTCGGCACGTCCATCATCCTCATCACGCACGACATGGGGGTGGTGGCCGAGATGGCCGATCGGGTCGCCGTAATGTACACGGGCAAGGTCGTGGAAGAGGCGGACGTGAAGACGTTGTTCGCCGACCCCCGGCATCCCTATACCTCCGGCCTGTTGGCCTCCATTCCTAAGCTTCATACCAAGGCGGACCGCCTGAAGGTCATCGAGGGGACGGTGCCCGACCCCTTCGAGCTCCCGGAAGGCTGCACTTTCGCCCCCCGCTGCGCCAGGGCGGGCGAGCGCTGCCGCCAGGCGCCGGTGCTACGCACGGTTAACCCCGGCCACCTCGTCGCTTGCTGGAAGTCCGACGAGATTCCGGCCTGACGAGGTGAACGCAATGGGTGAACACTTGCTCGAAGTCAAGAACCTGACCAAACACTTTCCGATCACCCGCGGGATCGTGCTGCAACGAGTCGTCGGTCAGGTGCGGGCCGTTGACGGCGTCAGCTTCTTCATCCGCCCCGGGGAGACGCTGGGCTTGGTGGGTGAGAGTGGCTGCGGCAAATCGACCACCGGACGGCTCATCCTCCGCCTCATCGAAGCCACGTCGGGAGAGATCACTTTCGAGGGGCGTGACGTCCGGCAGCTGGACCGGAACCAGTTGCGAGAAGTGCGGCGGAGTATGCAAATCATCTTCCAAGACCCCTACGCCTCGCTGAATCCCCGCATGACAGTGGGGGAAATAGTCGGGGAGGCGCTAGAGGCTCACCGGGTGGCGGGCGGCACGGCCAAGGTGAAGCGGATCCAGGAACTGCTGGAAATCGTGGGCCTCTCGCCGGACCATATCCGCCGCTACCCGCACGAGTTCTCGGGCGGCCAGCGCCAGCGCATCGGCGTGGCGCGGGCTCTGGCCGTCAACCCGAAGCTGATCGTCTGTGACGAGCCCGTCTCGGCGCTGGACGTGTCTGTCCAGGCCCAGGTGGTGAACCTCCTGCAGGACCTGCAGCGCGATCTCGGGTTGGCCTATCTGTTCATCGCCCACGACCTGGCGGTGGTGAAGCACATCAGCGACCGGGTGGCAGTAATGTACCTCGGAAAGATCGTTGAGCTGGCCAGCAAGGACACGCTCTACGACCAGGCCCTGCACCCATACACGCAAGCCCTCCTTTCAGCTATCCCCATCCCGGATCCGACGGTGGAGCGGGAGCGGATCATCCTCCAAGGCGATGTGCCGAGCCCGGTGAACCCGCCCTCCGGCTGCCGGTTCCACACCCGGTGCCCCGTGGCGCGGGAGCGCTGCCGGACCGAGGAACCAGCGTTCAGGGAGATTGAACCGGACCATTTTGTCGCCTGTCATTTTGCAGCGACCGGCCAGCGGCTAGGCTGCGCTCGAGTCGCTCAACGGTCGGCTTAGCCTTACCGGCCGGGGCGGTTGCGGCCCGCACCCGCCGGCAAGTCTGAGAATCAAGTCTGAGAATATCAAGAAAGGGGTTGATCCAGTGAGCAAGAAGTGGTTTGTTGGCCTGTGGTGCTTCGCCCTCGTCCTGGGGCTCGCCTCGGTGAGCCTGGCTGCCAACAAGAACCCGCAGGGCCAGATCACCGTCGGCCTGCTCGACACACTGGAGCACATGAACCCGATCCTCTCCGAGGAGATGAACGGGACCTACGTGCTCAACGCCATCTTCAGTCAATTGGTACGCATCGACGAGAACGGCAACGTGATTCCGGACCTGGCGACCAAGTGGGAAGTCTCCAAAGACGGACTCGTCTACACCTTCCATCTGAACCCGAAGGCCAAGTGGCACGACGGACAGCCGGTGACGTCGGCTGACGTCAAGTTCACCTGGGAGACCATCATGAACCCGAAAGTCCAAGTCGTCAGCCGCGACGGCTTTGACAAGATCACCAAGATCGAGACTCCTGATCAGCACACCGTCAGAATGTACCTCAAGGAGCGGGTCGCTGACTGGCTGCTAAACTGGGCCCAAACGCAGGGCAGCATCATCCCGGAGCACATCCTGGGTAAGCTGAAACCCGAAGAAATCACCAAGGGTTGCGACTTCGCCCGCAAGCCGATCGGCTCCGGCCCCTACAAGTTCGTCGAGTGGAAGGAAGGGTCCTACGTCGTCCTCGAGGCGAACAAGGACTACTACGGCAAGGGGCCTTTCATCGCCAAGGTCATCTTCCGCCTGGGCTTCAACCAGAACACCCGTCTCGTGGCCTTGAAAGCTGGCGAGATCGACGTGACTGATCTCGCTGCGCCGCAGTACGAGGAAGCCACCAAGATCGCCCGCCTCAACGTCATTAAGCGGCCGGCTTCGACGTATGCCCACATCACGCCGGACCTGCGCAAGCCGATCTTCCAGGATAAGCGGGTCCGCCAGGCGCTCAGCTACGCCATCCCGCGGGACCTTATCGTGGAGAAGATCCTGAAGGGGATCGGGCAGCCGGCGGCCGGCTCCATGGCCCCGGTCATGTGGGCGTATAACCCGAAGGTCAAGCCCTACCCATTTGACCTGAAGAAGGCCAACAAACTCCTGGATGAGGCCGGCTGGAAGATGGGCAAGGACGGCATCCGGGAAAAGGATGGCAAGCCGTTCCACGTCACCATCTCCACCAACGCCGAAAACTCCATCCGAGTCCAGATTGAGCAGGTCCTGAAGGAAGAGTGGAAGAAGATCGGTGTTGACCTAGAGATCAAGAACTACGACGGGACCACCCTGTTCGGCGACATCCTCGAAAACATCAAGTTCGACCTGATCCTGTTCGCCTGGGTGACCGGCGCCAGTCCGGATGAGTGGACAATGTACCACTCCAGCCAGATTCCCTCCCCCCAGAACCAGGTCGGCCAGAACTACATGGCCTACAAGAACCCCGAGGTCGACAAGCTCCTGGCGCAAGGCCGGGCGACCGACGACCGCAAGGTCCGGATCCCGATCTACCACAAGATCCAGGAGATCCTTCACGAAGACGTGCCGTTCCTGCCGTTGTACTACTACGTGAACGTCTTCGCCTCGCCGAAGAATCTGGTGAATTTCCGGCCGTCGGGCTTCACCAACGGGTTTGACTGGAACATCAACGAGTGGCAGTTGAAAAAGTAACGACTTGACCAGGCAGGCCGTGCGGTCCCCCGGGTAGCCAGCTCGGGGGACCGTCCACCGCCAGCCCTGGAACCCGGCCAAGACAGGGGGCTTTCTATCGTGTGGCGCTACATCCTTCGCCGACTGATCCAGGCAATACCGCTGCTAATCGGAATCTCGCTCATCTCTTTCTTTATCATGCGGCTGGCGCCTGGCGGCCCTCTGTCTGGACTGCTCACCAACCCCAAGGTGACGCCCGCCGACGTAGCCCGCATCGAACATGCCTGGGGTCTCGACCAGCCCCTGCACATCCAGTACTTCAAGTGGTTGTGGTCCATGATTAGGGGCGATTGGGGACTGTCCTACAAGACGGGGTTGCCGGTCTGGCAGATGATCGTGTCTCGCCTTCCGGCGACGTTCACCCTCATGTTTTCCGCCTTTCTGCTCAGCGTGACCATCGCGCTCCCAGCCGGCATCCTGTCGGCCGTGAAACGTTACTCGCCGGCCGATTACCTCGTGACCTTCCTGGCCTTTCTCGGTGTGGCGCTGCCCTCCTTCTGGTTCGGCCTAATGCTCCAGTTGCTCTTCTCAGTCAAGCTGGGGTGGCTGCCGAGTTCCGGCCTGGAAACCATCGGCCTTGGCTTCAACGTGCTGGACAGGCTGCGGCATCTGGCCATGCCAACGATCGTCTTGGCGCTCGTCAGCATCGCCGGATGGAGTCGTTACATGCGGTCGAGCATGCTTGAGGCTATCCACCAGGACTATATCCGCACCGCTCGGGCGAAGGGATTGCCGGAGAGCGCGGTGATCGGCCGACATGCTCTGAAAAACGCCATGATTCCCGTGGTAACCATCATGGGCCTGGACCTACCCTCCTGGTTCGGCGGGGCAGCGATCACCGAAACGATCTTCGCCTGGCCAGGAATGGGCCGACTATATGTGGAGGCCGTATTCGGGCGCGACTACCCGGTTCTTATGGCCAACCTTATGTTCACGGCGGTTCTGGTGGTGGTCGGGAACCTTTTGGCCGACATCCTGTACGCGCTCCTCGACCCGCGCATCAAGTATGACTGAGCCAGACAGAAGGAGAAATGCGTTGTGGCTGAGACGAAAGCAGCGATCGCAAGTTCACCACAGGTCAGGCGGGCGGTTAGGGTCGACTCGCCCCTGCGGCAGGTGACCCGGCGCTTCCGCAAGAACCGCCTGGCGGTGCTCGGGTTGATCATGCTCCTGCTCTTAAGCTTCACGGCGCTGTTCACACCCTGGATCGCCCGCTACAAGCCTACTCAGATAGATCTGTTCAGCGTGCAGTCGCCACCCTCAAGAGAGCATCCCCTCGGGACCGACGAATTGGGCCGCGACGCCCTGACCCGCTTGCTGTACGGCAGCCGGGTGTCCTTGTCGGTGGGCCTGGCGGCCACGGTCATCTCCACTACGGTCGGGGTGTTGGTGGGGGCTGTCGCCGGCTACTACGGGGGATTGGTCGATAACCTCCTGATGCGGTTCGTCGACATCATGCTGTCGTTCCCGACCTTGTTCCTGCTCATCATCCTGGCGGCCTACTTCAAGACCACGGTCCTGGGAGTAATCGCCATCATCGGGTTGACCGGCTGGATGAACGTGGCTCGGCTGGTTCGCGGCGAGTTCCTCTCCCTGAAAGAGAAAGAGTTCACCGAGGCAGCCCGGGCGCTGGGCATCCGCGACGGCCGCATCATCTTTCGCCACCTCCTGCCCAACGCCATGGCGCCGGTCATCGTCGCCGCCACCCTTAACGTCGGTGGGTCCATCATCTACGAGTCGGCCCTGAGCTTCCTCGGGGTGGGGATCCAACCGCCCGCTGCCAGTTGGGGGAACATGCTGACCAACGCCCAGGACTACCTCTGGAACGCCCCGTGGCTGGCCATCTGGCCGGGCTTCATGATCTTCGTGACGGTTCTGGCCTTCAACTTCGTCGGCGATGGCCTGCGGGACGCCCTCGACCCTCGGCTCAAAGGCCGCTGATCTTTGCGCCCCTCAGCCGTTCCACCGCCGCCTGAAAATCGGCCGGCGGCGCCGTCCGGAAGGAAAGTTCTTGGCCGGTCCGAGGGTGGCGGAAAGCAAGCACCGCGGCGTGGAGGGCCTGACCCTGAAGGCCGAGTTCCCCGGGCTGGCCGCCGTAGACGGGATCGCCGGCGACGGGGTGACCGATATGGGAGAGATGGACCCTGATCTGGTGGGTCCGCCCGGTTTCCAGGCGCGCCTCGAGCAGGGTATAGCCGGGGAACTCCTCAAGCACCCGCCAGTGGGTTACCGCCGGCTTGCCGCCGGTCTGGACGACCGCCATCTTCTTCCGGTGGCGCGGGTGACGCCCGATGTTGCCCGAAATGGTCCCCTCAGGACTGGGCAGGTGACCCTTGACCAGCGCCACGTACCGGCGGTCGATGCGGTGCGCCTTGAACTGGGCGGCAAGGTGAAGGTGGGTTGGGTCGTTTTTCGCCACCACCATGACTCCGCTCGTATCCTTGTCGAGCCGGTGGACGATCCCAGGCCGCATCACACCCCCCACCCCGGACAGGCTTCCGGCGTGGCCAAGGACGGCATTCACCAGCGTCCCGCGGCGGTTCCCGGCGGCCGGGTGGACCACCATTCCGCGGGGCTTGTTGACGACGATCAAATCGTCGTCCTCGTGCAGGATCTCCAGCGGAATCTCCTCGGGTTCGGCGGCCGACGGCTCCGGCGGCGGGATGGTGTAGGTGACCCGCTCCCCGCCGGAGAGACGAAAGCTGGGCCGGGCCGGGCCGCCGTCCACCAGCAGCTCCCCCGCCTCGATCAGCCGCTGGGCCATGCTCCTGGAGGTGATTCCGGGCAAGGTGGCGGCGTAGACGTCGAGCCGTTTCCCAGCCGCAGCTAAAGGAACAGCGGCGGTCCCGGCGGTCGGCTGTCCACTCGCTGCCATGCCCCTCCCTGCTGCCATGCCGGCTGCCTCCCCTGCTCTGTCTACCCCGAGAGCGTCTCAACTCCCGGCCGCCGCTTCCGGTCGAGGTACGGAACCATGGCAAAGGCCGCCGTTCCGAGGATGAGGCTGGCGACCTGACCGAGAGTGAGGGGTCCGAGAAAGGCCGGCTCAAATCGCCAGAACTCGACGATGAACCGGATGACGGAGTATCCGCCGACCATCACCCAACCCGGCCACCCCTTGAAGTGCGTATGGCGCCTGGTGACCCAAAGGTAGCCAAAGAGAGCGAAGTCGAGAAGCATCTCGTAGAGTTGCGTGGGATGGCGGGGGACATCGTGAAGGAGCGAACAGTCAAAGGCCCATGGAACGCTGGACGGGACCCCGAAGCAGCATCCGTTCAAGAGGCACCCGAGTCGCACCATCCCGATTCCCAGGACACCCCATTTGGGAAGGAAATCAGCCAACTCCCAGGCGTCCACCTGCTGCCACCGGGCATACCAGACACCGGCCAGGATGGCCAGGGCAAACCCGCCATGCATGGCGAGGCCGCCATCCTGCAAGGCAAATGCCTTCAGCGGGTTGGCCAGGTAGTACGGGAGGTTGAGCAATACGTGGAGCAGGCGGGCGCCGATCACCCCGGCAATGGCGAAAAGGAGCGCCAGGTTATAGATGTGCTCCTCGGCCATCCCTCGGCTTCGCGCCTCCCGGACGGCAAAGAAGGTCCCGAGGAGGAAGGCCAGGGCGAGCATCGTCCCGTAGGCCCAGATAGTCAACGGCCCGATCCGCAGTAGTACGGGGTGCATCAGTGCGCCTCCTCCCGCCACCAACTGATGAGCAAGAGTCCAACCCCCACGACAATGGCGATGTCCGCCACGTTGAAGATGGCTGGGTACCACCGGACGTCCAAGAAGTCGCGGACGTAGCCAAAACGAACCCGGTCAATGAGATTCCCCACTGCCCCGGCTGCTGCCAGAGTCAGCCCAGCCTTGGCCCCTAGGCGCCGTCGGGTGAGCCGCTCATGGAAGCAGGCGGCAAGGGCGACCGCAACCGCCGCAAGGGCGATGAAGAGCAGAGTCCACTGAGGCAACACGCCGAAGGCCGCCCCGAAGTTCTCCGCCGGGCGCAAACGGAGGAGGCCCGGAATGAGCGACCGAGCCCCGCCGGCGGGGACAAGGCGGCCCACCAGGGCTTTGGTAAACTGGTCCAGGGCTACGATCGCCGCCCCGACGAGCACGAAACGCATGTCTAGATTCTACCACACCGGTGGAGCGACCGGCAAACGCCTTCCCCCGCCAGAGAGCGGTCCGGGCCGGTCAGGGTCGGGCGCCGCGGAAAGGCTCCTCGTGGGGACGCCGCCTCTGTCCCCGCCGCCCCAGGTCGTAGAAGTCCTCGGTCAGCTCGCCGCCTTCGATCCCTCCCTGGCTCGGATCGATCAGGGCGTCGGTCTCCTCCACGAGCCCCAAGTCCTCGTCGGCGTTGTAGAAGGACTCGTCGTAGTTCACGGCGTCCGGGACGTCTTGGGGCGAATTGGCCGTCCCGTAGCGGGCCACCGCCTGCCAGGCGTCCTCGGCGTCGAAGGCGTTGCTCTCGCCCGGATCCCGCTGCGAACCAAAATCCGTCCCGATGCTCAGCAGATCCTCCTCAATCGGCTGGCCGCCCTCGTTTCGCTCCACGGCATTCCGCTCGATCGAATTCTGCTCCTCTTGGCAGGCCAGGCACCTCGTTGCCTCCGGTTTCGCCTCGAGCCGCTCGGGGTCGATCAGCGCCCCGCAGACCTCGCACCGCCCGTAGGTGCCCTCCTTCAACCGCTCCCGCGCCCGCTCCACCTGCCTCAGCCGGAGGCGGAGGTTGTCCCGGAGGGCCAAGTCTTTGGCCCGCTCGAAGGTTTCTGTGCCGAGGTCCGCCGGGTGGTTGTCGTAGGTCGACAGCTCCCCCACCTGGTCGCCCTGGCCGTCCTGTAGCCCGTGCTCCTCCAAAAGCCCAATTTCCTGCCGCAGCCGCTCCGCCTCCTCGCTCAGGCGAGCGCAGACCCGTCGTGGATCGATTCCTTCGCGTCTCTCCGGCCGCTTCTCCGCCACCGCCGCTCTCCCTTTCCTCGCGTTGTCGCCACGTTTCGTGGCTGGACTACCGGCTGAACGCCAGCTCATGCTCGACAATCCGGGCGATGTCGGCGATGAACTGCCCGATCAGGGGCAGGTTCAACCGGGCCAGCCGCCCGAGGAGCCAGAGGAGCACCGCCGCCACCAGGGTAAAACCGATGGCGATCCCAACCCCCCGCGCCAGTCCGCCCACCAGGTTCACCCAGACCACCCGGTGCGGACGGGCGAAGAACTCGGCGTACTCCGCGATGCCGTACTTCTCCCACCCGGCGATGGCCTCGGAGGCACGCAGGAGGAGGTGCGCCACCTCCTCCTGCCGCCTGTCCCGTTTCGATCTGCCCCTCTGCCTCATCCCGGGGCTAGCTTACCCTGGCCGTGTGCTTCCCAAACCTGCTGTACCCTTATCTGGCCAACCGGCGCAGCACCCCCGCACAGCGCGGGCAGACGTCCGGGTAGTCTTTGTCCTGCCCCACCTCCGGCGCGTACATCCAGCACCGCGCGCATTTCTCGCCGGCCGCCCGGCGGACCGCAACGGCCACCTCCTGGTCGCCCGCCGTGTCAGTCAGGGCGCCGGCCGGCCGCTCGTCCCACGGGCGCAGTGCCACCTGTGAGACGATGAAGACGGTCGGCAACTCCGCCTCGTACCCTTTGAGGAAGGACGCCAGCTCCGGCGAGGCATACACCTCCACCGCCGCCTCGAGCGAGTTGCCGATGAGCCTTTCCGCCCGGGCCCCCTCTAGCGCCCGGAGGGCGATGTCCCGGACGGCCAGAAGCTTCTCCCACCGGGACTCCAGCCCCTCGTCGAGCCACTCCCCGGGGACCTCCGGCCAAGGAAGCAGGTGGACACTCTCCGCCTTCTCCGCCTCACCCGAAAGCCCGGCCGGCACGTAATCCCAGATTTCCTCGGCCGTGTGGACCAGGACCGGAGCGATCAGGCGGACGAGGGTGGTCAGGATCCTGTAAAGGACCGTCTGGGCCGCCCGCCGCTCCTTCGCTCCGGGCAGGCTGGTGTAAAGGCGGTCCTTCAGGACATCCAGGTAAAAGGCGGAAAGGTCCACCGCACAGAAGTTGTGCACCAGCCGATAGAAGACGTTGAATTGGTAGGCGTCGAACCCCTCGGTGACGCGGGCGACGACCCTCGCCAGCTTGGCCAGGGCGAACCGGTCGAGTTCGGAGAGTTCGGCATACGGGACGGCGTCCCGAACCGGGTCGAAGTCGGCCACGTTCGCCAGGAGGAACCGGGCCGTATTCCGGATCCGCCGGTACCCCTCGGCCAGGTGCTTCACGATGTTAGGCGAGATCCCGACGTCGTCGGTGTAGTCCACCGAGGCCACCCACAGCCGCAGGATGTCGGCCCCGTACTGCTTGATGACTTCCTCCGGCGCCACCACGTTTCCGAGGGACTTGGACATCTTCCGGCCTTCCTCGTCCACCACGTAGCCGTGGGTGAGGACCTCCCGATAGGGTGCCCGCCCCTGCGTCGCCACTGCGGTGAGGAGCGAGGACTGGAACCAGCCGCGATGCTGGTCCGACCCCTCTAAGTAGAGGTCGCTGGGCCAAGCCAGCTCGGGCCGCTCGGGCAGGACCGCCCAGTGGCTGGATCCCGAGTCGAACCAGACGTCCATGATGTCGGTTTCCTTGCGGAACTTCCCGGCCCCGCACTTCCCGCAGCTCGTCCCGGCCGGCAGGATTTCCTCCGCCTCCTTGGCAAACCAGGCGTCCGAGCCTTCCCGGGCGAAGAGCTCCCGCACCGCCGCCAGGCTCTCCTCGGTGATCAGCGGCTCGCCGCACTCCGTACAGTAAAAGATAGGGATCGGCACGCCCCAAACCCGCTGCCGGGAGATGCACCAGTCGCGCCGCTCCGCCACCATCCCGGCGATGCGCTCCTCACCCCAGGCCGGGTACCACTTCACCTCGTGGATGGCCTTGAGCGCCTCCCCCCGGAAGCCGTCCACCGAGGCGAACCACTGCTCAGTCGCCCGGAAGACGACCGGGTTCTTGCAGCGCCAGCAGTGGGGGAACTGGTGGCGGATGGTGCCGCTCTCGGCCAGCGCCCCCGCTGCACGTAGGTCGGAAATGACCGCCTTGTTCCCAGCCTCAAGGTCCAGTCCCTCGTACTTCCCTGCCTCGGCGGTGAAGCGCCCCTGGTCAGAGACGGGGTTGAGGACCGGCAGGTCGTACTTCTGCCCCACGAGGAAGTCCTCTTCGCCGTGGCCCGGCGCCGTATGTACGCAGCCCGTCCCGGCGTCGAGGGTCACGTGGGGGCCGAGGATCACCACTGATTCCCGGTCGTAGACCGGATCCACGCCGGCCAGCGGGTGTCGGCACCTGATCCCCTCCAGCTCCCGTCCCGCAAAGGTCCGCTCCACCTGCGGCGCTTCCCAGTGGAGAACCTCGCTCAGGGTTGGGAGCAGCTCTAGGGCCACGACGCAGCGCTCCTCCCCCGCCCGAACCAGGGCGTAGTCGAAGTCGGGATGGAGGCAGATGGCCAGGTTGGCCGGGATGGTCCAGGGGGTGGTAGTCCAGATGAGGAAGTAGGTCCCCTCCAGCGACACCCCCAGCCTCCCGCCATCCTCTACCACCGGGAAGCGGACGTAGATCGAGGCCGACTTCTTCTCGGCGTACTCGATCTCGGCCTCGGCCAGGGCGGTCTCGCAAGTGATGCACCAGTAGACCGGCTTCAGCCCCTTGTAGATGTAGCCTCGCTGGGCCATTTTGCCGAAGACCTCGATCTGGCGGGCTTCGTATTCCGGCTGGAGGGTGAGATACGGGTGCTCCCAATCGCCCCAGACGCCCAGGCGCTTGAACTCCTCCCGCTGCACGTCCACGAACTTCAGGGCGTACTCCCGGCACTTCCGCCGGAACTCGACCGGCCCTACGGCATGGCGGTTGAGTTGCAGATCTCTGATCACCCGGGTCTCGATCGGCAGGCCATGCGTGTCCCACCCCGGCACGTAGGGAGCATGGAAACCCCGGTAGGTCTTATACCGGACCACTATATCCTTCAGGATCTTGTTCATGGCGGTCCCGATGTGGATGTGATCGTTGGCGTAGGGCGGCCCGTCATGCAGGATGAACCTGGGCCTCCCCTCCCGCTGGGCCCGTTCCTGGACCCGCTCGTATAGGCGTTCTTTCTCCCACCGGCGCTGGATCTCCGGCTCCCGCTGAGGCAGCCCCGCCCGCATGGGAAACTCGGTCGCCGGCAGGTTCAGCGTCCCGCTGTAAGTTCCACCCGGCTGTCGCGTCTCGTCCGTCACTTCCTGCACCTCCTGGTTTCGCCGAGGGGCTCAACCGGCCACCCCGGCCGACACAAAGAAAAAGCCTCCCGCCCCCAAGGGACGAGAAGCCATCTTCCCGCGGTACCACCCTGCTTGGTCCGGCTCAGCGTCGGACCCGCTCTGAAGGCCTGTCACGTCAGCCTCGCCCGGTGATAACGGTGGGCACCCCGTCCCGGCCTACTCTGCTTCGACCGGGCGACTTCCGGGTGATTTTCTCCGCCGCTCCAGCCGCCGGGTTTCCACCTTCCCCCAGGCTCTCTAGGGCGTCGCAGCAGGTACTCTCCCGTGCATCGTCTTTGGTAGGAGTATATTATGCCCCGGGGCGGGGCGTCAAGGAGCTGTTTTGGCCGGCTCCCCCGCTGCCCCGGCCGGCGCCCCCCCGTCCTCGGCCAGCATGGCCCGGTACGACTCGAGCATCGCCTGAAACTGGATGGCGAAGAGCCGGCGCTGGTTGCGCAGGGCTTCCAGCCTTTGCGCCTCCTCCCGCACCGCTTGGCGCAAACGCTCCAGTTCGCCAGCGAGCTGCGGGAACTCCTGCTGCTCAGCGGCGTCAGCCTGCGGCACCACCGTCACCCGGGCTTCTCGCCCCTCCCCTCCGGCCGCCGCGGCCTCGCCTACCCCGGCCAGCTTCTCTTTCAGCACCTGGTTCTCCCGGAGAAGCTGTTCGTATTCGATCACCACCCGGTCGAGGAACTCGTCCACCTCGGCCTCGTTATACCCCCGGAAAGACCGGTGGAAAACGGTGTTCTGGATGTCGAGCGGTGTCAGCATCGTCCAGGCCTCCCCTGCCCCCGTCCAACTTGGACCTTGTCTCGTCAGAGATACCGTTCTAGCCTCAACCCAAGGCGTCCCTTCTTGGTCGTGCCGGTGATTTCCGCCACCATCAGCCGGCCTCGCCCACGGAGAGCGATCACGTCCCCCGCCCTCACCTCGGCCGCCGGGTCATCCACCGGCCGCCAGTTGAGCCTAACCCGCATCCCCCTGATTTCCCGGCTCATCTGGGTGCGCGAGGTCCCGAAGCCAACGCTGGCCACGGCATCCAGCCGGAGGCTGGCGACCGTAGCGCGGATCTCCTTCTTCCGCTCGGCCGGCGCCGTCACTTCTTCGGGGGCAATCTCCCGAGCGGTCACGGGAACCCCCGCCACCTCGACCAGCCGCTCCTCCACGGTTGGCGCCAGCTCCTCTACCAGGAAGATGCTTCCGCCCCGGGCATCAGGCAGGACGTCGCCGACCTTCTCCGCCTGGACTCCGAGCCTCAGGACGGCGTTCAGCAACTCCTGGCGGGAGGGCGCAGTTGGGAAATCCCCCTCCACCCGCACGGCCGAAATGCGGTATGAAACCTCCTCCGCCCGTAAGCCTCGCGGTCTTAAGACCAAGCGGCGCCGCTCTGCCCCGGCGTGGCCGCCCACCAGGTCATAGGCAAGACCCGGGGCCTGTTGCATCAAGAGCCCCGCGAGGGTCTGCGCTGCCTGATCCAGAAAGCCGGTGAGCTGTGGCCGCCCACTGGTCTCGGCCTCGTCCTGCAAGGCTAGGATTCGCTGGGCCAGGGCCCGCTCCGCATCGGTGGCCAAAAGAGCCAAGAGGTCGTTCCGGTTCATCCGGTCATGCCCCCCAGCCCAGGAGGACGCTGACCAGCACCCGCTGCATGAGTCCCAACAGGAGCATGGCGACAAACGGCGAGAAGTCGATCGGCCCCGTCTGGGGCATGATGCGCCGGATGGGCGCCAGAATCGGCTCAGTCAAGTCATCCAATAGTCGCGCCGCCGGGTGACGCGGATCCAGGGCGGGCAACCAGGACAGGATCACCCGGAGGAAGATGGCCAGGTTCATGAGATAAAAAACGGCGTTGACCACCCGCACGAGGTAGTAGCTCATGCCGGGGCTCCTTTCTTCTTCTGACTAGGGTGGCTCACCGGGCTAACCTGCCCGTCCCGCTGCCCCGCCAGCTCTGCCGACCGCCTGGCCCCCGCCTCTACCGCCCGCAAGACGGCGCCCCGGAAGGCCGCCTCTTCAAGGACGGCCAGTCCGGCGATGGTCGTGCCGGCCGGCGTCGCCACCTGGTCTTTCAGCTCGGCCGGAGGCCGCCCGGTCTCGGCCACCATCTGGGCCGCCCCCCGAACCGTCTGCACCGCCAGGTCGAGGGCTACCTGGCGCGGAAGGCCGGCCATCACCCCGCCGTCCGCCAGCGCCTCGATGAACACGTAAACGTATGCCGGTGCGCTGCCCGAGAGGCCGGTCACTGCGTCCATCAGTTGCTCGTCGAGCCAAATCCCCCGCCCGACGCACTCCACCAGCTCGGTGACAACTGCCCGGCGCTCGGCATCCATCCCACGCCCCGCCGCCAGCGCCACTACGCCCGCCTTGACCCGGCAGGGTGAGTTTGGCATCGCCCGCACCACCGCCACCCCGCCGGGCAGCCGCGCTTCCAGCTCAGCCAAGGTCACCCCAGCGGCGATCGACATGACAACCGAACCCGCCCGGAGGCGGGGAGCGATCTCGTCCAGCACGGGTGGGACGACCGGGGGCTTGACTGCCACCACAACCACGTCCGCCCCGGTGGCCGCGGCGGCGTTGCTAGGCGATACGCCCACCCCGTATTGGCTGCTCAAAGCAGTCAATCGCTCAGTTCGCGGATCGGTTACGACGATCTGCTTGTGGCTGATCTTGCCGGACGCCAGAAAACCGGAGACCAGGGCTTCGCCCATGACTCCTCCGCCGAGCACCGCCACCTGATGGCTTGCTTTCATGGCTTACCCCCGCCGGACAGGAAAAAGAGCCCATGCTCTTTGAGGCTTATTACGTCCTCCGCATGAATCTCCACGTTCTCCGGGGCAAAGAGGAAGATCCCGTCGATAACCTTATGCACCGAGCCATTTAGAGCATACACCGCTCCGGTTAGGAAGTCCACCATCCTCCGGGCAGTGTCGTAGTCGGCGCCGGAGAGATTGCCCACCACCGGGGAGCGGCTCTTGAGGTGATCCACCATGCCCTGGACATCGTCGAACTTGTTCGCCTGGACCACAAAGACCTTCATGGGCGGTCGAGCGTCCCGGGCGGGAAGACTCACCAAGCGGGCGCTCCGATTGCGCCCTGGCTCCGGAGGCACCTCCTCCTCGTATTCTTCGTACTCTTCCTCCTCCGCCGCCAGCCCGAAGAACTCCATCAACCGCCGCCATAATCCGTTCAACCCCACTGCACCTCCTGATTCACCGCCGGGGGCCGAAGATTGCCGTACCAATCCGGACAAGCGTCGCGCCTTCTTCCACTGCCACTTCATAATCCTGGCTCATGCCCATCGAGAGCTCCGCCAGTTCCGCTCCGGGGAGCTGCAACGCGTTCAGCCGCTCGAGCAACCGCCGAAGCTCCCGGAAGATAGGTCGGTTCCGCTCGGCCTCCGGGCTGGCCGGAGCAACCGTCATGAGCCCTCGTACCCGTAGGGCAGGGAGCTTGGCCAACCTCCGCACCAACTCCTCCGCCTCCGCGGGCCGGACGCCAGCTTTGCTTTCCTCACCGGCCACGTTGACCTCAACCAGGACTTCCACCGGCGGGCCCCCCTCCGCCCGCCGGGCGAGTTCCTCCCCAAGGGCAAGCCGGTCTATCGAATGGATGATTCGACACCAGGGCAAAAGGGCCTTCACCTTATTGCGCTGAAGATAGCCAATCATGTGCCAGCGGGGCGCCAAGGGCGCCCCGACCAGCGCCCCTGCCTTGGCCGTCAGTTCCTGAACCCGGTTCTCCCCCAGGTCCGCCACACCCGCCGCCAGGATGGTCCGCAGGTCATCCAGCGCCTGTCCCTTTGTGACGGCCACGAGACGCACCATCTCCGGGTCTCGCCCGGCCCGGCCCGCCGCTTCGGCAATCCGCTGCCGCACCCCAGCCAGGTTGCGGAGCAACTCCGCCCGGCGTTCGTCTGCCATGATCCTGTCTCAGTCTCCTCGTTCGTCCGGCTCAAAGCAGTTGCGCCGCCATCTCCGCCAACTCCGACCGTTCCCCCTTGATCAGGGTGACTTGGCCGGCGATCGGCTCCCCCTTGAACTTCTCGACGACGTAGGTCAGCCCGTTGGAACTCGAATCCAGGTAGGGATGGTCGATCTGGTAAGGATCACCGGTCAGGACGATCTTTGTCCCCTCCCCCACCCGGGTGATGACCGTCTTCACCTCGTGGGGCGTCAGGTTTTGCGCCTCGTCAAGGATGAAGAACTGGCCCGGGATGCTCCGCCCCCGGATGTAGGTGAGGGCCTCGATGTCCACCAGCCCCAAGTCCCGCAGGTTCTGCAGGGGGTTTCCGGCACCCCGCTCCTTGTTCCGCCCACTCTCTCGGTTGGCGAAGATCAGCTCCAGGTTGTCGTGGAGCGGCTGCATCCAGGGACGAAGCTTCTCTTCCATGTCCCCCGGCAGGAAACCCAGGTCATTTCCCATCGGCACCACCGGTCGCGACACCAGGAGTTTCCGGTAGGCGTTCTCCTCTGCCACCTTCTGGAGCCCGGCGGCCAGCGCCAGGAGGGTCTTGCCCGTCCCCGCCTTGCCGACCAGCGTCACCAAGCGGATGTCGTCGTTGAGCAGAAGTTCCACGGCAAACCGCTGCTCCTTGTTGCGAGCCTTGATCCCCCACAGGTCGGAGTGAAGGTATCGGAGCGGCACGAGTCGGCCGTTCTGGTCAAGCCGCGCCATTCCGGATTGAGAACTCCCGCCCTCATCCTCCAACAGGACGAACTCGTTGGGATTCAGCCCTTCCCCGTCTTCCCCCAACTCTCGGGGGTCGAGCAGGCCCTCGGCATAGAACCGGTTGATGAGCTCAACGCCCACCCGGACCGTGCGGTGGCCCGCATAGAGCTCCTCCACTTGGACCTTGCTCCGCTCGAAGTCCTGAGCGGCGACCCCCAACGAATCGGCCTTGACGCGCATGTTGAGATCTTTGGAGACCAGAATGACCGGTTGCGGCACCTTTTTTTCCTGCTGGAGCGAGAGGGCCACGGCCAGAATCCGGTTGTCGACCTTATGCCGATCAAAGCTGGCGGGCAGGATCTCGGCGTTCTGATGGTTCAGCTCTACTCGGAGGACCCCTCCCCCCTCCAGCTTGACGCCCTGATTCAGCTTACCCGTGGCTCGCAACTCGTCGAGCTGGTGGGACACCTTCCGGGCGTTCCGCCCGATCTCATCCAGGCGCCGTTTGTGATTATCCACCTCTTCGATTACTGCGATGGGGATTACGACGGTGTTGTCCTCAAAGGCAAACATCGCCTCGGCTTCATGCAACAGTACGCTCGTGTCCAGGACGAAGGTCTTTTTCACGCCGTCGCCTCCTCCGGTCTGTCTCCGTTCAACCGTCGCCTCGCGGCCTCTTCCATACCCGGGTCCCGGGGGCCAATCCATCCACCACCACCCGCTCTCCGTCTCCCCCCCGCACCGTCACCGGCTGGAACTGTCGCCCCAGCCAGCTCTCGCTCATCACGCCGAAGATGCCCTCCCTTTGCACCAGCGCCGAGCGGGGAACCCAAACCCCCTCATACTCCTCGAGCAGAATCTCCAGGCCTGTCCGGCGAACCCGGCCAAACTCCGGCCAGTACTCAACAGACGAGAGCAACAGGCGCGTCCCGCCACGCCACTCACGCCGGTCTGTCACGACCGCCCGGCAGGCCGCCCCCGGCGGGGTCCCCGCCCCCTTCAGCCGCAGCCGAACCGGCCCCCCCACCCGGGGCAGCGCAGGTGTCCCCGGCGGGAGATCCACCACGAACCATACCCGGAAGTTATTCACGACCTTGGCTGCTGGCCGGCCCGGCACCACCGTTTCCTGGGGCTTCACCACCCGCGGTTCGGCCGCCCGGGCCACCTCCGCCATTGGCACCGCCTCCTGCAGAAGGTCCGCCAGACTCTGCGGTCCGAGAATCCCCTCCAAACCGTCGATAGTGTAGCTCACAGTGCCGGCGATCGGGGCGCGGGTCAACTGATCGAAGCCAGCCGCCTGGCGCGTCAGCGCTTCGCGCTCCTTCTCCAACTCCCGGCGGACGGCCGCAAGGGAGGTCCCCGAAGTTCCCGTGGCCTCCCCGGCAGCCGCAGTAGCTGCCAGGGGCGACTGCTCATCCAGAATCGCCCGGCGCTCCGCCTCCCGCAGAGCCTCCTCAATCCGCTGGCTTTCTCGCTCCACCGAGTGGCCGGTGACGATCCGGGCGATCAGCGCCCCGCGGGCGACCCGCTCTCCCTCCTGGGCCACCGGGATGATTTTCCCAGCTACCTCGGCGAAGATCACCCGCTCGTCGCGCACGACCAGCGCTTCGCCCTCTACTGCGACGGCGACGCGTCCGTACCGGGCGGGCACTGTTCCCCACCGGATCACCGCCTGCCGGCCGAAGGCCGCCGTCAAGAAGCCAAGCCCGACCAATAGAAAGACCGCCCGGCTGCGGCGACCTCGGCCGGCCCCAGGCCCTCGCCTGGGTGCGCCAGCTCTGGCTTCCCCCCGTCGTGGCGGCATCTCTTTCCCACCTTGCGCGATCTTGCTGGAGAGCTTCGCCGTCGGAGGCGGCCACTCCTTCCCTGCCAATCTCAGGGAAGGGCGACGGCGTGGACGACCTTATATCCGTGCCCCTCCAGTTCCCTGACCACGGGCTCGGGGTCGGAGGTCGCCAAGCGGACCACCACGCCGCCCACGCCCTCGCGCGGGGTGTAGGTCGCACAGGAAAGGATGTTCACCCCGAAGTCCCGGATCACCCCGGCTACCTCGGCCAGCACCCCGACCTTGTCCTCGACCTCCAGGGTGATCCGGCTCCCCGCCCGCTTGAGCCCCATCAGGTCGATGAAGGCGTCCATGATGTTGGTCTCGGTGATGATGCCCACGAGCTTCTTCCCCTGAACCACCGGCAGCGCCCCGATCTGGCGTTCCCGCATGAGCAGGACGGCTTCCTCGATGGTCGCTACCGGGCTCGTCGTATAGACGTCCCGGGTCATGACGTCCTTCACCGGCATCCTGGCCAGCAGACCGTTGAGTTCGAAGATGGAGAGCGTGGTGGCCGGCGAAGGCGCCACCCGCATCAGGTCGAGCTGGGTCACGATTCCGACCAGCTCCCCGTGGCGCAGCACGGGCAGGCGGCGGATACGATGCCGCCGCATCAAGTCCAGGGCATCGAAGATATTGGTCTCCTCAGTGACCGTGACAGGGTTGGGGGTCATTCGCTCTCGAACCAGCATACCCTTCCACCTCTCCCCGGGTGAGTGATTCGACATTCCAAAGATGTATTCGCTTAACCGCCAAGATAAGCCTTCCTGACCTGCTCGTTGACCGCCAATTCAGCCGCCCCGCCGGACAGAGCGGTCCTCCCTGTCTCTAGGACGTAGCCCTTGTGTGCGATGGACAGCGCCATATGGGCGTTCTGCTCGACGAGCAGGATAGTCGTCCCCCGCTGATTGATCTCCCGGATGACCGCGAAGATTTCCTTCACAAGCAAGGGGGCCAGGCCCATCGACGGTTCGTCCAGCATCATGAGACGCGGCCGGGCCATCAAGCCGCGCCCCACCGCCAGCATCTGCTGTTCGCCACCGGACAGCGTCCCCGCCAACTGCTTTTGTCTCTCCTCCAGACGGGGAAAGAGTTCGAAGACCCACTTCATGGTCTCCTTGATCTCCTTGTCCGGTCGACGGTAGGCCCCCATCTCCAGGTTTTCCTTCACCGTCAGACTGGCGAAAACCCTGCGCCCCTCCGGGACGTGGGTTATCCCAGTGGAGACGATGGCTGGTGGAGGAACCAGTCCGAGGTCCTTCCCCTGAAAAAGGATCCTCCCTTGGCGAGCCCGGAGGAGCCCCGAGATTGTCTTGAGGGTGGTGCTTTTTCCGGCGCCGTTAGCCCCGATGAGGGTGACGATCTCTCCCTCCTCGACTTCGAGAGAAATGCCCTTCAGGGCATGGATGGCGCCGTAGTAGACGTGCAAGTTCTCGATGGTCAACAGCATCAAACGGCCTCCTCCCCGAGATAGGCCTCGATCACCCTCGGATTCCGTTTGATTTCGGCCGGCGTTCCCTCGGCGATAACCACTCCATAGTCGAGCACGTAGATCCGCTCGCAGAGTTGCATCACGAGGCTCATGTCGTGCTCGATGAGCAGGATGGTCAGGTCGAACTGGTCCCGGACCCAGCGGATCAGCTTTTGCAGCTCCAGCGTCTCCTGGGGGTTCATCCCGGCCGCCGGCTCATCGAGCAGCAAAAGCTTCGGCTTGGCCGCCAGCGCCCGGGCGATCTCCAGCCGCCGCTGCTCCCCGTAGGGAAGGTTCTTGGCCAGTTCCTCAGCCCGGTGATCCAACTCGAAGATGGAGAGAAGCTCCCTCGCCTTTCGGGTAATCTCCCGCTCCTCCCGCAGGATCGGAAAACGAACCACCGAGCCCAGAAGGGAACTCCGGACATTCAGGTGATAGCCGATCTTCACGTTGTCGATCACCGACAGGTTCTGGAAGAGCCGGATGTTCTGAAAGGTCCGGGCGATCCCCCTCCTGGTCACCTGGTAGGGCTTGAGCCCGTTCAAGCGGCGCCCAGCGAAGACAATCTCGCCCTGAGTCGGCTCGAAGACCCCGGTCAACAGGTTGAAGATGGTGGTCTTGCCCGCTCCGTTGGGGCCGATCAAACCGACCAATTCGCCCGAGGCGATCGCCATGTCCACGTTGGAGACGGCCAACAACCCTCCGAAGGCCCTGGTCAGGCCC
Source organism: Betaproteobacteria bacterium (assembly GCA_050260635.1). Lineage (GTDB taxonomy): Bacteria > Bacillota > UBA5301 > DYFA01 > DYFA01 > DYFA01. The sequence continues at coordinate 138,069 of JBLNCL010000006.1, forward strand.
TTGACCTCAAGCAATGCCATGAACGTCCCTCCGTCCCGCCTCCTGGCCTGATTCTGGACGGCGCAGCAGGCTGCGGAACGCCTCGCTGATCTCCCAAGTTCCGAGCAGTCCCTGCGGTCTGACCAGCATCATTACGATCAGGAGAACCGCGTAGAGCACCATCCGCAACTCTGCAAACTGCCGCAACAGCTCGGGTAGATAGGTCAGGACAGCCGCGGACAAGATGGACCCGGTCACGCTGCCCAACCCACCCAAGACCACCATCGCCAAGACCTCAAAGGACTTAAAGAAGCCAAACGACTTGGGATCGATGAACATCATGTAGTGGGCGTACAGACCTCCGGCCAGCCCGGCGAAGGCCGCTCCAACCGCGAAGGCCGTCACCTTGTAGCGGGTAGCGTTGACCCCCATGGTTTCGGCGGCGATCTCGTCCTCCCGCACCGCCAGCATCGCTCGGCCGTGAGCGGAGTTGATGAGGTTGGCGATCACGAGGATGGTGAGGGCAGCCAACCCCTCAGCCACGAAGAAGGTCGTCGCCGGCGGGATGCCCGGCAGGCCCCGGGGTCCACCCGTGATCTCCAGATTGAGGATGACCACCCGGATGATCTCTCCGAACCCTAGCGTGGCGATGGCCAGATAGTCCCCGCGCAGCCGGAGGGTCGGGATGCCGACCAAGAGGCCCATCACCCCCGAGGCTGCCATCCCGGCTGCAAGCGCCGCGGCGAACGGCCACTGGAGGTAGAGCGAAAGGAGGGCTGAGGTGTAGGACCCTACCGCCATGAAACCGGCATGGCCGATGGAGAACTGCCCGGTGATGCCGTTGATCAGGTTCAAACTCACGGCCAGGATGACATTTATCATCACCAGGATCAGGATTCCGTTATAGTAGCTGTCGATCCGCCCCAGCGCCTGAAGGACGTTGATCCAGCCCAGACCGAGAACGGCCAGGGCCACGGCTCCGAGACTCAGGTAGCGGCGGACTTTCTTCCCAACGAGCTGCGTAGCCACTCCCGCTTCCTCCCCGTCTAGACCTTCTCACCGACGTTCTTGCCAAGCAACCCGGCCGGGCGGACAAGCAGGATGAAGATCAGGACCACGAAAGCGGCGGCATCCTTCCAGCTCGACGAGACGAAGGCCACCACCAAGACCTCGACGATGCCCATCACGAAGCCGCCAAGCATGGCGCCGGGGATAATCCCGATTCCGCCCAGCACCGCTGCCACGAAAGCCTTCAATCCTGGCATGACGCCCATCAGTGGGTCGATCCGGTTGTAGAAGATGCCGACCAGGACACCGGCCGCGGCCGCCAGGGCCGAACCGATGGCAAAGGTTGCCGAGATCACCCCGTTGACGTCGATCCCCATGAGGTAAGCGGCTTCCTGGTCGCTGGCCACGGCCCGCATCGCCTTGCCGATCTTCGTGTACCGGACAACCCATTGCAGGAGCAACATGAGCGCCACGGTGACGACGAGGATGAGGATCTGGCGATTGTTGACGATGATTCCGCCCACATCGTAGACGTGCAGGGGTATCACCTCCGGGAAGGCCCGGGGGTCAGGCTTCAAGATCAAGAGGCCGGCGTTTTCCAAGAGGAAAGAGACGCCGATGGCCGTGATCAGAGCAGCGATCCGCCCCGCTTTGCGGATCGGCCGGTAAGCGAGAAACTCGATGAGCACGCCTGTAACGGCCGCCACCGCCATGGCGAGAACCAGCGCTGGCAGGAACGGCAGCTTGTAGACGCCCGTGGCGAAATACCCCGCGAAGGCTCCGACCATAAAAATGTCGCCGTGGGCGAAGTTGATCAGCTTGATGATCCCGTAGACCATCGTGTAGCCCAGGGCGATCAAAGCGTAAATGCTGCCGAGGGAGAAACCGTTGAAGACTTGCTGCACCGCTTGAAGAGCGACGTCATGGAGAACCATTTTCTCACCTCTCGTCGCCTGGGGGGAACGGGGACCATGGTCCCCGTCCCCCTCATGCGCCCAGTCAGTTGCAACCTTCGCAGACTTACGGCTCCACCTGTTTGATAAACCTGGTGTTGCCGTCCTTCTCAACCCGGAGAACGACCAGCGCCTTCATCGGGTTACGCTTGTCGTCGAAGGAAATCGTTCCGGTGACTCCCTTAAAGCCTTTGGTCTTCGCCAGTGCGTCCCGGATAGCCTTCGGCTCAGCCTTCTTCGCCCGTTCGATGGCCGAAACGAAGAGCATGACCGAGTCGTAACCGAGGGCGGCGAAGGCGTCCGGCTCCTCGTGGTATTTGTCCTTATAAGCCTTGAGGAACGCCGCCGCCGTCTTGGAGGGAGCGTCTGGAGAATAGTGGTTGGTGAAGTAGTGGCCGACCACTGCCGACTGGCCAAGCTTAAACAGGTCGGGCGAATCGTAGCCGTCACCGCCGAGGAACGGGACGTCGATCCCGAGCTGGCGGGCCTGCCGGGAGATTTGCGCCACATCGGCATAGTAGCTACCAACATAGATGGCTTCCGGCTTCGCCGCCTTAATCTTGGTCAGCTGGGCAGAAAAGTCTTGGTCACCGGTGGACCACTTCTCGTCCGCCACGATCTTGCCGCCGAGTTTGGTGAACTGCTGCCGGAAGGTCGCCACCAACCCCATGGCGTAGTCGGAAGTGATCTCTGGCATCACGGCAACTCTCCGCAGCTTGAGGTCATTGTAGGCGAAGTTCGCCATGACAAACCCTTGTAGCGAATCGTAGAAGCAGGCACGGAAGATGTAATCGCCCACGGTTGTCACCTTGTCCGCCGTGCCGCTGGGCGTGATAACCGGGATGCCCGCCCGCTGGGCGATCGGCGCCGCGGCCAGCGTGTTCGTCGAGGTTGCCGCGCCGATGATTCCCACGACCCTGTCGCGCGTGATCAGCTTGTTGAAGGCATTGGCCGTCTCGGCTGCGTCGGACTTGTTGTCCTCGATCACCAGCGCGACCTTGCCTACGCCCTTGACCCCGCCCTTGGCGTTCACTGTTTCGACCGCGAGCTTGATGCCGTTGACGGTATGCTGGCCGAAGGTGGCTACCGGGCCGGTCAGTTCCTCAACTACTCCGAGCTTCACCTCCGCCGCGCCGGCCAGTCCGACCACTCCCAGAACCAACAGACCCGCAAGGAACACTGCTAATGCCAACCGTTTCACTGCTCCAATACTCCTTTCTTCTCCTCTACTGGCTGGGATCCCCAGCCGGGGTAATGCCCCTGGGCCGGGATTTCCGGCCCAGGGAAAAAGGTACCACTGTTGCACCCGTCGAGCGCTTGGCTGAGCCTGGCTGAGAACGAAAAGACCCCGTTCTCATAGGGAACAGGGTCGTCAACCGCACCATGGTTGCTTCTCCACCCTTCTCCCTACCCTGCAGCTACTCGCTGCACCGCAACCCGACGCTACGGGGAAGCCCCCGCCGGTTTAGGCTAGAGTTCTTCCCATTGTACGAAATTCCTTCTTAGAAGGCGACACTTTTTGCTGGTTTCGGATTTGGCTAGCGTCGAGCCACCGCAGCGAAGATGGTCACCGCGCCCAGGGCCCAAACGTACCAAGAGAAGATGGACAGGCGGTTGCACCGCACCGTACCGAGCAGGAGTCGGATGGCGGCAAGCCCGGACAGGAAGGCGGTCAGAAAGCCGGCGACCAAGGGGGCAAGATCCTTGAGGGAACCGGTGGGAAGGTGGCGGAGTTGCAGCGCCGCCGCGCCCAGGATGACCGGCAGCGAGAGCAGAAACGAAAAGCGGGCAGCTGTCTCCCGCTCCAGCCCCACCGCCAGCCCGGTGGCGATGGTTGTCCCTGACCGGGAGATCCCCGGAATGATGGCCACCGCCTGGCCGACCCCTACCCACCAGGCATCGGCCATGGTCATCTGGTGTGCGGCGCGCCGGCGGCGGTAAGAAGCGGCCAGCCGCTCGGCGCCCCAGAGAATGATACCGGTGCCGAGGAAAGCCACCCCGACAGCCAGCACCGAGGAGAAGAGTCGGGAGAAGGACTCCTCCAGCAAGATCCCGGCAAACCCCGCCGGGATCGAGCCGACCACGATCAAGAGCATCCGCCGCCGGTCCCGCAGGATCGCCCGGAGATCTTCCCGGAAGTACACGACCACTGCCAGAAGGGTCGCCAAATGCAGGAAGACGTCAAAGGCCACATCCGCCTCGGGGACTTTCAGGAAATGCTGCAGCACGACCAGGTGGCCGGAACTGGACACCGGAAGGAACTCGGTCAGCCCCTGCACCAAACCCAACACCATCGCTACCAAAACGCTCAAGCCAATCCCCTTCCCGTTACTCCGAAGCTATCTCCGCCGTGGCCCTTCTTCCGGTTCGCCGGCGGGGCGGAGATTCCTCTCCCCAGCCACTGCCCAACCGGCCAGGCCAGCGGAAGGGCGGCTACCGCCGTCACCAGGTTGAAGAGAGCGTGGACGTTGGCCACCTGCCGTATGACCGAATCTGAGCTGGCCGCCGCGAAGTCGACCAAGACCGGGACGAACGGCAGCACCACGGCCACCCCCAGCCCGTTGAAGACCAGGTTCACCAGTCCGACCCACCGTCCGGCCAGACCGGCCGCCACCCCAGCCACCAAACCCGGCACACAGCTCCCAATGTTGCCGCCCAAGACCAGGTGAACCGCCCCGGTGAGGGTCAGCACTCCCTGACCCGCCAGACTCATCACCAAGCCAATGAAAACAGTGCTGGACTGAATGAGCCCGGTGAGAATCATCCCGGCCAATACCCCGTCCACTGGTCGGCTGGCCACCTGGGTGAGCCAGCCAGGCAACCAGGCCGGCGTCCCTCCGCCGCACGCCTCGCCCAGTGCCTCCAGGCCGAGGAAGATGAGGCCGAGGCCAAGCAAGGCCTCCCCCGCCGCACCAACCTTCGGAGGACGGCGAAGCCAGCGGCCAACCACCAGGAGCGCTCCCCCCGCTGCGACCGCCAACCACCCCCAGGCGCTGGTCGAAAAACTCATCAACTGAGCGGTGGCGGTCGTTCCGACGTTGGCGCCCAGAACCGCCCCGATTGCCGCCGGGAACCCAATCACTCGCGCCTCGACCAGGCTCACCACGGCCACAGTCACCACGCCGCTGGAGTGGAACAGCGCCGCTGCCCCGGCCCCCACCAGCCAGGCGACGGCTGGATCTTGTCCCCAGCGCCCGAGCGACCTCTGGACCGCCGGCCCGCCGAGGCGCTCCAGACCTCCCGTGAGACTGCGAATACCCACCAGAAAGGCGCCTAGCCCGGCGGCCAGCCAGGCTACGGTCATGGACCAGCCCCCCTCACCGTCTCGCTACGTAAAGCATATGGCCAGGGAGGCAGCCTTACGCTTCGGGAAAGACTCCCGGCAGGAGGGTGCCGGGGCTAAGGCCCGGGTTCAAGTAGGCATTGGGGTCTGTGGTGAGGAGGCGCTCAATCACCGCCCCCTCCGCAGCGCGGCGAGCCAAGAGCGGAACCCCGAGGTAGGTGAGGCAAACCAGGGGGGAACCCACCTCGCCCGCGGAGTCGTCCTCCCACACCTGTTCACCAGGCACAACAGTGTAGAGAAAGCTCACGGTCACCTCGCCCTCCCCAATGGCCGGCGATGGGCAGCCAACCTGGCCATCACCTGACGGCGGCGGCGGGTTCCGGAGACCGAAGCCCTCCTCTCCTGGGCGATCTCCCGCCCCGAAGGGTGGTCGGTCCCTTGCTCCAAATACCCCGTCTCGGTTCGGGGAAGGTCCCGGTCTGCCTCTGCAATCAGCTCAAGCAGCTTCGCCACGGCGTCCTCCACTCCGCCCACGGCGTCCATCAAACCCACGTTGACCGTCTCGCTTCCCACCAGGACGGTTCCGACGTCCCGCATGAGTTCGCCGGTCCGGAACATCAGTTCCCGCAGCTGGCTTTCGCTGATCTGGGAGTGTTCGACAATGAACCGGATGACCCGGTCTTGCATCTTGTCGAGGTATTCGTACGTCTGAGGAACGCCAATGACGAGACCGGTGAGACGGATGGGATGGATGGTCATCGTGGCAGTCTTGGCGATGAAAGAATAGTCAGCCGCCACAGCAACCGGAATGCCGATCGAGTGACCTCCGCCCAGGACCAGCGAGACGGTGGGTTTGGACAGGCTGGCCAGCATCTCGGCGATGGCCAAGCCGGCCTCGATATCTCCCCCGACGGTGTTAAGGAGGACCAGCAGCCCGCGGATGCGGGGATTCTGCTCCACCGCCACGAGCTGGGGCATAACGTGCTCGTACTTGGTGGTTTTGTTCTTCGGGGGGAGCAGGACATGCCCCTCGATCTGGCCGACGATGCTCAAGCAGTGGATGATTGGTTCGCCGGGGCCCACCGTAGCCATCTGGCCGAACTGGCGGAGAGGGTCGGGCGGGACCGCCGGGGCGACCGCGGGAGGCGCTGCCATGGGCTGGTCCTCCCCTGGACCCTCCGGTTCCCCCGGCGAGACCTGCGCCCGGATTTGCAGTCCCTCTTCCGGCCTCTCCTTCGCCACCCGCGTGACCTCCCGCGCCCCCATTCCCGGCTGCGAGGCTAGTATGAGACATCTCCAGGTAGAAAATGCGGATGGCCCCTCGTTCCGTGGTTTGTCCGTTCACACCTCCATGATGATCGGCAGGATCATTGGACGGCGCTTGGTCCGCTCGTACAGGAACTGACTCAAGGTCTCGCGGACGCTGGCCTTGATTCCGGCCCACTCCTTCACCGCGCCCGTGCAGTTCTGGGCGAGGCTCTCCCGGACTCGGACCTTCGCCTCCTCGAGAAGCTCCTCAGCCTCCCGCATATACACGAAGCCCCGGGTCACAATGTCTGGCCCCGCCACCACCTCGCCGGTCTGGGAGTTGATCGTCACGACCACGATCAGGATTCCGTCCTGGGACAGCAGGCGCCGGTCGCGCAGGACGATGTTGCCAACGTCACCCACCCCCAGGCCGTCCACTAACACCTGACCGGCCGTGACCTTTCCCGCCCGCCTGGCCTCCCCGTCCTGGAACTCCAGTACGTCGCCGTTCTCCAGGACGAAGGCATGCCCCTCTGGGACACCAACAAAACGGGCCAACTGAGCATGCTTGACCAGGTGGCGATACTCCCCGTGGACCGGCAAGAAGTACTTGGGCCGGGTCAGATTGATCATCAGTTTCAGCTCTTCCTGGCTGGCGTGGCCGGAGACGTGAACCCCCGAGAAGGCCTCGTGAATCACCTGGGCCCCCTGCTTGAAGAGATAGTTGATCGTACGGGCGACCAGTTTTTCATTGCCCGGGATCGGCGTGGCGGAGATGATTACCGTGTCGCCTGGACGGATGTCCAGCTTCGGATGTTCCGCCATGGCCATCCGCGTGAGAGCCGACATGGGCTCGCCCTGAGAGCCCGTGGTGATAATCACCATCCCTTCCGGAGCATGCTCGTCCACATCGTCGAGATCGACCAGCACCCCCTCGGGTACAGTGAGGTAGCCCAGTTCCAAGGCGATCTCGACCACGTTCAACATGGACCGCCCAACGACGCAGACCTTCCTCTCGTACTTGGTCGCGGCGTCGATGATCTGTTGGATCCGATGCACGTTGGAGGCGAAGGTGGCAACGATGATCCTGCCGGGCGCCGCCCGGAACGTCTCGTCGAACTTCTGGCCGACCACCCGCTCGGACATGGTGTACCCTGGCCGCTCGACGTTGGTTGAGTCAGAGATGAGCAAAAGGACGCCGCGGTCGCCGTATTCGGCAAACCGGTGGAAGTCGGTCACCGCCCCGTCGATCGGCGTCTGGTCGAACTTGAAATCGGCCGTGTGGATGATGGTTCCGAACGGCGTCCGAACGGCCAGCGCCAGAACATCCGGAATCGAGTGGCTCACTCGCAGGAACTCGATCTCGAAGCACCCCACCTGGATGCGGTCGCCATTCCTAACCACCCGCAGGTCCGGCTTCAGATGGGGCGAAACCTCGGCCAGACGACCCTGGGCCAGCCCGAGTGCCAGCCTTGGTCCGTAGACTGGAACGTCCAGCTCCCGCAGAATGTAGGCCAGGGCGCCGATGTGGTCCTCGTGGCCGTGGGTGATCAGGATGGCCCGGACCTTGTCCCGGTTTTCCACAAGGTAGGAGATGTCCGGAATCACATAATCTATCCCGAGCATTTCATCTTCGGGGAAAGCCAAACCGGCGTCGATCACCACGATGTCCGCCCCACACTCGAGCGCCATCATGTTCTTCCCGATCTCGCCCACCCCGCCCAGCGGGATAACCCGCAAGGTAGTCTGGCGTTTCTTCATAGCAGCCCGAGCCGGGTCAATTCACCCCGGATGACCTCCGTTTCCCTCGGACCGGCCTCGACCAGGGGCAACCGGACGCCGCCCACCGGCCAGCCGACCGCCGCCAGCGCCGCTTTGAGCGGCACCGGGTTGCTGACCACGAACAGCGCCTTGAAGAGCGGAAGAAGCCGCAGATGGAGGGCGGTGGCCTCCTTCACCCGGCCGGCGAAAAAGTGGTCGATCATCTCCCCGATCTCCCGCCCGACCAGGTGCGAGGCGACGCTGACCACGCCGACGCCCCCCACTGAGAGGATCGGCAGGGTCAGGGCGTCATCGCCCGAGTAGATCAAAAAGTCCGCCGGAACCCGCCGCTTCACCTCGGCAATCTGAGAGAGATCCCCGCTGGCCTCTTTCACCGCCACGACGTTCTCCAGCTCGGCCAGGCGGGCGATCGTCTCTGGCAGGCAGTTCACCGCGGTCCGGCCGGGAATGTTGTAGATCATCACTGGCAGCCTGGTGCTCTTGGCGATCGTGGCGAAGTGCTGGTACATTCCTTCCTGGGACGGCTTGTTGTAGTAGGGGTTGACCAGCAGAATCCCGTCGACCCCGGTTCTCTCGGCTTCCTGGGTGAAGGCGACCGACTCGGCCGTGTTATATGTTCCAGTCCCGGCGATCACTGTCGCCCGACCCCCTACCCGCTCCACCACCGTGGAGAAAAGCCGCAGCCTCTCTTCCTTGGTGAGGGTCGGTGACTCGCCGGTGGTCCCCGCCACCACCAAACCGTCTGAGCCGTTTTCGACCAGCTTCTCGGCCAGCCACCCGGCCCGGGCATAGTCGACCTCACCACCCGGGGCAAAGGGCGTTACCATTGCGGTAATAACCCGTCCCCATTTCAGATTCATGCTTGTGCACCTCCCGGTACTTCATCCAGGCGAAATTCCCGGTGCAAAGCAGCCACCGCCTTTGGCAGAGCGGCCTCGGGCACCAGGCAAGAAATGTTGGTGTGGGAGTCGGCGGTCTGGTAGATCGGAATCTCAACTCCTTTGAGGGCAGCCACCACTCGGGCCATGACCCCCGGAACCCCCCGCATGCCCGCTCCCACCGCCGAAACCTTAGCCAGCTCTCGGCGCGCCTCCACCATCAACCCCAGATCAGCCAGGAGCACCCGGGCTCGCTCCAGGTCGCCGGCCGCGACCGCAAAGGAAACCAGGTCGGGTGAGACGTTGATCAGATCGACACTGATCCCCGCCCGAGCCAGCGTGGCGAAGAGCTCCACCTGGCGCTCGGACAGGTCCTCGCCGTTCACACCCTGCACCCGCAACTGGCCCAGATTTGCCACGTGGGCGATTCCGGTCACGACCCGATCGCCTCGAATCTCAATCCCGGCCGGTGGCCAGTCGGCAACCAGCGTCCCTGGCGCCTCGGACAGTGCGCTCTTGATCCGGAGCGGAACCCGCCCCGCAGCGGCAATCTCCACCGCCCGGGGGTGAATCACCTTCGCCCCGAGGTGCGCCATCTCCGCTACCTCGACGTACGTCACCCGTTCGAGGAGGCGAGCCTCCGGAATGAGTCGCGGGTCGGCGGTCATGACCCCCTCGACGTCAGTGTAGATTTCGATCAATTCAGCCTGTAAGGCCACCCCCAGCGCCGCCGCGGTGGTGTCGCTCCCACCCCGGCCGAGCGTGGTGATCTCCCCCTCCCGGGTGACCCCCTGAAAACCGGCCACCACCGCTACCCCGCCCTCGCGCAGGATCTCCGACACGCGGACCGGTACCACCTCGCGGATGTGGGCATCGCCAAAGGCGGCGTCCGTCACGATCCCGGCCTGCGCACCTGTAAGTGCGGTAGCCTTCACTCCCCGGCGGGAGAGATCCGCCGCCACCAGCACCGCTGAAATGATCTCTCCGCAGGACAGCAACAGGTCCCGGTCGCGCCGCGAGACCGCACTCTCGGCTTCCTCCAGGAGGCTGAGCAGCGTGTCGGTGGCGTACGGCTCGCCCAGCCGGCCCATCGCCGAGACGACCACGGCCACCTGGTACCCTTCCCGCCGGGCCGCCAGCACCTTCTCGGCGACGAGCGCCCGCCGCTCGGGCGTAGCGAGGGAGGTTCCCCCGAATTTCTGCACTAGCGTCCGCACGCCTGCGCCTTCTCCCCGCCACTCGCTAAGCGTCCAACAACTCGGCGATCTGAATGGCGTTCAAGGCCGCTCCCTTGCGGATCTGGTCTCCGACCACCCAGAGGTTCAGGCCGCAGGGGATCGTCAGGTCTTCCCGGACTCGCCCGACGAACACCTCGTCCTTCCCCGAGAGCCGATCCGGCATCGGGTACAGCATCTGCGCCGGATCGTCCATCACCACCACGCCGGGGGCGGCGCTCAGGAGGCGACGGGCCTCCTCGACCGACAGCTTCCGCTCCGTCTCGACGTTCACCGACTCCGAATGGCAGCGAAAAACCGGCACCCGGACGGTGGTGGCGGTCACCGCGATCTCGGGAGCGTGCATGATCTTCTGGGTTTCCTTGACCATCTTCCACTCTTCCTTGGTGTAGCCTTGCTCGGCAAAGACGTCGATCTGCGGAATCAGATTGAAGGCGATCGGGTAGTGTTTTGGCGCCTTGGCGTAGGGTAGGACCTGCGGTACGAACTTCCGGCCCTCCAGGATGGCCTGACTCTGCGACCGCAGCGTCTCCATCGCCTTGGCCCCGGCGCCTGAAACGGCCTGGTAGGTCGAGACGACCACCCGCTTCACCCTGGCCGCCTGGTGAAGCGGATACAACGCCACGCACATGATGATGGTCGAACAGTTGGGATTGGCGATGATCCCTCGGTGCCACCGGACATCCTCCGGGTTCACCTCCGGCACCACGAGCGGAGTCTGGGGGTCCAGGCGGAAGGCGCTTGTGTTATCGATGCAGACCGTCCCCCGCTTCACCGCCTCGGGGACGAGCGCCTCGCTGACACTCCCTCCTGCGGCAAAAAAGGCCAGGTCGAGGCCGGCAAAGGCCTCCGGCCGGGCCTCCTCCACCTTGAGCCGCTCCCCCGTGAACTCGACCTCCCGGCCGACCGACCGTGCCGAGGCCAGGACCTTCAGCTCCGCCACGGGAAACTCTCGCTCCTCCAGAATGTGCAGCAACTCCTGGCCCACAGCGCCCGTGGCGCCCACCACCGCCACTCGGTGTCCGCCCAAGTCCTTTCCTCCTCGCTCTGCTTCGCGTTTCCGTGGTTATTTCCCTATTTCGCGGGCCTTTCCCTCTTGCCCCGCCACTATCACCGGCGAACCGAGCAGAACCGGCTGCAGCTGCTCGCCTTGCAGCGCCGCCTCGATGGTGTCCAAGAGCAAGTCGTCCCGGGAAACCAGCGAGTTACGCTTCTGGAACGGCGCGTCCTGCCCGAACGGAACGAAATAGATGTTCTTGGCGTTCAGCAGGATGCCCAGATTCTTGGCGTTCAGGCCCAGCCCGTCGTTGGTCGACAGGGCAATCACCACCGGGCGGTCATTGCGTAGGTGGGCCTTGGCCGCCATAAGCACCGGGCCGTCGGTAATCCCGTTGGCCAGTTTGGCCAGGGTGTTGCCGGTGCATGGGACAATTGCGAGAACGTCCAACAGGCGCCCGGGACCGATCGGTTCGACCTCCGCCACCGTCTCCAGCGGCCGCTTCCCCGTGAGCTCAAACAGCTTTTCCCGCCACTCGTCGGGCGTTCCGAAGCGGGTCGCCTCCCGGGTTAGGGAGGGCGAAAGGATTGGAATCACATCCGCCCCCGCCTCCACCAGCCGCTCCACCTGCTTCATCGTGGCTGCCAGCGTGCAGTGGGATCCGGTCACCGCCAGACCGACCCGTTTACCGGTCAGGGCCATTGGCCTCACCGCCCCCTCCCTCTTGGCTCAGAAGCCTTGCGATGAGGTCAGGTACGGTGCGGGCGAGAATCGCCCCGGCTGTCGCCGGAGCCACCTTTCCCGGCAATCCGGGCGCCAGGATCGCCTTCAGCCCCAGCTCCTCGGCCGCAGCAAAATCGGTCCCGCCTGGTGGGGAGGCGAGGTCGACGACGAGCGCCTCCCGGCGCATCCCAGCCAGCACCTGGCGGGTCAAGACGGGCGCCGGAATGGTGTTGAAAACGCAGTCCGCCTCCGCCGCCCGCTCGGCCAATTCCCCCAAGGGTCGGGGAATGAGCCCCATCTCTTCCGCCCGGGCCAACTGGGCTGGATTGCGAGCGAAGACCACGGTCCGGGCGCCCAGCGCCCGCAGGTCCCGTCCAAGCGTCACCCCGCATCGCCCGAAGCCCAGGACAAAGCAGGAGCTGCCGTGGATTGTGATCGGCATCTCCTGGAAGGCCAAGAGCAGGGCGCCCTCTGCGGTGGGGATGGAATTGAGGATAGCGATGTTGTCCTGTTCTGCCAGTTCCACCAGGCGCAGGCGCAGCTTCCGCGCCAGATCTCGGATGACCGGCCGGGCATACCCGATAAGCAGCGGCGTTCCTGGGGGCAGCCGGCTCAACCCCGCCTCGTCCAGATACAGCTCGACCCCTGGCTGGAGCACCGACCGGATCCGGCCCGCCTCGTCGGTGTTGGACATCGGCGCCAGGACCACCTGAACTCCATCCACCGCCTCGGCGACCGTCGCCACCCGGGTGATTCCGGCCAGCTCCGGTAGGTCGGGATAGCCGACCGCCCGAACCCGGGCTCCCTCCCGCACCAATGCGGAACACAACAGGACCTCCCGCCGGTCCCCACCGACCACCCCAACCGCAACCCCCGCTAGCCTCGCCACGTCTATCACCGCCGGTCCTGCCTCATGCTACGGCATGATATGTGAGGCGAGGGCGGCGGTGCCTGTCCCGGACCGGCGAGGGGAGCGTTATCCCCAGCTAGGGTTCGTCACCAAAGACCAGCCTGTCCAGCCCGTACACCAGTCCGGAACGCCGGGTGACCTCCCGGATGGCTAACAGAACCCCCGGCATGAACGATTCCCGTGACAACGAATCGTGCCGCAAGGTGAGGAGCTCCCCGGCGTTACCGAAGAGCACTTCCTGGTGGGCCACCAGTCCCGGCAGGCGGACGCTGTGGACCCGCACCCCGGAACACTCCCCCCCCCGCACCCCGGCCACCCGTTCGCTCTCCGCACCCGGGGTGTTTAGCGGAGTAACGGCCGCCTTGGCTCGCGCTTCGGCGATCACGTCAGCCGTCTTGAGGGCGGTTCCGGATGGGGCGTCGACTTTCCCGGGGTGATGCAGTTCGACGATCTCCGCTTGAGCGAAGTAGCGGGCCGCCAACCCAGCGCAACGCATCAAGACCAGGGCTCCGATGGCGAAATTGGGGGCAATGATACAACTCAACCCCTTCTCGGCGGTCAGCGCTGCCACCTGGTCGATCTCGGAGGGCGAAAGGCCGGTGGTTCCGATCACCGGTCGCACGCCGTGCCGCAAGGCTGCCGAAATGCGGGAGAGCAATCCCTCGGGGTGGGTGAAATCCACCATCACCTGCGGGCGAAGGTTCCCCAGTGCCTCCTCCAGGTCGCCGCGGACCGGGACGCCCAGCCTGCCGGCACCAGCCACCTCCCCGGCGTCCTCGCCGGTCCGCCGGGTATCCACGGCCCCCACCAATTCCAGATCAGGGGCTTTGGCCACCGCCTTGACCACTTCCCGGCCCATCTGGCCGGCCGCCCCCACCACCATCACCGTTATCCGTCCCGACACTCCTGCACCCTCCTGGATTGAGCCCGGCCGCCCGCCGGCCTCCTTGGTTGCATCCATTGTCGTACGGCGGGACGAAATCTGTCAAGACGGGGCGCGTGCGCCTTTGCTCGCTCCATCTCCTATCGGCCCAGAGGGCTCCCGGTAGTAGAGCCAGCCGGGCGGAAAGCGGGGAGCAAGCCAAACCGCCCGGCCACACCGGTCTAGTGGACTTCCACCTCCTGGGCACCGTTCTGGCGCAGGAGGCCCGCCGCCTGGTCCACTTTGGCTGAGCCCGTCTTGACCAGGGTGAGGACTCTTCCATGCTTAACCTCCTCGGCGAAGTGGCGCCCCCGACTCTCCGGGATGCCCCAGTCCACCAGGCCACCCGCCAGGCCGCCGGCCACCGCCCCCGACAACCCGGCGGCGATCGGCCCGGCCGCCACGATCGGCCCGAGCCCCGGGATCGCCAGAGCCCCCATCCCGGCCAGCAGTCCCGCCACGCCGCCCAGGACACCTCCCGTCGCCGTTCCAGTCGTCAGGTCCTGGCCCATGGTGAGCCCGCCGTCCTCTTCCGCCGCCCCCTCTTCGCCCTTGGCCACCACGCTGATCTCGTTGGTGGTGAAGCCGTTGTCCCGGAGAGCCCTGACCGCCTTCTCAGCCTGGCTCTCCCCGTTGAAAACCCCGATCACCGTAGCCATCGATACCCTCCTCAGCAAGTGAATTCACAGGTATCTTTTCCCGGTGACCGGGGGATATGCCGGTGTCGGTCAATTCGCCGCCGTCCGCTCCTGCAGCCGAAGAAACTCGGCAATCAACTGGTCCAACTTGTAACTGACCTGAATCGCCTCGTCGCCCCGGAGACCCTCGTCCCCCTCTTCGGCCAGGGCGTTGAGCCGCTGGCGCAGGGTCTGGATCTCTGACATGAGGTTTTCCATTCGCGCTTCCAATCGCACGTTCTCCCTCTTCTCCGCCGCTTCAGACTCCCTCATCGGCCAGTGTGGCCGAAGCCCCCGGCCCCTCGTTCGGTGGCGTCTAGTTCCTCCACCTCCTCCCATTCCACCTGCTCCACACGGGCGACTACCAGTTGGGCGATCCGCTCCCCCCGCCGCACGGTGAACGGTTCTTGCCCCAGGTTGACCAGGATCACTCCTACCTCCCCCCGGTAGTCAGCGTCGATCGTACCGGGGCTGTTCAGGCAAGTTACGCCATGGCGCCAAGCCAGTCCGGAACGGGGTCTCACCTGCCCCTCGTACCCCGGAGGCAACGCCAGCCGGAGTCCAGTCGGAATCAAGCGCCGTTCCCCAGGGGCCAGCGTGACCGGTTCAGCCACCGCTGCCACCAGGTCGCACCCCGCTGCCCCGGGGCTCAGGTAAGCGGGCAGAGGCAGCCCCGCTCCGTGGGGCAGCCGCTCCACCCGCAAACAGAGGCGGCTCACTGCCCTGCCCCCTTCGCCTGCGGCTTCCAGGGCCCGACTGCAGCCAGGGTCACCCTCTCCGGCGCCAGGAGTTCTCTGGCCAGGGCGTCGACGTCCTCCGCGGTCACCGCGTCCACTTTAGCCACCAGCTCGTCGGGGGTATCATACCGCTCGTCGAATAGCTCGGACTTGGCAATCCGGCTCATCCGGCTGGCGGTGGACTCCAGCGACAACACCAGGCTCCCCTTGAGCTGCTCTTTTGCTCGCTGCAATTCTTCCTCTCCCACTCCATCCGCCAAAAGGCGCGCAAACTCCTGTTGGACCAGCTCCACCACCTGATCGGCATTCTGGGGACTCGTCCCGGCGTAGATTCCGAACACCCCCGTCTCCTGATAACAGACATGATAGGAGTAGGTCGAGTACACCAATCCGCGCTCCTCCCGCAGTTCCTGGAAAAGCCGGGAACTCATCCCCCCGCCCAGGATCACGTCCAGCGTGAAGAGGGCATACTTGCGGTCGTCATTCCGCCGCAACCCTTCCACTCCCAGACAGAGGTGAACCTGTTCCGTATCCTTTGGGCGGAGCACCGGCCTCGGCTTGGCGGTCCACTGGTGTTCCCCGTCCCCCACCCGCCGGCCACTGAACTCCCGGAAATGTCGCTCCACTTCAGCCACGACCGCCTCGTGTTCGACGTGGCCAGCCGCTGCCACTACCAGGTTGTCTGGAGTGTAGTGGCGGTGCCGATAGGCGAGAAGATCCTCCCGGGTGAAGCTAGCGACCGTCCTGGCCGTCCCGAGGATGGTCCGCCCCAGCGGATGCCCGTCCAGAATAGCCTGGGTGAAAAGGTCATGCACCATCTCGTCCGGCGAGTCTTCGTACATCTTAATTTCTTCCTGGACCACACCCTTCTCCTTCTCCAAATCTTCCTCCGCGAACCGGGAATGGAGAATCATGTCAGCCAGGACTTCAGTCGCCCGCGGAAGGTGTTTGTCCAGCACTCGGGCGTAATAGCAGGTGTATTCTTTACTGGTGTAAGCGTTCAGCTGGCCCCCCGTCGAGTCGAACTCCTCGGCAATCTGGCGGGCGCTGCGCTTCTCCGTCCCCTTGAAGATCAGGTGCTCGATCAGGTGGGAGAGGCCATTGGACCGGGCATCCTCGTGGCGGGCGCCAACTCCAAACCAGAAGCCCATCGCCACGGAGCGAACGTGGGGCAGGTACTCGGTCACCACCCGAAGGCCATTTTCCAAGACCGTCTTCTGGTACACAGGTATCTCCTTTCTTGCTGGGCCAGGGAAGGCAAACATGATTTCCCCGTCCCCATCTTAATTCCTTTACCAATTTACACCCCGCCCGACGCCTTTTCCCTGGAGGAGCGGCAGGAAGGGCGGCGAATCGGGAGTGTGGACATAATGTCAGTACGGTTAACCTGACCGACCCAGGCTTCCTCCGGGTGCGTCGAGAAAGGAGCTGCGCCGTGCCACAAGGCCTCATCGCCACCGCCCTGAGCCTTGCTCTCTACCTTTCCGGGGTTACCGGGCCGTCCGGGGCAACGCTCTCGACCGGTGGTGTCCCGCCCGAACCGGCCACCGCTGCGCCGTCCGCGCCGGCGAGCTCCGCCGCCCCCTCCGGGACCCAGGTCAAATCCTCGCTCGGTGCCACCCTGACCATCGGACAGCGGGTCGGGATCACGGGCACTCAGGTCAACCTTCGCTCCACCCCGGATAACGGGGCGCCCATCGTAGCCCAGCTGACCAGAGGTTCGGGAGCTACGCTCGAGGGCGTCAGCAATAGCTGGGCCCGGCTCCGGCTGGACTCGGGCGAGAGCGGGTGGGTGCCGGACTGGCTCCTCGACTCTAGCCCTCGCTTTGTTCCCTCCCCCAGCGGGGATTCCTCGACCTCCCTGCCGTCCCGGCTTTCCGGAAAGAGACTGGTATATGGTTATTATACCGTGAATTTCCCGGGGGACACGGACTCGTACAACTCGATGATCGCCAATAGCTGGGGACTAACCGGGATTATCCCCTTCCTCTTCACCCTAGAGTCTAACGGAAACGTGACCGGGCTGCACAACCGCGCAGCCCTGGCGGCCGCGAAGGAGCGAGGTCTCACCACCCTGGCGCTGGTCCACAACCTGTCTGGGCCGTGGTTTTCAAGCTCCGTGGCCCATGCGGCCCTCAGCAACTGGGTCAACCGGTCACGAGCGGTCAAATCCATCGCCAACCTGGTCACGACCTACGGCTACGACGGAGTGAACATCGACCTGGAAGCGGTGCCCTCCTACGACCGGAACGCTCTCACCTCCTTCATGCGGGACCTCTCCCAGGCGCTTCGGCCGCTGGGCAAGCTGGTGACCATCTCCGTTCCCGCCAAGACCTATGACGACCGGCGCAGCAGCTGGTCTGGGGCGTATGACTACGCCGCCCTCGGCCAGTACGTCGACCTGATGATGCTCATGGCCTACGACGAGCACTACACCAAGGGCCCGGCCGGTCCGATCGCCTCGTCCCCATGGGTGGACGCAGTCGCCTCTTACGCCGCCTCCCAGGTCTCCCCGTCGAAGCTTATTCTGGGGCTGGCCGGTTACGGGTACGACTGGAGCAGCACGGGCTCAGCCAAGGCCGTCAGCTACAGTGATGCCATCGCCCTAGCCAAGCGGTATGGGCGGACCATCCAATGGCATACCGGCTCCCAATCCCCCTACTTCACCTACTACAGGAGCGGCAGCCAGCATACGGTCTGGTTCGAGTCGGCGGACAGCCTCGCCTACAAGCTCAAGATCGTCGAGCAGCGGGGATTGCGGGGCGTCGCCCTTTGGCGGCTGGGTTTCGAAGACCCCCGATTCTGGAGCGTCATCGGCTCCCGGTGGGGCTGAGTTCCCGTGGGCCGGCGGGTGGGAGCAGCTCGGGCACGGTGACCAGGGCGTAGCCCGCCGCCCGCAGGTCGGAGATCAACCCGGGTAGAGCCTGGACCGTCGGAACGGTGGGATGCATCAGCACCAGGCACCCTGGAGTCAGCTTACACCGGACCCGCTCCCGGATAACCTCCGGGGCCGGCCGCTGCCAATCGATCGTATCCGCCGTCCACATGATGGTCCAGTAGCCCGCCTCGGCGGCGGCGCGAACCATCTGGGCATTCACGGCCCCGCCCGGTGGCGCGAACAGCGGGGCCAGCGCTGCTCCGGCCTCCTGCACCGCTTTTTCGGTTAGGCTGAGGGACTCCCGCAGTGCCGCCGGGGGTCGCTGCCGGTAATCCAGGTGGCGGTAGGCGTGGCTCCCCAGAACGTGGCCGCCCCCTGCGATCTCCCGCAGGAGGGCGGGAAAGCGCTCCACCCACCGCCCCTCCACAAAGAAGGTGGCCTTCACTCCGGCCCGTGCCAATTCGGTCAGGAGCTGCGGCAGGACCTCGTTCCCCCAGGCCACGTTGAACATGAGGGCCGCCCGCCGTCCTTCCGCCCGCCCTCGGTAGACCGGGCTGAACATGCCGCTCACCACCCGCGGCGCCACCGTTCGCACCACCGGCTGGACGTCGGTCCCGGGCGGGGCAGCCAGGATCGCCCGAAGCGTCGCGTCGACGTCCACCCGCCGGCCGGGCGCCTCAGGCCGGACGGCCCCGCGGGCCCCGTCCCAAGTCGCCTCCCGGGCCGGGCGGTCAAGCTGGCGGGCCAGTTCCTCTACCACCTGGCGCGCCTCCTGCGGAAGAGCGCCACCAACCGGTCGCCCGGCCAAGGTAACGCCCTTCTTCACCCCGCGCCGCCATCGCTCCCAGAAGTCTTGCAGGACAGGGCGCTCCCCGGCTTGACTCCCTGGCAGCGGCTTCTGCTCGCCAGTCTCCCGGTCGACGCAGTAGTTGTCGGGCCAGAGGAGGTCAGAGAGAGTGACGGCACGATATCCGTGCCGCTTCAGCAGCTCGGCCAGCAGAGGGATTGCCCTGGCGGTCGTCCGGCCGGCCGTGGTGAGGCGGATGATGGCGCCGGGGGCAAGGTGGCGCTCTACCCAACCCACGATGAGGTCCGGAGGAGGGTTTCGCCCGTCCAAGGCATCCACCGACCAGAGGACGATTCGGTAGCCAAGCTCCTTGGCGACCAGAGCGGCGGTCGGCGTCAATTCCCCGTACGGAGGGCGAAAAAGCGTCACCTTTCGGCCAGTCAGGCGGGTCAACCGGGCGTCAGCCCGATGGATTTCCTCCGCCTGCACCTCGGGAGGGAGGGCGTCCAGGTGGGGATAGGATTCGGTCGCGTTGCCAAACTCGAACCCCTGCTGAATCATGCGCAGGGCCAGTTCGCCGCGTTGTGCCAGCCACCTGCCGGAGGGGAAGAAGGTGGCCGCCAGCCCGTTCTGGGCGAGGGCTGCGACAATGGCCTCCGCCTCCTCAACCCCCCAGACCGCGTCGAAGGTGAGCGCTACCACTCGGTCGGTCCGGACCACCCGCCGAATCGCCACCGGCCCGGGTGATACGACGGCAGCCACCTCCCTCGCCACCAAGCCGGCGCCCCGCGCCAAGAGCCAGAGCATCGCCAAAAGCAAAAGGCCGGCGGTCGCTCGTCGACCCCGACCTCGCAAGTCGATAACCATGCGCCTCCCCTCCCTTGCGATGTCTATGCGGGAGGGTGAGTCGTTTTGAGCAAAACCCCCTGCCGCCCAAGGACTAGCGGGCGAAATTATGTCCCCCGATCACCGCCGTCACCGGACGGGTCCGCCAGAAGTCCATCGCCACTGACTTGGCGGGGTTATAGAAGAAGAGCGCCCCGTTGGTGGGATCCTCCCCGCTCAGGGCGCGGTCGACGGCAGCCACGGCGTCCGCCGTCGGGACCATCGCCTGAACCCTTTCCAGTTCCACGGACTTGAACTGACCGGGCTCCTGAATGACCGCCGTGACGCTCTTCGGAAAGCCCGGGTGCCGAACCCGATTCACCACCACCGCGGCCACTCCAACCTGCCCCTCCAGCGGCTCGTTCCCCGCCTCGGCCATCACCAGGCGGGCGAGCAGGAGCCGCTCCTCCTCGGTGCAAGGAATGATCGCGGTGGGGGCCGCCGGCGGTCTGGGCTCAACCGAGGGCATGGTCTTCTCCAGCAAGTCCGCTGCCGCCTGCGGGGCCTCGGAAACTGGTTTGACCACCGCGTAAACCCGGCCCACCCCGACCGTCTCCTCCACCTTTGCGGCGGGTGCTGGGACTGGGTTCGCCGCGCCCGGCAGGACCAAGCGCTGGCCAACGCGGATGAGACAGTCCGGCCCAATTCCGTTCAACTCCCGTAGAGCTGCAACCGTCGTCCCTGTCCGCTTGGCGAGAGAGTAGAGCGTATCGCCGGGCCGGACCACGTACGCGCCGGGTTCTTCGGCTGCGGCGATGCTCTCACCCAAGACCAGGGCTACCACCGCCACCAGCAGCGCAACTGAACGCCTTCCCATCCCCACTCGCCGGTCGCCTCCCCCGCGAGAGCATGAGAAATGGCAGAAGCCAACACTTCTGCCACAGGATTCGACGTGATGTAACGAATTTCCTCCCGCTGCGGTCAGAAGTTGACTTCCTGCCACAGACGGCGTAGGGTTTTCAGGTTCCGCACATCATGCTGCGGATCGTCCTGGGGTGTCTCGAGGATGACCGGCAAGCTGCAACAGGCCGGTTGGAGCATCATCGCCCGGAACCCCTCCTCACCGATCGCCCCCTCCCCGATGTGAGTGTGGCGGTCACGGTGGGAACCGAGCCCACCTGCGGAGTCGTTGGCGTGGATTGCTTTCACGGCGCCAGGCCACCACGCCGTCTCAATCTCCCCAAGCAGCCTCTCCCACCCTTCTACCCGCCGGACGTCGTACCCCGCCGCAAAGGCATGGCAAGTGTCAAGGCAGAGCCCGAGGCGCGGGCCGAGTTCCCCGGCCGAATCACGGATCAGCGCCAATTCCGCCGGGCTGCCCCCCACCAGCGCCCCTCCGCCGGCCACGTTCTCTAGCAGGATGCTGGGCTGGGCGGGTCGCCCCGCCTTGGTCCACGCCGCCTCCAGCGCCTCTCCCGCTCTCCTGGCGCCGGAGTCCGCCCCGTCTCCGCCATGGCTGCCAGGGTGAACGACCACGTAGGCCGCGTCGAGCGTCACACACCGTTCGAGCAGCTCAGCAAAGGCCGTGATCGACTTTTCCCGGATGTCCTGTTTTGCGGTTGACAGGTTGATCAGGTAGATGGCGTGGACGACCAGGGGGGCAATGCCTTCCTGGAGCAACGCCGCCCGGAACCGGTCCCCAGCCGGCTGGGGGACGGGGCCGCTCTGCCAGCCCCGCGGGTTGCCGCTGAAGATCTGAATCGTTTCACAGCCCAATTCGACCGCCCGGGCCACCGCTTTATCAAGCCCCGCTCCCACTCCCACATGGACCCCAAAGCGCACCGCTATCCGTCCTTCCCCTCCTCTGGCCGACCCAGCCGGTCCAGCCAGCGAAGCACGGCCACCCGCTCGATCGTCGCCGTCAGCGAGACCCTCTCCGTGTATATGTGGAACGCCATCAGGGCCACCAGCCACCCCAGCTTCGGCCACAGCGGCCAACTCCAGGCTACCCCCACCCCGACCAGCGCTCCCAAGGGGTTGCTCCCCGTGTCGCCCATCATGACCTCGCCGCGCAGATCGTGAAGGGCAAAAAAGGCCGCTGCCCCAACCAGTGGAGCCACCCACACCCAGACCGGATGGCTTGGCCGGAGGGCCCAGGCGATGGCCCAGAGCAGCAGGAAACCTTTTTCCGCCCGCCCTGGCCGGAGGTCCAGGAGGTTTACCGCATTCGCCGTGAGAGCGATGAGCAGAAGGTTCACTGCCGCCTCGCCCAAACTCAAGCCCGGTCGCTGCCACGCCAACCGGTCAGCGGCAAAAGCGATCACCAAGCCCGGCCAGGCTGCTACCATCCCTCCGCCGAAAGCCTTCAACGTCCCCGAGGTCAACCTCCCCTCCCGCAGGAGGAGACGGAAGTGTCCCCCGAAGCCTCCGGTCTCGCGGGAACCGAGCAAATCATCGAGGAACCCAAGGAGAGTAAACCCCATCAAGGTCAAGGCGCACGCAAGGAGGGAAGGCAACGCAAACCGGCCGCCCGGCGTGAGCTGAAGGAGGAGCAACTGCACCGTTTCCGCGGCCAGCGCCGCCAGCACGAAGGCTAAGCCGCCCGCCACTGGGATGGAGCGCCCGGCATAATTGGGCTTCACCGCCCTGGCCTCGGCCAACAGCCGAACCACCGGATGGTAGGCCACCCAGGCCAGGACCGCCCCAAGGACCGCCCCAGCCCCTTGAAGCCAGATCATCCCGACCTCCTCCCTTTGGCGCGGGCGAGCAGCTCCCTGGCCACGTGCAGGAACTGCTTTCCCCGATGAAGGAAGCCAGCCAGGTCGCGGCCGGTCTCCCGGTGGGTCATCCGAACCGGCACTTCCCACACCCGGAACCCCCGTCTAACGGCGTCGATCGTCATGCCAACCTCAACTCCGAAACCAGAGGCAAACCCGCCGAGGGCCGCGATAACCTCCCGGCGCATGGCCCGCTGACCGGAGAGGGGGCTTTCCATCTCCAACCCCGTGAAGCGCCTGATCCCCCACCGGGCCAGCCCCTTGACCAAACCGAAGCCGCCCTTCCGCCTCGCCCGGGGAAAGCGGGCAATCGTCAAGTCGGCCTCTCCGCTCAGGATTGGAGCAATCAAGCGGGAGACCTCGCCGGCCGATTCGCCTGTATCGGCGTCTATTGCCGCGATGACCTCCCCTTTCGCTTCGGCCAGGCCAGCATTGAGCGCCTGGCCCTTCCCGCCGCGGCGGGACCGCCGGATGACCCGCGCTCCGGCCTCCTCGGCCAGCTGCCCGGTGGCGTCTGCGGAGGCGTCGTCGATCACGATCACCTCGTCCACCAGCCCCGTCGCCTTGACCGCCCGCACCGTCGCGGCGATGGTGGATGCCTCGTTAAGGGCAGGGATCAGGACCGTTACCCTCATGGCAGACTGGCCTCACCGGTCAGGGGAAGAAACTGCCGGGCCGTCTCCTTCACCCCGTAGTTGCCCGTCTTGCCCATCGCCAGCCCCAGAACCAGGGCCGCCTGCCCCGCTGGGGTGTCGACGTTGTCAACGGTCAGGATGCCCTTCCCGCGGTAGCTTTTCATCAAGGACACCGTCACGTCCGTCGTCTCCACCATAGCCACCGTCAGGCCCACCCCCCGCAGGGCATCGATCAGCGGGAGATCCAGCGTCCGGACGGATTCCACCCGCGACTCCACTGCCGCCCCGCCCACGATCACCGCTATCTGAGCCGGGGCCTTCGTCCCGCCGGCCACCGACACTACCTGGGCGTCCACCAAATATGAAGTGAGCAGAGTGGGAGCGCCGCGGGCCAACTCCCGCGCCAGGCCGCGCAAGGTCTCCACCGTCAGGTTCTCCCCCGCAGGGTCGATCCCGAGGATCTTGGCGACCCCCGCCCGCCGGGAAGCGTCCATTCCCGCCGGGTCTTCCAAGAAGGTGAGCGTGGCCGCGACCTCCGCTCCGGCCCGCCGCAACAGCGCTGTCAGATCGTCGACGCCCGACTTGGACTCGGTCGTCGGGTTGAGGCGGATGATTGCCACCTGCTTGCCATAGAGCCGATCGGCTACGAGCAGAGGCAGAGCGGCTCGGCCGAACCGGTCCGCCTGGCGAAGGGCCGCTCGCTCCGCCAAGAGCTCACGCTGCAGGTCGCGGCGCTCGTTGCCCAGGCGTGTCACGTCGTTCTCCAGCTGTTCGATCAGCCGGCTCTGCTGCCGGATCAGCACCCGCTCCCCCAGCGCGGCAGTTCCGATGAGGATGCCGAGCCCAAGAGCCAAGAAGACGGCAACCAACGAAGCGATGTGGTAACGAAGGTCGATGATCAACGGTATCCCTGCCTAACTTGACGGTCTACAACCCCAAGAGCGAGCGGAGGTGCACCAGCGTGCCTCGCCCGAGCCGCTTGATGGGTTCGGAGAGTCCGACTACCACCACCACCGGGATGAGCGCCGCCAAGGCGATCTGAATCAAGTAACGGAGGCGAACCCGGCTGCGATAGAGCTTGTTCACTCCCTTGGCGTCGACCAGAATCGACCCGACCTTGAGCCGGACCAGGAAGGTGCTGGCCATGCCGGAGCGCCCCTTTTCCAGAAAGTCGATCATGTTGGAATGGGTGCCCACCGCCACGATCAGCGCCGCCCCTTTTCCGTGGGCCAAAAGGAGCGCCGCGTCCTCACTCGTCCCCGGCACCGGGAAGGTCTTGGCCGACACTCCCAGCTTCTCGGTCCGTGCCAGCCCCGGCGCCCGGCCGTCGGGATAGGCGTGAACCACCAGCTCCGCCCCGCAGCGCAAGGCGTCGTCGGAAACCGAGTCCATGTCCCCGACGATCAGGTCGGGTCGGTAGCCCTCCTCCAAGAGGGCGTCGGCCCCGCCGTCCACCCCAATCAGGACAGGCCTCACCTCTTCAATATACCCCCGGATGGCCGCCAAGTCCTCCTTGTAGTCGGAGCCACGGACGACCACCAGGACGTGGCGCTCCTTGAGCCGCGTCTCGACCTCTGGAAGCGGGATATTGCCCAGGATGAGCCCCTTCTCCCGCTTAGCGTACTCCAACGTGTTTTCGACAAAGCGGTCCAATTCCTCGCTCAAATGGGCGCGAGCCACCGCCATTCGCTCGTTGATCCGCGGGAGAGAGAGCCGCTCCAGTTGGGCTATCACCTCGCCGCGCCGGTAGAGAGTCGCCCCGAGGATTTCGATCTCGTCCCCTTCAGCGACCAATTCCATTAATCCTGGCGTGAGAGAATCGAAGAGAAGAACCCCCGCCCCCACGAGGACTGCGGGGCCAAGGTTGGGATAGCGCCCGCTGATAGAGGGGCTGGCGTTGACGACCGCCCGAACCCGGGCCCGGACCAGCGACTCGGCCGACACCTCGTCCAGGTCCTGATGGTCGATCACCGCCACTTCGCCGGCCCTGATCCGTTTGGCCAGGCGTTTCGTCCGTCGGTCGACACGGGCCACCCCGGCGACGCGTTCCGGTGAACCCACCGTCACTCCTCCTAAGCCGACAAGCGCACCAGGTCGGCAATCCGAGCAATAAAGGACGAGTTGGTCGGCTTTCCCGCGTTGGCCCGGATAGTAGCCCCGAACATGTCGTAGAGAGCCTCCAGGTTCCCATAGGTCCAGGTATGTTCGATCACGTGGCGCAGGTTGCGTTCGACCAAGGAGGCGGAAACACCGAAACGACGTCCAATCTCCGGGTAGAGGCGCTTGGTGACCTCCGACAAATTCCGCTCGTCCTCCAACACCAGGAGGACCGCCTCACGCAGGTAAGTGGCGCCCTTGAACTCCGCCGGGACGCCCAACCGGTGCAGAATTCGATTGACCGCCGACACGAGCTCTGAAGGTGGAGTGCGTTGAGGCTCTTTTCCCGGCTCATGGACAACCTGCCAAATGCGGGTGCAGAGCATGTCCGGCTGGAAAGGCTTGATGATGTAGTAGTCGGCCCCCAGGGAGAGAACCTGGCTGGCCAGACTCTCCGAACCGACGGCCGAGAAGACAATGATCTTTGGGCGCTTGGGCGGCTTGAGCCGCCCAAGCTCCTCGAGAACCCCGATCCCGTCTAGTCCAGGCATGATCAGGTCTAGCAACAGGACGTCGGGCTGGCGCTCGGTCACCAACGAGACCGCCTCCCGCCCGTCATGCGCCACTCCTACCAGTTCCATGTCGTGACGACGCTTGATCGCCTGTGACACGATGTGGCACAGATCCCCGCTATCGTCGGCCATCAGGATCTTGATGGGTGCGGCAGTCATCTCTGACACTCCTGTGCGACGCTGGGGTTACATTTCTACGACGCCCGGGATTCTCCCTTTTTTTCCTGGTCGAGGCCCTCGATCAAGCCGCCCTCGCAGACCATCCACTCGGCCAGCACCCCATAACCCCGGGTAGGGTCGTTGACGAAAACGTGGGTAACCACCCCGACCAGCCGCCCGTCCTGAATGATCGGACTGCCACTCATACCCTGCACGATTCCGCCGGTGGTGGCCAGAAGCCGCGGGTCGGTGACCCGGATGACGAGATTCTTGCCAGTCGGGCGAGAGTTGCGCCTCACCTGGATGATCTCGATCCGGAACTCTTCCACCAGTTGCTGCCGGACCACCGTCCGGATTAGGGCCGGCCCTTCCCGGACCTCCTCGCGGGCGGCAACCGGAAGGGTTTCACTGGACCGTGAGGGTGGGCGCACCACCCGTCCGAAGATGCCACAGGCCGTGTTCCGCTCGATGGTCCCCAGAACCCCTTGGCTGTGATGGAAGAGGCCAATCTTCTCCCCCGGCTGCCCCCGTCGCCCCGGCTGGACTCCGGCGATCACCGCCGGAACGATCCGGCCCTCATGCAAAGCCACCCCCTGCCGGGAGAAGCCGTTGGTGATCATGTGACCCAGCGCGCCATAGATGCGGGTTGAGGGGTCCCAGAAGCTCAACGTCCCGACGCCGGCCGTCGGGTCCTCCACGAACATCCCAAGCCGCCACTGCCCCCGCTGCCCTGCTCGTCCTCCAGCCGCCCCTGCCTCGGAACGGGCAGGCTTCACCTTGATCTGGAGACGCTGCTCTCCCCGTCGAACCTCGAGCACTACCGGTCGCCCCCGTCCGGTCGCGACCAGGACGCCCAGTTGGGTCGAGGTGTAGACAGGCCGTCCATCGACCGCCGTCACCAGATCCCCCACCCGGACCCCGGCCTTGTGCGCCGGTTCCTCGCGCCGGCCGTCAGCCGTGACCACCGGACTGAAGCCGGTCACGATTACCCCTCTGGCCGCGGCCAGAACGCCGATGGCCTGACCGCCGGGAACCACGCGAACCTCCGGCAGTACGGTGACTTGGCGGTCGCGCAGAGGAATGATGCCAAACAGGCGCAGGGTAAGCCGGGCGTTGCCCGGCCGGACCGGATAGAGGACGACCCGGCGCGGCCCCGCCCCAACAAAGCCGAGGAAGAGAGGGCGGCCGTCGCCCGCCGGTGCCAGGCGGAGGACTGGTTGCTCCCGGCCGGTCGCGGACAGGGAGACGGCAATGGGCCAACGGAGCTTGAAGTCGTGGCCCCGCCCCAACATCAGGTGGATCTGGTAAGGAAGTCCCGACCACTGCTCGGCTGCGACCCAAGCCGCCCCGTACAGGGCCAAAAAAAAGAGGAGCGCCCTTCGGAAGGAACGCCGACGCCGGGCCATCCTCATTCATCCCTCGCCCCGGCCATTCAAGGCCTGATATCAGGCGTAGGGTACCCGGCGCCGGACAGGCCTATTCCCCTTGAACCCGCTGCTTTTCGGCCATCCGCAGCATCTCCTCGGCGTGGCGCAGGGCAGTGGGGGTCAACTCCACCCCGCCCACCAAGCGGGCCAGCTCCGCCACCCTCCCGTCCCGGTCGAGGAGAGTCGCCGAAATGCGAGTCCGCCCGTTCGCCACTCCCTTAGCGATCAGGTAATGATGTTCCGCCATGCTGGCAATCTGAGGGAGGTGAGTGACGCAGATCACCTGGCGCTCCCGCCCAAGGCGGGCGAGGCATCCCGCCACCGTCTGCCCGGCCCGGCCGCTAATCCCGGTATCGATCTCGTCGAAGATCAAGGTCGGCGTGGCGTCGCTGCGGGCCAGCACCGTCTGGAGGGCCAGCATCACGCGGGAGAGTTCCCCGCCAGAGGCGATCTTCACCAGCGGCCGGGCCGGCTCCCCCGGATTGGCAGTGAAGAAGAACTCCACCCGGTCCTTTCCGGTGGGACCCATCTCCCCTTCAATCACCTCCACCCCGAAGTGGGCCTTCCCGAAGGCCAACTGTGGCAGGAGGCCAGCCACCTGCTCCGCCAACCGGGCCGCGGCGGCCTGCCGGAGGTCACTCAGCCGCCCGGCCGCCGCCGCCAATTCCTGCTCCAGCTCTGCCAGAGCGGCCGCCAGTTCCTCCCGACGCCCTTCCGCGTTCTCCAGCTTGTCCAGCTCGACGGCACACTGCTCGGCATAGGCCAACACCGCCGGAACATCCGACCCATACTTGCGCTTCAAGCGGGCAATCCGGTCAAGCCGCTCTTCCACCCAGTCCAACCGGCGGGGATCTAGGTCTACCCGATCCCGGTAGGCCGCCACCTCGCGCGCGGCCTCCCGGCTCTGCACCTCCGCCGCTCTCACCGTTTCAGCCAGCCGCTCGAGCACTGGGTCGAGCCGGGCCAGCTCTTCGAGGGCCAGCCGGGCCTCGCTCAGAAGGTCGCCTGCCCCGTTGCCGCCGTCCCCACCCTGCAGGGCAGCGTACGTCCGCGCCAACTGGAGGGTCACCTTCTCCGCCTGATGGAGAAGTTGCCGCTCCCGGAGGAGATCCGCCTCCTCGTCCGGGTCCAACTGGGCCTCTCTGATTTCCTTCAACTGAAACCGGAGCAGGTCGATCCGCTGCGCCCGCTGCGCCTCCCCGGTCACGACCTCTGTCCATTCCCGCTGGAGGTCCCGGTAACGCTGGTAGAGGCAGGCCACCTCCTCCCGCCTGCTTACGGTCTCCTCGCCAGCGAAGGCGTCGAGCAGGGCCAACTGGCGGTGGGGATGAAGCAGGGACTGGTGCTCATGCTGCCCATGAAGGTTGACGAGCAGGCTCCCAGCCGCAAACAGCTGCTCCCGCGTGACCGTACGGCCGTTGATCCGGCACCGGCTCCGCCCGCCGGCCAAGAGTTCCCGGGTAAACACGTAGGTCACCTTCCCCGGCTCCGAGTCCCGATCCGGTTCGATCCCGGTCTCAGCCAAGAACAGAGCGGCAGGTGACAGCGGTTCGAGCGCAAAGACACCCTCGACCAAGCCTGTTCCAGCCCCAGCCCGGAGCGCCTCCGGACCGACCCGCCCACCGAGCATCGCCTCGACCGCGTCGATCAGAATGGACTTGCCGGCCCCTGTTTCACCGGTCAGAACGGTGAAGCCAGCTGCGAAGGACAGTTTCACCCGCTCGACCAGGGCAAAGTTTTCGATATGCACCTCTCTCAGCATGATCAGCCTCGCAGCTCAAAGAGGCGTTCCACCACCCGGGAGGCGGCTTCCCGGGCCGGGCTGGGCTTGTCCCCACCAGGCACGCGCACCACGACCAGGATCGAATCATCGCCGGCCACTGTGCCCAGGACATCGGGCCATTGCAGAGCGTCCAAGGCCGCCGCCACAGCCTGGGCCGAACCGGGAGGGGTTTTCAGCATGATCAGGTTCTCGCTCGCGTCAATCCCCACCACGAACTCCTCGAGGACGCGCTTGGCCCGGGTCACGAGCTCCTCCGCGGGCCGGTCATGGGGAATGGCGTACCGGTAGCCACCGTCGCCTGTCGCCACCTTGATCAGGCGAAGGTCCTTGATGTCCCGGGAAACGGTGGCCTGGGTCACGTTGATGCCCCGTTGCCGCAGGTACTCAGTCAGCTCCGACTGCGTCCCGATGGCCCGTTCCCGAATCGCTTGGAGGATCATGGCGTGGCGGCGCCCCTTCACGGTTTCACCCCTCTCACAGCGGCGAGATGTGGCTTAGACGGGTGTGGACGACGCGGAAGAACCCCGGCGGCCTAAGCCGGATGAGTCTGGTCACCAGGGGTGACCGCTGGATGGCCAGTTCATCGCCGGCGGAGAGAGCCTCCCCGGCCTGCCCGTCCACGGTGAGGGCCACCTCTTCGCTGGAGGCCAGAACCCGGATCCGCAGCCGGGCATCGGGGCGCAACACCAGTGAACGGGCATAAAGGGTGTGCGGGCAGATTGGCGTGAGCAAGATGGCCTCGAGCTGAGGTGCCAAGATCGGCCCCCCGGCAGCCAGAGAGTAGGCCGTCGAGCCCGTCGGAGTCGCTACGATCAGCCCATCTCCCCGGAACCGCTCGATCCGTTCATCCCCTGCTACGGCCTCCAGGGTGATTATCCGCGCCACCGTCCCCCGGTTGACCACCACGTCATTCAGGGCGTGATAGCGCTCGCTGGGGCGCCCCTGGCGCACAACCGTCGCCTCCAGCATCATCCGATTCTCGACCGAGTACTCGCCTCGTAGCAACCGCGCCAACGCCTCCTCGGCCTCTCCGATCTCCACCTCGCTCAAGAAACCCAAGTGCCCCAGGTTGATGCCGAGCAGCGGCTTCCCGCAACTGGCCAGCGGCTTGGCTGCGCTCAGCAGCGTACCGTCGCCGCCCAAGACCACCGCCGCCTCGACCTTCTCAGCCAAGTCCGCCCACGGGTGGGCCAGCTCCGGCCGGCCCAGGGCCCGGGCTTCGACCTCCGGGACAGCCACCTCGATCCCTCGCTCCTCCAGCCACTGCAAGAGCTGGTGGGCAGCCGCCTGCGCCCGTTCCTTATGCAGGTTGGGAATGAGGCCGATCACCCTCACCGCCTCGCCCCCCGTCCGTCAGGCATGATTATTCGGGCTGCCGCGTCTCTTTCCCTTCCCCGGCTACCTGGGCGTGGGCCTCCGCCACCACCTGCTCCACCCGGGCGCCCAGGTCGGGTGGGAGGAACACCGCTGCCTTCGCCCACCCCTCGGGTGTTTTAAGATGCATCAGGAATTCCAGGTTGCCTTGGGGTCCGGCAATTGGAGAGAAGGTCAAACCAACGCAGAACGCCCCCGCCTCGGCGGCTGCCTCCGCTACCCGGCGGAGCACCTCCCGGTGGACTGCCGGGTCGCGCACCACGCCCCTTTTCCCCACCTCGCTTCGCCCGGCTTCAAACTGCGGCTTGACCAGGATGATCAGGTCGGCTGGGTGCCGGAGAAGAGAGAGCAGATGGGGCAGGAACAACCGGACAGAGATGAAAGAGGTATCCACCGTGGCCAGATCCGGGGGCTCGGGCAGGCGGGATGCCTCTAGATAACGGATGTTGGTCCGTTCCAGGACCGTTACCCGGGGATCCTGCCGCAGCTTCCAGGCAAGCTGCCCGTACCCCACGTCCACGGCGTAGACCAGCCGTGCTCCGTGGAGCAAGAGGACCTCCGTAAAGCCTCCGGTGGAGGCGCCGACGTCGATCGCCACCCGCCCCTCGACCGTCACGTTGAAGATCCGGAGCGCTTGGGCGAGCTTCAGCCCGCCTCGGCTGACGTAGGGAACGGCCTCCCCCCGGACCACCACCGCAGCCTCCCTGTCCACCATCGTCCCGGCCTTGTCTACCCGGCGTCCGTCCACCTCGACCAGGCCAGCCATCACCGCCGCCCGAGCGCGCTCCCGGCTGGGGAAGAGGCCCCGCTCCACCAGCAACTGGTCCAGCCTCACGCCGAGCCACCCGTTAGCCAGGCCCCGATCCGCCGGGCGACGGCCGGTGGGGTTAGCCCCACCACCTCAAGCAGCACCGATCGGGCGCCATGAGTCACGAACTGCTTGGGCAGCCCCAACAGCAGCGTGCGTACCTTTGACCGTCCGTTCCGGCTCAAAGCCTCCAGGACAGCCGAGCCGAAGCCGCCCTCCACCGTGTTTTCCTCGAGCGTTACGACGGATCCGGTATCGTCTGCCACCTCCAGGAGTAGCTCTTCATCGAGGGGCCGACAAAACCGGGCGTTGACCACCAAGGCGCGAACGCCCTCTGCCAGTAGGAGGTCGGCCGCCTCCTCCGCCACTTTGACCATGGTCCCCAACGCCACCAGGGCTACCTGCGCCCCCTCCGGGCGCCGCCGGACTTCGCCCCGCCCCCACGGCACCAAAGGTATTCCTCCGCCCTCTGAGAGGAGGGGCAATCCCTGACCGTATAGCGGCAGACCCTCTCCGGCCGCCCGGGGGTAGCGGATCGCCACCGGACCGGTCGCCGTGAAGGCCGTGGCCAGCATGCGCTGGAGTTCCTGTTCGTCCCGCGGGGCCATGACGGTCAGGTTGGGGATGTGTCGCAGGTAGGACAGGTCAAAACTCCCGTGGTGCGTCGGCCCGTCCTCCCCCACCAACCCTCCCCGGTCCACTGCCAGGACCACCGGCAGGTTCTGCAGAGCGATGTCGTGAACGATCTGGTCGTAGCTCCGCTGGAGGAAGGTGGAATAGACCGCGAAGACCGGGCGCAGCCCAGCCGCCGCCAGCCCTGCCGCCAGGGTAGCGCCATGCTGCTCGGCAATGCCGACGTCGAAAAAGCGCTCCGGAAAGGCTTTAGCAAACTCGGTCAGGCCCGTCCCCTCCGGCATGGCGGCGGTGATGGCGACAATCCGGGGATCCCGCCGGGCCAGTTCGACCATCGTCTGGCCGAAGACCTCGGTGTAGGACGGCGTGGCAGACTTGCTGAGCACCTTGCCCGACTCAATCACAAACGGCGGGGTCCCGTGAAAGCGCACGGCGTCAGACTCCGCCGGTTCGTATCCCCTCCCCTTTCGGGTGAGGACGTGGATCATCACCGGTTCGGCGTACTGGCTCGCCTCCCGAAAAGCCTCGACCAACCCCTGGATGTCGTGCCCATTGAACGGGCCGAAATAGCTCCAGCCCAGTTCCTCAAAGAGCATCCCGGGGACCAGCAGATACTTTACGGTATCCTTCAGCCGCTCAGCCAGCCGGGCCATCCCCTCCCCGACCGCCGGAATCCGCTTCAGAACGTACTCGAGGTCGTCCTTGGCCCGAGTATAGGTGCGGTCCATCCGCAGGCGAGCCAGATAGCGCGACATTGCCCCGACATTCTGGACGATGGACATCTCATTGTCGTTGAGAACGCAGATGATGTGTTTCTTGAGGTGGCCAATCTCGTTCAGCGCCTCGAAGGCCATACCACCAGTCATTGCCCCGTCGCCGACGACCGCCACAACCTGGTTGTCCCGCCCCGCCAAATCCCGGGCGATCGCCAGCCCCAGCGCCGCCGAGAGGGCGGTGGACGAGTGACCGGTCTCAAAAACGTCATGCTGGCTCTCGGTCCGCTTGGGGAAACCAGCCAGTCCCCCATACTGGCGAAGGGTCGAAAAGGCGGCCCGCCGTCCGGTCAAGAGCTTATGAACGTAGCACTGGTGACCGACGTCCCAGATGATCTGGTCCCGCGGGCTGTCGAAGGCCAGGTGAAGGGCGATGGTCAACTCGACCACGCCGAGGTTGGAGGCAAGATGCCCGCCTGTCCGCGCCACGGTCTGAACCAGAACCTCCCGAATCTCCGCCGCCAGTTGGTCCAGTTCCGTAGGGCTCAGCTGGCGCAAATCAGCCGGTCGCTCAATGCGCTCAAGGATGGACACCTCATAACCCCTCTTCTTTACCGTCTTCGCGGGCCGTCCGTCCGCGGGCGCCGGGCTCTCTTACTGTCAAGAAACCGGAGACCCGTGAGGCACTCCGCCCGGTAGACCAAATACCCTAGAAAGAGCATGACCTGATTGGCTCGGCGGATGGCGAAGGCCTTGCCAGCCGCCTTCCCCCCCACGGTCGCAGCTGCGATACAGGCGATAAGCAGCGCATTGAGCCAGGTCCTCATGTCCGACCGGACCGCGAGCAGAACGGCTATCCCCGCCCCGACCGCCCCGCTGATGGTCCCGAAGATATCCCCGAGCAAGTCGTTCATGATGTTGGCGACAATGTCTGCCCGCCGTACCAGCTGGATGGCCTGCCGGGCCCCCGGAACCTGGTTGGCCGCCATGGCGTGCAACGGGGGTTCCTCTGAGGCAGCGGCGGCTGTCCCCACGATGTCGGCCGCCACGTTGAGCACAACGATCGCCGCCAAAAGAGAAAAGGCCGGCACCAGCCCGACCTTGCTGAGAACTGCATTGGAGGTATAAGCAACGCCGCTGGCGATGAGGAGGGTCCAGAATCCCATCCCGAGCAGCCTGCGGAGCGAATTCGGCAATGGTGTCCCCCCACACGGCGAAACGGATGAATCAAGATGAATCAAGACAAGAGGACGGGTGGCAGCCTTGCGAGTAAACATTGCGGCTTAAGGTCCAGCTGGTTTTCCCAGCGAGCGCACCGGCCGTTGCCGCGCCGGCGGTTTCCCTTTCAGCGCTCCTCGGCGGCGTCACCGCACGCCGGGCTGGATTACCACTTAGTCCACACTCTAATCCCCGCAGGGCTTCCTTGATGGAACAGCCTAGGAGATTTCCTCGGCGGCGCCGACCATGCCCTATCCTCTGTTGCAGCCAACCTTTCTCGCCGCACCGGCAGCCGGTCGGTCGCGACCGGCCGACTGCCTGAACCCGGCGATCCCGGATGAGCCACTTCAAGGCAGGCTACGCTGCACCCAGCACCAACCGTAAGTACGACAAGCGCCCATTACCCGGTACCAAGTGCAGGTTCACGCCCAAGCCGTAGGATCCCTGGTCACTTCACCCACGCACTTGGGTCTCCGCGGGAGGGGGTCAACGCCCGCATGCCATTGCGGATCGCCCCACACCCTTAACCCCCAGCACCAACCACCGACTGGGCGTCAGCAGCCAACACCAGGGACTTCATCGATGTGCCCTTGACGGATCTTTAGGCCCGTCTTCGGACACGACGGCACCGACTAGAATACTGCGCCACCCATCAAGTGACAAGTATTATACCACGCTTCACCCAGGGGTTCAAGGAAACGCGTGAGTTGACACGGGCAACGGGACGGGAGCCGGCAGGATAAGCCGAGCAAAGGTTGAAACAGAATGGTTGGAAATGGTAGGTGTTCGCTGACTTTGCTCACCGGCTTGCGTCGCCTCTGCTCCGCCTGGTCGCTGGCCTGGGTTTGGTTGCTTTTCTCGTCACCGGCCGGCGCCTCTGGCCTCACCTTCACCCCGCCCCCCTTCTATCCGCCCGTGCCGGTCCCGGTCTACCACCACTTCGTGACGGAAGGCGAGGCCAATCCCTACTACTGGAACCTCACCGTCACCACTCGCCAGTTTGAGCGGCAGTTGCGCTAGCTGGCCGACCACGGCTATTCCTTCCTCACCGTCTCCGAGCTCCAGGCGGCGGTCCTGGAGGGGCGCCCGCTGCCTTCGCGGCCGGTGGTCCTCACCTTCGACGACGGCTACGAGTCCCTCTACACCCGCGTGTTCCCCCTGCTCCTTCGCTACGGGACCAAGGCCACGGTGTATCTGATCGTCAGCCGCATGGGCCAAAGCCGCCGCGGCCAGCGCTATCTCTCGGCCGACCAGATCCGCCGGATGGACCAAAGCGGCCTGGTCGAGTTCGGTTCCCGAACGGGTGGAGGAAGATCTCGCCCAATCCAAGCGCAGCCTCGAAGCCATTCTGGGTCACCCGGTGACGTCCTTCGCCCTCCCCTTCGGCCACCCGAACCCCCGGCTGGAGGCAGCAGCCCGGCAGGGCGGCTTCACCTCCGTGGCTGTGGTGGGAAACGGCCCGCCAGCGGAGCCCCCCTATGCTCTGCTCGACCGCCGCTACGTCCAGAGCTATCACGCCCTTGGCTACTTCGGCGAAGAGCTCTTGGCGCCGGTCAGGCGCAGGAAAACGCCGGCAGGTCCCAGAATGTTTTATTTTTGTGGTTTTGAACGCCCCGACCGGGAGGTGCGAGGGGATGACCCTATCGAAACCCCGTCGATACTGGCCGGGAACTGTGTGCGCCGCCGTCGCTCTGCTCCTGTTGTGGACCCCGGTGCTGGATGCGGCATCTCCCGGTGCAAACCGCCCCAAGGTGGCGGTGGTGCTGGGCGGCGGTGCGGCGCGGGGCATCAGCCACATCGGTTTTCTCCAGGCCCTGGAGGAGAGGGGTATTCCCATCGACTACGTGGTGGGAACCAGCATGGGCAGCATCGTCGGCGCCCTCTACGCCGCCGGTTACTCTCCGGCCGACCTCCGCCAGATCGTGCGGAACTTGGATTACTCCCGCCTGTTCTCCCTGCGGCTGCCGCCCCGGGGCGGGCTCCTCGTTACCGAGCCTTTCGCCGCCTTCCTCGACACGCTCCTCGGCGGCCGAGACTTCGCTCACCTGCAGCTCCCGTTTTACGCCGTGATCACGCGCCTCTCCGACGGCCAGGAGGTGGCCCTCCACGAAGGTCCAGTCTCCCGGGCCGTCCTGGCCAGCATGACCATCCCCGTCCTTTTTCCGCCCGTGGAGATCGGCGGGGCCCACTTCGTGGACGGAGGAATCAAGAACGCCGTGCCGGCCAACGTGGCGCGCCAGGTGGGGGCCGACATCGTTTTGGCCGTCGATGTGAAAAAGGCGCTTCGGGACGTCGACTACGGCAGCCTGCTCGACGTCTTCCGGCTCACCATTTACTTCATGATCGACGGGTACGTTCAGCAGATCACTCCGCTGGCCGACGTCGTGGTGGTCCCCGACGTCAAGTACGACTCCTACATGGCGTATGGCCGCGTGGACTACTTCATCGCCCAAGGCTACGCGGCGGCCCGCCGGGCCCTCCCGGAGATCGAGGCGGTCCTCGCCCGCCAGGCGCCGGACTTTCCCTACCATGCGGTCCCGCCCATGCCCGACCACTCGGTCCAAGAACTCCAGGCCCTGGTGGACCTAGCGTATGCCCGGGCGGCGCAGGCCTCCCGCCCCTTTACCATTGCACCGCTGCTTCGCGCCGCGGCGGGGAGCGAGCCGCGGCTGGCGGCCGGCCTCGAGACGCGGGGCGGGGCTTTGGGCGCCTGGCAGGCGGCCTACGGGTATCTCTGGGACTTCGCCGATGCCGAAGCCGGTCATCACGCCCTCTCCTTCTCCGCGCCGTGGGGCACCCACGGCACGCTCCAGGCCTTTCTCAAGAGCTACCCGGCGTACGGCCTCACCCGCCCGGGCGCCGCCTGGTCGTGGTCCGACCCGGGTGGCTGGCAGGCCGGGGCGTCGTTGGAGGGATCCTCCACCGGCGCCGGCTCGCTTTGGGAGATATTTCTCGGACGGAACATGCCCTGGGCCGATCGTCTGGCGGGCAACTGGCGCTTATCCGCCGAAAGACCGGGGCCCTTCACCCGGCTTTCCGCCCGCGTCGGCCTGACTCATACCCCGGTCCCCGAGGGGTGGGCACTCTGGGAAAGCGCTTTGGTCCTCCCCGAGCTCCACGCCGAAGCCGAAGCCCGCTCAGCCTTTCCCAACCAAGCTGGCCTTCCGCAGCCGGGGTTCTGGCTTCGCGCCGGCGGCGCCCTAGACGTCCGTCTCTTCGGTCTGATCCCTTTCAAGGTGAGGCTTTTGGTCGGACAGGAACTGGGCACCGGAAAAAGCGCCTGGTCTCTGGATTTCGGGCAAGAGGTGAGCCTGCCCTGAGTCGCCACGGCGCATCTTCGTGCGCCCGGCTAGGGTTGAGCCCTCACTGCGGCCAGGGCGACCGCCACGAGGACTCCCAAAATCGCCCCGGCGAAGACCTCGACGGGAGTGTGTCCGATCAGCTCCTTCAGGCGATCTTCCCGGACCCGGCCGCCGTGGTAGAGGTCGTCCACGATCTGGTTCAGGATCTCCGCCTGCTTGCCGGCCGCCTGCCGGACCCCTGCAGCGTCGTACATGACGATCATGGCGAAGACCCAGGCCAGGGCAGTCAGGGAGCTGTCCCACCCGGTCCGCTGCCCGATCGCCGTGGCGAGGGAGGTGACAAAGGCCGAATGGGAGCTGGGCATGCCGCCCGCCCCGACAAACCGGCGGAAGTTGAAGCGCCGCTCGGTGACCAGGGTGAGGATCACCTTCAGTGATTGGGCGATGAACCAGGCCAGGAAAGAGACCTCCAACACCGGATTGCCCACCAGCCGTACCAACGCTCTACCCACCTCGTCCGCGCCCCCCCTGAGGTCGCCCTTGCCCTAACGGTCGCGCCGGAGGATGAACTCCGCCAGGGCGGCCAAGACCGCCCCCCGCTCCCCGAAGCCTGAGAGAGCGCCCTTGGCCGCCTCGACCGCCTCCCGCGCCTTCCGGCGAGCCTCCTCCAGGCCCAGGAGCCCCGGGTAGGTGGCCTTCGCCCGGGCGGCATCCTTCCGCACCGCTTTCCCGGTCTTGGCCGCCTCTCCCTCGACGTCCAGGAGGTCGTCGGTGATCTGGAAGGCCAGTCCGACCGCCTCGCCGTAGGTGGTCAACGCCGCCAGCGCTTCCGGCCTCGCCCCGCTCAGAATCGCCCCCAACCGGGCAGAGACCCGGATTAGGGCGCCAGTCTTCCGCCGGTGGATGGATTCCAATTCCAAGAAGCCGATCGAGCGCCGCTCGCCCAACAAGTCGTCTGCCTGGCCTCCCGCCATACCGAGGGAGCCTGCCGCCGCCGCCAGCTCCTTCACTGCCGTCAGCACCCGCTCCGACGGCAGACCTACCCGGACGCTTCCCGCCGCCAGAACCTCGAAGGCCAGCGTGAGTAAGGCATCCCCGGCGAGCAAGGCGATAGCCTCCCCGAAGACCCGGTGGGTTGAGGGACGACCCCGCCGCCAGTCGTCGTCGTCCATGCAGGGCAGGTCGTCGTGGATGAGCGAGTAGGCGTGAACTAACTCGACCGCGCAGGCTGCCGGAAGGACCTGTTCGGATGAAGCCCCCAGCGCCTCCGCCGCCGCCAGGACGAGAAAGCCCCGCAACCGCTTTCCCCCACCCAACGTGGCGTAGCGCATGGCCTGATGCAAAAGTGAAGGCTGAGTCTCCGGAGTGGGCAGAACGGAGGCCAGCTCCAGCTCGAGCCGCCGGGCGCTTTCCGCCCACCGTTCGACCAAGATGGTCATGGCTCTGGCTCACCGTGGGGCACCAACGGTGCCTCGGTCAGCCGCCCATCGGCCTCCCGCAGCAGCTGCTGCACCCTTCCTTCAGCCTCATCCAGCCGCGCCCGGCAAACCCGGGAGAGGCCGATCCCCTCTTCAAACAGCGACAGCGCCCGATCGAGCGGCAGTTCGCCCTGTTCGAGTTCGCTCACGATCTCCTTCAAACGGGTGAAGGCCTGCTCAAAGCTGGGCACCGGCTCCTTGGTCTTCTCGATGCGTTTCTTCTCCCCCATCGCCCCGTTCCTCCTTCGCTGCCAAAGGCAATACCCCTGTCACTCCGTCTGGCGAGACCGCAGTCACGGCGCAGGCCAACTGCCCCCGAGCGAGCACCACTTCGACCTCCTCGCCCACCCTGACCGAGGCAGCCTCGCGCACCACCCGCCCGCTGGGCCTCCGGCAGACGGCATACCCTCGCCCCAAGGTTTTCAAAGGGCTCAAGGCGTCCAAGGCCGCCACGACCGGAGCCCACTCTCCCCGCCGGCGGTCCACCAGGGTACGTCCACGGGCCCTTAGGTCAGCCTCGCCCCGGGCCAGCTCTGCGGCAGGACGGCGGGTGAGGCCCAGGCCGGCCTGGACGAGGCGGGGCCAAAAGTGATCAGTCAAGGCCCGCCGCGCCAGCCGTGAACGGCGGACCAGCCTTTCGCTCAGGGCCGAATTGAGTTCGTCGAGCTGCTGGGCCAGCTCGCCCAAACGCCGTTCGAGGTCGAAGGCCCGCTTTCCCGTGAGCCTTTCGACCAGCATCCGCCGTGCTTCCAGGGACGAGCGCACCTGGTAAACCAGCGCTGCGGCAATCCGGTCCAGCTCGTTGCGGAGGCGAGCCGCATCCGGCACCACGAGTTCCGCTCCGGCCGATGGGGTGGCGGCCCGACAATCAGCGACGAAGTCGGCAATGGTGAAGTCTGTCTCGTGGCCCACCGCCGAGACGACCGGAACCGGGCAGGCGGCGATCGCCCGGGCCACCCGCTCGTCGTTAAAAGCGCTTAACTCTTCGAGGGACCCGCCACCTCGGCCGACAATGATCACCTCGACGCGGGGATGACGCCCTAGGAGCTCCAGCGCCGTCACGACCGACTCCGGGGCTTCCTCTCCCTGGACCACGGCCGGAGCGAGCAGGATGTCCACCCCGGGAGCCCGCCGTCGGATGACATGGATGATATCCCTGACCGCCGCCCCGACGGGCGAGGTCACGACCCCGACGCAGCGGGGGAAGAGCGGCAGCGGCCGCTTTCGCTCGGGGGCGAAGAGCCCCTCCGCCTCCAGCTTCGCCTTGAGTTCCGTGAAGGCGAGAAAGAGGTCGCCTTCCCCGTCGGGCCACAACTCCTCGACCAGAAGCTGATACTCGCCCCGCGCCTCATAGACCCGGACCGAACCAAAAGCCACCAGCTGCAGACCATCCCGCGGCGCGAACCGCACGTGCTGAGCCCGACTGCGCCACATCACGCAACGGAGTTGCGCCTGGCTGTCCTTGAGAGTGAAGTAAAGATGCCCAGAGGGCTGCCGCCGGAAGTTGGAGAGCTCGCCCCGGACCAGAATGGCGGTAAGCCCGGGGGCATCCTCCAGGCGCTCCCGAACCCTCCGAGTAACCTCCTGCACTGTGTAGACGACCGGCGCGGCTGCCCGTCCCACTGCCCAGCCTCCCATTCAGAAAAAGAGGCAGCCCGTGGCTACCTGCCGGTATGATTAGCTAGATAGCCGGACCCTCGCCCTCCCCAGAGGGGTCTTCGCTGAGCGTCGACTGGAGCTGCCCCTGCCTGGCGGTCGAGAGTTGCCGCACCAGATTGCCCAGAATCCCATTCACGAACTTGGCCGAGTTGGCGTCCCCGTACCGCTTGGCCAATTCCACCGCCTCGTTCACGGTTACGCTGGCCGGGACATCCGGCACGAGCAACAGTTCGTAAACCGCCAAACGCAGGATATTCCGGTCGATGTTGGCCATCCGTTCCACCGGCCAGTCCACCGCAAAGACGCCGAGCAACCGGTCGATCTCCGGCAGCCGACCGGCCGTCCCGCGGGCCAATTGGGCCGCGAATTCGGGAACCGCCACCTCTTCGCCGATGCTGACTCCGATGTTGGCGATGGCTTCTTCGACTGGTACTCTCCCTACGTCCACCTGGAACAGAATCTTCAGCGCGATCTCCCGCGCCAATCTTCGACTCATGTTTTAGTCTCCCGGTGGCAGGAGCCGACTTATCAGGTCAGCGAAGCTCTCCTTGGCGTCCACCCGCGACCCAATCGCCCAGCCCAGCCAGACACAGGCGGCCAGAAAGGCACTGCGCCAGAAACCGAAGAGGAGGACCAGCAGGCCGAAGGCGAAACCCAGGCCGGCACCGACGGCACGCCCCTTGTTCCTGCTCAGCCAAGCTAGGACCGGCTCCCAGTTCGGTTGCACCCTCGTCCCCCCTATTCAACCCGCGCTTTGCCCGTCTCCGTGACGGCCTTGAAGGTCACCGCCACCCGGCTGACGGTCACGCCCACCGTCTCGGCGATGTAGCGTTCCACCCGGTGTTGGATCTCATCGGAGATAGCGGGGATGGCCGAGTCCGGGAGAACTGTGACCGTAAGGTATATGGCCACCCCTTGCTTCTCCTTCCGCAGGTCGACCTTAACCTCACGCACCCCATGCACCTGGTGGGCGGCTCGTTGGACCAGAGCCTCTACCGCCTTGAGCGAGATGCGGATCGTGCCCAACTCGGTCTCACGGATGATCGCCCGGCTCTGGTGGCGCCGCCGGACCGCCCAGGCCAGAAGGTACACCGCAATCAAGAGTTCGGCCAGGCCAATCACGGCCGTCTCCGCCCGGTACGGACCGGCCATGGCTTGTCCTACCCCAGAAAGCCAGGGCCGGGGATCCCACCCGATCAGGCTCACCGCCAACATCAGGAGACTCTTGGTGAACAGGGCAATGAAGATTATGAAGAGCAGGGTCCGGTCAAGCACGGTCATACGGCTTCCCCTTTCCCATCCGGGCTGCTGTGTCGGGCCAACAATTGGCTAACGAACTCGGGTTTCCTCCTGCTTCTCATCCTGCGGGAAGTGAACCCCCTGGACGTGAACGTTCACTTCCACCACGCTCAGGCCGGTCATGGACTCGATCGCCTGCTTGACGTTCTCTTGGACCTTGGTAGCCACCTCGGGTATTTGCACCCCGTACTCGGTGATGATAAACAAGTCGGCCGCCGCCTCTTTCTCGCCAACTTCCACCTTGACCCCCTTGGACAGATTCTTCCGCCCGAGGAGTTCGGCGATTCCCCCGGCCAACCCGCCGCTCATCCCGGCGACGCCCTCGACCTCCGTGGCCGCCAAGCCGGCAATGATCCCAACCACCTCGTTGGCGATTCTGATCGTTCCCACATCGCTCCGGCTTTCCCGCTCCATGCGAGTACCCCCCTTGCGGCAGACTTGCTCGCACTGCAATCCTATCCAGCCGCCCGGCCCGGGATGACTAGTCCTCAGCGAGCACCCGACGCTGGATGAAGTTGGTGTATACCTCGCCCCGCCGGAAGAAGGCGTTGTCCAAGACCTTCTTATGGAACGGGACGGTGGTCGGGATCCCCTCCACCACGAACTCGTCCAGCGCCCGGCGCATTCGCATGATCGCTTCGTCCCGGCTGTTGCCCCAGGTGATCAGCTTGGCGATCAAGGAATCGTAGTACGGCGAGATGGTGAAACCGGCGTAAACGGCAGCATCTACCCGCACCCCCGGTCCGCCCGGCAGCAGCAGCCGGGTGATCCGGCCGGCGCTGGGGCGAAAGTCGAACTCCGGGTCTTCGGCGTTAATGCGGCATTCGATGGCGTGACCAACCAGGGCGATGTCCTCTTGGCGGTAACCCAGGGGTTCCCCGGCGGCAATCCGGAGTTGCTCCTTGACCAGGTCGATTCCGGTCACCAGTTCGGTCACCGGATGCTCGACCTGAATGCGGGTGTTCATCTCAATGAAGTAGAAGTTGCCGTGCTTATCGACAAGGAATTCGACCGTCCCGGCGTTGGCGTAGCCGACCCGCTTGATTCCGGTCACGGCCACTTGGCCCATTTCCCGGCGCCTTTCAGGGGTGAGGAAGGTCGAGGGCGCCTCCTCCAACACCTTCTGATGGCGACGCTGCAAGGAGCAGTCCCGCTCTCCCAGGTAGACGGCGTTGCCATGCTCGTCGGCCAGGACCTGAACCTCGATGTGGCGCGGCTCCTCGACGAACTTCTCAATGTACACAGCAGGATTACCGAAGGCAGCCTCAGCCTCGTTTTTGGCGGCCCGCAGGGCGGCCACGAGATCCTTCCGGTTATGGGCGACCCGCATCCCCTTGCCCCCGCCCCCAGCCGAGGCCTTGACCAGAACAGGGTACCCGATCTCGGCGGCGACCTCAACGGCCTCCGTCTCGTCGGAGACGGCCCCCTCGCTCCCCGGCACCACGGGCACCCCCGCCGCCGCCATTGTCTTCTTGGCCGTGGCCTTGTCGCCCATTAGCTCGATGGCTGCCGCGGAGGGCCCGATGAACTTGAGTCCGTGGGTCTCGCAGATCTCGGCAAAGTAGCTGTTCTCGGCGAGAAAGCCATACCCGGGGTGGATAGCGTCCACCCCTGCGATCACGGCCGCCGAGATGATGTTGGGGATATTCAAGTAGCTCTTGGCGGCAGGCGCCGGGCCCACGCAGTAGGCCTCGTCTGCATACCTGACGTGGAGCGAGTCGCGGTCCGCCTCGGAATAGATGGCCACCGTTCCAATGCCTAACTCGCGGCAGGCCCGCATCACCCGGATGGCAATCTCCCCGCGATTGGCCACCAGCACCTTATTGAACAAGGGTCGTCCTCCTTGAATCAGGGAAGCTTCTCGATGATGAAGAGGGGTTGGCCATACTCGACCGGCTGAGCATTCTCCACGAGCACCCGCTCGACCCGCCCCCGGACCTCGGCTTCGATCTCGTTCATGAGCTTCATCGCTTCGATGATGCACAGCGGCTGCCCCACCTCGACGATGTCGCCCTCTTTGACGAACGGCTCGGCATCTGGAGCAGGAGCCCGGTAGAAGGTCCCAACCATCGGGGCGCAGACGGCAAACTGATTCTCCCGGAGAGTCAACTCGGTTTCCTCGTCCTCTGCCGAAGCCGGGATTTCTTCCGCCCGCCCAACCGGGCGGGCTGCGGAAGGCAGCGCTGGAACCCCGGCAGTAGCGATTCCACCGGTCACGGCCTTCTTGATGCTGACCCGGACCCCTTCGCTCTCGACGTTCAACTCAGCGATATCGGTCTCATTGAGCAGCTTGATGAGTTCTTTGATTTCTCTGATGTTCAATGCGCCGACCTCCTTGGTGGTGCCGGGCGCTTGGCCAGAGGCGGCCACCTGCGCCGTGGCTGGCGCGAGTCCCGCCCCACCTTGGCCCGCTCTCGCTTCGA
The DNA here is from genome assembly GCA_050260635.1 of Betaproteobacteria bacterium. GTDB lineage: Bacteria > Bacillota > UBA5301 > DYFA01 > DYFA01 > DYFA01. The sequence continues at coordinate 182,248 of JBLNCL010000006.1, forward strand.
GGAACTTACGGGCAATCTGGGGGAAGAGGGCGTAGGAAAGCACATCCTCCTCGCTACGCGCCAAATCGCCGATCTCCTGCCGGGCCTTCTCGATCCCCGGGGGGAGCAGGTCGGCAGGACGGCAGGTAATCACTTCGGCATCCCCGATGAGTATCCTCCTGATTTCCCGGGACAGCGGCGCGGGCGGCTGGCCGTAAAGGCCTCTGGCGTAGGCCTTGACTTCGTCGGGAACCACCTTGTAGCGTGCCCCCAGGAGAACGTTCAATACCGCCTGGGTTCCCACGATTTGGCTGGTGGGTGTGACGAGGGGCGGGTAGCCCAGGTCCTCCCGGACCTTTGGGATCTCCGCCAAAACGTCGTGAAGCCTGTCGAGGGCCTTCTGCTGTTCGAGCTGGGTGACCAAATTGGAGATCATGCCGCCAGGAACCTGGTGGGAGAAGACCCTCATGTCGGAGATCCGCGTGACCCCCCGCTCGAAGCCCCGCCGCCGGCGCAGCTCGTCGAAGTAGCGAGCGACCTCGAAAAGCAACTCCAGGTCGAAACCCGTGTCCCGCTCGGTGCCGCGGAGGGCGTTGACGATCGTCTCGGCAGGAGGCTGGGAAGCGCCGAAAGCCAACGGCGCCGAGGCGGTGTCGATGACGTCCACTCCGGCCTCCGCTGCCTTCAGGTAGGTCATAGGGGCAAGGCCCCCAATGTAATGGGAGTGGAGCTGAACAGGCAGCCCGACCTCCGCCTTGAACCGCTTGACCAGCTCATAAGCCCGGTAAGGGGTGAGGAGCCCCGCCATGTCTTTGAGGCAGAGGGAGTCAGCTCCCAGATCAGCGAGTTGCCGGGCGGTCTGGACGTAGTGCTCGGCAGTGTGGATGGGGCTGATGGTGTAAACCACCGTGGCCTGGACGTGCGCCCCGGCCTCCTTGGCTACTGCCATTGGCCGCTCTAGGTTGCGGATGTCGTTCAAGGCGTCGAAGATGCGGATGATATCGATGCCGTTGGCCACCGATCGCCGCACGAAGCTGTCGACCACATCGTCGGGGTAATGCTTGTAGCCAACCAGGCTCTGGCCGCGGAGGAGCATTTGCAGTGGGGTGTTCCGAATGGCTTTCCTGAGGGCGCGCAGCCGCGCCCAAGGATCCTCCCCCAAAAAGCGGAGGCACACATCAAAAGTGGCGCCGCCCCAGACCTCGAGGGAGTGGTATCCCACCCGGTCGAGCAGCTCGGCTACGGGCAGCATGTCTTCGGTCCGCATTCGCGTGGCCCACAGCGACTGGTGGGCGTCGCGCAGCGTGGTGTCGGTCAGTTTCAGCCGAGGCACCATCCTTCCAACCTCACTCCCCTCGCCCATGGATGCGGTCTGTAGAAAAACTCAGGGGAAACCCCTGAGTTCCGGCGGACGGTGTCTTGCTGGTTTCTTCAAATTATACGGGCCGGTCAGGCCCAGTGTCAATCGGCCTTCCGACTTGTATACACCATTCTTGGGCCGATCTACCGGCCGTCCACGATCACGATCCGCTCCGTCGAGAGGCCGGTCATGCGCGAGGCCAGCTCCCCCAGGCGGGCCGCCACGGCGGGGTTGCTCAAGCGTTCGGAGAGGCAGATGGTCAGCCCTCGGTCGTTTAGCACCACCACCGGATCGGCGAACCCCTCTGCCTTAATCAGCCGGGTCAGTTCCTGCTCCCTGTCCGCCCGGTCCAGTTCCGCAAGGAGGCGCCGCTGGGCATCGTCCCGCGTCACGCTGCTGGTGGCCGGGTCCGCGGCGATCGTCCGCAGCCACTCCAGCCGCTCGGACCTAGCCCGTTCCCGCTCCATCGCCGTCTCGACGGCAAAGTTGCGCGCCCGGGAGATCGTCGCCCAGTCAGCGTCGTCCAGCAAAGACTCGCCCGGAACCGGCGCAGGGGTCCCCGACTGGTGGGGTCGTGCCTCCTCGGAGACCATCTCCGGCCTGGCTCCGGTCGAGACCGTCTGGGGCCGAGAGAAGGCGTACCACAGCAACGCTCCACAACAGAGGATCAGCGCCAGCCAGGCCAAGACACGGCGGGGCAAGAGGATTACCCGCATCGCTACTCCCCCTCCTTCGCCAGAACTCTCACCCGGTGGGGGGGAAGGTTCAGCGCGGTCTGCACCGCCCGGCTCAGCTCGGCCCGGACCATGGGATCGGTCGCTCCGCTGGCCACGACCAGCACCCCCTGGACCGCCGGCAGGTGCGTGACGACCACCACCGGCACGTCTTCCCCGCCGGCGCCACCGCGCCGCACCGTGACCTCCCCTTCCTCGTGCTGCTCGGAGATAACCCTCGAGGATCCGCCGGGATCCGATTCCTGCGTCGTCCGGGTGTCAGCGGACGTTTTCCGGGCGTACTCGTAGCGCGGCCCGCTGGCCAGGAAGATGCGAACTGAGACGTCGCCGGCGCCCGCCACCTGCGAGAGGGTTTCGGCCAGCGCTTGCTCCAACTCCACGGCGTACTGGTCGGCCTCCGAGGCCGCAGCAGCCGGCGAATCCTCCCCCGCGTGCGGCGACGTGGGGTGCTTCGTCCCTGCTTCGCCAAAGCGGGTCACCGGTGCGTCGGTCGAACCCGGCGAGAGGCTCCCCATCGCCAGGAGGACCACCCCCAAGAGCCCCAGAAGCAGCAGCCATCCGTTCTTCCCTGCCTGGCGCAGCCTCGCCCACCACTGTCGCAGGCTGAAAGTCGCCCCCTCTGTCACGGTATCGCCTCCTCCACCACCACAATCCTCTGTTTCTCCACCCCTGTCAGGGCGGAGGCTCGCCCCCGCAGCCGTGACCCCTGCCCCGGCGGAGTGGTCAGCGTAATCCGCTCGATGACACCCTCGCCCTCGACCCGGACGGTCACCCCAATTCTTCCCCCAGCCTCCCCGCTTAGCTCCTGCCGAAGGTAGGCAGCTACCTGCCGGGCAAAGAGGTCATTCCGCAGACGCTGGTTCGTTTCGACCGGGCTGGCCGGGGCTCCGGAGCTGCCGCCCGAGCCGGTTGGGAAACCGAGCTCGGCCGCTTCCATCACCTGCCGGACCAGGTCATCCCCGCGGACCAAGGCGACCAGTGGCGCCAAAACGGCGGTTAGCAACAGGAAGGCAACCACCAACCTGACGTACTTCCTGAGACCGTTGGCCGGCGCTATCAACTCCAGAACGCTCACCACGAGCACCAGCAATACCAACTGGCGGACCCACCCGCTCAGCGTCTCCATGCTCCACCCCCTACCGGAGCGCCGCACCCAAGGTGCCGACCTGGACCAAAACCGTGAGCCCGATGAAGAACATCACCCCGACCGCCCCGACGACCACCGCCAAGACCGTGAGGCTTCCTTCGAGGTGCCCAAGCGCCGCCGGAAGGCGCCGGTCACCCACCGGTTCGACCAGCGCCCCCGCCACTTTGTACACCGCCACGACAGCGGCGATCTTGAGGACCGGAAAGAAGGCAAAGCCGGCCAGGAGAACGACGCCCAAGAGGCCCACAGCGTCCTTAACCAACAGTGCCCCTCCGGCCACCACTTCCACCGCGTCCGAGAACATCTTCCCGATGACCGGAATGAAGCTGCCCGCCAGAAACTTGCCGGTCCGGAGCGCCACCCCATCGGCCACCGGCGCCGCCACCCCTTGCACCGCCATGACTCCCAGGAAGGCCGCGAAGGCGAGCCCCAAAACCCCCACTGCAGCCTGTCTGGCCAGTCCGCTCAACCGGTTCAGCGGGAACTTCTCCGAGAGTTGAGCGGCCAGCCCGAGCACCACCGAAAGAAAGAGGAACGGCAGCACCAACCCGTCGAGGAGAACCGAGAGACCGGTTACCGAGGCGTACACCACCGGAGAAAGGAGGGCCGCTGAGGCGGGTGTACCGCTGGAGACGAGGAGCGTGGTCAGCAGCGGCAAGACCGCTTCCATCAGCGAAACCATGTCCCGGACCGCCTGCCGTCCGATGCCAGCGGCGGACCGGAAGCTCTGGAGGCCCAGGAGGAGCAGGACGAGGTAACAGGCGGCGAAAGCCACGTTTTCTCCTTCCTCGCCAAAGGCGCCCTGCAGGGACTGAAGGACCGCCAGGAGCACCGCCAGGACGACCACCTGGGCCAGAAGGCGGGCGTTGGCCAAGAACTCGCGGCCGAAGTAGCGAAGCACGCCCCGGAGGAACACTCTGACGTCGAACCGGCGTTCCGGGCCGGGCCGGAGGATGAGATCGCGCAAGCGGAGTTCGGGAACAACCTCTCTCACCTCTGGCGCCAGGCGACGGTAAAGCCCCTCCAGCCGCTCCGCGCCGGAAGCCCGGAGCTGTTCCTCCACGACCCCTGCGAGCGCCGCCTCCCCCCCCGGCGGCACCGCCCCTCGCCCGGCCGCCGCCGGCGAACCCAGCACCGCCAACCAGGCCAGCAGCCCAGCAAGCGCCAGCCGCCATGGCCGGTCAAACCTCGTCATCCACCGCCCGCTCATGGCAACATCCCGGTCACGGTGTCCGCCACCGCCACCATGATCGGCAGAGCCATCGCCAGGATGAGGATGCGCCCAGCCAGCTCCACCTTGTCGGCGAGGGCCCGTTCGCCGGCATCGCGACAGACCTGCGCCCCCAGTCCGACCAGATAAGAGACGGCGATCACCTTCAGAACGATCTGCAAATAGGGAGCGGAAAGGTGGGCACGACTGGCCAGGTCGGTCAACACGCCTACGATGCCTGCCAGCCGCTGGAGGACGAGGAGCAGCAGGAACGCCCCGCCGGCCAGGCTGAGTGGGAGGGCCAGCTCCGGGCGGGTGGTCCGGATCGTCACCGCCATCACCGCCACCACCAGGCCGATTCCGACCATCCGTAGGGCTTCCCCAGCCACCGCCTGGCTCATAGCCCGAAGACCGCCCGGACGGAGTCGAAAAGCTGGCTGATCAACCGAACGACCAGCATGAACACGACCACCACCCCGGCCCAGGTGAGCAGGACCGCCTGGTCCTCCTTACCGTACTGCTTCAGCACCATGCTGAAAACAGAGATCAGCAGGCCAACCCCCGCGATCCGGTAGATATCGGTCATGTTCATGCCTTTTCCTCCTTCCGGTCAGACGAGCAGCAAAGCCACCAAGAGGCCGGCCGCCACCCCGGCGTAGCGGTACAGGGGCACGAGCCGCGCCGCCTCCTCCGTCGCCAGCCGTTCTCGACCCGCCAGTCGCTCCCGGGCGAGCTGCAGGTGCTTCAATTGGTCGTCCAGGCCGGTCGCCCCGATGACCCCGCCGAGCAAGACGAAGGGTTCGAGGTCGGCTGCTTCTTCGCGCGTCAGGCGGCGGGCCAGCAGGACGAGTGTCTGGTCGGTTGGGATCAACCCCTCGGCTCCCCGGCGCCAGGCGACCTCTGCGGACTCCCCGGCTTTCAGGTCGAGGGCCAACTGGTGGAAGAAGCGTTCCACCTCGACCCCTGGGGCCAGGGAAGCGACGTGCTCGGCCGCCTCAGGCAAGGGGGTGCGCCCGACCGTCATCTCCGTCTCGAGCAAGGCAAGCGCCGAGCGGAGCTCCAGCAGCCGGCGCGGGCGCCTTCCCCAGCGCGCCGCCACCTCCAGACCGAGCAGCGCCCCGGCGCCTACGGTGAGCAACACCCCCATCGCTTTGAGCCACCACATCTTCGTCCGCTCCCCACCCATCTCCCCGCTACCGTACGCCCGCCTGTCGGGCCTTCCCCTGGTCTCCGCCCAGGGTCACCACCGCTTCCAACGTCCCCGGACCCCGGCGCCGGGAGAGGATGACCGCTCGGGCGAAACACCCCCCGTCCAAGAGTGGCGCCAAAGTCGGCCGCCGTTCGGCCCCGGACAGGTCCCCGGCGTGCGCCGAGGCCAGGACGACCACCCCGCAACGGACAGCCTCACGGACCGCCGCCACGTCCTCCGGCCGCCCCAGCTCATCGGTGACGATCACCTCAGGGGACATGGCCCGCAGCGCCAAGGCGATCCCTTCCGCCTTGGGACACGCGTCCAGGACGTCGGTCCGCGGCCCTACGTCACACTGGGGGATTCCCCCGTAACACCCAGCGATTTCGGACCGCTCGTCGACCACCACCACCTTGCGTCCGGGATGCCCCAGGTCGGGTCGTCCAAAACTCACCTGGCGGCAGAGGTCTCGCAGAAGAGTCGTCTTGCCGGCCTGGGGCGGGGAGAGGATCAGCGCCGAAAGGAGCCCCGCCCGCCCGTCCACCAGTTTCGGCAGGACCAGGTCGGCCGCGCCAGGCACCTCCCGAGTGATCCGCAGGTTGAGCCCGGAAATGTCCCGCAGGGACCGCACCCGCCCACCGTCCAGGACTGCGTGGCCCACCAGGCCCACCCGGTGGCCGCCAGGGAGGGTCAGGTAACCGTGGCGCATCTCCTCCTCCAGGGCGTACAGAGACGAACAGGTCAAACGCTGCAGGGCAGTCCGGCAATCCTCCGGGGTGACAACATAGGCCTCCTGAAGACGGTTGCACAAACCGCCGGTGCGACCGACCAGTCCCTCCCGCCCGCCGAAGTGGACGAAGAGCGGGCGGTTGACCCGCAGGCGAACCTCCTCCAGACTGTCGAGGCAGGGCCTGGGCAAGGTCGCCAGAAGGCTCCCCAGCCGATCGCCCAGCAAGGGAAGGACCTGTTGCGCCGGGTGGACCACACCGCACCTCCAGCCCGTCCGTGGTCGGTAAAATGCTATGAAAAAGGGGACCGGCTTTATGCCGGTCCCCTTCGTTGCGGCTCGCAATCAGTTCCGCGGCCGTGCGGGCGCCGTTACTTTTCCGGCTGCCCCGGCTCAGTCCCCTCTTCCTCCTCGGGCTCGCTCGCATAAACCACCTCACCGCAGTTGGGACAGGTCACCTCAACGTCGTCGTCGTACAGGAGTTCCTCGGCGAAGCGGACCGCTTCCTTGCAGTGGGGACACTCCATCTCGACGAACTCGTCCTCCCCCTTCTCCTCCCCGCCGTACAGCTCCTCCTCGACCTCGGCCAAGTCGTCATCAAGGGCCTCGGCGTACTGTTCCAGCTCCTGCTGGCCGGTTTTCAACTCGTCCAACCCTTCGGCGATGGAGGAGAAGAGCTCGAGGATCTTCTCCCAGATGACGCGCTCCTTCCCCTCCCGAGCCAGGAAGTCGGAGCCGTCGATCAGGCCTTTCAGGTAGGCGACCTGCTCCTTGACCGCTTTCACGTTCGTTCTCCTTTCTCTCGCTCCCCCGTCCCTATGCCCGGGAGAGGTAAAGCCCCGTCCGGGTGTCGACCCGGATTCTGTCCCCGACGTTGACAAAGAACGGCACCTGGACCACCGCTCCCGTTTCCAGGGTGGCCGGCTTGGACCCGCCGGTCGCGGTATCGCCCTTGAAACCGGGCGCCGTCTCAGTGACGGTCAGCTCGACGAAATTGGGCAGCTCGACGCCGATCACCTGACCCTGGTAGTATTGGAGTCCCACCATGTCCTGCTCCTTGAGCCACTTGACGGCGTCCCCGAGGACGTCCCGACTGAGCGTCACCTGCTCGTAGGTGTTGGTGTCCATGAAAGTGTACTCGTTGCCGCTGTTGTAAAGATATTGCATCTCCTTGTACTCGACGTGGGCGCGGGGCAGCTTCTCGCCGGCCCGGAAGGTCCGCTCCAAAACCGCTCCGCTCTTGACGTTCTTCAGTTTGGTCCGGACAAAAGCCGAACCCTTACCGGGTTTGACATGCAAGAACTCCACCACCGTGAAGACTTCCCCGTCCACCTCCACGGTTATGCCCGTACGCAGGTCGTTGGTCGAAATCACGCCTGGTCCTCCCTCCGTGTGACGGCCAATCCGGCCTGAAAGACAGATACTACAATTCTCGCCATGCTATCCTTTCCCTGCTCATTGTTGCCCTAAACTCAGAGGACCACCAAGTTCCGCGGGGCGGTGGTAAGCCGTTCCCCTCCCTCGGTCGTGACGAGCACCATGTCCTCGATCCGTACTCCGCCCTCCCCCGGCAGGTAAATGCCGGGTTCGACAGTGACCACCATCCCCGGGCGCAAGAGGCTGGTGGAGGTCTCCCTAAGGCGCGGCTCCTCGTGGATCTCCCGACCCACCCCGTGACCCAGGCCGTGGCCGAAGGCGGCACCGTACCCGGCCTGGGCGATGATTGCCCGCGCCTCTCCATCCACTTCGGCCCCGCTCCTTCCCGGCCGCACGGCCGCCACCCCGATTTCTTGAGCTTGGCGGACCAGTTCGTAGATCTCTCTCCACCGCTCTGGCACCCGGCCGACGGCCACCGTACGGGTGAGATCCGAGGTGTACCCTTGGAAGAAGCAACCGTAGTCGACCGTCACCAGCTCCCCGGCGTTGATCGTCCGGTCGGAGGCCACTCCGTGGGGCAGGGCTCCGCGCGGTCCCGAGGCGACAATGAAGTCGAAGCCGGCCCCATCCGCCCCCTGGCGCCGCAAGAAGAACTCCAGCTCCAGGGCGACCTCGCGTTCGGTCCGGCCGGGGCGGAGAAAGTCCGTCAGGAACTCAAAACCAAGGTCCGCCAGGCGGGCGGCCCTCCGGAGAAGAGCCAACTCCTCCTCGTCCTTGACCAGCCGCAGCTCCTCGATCACGCCGTCGGTGGGAACGAGGGCCGTCGCCCCGCCGAAACGCTCCTTCCACTGCTCAAGGAGGGCGACCGTAACCGTTCGGCTCTCAAACCCCGTCCGGGCCGGGGCCAGGTGCTTGATCGTGGCAGCCAGAGTCTCCAGCGAGTCGTTCCCCACCGTCACCACGGAATACTCCGGCGCCTGGGCTCTGGCCTGCTCCGTGTAGCGGAAATCCGTCAGGAGCAGGCTCTCCGTTTCGGTGACGACCAGCACCCCCGAGGTCCCCGTGAACCCAGAGAGGTAGGCCCGATTGGGGGAGGAGGCCACGAGGAAGGCATCCAGGTTCTCCTCCGCCATCCGCCGGCGGAGCGCCGCCAGCCGCTTTTCAGTCATGAACGACCCTCCCTTTCCGCTCCCGCCCGCCGCTTTCGGGCCAGCGCCACGGCCGCCTCCAGGGCCAGCCGGTAGCTGAGCGCCCCGAAGCCGGCCACTTTACCGGTGCAGGCGGGGGCCACCACGGAAACCCGGCGGTATTCCTCCCGCGCCTCCGGATTGGAGAGGTGGACCTCGATCGCCGGCAGGGCGACGGCGCGCAGGGCGTCGGCGATCGCCAGGCTGTAATGGGTGTAAGCAGCCGGGTTGATGACGATCGCCTCGGCCCATTGGCCAAGGTCATGAATTGCCTCAACCAGCTCCCCTTCACCGTTGGCCTGGACGGTTCGGAGGGTGCAGGCCAGCTCCGCCGCCGCCCGTTGAAGATCATCCTCAATCTCGGCCAGGGTCTGTCGGCCATAGATCTCCGGTTCCCGGCGGCCCAGGAGGTTCAGATTGGGGCCATGCACCACGCCGACCCGCACCAGTCCGTCCGCTCCTCCCGCTTGCCCCAGCTGGGTGGCAGTCTGGTGCGTCTTTGCGGGCCCCGGTTTCTTCCTGTTCGCTGTTTGGTCAGCCATCCTTCACCCTCCTAGAGGCATTCCCGAACCAACTGTTCCGGCACTTCGTCGGTAATCGTCACCTCGCCTATCCCTCGGGGCAGGATCCACCGGACCCGTCCCTGGCAAACCTTCTTGTCGCGGCGCAATACCCCCAGAATCTCCTCGACTCCGACGGGGACCGCCAGCTCCTCCCGACGGGTCGGCAGTCCGAGCCGCCTAAGAAGGGCCACCATCCGCTCCGCCTCCCACTCCGGGCAGAGCCCCAGCCGTACGGCAAGCCGGCCCGCCACTCCCATCCCGTAAGCCACCGCCTCGCCATGGCGCACCGGGCCGAAACCCGTAACTGTCTCCACCGCATGACCGGCGGTATGACCCAGGTTGAGGGTGAGGCGTAGATCCGCATCCCGTTCGTCTCGAGCCACCACTGCGGCCTTGACCGCCACCGCCGCCCGGACTGCCTCCGCCAATTCTTCATCGGAAGGCCGGTCGATGGTCCACTGATCTGGCGGCGGCCACCCCTCCAGGCGGGCGAACACCTCCGGGTCGCCCAGGATGCCGTGTTTGACGACCTCGGCCAGGCCCGACCGGAGTTCTTCGACCGGGAGGGTTCGAAGTACAGTCGGGTCAGCCACCACCGTCCGTGGTTGGTGAAAGGCGCCGACCAGGTTCTTCCCTTCGGCGAGGTTCACCCCCACCTTACCGCCCACGCTGGAATCGACCTGGGCCAACAGGGTAGTCGGGAGCTGCAGCAGGGCCACGCCTCGCAGATAGGTGGCAGCAAAGAAGCCGGCCGCATCCCCCACCGTTCCCCCACCCAGCGCCACGACCAAGTCGCCTCGCTCGAGCCCTGCCTCCAGCGCCTTGTGGTAGAGCCGCTCGACCTCCGGCAACTGCTTGGCCGCCTCGCCCTCCGGGACAATCAGGGTCGTTGCCTGCCGCCCAGCGCAGCGGAGCGCTTGGCGCACCCTCTCACCGTAGAGACCATCCACGGCCGGGCTGGTCACCAGCGCCACCCGCTCTCCACCGGCCGCCTGCTGCGCCGCCGCGCCGACCGCCTCGAGCAACCCCGCCCCCACGTACACATTATAACTGCGCTCCCCCAACTCGACCCTGACCCGCCCGGGCGCCGTCGCCAAGTACCAGTGCCCGGCCACCGTCTTCGCCACCTCGCGGGGAGTCAAACCAGTGGTGTCCAGGACCACGTCGGCCCGAGCGTAGAGCGGAGCGCGCAGCCGCCAAAGCTCCTCGAACCGCTGACGGGGCTGGTTCGTGGCCAGCAGCGGCCGGTCGCTGGCTTCCACCCGCTCCCAAAGGACGTCGGTGCGGGCAGTCAGGGCCACCACCAAGCCGCTCCGCCGAAGCGTCTCCAGGTTTCCCTCCCGGAGGACAACTCCCCCGCCCGTGGCGATCACCTGGCCTTGCCGGCCCGCCACCTCGGCCACTACCTCCGCCTCGACCCGGCGGAAGCCCTCTTCCCCCTGCTCAGCGAAGATGACCGGGATCGGCCGCCCCAGCCGTCGCACGATCTCCTCGTCCGTGTCCACCAAGACCAAGCCGCAGGCCTCGGCGACCAGGCGCCCTACCGTGCTCTTACCGGTGCCCATGAAACCGATCAAGACAAGGTTGGTCGCGCCCACCGGTGGATTTCCTCCTGATATGCATCGTATGCTCGCCGCACCTCGGACAGGGAGTCACCCCCGAACTTGGCGGTAAAGGCGTCCGCCAGCACCAGCAGGACCTGGGCCTCGGCCACCACGGCCGCCGCCGGGACAGCGCAAACGTCCGACCGGTGGTAGTCGGCCTCCGCCGGCTCTCCCGTATCCAGGTTCACCGTCAATAGGGGCCGGCGGAGCGTGGCGATTGGTTTCATCGCCGCACGCAGAAGGAGCGGCTCCCCGTTGGTAACCCCGCCTTCCAGCCCCCCGGCATGGTTCGAAGCCCGCCGGAGCCCGGGCAGGATCGGGTCGTGAGCCCGGCTCCCCGGCGCCGCCGCCAAAGCGAACCCGTCCCCGAATTCAACCCCCTTGATGGCCGGGATGGCCATCACCGCCGCCGCCAGCCGGCCATCCAGCCGCCCCTCCGCCGTGACGTAGGTGCCGAGGCCCGGCGGAAGGCCAAAGACCAGAACTTCAAAGACGCCACCCAAGGTATCGCCCTGTTCTCTCGCCTCGTCAACCGCCCGGCGCATGGCCGCCTCCGCCTCCGGATCGAGACAGCGCAGCGGCGAAGCGTCCGCAGCCGCCAGGGCCTCGGGCGTGGCCGGGCGGCTGTTTGCCCGTACCCCGCCCACCGCGACGACGTGGCTGGCGCAACTGACTCCGAACTCGGCCAGGAATCGCCGAGCCACGGCCCCCGCAGCTACCAGAGCCGCTGTACTTCGGGCGCTGGCCCGCTCCAGAACGTTGCGGAGGTCGTAATGGCCGTACTTAAGCGCTCCGGCGAGATCGGCGTGGCCCGGGCGCGGACAGCGGCAGGGCCACCCGGCCTCGCCGGGCGCCCAGGCGGAGTCAGCAACCGCGGGGGACATTATCTTCTCCCAGTTCGCCCAGTCCCGGTTGGGAACGAGCAGCGCCAGCGGGCTGCCCAAAGTCCGCCCGTGGCGAACGCCGGCCAGGATCTCACACCGGTCGGCCTCGATGCCCATCCGCGGCCCGCGCCCGTAGCCCAGTTGACGCCGGCGGAGGTCGCGATCCACGTCCTCGCCCGATAAGGACAAGCCAGCCGGTGGACCCTCCAGGATGGCCACCAACGCCTTCCCGTGGGACTCACCGGCCGTGCTCAGCCGCCACACCGCTACCACTCTTCCTGGGCAGGCGGATGAGGATGATGAGGATGGGCCTTGACCTTCCCCACGGCGTTCAGCAGGGCCAGCATGGCGTCGGCCTTGGCCTGGCGGTCGGCCGTCTGGGCCGCCGCCCGAATCTCCCCTTCCGAGCTGCCCACATATTTGCCGCGGAGCTGGTTCAGGGTCATGACGATAGTGTCCCGTCGACACCGCTCGCACCGGCAGAAACTCGGATCGCGCTGCAGATACTCCTCGAAAACCTGCTTCACAACATCCTCCATGAAGTTGCGGAGTTGCATGGCGGTGCTCCTCTCCCCGGAATGGTCGCTACTTCGACGGCCAGGAAGGCTATTCCTCCTCTATGTCGCCCTTTCGGTGAAGCGCCTCCCGCATCGCGTCCAGAGGCGGGGGATGTCCCGTCCATTGTTCAAAGGCCAGCGCCCCCTGGTGAAGCAGCATCTCCTCCCCGTCCACCGCCCAAAGCCCACGCTCCCGCAGCACCCCCAGGAGGGGGGCCATCTGCGGGCCGTAGGCCAGAAGGTAGTAGAATCGCCCCGGGGGCAGCCACTCCAGCGGCACGGGAGTCCCTCCACCCGCCAGCCCAGTCGATGTGGCGTCGATGATGAGGTCAGCCCCGGCCAGCACCTCCCTCAGGGCCCGATCGCCCAGGCCCCCCGCCGAGAGGGCGGCCGTCCCGTACACCCTCAGCGCTTCAGCCAACCGATGGGCCCGCTCCTCCGTCCGGTTGGCGACATGAAGGGCCGCCGCCCCACTGCGCACCAGGGCGTACCCAACTGCCCGGGCAGCCCCGCCGGCGCCCAACAGCACCACCCGCCGTCCACCCGGGTCTACACCAAAGCCGACGAGCGAGCGAAGGAACCCCGCGGCGTCGGTGTTCTCCCCCCGCCACCGCCCGTCCCGCCCGACCACGGTATTGACGGCCCCGATGGCCTCGGCTTCCGGAGCTAACTCATCAAGCAGAGGCAGAATGGCCACTTTGTGAGGGATCGTGACGTTGAACCCCCTGACCCTCAGGGCGCGCAGGCCAGCCACCGCTGCTGGCAGGGCCTCCGACGCCACCCGCCAGGCCAGGTAAACCCAGTCCAAGCCGGCAGCCGCGAAGGCGGCGTTTTGCATCGCCGGTGACTGTGAATGGGCCACCGGGTCGCCGATCAAGCCGACGACCTGCGTGACACCACTGATCGCCCTCCCCCGATGCATGCCCTTGCCCCCACGCTGCAGGTAGCCAAGCTGGCACGCCCATCCGGCACCCTTACTCCCCACTTACAGTCACAGGAGCCAGCCGGATGGTTGGTGAACCAGCCGAGCCGATGAACCGCAGGTCGTCGCCGACCGCCTCAACCCCTCCAAGGAGTTCAAGCAGGTTCCCTGCGATGGCGACCCCGCGGACCGCCCGGGTGAACCTCCCCCGCTCGATCCAGAGGCCGGCCGCCCCAACCGAGAAGTCGCCGGAGATGGGGTTCACCGTGTGCATCCCCATCACGGCAGTGACGTAAAAGCCCTCCTCTACCTCGGAGAGGAGCCTCTCTCGCGGCGTCATCCCAGCGTCCAGGTACAGGTTGCTCGGGCGCACCTCCGGTGTCCCCCGGAAGGAGGCCCGGATGCCGTTCCCGGTTGAGTGGGTGCCGTCTTTTGCGGCCGTGTAACTGTTGTGGAGGTAGCCCTGCAAAACCCCGTCCTGGATCAGCACCGTCCGGCCAGTCGGAACCCCCTCGTCATCCACCGGGGCCGCCCCGGCTCCTTCCACCAGGCGTCCGTCGTCGATCAGTTGGACCAGCGGTGAAGCGACCTGGTCCCCGACCTTGCCGGCAAAGAGAGACTTCCCCTTCTGGACCGCGTCGGCCGAGAGCGCCGGGCCAAGCGCCTCCAGGAATTCCGCCGCCACCAGCGGGTCCAAGACCAGCGTCACCCGCTTGGTCCCGACCGTCTTGGCCCCCAGGAGCTGGATTGCTTTCTCAGCCGCTTCCCGCCCGATCATCTCGGGCTCCAACCCGGCATAGCGGTGGGAAAAGGCGAAGCTCCAGCCGGTCTCGGCGCTCCCGTCAGCCTCGGCGACCACCGTGATGCTCCCGGAGACACTGGTCCCAGAATACTCCACCTTCACCCCGCGGGAGTTCAGGATGGCCACCGTGTGTTCTCCGTCAGTGTAAGACGCCCTCTCTACCCGCGCGATCCTCCGATCGAACCCCCGCGCCGCCCGCTCGATCGCCATGGCGGTTTCGATCTTCGCCTCCGTCGGAAGCTCCCGAACCACCGGGTCGACGAGCGCCAGCGGCTCGGCAGGAAGCGCCCTGGGCAGGCGGTTGAAAGGATCGGCGCCGGTCACCGCGGCGTTGGCCACCGCGGCCTGGGCGGCCATCTTGAGCCCCTCGGGCGAGAGGTCGGTGGTGTAGGCGAAGCCCAGCCGGCCCTGAAGGAGGACCCGCAGCCCCAGCCCGGTCTCGGTCGACTGGTGGAGCGTCTCGATCCGCTGGTCGGCCACCTCGACCACAAGGCCCCGGGACCGGGCGAGGTAGGCCTCGACTTCCTCTGCTCCCGCTGCCTGAGCGGCCACCAACGCCTGCGCTCCGTGTTCCAGCAGGTTCACAGGTTTTCCGCTCCTTCCGGTTCGTGCGCCGTCCCCCCGACGATCAGCTCGGGGATCCGGAGCGTCGGCTGGGCGTCCGTAACCGCCACCCCTTGGCCGTCCTTCCCACAGGTCCCGATGGTGAATCCCTGGTCGGACCCGACTCGGTCAACGATTCGCAAAGCCCGCGGTCCGTTCCCCGTCAGGGTCGCCCCCCGAACCGCCGGACCGACCTCCCCGCGCTCGATCAGAAACCCCTCCGCCACCTCGAAGACGAAGTCTCCGTTGGCGGTGTTGACCTGACCGCCGCCCATCCGGGTGACGTAGAGGCCTCGTTCCGTCTCGGCCACGATCCGCCCGGGATCGTCCTTTCCCGGGGCAACGAAGGTGTTGCTCATCCGGGGGATCGGGACATGGCGGTAGGACTCCCGCCGTCCGCACCCGTTCGGCTCCACCTCGGCGCGCCGGGAGGTGATCAGGCTATGCATGTACTGCCGCAACACACCACGCTCGATGAGGACGTTCCTCCGGCAGGGCACCCCCTCGTCGTCGAACCGGGCCGACCCATACCGCCCTGCCAGGGTGGCGTCGTCGATCACCGTCACCAGGTCGGAGGCGACCTGCTCCCCCTGGCGGCTGGCGTAGACAGAGAGCCCTTTTTGCACCAAATCCGCCTCGAGCCCGTGACCGCAGGCCTCGTGGACCATCGTCCCGCCAGCTTCAGCCGCCATCACCACCGGCATGCGGCCGCTCGGGGCCGGACGGGCGGAGAGCATCCGCACCGCCCGCCGGGCCGCCTTCTCCGCCAACCGCTCCGGCACCTCACCCTCCACCATCTCCGGGCCGGCATGGCCGCCAACGGAGTCGTAGCCCGTCTGAATAACCCCATCCTGGGCTGCTACGGCATTGACGGCCAGCACTGTCCGGACCCGGCGGTCCTCCGCCTGGAAACCCAGGGAGTTGGCGATGGTCACTTCCTGATCCAGTTCCCGGTAGTTCACCGTCACCTGGCGGACCCGGCTGTCCGCCGCTCGGGCCGCCCGGTTCGCCCGCTCGACCACCGCCGCCTTGTCGGCCAGGGCAACCTCGTCCGGCAACTGTCGAACCTCCGGGACGAACGACGCCTCCCGCGCCGCCAGCGGCAGCTCGACCCGGCCGGACTGACCAGCTCGGGTCGCCGCTGCCACCACCTCCGCCGCCGCCATCAACCCTTCTTCCGAGAGGTCGTTGGTGAAGGCGTAGGCGCTGGAGTCGCCTTGCACTACCCGGATACCCGCTCCCCGCTCCGACCCGGTCACCGCCCGCTCGAGGCGGTCCGCCTCATAAACCAGCGCCTGGGTCCGGCGCCGTTCCACGTAAACCTCGGCGAAGTCTCCCCCGCCGCGTAGCGCCCGCTCCAGCACCGGCTCCAATTCTCTGATGGTAATCAAACCACTGGCCCCCTCTGAATACGCCGGCGCCCACCACCACCTGCCACCCCCGACCACTCCAGGACAGATAGCGGTAGCGCAGGCGGCCGTCGCCCCCGGCTACTACTTTGCCGCGCACTTGCAATCTCCTGCCCCCATCCCTTCAGCGAGAAGGGTGGAGCCTTGTCCACCCTTCGCATCCAGTATATGACCGGCCAACCGGCGGTATTCACCAGGCTCCGGGCAAACCGAGCCGCCGCCGGATAAGGCTTTCGAGGAGGCGGGAGGCTTTCGTCCCGGCGAACTCCCGGGGAGAGATGGCCGCCACCAGGATCGTATGGAACCCCATCCGGTTTCCTCCAAGAACGTCCGTCAGCAACTGGTCGCCGACCATCGCGGTGGCCCCGGGGTCCGTTCCGAGCAGCTTCAAAGCGTGCCTGAAACCTCGCCGGAAGGGCTTGCGGGCCCGGGCGATGAACGGAACCCCAACCTGCTCGGCCACCCCCGCCACCCGGGCCGGACGCCCGTTCGAGATGATGCAGAGTCCAAAGCCCACGGTCTTGGCCTTCTCCACCCAGGCCGCCACCGGCTGTGCCACCGTGGCGCGTCCCCACTCCCAGGCGCAGAGCGTGTTATCGACATCGAGGACAATCCCCCGTATCCCCTTGGCCCAGAGCCTCTCAAGGTCGATCGCCGGAACCGCTGGGACGGTCTCAGCGGGGCGGAACTTGGTCAGCATGCGGCACTCCTTCCGGCCGGCGGGCCGGGAGGACACTCACCGGTAGCCGTCGGCGTACATCTCTTTGTGCAGCTTCGCGATGGCCCTCTTCTCGATCCGGCTCACGTAGGAACGGGAGATGCCCAGTACCCGGGAAATCTCCCGCTGGGTCTTGCGGGGGCCCTCACCCAGGCCGTACCGGAGCTCCAGGACCTTTTTCTCCCGCCGGGAGAGCCCCGCCAGTTTCTCGTAGAGCTTCTTCTGCTCGGCCTTGCTCTCCACCTGCTCGGCCACGACATCGTCGCTCGTGCCAAGAATGTCCATCAGGGTGATCTCGTTGCCTTCCTTATCGGCCCCAAGTGGCTCGTAGAGCATCACCTCGGTTCGGGACCGCTTGGTCGCCCGCAGGCACATCAGGATCTCGTTCTCGATGCACCGGGCGGCATAGGTGGCAAGCCTGGTCTTTTTGGTCCGATCGAAGGTGTTGATCGCCTTGATCAGACCGATGGTGCCGATGGAGATTAGGTCGTCGTTATCCTGTCCGGTATTGTCAAACTTCTTCTCGATAGGTACAAAACCACTAACGCCGCTGCTTCCCGCATCGTCGGTAGTCGTGGATTAGCATGTCGGGAAACACGCGCCCCATTCCGCGATCTAGATTGACCGTGCACTTATCTATGCCTTCCAGAGCTTCGGAAAGTGGCTACACCATTCGCCATCTTTCGACACGCCTTCGTGGTAGACTGGTGACTGCCGTGACGGAACTGGCGCGCCTGCGAGCGGAACTAGAGGCACTGCTCCTCTCCGGCCGACGGCCGACGGACTCGGAAGTCGTTGTCATCAGCCAGGCACTGGACCGGCTCGTGGCTGCCGACATGACTGGCCGGGCTCCGTCGGGCCTGCCCGTCACGGCTTGCACACCTGGCAAGGCTGATACCCCGCCTTCAATGCCTCGTCCCGAGTCCTCAAGACGATCAGGTTCGCCGGGCTGATCTTCTTCGCCCACTGACACGACGGCAAGTGGAACTTGTTCGACTTGGAGCTCGCCCAGTATTCTTGGCCGGCCTTCGTGACGATGGCCGACGTCGGCGCCACTGACGGGACGGCCGCCTGACCTCCGGACCCCCACAGCCTCTCGAACTCCGCCTGGTACGCCGCGGCGATCGCCGGATCGACAATGATCAGCGCGTTCTCCCGGTTCTTCTCTTCTGCCGAGGCGGTCCAGTTGTACGAGCCGGTGACCACCGTCTTGCCATCGATGATGGCGAATTTGTGGTGCATGATACCCTCGCCGTGGTAATACCGGACGGCCAGGCCCCGGTTTTCGAAGAAGCGGCCCTTGGCATACTTCCCGGCCGCCTGCTCGGAGTCGAGGTAGAGCCGGACTTTCACCCCCCGCTCGTGGGTCCGCACCAGCGCCCAGGCAAGGTCGGAGTCGGTGAACGAGTACATGGCGACGTCGATCGAGCGGCTGGCCTGGTCGATCAGCGGCAGAATGTGCTGCCGGACACCCGGGGAGAAGTACACGGAAACCGAGGCGAAGGCAACCGGGGAGACGGCGAGGAGAAGGGCCAGGGTGAGGAGAAGGAAACGACGCATGGGGACACCTCCGAGGGGGGGTGTAGACGAATGGTCTGTTATGGCGTACCCAGTAATCGAGGGGCCCGTTACTTAAGACGAGTAAACTGTGTACGAAAATGAGCGTATTTCATGGCATCCCACACTGAGAGAACAGCGGCAACAAGGGCATAGGTGGTAGGCAGCGCATACAGAGCCAACACGGCCTTATCCTGGCAGTAGCCAGGATTGGTCGCAAGCCTGAAGGACACATCCGCGAACAGAATCAAGGACGCGACCAACGCCACAAAAAGAGCCCCTAGAGTGACCCGAAATGTTGCAAGGATTGCCGTGTAATGGCCTTCATCCTCAAGGAAGCGGATGAAGTCGTTATCTCCAGATGAAATAATGATCGCCAGTGCGGCAAAGAACACTGAGAACATGATGGACAGCATGGATAGGGCCGCACCGTAAACGTCCTTCACGAAAGCACCTGGTAGGCTCTCTGGCAAGGCAGCGTGGACCACAGCCGCCCCAATCAGGGCTGCGATCGTATCCCAGGAGAACAGGAGCTGCCGAAGCTTCATCTACCTACACTCGCTTCCAGATTTCACATAGCCTGTTCCAGAGTGCCCGCAGGATGCCATCGTCGTCAGCATCGCGCGGCACTTGCTGAGTCACAGCCACTTCCTCCGTGCTGGCCACCACTGGCTGGCCGTCTTTGACGCCTCGGATCTCCGCATATCCGTAACCATCCCCCGCCATGATTATATCACTCAGTACCTCCGAGTCTTGTCCGACTTTGATGTCATCGCCTATGTACACTTCCCTGAATTTCCGAACCCTCATCTCTCGCAGCCGCTCATCCGTCCTCTTCCAGATCTCACGGTTGTTTGGATTAGAGGGGTGGAGGACGACTTTGATGAAGCGCACTTGGTCAAATCGTTTCAGCGCCTCCACGATTTCACGCTGTTCGTCGATACTCTGCACCTCAGCATTGATGAGGAGATTACCATTTGCCTTCTCGATCAAGCGGGCAAACATGTGCTTGAACTGCCGGTGGCTGATCCCAGTGACGGGGCGAAATGCAATGACGCCACTCTTCGGCTCCAAAAAGAAACTGGACTTAGCTTGGGCTTTGTTAGGCACAAAAGCGGTAGTAAGACTATGGGTTCTCTCGTCTACGATGTCCTCTTCCGTTGGCTTGAACTTGACCAGTAGACCATGGATAAAGGTGCGGTCCTCGAAAAGCCGTTGGCCCACGCTGAAGACTCCCCACCGGTACCCATAGGACTCCACTTCAACGTGGGTGGTCAGACTGTCCAGTAAGAACTGGGCCTTGTCCGTATACGTTGCGATCAGGTTGAGCCGACCAAAATGGTATTCCACCGTCTCGACAGGCATCCATGCACCCCCAGCCTCCAACTGTCAGTACAAGGAATTGGCTAGTCTGGTTGGTCATCCCTGCCGTCCCAGTCTGAATATGCTACAAGTCGCCTACTCTTACCCCTCATCGAACAGCCCCTCCACCCTGCACCCCAGCGCCCTTGCCAGCCGCAGGGCCACGCTCACCCTCGGATCCGGCCACTGCCCAGACTCCAGCAGCCCAATCGCCCGGTGGCTGTAACCGACCATCCGGCCCAACTCCTCCTGGCTCAGGCCGAGCGCCAGGCGCCGCTCCCGGATGCGGTTGCCGACGCGGGCGGGAGTCTCGTCCGGCACCCCGGCGGCTCGCAGGGCCTCGGACCAGCTCGGGAAATGGTCCCGGGCGATGCTCCTCAGTGCCGCATCTCGGCGGCCGGCCCGGATCGCCTCGATGATCCGGTTACGGGACCATCGTACAGTCCGCCGGGCCTCGGTCTCGTCAACCCCCGCCGCCTTTAGCGCCGCCGGCCAGGAGCCAAACCGCTCCCGGGCCGTGGCGTAGAATCCGCCATCCCAGGCGTGAGCCGAGTTGTCGCTGAGGTCGGCGCCGTCCGCCGCCAACTGCCTAATCCGCTCGATGATCTGCTGGTCAGTCCACGCCCGGGCCCGGCGTACAAGGTCCGGGGCGTAGCCGGCGGCCCGAAGTGCGTTGTCCCAACCCCCGAAAAGCCGCTGGGCAGTGGCCACCAGGGAAGCATGCCGCTGCTGCATGCGATGAGCCGACAGGTCCTCGCCCGCCGAAGCTGCTGCACGGATTCCGTCGATGATGGCCTCCGGCGTCCAGGTGTCCGGTGGCACCCGGTTCGCCTGTCCGGCGGACCGGGCCTCCCGCTTGATCTCCTCCGGGTCGAACCCGGCTGCGGCCAGCGCGGCGTTCCAGGAGCCGTAGAGCCGCCGGGCCGCGCCGGTCAGCTTCTCGTCTTCGGCCACCACGGCGGCGTAGTTCAGCGGCCGACCGTCGGTGTGGCGCCGGCGGATGGCATCGAGGACGGCCTCGGGGGTCCAGCGGATGCGGGTCATGGCGAGTCCTCCTCCGTGATTGTCGGTCAGGTGCCGTTAGAAACGGACCCGCCGCGCCTCGGGGTGCCAGTGCTCGACCTCCTTGCCCCGCTCCCAGCAGTCGAGCCAGTCCTCGTCAACGGGGTTGGCGCAGACGAGGTAGCCGAGCTTACGGAGCCGCGGGGCGAGCCGTGCGTGGACGGCGGCCGGCAACTGCAGTTCGCCAGCGGGCATTTCGGCCGGCCCGCGGGCTTCCTCATCTATCACCACTACGGGCTGACCGTAGGAACTCGCGGAGTGGCGCGTGGTGATCCGCACGGGGTAGGTGATGCAGTAACCTTCATCCTCCCACTCGCAGAAATAGGCGTCGAGGTCCAGAATCTGCTCGTCCAGCCAGGGCTGGATCGCCTCCCGGGTCCACACCGGCCCGGCAGCAAGGACTTCGGTCGGCTGCGGGAGCTTGCCTCGCCGGTACCACTGGGCCACGGTCTGGCGCTTTGCCCCGACCTCCTCAGCGATCTCGGAGATGCCGAGCATGGTCCGCCAGGGTCGACCCTCTGCGCGGACCCGGGCGACAAGTGATGCCCGCTCCTCCGCCAGCTTCCTGGCGTCCGCCCTGGCCTCACGACGCTCCGCAACATCCTGGGGGACCCGCTGACCCCACGCCACGTCGTTGGCGTTGCGGCGGGCATAGTCCTGGATGAGCACAAACAACTCGTCGCCGACCAAGTATCGGGTACCGTACTCCGGGATCCGGCTAGCCTTGTCTTCCGACAGCGGGATAACGTCTCCGTCGATGATCTCCACCAGGTTTTTCATTCCAACCCCTCCTCGTCATCTCTGATTACATTATAGACGAGAAGGCGGGGAGTGTCAACAGAGATTACAATATGTCGCAAAAAAGCAGCGGCCGCCCCCGGGTCTCCCCGAGAGCGGCCGGGCTTGGGCATTGCCACTGGTGCCAGGAGATGCACTGGCAGGAAACGGGAAATGGTCGTGGAATTCCAGACACGGGGATGAGCCCAAGCGAGCACACGGTTCTCCAGGGGTAGCGGTTGCATGTCGCTTGACGGCGGGGCGGCCACTGCTACTGGCTGCCCTAGAAAGGAGAACCATATGCAGGCGTACTACGCCGTCGGCGACAGGCATTGCCCTGCGTGCGGGTGCGTAGTCAGTGACCTGCCGGGCATCGGCGGAATCTTTCATTGCCCGGCCTGCGAGAACCGTCTCCTCATGACGTGTATCGCCACTGACCACTATGTCAGCTTCACGCTGACGCCCGTCGAAGGGTGATGCTCAAGCCGACGCGGGGGGCTCATCCCCCCCGAGAATTTATCCGCATGCCCGGGAGGATATTCGGGCAAGACTGCGGAATACTTTCTATGCATATGGTTCTCCGGTGTCTTCCCTGCTGGGGGAAAGGAGTGAGGGGTTGCGGTAGCAGCGCAATCCCTCCGCCATTTCTTGGCCTAGATATTGCCCCGCCTCTCTCGCAGTAACCGCGCCTACAGCCCGAACCTGACAAAAACCCTGGTCCACGGTCGGTCGCCCGTCCGCACCTCGCCACCGACGGTCGCCCAGGGCGTGTCCGCCAGCACCTGGACACGGCCGTACCATTCTACCGGGCTGGAGAGCATCACCCCGCCCTCGGGCAGCAGCCAAAACCCCACCGGACCGAGCTCCCCCAGGCTCAGGTTCACCCGGGCGGCCAGGTAGGGCGCCGGCGCCGGGGCGAGTTGGTATCCCGCCTCGACGTCCCAAGCCGGGTTCTCGGCCCGGACCGCCGCCGCCACGAACGCGGCCAGCCAGACGGCCAGAATGGCCACGATGCCCACCACGGACCAGGCGGCCCTCGTCCTGCGTCTCATCCTCAAAACCCTCCCCAGATCATCGTCCGGAGCGTCATCACGATCCGGCAAATGAGCATCTCCCACCACGTCGGGAGTCGCCAAACCGGATCCACCATCAGAACCCTGGCCTCCTGGGCCGCCGGCCGTCGCCCGAACGGCCCCCGGTCTGTGGGTGCGGAGCAACCGCCTCCCGAACCTTCGAATGACGGTCCCTCGTCGCTGCGACGGTCAACGCGAGGGGAACAAAAGCGCCGGCCAAGAAGGCCAGCACCAGGTCCTTCATGTGCGCCCACCATGCCCGAAGCTTACCCACCGGCAGAGCCCCCCTTCCCGGCCACCGCCTTCTGCGTTACGTTGGCCGCCAGGTACAGCCCCATAGCCGCCACCCAAGCCTCCCCGCTGATCCGCCCGAACCAGCACAGTACGGTGGCCGCCATGAAGGCCAGGAACTTGCGCCCACCAAACGCTCGCCATATCTGCTCAACCAACCTCGCCACCTCCTCTCACGCGTAGGCCCGCTTGAGCCACCCCTGCTCAAAGCGCTTGAGGCCAGCGTTCCGGGCGATCAGCACTCGGTAGTGCCCCGCCGCCTCCGACCGGAGAGCCGCCAGGATCACTCTCGGATCCGCGGCGTTGGCTGCCGCCAGAGTGGCCGGTCCCATGACCCCGTCGACCGTGACGCGATGCCCGGCGGCCGTCAGGGCCCGCTGTAGCAACATGATCCCTGTTACCGCCCCGACGTTCACGGCCAGGTCAAGGACCTTTGCCGCCAGGTCCGGGTCTTGGATCTCTCCGAGCCGGAGCCTGTCCCACCAGTCCCGGCGGTAGATGGCGATGGCCTGGTCACGGGTCAGGTTCCTGATGTCGAGGGAAGGATAGGACCGCTTGGAGATGCCGTACTTCGTCTCGCCCCCCGGATCCGCCGGGTCGTTCACGTAGCCACCTTCGTGGGCGAGCACGATCTCCACCGCTCGCCGGAAGCGTTCGTCTTCGGTCATGAGTCAGTTCACCTCCTCCCAAACGTGACGACGAGGTTCACAACGAGGAGGACGAGCGAGACGACCATGCCGCCAAGAAGGCTGGTTAGCCAGCGACGTATCTCGTCGACCTGGTCCGTGAGCCGCTGCAATGCTCCGTTCTGACGGTCTCGGTACTCCTCCAGGTTTTCTACCTTGGTCTTCACCATCGCCAGTTCGTTGCTGATCCGCAGATGGTCCTCACACATGCTCATGGTCGTCCCTCCTCGCGCGTCCTCGTGAAAAGTGAAAGGCCCCGGTTGCCCGAGGCCCGAGTGTCATCAGATGGGCACCGGCCACACTGGATTGAACGGGTCGGTCGTGGTCTCGGGTAAGTCACGTAGAGCCTGACGGTAAGCCGCCCAAGCTGCCTTTTGCTCGGGAGTCAGAGGCACGTCCGGGAGCTGTGTCCAGTCGCATGCGGCCAGGCGAGCGTCTCGTTCGGCTCGGAGGGCGGCCAAGGCCTGGGCCTCTCGTTCGGCGTCAATTTCAGCCTGACTGCGCCAGCGAATCTCCGCCATGCTTACACCTCCTCATCCGGCGGGAACGCCTCTTCCGCCGTCGGGTTCGGTCCGTGGAATCGAAGCAACGTCACTTCGAGCCGCCCGTTCACTCTCCGGGCCGATAGCACTGGGCAGGGGTCGAGGGTGCTCACGATTTCTGCTGCCTCGCCATCGGGGAGGGCAGAAAAGTCGAATGTGTCCGTCTGACCGTCCAGCGTGGCCGCGATGCGGTCGCCCGGGCTGAACGAATAGGCGATGGTGCGGTCACTGCGCTGGGGACTATAGTGAATCAGCATCACTTCCACCTCCCGATAGCGCGCCAGTGAATAGCGCCACTTTCAGCAGTCAGGGAGGCGTAGATATTCGTGGCGGTCAGCGTTGCTCCTGTGGTGGAAATGGTTGTGGGGGCTACCATGCGGCCCGATTTGGTGGGGTTGCCATTGACCACAGGAGGGGCAGCGATAAAGGCGACTGGGAATGTGATATTCTGGGCTACTTGCGCGCCCGGGTTGGAAGGGAAGCTCACGGCCACCGAACCATAGCACTCCATGTCCCCATTGGGATACTTGATGTACTCGCCATTGGCGTTGGAGCCATGCTCAATAGATCCGTCAACGTACTGCTTCGTCGCCGCATGCAGGGCGGCAGTTGGGTCGCCTGCCAAGGTGAGCGGCCCCGTCATCGTATCTCCAGCCTTGTTGACCGCCCCCACTTGCGCTGCGGTAGTGGCATGCGGGTTGTCGGTGCGGTCCGCGTGAGCCTTCGCGGCGGCCAGCGTTGTGGCAGGAGCATCCCACCAGTTGGTCGCTCCGGTGATCGCCTTGATCCGGTTGGCGAACCACGAAAGAATCTGAGCCAGAGTCCCCGTCCCGGGGGGCGCAGGCACCTCGGTCTGATCGGGTGTTCGATCCCCGAAAGCAGCGTCCATGATATCCAGATTCTCGTTGTAGCTCGCCCGGGAGACCGTTTCGTTCCCAAGCGGCTTCTTCAAGCCAATGTTTGGTGTCAACTCGGGCATCAGGCGAACACCTCCAGTGCATCCCAGGTGAGCGCAAGCGCATCGAGCTGGTCCCACGTCCAGCCTCTAGTGTCGAGCTCATCCCAGACGAGGTAGTTGAACTCATACTTGAGGTCCAGATGAGCTGGTACCACAGCCCGGACCGCCGCCTTCAGGTCCTCCAGGTTCGGCGGGATTCCGGTCGTGTCCACAAAGCGGATCGTCACCGTGTAGGCCGGAAAGTCCTCAATCACCTGGCAGCGTCCCTTGTCGTAGGCCTCGGCCACCTGCTTGACGACCGAAATCGTGGCGGTCCCGAAGCCCTGCAGCCGAGAGACGATCCTGTCGCGCCGCTCTGATTCTGACTGCGCCGGCGCAACTGGCAGGCCGAGTTCCTTCTCCCAGGTGTCGAGACCCCAGGTAGCGGTGTTCACGAAAAACTGGGCGAGCGTTTCGTCGAGCGCCTGCCGCAGCCTGTCGAGCTCCGATCCCTGGGCCTGGAGAATAGCTCGCATCACACGTGAGGTTTCGTAGTACCAAGGCAGGTAGCCGAGCATCGCCTGGCCCCGGGCGCTTGTCAACTCGCTCATGTGATGCTCACCACCCCAGGCACTGCCACTTCCTGGACGCCCACCGGCACGTTGGCCGTCCCGCCGTTGACGAGCAGGTTAGAGTAGTCCTGCACGCCCGGAGTATCCAGAATGGCCTGCCCGATCCGGACGTAGCGAGGGTCGTTGTCCTCCAAGTACGCCAAAGACCTGATGTAGGCCCGGACGTTCTCCGCAGCAGCTGCCTTCACAGCTGCCGGGTCATAACCGGGGGCAACTGTTAACGTGGCACTCACATCGACCGTCACCGCCTTCGCAGGCTCGACAGTCGCCCGGGCGCCCACCGGCGCCTTGCCATCCCCCGTGTCCTTGCTGAAGGCCGAGCGGAAGACCACCTGATCCACCCACACCACGGTCGTCGTGTCGCTGGTGAGCCGAGTGATCTGCAGTTCCAGCAGATCCTGGCCGTTCCAGGCAAACTGGACGATCTTCTCCCCGAAGACAGTCGCCAGGTCGCTCGCCTTGAGGGTGACCACCGCGTCGGTTGATCCGCTCGGGGTGGTCTTCGCCCAGGACGACGTCGAGAGATTGTAGACCCCGACCTGCAGAAGATCGGTCGCCCCGGCAGCGTTATCTACCTTGATCCGTGCCCGTGCCTGCCAGACTCCCGGCTGCTGCAAGATGGCGTTCAAGGAGTATCTCACTGTACCAGCTCCGGAGGCGCCGTAGACCATCTTCACGCTGTCGCCGGTGTCGTCTGCCTGAGAGGTGTCCACAGACACCCCGTAGCCGCCCAGGGTCATGGCTTCGGCCTCGATGGCGTTGACCCAGGGCGGGGCGATGTAGTTCTGCACGGCGTCGACCAGAGCCTGGTCGGCAGGTTCTTTGTCCGCGTTGATGATGGCCACGCTCACCGTACCCGGGCCATCGCGGACCGGTACGACCGACGCCCCGCCGACCCCGGCCACCTCCATGGCCCAGGCCTCGTAGTCCGCCTTGTTTCCGCCGGCAGAGGGGTTCCGGACCCGCTGCAGGTAGCGGGCAAGGAGAGAGGCGTCGTCCTCGGTGTCGAGCCCCCCATCCGTGGCTGCCAGATTTGTGACGGCAGAGACGCCGGCGACTGGTGTCACGAGGATGGAGATCGCCCCGGCCGGGACATTGCCTGAGGTCCCAGCCTCTACCGCCTCGACATCTGCGTAGTCGGCCCCGGTGCCATCCAGGGTAACGTCAGCGGTCGTGGCGAACTCCACCGCCGTTGCCCCGGACGCCGGGTCGGCCGGCGTTGCCACCCTGGTCCCCGCCGGCACAACCGTGCCGGCAGCCCCGGAGAACTTGACCTGACCGGTCGCCTTGGTCGCTGCCCGGCGGGTGATTCCGTGCTCCTCGCAGCGCAGGTCCAGGTATTCCCCGAAGGTCGTCGAGGCGAAGCCCCGCCGCAGGACTTCCTGCGCCCAGCCCGCTGCCAGGGCGAGCTCGATCGCCGCTGGAGATAGCGCGTCCCAAATGTAAGAGCCTTCCGCCTTGTCAAGGTCAGCAGGGAGACTCTCAAGCATTCTCTTCAGGATCGCTTCGTCGGTCTGCTCACTGAGGTATTCCGGCAGAGTCGCCATCAGTTGATCACCACGCTTCCAGACAGGCTCGTCGTATCGCCCAGGACGTTCGCCACCTCGCAGGTGAAGTAGACCTCATCGCCCGCCCACTCGAAGGAGAAGTTGGAGATTGATGCGGTGCGCGGGTCGAGCATGAGGCACTCTGTCACCATGCGCTTGATCTCGCTCTCATTGGCCTCGCAGCCCAGGTGACGCCCGATCAGGTCTTCGAACTCCTGCCCATACCGGCGAGAGTAGGCCAGATACCTATAGCGGGCGGTCATCAGAGCCTTGCGACACCACTCAAGCCACCCGCTCGCTCCTTGGGCCTCCGCCACCTTTCCGGTGGGGGTCAACACGAACTCCCCTCGGTCAAAGTCAAACCGCCAGGATTTCCCGAACTGGACCTGGCGGCTTGTTGGTAAGGACACAGACGTTGTATCCGTTGCAGGAAAGAGGTCAGGCACCATGCACCACCACCCTCGCCACCACTGCGAACTCCCTGCCATCGTTCACGGGAATCGCGAGCACCCGGTCACCCGGCTGAAGTGGCCGCAACTGCTCTGGGTTTACGACCCGGTGATCATGCGCTCCCTCAGTGCCGGGATGCGTGTGAACTGGTGAGCCGCTCGGCCCATGCGGATGAGAACCGGTCTGCGGCTCAACGGTAGTGTGAAAGGGCCATCCTAGCGTGAGGTAGTGGGCAACCAGGTACTTCCCCCGAGGAATCTCGTGCTTGAACCGATCAAGCTTGAGCCCGGTTGCCGTTATGGTGCCGAGTTCTGCTCCATGGACGGCCACTCGCGCCGCTGACTTCAAAGCCCGAGCGTCAAGGGTTCGGGCAAGCTGCTTGATGGGGTCCATGCGTAGAACCTCCTCCGCACGAAGTCCCGGTCAGCCAGCTCAAAGGTGGACCGTCCCGGGGTACCCAGCTCGTGCTTCACTCCGGTGACGATCAGAGAGAGCTCCCCAAGGCGCACCTGGTCCCCGGCCCGGATCGTCGGGATGCAAGGTGCGATCACCGTGAACGTCTCCTGTATGCCGGACAGGAGCGCCCTGGCTCGCGTTCTCGCTTCAGCCACGGAGGCAAGTCTGCTGTCCTGGATGACCCTCTGGAGGGTCCCAAACTTGGCGGCCTCGCCTTTCTCCACAACAAGGACGCTGGACAGCTCGCGTTCGATCGTCTGGCTGCCGAGCACTTTGACCTGGGTGACCGTCCCTTCGAGGGTCCGGCGCTGCCCAAGCTCTTCGACGTTCTCCCCCACAGCGAGAACCCAGACGGTCTTGTTCGATCCGAGTTCCGCAAGCTCCAGTTGCCGGCCGGACATGCGGGCCCGGAAAAGGCCCCCTCCCTTGTAGGCCGTCTCGGCGAGATCGGACTGGATCATGGAATAGATCTCCTGAGCCCGATACAGCGCCTGAGCCAAAGGAACCTTGGTATCAGCCACGGCCCCCAGGGGAATACGCCAGTCTGAGGCGTACCGCTTGAGCCTAGCTGAGGCAGTCTGCCCCGCTGAGAGCAGGTATTCGTCTTCGCTTCTTGCCAGATAGATCGTCCGGTCGTACCCCACGACCGTCAGGGTCTTGATGCCGGCCAGACGACTGTCACAATCCCACACCAGGCCGTCGAACACAGGCTGCAGGTCAGAACCCTTGGGCGTCGAGGACAGGACGCGCACCGGCTGACCTGGGTCGACCGGTGGGAATCCAGGGATCACTGTTGGCTGGAACGTGACGCGCATGGCGATCTCGTCCAGACTCTCCTCGATCATGACACCCCGTTCCACCTCACTCAGGAGGTACTTCTCAGCCAGCACCAGCTCGATCACGCAGGCATCACCAGCTTCATCCCGACAGTCAGCTTGTTCGGGTCAGGGCCAATGGTAGCTTTGTTGGCATCATAGATTGTCCGCCACTTGCTCCCACTGCCAAGCTGCGCCTTAGCGATCGTGTACAGCGAGTCTCCCGGCTTCACGACGCAGACCTTCGGCACCGGTTTCGCGTCCGTCCGGCTGCGTTGCTCTCCTGGAAGTGCCGGCTCTCCCACCGTCTGAACCTTCACCTCCCGGTACGCCCGGAAGATCGCATCAAAGTAGATGTCTCCTGGCTCGCCCCCAACACTTCGATAAGTCACCGAGGTCAGGAGCACGAGCAGGTTCACCGGCAGCCCGGTGATGATGAGCCGGACCGGTTTCCCGGCCTCTCTGGTGGCAAGGAGCGTTTTCAAGGCTTCCTCCGGCGTTGGCAGGTCTGGATACTGGCAGTAGCCTGGGTCATACTCGGCAGGGAAAAATGAGGAGAACCGGATCTCTCCGATCCGGTCCCCCGCCGGAAAGTCTACCTCGCCCAGGTTGGTGATCCTGACAGTTTCAAGAAGCTTTTCCCCTGTGACGACAATCTCCTCAGGGTTCACTGGGAAGTGGAAGGTCCCGAAGTCGTCGCCCACGAGATAGATGTCCATCAGCTTCACCTACCTGGTGTTTTCGAGGATCCGCGTGAGCGTGCGAGCCAAGATGTCGGCCGCTGCCTGAGCCACGGTCTCCGGGGCTTGGTCGGCCCGCGTTTCGATGCTGGCCCGGACCGCGCCATCCATGTGGAGGTGGATGACGACGTTTCCGCTACCACCACCGGCGCCGGCCACGGCTAGTGGAGCCGTAAACCCGCCCAGCGCAAACGAATGCACGCCCAGCCGCCGGCCGGTCTCTTGCCAGAGTGTCAGTGCGCGGCTGCGAAGCCGGCTGGAGAGCGGGATGATTGACTCTGGGCCTTCCTCGGCCACCATGGCGACGTGGGGACTCGTGGCAATGGTACCGAGGGCGTGGCCAGGCAGCGGCCTGGCACCATAGGCTTGAAGCTGCCAATAGTTCGCCCAAAACGTTCCGGGTGCGGCGTAGATCCCCGGCGTATGCGCTGGCAACAGGCCGACCGTCTGGCGAGAATCTCGCTCCTCCGAGCTGATCTTAGCCCAGCTGGATACGCCGAAACCACCCAACGCCCCAGCCGCAGCCCCTACCCCCGCACCGATGGGACCGAATACCGCCCCGATCTTTGCGCCCGCATAGGCGCCCAACAGAGTGCTAAGCCACGGATGGTCGGCTGCCACGAGCTTGACTCCGGTCAAGAACCCTTCCATCATGAACTTGGCGATCTCTGACCCCGCCTGTTTCGCCCACTCCCGGCCGCCGGAGTTCCACCAGTTGTCGAACGGCGTTTGAACGATCTCTTTCCACGCTACCGTTGCCTTCTGGAAGAACGTCATTGTTTGATACTTCGGATCCGACATGAGCGAATCGATGACCTGGAACGCGTGCTCAATGAAGCCCATGACTCGCTCTCCAGCCCGAAACGCCACCCGTTCCAGGGTGTCTCCCCATCGCTTCGTCACGTCCTCGTTCTTGGTGAAGAGGTCAACGAGGCGCTCCATCCGTGGCTTGATCGCCTTGCTGAGTCCATCCCCCCATTTGGTCAGGATCGTCAGGTTGAAGGTGTCTTTGATCGTGGACGCGAGTCCAAACAGGCTTCTGGACTGTACGTCGAGCATCCCACCGAAATCCTTGTTCATCCCAAGAAGGATTGCCTTGATAGCCCTATCTGCGGGGATCAGCCCACGCTCAGCGAGTTTCATCACTTGGGCGGGTGTCTTGCCCATGGCATCCGCGAGGTACACCCAGCCGTTGATGTTCGCTTCGGTCAGCTGCATCATCTCTTCAGCAGTGACCTTGGTCTTCGCTTTCATCTGTCCAAGAGCCCGGACTATACGATCGATGGTCTCAGGGCCCTTCCCCGACGCCGCGGCTGCGTTACCGATCGCCGTCAGCATGGGGATGACTTCCTCCGCTCGGAAGCGGAAGGTAAGCAGGTTCTGTGCGGCATCCCGCACTTGGGGAAACTCGAAGGGAGTTTTCGCTGCAAAGGACTTCAGCTGGTTCATGAAGCGGATACCCTTTTCCGCCGAGCCAAGCATCTGGGTGAAGGCGATTCCCGCTTGTTCCATCTCGCCGGACATGCGAAGTGGTATGCCGACCAGCCCAGCCCCCAATGCTGCCCCACCGACCCCCAGACCAAGGAGACCGAGCGGTGAGGTGACGGCTCGGACGATCCGGCCGATTGAGCTGGTGACCCGATCGACGATGCCAACCGTCACCTTCCATGTTCTTCCGGTAAGGCTGCGCAGAAAACCGCCGATCCGACTGGCCTTCGCGGTGAGGTGATCAACCAGGTCTGCCTTGACCCCGACTTTTTGTTGGTCGAGCATCTGAGCCGCCTTGCGGGCCCTCCCGAGCTGATCCTCCATCTGCTTGACGCGCCTTCGGCTGGGATCGAGGGCTGCCTTCATGCGGTCGTGCATCTCGACGACAAGATTCAGCCGGTAGAACTCCTGCTCCATCTCAGATGCTCACCTCCTTGCGCCGCTCCTCTCTTTGCCGGCGCTCTTCCTCGAGGGCTAGCTCGGTACTGGCGTACAAAAAGAGCTGCTCTCCGCGGGGCAGCTCGAAGAACACGCCGGGGCGGAGGCCCTGCCGCTGGAACATCCAATGCAGCAGGGCCGCCGGGCCCCCGGCCTTGATCAGTTTTTTACCTCTTCCAGCTCCACCCCGAAGCCCGAGAGCTCGAGCACAAGGTCACCGAGAGCCGCTAGCTCCCCAGCGAGCAAGAGCCGCTTGATCACCTCTTCTGCCCCCGACGCCTGGTACTTGGCGAGGAGCTCCGGATGATCCCACTTGGGCTTCACGGTGGCGGCGGCAATCAGCCGGCAGTTGAACTTTTCCTCGTCCAGAGTCTCGATCTCCCGGCCCTTGGCCGGTCGCCGGTAGGTGCAGGCCTCTCTGAGCTGGAACACCGCTTTGCCAGTCAAGCCCCGGAGGGTGACCGGGATTCCCAACCGGGGGATGGTGACTGTCTTCTCCGGCACCCCATCAACCGCCAGGAGCCGCTGGAGCACCTGCTCGTCAGTGAGTTTGGTAGCCTCCTTCTCGTCCATGCACTACACCTCCAGGTTCAGCGTGATGGTTAGCGAAGCGCCGCCCCCGCCCTCAGTGATGGGATCGAGGAGTTCCGCTCCCTCGAAGGTGAAGGGCAGTTCCTCCAGCACCTCCTCGTGGGCGGTCCAGTTGGCAAGCTGGATCCGATCGAACATCACATTCATGAGGCGGATCCGCTCGTGCCCGTAGGCCTCGGGGTCGGCGAGCTTGCTCACCAGCTCGAACTTCTCGAAGCCTTGGATGATGGAGTCGCTGGTGACCTTGTAGCCGCTGAGGGTCCCGGTGCCTTTGAGGGCGCCCTTCTTGTGTGTCACCCATTCGTTGCCTGCGAGCTTGAGCTCGCGCTTCTGGATTTCGACCACCGCCTCGAGGTGGTTGAAGTTGGCGAGCTCCTTTCCCTCTTTGAAGACCTGGCCGTAGGTGCCCGAAATCACCCTGCTCGGATCAAGAGGCATCTCTCACGCCACCTCCCTAGCGGACCACGAAGGTCCCGAAGATCTTCTCCATGTTGTCGCAGATCCGGGCCTCCCATTTGATGTAGACCTCGTCTGGAGCTGCGAGCGCGGGGTGGTAGGCTGGGTCGAGGTAGACGAGATAGTCCTTCTCGACCAGGCCGCCGAGAAAGAGCCGCTCCATGTACTGCTTGCAGGCATTGATCAGGGCGACTTTCCCGTCGTCGTTGTTGTTGACCTTGCCGATGTAGTTGTCGCTCGCAGCCTTGAGCAGGTCGGCGTTGATCGAGTCCATCACGCGGATTGCCCGGATCTTCTTCCATTGGTCGTTCTGCCCCTGACGCAGCGAGCTCAGAGTGTTGACCCCCTGCTCGACCTTGACCTTCTCGCCGTCGTGGACGAGCACGAGCGAGCCCGCCAGGAGCGCTGCCTCGACCTGAGAGTGAGTGAGCCGCGGCGAGACGTCGGTGAACGGGCAAGTGGCGTAGGTGATGGACTCAGAGAGCGCCTGTCCGGCGATCAGCCCTGCAATGAACGGCGCCACCTGGGCGCTCGAATAGGTCACCCCGTCCATTACGGCCGAGGTGATCACGTTCACCACGCCCTCGTGGTTGAAGGTCTGGCTTCGAGCGTTGCCCTGAGTAGGATCGGCATCGGCTGCTGCACTGCCTCCCATGACGGCAATGATGCCCTTGCCCTCCTCGCGCAACCGCTCCACCCAGGCTTTGACGGACGTCTGGAGGGCGCTGTCGGTCATGCCGTCGAGGGTGAAGATGTTGAACTGCCGAGCCTCGAAAGCAGCCATGGCGTTCGCATAGTCGGTGTTCGTGACCGCTGCCGTCCCGTTGTTCCCGCCGGACAAGGGTACGCTCGTGATGAGCGCCAGGATGCCGTTCCCGTCGGCGAGCTTGGTCGCCGTGATCCACTGGTTCCCGGCATCGCCATTGATCGCCGCCACGGCGTTGTCCACCCCGCCAGCTTCAGAAGCGAAGGTGAAGGTCCGCAGAATCGTCGTGCCCTCGTAGAGGACGATGTCCTGCTTGGCGCTGTCCACCGGGTTGGTCCGAGTCGTCACCCGGAAGTCACGAGCCGACTCGTACTTCGTGTCGAGCCGGAGGACGTTTGCTGGGGTGCCGCCGGTGTCCTGCAGCGTGATCGTCCCCTTGGCGGCGTTCGAGTCCGCAAGCCGGTAGCCCAAGACCTTCTTCGCCCCGCCTAGAAGCGCCATGCGGATCGTGTCATAGGCCGTGGTGCCGGCGACTTTGGCCCCGTAGGCGGCGAGAAGTTCAGCTTCGCTCGTAATCTCCTTGAATTCCCGCACCGGCCCCCACTCGGCCTTCACCGGGCAGGCCACCACCCCGCGGGCTCCGGGCTTGATGGCCGCCAGGGCCGCCGCCACGAAGTTCATGTAAAACCCCGGCCGGACCTTGCCCTCCGTCGGGCTCCAGGTTCCACCCGCCATCAGTTAGCTCACCGTCCTTTCCAGAAAAGCCTTGACGGCCGCCTTGACCTCGGCGACCGTCAGTTCCTTCTTGTCGTTCCCATGCAGCGCCCCGATGACCACCTCAGGCATCACCCCAAAGAGCGCCGGAGCGTTTTTGATCAGCTCCGCCCGGGGGTATGTCTCCGCCGGGGGAGCCGCTTTCCTGTCCGCCATTGGTCTAACTCACCTCCAAACACCATTCGCCGCGATGTGCTGCATGAGCGGAGCCTCCTCAGCAGGCCGGTTCGTGAGCCGGCTCAGCACCACGCTGATTTGTCCAGCCGTCAGGGGGTTAGCCTGGTAGTCCGCCGTTGGCTCGTCCACTACCAGGTATCGCCTGTTCACAGTATCGAGGACCACCTTGATGGCAGAGCCCAGCCCCTCCACGATCTGCAGTATCCCGCTTGCCTGCTGGTTGGGGGTGGCTCCGATCACATGGCACACCAGCTTCTTGCGCACCTCGAAGACCGCCCGGGCCCGCTCCCTAACTTGATGAGGACCGGCCAAGCGCCACATGACCGCCGGTCGCTTGTACCCAAGCGGCCAGAGGTTCCGGTACACTGTCCAGGTGCTGCTGAGGAGCGTCTCGGTCCACAGTGCCACTGCCTCGACCCACGGGTCGTTGGCCACAGTCTCCGAGGCCGCCACCGGCTGGAGCGCCAGCACGGCGAACCGAAGCCCCCTGGTGATGGCATCCCACTCAGGGTCCACCACATCTGATCCCGCTGCCCCGAGGTAGTGGCAGGTGAAAACCTCGCCAGCAGCGGTGGTCAGCGGCTGATCGGCCAGGGCCGCGATGATCTTGGCAGCCAGGAAGTCGACGTCCTTGAAGGTCTGCCGGGAGAGGTAGGGCCAGACCTCAACAATCCGCCGGAACCCGGTCCACGGAGTGTCCTCCGCATCCACCCCTTGCCGCACCACGAGGTAGGGCTTCGGAGTCTCTCGGCCGGGTACTCCAGGCTCGACGACTCTCCCCCCAACCTCGGGGACCGCAGCGATCAACCTGTTCCTGATTGCGTCCCTCATCTTCCAGCACCCCAGTAATCCAGGATCGATTGCCGGATCCGCGGGAGGTGGGCATCCATGGTCGGCAGCACGATGGCGTGGGGCCGTGTACCCGGGTGGTGGACTTCCCGAACCGGGTGGGCCGCTCCATGCCAGTACAGGGCCTTCTTCTCGACGGGCCGGATGATGTGGGGTGGAGTCCCCAGTTCGAGGTAGACCCCGTACTCCTCACCGTGGCTGAGGTAGAGGGTGAGTTCATTCGGTCCCCGACGATCGACGCCGGCGTGGAGACCCTGCCGGGCATGGCCGGTGCGATCGGCCCAGTCGGCGTGGCCCTTCGCGTACCCTTCGAGCACTCCTGCCCAGTTAAGCAGGAGCGCCTGCATCCCGGCTTTCTTCCGCTCCACATACGCCAGCGCCTGATCCCCGAACGCCACCTAGCTCACCTTCTCAATCTCTGCCTGGTACCCCACGATCTGGCCAAGTATTACCTGGGGGTAGATCATCTTTACCACGAACCGCCCGATCCCCGGTACCTCGAATTCGTCCCGGACACTCGGCCCGGCCTTCAGGTCCGCCAGGTGGTCAGCCAATAGCCCCCACCCAGTGGTCGTCTGCATGGTGCCAGCGAGACCCGTCACGTCTTGCGGCCGGCCACCGCGTTGCTGGAAGATGCGCACGTTGAAAGGTCCCACCGCGGTCGTGACCTCCGAGAGTCCGCCCCCAGCCGAGACCTTCTCCGTTCGCTGGATCGTGATGGTCGTGGGGTTTTGCTGAATGCACCAGGCGACGTGCCTGCGCCGTAGCGTCACGAGATCCATGTCAGAGCACCTCCGGAGGAGCCACCCCCAGAATCAGGCTGCCCGTGCTGTTTGCGGCAAGCTGCCCATACCGCTCTGCCATGTCAAGGGCGGAGCGGATCGCCGTCTGGAGGTTGACTACCTTGTAGGTCTCCTGGCCCACCGAGTATTGTTCGATCTGCCCGAGCTCGGCTTGGAGCAGCCCGGCCTTGATCGTCCACCCCTTGGACGCGGCGTGGTAGAGGCTATCAGCCTCGGTCAGGAGCTCGCCCAGCTCAGCCTCGGTGAACCGGGTATCAGCATCGGTGCCGTTCACCGGGATCACCTCAGCGAGAAGCTTCCGGAGGCGGATGCGCAGCTCCGCCGTCGGCATCATCACCGCTCACCCTTTCCTTTGCTGCTCGTCCGCCTTTTCGTCCCCGCGGGGCCCTTGCCCGCCGGTTTCTGCTGTACTGACGCTGGTTCACCGGCGGGCAGGGCGGCACTTCCCTGATCGTCGGCCCCCGGGCCCACAAAGTACGGGCACTCATGCTCCAGCTTGACGCTCTCCGGGGTCCACCGTCGAGCGGGTAGCTCTTCGTGGCACTTCACAGCCGGCAGATGAGAAAGGTCTGCGCCCGGAACCCAAGGGAACCGGGCGCAGCTCTTACAGCGTACCATTCAGTTCACCGCCCTTACGGCAGCGTGAGCTCTTCTACGGCATTCGCCGGCGATGCGACGACGCCCCGGCGGGCCCGCCCAACCACCGCGTTCTCGATGAGGCGAGTGAGATCAGCGCCCGCGGCATCGACCCGCAGGTCGTGCTTCACGAGCTCATGGAAGTACCGCTGAGGCTCGATCAGGTACGCCTTGCCCGGGTCCACCCCGCCGTAGGTGTACGTCTTCTCGCCTACCGTCACGCTCCAGCCGTCGTAGAAGATGAGGGTGTCGATCTGGCTGATGGCCGGGTAGACGGTACCGCCGATCTGCATGCGCTGCAGGCACTCCTCGATGTCCCACCGCTTGCTCGAATGAGCCAGGAGGATGGTCGGCCGACGCGGAGCGCCGGTGTCGGTGTTCTTGTCCTGAGAAGCGTGAATCAGACCAGCCTTGATCGTGTTCCGCAGCTTTTCCAGGTAGGTGGCCCCAGTTGCGTCAGCCGCCGTCTTGTTCTTCGCAGCGTAGGCATAGGACAGGATCGGGTTCAGATGGATGTGGTTCAGGAGAGCGTTGTAGGCCTCGCCCATCGCCCGGTTCGCCTCAGCCACTTCCCAGGTCTTGTCGTAGAGGACCATGTCCTCCGTCCACTGGAAGGCCGCAGCGTAAGTGATGATCGGCACGGTGTCCTTCGTCCCGATCTTACGGGCGCCGAACTTCACTTCTTCGGCCTCAAGGTGCTCCAGGAAGACGACCTTGCAGCCGACAAACGGGAAGATGTCGACGTGCTCGGTAAAGTTCGGATCCTCCCGCCGGCGGTAGATCGGCCCGTAGAGCAGGGGCACAGCCTCGCGCCCGAGTTCGAGGTCGATCACCGTCTTCTGCACGAGCTGGTCCAGCCCGGCCGGAGTGGTGATCATTTCCCCGATCGGCCGGCTGAACTCGAAGACCTCCATTTCGCCGTTGACGATCTTCTTCGTGACCGTCTTCATCTCGCCGGAAGGCGACACGTACTGAACCGGCACCTCGACAGTCCGCTTGCGGCGCTCTTCCTTCAGGGTTTCGATGCTGACGACCTTGTAGCTCACTTCAAGTTCACCTCCCCGTTTAGGCGTGCGCCTGGACCTGCGGCCCAAGCAACAGCCAGATCACGTTGTTGGCGTCCTTGCCGGCGGTCACGCGGCCCACCGGGCGGTTCTGCGGGTTGCCCGAGGCATCCGGATTCGATTGCGTGGTCAGGAGCTTGGTGGCGTCGTTCCAGTAGACCTTGTCGCCCTTGTTGAAGGCATCCGCTGCCGTGATCTGGCTCGTTTCGTACTCGGCCTGCTCGACGAGCAGCACCACCTCGGCCGTCTCACCCGCCCCGGTGGTGACGCTCTGGACGGCCATGCCGAAGAAGCCGTCCAAGAGGTAGAACTTGCCCTGCTCGATCACGGTGTTCTGGGGCACGGTCACCTTGACCGAGAGGCCCTCGCTGATCTTCCGACCCAACTTCTACACCTCCCTACAAAACTCTGACCGCCGGTCTGGCGGTCTGCTTGGCCCCAATGACCTGAGGGCCCAGGTTGTCTGCCGGCGTCAGAGGTACAACTCCCTGACGGCTCGTCGTAGGTTTCGTGGCGAACGTTCCTGCGCTGGTCCGGCTGACAAAGCTTCGGGACTGTGGATTGAAACGAGAGATAGAGCCGCTCATCAGATCGCCACCCGCTTCGTCCGCAGGCCACCCGGCTCGCCGCCCGGCGTGTTCCCCTTGGGCGCTGGCTGATCCACGTGGAGCTTGCTCAGCGTGTTCTTGACCGCCTCGTCAGCGAGGAGCTTGTCGATCTCGCCAGCGATCTGCTCCTTGGTGGCCCCTTCGGGCACCCGGAGCATCCGTCGCACCAGGGCCTGCGCCATCTCGCCCGAGACCTTCTCCTTCAGCACGTCGCCCACGAGCTTCTCGTGATCAGCCTTGCGCAGCTCGGTGGCGGCCTTCGCGGCGTCCTCGGCTGCCTTGACCACGTCCATCTCGCCGGTGATTCCGAGGGCCTGCCGCACCTTGGACAAGGTCTCAATCGCCCCGGTCGCCTGCTTGGCAAAGTCCGCGTCGATCTCGCCGAGCACCTCTTGGGCTTTCCAGCCCATTTCCCCGACCAGCTGAGCCCGGGTCACCTCACCCGAGGCCAGCATGGCCTTCAACTGCGCCACGATTTCCTTCCAGCTCATTGTCTTTGGTTCACCTCCCGAAATGATCTCGTCCATCTCGCCCAGGGCCACCACGGCCGTGGGCATTCCCGCCCTGCCGAGGGGCGTCCAGTCAATACTGAGCGGCCGGTAGTCGACCACCTGGGTCTCCCCGGCCACCTGCTGGAGCTTCGGCGCCCCAAAGATGCTCACTGTCCGGACGGTCTTCGCCCGGATCCAGCGTTTCAGGTCCGCCGCCGCCTTGTCTACCACTCCCCGGAAATAGGCCTTACCATCGCGCCAGAGCGCCCCCACCCAGTGCGTCACCGGGAGGGGAAACTCGTGATCCACGTTCTCCGGCTTCTGGTGACCCAAGAAACCGGGCAGCCCTTGGGTCATCACCTCGCCCACGATCCGCTGCAGCGCCTGAGGTGTGTAGTTCCAGCCTCGCTTGCTCTTCCCGGCGGGAACCTCCACCACCACCTCCAGCGGATCGTCGTCGCCAGCTTTGAGGGCAGCCAGGTCTGCCCACGGTGCCAGCGGCACGTCCTCCACGCGAATCTCGCCGGAGACCGTCGCCATGACGTGGGCCATCTCCCCGGCCAGCTCCTCCGGTGGCGTCATCTCAAGCTGCCGGTAGTGTCGCAGGAGATGCCGTCTCGTCTGCGCCTTCTGCTCCGGCGTGAGATCTGGCTCGCTCCGTGCGCCAGCCAGTGCAGCTGCTGCGGCGATGAGCCCCGCCCGGTTCAGCACCACCGTGCCGTCTTCCCGGACCTCGTGGTGCGGCCCCCAGCAGTCCGCCTGGGTGAGGTCCTTCCCGATCTGCCCCTTCACCACGGCGTAAACCTCACGAACCGCCGCTTCGACCCCGTCTGCACCCTCCTCGAGACCGGCCTTGAGCTTGGCCCAAAGAGCGCCCTTGTCCACATCTCCCCAGGCCGCGTTGCTCACCGAGTTGCCGATCTTGAACCCCTTCATCATTTCACCCCCTTCCCGGAGCAAATGAAAAGGCGCCAGGTCGTGTTGACCCAACGCCTCGTGGTCTTGCTCTTGTCCGACGAGAGATGTCAACGCCCGCGCCGGCGGCTTCCTGTTCGATGGGGCCTCAGGAGGCTGGCCGGCCGGCCGCCATCCACCACTCGAAACCTATCCCGTGTGATTTGCTGTCGAAGCTCCTGAATGTCCGCTTTACTCGGCTCGATCGGGAAGCTGATCTCGGCGCTGTACGCCACCTCCACCCGTTTGAACTGAATACCCTGGTCACCGGAGTACGGCCTGGTGTGGTCGTTGAGTCCCCTCCAGATAACCTCAGGGATGCCCTTGGGGAAGGCCTTGCACGTGCGGTCCATCCCCGACAGCAGGTGCACGCAGTAGGTACAGACCGGGCTATAGATCGGGTCATCGTGGCCTCTGTCGATCGTAAAGGGCACTCAGCTCACCAACCCTTTCTGACGTACCGAAGTCCTGTATCCCTGGCCACCCGGGTCCAGACCTCGTGCCAGTGAAGCTTATTCGCCTCGGCTTCAGTTAAGAGTCTGGCACGAATCTTGAGCAATATCTCGTAGTATACTTCTCGGTGGTGCTTCTCGAACGCTGGGCCGATGACTGCCCTCCAGATCTCCTCTGACCAGCCGGATTCCGGCGGACGCATCGAATAGCGATACTCCCGCCCAACCGCCCGGACCTCGGCAAGCTGCCATTTGGCCGCGAGATAAATGTCCTCCTTGGAAAAAGACGTGCCGCCGGGGTGGTTGTGTGTGAACACCATTCCCCTGAGTGGGCTTAGTTCCTCCGCCGTGAAGGTTATCTCATTGCGCGTACCCTCCTTGCTGAGAAGTACCGTACCAGTAGGATCCAAGGCGTAGCACTTCTCCGTCGCGCGGCCGGCAATCTCCCGCTCTTTCTCCTCAAGGAACTCCTCAAAAGTCTTCGGCTTCGGGGCTGCTTCAGCGCCCGGCCGGTTCGAAGGCCGCTGGGATGCCTCCGTCCGTTGTTGATTATACCACTTTTCCAGTTCCGGTTCGCTCTCCGGATCATCCCTCCATCGCCTCAGCCGCTCGACGAACTCCTCGGGCTGCTCATGCAGAGGCACCAAGTGGCAAAGGCAGTTGGGGTGCGCCGGGTATGGCGGCTCGCTTCCAGGAGCGTAAACCCCTTCTCCCAGACCTTCGTCATGAGCCGCCAGGTCGTCGCAAATGTCCCGGGCGGGGTGGGCCTTTGAAATGATCCACCGCATGCCCTTGTAGCTTGGGCTCACCTGGGCGGCAGCAATCGTTCCCTCCCCGAAGGCCGCAGTCGTCTCCGTCCGGACCAGCCGGATGGCCTCGTAGGAGATGTCCCCCGGGATCCGGCCAGCCATCCGGTCCATCATTTTGGGGTACTGCCGAGCTAGGGTCTTAGCGCCGGTCCGCACGTACTGTTCGAGCATCCGGGCGGTCTTTACGGCGTCCTGGCCGATCGCCACCGACTCCTGGATCAAGTCCCGCATCGTCCGGCGGAGCTGGTCACCCTTCTGCCAGATTCGGTCAGAGAGACGAAGCCCATCTTTCGTCCGGGCCCAACATGCTTCGATCGCCTGTCGGTTGATCCGGGCAAACGTGGCCGTAACGCCCCCGGGCTTCCAGTTCCCACGCCGAAGAAGTTCCAAGGTCACCTGGCGGGAGTAACCGGCGCCGGCGTCCACCGCCTGCTCGATGTAGTCTTTGAGCTTCCCCGTCAGGTCGTCGACGAACCTGTCGGCCTCGGCCCGCAGGTGCCGCTCCATCTGTTCGAGATGGCGCCGGCGCAACTGATTCGACGGGGTGGCCGCCCCGAGCCGGCGCAGTTCTGCCGCCACCCGATCCGCCGCCCGAATGTAAAGGCCCCGGATCTCGGGATCTTGGCGGAGCCTGAGGCTGATGTACTTCTGGCGGGCTTGCAGCGCCCAGGATCGGTAGTCGCCCGCCGCCTCCCTGATGGCCTCGACCAGCGCTCGGGCGTTTTCGGCAGCCAGATCAGGCATGGCTTACCCCTCCTGGCCAGCCGCCTTCAGCGCCTGCTCTTCTTCCTCCAGGATCCGTCCGTCCTCGAGACGGGCCAGGAGGAGCCGCGTCTTCAGGATCCGCTCCCGCTCTCCCGGAATCTCCGGGTCGTCACTCACGTACTCCTGCATCGT
The DNA here is from genome assembly GCA_050260635.1 of Betaproteobacteria bacterium. GTDB lineage: Bacteria > Bacillota > UBA5301 > DYFA01 > DYFA01 > DYFA01. Next base: position 224,340 of record JBLNCL010000006.1, read on the forward strand.
CCCAATGTACTGACGGAGGAACTCCACCGCCGCCTCGAGGCTGATGAGGCTGTTCTGGATGGCCTGAACCAAGGCGTTGACGATCCGCTCCAGGGTCTCAGCCACGTCCTTCTCGTCCCGCTGGTCGATCTCGTCCCACTCAAGGACGGTGGCGTGGGTGGCAAACCGCTTTCCTGTAGCCCGGGCGGTCATGGCAAGCACGACCCGGGCCAGCATCTGCCACGGCTCAGTGAAGATCTCCCGCTTCCGGCTGATCCGCCGAACTAGGACCGGCATCTGCTCCTTGACGCTCGCATGGCTCGACGGAGTGTGGACCCCGAAGGCAAACTCCGGCGTCTCGCTCGTGTCCACAATGCAGTAGAACAGGAACTGGAGCAACTCGCCGGCCGAGCCGGTGGCGGACTTGACTTCGATGAACTCGGCATCCTCGTCCTGCGTGAAGATCAGGAGTTCGTGGCCTTCCAAGTTGATCTTGCCGCCGCTCTTGGCAAAGGCCACCGGGTCGGTGATCCCGAAGTTGTTGCGCAGGAAGGCAGTTACGTCTTTGAGCTTCAGCTTGAGCCGCGGCGTGGAGTGCATCTTGGAGCCCTGAATGGCCGCCAGCATGACGTCGTGATACGCTTTGAGGAATGGCTCGATGGGCTCAAGGTCGCTCTTCCCAAACTCCGCGGTGCTGTCCGCCTCATTCTTGAAGTGGACGATCGGGATGAAGCCCCAGATGTTAACTTCCTCGCCCGGGGTGACGTCGGGTGGTGTGTCGCCCTGGACCTGGACCAGTCTGTGCTGCCGGTTGATCCGCTTGGTCACCCGGGCACGGCGGCGGTTACCCTGCTCGTCCAACCACTCGTGGTCCGAGACCAGGATGTACTCGATCGGCTCACCGGTGACCGGGTTCCGCACTATCCTCTGCACTTGCTCTGGCGGAATGATGTTGTAGACCAGCCTGGTTTCCGTTTCTGGGTACAGGGCGCTGTCTTTCTCCTCCTCCCGAGTTATCCAGACCAGGCAGTCTCCGTCGCGCAGTGCGTTGCGGTGCGTCTCCATCATCCGGCTCACGTTGGCGCCAAAGAAGTCGTCCAGCACCGCCTGCGCGTCCTGGTCCTCGCACCGGAACCGGGGAACCCCCATGAAGCCGACAGTCGTGTTGATCACAGGCTTGGCGAAGCCGGCACCGAGCTTGTACCGGTCGTCGGTGTTGTCGTACAGCGCCCGGGCTAGGGCATAGTCGACGCGGCTGGAGTCAACCCTGTAGGCCGGGCCGTAGGTCCCAGTGAAAATGCCCCAGGTGCCAGTGAGATAAACCCGAAGCCTCGATATCTCGCCGGTCACCCTGGCCCACCAATTGTGCCTCTTCGCCATGCCAACCACCTCAGCCGTGAACTTTGAGGCTGCGCAGGATCTCGGCAGCCGCGGGGTCGATGCCGGATCCCCGGGCAGCAAACGCCAGCACCACCGCGTCCGCCCGGTCCGGGCTGCGGCCCAGCCGCTTTTTCATCTCGTCTTTCGGTTCCACCCTGATCTGTCCCCGGCTGGTCAGCTTGTACTTGACCCCCGAGAGGTCCGCCAAGAGCTCATCATCCGGAGGCAGGGCAACGGGGTCGGGGTTTACTCTCGGGTCTGGGTTCAGCCGCTCCCGCAGGTTCCACCAGAGCTCACTACGCAGATCGGCAAACCGCTCGGGGTCCGTCGCTGCCTCGGCCACGTTGACCCCCTCCACCGGGAGCCCCTGCTCGGAAAGGCGGTCCACCACGCCAGCGCCAAGGCCGATCACGTCCACCTTGACGAGCTTCGCTGCCGTCCTCCGGAACGTCTGAATGGCGAGGCCCGCCGTCTCCATCGTGTCCTGCTTGGCATACACGTCAAGCGGCAAGACCTTCTGGCCCCGCCGCACGGCGATCACCGTCTTGTCTGAGCCGAACCGGGCCACGTCGACCCCGATCTCTACCGGTTCGCCCTCGGGCGTCTCCTCCCAGCGAGCCATCGCCGCTTCGATCCAGGCAAGCGGGATCAGCGTGTCTTCGGCCTCGGCCGGGAACTCCCCGAGCGCCCTCGCCTGGTAGGCCGGCGAGGTCGGCCCCCAGACACGGTACTTGTCCGCCACCCAAGCTGGCGTGATCAGCTTCGGATTCGGTAGCGAGCCGGTGACCTTGGCCTCCCAGGCCCCGCTTGCGATGTCCTCCTCCGTAACCCCGAAGGCTGTGAAGTTCGGGCTGTCGAAGGCGCTGACCGCAATCCTGTGCCACCCGGGTTGCTTGAAGGCGTTGTAGAACGTGCCGCCGATCGCCGTCGGGTTCCCGAGCAAGAGCAGCCGGGCGTTCTCGGAGGTTAAGACGCCCTCCACCGCCTCGAAAATCTCCTCTGGCACGCCGGCCGCCTCGTCCACGACCACGAGAATGTTCTCCTCGTGGAACCCCTGGAACCGGTCCGGGTCGTTGGTCGACAGTCCTACCGCGTACCACTGGTCCTGGACGATCTGGATCTCCGGCCGCTTCGGTAGGAGGTTCCCACCGAGCGGCACCCGCGCCCGCCGGTAACTCGCCCGGACCTCTTTCCAGACCAGCTTCTCCACCTGCCGCCAGGTCGGCGCCGTCGACAGCACGATGCTTGGCATGAACGAGTACAGAAACCACAGGATCACCTGGCCGGCCGTGAAGCTCTTCCCGACTCCATGGCAGCTTCGCACTGCAACCCGGGGATGGTCTCTCACCGCCTCCAGAATCTCCGCCTGCTTCGCCCATGGTTCGGCGCCGAGGACGCTTCGCACAAACCAGACAGGGTCCCGGCGAAACCGCCGGACCGCCTCCCTTGCCCGCTCTCGGTCGATCACGCCTCCTCACCAGCCGCGAGGAGCAGGTCAACGAGCGACTGGACGGCCTCGGCCTTCTTGCCCTCCGGGTCCTCGCCCAGCGCCTCCATCTTCGTCTTCTTCGTCTGACGCAGCTCTGCTGAGGCGGCTGCGTAGAGGTCGACGAGGGTCTTCGGCAGCTTGCCCCCGTTCCGGACGAGCTGCTCGATGGTCTCTCCGGCAGCCTTGCTCAGCCGGTGCGCCCGGTCGATTGAATCGTCCAGGCGCTCAAGGTCGGTCAGGCGCTTCTCCACCTGCTCGTCGAACCGTTCCTGCGCGGCCCGGTACCGGACTGCCGCCTCCTCTTGGACGTTGCAGTGCTCCCGGAAGTGGCGCCCGATGGCCACGAACGAGGTCGCTCCCTCCAATCGGCGCTCGATCTCCCGGTAGCTGGCGCCCTCCTCGAAATGCCAGCGTTCGATTTCCGCCCGGCGCGGGTGGTTGCAGACCTTGCACCGGGTGGAGTACCCTGCGGGCATGGTCACCACCCCCGTCTGTAACGCTGTAAACGTAACGGCCGAAACGTAACGTCTGTAACGCTTCCGACACTCCCCGTCACCCAGCCGGCGAGGCGAGGAACCCAGGAGGGCGGCCGGAGTCCTCGCCGGCGGGCCCGGGGGAAATGGTTGGCGAGGCTTGCTGTAACGCGCCGCCCCGCCAGGAGCGCGCGGGTCACTTGGACCTTGGGGCCAATCCGGCCTTCTTCAGAATCTCCTGGGA
>JBLNCL010000007.1:0-28357 GCA_050260635.1 Betaproteobacteria bacterium
CTCCAGGTACCGAACGAGGCCGCCTCCTCCAACAAGGCGACCTCGCTCATGGCTTAGGTTAGATTCTTAAGTGAGTGATCGGTTTCACTTCGGTAAGATTTTTTCGTGAGTTGACACGGGCGTCATTCCCATCGCACCTCGATCGTGTCCCCTTCGGAGAGGGGCGAGGTGTACTCTGCCTCGGCGCCGTTGAGCCGGAGAACAAGCCGCTGTCCAGGGGAGGCGGAATTGAGGTCGATCGCGTAGTAGTTGAAGATCTCGGCAAAGTAGGCCTGGGCATCGGCTCCCTGCTCCACCCGGAGGTCGGCTCCCTCGGGTACCGGCTCGTCCGGTCTGGCCTCCCGCCCGTTCAGCACGATCCCTCCCCGCCGGCCGGGGATGGTGACTGGCGTGCCGTTCACCGAAACGTGAAGGTCCCCTCCGGGCCGCCAGGCCTTCTCGCCCTCAGCTTCCAGCAGTTCCGCGACTGTCGGACGGACCTGCTCACCCCGCAGGACCTGGACCGCGTCTCCCGGTCGCAACTCCTGGTCGAGCGACGCCTCCCGGCCGTTGACCAGGACCATTGGGCGGCGGGAACGGTAAGTGCGCGGCTGGCCATTATAGTAATAGGTGAAAGGAGCGTCTTCCCCGATGGCCGTGGGATCGACCTCCACGAGCTCCAGGAGATCCCGGAGACGGTTGCGGGGGGCGAACTCAACCTCGGCTCCGTCTGGCACCTGGTCCGCATAGCTGGCTGGCTGGCCGTTCATGACTAGCCGCGGCCGGAGGACAATGCGGTGCCCGTTGAGGCTCACCGGGGTATCAGGTATCCGGGGAACCAGATCAGCCAAGACTGCCGACGCATCTTCCCCGTCCACCGCCGGAACCACGGTGAGCTCGTCCCCGTCGTTAATCGGCGTATCCAGACCCACCTCTTCCCCGCCCAACAGCAACCGCCCGGGCTGGCCCGGCGTCCCCGGAACCACCCGGAACTCGCCGTTGAGCTTGACCGTCAGAGCCAAGCCCAGCCGGCCCCGGAGCGAACCGGCCGGGATCCCTGCCGCCAGCAGGGCGTCGGCCACTCGAGGCGCCACCAGGTTAAACAGGCGGACCCGCCGGTCGTTGACCGTGACCTCCCAGGAGCGGAAGGCAAGCCCGTGCTGGTTCCGGGCGGAGAGCGCAATCCCAAGCGGCGTCACCGCCTCTGGGCCGGAAAGTCCCTCCAGGCTCCCGGTAATCTCCACTGGCAGGTCTTCTCGCCCCCGAACCACGACCCGGTTCGGCGGCAGCGATAGCATCTCGGCTAGTTTTGCCGGGAGCAAGGGGGTCAGGCTTCCCCCGCCGACGCAGAGCACCGCCGACGGCGGCTTCTCGTTCAGGCTCACGATCTGTTCGGCAATCCGCTCCGCCAGTTCCTCGACCACCGGTTCGATCACGGCCGATAGCTCGCTGGCGGAGCAGGTGTGCGAGTTCCCCAGGACGTCGCGGAAAGTCACCTCGCCACCGGCCCCCAGCTCCCGTTTCACCCGTTCTGCGGTGGCGAAGTCCAGGAGGTAGGTCTCGCAGAGGCGCTCGGAAATCTCGTCCCCGGCGAAGGGCACCATGCCGAAGGCGAGGATAGACCCGTGGCGGGCGATGGCGATGTCCGACGTGCCGGCCCCGATGTCAACCAGGGAGAGGTTGAGTTGGCGGAGGTCGGCCGGAATCACCACCTGGCTGGCGGCAATCGGCTCCAGGGTCATGCTCGAAACGGTGAGGCCCGCCCGGCGCAATACCGCATAAAGCGAATCCACCACCACCTCGGGCAGGAAGGTGGCGAGCACCTCCACCGCCACCTGGCGTCCCCGATGCCCCGTCAGTTTTTTGATGCGGTCCCCATCCAGTTCGTAGGCCACCACGTCATAACCGACGCAGTGGTAAACGTCGGCGGGGTCGGGGGCGGACTCCTCCCGTAGCCGGGCCTGAGCGAGCTGGACCGCCTCCAACTCCCAGCGGCGGACGTCCTCCGGCTCGATCTCACCCAATGCGGCTACGTCGACCGTGATCCGCCCCCGCCGGGTCAGGAGCGCCCGCCCGGCCGCCGCCACCGCTGCCTCACTGAAGGTCAGGCCGAGGCGCAGCTCCAGCTCGGTCTTGACCTGACGGACGACCTCCGCCACCGCCTCGATGTCGTGGATCTGGCCGTCCAGCATGGACCGGCTCCGGTGCTCCAACGTCACGGAGGCCAAGACCACCGGCTGGGGACCGCGATCGTCGAGTACCAGCCCGGTCACGGTGCGGGTCCCCGTATCCAAGGCAAAGATCAAGTCGTTCGGGTTGGGCATTCCCTTCACCTAGCCTTCTCCAGCCTGCAACGGGTCTCATAGAAGGCGGCCTGGCCGCCCATGTCCGCCATCACCGCCGAAGTCAACACGTTTACGCCGCCTCCATGTTTCCGCCAGAGGCCGTTGGGAATCACCACGACGCCCTCCGGAACGCCGGGATCATGGCGTACCCGGACCCGCAGCTCGCCGGTGGGGGAGGCGGCTACCGCCCATTCCCCGTCCGCCAACCCTGCGGCCCGAGCGGTGAGGGGGTTAAGGCGCGCCTCTTCCCCTTCCCCGGCCGAGGGACCCTCGATGTTGCCGAAGATCGAATGAAGGCGATGGCGCGGTTGCGGGCTGAGCAGGCGGTAGGGATACTCCCCAGCCTGCTCGCCGGATGGGTCATCATTGGGCCACGGCCAGGCGACACCGCCCAGCGGATCGAGGCCATGCCGGGCCGCCGCCTCCGACCAGAACTCCATCTTGCCCGAGGGGGTCGGGAACCGCCCCTCGGCGAAGGGCACCCCCGGGGCTAGCGGATGGCGCACCGCCCCCTCGCCCCGCAACCGCACCAACAGCTTCTCCCCACCGAGTGGGGTCAGAGCCTGGGCCAACCACTCGCCCGCCGGCCGGGCCAACTCCTCGGCTGCCCGGGCCATCCCCAGTCGCTCGGCCAGTTCCTGGTAGATCTCCCGTTCCGGCCGGCACTCCCCGGGGGGGTCGACCAACTTGGGCCCGTAACCCAGGTAATAGGTCCAGGAGGAGACGTACACATCCTCCTCCTCCAGGAACGTAGTGGAGGGCAGGACCAGGTCGGCCAGTTCCGCCGTGTCCGTGAGGAACAAGTCGATCACGACCTTGAACGGGACACGCTCCAAGGCGGCCCTCAACCGCCGGCTGTCCGGGGCCTGGCAAGCAGGATTGGCCCGAGCGAGGACGGCCACCGTTACGGGATCTTCGCCTTCCAGCAGCGACTCAAGATCGGCGCCGAGGCTAGCCCGGCGGATGGAACGCTTCTCCTGCGGCAGTTCCCGCCCGTCCAAAGGGGCGAGGTCCTTCCAGTGACGGTGGGCGTAGCTGACCCCCCCGCCCGGGACGCCCAGGCTGCCGGCGACCGCGCCCAAGGCGTCGATCGCCCGTACGGTGGCCCCGCCGTTCCGGTAGCGCTGCAACCCCCACCCCAGGAGGAAGGCGGCGGGACGCCGCTCGGCCAGCAGTTCGGCCAATCCCCGAATGTCCCCAGCCGGGATCCCGGTCACCCGTGCCGCCCGTTCGGGGGTCCACTCCATGACCCGCTCCCGGTACGCCGGAAAACCCACCGTGTGGCGGGCGATAAACTCAGCCGCATATCGGTTAGAGGTGATGAGTTCGCGCGCCACGGCCTCGGCAAGAGCGGCATCAGTCCCGGGCCGGGGTTGAATGACCCAGTCGGCCAGCGCCGCCGTCCGGGTGCGGAGCGGGTCGATTAGAACCACGAAGGCGCCGTTCCGCCGGGCCTGGCGGAGCAGCCAGGCGGTGTGGAGGTTGGTGTCCGCCGGGTTTCGTCCCCAGACGAGGGCCAGTTTGGCGTGGAGCAGGTCGGGCGCCTCGTGGTGACAGGCCGTGCCGAAGTCGTAGGTCTGGGCGGCGAGGCCGGCGGCAAAGCAGAGGCTGCCCTCCGGCACCGTCGAGCCGCCGAAGTGAGCGAAGAAGCGCTTGTCCAGCGCCTTGAGGAGTCCCTGGGAACCGCTGTCGGTATAGTGGAGGACAGCGGTCGGGCCGAACCGCTCCCTGGCCTCGGCCAAGGCAGCCGCCCAGGCATCGAGCGCCTCCGCCCAAGACAGGCGGGCGAAACCGCCGCCCGCGGTCCGGCGTAAGGGATAGCGAAGCCGCTCCGGGTGGTTGGACAGCTCTACGAGGTGACGTGCCTTGTGGCAGGCCACGCCATGGGTGACCGGATGGCCAGGGTCACCGCTGAGGGCCGTCACCCGGCCGCCATGCAATAAGGCCCGCAGCCCACAGACGTCGTAGCAGTCGAGTGGGCACACGGTACGGGCCTGGACGGTACCAGACACCCGGCCGGAACGAGCCTCCCCCATGTCCCATCCTCCCGTCGCAAGGAAAAGCTCCGGTCCACCTACTTCGGCGCCCCGTCCCCACACTCCTCCCGCCCAGAAACCGGTGCGGCGGGGGGGTTGCTCAGCCCACCCGCCGCACCAGGTGAAAGGCGCAGCTCCCTCGCCCAGGGAACAACCCCTTTCTCCCCCCTTGCGCTAATGGAAGAGCGTGTTGGCCAGGATGAAGGACGAGAAGGCCAACGCCACCATGGACAGGAGCTTGATCAGGATGTTCAGGGAAGGCCCGGAAGTGTCTTTGAAGGGATCTCCCACCGTATCCCCGGTGACCGCCGCCTTGTGAGCCAGGGAACCCTTGCCGCCGTGAACCCCGCCCTCGATGTACTTCTTGGCGTTGTCCCAGGCTCCCCCGGAGTTGGCCATCATGATCGCCATGATGAACCCGGAGATCGTCGCGCCGGCCAGCAGACCCAGCACGGCGTTGATCCCCAGGAGGAGACCGATGCCGATCGGAACCACCACGGCCAGCAGTGAGGGAATGATCATCTCCCGCAGGGCCGCTTGAGTGCAGATGTCCACCGACCGGCGATAGTCCGGCTTGGCCTTGCCCTCCATGAGCCCGGGGATTTCCCGGAACTGGCGGCGGACTTCCTCCACGATCCCCTGGGCCGCCCGGCCGACCGCCCCCATAGTCAAAGCGCCGAAGAGGAAGGGCAGTACCGCCCCGAGGAAGAGGCCAACCAGAGTTGGCGGATTGAGAAGCGTCGCCCCCTTGTCGAGCTGCTCGGTAATCTGAGGCAGGAGCTTTTGGACCGCGGCCGCCTTCTCCATCACGGCCAACGTTCCGTCCTTGGCGATGAACTGGTTGGCCAGGTTGGTCGCCACCTGGTCGCGGAAGGCAGCGAGCAGCGCCAGGGCGGTCAGACCGGCCGAGGCGATGGCGAAACCCTTGCCCGTCGCTGCGGTGGTGTTCCCCAGAGCGTCGAGGGCATCGGTCCGCTCCCGAACCTCCTCGCCCAGACCGCCCATCTCGGCGATACCGCCGGCGTTATCGGCCACCGGCCCGTAGGCGTCGGTCGCCAGGGTGATGCCAAGTGTCGAGAGCATGCCGACCGCCGCCAGCCCGATGCCGTACAGACCGAGGTTGAAGTTCCCCGCTCCGCCGGACAGGTAGTAGCTGGCCAGGATGGCGATCCCCACGACCACCGCCGGCAGGGCGGTGGACAACATGCCGACCGAGAGGCCGGAGATGACCACGGTCGCCGGCCCCGTCTGGGCCGAGTCAGCGATCTCTTTGGTCGGCTTGTATTCGGAAGAGGTGTAGTACTCGCTCACCAGACTGATGATGATCCCGCCGACCAGGCCAGCCAGGATGGACCAGTAAAGACCGAGGTGGCCCGGGGTCATCGTCTGGACCAGGAAGTACATGAAGGCAATGATCAAGGCCGAGGCCAAGTAGACCCCCCGGCGCAGGGCCGCCAGGAGAGCGCCTTGGCTGGCTGATTCGCCGACGCGAACCACGAAGGTTCCGACGATGGAACAGAGGACGCCGACGCCCGCCAGCGCAATCGGCAGGACCGTTCCGGCCAGCCCCAACCCGGCCGAGAGGCCCAGGGAGGCGGCGGCGGTGATGGCGCCGACGTAGGACTCGTAAAGGTCGGCCCCCATGCCGGCCACGTCACCGACGTTGTCACCCACGTTGTCCGCGATTACCGCCGGGTTGCGTGGGTCGTCTTCCGGGATGCCGGCCTCGACCTTGCCGACGAGATCCGCCCCGACGTCCGCCGCCTTGGTGAAGATGCCTCCGCCCACCCGGGCGAAGAGGGCCAGGAAGGAGGCGCCCATCGAGGAGGTAAGCAAGGTGCTCATCACCACGGCGGTATTGCCATGGTAGACCCAGTTGAGGAAGTAGTACCAGAAGGAGATGTGGACCAGGCCCAAGCCGACCACGGTGAGCCCCATCACCGCGCCGGCGGAGAAGGCCACCTGCAGGCCGCTGTTCAGGCTCTGTCTGGCCGCCATGGCCGTCCGGGCCGCCGAATTGGTCGCCTGCTTCATTCCGATGAAGCCGGCCAGCCCGGAGAAGAAGCCGCCAGATACGAAGGCCAGCGGCGTCCAGGCGCTCACATAACCGAAGCGAGAGAGGATCAGAAGGATGACGAACATGAGGACAAAGATGCCCGCCACGGTGGTGTACTGCCGCCGAAGATAGGCAGAAGCGCCCTGTCGAATGGCGTCAGCGATTTCCACCACCTGCGGCGGACCTTCCGAGAACCTGGCCACCCGCGCTGCCAGGTAACGGGTGAAGAGCAGGGCCAGCACGGCTGCGATTGGCGCCAGCATTAGGAGACTCTGGGCCATCTGAACTTCAACACTCCCTCCCAAAAGTGATGTTAGGGAGTATTCGAGAGGCTGTAAGTCATTCCTGCTTTTGCCGTAAACTGCCCTTATGTTTTTCGCGGCTTACCCCAGAGATCCTTATAAAAGCTGTTTATGTTTATCCCCGGCGGTCGAATCATCACCTGCCAGCGGTCTGGCGCATTCGTTTTCCTTCCCGGTCAAAATGCCCAGGGCATGGGGAAGCGCCGGTAGAATCACCTCCAGGCACTCCTGGACCGCCTTCGGGCTACCGGGCAAGTTGACGATGAGCGTGCGCCGCCTTATCCCGGCTACCCCCCGGGAGAGCATCGCCCGGGGAGTATGGCGAAGGGAAGCCCCCCGGACCGCCTCCGGGATCCCTGGGACGGTTCGCTCGATAACGTCCAGCGTCGCTTCGGGGGTGACGTCCCTTGGCCCCAGCCCCGTCCCCCCGGTGGTGAGGATCAGGTCACACTGCTCTCGATCGCACAGCTCGGCCATCGTTTCGGCCAGGACCTTCCGCACGTCGGGGAGGACGTGGTAGGCTACGACCTGTCCGCCGATCCCGGCCACGGCGCGCTGAATCGCCGGCCCGCTCTCGTCCACGCGCTCCCCCCGGGAACCCTTGTCGCTGGCCGTAAGGACCGCCACCCGCCAAGCCGGCTTGGGCGCCGCGGACGCCTCCGCCGGCTGCTCGACGACCTCGATTCGGTCGCCCGGCACGACCTTCCCGCCCTGCAACACCCGGGCAAAGATCCCCTCCCGGGGCATGACGCAGTCGCCCGCCTGGTAGTAGATGGCGCACTTGGTGTGGCAGACCTTGCCGATCTGCGTCACCTCCAGGAGCACGCCGTCGCCCACCCGCAGGCGGGTCCCGATCGGCAGCGCCGGCAGGTCCAGCCCCTCGGTGGTCAGGTTCTCGGCGAAGTCGCCGGGTTTGACCTTGAGACCCTTCTCCTGCATTTTGCGGATGGATTCGAGGGCTAACAGGCTCACCTGGCGGTGCCAGGGCGCGGCGTGGGCGTCCCCCTCGATTCCCCACTCCTCTTTCAGGATGACCTCGGCCACGCTTTGCTTCCGCACCGACTTGGTGGCGCTGGTGTTGACCGCCACGATCCGACCTTCCATGCTCACTTGCGCTCCTCCCGCCGATACTCTCCGCTCTTTCCACCGCTCTTCCTGACGAGGTAGAGGTCGGTGATCTCGATTCCTTTCTCCACCGCCTTGCACATGTCATACACGGTCAACGCCGCCACGCTGACCGCGGTCAGCGCCTCCATCTCCACGCCGGTCCGGGCGACCGTCCGGGTGACCGCCTCGATGTGAATCGTCGAAGCGGCTTCGTCCGGCCGAAAGGCGAGGTCCACTTTGGTCAGGGGGAGCGGGTGGCAGAGCGGGATCAACTCGGACGTCTTCTTGGCTGCCATCACCCCGGCAACCTGCGCCACCCCCAGGACGTCGCCCTTGGCCAGCTCATGGTGGACCACCCGGCGGAACGTCTCGGGCGACAAGCGGACGGCGACATGGGCCACCGCCTCCCGGGCGGTGACCTCCTTCTCGCCCACATCCACCATGTGGGCCAGCCCCCGCTCGTTGAAGTGGGTAAACTCAGCCATCTTTCACCCTCCGATCTGCGACATGTACCGGCCGGTGCACGAGTCGCCGTAACCCTCCGCCTGCGGCAGCCCCGCACCGCACTGCCCGACCGAAAGCTGCGGGAACTCCTGCTCGGCTGGTTTCAGCCGGACCGCCTCCGCGAAGAGGGCGGCCAGCTCCGCGTCGGAGGCCCCGCGGCGCAACGGTCCCTTGACGTCAACCTCGCGGGTCGAGAGAAGGCAGGGACGGAGGTGGCCGTCCGCCGTCAGCCGGAGGCGGTTGCACCGGTCACAGAACTTCTCCGACACGGGGCTGATGAAGCCGAAGCTTCCCCGCCCCCCCTTGAGCCGCCAGGAGCGGGCCGGTCCGCTCCCCGGCACGCTCGACTCCTCCGCCCCGCCGACCTCTGCGATCAACGGCCCCAGCCTCTCCCACAGCCGGTCCGTGGCGACGTACCCGCCCCCCCGGCCGGTACTGGCCCCCAGCGCCATGAACTCGATGAAGCGGACGTGAACCTCCCAGGCCAGGGTCAGACGGGCTAGGCTCGCCACTTCGTCGTCATTGACTCCCGCCATCACCACGGTGTTCAACTTCACCGGCTTGAGCCCAGCGGTCAGCGCCGCCTCAATCCCGGCCAGCACCCGCTGGAGGTCCCCGCCTCGGGTGAGCAAGCGGAATCGTTCGGGCTTGAGCGAGTCGAGGCTGATGTTGATGCGGCGCAGCCCCGCCCGGGCAAGGCGCGCCGCGACGGGGGCCAGAAGCGTCCCGTTGGTGGTCAGGGAGACCTCCTCCAGCCCCGGGAGGGCCGCCAGGCCTTCCACCAGCTCGACGATGTCCCGCCGAACCAACGGTTCGCCCCCCGTCAGCCGGACCCGGGTGATTCCCAGCGAGAGGGCAACCCTCACCAGGCGGACGATCTCCTCGTAGCGGAGAATCTCCTCGTGTTCCCTGGGAGCCACCCCCTCCGGCGGCATGCAGTAGGTACACCGCAGGTTGCATCGGTCCGTCACCGCCACCCGCAGGTAGCTGATCTCCCGCCCGAACCGATCCTTCACGGACCTTCCCCTTTCCGACAAGACAAAATGAAAAGCGGCGCCCGTGCGGGTGCCGTCCAACCACTTCCCCTGCTGACTGGGGCATGACCGGACGCCTTTCCGAACACGGGAGGCGCACCCGTTTCCCGGTGCACCCTTGGCCGGCCGACCCGGCCTCGGCCGCCACCCGTAGCCGGAGCGTTAGGTGTGACGGCTCGGACATCCGCTGGATTATTTCCACCTGGACGGATCAGATCCCTTCTTGAGCCTCCTCCGCCCGGCGTCTCGCCCGCCAGACCAGCCGGGCGATCCAAATGCTGATCTCGTACATCAGGTACAGGGGGGCCAGCATCAGCGTCATGTTGAACGGATCCGGCGTTGGCGTAATCAGCGCCGCCAAAATGGCTCCCACGAACAGAGCATACTTCCGGTTTTTCGCCAACGGCTCGGGCCGAAGGATTCCCACCCGGGCGAGGAAGTACGCCACCACCGGCAGCTCGAACATCAGTCCGAACGGGATGACGAGGGCCTCGCCAAATTTGACCAGGCTGCGGAACTGAATCAGCGGCCGCAAGTCGGCCGAGGCGAAGGACATGAAGAAGCGGAGCGCCGCCGGGAGAACGAAGAAGAAGCAGAAGCTGGCGCCTCCCACGAACAGAGCGAAAGCGACGGGCACCACCCAGATCGTCCGACGTCGCTGGGCCGCTGGAATGAACGTGGCGCAGAAGGCCCACACCTCCCAGAGGATGAGGGGCAGGGCGAGAAAGACCCCAATCACGACCGCCAGTTCGATCTGGGTCAGGAAGGCCTCCGCCGGCGTGGTGTAGATGACCTTCGGCACCAGCTTGGCCAGCCGGGCCAAAATGCGCGGTGAAAGGTACCACCCGGCAGCGGAACTGGCTGCCACCCCCAGGAGGATGACGATGATCCGGCGGCGGACCTCCTCCAGACGGCCGAAAACCTTAAGCGCGCCCTCCTTGATCGTATCCGAGGTGAGTTCAGCCACCGTTCTCCACCACCTCCTGGCCGAAGTCCTCGTAGAGTCGGACCGGCTTTACCCGAGCCACAATCGGGATGCTCACTTCGTACAGCGCCCAGAGCGGAATGGCAATCAAGAGCTGCAAAACGATTTCGGACGGGGCGATGAAGACCGCCACCACGTACGCGCCGAAGAGGAAGTACTTCCGGCTCCTTCGCAGCACAGTGGCGTCCGCGACTCCCAGCTTCGCCAGGACCACCAGGATCAGGGGAAGCTCGAACATCAACCCGAAGGGGAAGATCCAGGTCCACAAAAAGCCCAGGTACTGCTGGATAGCCAGGGCCGGAGTCATACCCCGCCCCATGCGGAAGAAGAACTGCAACGCCACGGGGTAGACCGCCAGGTACCCAAAGACCATCCCTCCCACGAAAAGGCCGACCACCCAGGGGACCCACCGCCGGAAGAACCGAACCTCCTTAGGCAAAAGCCCGGGGACGATGAAGAGCCACAACTCACCCAGGACGATCGGGGAGGCGACCACCAGGCCGACCCCCAACGCCACGTCCAGGTGGGCGAAGAAAGCCTCCGTCGGGTGGAAGAAGACGAAATGCCCGACCTGCCGGGCGAGGTGGTGGATGACCTTGCGGGACTGGAACCATCCGAAGATTGCTCCGCCCGCCAGAGCGAAAAGGGAGACGATAAGCCTTCGTCGCAGCTCTTCGAGGTGTTCGACGATGGTCATCGTCTCCGCGGCTGACCCTGCAGCCGGTTCCGACGGCACCCCTTCGCGCAGGGTTTTCGGCTCCATCAGGGGTTAGGCCTTCTTCTCCTCTTTCTCGTCCTTGCCCGTGACCTCTTCGGTGATCTCCTTTGAGGCCTTCTTGAACTCGTTGATGCTCTTGCCGATCGCCCTGCCAACGTCGGGCAACTTGCCCGGGCCAAAGATGATCAGAGCCAGGACCAGAATGATGATCAACTCCGGAATGCCGAGGTTGAACATTAAGCGCGCCTCCTACACCACTTATTGTGAGGTCACTCCCGGTTGCGGGGATGCACCCGAATCATATCCGATACATTCGCTTAACGCAAAGGCTCTCCTTCTTTCGGACGGCCTCACTTCTTTCCTGCCACTCCGCCAACTGGCAGGTTCGGGGTAAGCGGCCAGACCTCGACGACCCCCCCGCTTCCCGGTCCAGTCGAGAACCCAGCGTCTCCCCCCTCACCCCCTCCCCCGGGAGGGAGGAGGATCAGCCCGTCGGTCCCGGAACTGATGATCGGAGCGCCTGACGAATGGGGCTGAGGGTAGGCCCAGAGCCGGCCTCCAGAGAGGCCGAGCCCGACCGGCACGGCCCGCCTTCTCCCCCGGCCCGACGGAACGCCGCTCGGCGTCCCCTCCGGGGACTCCGCCAGGGCCGCCTCGACTCTCCCCCACGCCCTCCCGCTGAGCGCCGCCAGAACCGGAACGGCGAGCAGAGCGGCCGCCGTGAGGCAGGCGCCCGGACCTCCGGAGAGGAAGATCGCCAGCGGTCCCTCCGGCGCCACCTGGGCAGCGGCGCAGCGGCCACCGGGATGAAAGTCCACCCCGTCCACCAGCAGCGACCATCCGAGCTCAGTTAGTACCCGACGGCTCAGGTCCCGGTCACCCCCCGCCACTCCGCCCGTCACCAGCAGCAGGTCGCTCGACCCAGCCTGCCCTTCCAGCGCTTCCCGGACCGCCCCCGGCCGGTCCGGCACGGGCTGGGCCGGCCGCGGCTCTCCGCCCCAGATCCTGACCAATTCGGAAAGCAAGTGAAGGTTGCTGGCATAAATCTTGCCGGGCGGCAACTCCTCGCCCACCGGCACCAGTTCGCTGCCGGTGGCGACCAGGGCAACCCGGGGCAGCCGATGGACCCACACCCTCTCCTGACCCGCTGCCGCCAGAAGGCCCAGCTCTACGGGGCCGCAGAGCATCCCTGCCGGCAGCACCAACGAGCCGGCGGGTCCTTCCCACCCCGGCGGGATCACGTTCTCTCCCGGCGCGGGGCGGCGCCTCAGCGTCACCCGATCCCCCACGTGAGCCTTGTCCCCCTGGGGAACCTCCTCGAAGGGCACGACCGCCCCCACCCCGTCAGGAAGCGCCGCTCCAGCCATGACCCGCAGTGCGGAACCGGCCGCCAGCGGCCCCGCCGGCGCTTCACCGGCGAGAACGACGCCGGAGACAGTCAGCGGCGGCCCTTCTGCCGCCTCCAGATCGGACAGGGATACGGCGTAGCCGTCTACCCGCGAACGAGTAAACGGCGGTTGAGGCATCCGCCGGTGGACCGGGCGCGCCAAGACCCTCCCCCCGGCAGAGACCAGAGGAACTAGTTCATCCTCCAGGTGTCGGAGATGATCGAGCAAGATGCGGTGCGCTTCCTCTGCGGTGTGCATCAAGATTCCTTCCCCAGGCCGAACCGCGCCAGCAGGAAAGCGGCCAGCCCTTTCAGATCGTCTGGACGGAAGACCGGCGGCGGATCGGCCAAGCCGGCCACGACCGCGGCGGCCTCCGCCCCTCCGCCCACCACGGCGATCACCTCTCCCGGCCCGGACAGCGCCTCGGCCGGGCCACCCGCTGCGGGGCGAACCACGGCTATCCGGGGGACCGCTTCGCTCTTCCACCCCTCAGCCAGGATCAGGTCGACCGGGGGGAGCCGGCGGGCCAACGCAGTCAAAGGCAAGGGCCCCTCGGCTCGCTCCCAGGTCGTGAGAAGGGTCGGCCCGGCCAGCATGGTCACCGCCGCTCCGGCCTGGCGATGGACGTGCGTGTCCTTGCCGGGAAGGTCGGTTTCGTGCCCGTGTGGGTCATGTTTGACCACCGCCACCCGCAGGCCGGCCCGGCTCAACTCCCGAACCAGAGCCGCAGTGACCGTCGTCTTCCCGGCATTCTGCCATCCCACCACTGCCACCAGGGGCGGGCTGTTTACCTGCGCTTCTTCCCGCTGTGCGGCAGCCTCCGCCTTCCGCCAGTCGTCCCAGGTGTTCACGTTGCAGAAAGCCCTCTTCAGGTCCACCCCGCTGCGGCGGGCCCAGTCCGAAACGTCGGTCTCCCGAACCACGATTGCGGAGTCCAGGTGGCCCAACCGGAGGTCGCCCGTCTCAAGCCGCGCCGCCAGGGCGCCAGCCGCTCGCTTCCGGTAGATGGCAAAAAGCGGCTCCTTTCCTTTCTCCCAGGTGGGGATGGCTGCGTCGGCCGTCGGGTCCGCCTCGGCCTGTTGGCGCAGGTACGCGGCGAGTTCCGGGGCAACGAAGGGCATGTCGCAGGCGACCACCAGATTCAGCTCGGCGGGCGCGGCGTGAAGCCCCGCCTCCAAGCCGCCCAACGGCCCCCTTCCGGGATAGCGGTCAGAGGTTGTCGGCAGGTTGAGGAAGGCGAAGGCTTCTGGGTCCGCGGTCACGATCAGACCCCCCTCCACCACCGGGCGGAGTCGCTCCACAATCCGCTCGATGATCGGCCGGCCGCCGATGGACAGGAGCGCCTTTCTGGTCTGGATCCGGGAATTGCGCCCCCCCGCCAGAATGATTAGGTGCACGCGATCACTCCTGTTCCGTCCTGTTCCGTCTTTCCTGCCCTCTATTCGACAAGCGAATGGCGCCCCCTGCGGGACGCCATCCAGCAACTGTCACACCCCTGTTTTTCTGCTTCACCCAGGATATCAGCGTTTAGGCGGGAATCTTTAGCTGTATGAGCCTTAAGAGCTGGCTGCGCCAGAGACTTATCTTCAACCGCATCGTGGGGGTGCTCTTCCTCGGCAACCTCGTCAGCGCCGTGGGACGGTTCATGATGCGCCCCTTCATGACCCTGTACGTCTACGAACGATTCCACGTCCCCTTGGCCCAGCTCGGATGGTTCATCAGCTTCGCCTCCCTCGCCGGCGTCCTGGCCGGAATGGTCGCCGGAACCCTGGCCGACCAGGTCGGCCGGCGCCCGGTGATGATCGGGAGCCTCGCCGTCTCCGCCGCCCTGATCGCCGGGTATACCCAAACCCGGTCGCTGGCCGTCTTCACCGCCCTGTTCATTCTCCACGGGGCGATCTCCCAACTCTTCTTCCCCGCCTCCTCCGCCACGATCGCTGACGTCACCCGCGGCGAGGAGCGGATCCACGCCTACGGGCTGGTCCGCATCGCCGTGAATGTCGGCGCCGTCTTTGGCCCGATGCTGGCCGGCCTGATCCTATCCCGCGGCAACTACAACACCGCTTTCCTTTTCACGGCGCTCTCCAATCTCGCCTTCACCGTCATGGTAATCCTTTGGGTGCCGGAAACCAGGCCGGAACGCCCCGGCCGTCCGGGCGCCCGGGCCGGCGGCAGCTACCGGGAGGTCCTCTCGGACAGCCTCTTGATGCTCTTCGTCTTGGTGGGAATCCTCGTCGGAACCAGCTACGCCCAACTGGAAACGACTCTCCCCCTCTACCTGACGAAGCAGTTGGCCCTGCCCATGCGGACTTACACGACCCTCCTGGCGCTCAACGGCGCCCTGGTAGTGGTCTTCCAGGCTCCGCTCACCTGGCTCATCGCCCCTTGGCGAACCGGTCGGACGCTGGCTCTTTCCTCCGCTCTGTACGCTTTGGGCTTCGCCTCTTATGCCTTCCTGCGAACCCAACCGCCCCTCCTGGTCATGATGGTGGTGATCACCCTGGCCGAGATGCTCGCCTCACCCAGCTATTCCCGTTTCGTGGCGGATCTGGCTCCGCCCCACCTGCGGGGTCGCTACATGGCCGTCTCCGGGCTGAGCTGGGCCGCGGCAGGCGTGATCGGTCCCGCCCTCGGGGGAACCGTCATGGCCGGTCTGGGGGGAGCCAGTGTTTGGGTGGTCGCGAGCGCCCTCTGCGCCCTGGCTGTTCCGCTCTACCTCTATCTCGAGCAGGCCCACGCCCGCAGCCGCGCCGCTATGGCAGGGAACTCTATCGGGTAGGAGAATCCCACCCTTTGACGACAGAAAGGACGGGATCAGCATGCACGATTCGCGCCTTGACCGCTGGGCAGACGTCCTGGTCAACTATTCGCTGGCGCTCAAACCAGGGGAACTCTTGGTCATCGACGCCCAAGCCTTGGCCGCCCCCCTGGTACGGGCCGTCTACCGGGCGGCCCTGGCCGCGGGAGCGGTCCCGGAGACAAGCATCGCCCTCGACGGGCTCGAGGAGGATTTCCTCAAGCGGGCGAACGATACCCAACTGGCCTTTGTCTCGCCGATTCGCCGGACGGCCGTCGAGCAGGCCGACGCCTTCCTCTACCTCCGCGGGACCGCCAACACCCGGGAACTCTCCGGGCTCGACCCGGAGCGTCTGCGGAAGCGCAGCCAGGCTAACCGGGCGATGATGGATCGCTTCTACGAACGCTGCCGCAGGGGCGAGCTCCGGTGGTGCCTCACGGTTTACCCCACTCCGGCCCAGGCCCAGGAAGCCGACATGTCTCTGACCGACTTCGAGGAGTTCGTCTTCGCCGCCTGCCACCTCAATGACCCCGACCCCCTGGCTCACTGGCGGCAGGTTGAGGCGGAACAGGCCCGGATCGTGGAATACCTCTCGAGGAAAAGCGAGTTTCGGATCGTGGCCCCTGACACCGACCTAACCTTCAGCGCCGGAGGCAGAAAATGGGAGAACGCCTGCGGCAAGGTCAACTTTCCGGACGGCGAGGTCTTCACCAGCCCGGTCGAAGGCTCGGTGGAAGGGCGCATCCGGTTCAGCTTCCCTGGCATCTTTCGGGGGCAGGCGATTGAGGACATCCGACTCACCTTCAAGGAGGGCAGGGTCGCCGAGGCCTCTGCCCGCACCGGCGAATCCCTGCTTCATGCGCTCATTGCCACCGATGAGGGGGCCCGCGTTCCAGGCGAGTTCGCCATCGGGACCAACTTCGCCATCACCCGCCAGGTACGGGAGATGCTATTCGACGAGAAGATGGGGGGCACGATCCATCTGGCGCTGGGGCGCTCGGTCGGCGAGACCGGCGGGCGAAACCAGTCGGCGATCCACTGGGATATGCTCTGCGACGTACGGCAGGATGCGGCGCTCTACGCCGACGGGGAGAAGTTCTACGAGAATGGGCGGTTCCTGGTCCCCCTCAACTCACCTTGACAGGCCAGCCAGGCTCTGGTAAGGTGGAAGCAAAGGCACTCTTTAATTCGGTCCCGCGAGGCCGGCAAGAGTGGCGGACAATACTGTGCGCCTGCCTCTTGCGCAATCGCAGGAGGCTTTTTTGCGGCCCCCGGGGACGGGAAAAGCAAGGAGGAATTGCTGTGGCAACAGAACCCCGTCTCACCGGTTACCTCCCGGACGACACCCCACCCCTTGGCAAGCTCCTGGCCTTCGCCTTACAGCAGGTCATCGTGATGTTCCCCGCCACCGTCCTTGTCGCCATCCTCACCAAGTTCGACATCAGCGTGACCATCGTCGCCTCCGGTCTGGCGACCATTGGCTTCCTCTTGGTCACCGGCCGCCGGATTCCGCTCTACTACGGCTCATCCTTCTCCTATATCGCCGCCGTGGCCGGGGTAGTCGCCACCGTGGAAGCCAGCGCCCTGGCGTCTGGGGCGGGCCCCGCGGCAGCCCATGAACTGGGAATCCGAGCGGCCCAGATGGGCATCGTGGCCTCGGGCCTCATCTCAATCTGCGCTGGGTGGCTGGTACGCGTCTCCGGGCGGGGGGCCATCAACCGGGTCCTGCCCCCCGTCATCACGGGCTCAGTGGCCATCATCATCGGTCTCTCGCTGGCCAAAGCCGCTCTGGACATGGCGGCGGGTGGCTGGAGCATCGCCATCGTGACGTTGCTGGCAACCATCGTCTTCTCCGTTTACCTGCGGGGGACCCTCGGCCAGCTACCGGTGCTCCTCGGGGTGATCGTTGGTTATCTCTTTGCCCTCTTCCTCGGGAAGGTCGACTTCGCCCCGCTGGTCCAGGCCCCGGTGTTCGCCGTGCCCCACTTCACCCTGCCAGTCTGGAACTGGGTGGCTATCTGGTCGATCATGCCGATCGCCATTGCCACGATCCCTGAGTCCACCGCTCACCTCTACCAGATCGACCTGTACGTCAACAATCTGGCCAAGAAGCTTGGCCGGAAGAAGCGCTACGACATCGCCAATCTGTTGGGGGAAAACCTCATCGGGGACGGTCTCGGCGATATGATCGCCGGCTTGGTCGGCGGGCCCGCCGGGACCAACTACGGGGAGAACAACTCTCTCATGGCCATCACCCGCAACTTCTCCGTCCCCGTCCTGATGGCCGCCGGCGGCATCGCCATCGCCTTGGGCTTCCTGGGCAAGCTGGCGGGAGCAGTCTCCACCATCCCGACCGCCGTGGTCGGCGGGGTCTCCATTTACCTCTTCGGGGTAATTGGAGTCCAGGGGGTGGCGCTGATGATCGCTGAAAAGGTGGACTTGTTCAGCCCGCGCACGCTGGCTGTCGCCTCCACTATCCTGGTCATCGGCCTGGGCGGCTCGGTCTTCCCCAACGGGATGATCCCCCTGGGTTCCCTGAAACTCCCGGCCATCGCCACGGCGGCCGTCTTCGGGATCCTGCTCAACCTGTTCTTCGAACTCTTCCCCGCCCGTCCGTACGCCGTTGAGGAGGAGATGGACCCGGTGGAGAAGGAGTCCGAGGCGCTGGCTGCGGCCGCGGAAGAATGAGCGCCCCGCCGTTCGCCGGACAACTCCGCCACCGGGTCGTGGAAACGCGCCACGGCCCGGTGGCGGTCCACGGCCCGGCAACCCCGGACGAATTGGCTCCGCTTCGGCCGGATCCCGGGCTCGTCGCCTTCCGGCCTCCGGCCAAGCAGAAAGAGGCTCTCCTGGCGTTAGCCAAAGCAGACGACGGAGCCGTCTTCCTCGCCCGCCAAGACGATCTCTTGGTGGGCTATTGCACCCTCCACCCACCCGATCCGCTGACCAGCTTCGGAGCAACCCGTCTCCCTTTCCTCGTCGAGATGGGAGCGATCGAGGTCAGCTCAGCCTGGCGCTTTGAAGGGATCGGGCGGACCCTGCTCGACACCGCCTTCGACAACGAGTTGCTCGAAGATTACATCGTGATCTCCTGCGAGTACTGGTGGCACTGGGATTTGGAGGGTCTTGAGATGGAGCTCTGGACCTACCGGAACATGCTGGAGGACGTGATGGGCCGGGTCGGCCTGCTTCCCCATCCCACCGACGACCCGGAGATCTCCTCCCACCCGGCGAACATGCTGACCGTCCGGATCGGGCGGCGGGTCAGCAAGGACCAGGTTGCCGCCTTTGAGCGTCTCTGCCACTCTGAGCGTCCTTGGCTGGCCTGAAAGGAGGACTCCCCTTGCTCGTCGAGGACATCATGACCCGAAAGGTCGTCACCGTCACTCCCCAGGATTCGGTCGCCGAAGCCCTGCGCCGGACCAAGGCGGGCCGGTTTCGCCACCTGCCGGTGGTCGAGGGCGAGCGCCTGGTGGGGGTCGTCTCCGACCGGGACCTGCGGGCGGCGGTCTCGGCCCTGGTGACCGACGATGCGGAGGAGGCGCTCGAGCAAATCCGGGTCGCGGTGGTGATGCATGGCGGCGCCATCGTCGCCCACCCGCTCGATCCTGTGGAAGACGCCGCCCGCCTCATGTACGAGTACAAGATCGGTTGCCTGCCCGTGCTCAGCGGCGACCGCCTGGTGGGCATCGTCACCGAGACCGATGTGCTCCGCTCCTTCGTCGAGATGTCCGGCGGACTCCAAAGCGGGTCGCGCCTCGAGGTCGAAGCGGAGGACCGCCCCGGAGTCCTGGCCGAGATCGGGGAGATCACCCGGCGCCACCGGGTCAACGTGGCCAGCGTTTTTACCACTCCGGGGAAGCGCCCGGGCCGCACCGTTCTTGTCCTCCGGCTCCAGGCGCTCGACGTTCGGCCCGTCGTTCGGGACCTTCTGGCTGCGGGATACGAAGTGCGCTGGCCAAGCCCACCCGGTTCCCAGGGAGGAGAAACCCCTTGACGGGGCGGGTGGCGCTGGTCTACAGCCCCGCCCTGCTGGACTGCGCCCTCCCAGCGGAACACCCGATGCACCCCCGCCGCCTCGCCTTGACGATAGACCTCCTCCGCGACCTCGACCTGCTCTCCCCGGGCGAGGTGCTCTCCCCCCGCCCAGCCACGTTGGACGAACTCCGCTTCGTCCATGGTCAGGGCTATCTCGATCTGGTCCGCCAGTCCAGCGAGGCCGGTTCCCCGGTAGACGGGGCCGATCTCTTCGGCCTGGGCACGGAAGACAACCCGGTCTACCGAGGGCTTCATGAGACGGCGTCCCTGATCGTCGGGGGATCGGTGGCGGCAGCCGAGCGCATCATGGCCGGGGACTTGGACCACGCCTTCCACCCCGCCGGCGGACTGCACCACGCCCACCGTTCCCGGGCGTCCGGCTTCTGTGTCTACAACGACGCCGCCGTGGCCATCGCCGTCCTGGAAAACCGCTATGACGCCCGGGTGGCTTACGTGGATATTGACGCCCATCACGGCGACGGCGTTCAGTTCGCCTTTTATGATGACCCCGACGTCCTCACCATCTCGTTCCACGAGACCGGCCGCTTCCTCTTCCCCGGCAGCGGCGACGTCTTGGAGCGGGGAGTGAACGACGGGTACGGGTATGCCGTCAACGTTCCCCTTGAGCCTTTCACCGACGACGAATCCTTCCTGGAGACCTTCCGGCTGGTGGTGCCGCCACTGCTGGCGGGCTTCCGCCCCGACTTCCTCGTCACGCAGCATGGGTGTGACGGTCACCGCCTGGACGTCATGTCCGATTTGGCCTACACGACCAAGGGTTATGCCGAGGCCACCGCCCTCCTGCATGAACTGGCTCATGCCCTTTGTGGCGGGCGCTGGCTGGCCTTAGGCGGCGGCGGATACGAGGCCGAACGGGTGGTTCCCCGCGCCTGGGCCGTGCAGTGGGCGGTCCTGGCCGGCCGGCCACTCCCCGAATCCGTGGGCGACCGGCCCGAAGACGCCATGCCCCTGCCGCCCCAGCGCCGCTCTGCCATTGGCGAAAAAAACCGGCTGACGGCCCAGGCGGCCATCGCCGGTTCATTCTTGGTGCGGGGCGCAGCCTATTGAGCGAATGCTAGTAAAGGCCCGGGAGGAAGCGCCAGCTCCGCTGCATGTACTGCTCGTACCGCTCACCCCAGCGCTCCTTCAGCATTCGCTCCTCGGCCTCGACCCGGGCCACCACCGCAGGGATCATGGCCAGGGTCGCAATAAGCCCGAGCCAGCTTCGGAAGGCCAGCGTGAAGCCGCCCATTTGCAACAACAGGCCCATGTACTGCGGGTGGCGGATGTTGAGGTAGATTGAACGCTCTTCGAAGCTCTGTTCGTCGAGAAGAGGGAAAAGGCCGGTAGCGCTCATCCGCTCGTGCCGAGTGAGGAAACCCATCGTGCGCAGGCCGGTCCCAACCCAGAAGACGAGCATCCCAGTAAGGCGGACCTCCTCGCCGCCGACGATCACGAACCAGGACCGCCGGTCGGCAAGGGGAAGGAAGTAACAGAAGAAAAACGAAAGAAGGAGCGTGGCCAGAAGGCCCCAGCGTTCAGCCCAATCGGCCAAGCGCAACTCCACTTTGGTATGCAGGATGGTGAAGGCGCCCAAGGCCATAGCGGTGACAACCCCTAGGATAGGCAGGCTGTTCAGGAAGCCGAGGCTCCCCCAGCCGAGGGTGATGAGCAGGAACAGGAAGGCCACCTGGAATAGGACGTACAGCAGGGTAAGCCTCCGGGTCATGCCGTTTCCTCCTTCCCGGTCTGCGCCCAGGCGCCACGCTCAGTGCCCGGCGGCATCCTTGGATTGATAATATTCGGCCGCCGTCCCGACAAATCCTTTCCATTGGGGCTGGCCCTATGTTCAGGGGGTGGAAGACGGTGTCGAGTTTCAGCAAACGCCTCTCCGTCGAGCGCCGGTTGGACACCCCCCGAGGCCCGGTTTTGATTCGCGGTGCCCTGCCTCCGTCCATCCTGTCCGACCTCACCCTCGACCCCTCGCTGCGCATGTTCCGCCCGCCCGACCAACAGAAGCAGGCGCTTTTGACCATCGCCGCCCAGCCGCAGGGGGCGGTGGTCGCCGCCACCTCCAGCTCGACCATCATCGGTTACGCCACCTTTCATCCGCCAGATCGCGACTGCCGCTGGGCTGTGCCGGACCTTCCGGTCCTGGAACTGGGAGCGCTCGAGGTGGCAGCCGGCTGGCGCTTCATGCGGATCGGGCGCAACGTGCTCGAGACCGCTTTCTCCGCTGACGTGATGGAGGAGTGGATCGTCTTCTCCACCGAGTATTGCTGGCACTGGGACCTTGAAGCCACCCGCCTCTCCGTCTGGGAGTACCGTAAGCTGCTTTACGCCATTCTGAAAAACGTAGGTTTGCTCCTGGTCCCGACCGACGATCCCGAGATCGCGGCCCACCCGGCCAACATGCTAACCGTCCGCTGCGGAGCCCGGGTTCCACCCGCCGCCTGCGAGGAGTTTCTCAAGCTGGCGAGGGGCCGGCGGCAGGAGTCGGCGCCCTCCGCCACGAAGTTTACGTAAAACCGAGACCTCACGGAGTCGCCGCCCATGACGCAAACGCTGCCGCCTTGGTTTTTCTTCGTCCCCTCGGTCCTCGGTCTTCAGATCGGCACCTTCGTCCTGATTGCCGACCAGCGCAGCCTGCTCAACCGGCTGGTCTTCCTGACCAGCTTGGCCGTCTCCCTATGGAACCTGGAAAACGTCTGGGAGATGGCCTCCCTACCGCCGGCCGCCGTTTTTTGGGTTCGCCTTGGAGGCATCTTCCTGCCCGTTCTCTCCCTTCACGTCCTGACTGCCTGGTGCGGACGGACCGGACGACCTTTCTCCGCTTTCCTCACGCTGGGATACGCCTGGGCGTTACTGGTCGTGCTCAGCCGCCCACGGATCTTGTTCTCACCCACGCCCGCGAACGCCCCAGCTGGCCCGGTCCTGCCTCCTTATGCCCTGACCCCCGGTTTCCTCTCTTACATCCTCTACGTCCTGGCTGTCGCAGCCCTCTCCGCCTACCTCCTCCAGCGCGAGTTCCAGGCGGTCCGGGGCCAGGAGCGGGTCAAGGTTTCGCTGGTGGCGTCGAGCGCCCTGGCGGCGGTTCTTACGGCCGCCTTGGGCCTCTTTTATCACCGCGGCTACCCTTTCCACGCCCTGAACGCCGCCACCACCCTAGTCTACCTCGCTTCGCTGGCCTGGGCGGTCGTCCGCTACCGGTTCGGCAACCCCAGCCTTGCCCTGCGGACCAGCGCTGTCTATTCCCTCGTCCTGTCGGTGACCACCGGGCTGTACGTCCTGACGGTCCTCCTATTGACCGGCTGGCTCCAGGCCTGGCAGCGGTGGAACCCGTTCGTTGTGGCGTTCTTCTGCGTTCTCACTGTCGGCCCCCTCTTCTATCCCCTGCAGGGGAGGCTCTTGGCCTTGCTGCGCCGCTTCTTCCCCCTGCCCCGGGACCTCTACTACGAAGGACTCAAGCACTTCCTGGGGGAAATCAGCGTCCTCTCCCCCCTCCCCAATCTGGCCAGCCTGATTGTCTCCCGCTTGACCACCCTCTTTGAGCTGCCATACATCTGCCTGCTGGTCGAGCCGGCTACCGCCCCGCCGTTTCTGGTCTCCACCGAGGCCGGCTGGTCACAACTGGCCACCCTGCCTGTGTTCGAGACACAGCGGGAATGGAGCCTGGCCGACCTGCGCCGCCTGTCGGGGCTCCCGCTGGCCTCGGTCCTCCCCTTGGCGGGGCGAACCCGGCCGATGGGACTTTTGGCTGTGGGTCGCCATGCCGACGGCAGCCCCCTTACTACCGAGGAGCGGGAGGTCCTGACCGCGCTGGTGCGGCAGGCGGGGGTGGCCTTGGAGAACGCCGAGCTTTATGCTGAACTCGTGGAACTCAAGAACCACTATCAGACGGTAATCCAGAGCACCGGCAACGCCCTGCTGGTAGTTGACCCGCAAGGGCTGGTCGAGGAGGCGAACCAGGCGGCCGCCAACCTCTTCGGCCCGGCGGAGGGATTGGTCGGCCAGCCGGTGGAGTTGGCTACTCGTCAAGACGTGCTGAAGCCCCTTGTGGCACAGGCCATGGCCGGGAAGTCGCCGCTGACCGGAAGGGAACTGGCCCTCTCCGGTCCGGAAGGAGTGCCGATCCCGTGCGCCGTTAGCGTATCCCCTCTGCTCGACCCGGTAACCGGCGAGTGCTCCGGCGCGGTCGTGACCCTGGCTGACCTCTCCCCTATCCGCGCTATGGAGCGGCAAGTGGAGCGGGCGGAGCGGCTGTCGGCCCTTGGTCAATTGACGGCCGGCCTCGCCCACGAACTCCGCAATGGCCTGAACAAGATCGCCGGCTACGCCACCATGCTGGCCGACGAGCTGTCGCCGTCCGACCCCCACCGGCGCCTCCCGCTCGGTATCCTCGAAGACGCGGCCAACCTCGAGAACATGCTCCGACGCTTCCTGGCCTTCGCCCGGGAGGAGAAGCTGAGCCGTTCGCCCGTCGCTCTCCCCGCCCTGCTGGAGAAGGTCCTCTTGGCGCTGGAACCAGAGTTTCGCACCCGCCATGTCCGTCTCGTCCGGCAGGTTGATTCAAGTGTGCCGCCCGTCCAGGGCGATGCGGCGCAACTCGCCCAGGCCATGACCAACGTCCTCCTAAATGCGGTGGAGGCGATGGGTTACGGTGGTACTCTGACCGTAAGCCTTCGCCGGGTTCCGGATGGCCTCGAGCTGCGGGTGACGGATACCGGGCCGGGCATCCCGCCGGACCAGCAGGAACTCGTCTTCAACCCGTTCTTCACCACCAAGCCGGAGGGGACCGGTCTGGGCCTCTCCATCACCCACCGGATCATCACCCGGCACGGAGGAACAGTGCGCCTCCACAGCAAGCCAGGGCGGGGGACTACCGTCGGTTTGGTACTGCCCCTGGAGCCGGGCGCTTGATACCTGGCCCTTGGCATTTTTTCCCTATAGAGCAGGAACCTATTGCCCAGAGTCGAACCAGATGATACGGACAGCGCGCATACCTGGCTCGAGGTAGGTTTTGTCGCCGAAACACAGCAACTGCAGCCGACACCTTGAGGAGGTTGTGGAATGTCCCGGCAGTTCATGCTCAAGTCCACCTCCCCGGCCGCCGCAATCGGCCAGGAGGAACAACGAAGGCAAGCCTGGGAGACTCTGCGCGACGAGCTGGCGAAGGCCGGGCTGCCTGCCCCCAAGATCAAGTGCTACCCCCACCCATTCGACGAGTTTGTGGAAACCAGTGAGGCTCTCGCCCCCGCTGACCTGGAGTGCCGTTATCTGGACAATGCCCTTCTCTTGCAGGAAGCCGACTGGTTCTTGCGCGATCTGGAGCTGTCCCTGAGCGAGGTGCCCCACTTCGTCGCCCTGTTGGACCGGGACGGCTGGCTGCTCAAGCTCCGCGGCGACCGATGCGTCTTAGAGCGCCAGCACATCGTGGGCATGGTTCCGGGTAGCCGCCCGGCTGCCGGCTCACCAAGCGCCCTGCTGATCGAGAAGGTCTTGACCGGCGGCCACCCGGTGGTCGCCCTCTTTCCTCCGCCGGCCGGT
The DNA here is from genome assembly GCA_050260635.1 of Betaproteobacteria bacterium. Lineage (GTDB taxonomy): Bacteria > Bacillota > UBA5301 > DYFA01 > DYFA01 > DYFA01. The sequence continues at coordinate 24,837 of JBLNCL010000007.1, forward strand.
TGTGGTGTTCCCGGTTGGACAGCCATCATTTTCCCGCTCCGGACTACGCCTCAGGGCAACGCCGGTTTGCTCGTGGTGGCCTACTGCGACCGCCGGATCTCCCGCCGGGTCTATTCCCAAGTCTACACCGCTGCCGCGGCCATCGAGCGACAGATGCTTTGGAGCGACCGCTTGGCCCAAGCCGACCGTCTCTCCCTGGTAGGGACGATGATCAGCCAGATCGTCCACGAGGTGAAAAACCCGCTGGCCGCCATGAAGGCAGCCCTCCAACTGGCCAAGAGCAGCGAAGAAGCGGAGCGGAACGAGTGCCTCGAGGTGGTGAACAGGGAGATCGAAGAGCTGAACGCCCTGGTCGAGAACCTCCTTGGCCTGGCCAAGCCGGCTCCCGCCCGCTTCGCCCTGGAGTGCCTGGAACCCATCCTGGAAGAGGTCGTCGGGTTGATCCGCTACGAGGCCGCCTTGCGCAGCATCCGGATTGACTTTCGGCCGGGCCGGACCAGCTCGTTCCTGCACTGCGATAACCGCCTGCTCAAGCAGGCCCTGCTCAACCTAACCCGCAACGCCATCCAGGCGATGCCCCACGGAGGAGTGCTCACCCTCGCCGTCCACCGCCAGGCACGCAAAGGCGGAGTTCAAGTGGAGGTAGGCGATACCGGAGTCGGCATGTCCCCAGACGCCTTGGCCCACCTGTTCGAGCCCTTCTTCACCACCAAGGGCAAGGCTGGAACCGGGCTGGGTCTCTCCGTGACCCGCCGGATCATCGAAGAGGTCCATCAAGGACGCATCTCTGTGGACAGCTCCGTGGGGGTGGGGACGCTCTTTACCGTCTTTCTGCCCTTCAACCCGGAGCTTCAAGCGGCTGAGACGCAGAGGTCGGGCCGCCCTAAAGCTCCACCGCGACGATGTCCCGGTCCAGCCGGCGAATGCAGCGGTTGAGCTTCTCGACCAGCATCTCGTCGCCGGCGACAGCGTTTTTCATCTGCCGCAAGAGGTCGATGCCCCGCCGGAAGGCGTGGACCACGTCGCCCGGGTCGGTTTCCGCCGCCCGCAGGGTCTCGGCGAAGCTGCCCCCTTGAGCCCAGATGTAGGCCGGCAGGGCCAGTTGCGAGGCGTAGCGGATGGTGGTCTCGCCCAAATGGCGCAACTCCATGCGCTCCAGGTGACGGATGACGCTTTTGATCGGACCTTCGTCGTACGGGGGCCTAGTGCGGTGGGAGAGACGGTAGCCGCCCCGGCTGCGCGGTTCGTAGTCGATGCTCACCGCCAGGGCGCATAGTTCGCTCTCCGTCAGCCGTTCGGGCCAGCCGTCCAGGATAAGCTCCGTGACCAGCAACTCTTGGACGTGGATGCGGGAGGCGACCCGCCCCCGGCCGGTGACCCCCTCCCGGTCCACATAACCAAGCTCCTGTAGGACCGACCGGCGCACCCAAAAGGCCGCCGTCCCCTCCCGGCCAGTCGCCTCGGCCAGGGCCTCGGCCAGGGCTGTTTCCCGTTCGCCCAACCGGCGCAGCTTCCGGGCCAGAGTCCGGCACCGCCCAACCTGATGGTGCGGACAGATCTTCGGCCGGGCGGCATCCAGCCGCTCTGCCAAGCGCGCCAGCTTCTTTGCCAGCCGTGCCCGGGCCTCCGGGTTCTTTGCCCGCTTGAGGCGGGCCTTGAGTCTCTTGAGGTCGTTCTTCGCCTTATCCAAGCTCAGTGGGCAGAGGTTCTGCCCGAAGAGGTGACACCGGCCTTCCTCGAGAGCATCCCGCTCCGCTTTGAGGGCAGCGATCTCCGCTTCGAGCGCCCGCGCCCTGGCCCGCCCCTGGAAACTGGCGAAGGAGCGGCCGAGCAACTCTTCAATCTCCTCTTCGGGGTAGTTGAGGAGCATGTTAAGGATCGAGTTGTACGAGACGGCGAACTGGCTCTGAAGCGGCTCGATCGCCCGCTCGTCGACCCGGGGGAAGTCCTCCCGCCGGAAACGGGCCAGATCCGCCAGCGTGTAGACATAGCCGCGCCGATCGATCCCCCGCCGCCCGGCCCGCCCCGCCATCTGGAAGTACTCCATGGTGGTGAGGGTCCGGTACCCCTGTGAGGTGTACTTCATCCCCGAGTCGAAGCACACCGTCTTGACCGGCATGTTGAGGCCGACCGAGAAGGTTTCGGTGCAGTAAAGGACCGCAATCAGCTTGTCCTGGAAGAACACCTCCACCAGTTCTTTGAGCACCGGTAGGAGGCCGGCGTGGTGGAATCCGATCCCCCGAGCAAGGCAGCGCCGGAGTTCCCGGACCATCCCCAGCTTCCCCAGGTCAAACCGGGCGATGGCCTCATCGAACCGCCGCTCAATCTCTCGCCCCACCTTTGGCGGGATGAAACTGGCCCGCTGGGCGAGTTCCGCCGCTTTGAGCTCGCACTGGCGCCGGCTGAAGACGAAGTAGAGGCAGGGGAGCTGCTTCCGGCGCTGCACATAGGCCACGAGGTCGAGATGAGTGGTGGTGGGCCCCTTGTCGCCCGGGTGCGCCTCCTGCCACTTGGCGGCCGCCTTGGCCATGGTATCGAGGTTCCCGGCGCCGACCCCGGCCGCAAAGAGGTGGTGTTCCAGGGGGACCACCCGCTCGAACTGGCGAACCACCTTGACCTCCTGACCCTTGATCGCCTGAATCCACTCAGCCAGTTCATCGGCGTTGGGGATGGTCGCCGAGAGACCCAGGAAGCGCATCCACTCCGGCATGAAGATGAGGGACTCCTCCCAGATCGTCCCCCGGTCCTCGTCAGAGAGGTAGTGGATCTCGTCGAAAATCACGTAGGAAACGTTGCTCACCCGCTCCGGGTCTTCGTGCAACATGTTCCGGAAGATCTCGGTCGTCATGATGCGCAGCGGCGACTCCGGGTTGATCACCACGTCCCCCGTGATGATCCCCACCGAATCCTCCCCGAGCAGGTTTTTGAACTCCCGGAATTTCTGGTTGGAGAGGGCCTTGATCGGAGCGGTGTAGACAACCTCCCGTCCGGCGCTCACCAGGGTCTCGACCAGCCAGTCGGCAATCAGCGTCTTGCCGACCCCGGTCGGGGCCGCCACCAGGACGGATAGATTCTGCTGGAGGTAAGCGATGGCCTCCTGCTGGAACGGGTCCAAACGGTAGCCCCGGTACACCTCTACCGGAGGCGCCCCGCCGTTCAGCCAAGTCTGCTCCAAAGTTCTTGCCGTCTTCCTCTCCGGGCCGGCCAATGCCGTCCGGCGCCATATTATCCTTCTTACTTCGACGCGGTTGGCCCCACCCCTTCCCCCGCCGCAAGTCCCGGTTCGCTACTCCGGCTGGATAACCGCCCGCCCCCGGGCCTCCTTCTCGCCGTCATGCCGGCTCCCGCTCCGCAGACCCCCCCCGGTGGCTAAACTGAACCGGTCCGACTCATCGCCACCCGTGCACACTGTTCGCGACTTCTGTTGGTTCGCATGGCGGCGTCGGGGCAGAACGCCTTCAGCCCTCTGGGACGAGCTCTCTCACCCAACCGCACACAGCCCGCTCTCAACCCGGGGCCAC
>JBLNCL010000008.1:0-79365 GCA_050260635.1 Betaproteobacteria bacterium
CGGCCCGCCATCGCCCACTCGGTGGCCCCCGGCGGGCTCCACCTCACGCCCACGGGGCGGGGGTGGGCCCGCGGGGCCCGGGGGCGGCCCCCCCGGCGACGATGGTTGTGCGCGTTACTTCCCGTTGGCGTTGGGAGCCTGGTCGTACCATGGGCTGTATCCACCCATCATTCCGGGGCCGAAGCCACCCCGCAGCCCAAAGCCTCGGCCGCCCCGACGGCCAAAACCGCCAGCCATACCGCAGCCGAAGCCCCCGCCAAACCCGACTTGGCCCGCATACTTCTTTTGCAGGGCAATCCGGTCCTTCAGGTACTGGGCCTGCTCCGGGGTGATCCACTTATACTCGACGTACTTGTCGATCATCTTCTCCCGGATAGAGAGTATCTGCCTTTGCAGCTCGGCCAACTCAGACTTCTGCTTGTCGGTCAGCTTGGCCTGCGCAGCCGCCCAGAGTCCCGGCCGAGGAGCCCGGGCCGCGGCGGTCAGGGCCGCTCCGCCGATTGCGCCCAAGAGGAGCACTGCCAGGAGTCCGCCGCTGATCAACTTCTTCATTCTTGACCCTCCCTAAACATCCTTTTCCGGCCGCCCAACCGCGGGGGCCTGCGAACCTGATTCTAGCCCCAGATTCTGAAGAAACCTTGAAGGCCTGTAAAACGATGGTGCGGCTGGGTGTGGTATAATCTCAACGGATTGCGTTCTCGCCGATGGGAGGAACGGAGATGGACCACCAGTTTGACGTGGAGTACGTGGCCGAAGCATTGCTCCGCCTGCTGGCGATCCCCAGCGTGGCCGGGAAAACCGACTCCGCCATCGCCTTCGTGGCCGGAGAACTTCAGGCGTCGGGCCTGGCAACCAGGCGCACGGCGAAAGGCTCCCTGGTGGCCACCCTCCCTGGACGGGCGAGCGGCGGGGGAAGGACCCTCTCCGCCCACCTTGACACCCTCGGTGCCATGGTGAAGCAGATCAAGGAGAACGGCCGCCTGAAGCTGACCCCGGTCGGCGTTTACCTGTTCCAGGCGATCGAGGGTGAATACTGCACCGTGGAGACCACCGACGGCCGGACCTTCACCGGCACCGTCCTTACCACCGAACCCTCCGTCCACGTCTACGATGAACCGGCGAAGCTCGAGCGCAAACAGGAGAATATGGAGATCCGCCTGGACGAGCGGGTTCAGACCAAGGCTGAGGTCGAGGCCCTGGGCATCCGGGTAGGCGACTATATCTCCTTTGACCCGCGGGCGGTCCGCACCCCGAGCGGCTTCATCAAGGCCCGCCATCTGGACGACAAAGCCGGCGTGGCAACCCTGCTGGGCGTCGCCCGGCAGCTCGCCCGCCAGCAAATCACCCCGACCGTCACGACCCACCTCTTCTTCAGCGTCTGGGAGGAGGTGGGCCACGGCGCCTCGGCCGGGATTCCCGCGGAAACGCGGGAGTTCGTGGCCGTGGACATGGGAGCGGTCGGGACCGGGCAGACCTCGGACGAATACAGCGTCTCGGTTTGCGCCAAGGACTCCAACGGCCCCTACCATTACGGTCTTCGCACCCACCTCGCCCGGCTGGCCGAGGAAAACGGCATCCCGTACCGGGTGGACGTCTACCCGCACTATGGCTCCGATGCCGGGGCAGCCCTCCGGAGCGGTCTCGACGCCGTGACCGCACTGATCGGTCCGGGAGTCGACGCCTCCCATGCTTACGAGCGGACCCACCTTTCGGCGCTCGAGGCCACGGGGCGGCTGCTCGTGGCTTACCTCCAGAGTCCGCTGGTCGGCTAGACCCGCCGGGCGGCCTCTACCCGGCAACACAGAAAGGCTGTGACCCCAAGCATGGAATGGGACAAGGACGCCCGCGCCAAGCTGGATGAGGTTCCAGCGCTGTTGCGGGGTTTTGTGGCGAAGAAGGTGGAGGAAGTGGCCCGGCGCCAGGGGGCGCCCCGGGTGACCGTGGCTGTCTGGGAAGAAGCCAAGAGGCTACGAGACAGTTCGGCCGGTCGACCTACTGCGGCGGCGGCCAAGACAGCCAGCGCCGGAGAGGCGGACCTTCCGCCGCCGGAGGTCCTCTCGGCCCTGGTGCAGGAAGCCGAGCGGCGCGGCCAACGGGAAGGGAAGGCCTTTCGGATGCGCCTCTGCGGCGGCGCCTTTGGCTGTCCCCGTCCCCAGATAGAGGTGGCCGGACTGGCCGCAGAACTCGAAGCGGAACTTGAACGGTCGGGCCATGGCCAGCGACTCGCCGCCTCCCTGGGCGATGGCATCCTCACCCACCACAAGCTGGCGATGGCCGTCTCTGGCTGCGTGAATGGGTGCTCCGAGCCCCAAACGAAGGACTTCGCCGTCGTGGGACAGGCCCGCCCGGACGCCGTCCCGGGGCGCTGCACAGGCTGCCGGAAGTGTGAACAGGCCTGCCAGGAAGGGGCGGTACGGGCAGGCGGACCACAGGGGCCGTCGTCCGATCCGAGCTTTGACCGTCAGGCCTGCCTGAACTGCGGTGACTGCGCCCGGGTTTGCCCCTCCGGAGCTATCTCGACGACCGCCGGCTACCGAGTGCTGGTGGGTGGACGGCTGGGCCGCCACCCCCGCCTGGCAGGGGTGCTGATCCCCTTCACCACCCGACGGGCGGAGGTTTTGCGCGCCTTGCGGGCAGTCCTCGCTTGGGCCGCCCAAGTGGGGCAGCCGGGCGAGCGGATCGGCGCCCTTGTGGACCGTTTCGGCCTAGAGCCGTTGAGGGCGAAGGTCGAGGCGGCGTTCGGAAGTGGACGCCAGCAGGCTCAGCGGTAAGTGTTGGAGAGCCGCAGGTGCTCCAGTTCTACCTCGCTCACGATGCGGAAAACCTCGCGGACATTCTCGGCCTTGGCCCGGAGGGCGGCATCCTGGTAGTACTTGAGGGCCCGGTGTTCCCGGCGGTGGGCTTCGTCGAACTTCTCGGCGTCGGGCTGGGGCGCCCCTTCCTGCGGGATGGTCGGCGCCGGTAGGCTGAGGAGGCGGGCGAAGACCTCGGCGTGCTCCTGTTCCTGCTTGCTCAAGCGGGCAAAGATGGCTCCGTTGACCATGAGTTCAGCCTGCTTTCGGCTGGCCTGATAGAAGGCGGTGTTGCTGACCTCAAGGTCGAGCGCCCCCCGGCAGAGGTCAATCGTCTCGGGGTCCGAGGCTGGAATGCCGGCCAGGTCGGCCCACTCGGCTGCGGGAACCACGTACTTCCCAGCGGCGCCGCAGTACGGACACCGATCAGGGGCGCTCTCTCCCAGGTACGTCTCGCCGCACAGGCGGCAGCGGTATGGCTTCATCATCAACCACTCTCCTTTCGGGGTACCAAGCCCCTTTAGTTTCTGATCCCCTACCCACGGATCTCCCTATCTCAACCCACATCCATCAGTTTGCTCCGCTGGGCCTGACCGAGAAGATAGAACAGAGCAAAGGCTGGCACACGCACCATCCCGCTCCCTTTTCCCACTGGCCAAGGCCCGGAATCCTCAGGTCGCTTGGTGACCACGATCGCGGCGAGGGTTTCCTTGTTCCCCGCCCAGTCCAGTATGGCGTCTTTGGGCCCGACGGCTGGGTTCTCCCGGTACTTGACTTCGAGGAGCACGTTACCGGCCGGCAATGAGACTACAATGTCGATCTCCTTCCCGGTCTTGCTATCCCGGAAGTACCCAACCTTGGGCCGAATATCCTCATAGAACTGAACGACGTGCTTGTAAACGGCCGTTTCCACCAGGAGACCCAGTTCATCGGACTTGGACAGAACCTCCTCTCCCATCAGCAAGACCGCGTTGCGGATAGCCGCGTCAGCCAGGTAGACCTTGGGACGGCTCCGTAACACTTTCTTGCCGCCAAGTTCTGCTGGGTTGCTAAGGTAGATGAGATTCGCGATTTCCAGCAGGTTCAGGTAATTCTGCACCGTTGGCCTGGATAAACCGATCGCGCCTCCCACCGTCTCCAGGGACAGAATTCCCCCCGAATGCAAGCACAGGTACAGGAAAAGCTTTTCCAGGTCAGCCACGTTTCGGACGCCGAAGAGGGCCGTCAGATCTCGTTTCAAGACTTTATCCACAATGTCTTCCCGCATGAGCCGCTGCCCGAAAACCAGGTCATCAGCAAGGGCGATTTCTGGAAACCCACCGAGCAGGAGATATCGATTAAAGGCCCGCTGCAACGGCTTGAGCTGCTGAACCAGGCGGGTGAATTCGGTCGTCTTCCATCTGGTCAAGGCGGTAGGTTCCACCTCCGCCGCAACCGACGGGCGTTCAGCCGAGGTCAAGGTGAGGTATTCATAGAAGGACAGAGTTGGAACCCGGACCGTGGTCCACCGCCCCACCCCGCTTTCCGAAGCCTTGAGCACCAGCGCCGGGCTCGCCGAACCAGTGGCGACTATGCGGAAGCGGGGATTCTGGTCGTATAGGGTCTTCACCCAACGATCCCAATCCTCGGCGTATTGAACTTCGTCCAGAAACAGGTAGAGTGGTTCCTCCGGCGGAGCCATTGCCTGCTGGTACACCTCGACTATTCGGCCCAGGTCGCATAGTTTGAGGAGAGGATGATCAAAAGATACGTAGAGCACCGACGAAGAAGGGGTTCCGGCTTGAAGCAGCTCAGCAATCAACTGATAGACGATAGTGGTCTTCCCAACCCTTCGGGGTCCAGAAAGAACCACGGTCCGCCGCAGAAAAGTGTGCTGCATAAGGCGCCGGACTTCAAAGAAGGCGAAGCGTCGAACAGGCTTGGCGGTCTCTGGTGGAACCGTCCCGGTGGACCACCAAGGGTTGAAACCGAACAGCACCTGTAAGAGCCGTTCATCGCTGATTAGCGTCACTTTCAATCACTTCCTCACTATGTATTTTAACTATTTGTGGGAAATAAGTCAAACATAATTAAACTAATTGCGGACTGCCGAAGCTCGCACGGGGACAAAGTCACTGGCGCCGCCGCCGGAATATCCTGTCGCCGGAGGGGATGGCTATGCTTAACCTGGCGATACGGGAGACCCACCTCAAGGCCTGGGAAGGAATTGTCGCCGATCCGTTCCCGGGCCGCTCGGCGAAGCCGCGTCAGCGCGGCCTGACCATCGTCATTGACAAGGGGTTGGGGTTGGGAGAGACCAGGGATCTGCTGGATCTGGCGGGGGACTACATTGACTACATCAAGCTAGCCTTCGGCACCTCTGCCCTCTACGACCGGCAGCTCCTCGTGACGAAGATCGAAGCGATCCGAGCCCACGAGACCGGCGTCTACCCGGGCGGGACCCTCCTTGAGGTGGCGCTGCTGCAAGGGCAGCTCGAGCGGTTCGTCGAGCATGCCCGGGCCTTAGGCTTCACCGCCCTGGAGGTCTCCGACGGCACGCTTCCGCTCTCCCGGGAGGAACGTGCCCGCGCCATCCGGGCTGGTTGTCAGGCTGGCCTCACAGTACTCACCGAGGTGGGCAAGAAGGACACCTCTGCCCAGCCGCCACTGGCCATGCTCCGCGACCAGATCCGCCTGGATCTGGAGGAAGGCGCCACTTACGTCATCGTCGAGGGGCGCGAGTCGGGGAAGGGCGTCGGGGTGTACGACGCCGACGGGGCCGTCCGGGAAGTGCAACTCGAGGACCTCGTAGCCGGCCTGACCGACCCAGGGGTAATCGTCTGGGAGACGCCGCTCAAAAACCAGCAGGAGATCATGATCACCCGCTTCGGGCCCGACGTGAATCTCGGCAACATTCCCCCACAGGATGTGGTAGCCCTGGAGGCGCTCCGGCGCGGCCTCCGGAGTGACACCCTCCGGCTCTGTCTCGAGGGTTAGAGGCTCTATGCTACAAGTCCCGTCGTGCAAACAAGAAAACCGTCAACGTGATGCAGGCAACCAGGTAGAACCCCACATAGGCCAGCATCCAGACGCTTGGCGGAGACTGGGCGCCGAAAGGGCCGATCATCACGAGACCGGCCAGTGGGTTATCCCGGGCGGCCAGGGCGAGACTCACCGATTTCCGGTAGAGGGAGTCGGCCGGGATGAGCAGGCTTGTGACGATGCCGATAGCGCTCAAGGTGGCGGAGCGGGTGAAGCCGGCAATCTGCTCCAACACCCCGCCCAACAGGCTGATGGCGTAGAGGCTGAACATCACCACGGCGTTGGGGATGGTCGGCAGAACCGCCGAACCGAGCATGGTCAGGGCGGAAAGAAGCAGGGGTTGAAGAGTGAAAACAGCCGTGGTCGGCCAGGGGTTGGAGAGGGCGAACCCCGTCAGGGCGCGCAGAAGCAGGAAGACCCCGACGCAGAGGACGGCAGCATAGGCCGCCAGCACGGTCCAGTAGCCAAAGAGCTTGCCGAGGACGATCTCGTGCCGTTGAACCGGCGCCGTGGCGATGACCTGCATCACGCCGGTCTCCCGCTCCCCGGCCAGCGCTCCCATGGTCGAAGCGATGGCAAAGAAGGCTAGGATTTGGCCGGCAAAGTAGAGGCCCGCCGTGGCGATCTGAGGGACCAGAACCGCCCTCATCAATGGGTTGGCCGTCTGGTTAACCGCCCCAGCAGCGTAACGCAGAATGACCGTATAGGCCACGAGATAAAGGACCGTCATCCCGAGGGTGATGGCAAGGGTCCGCCGGCGCACCATCTCCTTTAGGCTAACGCGGAAGAGCGCTCCCATGCCCTGCTTCACCCCCCTTTACCAATTCGAGGAAGACATCCTCCAAGGCCGGCGGGTGCGGGGTGAGGGCGTAGACCGAGACCCCTTCCCCCACGGCCAGCCGGGCCACCTCTGGGATGTCCGCCCGCCCGCCCAGGACCAGCCGGAGGCCCTGTTCCTTCTTTTCCACCTGCTTAGCCAGCCGCCGCAGCCGCTCCAGAAGCGCCTCCGGATACCGATCGCACACCAAGTCCAGTTCGATCTCGGAGGTTCGCAGCGTCTGGGGGACTCCCTCGGCCAGCACCCGTCCCTTGTGAATCACCGCCACCCGGTCGCAGACCAACTCCACCTCGCTCAGCAGGTGGCTGTTGAGGAAGACGGTCTTCCCCGCCGCCCGGAGGTTCCGGATTACCTCGCGGACCTCCCGCCGGCCGACCGGATCGAGGGCGGAGGTGGGCTCGTCCAGGAAGAGCAGGGGCGGGTCGCCGATAAGCGCCACTGCCAAGCCGAGGCGCTGCTGCATCCCCTTGCTGTAGCTACCGACCCGCTGATCCTCCCGGCCGGCGAGGCCAACCAAGTCCAACACCTCTTCTCGGCGGCGCCGCAGATCGGCTGGAGGAACCCGGCGGAGGCGGGCGTGGAAGTCGAGGACCTCCCGGCCGGTCATCCAGTCCTGGTAGCGGAAGAGTTCGGGGAGGAAGCCGATGGAGCGCTGGGCTTCAGCGCTCCTGAGGGGATGGCCAAACAGGCGGCCCGCCCCCGAGGTGGGTCTGACCAAACCGACTAGCGTCTTGACAAGGGTGCTCTTTCCGGCGCCGTTGGGGCCGAGCAGGCCGAAGACCTGCCCGGCGGCCAGGGAAAGCGTGATCTCCCGGCAGCCGCCGCCGTTCCGGTAGAGCTTGGTGAGGGCCTGCGTCTCAACGGCAATCATCGCATCATCTCCGCTACCGCTTTGGCCTGCTCCAGCGTGAGGTCCTCGCCGGTGATGGAGATGAGGAGCCCTTCCTGGTGCCAGAGCAGGGTGTTGCCGTGCAGGCGGTGAGCCGCCCAGGGATCGCCACTCTCCTCCGCCTGGCGGGCTATCTGCCGGCGCGCCTCGACGACTTGCGGGGACAACCGGTTCTCGCGCCCCAAGCCACCGTCGAGCGAGAGGAAAACCCCGGGACAGCCGTTGATCTCGACCCGTTCGACTTCCCCGCTCCCCACCGGATCCAGGCTGAGCGCGGTCGCCGCCTGCCCGTTCGAACTCACCGGCAATACAGCGAACTGGCGGCGCAGCGGCTCCGGCCAAAACGGCAGCGCCAAGAGGGCGGTTCGGACCTGCTCCAGGTTTACCCCCGGCGGCACTTCGAGCACGGGGTCCTTGGTCTCGCTTACCAACAGGTCGCTCCTCCGCTTCAGATCCTTGGACGGATAGCGCAAGCGCAACTCCGGTGCGGTGGAAAGGGTAAAGGTGTGCTTTTCCAGTTCAGGCGGGAGCAGGGTCGGACTGCCAAGTGACGCCAGCAGCTTGTTCAGAGATTTGACCTTCAACGCAAACTGGACCTTGATCGGCGCCACCCGCTCCACAACCGGCGTCTGATATCCCTCGAGGGCGGCCGGTGGGCGGACGGGCCTGAAGTCGGCGAACCGGTCAAGCGAGGAGTAGGTCAAGCGGCGCCGGGCCGGCCAGCTCAGGAAACGCAGGCGGCCGAAGTTGACGATGTCCACCACCTTGATCTTACCCTGCAAGGCGTCGGCCAACTGCCTGAAGTCGCCGGGGTTGATGGCGCCCGATTGGTCCGGCGACTCCCGTAAGAAGGACAACCCGTCGGCCAGCGCGGCGTCGGACCAGGCCATCCCGGCGAACAAGGCGAAGGTCAGCGCCAGCAAAGCGGCAGGGAAGCAGAGCTGTCTGCGCATGTCTATTCCCCCATCGGCTCCATGGTTTCTCCAATTATCCCCCGGGAAACTCATTTCCTGCCAACGGGAGAATGCCCGAGTGAGGGGTCAAGCATGCCACCCTGCAGAAGGTTCGGGGAATACTCGCAGCGAAAGGGTAGCAGCATGGAACGGCAGGCTGAACTCATCGCCACGGCAGCCTTCGGGCTGGAGTCGCTCGTGGCCAGCGAAGTGAGGCGGCTCGGCTACTCCCGGATCCGGGTCGAGAACGGGCGGGTAACGTTTACCGGCGACCTTTCGGCTATCCCCCGGGCTAATCTGTGGCTCAGGGCTGCCGACCGGGTCTTGGTGAAGATGGGCACCTTTCCGGCTCCGGATTTCGACGCTCTCTTCGAAGGGACGTTGGCTCTGCCGTGGGCCGAGTGGCTGCCGGGGGATGCCGCCTTCCCGGTCTTGGGCAAATCGGTCCGTTCAGCCCTCCACAGCGTCCCCGCTGTCCAGTCCGTGGTCAAAAAGGCCATCGTTGAACACCTGCGGCGCGAGACCCACCAAGTGAACCTCCCGGAATGCGGTCCCGCCTATCCGATCTTTGTCTCGTTGCTCAAGGACGTCGCCACCTTGACCCTCGACACCACTGGTCCCGGCCTCCATAAGCGCGGCTACCGCCGGCAAGCGGGCCCCGCGCCGCTGAAAGAGACGCTGGCGGCGGGACTTCTCCTGCTCAGCCGGTGGCGTCCGGACCGTCCGCTCGTGGACCCCTGCTGCGGCTCAGGGACGATTCCCATCGAGGCCGCTCTCCTCGGGCGGAATATCGCTCCGGGGTTAAACCGATGCTTTACCGCTGAAGCCTGGCCCCAGCTCCCGCCCGCACTCTGGCAAACGGCCCGGGAGGAGGCTCGAGATCTGATCGACCGGACGGTGGCCCTCGACATCAAAGGCTATGACCTCCATCCAGGGGCCGTGGGGCTGGCCCGCAGGCATGCCGAGGAGGCCGGTGTTGCCACCGATCTCGCCTTCGCCGTCCAGGACATGGCCGAACTCCGCCTCCCGCCCGGCCCCGGCTTCGTTGTCTGCAACCCGCCCTACGGCGAGCGGCTGGGTGAGGTAGCCGAAGCGGAGGCGCTCTACCAGGTCCTGGGACGGCTCTCCCAGGCCGCCCCCGGCTGGTCCTTCTTCGTTCTCACCGCCCACCCGGCGTTCGAACGCCTTTTCGGCCGCCAAGCAGATCGGGCGCGCAAGCTCTACAACGGCCGCCTGGAGTGTCAGTACCTTCAGTTCTTTCGAGACGCTAGCCAATTCGGCCGACACATGGTATAGTTAATTGTCTGGCGATCAAAGGGTGCGGTTCGCGACAACGGCGGCGGTTCGTCCAAGGCTAACATCTCGCTCCAAGCCCTGCTATCGAAGACGAAATCGGCCCATTGGGCAAAGAGGAGATGTATCCAAGTGTACGAAGACAAGACGCTGGTGTGTCGCGACTGCGGGCAGGAATTCACATTCACCGCAGGTGAGCAGGAGTTTTTCGCCACCAAGGGGTTTACTAACGAACCCTCCCGGTGCCCCGAGTGCCGGGCGGCCCGGAAGCAGAACCGCAATTCTTCTTCCCACGGTCGGGGCGGTGAGCGGCAGATGTACGAGGCTGTTTGTGCCCGCTGCGGAGCCACCGCGCTGGTCCCGTTTCAGCCGACTGCCGGCAAGCCCGTCTACTGCAGCGACTGCTTCCAGCCGCGAAACCGCTACTAGAAAGACCCGAAGACACCCTCTTCACGGAAAAGAGGCTTCCTGTTGCAGGATAGCCTCTTTCTGCACTTCGCATAGCATCTACGCCGTGAGGACGCTGGGCGAAGCTTTCTCCAGGTAGGCGCAGAAGGTCCTCGCGATTGCCGGATCGAACTGCGTCCCGGCATGTGCGGCGATCTCGGGAGCGAGGCGATGCGGCCAACCATCTCCGCACCCCACACGGGGTGCTGCTGCAAGGTTCGCCATTCGGCCGGGGTTAGAGGTTCGGTCTTGTTCAGGAGTTCTCGGTTGATCTCGAGCTTCCCCAGGTCGTGAAGGAACGCGGCATAAGAGAGGAACTGCAGCTCCCGGGGGCTCAGCCCAAGAAGCTTCCCGAGGGCCATGGCGTGCTCGACCACCCTTTCCGAATGGCCGTAGGTATAGTTGTCTTTCCCGTTAATCACGCTGACCAGTGGCTTAATGGTCCGGATCAACCCGATCTCCGACTCCTCCAAGACGTCGGTTTCGATGGCATCCAGAATCGAGGTGTAAAACTCTGTTCGGTTCTTGCCCAGATGTTTGGCCCGATAAAGTGCGGTATCGGCGGCGGCAATCAGGGCTCCCCGTTCCTCCGCCTGATTGGGAAAGACGGCAGCCCCGAGTGAAACCGTGAGTCGCCCACCCTCCAGAGCCCCGCACCCTGGGAAGGGATAAGAGGCGATCACCTCCCTTACCTCCTCACAGCGGCGCCAGGCCTCTTCCCTGTTGAGCAGCAGGACCAGGGCGAACTCCTCACCGCCACATCGGGCGGCGAACCCTTGTCCTTCCTTGTCCGGGGGAAAGTGGGCTGCAAGCAGCGCTCCGATCCGCCGTAAGGCCTCGTCCCCTTGAAGATGGCCGAAAAGATCGTTGTAGGCCTTGAAGTTGTCCAGGTCAAGCATGACCAGGGTGAGTGGGCGTCCGGTCTGTCGACACTGCTGCAGCCGCTTCTCCAGCTCAGCCTGAAAGAAGCGATGGTTGTACAGGCCAGTCAGCTCGTCCACCACTGAGAGCCGCTTCGCCTCCTCATGGCGGCGGGCGTTATAGACAGCTTGACCCAGCAGACCAGCAATCGCCGTCAGTAGGTCCATCTCTTCCTCGGTGAAAGGCGTCGGGTCGTTCTGCTTGCCGATGTTCATGGTGCCGAGAAACTCCCCGTTGTGTTCAAGCGGAATAATCGCCGCGATCTTCTGCCTTACCCGCCCGCGCACCACCTCCGGTAGACGCGGGTGGTTCGCCACATCGGTGACCACCACCGGCATCCGGGTGTTATCACTTCCTGAAACAGCGTGCCCTGGGGAGAGAAGCGTATCCGCGGCACTTCGTCAGGGGAGAAAATCTGGGTAACCTTCAGGAACAGGTCGCCCCGCGCGGCGTCGTAGAGGAAGAAGGCCGGCCGGTAGCCAAAAAGGCGCCGGATCTGCTCGGCGGCATTCTGGAGGGTTTCGTAAAGAGCCCGGCTCTTATTGACGTAATGTGCAACTTCAAGCAGCAAGGAGGAGCGGTTTACTGAATCCGTCAGTGACCAGGCAAGGCGGAAAATGCGTGTAGGAGCGACCGGCGAGATGGCTCAAAGCCAGGATCACCCCCGCTTCGACCACCCGGTAGGTGCCTTCGACCAGGCTCAGGGAGGAGAACCGACCGGCCATGAGAATAAGGGTGGCGCCAACCGTCCCCACAGCGATAGGCAAAGCCGCAGGCTTTCCGTAGCGAGCGGCGTACGCCACGGCAGGCAGAGTCAGGATGAGGTTCAGGTGCGACGCGAGGTTGCCGGAAAGGTAAAGAAAGGCGGCGATCAGTAGAACTCGCCGGCCATCGTGAAATGCTGGAGCCGCGTTGGGTGAGGAGCGCCCCGTTCCGGAGGATTAAGGGCCTGCCAGATCAGATAGGCAAGGGCGGTGGCAGAATACCAAAAGGTCGCTGAGTCGAACCGCCCCCGCGACAGAAGCAATAGGCCGATAGATAAACAGACCCCAGCGGCTCGCCCCTGACGCAGGAAGCAGTCCACCAGGGCCAAGTGGTTCCGAAGATCTTCCGGGACGGAGGTGGTCCACGGTTGATAGTCTGAACCCTGGGAAGTCATACTCAGAAAACTCGCTACCGCAACCGCAACACCTGCCCCGGGAAGATGACGTCGCTGGTTAGGTTGTTGAGCCGGCGAAGTTCGGCAACTGTGGTCCCGAACCGCTGGGCGATAAAGTAGAGCGTGTCACCGCGCTGGACGGTATAGGTCTCGGGAAGGCCTGTGGTCGGCACGAGCAGCGTCTGACCTGGATAGATGAGGTCGCCCTGGATGTTGTTCAACCGGCGCAGCTCCTCAAGAGTCGTGTTAAACTGCTGGGCGATCAGGAAGAGCGTATCGCCTGGCTTCACCGTGTAGAGCATGGTCCCCGGGCCCGGCGTCGGCGCCGGCCCGGGCGGTGGGGGTGGAGGCGAAGGAGGAGCTGCTCCCGGGATGAAGAGGACTTGACCCGGGTAGATTATGTCAGAAGTAAGGTTGTTCGCCCTCCGGAGCTCCTCGACGCTGAGGCCGAAGCGCTGCGCAATCAAGTAAAGGGTATCGCCCGGCTGGACTGTATATGTATTCCCTGGCATTGCCGCGCCCGCCACGATCCGCACAGGGTCGCCCACGTTGACCGCACCAAAGAACGACTCGATGTCCTGGTTATACATGCGGATGCAGCCGTTCGAGACGGCGAGCCCGATAGAGGCGGGAGCGTCGGTACCGTGGATGCCGATTCCGTTCTCCGTCACCCCGAGCCAGCGGGTTCCGAAGACTCCCCCCGGCTCCCAGGCCTTGTTCAGAATGGTGAAGTTGCCGACGGGGCTGGGAGTTGCAGGTTTTCCGATGGCTACTGGGAAACTGGCCTGCCAGACCCCGTTGCGGAAAAGGGTAAGCGTTCGGGCAGCCAAGTTGACTTCGATGCTGTAACCGCCGATGGCAGGGAACTCCTGGGGCGGATCCTTCCCCACCACCTCGGCCGGTAGCGGCTGCCCAAGGAAAAGCCGGCGCCAGGTCGACTCGTCTACGACACCGGTCACCGGCAGGCCCGACCGGCGTTGGAACTCCCGTACCGCCCCTTCCGTGGCCGGGCCAAAGATGTTGTCCACTGTCAAGCCGGCGTAGATGACGGAGTTCAACTGCTCCTGCAGGTTGCCGACTGGCGGAATGACATCTCCAGGCCGCAGGATCAAGGGCTCGTTAGCCAAACGGACCACCTCCCATTTGGCTACACCGTATGCCGATCTCCCGCAGCCTGTGCTTTCCGCCCAGCCGCCGAGGTCAGCCGGTCACGGTTAGCCGCCTGACCTCGTCACGCCGCTCAGCCCAATACGGGTCGTCCACTTCGCTCACCTGGACGACCGGCGTTTGGTGGGTGGTGGCATGAAGGAACTCCCAGTGGGAGATGGCCAACCCGACGTGGCCGTAGTTGGCAAAGAAGAGCAGGTCTCCCGGTTGGAGGTCATCCCGGTCGACTCGGATCGTGCGTCCGTCCTTGGCCTGGTCGGAGGCGTCCCGGGGCAGGTCGAGCCCGTGTAGCCGGTAGACCAATTGGACTAACCCAGAGCAATCTAAACCCCAAGGGGTAGTCCCGCCCCACCGGTACGGCAACCCCAAGAGCTGGCGAGCCACCCGGACCAAGCTCTGCCGGAGTTGAGGGAGACTCTGCCAAGCCCAGGCCTCGCTCCCCCGGCAAACGTCCCCCCCTTGCACGAATGCCTCCCGCCCCTCCGGTAAGCCAACCCTCCACCAGCCTTCGCTGCCTGGACCGAGGAGCGGCAGAGGGGTGCCAAGCGGCGCCGTAAGGATTAGCGGCGCCTGAATCTTGGGCGCAGCGTAAAGATTGGCGAAAAGTTGCCGGACTGAGACTACCGGCGTCTCCGGTTCCGGCCAAAGCCCCTCCGCCAGACCGTCCGCCCTCGCCCAGCCGCGGTATCCGTCGTGGCGCATCACCACCTCGACCCAACCCTCCGCCCGGGCCCCGCCGGCTGTCCGAACCTCGGCCGCCTCGCCGAGCCGAGCCTGCGTGACCACCTCTGCTGCTTCGCCGGGCACCCGGTGGAGGCTGAGGAGCCCCTGTCGAACGAATACTGCGGTCCCAACGGCCAGTTCTGCCCTCTTCGCCATCAGCGTTCCTCCTCCGGCGCCTCGTCCCGGTAGCGGGCAAGCTTTTCCTCGTCCACCAGTAGCCCCAGCCCTGGACCCTCCGCCAAGAACTGTCGACCAGCGTCAAACTGCGCTCCGCCCTCCGCTACCAGGTCGTCGACTAGATCAAAAGCCCCGTCTAAATCGATGTAGTGCACGTTGCCCAACGCCAGGGCGACGGATAGACCGGCTGTGATACCAACCCGGCTCTCGATCATGCAGCCCACCATCGCCCCCAGCCCTGCCGCCTCGGCCAGGCGGACCAGGGTCTCCGCCTCGGAGGGTCCGCCGCACTTCTGCAGCTTGATGTTGACCAGATGGGCCGCCTTGCGGGAAATGAGCGGGATTAGGCTCTCCGGCCCCTTGATCGCCTCATCGGCCACCACCCGAATGGGGCTTTGCCGGGTCACCTCGGCGAGGCCCGCCAAATCGTCCGCCGCCACTGGCTGCTCGACCAGCTCCACATCCTGATCCGCCACCGCCTCGAGGAAGTTGATCGCCTCCGGGGGCGTGTAGCCCTGATTGGCGTCGAGGTAGAGGCGGAAATCCCGTCCCAGCTCGGCCCGGATGGCTTTGACGCGAGCCTCGTCCGCCTCCCGGTCGAGTCCCACTTTGAGCTTGATGTCCCGGAAGCCGGCTGCGAGCAGTCGCCGGACCTCGGCGAGGGTCGCCGCCGTGTCCTTGATTCCCAGGCTGCAACTGGCCCGGAAGGAGGTCCGAAGGCCGCCGAGCAGCTGCCTCACGGAAAGGCCCAGAACCTGCCCGCGCAGGTCCCACAGAGCGGTATCCACTGCGCACCGGGCGGACGGCCAAGCGGCTAGGTTTTCCCGCAGGAGGAGGCGCAGCTCCTCCTGGGCCAAAGGATCCACACCAACCAGGTGTTCCCGGGCAAACCGAGCCAACTGTTCGTAGGCCTCCGGCCGCCGCTCCCCCGTCACTTCCGCCACCGGCACGGCCTCGCCCCACCCCACCCGGCCGTCATCTGTCTCCAGGCGCAATAGTGCGCTGCGGCAGGCAGTTCGGGTGGCGTAGGTCACCTGAAAGGTCGTGCGCTTCGGGAGGCGAACCGGATGAACGGTCGCCGCGACAATCCTCATTTGCTCCCTTCCCCCCTTGCCAGCGAGGCCGCCCACTCCGCCACCGTCTGACCAACCCGGCCGGCCACTACCGCGGCCTCACCGACGTCTGGCACCCCTGAAGAGAGGAAGGTATAGATGACGGTAACCGGCCCGCCCGTATCGAGCAGGCCAGCGTCGTGGAAGACGTCCTCCAAGTCTCCTGTCTTGTGAGCTAACCGCTCCTCCGGCAGGAAAAGGGCCCAACCCAGCTTCACCTGCTGGGCGGCCAGCAGCCGCCGAGCCTTGGCGGCAACCGCTGGCGACAACCGGTCCGGGCGAAGAATCTCCCGGAGGAGCCGGTGCATGTCGGCCGCCGTGGTGGTGTTCTCCTGCCCGGCCGCCCGGGCGGCGGCGTCCATCATATGCCGCCGCAACCTGGTATGCGTGAACCCCATCTGCTCGGACCAGGTGTTCACCCGGGCGAACCCACACAGGTCCAACACATGGTTGGTGGCGGCGTTGTCGCTGACCGCCACCATGCAGAAGAGTAGGTCAGCAAGGGTGAGCCGGGTCCCCGGACGGAAGTGTTCTACCACCCCAGCGCCGCCCGTCCCTTCACCCCCTACCGGTATCACCTGGTCCATGGCCAGTTCGCCCTGTTCCGCTGCCTCCAGAACGGCCAGCAGGATGGGCAGCTTAATCAGACTGGCCGCCGGATGCACCGCCTCCGCTGCCCGGCTGAAGCGCATCTCACCTGGCCCCTTCTTTGGAACGGTTTCAATCGTCAGAGAGACCCGTCCCGGCAGGGTGGCCAGCAATCGCTCGATCTGCTCCGTCCAGGTCATTCTCTCACTTCCCGCCGTTCTAGCTTTCTCCGGCCGTCCAGCAAATCCTACGCCCTGCCCCCACCGGCAAGACCCGCCTCGACGTGGCGGTCGGCAAAACAAGGGTTGACGAACACCAGGGCGGGATGGTACATTGGCGTCAACAAACTTCAGATGAAATCTCATCGCGAGAGGCGGAGGGACTGGCCCGATGAAACCTCGGCAACCGGCGGTCTGGCCGTGCGGTGCCAAATCCTGCAGGAGACAGCTCCTGAGAGATGAGAGATGCTGTTGGACAGCGCCCTTCCTCTCGATGGAGCGGGCGCTTTCTTTACACCCGGCAACCGGGACCAGACAGGAGGGAACTCCATGCCCAAGAGTTACGAGGAGATCAACAGCCGGATTAAGCAAGGGAAAGCCGTGGTGCTCACCAAGGAGGAGTTCTTGCAGGCTGTTGACGAGCAAGGGATCGACACGGCCGGCGCAAAGGTGGACGTCGTCACCACCGCCACCTTTGGGGCGATGTGTTCGTCCGGCGCGTTTCTCAACTTCGGCCACGCCGACCCGCCGATCAAGATGAGCCGGGTCACGCTGAACGGCGTTCCGGCCTACGGCGGCCTGGCGGCGGTCGACGCCTATCTGGGAGCCACCGAGCAATCCGAACAGAACCCAAACTATGGCGGGGCTCACGTGATTGAAGAGCTGGTCTGCGGGAAGCGGGTGCGCCTGCGGGCCACTTCCGTGGGAACCGACTGCTACCCGCGTCGGCAAGTGGAGACGTGGGTCGGCCTGGCAGACCTGAACCAGGCCTATCTGTTCAATCCCCGCAACGCCTACCAGAACTATGGAGCGGCGACTAACGGCTCCGACCGGACGATCCACACCTACATGGGAACTCTCCTGCCCAGGTACGGCAACGTCACCTACTCCACAGCCGGCCAGCTCAGCCCGCTCTTGAACGATCCCTATTACCGGACCATCGGTATCGGCACCCGGGTCTTCCTCGGCGGGGCTCAGGGCTATGTGGCCTGGGAGGGAACGCAGCATAACCCCGGAGCCCCGCGGACAGGGCAAGGAATTCCGCTGGGCGGGGCAGGAACCCTGGCGCTGATCGGCAACCTCAAGGAGATGGATAGATCCTGGCTCCGCGCCGCGGTCTTCCACCGCTACGGGGTGACCCTCTACGTCGGGGTTGGGCTGCCCATCCCAGTGCTGGACCGTGACCTGGCTGCCCAGTTGGCCGTGCGGGACAAGGACATCCTGACCAGTATCTACGACTACGGGGTCCCGGCCAGGTCCCGCCCGGCGCTGGCTCAGGTGAGCTACGCCGAGCTACGGAGCGGCACTGTCGAGCTGCAGGGGCGGCGCGTCCCCACCGCCCCCTTGAGCAGCCTGGCGAAAGCGCGAGAGATCGCCGCTCTGCTCCGGGACGAGGTGCGGGCTGGGCGCTTTGCCCTGAACCCGCCAGTCCAGCCGCTCTCCACCGCCACCCCGTACCGTCCCCTGGTCCTGCGCCAGGCGGCAGAGGAGGAATGAAGGTGGTCAAGAAGCGCGTCGTTATCACGTTTCCCGCTGGGCTGGCCGAGAAACCTCTCACCTACCACCTGGTCCAGGACTTCGATCTGGTGATTAACATCCTCTTTGCCCGCATCTCCCCCGAGGAGGAAGGGAAACTGGTCTTGGAAATCGGCAACTCGACGGAAGAGCGACTGGAGCAGGGTCTTGCTTTCCTGCGGGAACAGGGGGCCAAGGTCGAACCGCTCACCCGGGAGATCACCTGGAATGAAGCGGAGTGCATTCACTGCGGGGCTTGCACGGCCGTCTGCCGTCCTCAGGCGCTGACCCTCAATCCCCAGAGTTGGCAGCTCTCCTTTGATCAGAACAAGTGTATCGTTTGTGAACAGTGCGTGACCGCCTGTCCGCTGGGGATCCTCCGGGTCTCCTTCTGAGATGGCCGGCCCACGGTCCTATGTCCAGCGGACCTATCGCACCTGGGTGGCGCAGGCCCCGGACCTCGTCACCTTCGAGGTCAAAGTCGGGCAAACCGACCTCCTTGTGCGCCTGGGGGCATCACCCTCCCCGGCCCAGATGGTTGGTTCCTTCTCCCTCGACCCAGCAGCCCTGCGTCAAGAAGCAGAGCGGCTGGTCCGGCAGGCAAGGCGAAAGCTTGAGGCATACCTGTTGCTTGACCCAACCTTCCGGACGGCTCTCACCCCTCATCCGGTGCCGCCCCACGCTCCGCCGCTGGTCCAGCGGATGAGCCGGGCGGCCGAGGCGGCCGGAGTGGGGCCCATGGCGGCGGTGGCCGGAGCCATCGCGGCCGAGGTTGGCGAGCGGCTGCACGAACTTGCGCCCGAGGTGGTGGTCGAGAATGGAGGAGACCTTTATCTGGCCTCACCGCGCGTGTTGACCGTAGCGGTCTTCGCCGGCGAGTCCCCCTTCACTGGCCTTCTCGGTCTCCGCCTGGATCCGGCGAGTCTCCCCACCGGTGTCTGCACCTCCGCCGGAACGGTCGGCCCCTCCCTCAGCCTGGGGACCGCCGATGCAGCCGTGATCATCGCCCGAGACGCCGCCCTGGCCGACGCCGTCGCCACCGGCGCCGGCAATCGGGTACAGCGCCAGGCTGACCTGCAGGCAGCGGCCGACTGGGCCCTCACGGTTCCCGGGGTGAGCGGTGCGCTGATCGTAAAAGGCGACCACCTCGCCGTGGCCGGCGAGGTGGAACTCGTGCGCCTCCCGCGACCGTCGCCTGGGGTTACTTCTTGGCCTTCGGGAAGCTGAAACTGGCGATGGCCGTCCGCGGGAGGATCAACTCTCCATAAGCGGTCCGCAGGACGAAAAAGGCGTTGGTGATGGCGCCGGTAAGGCGGGAGCCGTCGCACATCGTGACGAGGTACTGGTCTCCGCTTGATTGAATGTCGGCAATCTCCCCCAGGTCCACGTTCACTGTCCCGGCGTAGCTGGTCAAGACCCCTACGCTGGGCCGGGTTACCTTGTCGAAGGTCAGGGCGCCCCGAACCTGATCTCCGTTGCGGAGTCGGACCTCCACCCCGCCAGGCGCCGCTGCCGGCGGGGTCACGTCTTTCACCACGAGGCTCTTCACTTTGTCGGTGCGAATAGCGACCGAGGCAAACTCCGTGGTGAAGTGGAGTTGCTCGTTGCGGATAGTTCCGGAAAGGACATCTCCCCCAACCAACTCTACCCGCCCGGGCGAGATGGTGACCCGCGTCACAAGGTTAGCCGCTAGAGTGAGCTGCCCCACGATTGGGCTGTCGAGCAGGACAAACTGCTCCGCCAACTGTCCCTCAAGGGTTTCGCCGGCCGTGGTCTCGATCATACCGGCCGCCGCCCAGACGGAGCCACATATCGCAATCGCCAGGGCCAGCCCCAGTCCCGCGGCCATACCGAACGTGCGCCTCGTCCTCTTCATGCAGGTTCCCCCTACCCGCGGATGACGTAGTCTATCTGGCCACCAGGTTAGCCGTCCAAAGCTGCAGGCCTTTCTCACGCGTGGTGAAGACCATGCGCTTGCCATCGGGCGACCAGTCCGCCCGCCCGGTAATCCGTCCGCTCGAGGTTAGCCGGATGCTTTCTCCCCCCGCCGCGTTGACCAACCACAGGTTCCCCAGACCATTGCGCCCCGCCCAGTACATGATCACCCGCCCATCGGGCGACCAAAGCGGGAAGTCCTTCGGCTCCTCGCCGCTGGTAAGGCAGCGCAAGTCGCTGCCGTCCGCGCGAACGAGCCAGATCTGGCGAGAGCCACTGCGGTCGGAAGAAAAGGCGATCTGCCGGCCATCCGGCGACCAGCGGGGATGATCGTGGACTCTCGCCTTCTTCCCTTCAGGCAGGAGGTCCACCACCGCCTTGCCCACCACGTCGATGAGCTTCAGGCTGGAGTGGGGATTGACCCCCGGCACCCCGCTCACGACCAAGAGCTTGCGCCCGTCGGGCGACCAACCGAGATCGGAAAAGTAGTCCGAATCGCTCGAGAGGAGCAGGGCCGGCGAACCACCGTCGAGATTGGTAACCCATACCCCGTTGGTTCCGGTATGATAGTCCCGCGTGACGTACGCCAGGCGCTTCCCGTCCGGCGACCAAGCGAGGCTTGAGTGGGAGCCCGCTCCGTCCCGCGAGAGCTGGCGGCGGGACGACCCGTCGACCGCGCTGACCCAGATCTCCGACGTAGAGGAGCCGGCCGGGCGGAAATCGTAAGCCAAGCGTTGTCCGTCCGGACTCCAGGCAGGTGACGAGGCCTCACCAGGGGCGCTGATCACCACGCGCTTGCCGTTTCGATAGATCCAGATTTCCCGGCCGGTCTTTTCCCCCTGAACCCCGGGCACACCGACCGCCACCGCCAGAGCGCCGGCAGAGCTGTAACAGTAGCCTGAAAACGGTTGGTGGGCGTCCTCTACGCGAGGGTCAGCCAAGGGTTCGGCCCTCTCGACGACCAGGGTGGTGGCAGACAAGAGGCGGCTGGTCTGCCCGGCAGCCGGCGGCGCCGCGGGAAGAGCCGGTGCGGAGTCCGCCGGGCCCGTCACGGGAGTTCCGGTAAAGCGGGCCTTCGTCTCCGACTTATTCAGGAAAACAACACTGGCGACCTCGGCCCGCGGGACCTCTAACGGCTGGTAGTACGTCCTGACCCGCAAAAGAGAGTCTTGGAGGCGGCCGTAGAGCACATCACCGTTGCGTAGCTCGACCACGTCCGGCGCCCCGTCCTTCAGGGAAATCTCCTTCACGCGGTCGAGCTGGAGGCGGATCGGGTCGCTGAAGGAGGTCTCCAACGAAAGAACCACCGGCTCGGTCGGAACGAGCATCCAGGTCACCGCGTCACCGTTCTTCAGGGAGACCAGCAGGCTGTCTGTCGCCTCAGGCGGCGCTTGCCGGGGTTGCAGCGTCAATGCCTTCACTTTGTCAGCCGGGATGGTCATCCTCGCTGACGGTGTGGAAAAGACAAGCACCCGATTGCGCAGGGTGCCGGTCACCACGTCTCGGTTGATCAGCTCCAAGCGAACCTGTCCACTATCCAGTCGTGTCAAAGTAGAGACGAAGCCCAGCGGTAGTTGGAGAACCGTCCCCAACGTCTCCAGGGAGAAATGGGCCTCTTCCAGGGTCCCTGTCAGCATGGTCTCGCCGGTCGTAACCAGGACGTCGACCGTGGCAGGCTTGGCGTTGGGCTCCGCCATAACCGGGAGTCGTCCAGCCACGACGAGCACCACGGTCAGGGCAAGCAGGCAACCGCCTCGCCCAAGCCGCAAGCGGGAACTGACCCCAGAATCGGCCACGTCTATCCCTCCTGGGAGTGCGTGATAAGGTTCTATTCGCCGTCCAGTAGGTCGTTCCTTCCAAGATCCGCGAACTCACAGGGATTTGCCCCCTCCTCACGAAGTATAGCGGTTAAGCGGAGGGAACGCCGGTGAATCCAACCAGCAAGTGCACCCCCGGTTCCAGACGCAAGCTCCCCCGGAGCTTTTATGAACGGCGGGCGCTCGATCTGGCCCCCGATCTCCTCGGCCGGATCCTGGTGCACCATGCCCCGGAGGGGCGGACGAGCGGGATTATCGTGGAGGTGGAGGCTTACGTCGGTCCCCTCGATCGCGCTGCCCACTCCTACGGTGGACGGCCCACCCGGCGCACCCGGGTCATGTTCGGCCCTCCCGGCCGGGCGTACGTCTTTTTCGTCTATGGGATGCACTATTGTTTCAACGTGGTGGCCGCCGGGGAAGGTGAGCCGGAGGCAGTCCTCGTTCGGGCCGTGGAACCCCTGGAAGGGATCGAACTCATGGCCCTTCGGCGCCGGCTGCCCGTCAAGACGGAGCGCGATCTGATCCGCCTCACCAACGGACCAGGAAAGCTGGCTGCCGCTCTCGGCATCGACATGACGCATTACGGCATAGACCTCACCGGGGACCGACTATTTCTTGAGGAGGGGCAGCCGGTTCTGCCGGAGAAGATCGTCGCCTCACCCCGCATTGGAGTGGCCTACGCCGGCGAGTGGGCCGACCGGCCATGGCGTTTCTCCGTGGCCGGGAGTCCCTACGTTTCCCTCGCTCCTTGACCGTAGAGGCGAAATACCGGGCTTACCAGGCGCATACCCTCTACCGACCCCATCCGGAAGGAAGGGAGCGCCTTGGAAGTCCGTCAGCAAGTCAGGACTCCTCTGGTCATCCTCGTCCTCGCCCGGCGGAAGCTGGCCGCCGCGCTAGCCCTGGTCCTGACCGGCGCCGGGTTCGTCGGCGGAGCCCTGGCCGCCATTGGCTATCGCACTGCCGCTACCAGGCCGCTCACCGGTCACATCATCGCCATTGACCCGGGGCATGGCGGGATCGACAGCGGAGCCACCCATCCGGCCAGCGCCCTGGCAGAAAAGGAGATCACCCTGGATGTGGCAAGGCGACTGGGGAGGCTCGTCAAACAAGCCGGGGGGCGAGCGATCCTTACCCGGACCGACGATTGGGAAAGCGACTTGCCGGATCGGGCAGAGCTGCGGCGGCGAGCCGCCATCGCCGAGGGGAACGGGGCGGAAATACTCTTGAGCCTCCATGTGGACGCCCATGCCGACTCCTCTTGCGAATACGGGCAGGTCTTCTATCATCCCTCCTCCATTGAGGGGCGGCGGCTAGCCCAGGCGCTCCAGGCCGAACTTCTCCGCCTTCGGCCAGGCAACTACCGCCGGGTCGGGGCGGCCGATTTTTACCTGTTGAGGTGTACGAAAATCCCGTCGGTGCTGGTGGAAATGGGCTTCCTCTCGCACCCGGAAGAGCGGCGGCTGCTGAACAGCGGGTCCTACCGGCAAGAAGTGGCTTTGGCTCTCCTGCGGGGGATCACGGTCTACTTCTCCCAACCCCCGCCCCCGAGCGTTGGCCGAAGATGGCCAGAGTACGGCCCACCCGCAGCCCTGGAACAGGCGTGGTGAAGTAGAACAGGGCGACAAGGACCATCGTGAAAAACAGCGCCACTCCGACGGGAGTTGCAGGAGCAAAACCGCCTGAGGGCAGAGCACCTGGAGCGACGGGAAGACGGTCAGGCACTTCCGCTCCCCCTTTCTGACCCCAGTTCGAGGGTGGCGCCCCGGGACGGACCGAAAATGGCCTCCAAGAGCGGGCGGGTGATGAGCGGGCCGGAAATGGAGAACGACATGCCTCCGTTCTCGCCAAAGTAAACCCCGGTGGTTCGCAGGAGGTTGGCAATCAGCAACAATCCCAAGACCACGTCAATCCCCCGGTGGATGGCGAAGATTTCCGGGGTGGTAAGCCCAGGCCGGTTGGCCAGAAGCAGGTCATAGAGCGACCGCTGTTCGGGCACGCCTTGCTCCACGCGCTCCACCCCGGTTACAGGCTATTCGCCCCGCTTGCGCTTGGTGGTAGGAGAGAGGTCTGAGGCCTGGCCTCAGGGGGCCGAAATCTCCTTGCGGTAAACCCGGTAGACCTTGTAGAGTTGGCCGCCGGCTCCCTCGGCGTCCTGGACCATCTTCCGATTGAACTCGTGGACCGTCCCGCCTTCGCCCCACTTCCAGCCGCGCCGGAGGGCCGCCTGGTAATTGGCGTGATAAAGGGCGGCGGAAACGCCTTTGTGGTGCCACTCTTTGTCCACCATCAAGATGAAGATGCGCCCGGCGTCAATCCTTTTGCGCTGCCGCAGGAAGGTCAGCCAACCGAAGGGTAGAATCCGCCCGTTCATCTTCTTCAGCACTTGGTTGTAGTCGGGAAGCGTCACCGAGAAGCCGATCGGCCGGCCATCGTCGGTCCGGGCGATGTTCACGAGGTCAGGTTCGACCAGGGGCAGCAGACGGTCCGCCTCGGCCTGAATCTCCTCCATGGTCGGCGGAATCATGTCCGGCCACTCCTCGGGCCAGGAGCGGTCGCAGATGACCTTGATGTCGGCAAACTCCTCGTGGATGCGCTTGAGGTCGACCGGGTCGATGTGGAAACCATAACGCCGCTGAACCGTCTCGACCAACCGGATCAAGCGCTCGGGCTCGCCTTGAGAAAGATCGATCCGGAAGGCCAAGCGGTCGAACTGTTTCTGGAAGCCGTATCGTTCGAAGAACTCCTGGTAGTACGGAGGGTTGTAGCTGTTCATGAGGACCGGGGGCGAGTCGAAACCTCTGATCAAAAGCCCTCGGTAGTCGTCCCCGTTGGAGGGCGATTGCGGCCCGGTCCAAGCGGTCATCCCCCGTTCGGCCAACCATTTCTCCCCGGCGGAGAAGAGGGCCTCGGCCACCGCATAATCGTTCTCCGCCTCGAACAGCGTGAGATAACCCTCGCGCCGATTCTTCTGGGCGTTGAGGTTCTGGTCAATCCCTACCCCCAGCCGGCCGACTAGGCGGCCGTCCCGCCAAGCCAGGAGGTGTGCGTGGGGACCCAGGCGGAGCAGGGCGTTATAGCGGGGGTAGAGGACCTGCCACAGCTCCACAATCAGCGGCGGTACCCAATTCGGATCATTCCGGTAAAGCCGGTATGCGAGGCGATAGAAGCGGTAGTGCTGGAGAAAAGTCTTGGCTTCGGTAACCTCAATTCTGCTCAAAGGGATGCCTCCTCCCCCGCCTGATTACGGCGCCGGGGTGGCTTCTCCTGCGGGGGATGGGAGGAAAATGGCCTACATCCGCTGGGTCCGCTCGTGGAGCAGTCGGAGGGCAGCAGCCCGCTCCGCTCCTTGGAGAATCACCGGCTGAGCCGCCTCGTTCCGGACCGGGATCAGCTCCACGCCCTGCACTCGTCCTCCCCTCAGGGTGAGGATCGCCACTATGCCCAGGTTCCGCGCCTGGTCATCCTCCTGGCGGACGAGGCTTCCGAGTCCGTAGAGGATTATTCCTTCGCCATACAGCTCCATCCCCTGAACCAGGCCCGGACCGGAACCGAAGACCGCCGCTGCCCCAGCGTCGATGGCCGCCTGCGCCAAAAGCCGGTCCTCCCGGCGGGGCAGCTCGGCCCGGTCGTCACCCCAGTGCAGCCCGACCAGGACCACCTCCGCCGCCTGACGGGCCTGCCGTACATCCTCGACCACGTCCTCTACGGCTGCCGGGGCAATCCCCGGTGACCAAGGGGAGGCTGCCCACCGGCGGCCGGTTCGGGAGCGCCCCAATTCGGGACGGCCGTAGGCGAGGAGCGCCACCTTGAGCCCCCGGATTTGGAAGGCAGCCGGGCGCCGGGCATGGGCCAGCGTGGATCCGGCCCCTGCGTGAGCGATTCCTTCCCGGTCCAGCAACGCCAGGGTCGACAGGAGCGCCGGATCATCATAGTCCAGAATGTGGTCGTTGGCCACTGTCACGGCGTCGATTCCAGCCAGCCGCAGCCCCTTGACCGCCGCCGGGTCGCCACGGTACTCGTTGATCTTCCAACCGATCTCCGAGAGGGGAGCCTCCAGGTTGCAGATCGCCAGGTCGCACGAAGCCGTCAAGGGGGCCACCCTGGCCCAGGGCCACTCGGGGCCTCGCTGCTTGACCGCCTCCCCTACCGGCCCATCCGGCAAGAAATCGCCGGCCAAGGCCACCGTCACCGGATCCTCCTCGCTCTCCCTCCACCGTTGCTCGGCTTCCCGGACCAGTCGCCGCAGCGCGCTGTTCGGCCTCCCCTGTGGCAGGGCCAGGAAGAGTGGCCGGGCCAGCGGATAACGGCCAGCCATCAAGTTGTCCCGGCTGGGCAGGATCCCCTCGACCGGCACCGGGTGAAGGCCGGGTGGGAGTGCGGATGCCGGGACGAAGCCCAGGCCTCCTGGGTCGGCCAGCAGGGATTGGCAGAAGGCCTCCCAGCCGACCACCCGCCCGGGTTTGAGCGGCCGCCCCCGCGCGGCCAGAAAGTCTGCCAGGAGCGGCAGGACGGTATTGCCAGCCGGCCAGTACAGGCGGACCTGCCCCTTGGCTCCCGGAGCAATCGCTTCCCAGACTACCTTCTCTCCCCCGAGGAGGGTGGCCACCTGCGCCACGGTCAGATTGCCAGGCGGGGCAAACGGGCCGGCAACGGCAACCGCCGCCTCCCATCCGACCTGGACCACCTTGAGGCGTCTGACCTCCAGCGTCCCCGCCTTGCCGGCAGCCTTGCCTCCAGCCGAGATAGCCCCCCGCAGGAGGGCCGCCTCCGCCTCCTTCGCCCGGACCAACCCGATGGCGGCCGCTTCCCCTTTTACCGGTAGCAGTTCGACTTGCGCCTCCGGATAGGCGGAGGTGTAGGCAGTGACGAGGTCGCTCGCAGCCGGAAGCAGCGGTTCGGGAACGGCCAGGCGGAGCGGAGGAACTACTCCCCGCCCCGTCGCCAGGAATGACAGGGCCAGGACAAGCCCGAGCGCCGACCAGGCCGTGGCCCGACGGGGCCGCCAGACGAGGACTTGCATGCCGGTCACCCCCTTTTCGGAGAGTTATGGCCAGTTCGGGGGGTTTATGCGTCCGACCGATCCTGGAGCGGAATCTGCCTGGACTGGCACCCCCCTCCTACTCCGCCGTACGATAATCCGACACATGCCCGGGTGGAGCTTCCGGGCCTGCGAGGGGGAGAAGCATGGAGCGTCACGTCTTTCCCGGGGGCAATACTTCCCTCGGCTTTTATTCGTTTTACGACTACGTTGCCGGCCCGGAGATCGCCCGCATCTTTGTGATCAAGGGCGGCCCGGGAGTTGGAAAGTCCAGCTTCATGAGGGCCATCGCCCGGCAGCTGACCGATCAGGGCCTCCTGGTTGAGTTGCACCACTGTTCCGCCGACAACAACTCTCTGGATGGCGTCGTCGCCCCGTCGCTTGGGGTAGCCCTCCTGGACGGCACGGCTCCCCACGTGGTTGACCCGAGGTATCCCGGGGCGGTAGACACCATCATCCACCTGGGCGACTACTGGAACGAGGAAGCCTTGCGAGCCGAGCGGGAGCCGATTCTGGCCGCCACGCAGGAGGTCGGCCGCCTCTTCCGCCGAGCCTACGGGTACCTCTCCGCAGCCAAGACCTTCCACGACCAATGGGAGGCCGCGCTCAGGGATTCCGGGGCGGTGGACTACTCCGGCCTCAACCGGCTGGCTGAAGGGCTCGCCAACGAGCTTTTTCTCGACCGTCCGAGCCTCGCCCGCCGGGCCCGGGAACGCCACCTGTTTGCCAGCGCCATCACCCATGACGGGATCCGCCACCATTTCGCCTCGCTCTTCGCTCCGCTGGCTCACCGCATCATCCTCACCGGCCCTCCGGGAACCGGCAAGACGACGATTGTCCAGCGCATGGCGGACCTGGCCGTCTTCCGGGGGTACGACGTCGAACTCTTCCACGACACGCTTGACCCCTCCCGGATCGACCACGTCATCATTCCCGCCCTGAACGCTGCGGTGATCAACGGGGCGGAACCTCACCCCTACCCCGCCCGGGCGGGCGACTGGACCGTGGAGACCACTGAGTTCGTGTCCGAGTCCCGGTTGGTGCCCCTGCGTGGGGAGATCGAAACGGCCCGCGCCTTCTACGACGAGGCCTTCACCACCGCCGTCGACCACCTTCACCGAGCCAAGGAGGTTCATGACGAACTGGAGCTTCACTACGCGCCGCACATGGACTTTGACGCCGTCAGCCGCAAACAGCAGGAGGTGATGGAGCGAATCCTCTCCGGGGTCCCGACTACCTCCTAGAAGGAGTTGCCGGGCAGGGACGGAAATACTCCGGGGGCGGGTGACCGCCCCTTTTCCGTTGGCAGTTGGCACTGGTAACCTCTGCGACGGAAGGACAAACTGCCGTTGGGAGGTATGCGTTTGACCCGGATGCCCCCCCGCTTGGTCCTGCTGGCCGGAACCCTTGCGCTGGTGTTGCTCGGAGCGCTGGGGTGGAGATACGTTTCTCCCCCGGCGCACAGGTTCAGCCTGCCGTCCCCGTATAAGGTGCGCCGGGGCGAGCGGATCATGATCTTCGCCCCCCATAGCGATGACGAGGTCCTGGGGCCGGGCGGCCTGATCCAACAGGCGCTCCGCTGGGGCGCCGTGGTCCGGGTGGTCCTAGTCACCAACGGCGACGGATTTACCCTGGCGGTCGAGGATGAGTTTCACTCGGTCCGCGTGACGCCGGAGAAGTACATTCGCTTCGCCTATATCCGCCAGAAGGAGACGCTGGCTGCGCTCGCCTCGTTGGGCCTCCCGGCCAGCGCCGTGACGTTCCTCGGTTTTCCGGACCGGGGCACCGCCCGCGAGTGGGAGGATCACTGGCCCAAGTCCCGCCCTTACACCTCCCGCTATACCCGGCTCAACCACTCGCCCTATTACAACAGCTATGTCAAGAGGGCGCCGTTCAGTGGGGCAGCTCTGTTCGAGGAGATCAGCGAGCTGATCCGGGATTTTAACCCGGACACGATCATCCTCCCCCACCCCAATGACCTGCACCCAGACCACTGGGGGACGCACAACTTCGTCGTCTACGCCCTGGCCGCTCTGGACGACCCGCAGACCGGTCGGCCCCTACTCCTCAGCCATCCTCCCCGGCTGCTCAACTACTTGGTACATCGAGGGAAGTGGCCGGTGCCCAAGGGTTACCACCCCCGGCTGGAGCTGGTCCCGCCTCGCCGGTTGATGGCACTAGACACCCGCTGGGAAGCCTTCCCGCTGGCCCCCGCCGAAACCGTAGCCAAGTATCGGGCCATCCTGAAGTACCGCTCCCAAGTCCGAATCATGCGCCGCTATCTGGCCTCTTTCGCTAGGGCCAACGACCTGTTCGGGGAGTTGCCGCCCGTTCCGCGGGTTGGGTCGAATCCCGTGACAGTAGTACTGGACCCGATCGAAGACAGCTTGATCCGGGAGGCCGAGGGGGCCGCCGACCTGCGCCGGATCTCCCTGCGGGCCGACCGGAATTACCTCTACTACCGTTTAACCCTCCGGCGCCCGCCTTCGGCCATCGTGACCTACCACCTGCATCTGCACGCCCTGCCGGCTTCCGTAGAGGAGGCGCCGGCTCGCCACGACTTGCGGCTGCAGTTTACCGGGGGTCGCCTGGTAGCCCACACGCTCCAGGGAGACAGGTTCGCCCCGGATAGCCGCTACCCTGTCATGGTGAGGGGCAGCACAATCACCGTCCGTTTTCCCCGGGAAGCCGCCGGCCCGCGCCGCCTGTTCTTCGTCGCCGCTGAAACGCGCCTGAGCACGTTGGCGGACCGCACCGCCTGGCGCTGTGTGGAACTGCTCCCACAGTAGCGCCCACCTCCCGCGGACCGGTAACCTCAGATGGCTCTCCGCAGGCCTGGCTGTCAATGGGTCGCGCGGCATCTGTTGACAACCCTGCGGCTAAGTAGTAGGTTATTGTTGGAGCGTGAGGATATCGAGCTAAGATTTCGCCCGGCGCAAGGTGGTGGTGGCAGATGGACGGCAGCCCGTGTCATAGTCGTGGATGGTTTGTCTTCGTCCTATATCGGCCACTCTTCCACCGCCGGAACCGACCTTGGTCAGTGGGCTAAAGGTTGAGCCGCGCCTTGGTTCATGGGTTTCCGCCCCCGGTGAAAGTGTAAACCGGGGGTTTTCGATTGCCGGGAGGTGAGCAGCATGGCAGTTGCGATCGTGCCAGAGGTCCACGCCAGCCGTCTCCTCGAGAAGACCGTCGTCGACCGGTTTGGCAAGCGCCTTGGCCGGGTTAACGACATCCTGGTCGAACCGGGGGAGGAGTTCCCCCCGGTGGTGGCGCTCGAGGTTCGGACGAGGCATGGCGCTCTCCGCCGTATCCCCTGGTCGCTTATTCAGGTGATGGTCCGACAATACCTCACCCTTTCGGTGCAGAAGAGCGAAGTGGACGAAGGCTCGCTTCCCGAGAATCTGCTCTACCTGAGGCGGGACCTCCTCGACAAGCAAATCGTCGATCTCAACGGGCTGAAGGTTCGCCGGATCAACGATCTCAGGCTGGCCGAGGTGAATGGAGTGCTGCGGCTGGTGGCCGTCGAGGTGGGCCTGCGCGGGCTTCTCCGGCGGCTCGGCCTGCGGCGCCTCGTCCATTACCTGGACAAGGTGCTTCCTCATCCGATCCAGGACTCCTTCATCTCCTGGCGGGACGTGGAGCCGGTCACCAGCGCCCCCCACCAGGTCAAACTGGCCGTGCCGTATGAGCGGCTGAGCAAACTCCACCCGGCCGACCTGGCCGACATCCTGGAGGCGCTCAACCGGCCCGAGCGGGCGGCCGTCATGTCGGCGCTGGACGTGGGCCTCGCGGCCGAAACCTTGCAGGAGATGGAACCAGAGGCGCAAGCGGACGTCCTGGGGCAGTTGGACGGGGAGAAGGCCTCTGACATTCTGGAGTCGATGCCAGCCGACGAGGCGGCCGACATCCTAGGCGAGCTGCCGGAACGGCGGGCCCAGGAACTTCTCGAACAGATGGAGGACGAAGAGGCGGAGGACGTCCGGGAGCTCCTCGAATACGAGGAGGACACCGCCGGGCGCCTTATGACCACCGACGTGCTTTCCTTCCGGGAGGACCTGACCGCCGGCGAGACCATCGACGAGCTGCGCCGGCTGAAACCGGACCCGGACTCGGCCTATTACCTCTACGTTGTCGACACGGAGGAGCATCTGATCGGCGTCGTCTCCCTGCGCGACCTGGTGGTGGCCGAACCCGATCAGCCGCTCTGGGCGATCATGGATCCCCATGTGCTCTTCGTGAAGGAGGACGCCCATAAGAACGAAGTGGCCGAGGTGATGACCAAATACGATCTCTGGGCCGTCCCGGTGGTCGATGCGGAACAGCACCTCCTCGGGATGGACCTGATCCATGACGTGGTGGACGACGTGTACCTGGCCGACCGGCGGAAACCGGGGCGCCGGGCCTGAAGGAGGCGGACCGTGGCCAGCCTTTGGAAGCGTCTGCAACAGAACCGCCATCTGCAGAGCTTGGCCATCGCCCTGGCCGTGATCGGCCCGGGTCTGGTCACCGCCAACGCCGACAACGACGCCGGCGGCATCACCACTTACGCCTCGGTCGGCGCCGCCTACGGCTACGAGATGCTGTGGGGGTTGCTCCTCATCACGATCTCGCTCGGGATCGTCCAGGAGATGTCGGCCCGCATGGGCGCGGTCACCGGCAAGGGCCTCTCCGACCTGATCCGGGAGGAATTCGGGGTCAAGTGGACCGTGGTGGCGATGCTCACTTTGCTCCTCTCCAACATGGCCACCACCGCCTCCGAATTCGCTGGCATCGCTGCAGCGATGGAGATCTTCGGCGTCTCCCGCTACGTAGCCGTTCCAGTGGCAGGTGTGCTCCTTTGGTTGGCAGTGGTGAAGGGGTCCTACCGGCAGTTGGAGAAGTTCTTTCTGGCGCTTTCGCTCGTCTTCGCTACCTACATCGTCTCCGGCTTCCTGGCCCGCCCGGCGTGGCCGGTGGTTCTGCGCTCGCTCTTCGTCCCCACCTTCCGCTGGGAACCGCGGTTCGTCACCCTCTTCATCGGACTGATCGGCACCACGATCACCCCGTGGATGCAGTTCTACCTGCAGTCGTCGGTCGTGGACAAGGGCATTTCGGCCAAGGATTACCGCTGGACGCGCTTGGATGTCCTATTCGGGGCCTTCGTCACCGATTTCGTCTCCTTTTTTATCATCGTCTCGACCGCCGCCACCCTCCATCGGGCCGGGATCTTGGTCGAAACGGCCAAAGACGCCGCCCTGGCGCTCCGTCCGCTGGCCGGCAACTACGCCACCATCCTCTTCGCCACAGGTCTGCTGGGGGCGTCGGTGTTGGCCGCCTCCATCCTGCCGCTGTCCACCGCCTACGCCATTTGCGAAGCCTTCGGGTGGGAGTCCAGCGTCAGCCGGAGGTTCGATGAAGCCCCAGTCTTCTTCAGCCTATTCACCTTCCTGATGATCTTCGGGATGGCCGTCGTGCTGATCCCGGGCCTGTCTCTCGTCAAACTGATGCTCTTCGCTCAGATCGTGTGCGGCATCCTCGTGCCGATCATTATGATCTTCCAGCTCAGACTGGTCAACAACCGGCGGCTGATGGGCGAGCATGTGAACGGCCCGGTCTACAACGCCATCACCTGGATCACAGTGGGCTTCGTCAATCTCCTCACCGTTCTGCTGATCGTCTTCACTCTCTTCCCGGGTGTCTGGCGCTAGGGGTTGCCGAGCGGGCTCTTTGCCCGGAGGCCGGGTTTCGGTTGACGAGGCCGGACACCCAGTAGCTCGGAATGCGGTGTCCCAGTTCGCCCACGAGTTGGCGATAGGTGCCCTGGCCGGCCATGATGTCGGCCACCCGGGAGAAGAGGCCGGGGTGGCGGAAGACCAGGCGGTTCAAGCGTTGGCCGAGGGAGAGGTACAGGCGGGCAAACCACCAGGCGTATCGAAGGTCCTGGTTGAAGCCCTTCCAACAGCACTTGGAGTAGGACGAGAGATCAGGGTAGGCAGGGGCGCGATGGAGCGCCCTGGCGGCGCACTCGCCGGCCAGCCGCCCGGAGATCAAAGCGTAGCGGATGCCCTCTCCGGTGAAGGGGTCAGCCACCCCAAGGGCATCGCCGGCCAGCAATATTCGCCCGGCCTGTCCGAGGCGGGGCCGTCCGCCCAGCGGCAAGACGGCCCCCTTGACGCGCTTCGGCTCCGGCAGCCCGGCCAGGGCCAGAAAGCCAGAGAACTCCCGCCGGGGGTAAGGCAGGTGTCGGGCGACGCTGCCAATCCCCACGTTGAGCCCCGAGTCCTGGGGGAAAATCCAGCCATAGCCCTTTAGTGGGTTGTTGTACCACACCTCCAGACCATCGACGAAGAAGGCCCCGTAGTCGGAGGGCCTGAGGGGCAGCTCTCCCACCTGGCAGACCCCGACCTCCCGGCGGGCGAAGGGCGGCCGAACGGCCAGCCCTACCCTGCTCTGGGCGCCATCAGCGCCGATGACCACCCGGGCCCGCCAGACCCCTTCTCTGGTGCGGAGCGCCACCCCTTCCGGATCTGGCTCCGCCACCTCCACGCGAACGCCCTGACGCACCTCGGCGCCGGCCCGCCGGGCCAGGGAAAGCAGGTGGGCGTCGAAGCGGTCCCGATGCACCACTTCGACCAGCGTCTCCTCCCGGCAGACCGTCACCGCCAGGTCGCCGTAGCGGGGACGGATGGCCCGGCACGGCCGTCCTGCGACCCCGGGGGGAAGCGGCTCCCCCAATTCCTTCAAGGCTGCCCCGGAAATCCCGCCCGCGCATGGCTTGGGGCGAGGGAACTCCTCCGCTTCCAGAATCAGCGTTTCAATTCCTAACCCAGCCGCCGTTCTGGCCGCTGCGGCCCCGGCCGGCCCCGCCCCCACCACGATCAGATCCCACGTGCGCAAGATGACATCCCCTCCTGGCGATAGTATGCCCGCGAAAGGTTTCGACGGCTGGACGCCGTAGTAATGAAGCATCGCCTGCTCAGTGAAACCATTCTACGGTGGGGGGCCGACCATGGTCAGAGTCGTTGTTGATACCACCTGCTCCATGACACTGGACTGGTACGATCAGCACGGGATAATCGCCTTGCCGCTCTATGTCCGCGAGGGCGAGAACGTCCAGCGGGAACTCTTCGACGTCTCCTACGACGAGTTTTACCGCCGCCAGCGGGCGGGGGCCAGGTTCGCGACCGCCCAGCCAGACCCGAATACTTTCCTGGAAACCTTCCGGCCGGCCGTCGAGGCAGGGGATGAGGTCATCTGCATCCTCCTTTCCAGCCGGATCTCGGGGACCGTGAACTCCGCCAACCTGGCCAAACAACTCCTTGAGACCGACCGGGTGTCCATCATCGATTCCCGCCAAAGCGGTTTCGGCCAGGCCGCCCTGGCCCTCAAGGCCAAAGAACTGGCGGAGGCGGGGACCGGTCGGGAGGAGATCGTCTCGGCCTTGGAGGACCAGATCACCCGGTCCCGCACCTACTTTGTGGTCGAGTCGCTCCGCTATCTCTACGAAGGCGGTCGGCTGTCAGGGGCCCAGGCGCTCATCGGATCCCTCATCCAGATCAAGCCGATCATCTGGTTCGCCCCCGACGGGACGATGGAGTCCCTGGAGAAGGTCCGCACGACCAAAGCCGCCCGGGCCCGGCTGTTGGACCTCGTGAAAGAACGGGTGGAGCGGGGAGTCGAGCGCATCGCCCTGCATTACGGAGACAACTTGGAGGAAGCCACCGCCTTCGCCAGAGAGATGGAGGCCCTCGCCGGAATGCCAGTGCCCTTGGTCAAGCTGTCCCCGGTCTTGACCAGTCACACCGGGCCGGAAATCCTGGGGCCCTGCATCATCACCCGAACTGAGTAGTTATCCCTCGACCGGCCCTTCGTTATGGCCAGGTTCCTGGTGGTGGGTCAAGGGGGCCCGCTCGTAGCGCGGCTTCCGGAACTCCGTGCGCATGGCGATGGCTTTGGTTGGACACACCTCGACGCAAACCCCGCAAACGATGCACTGGTACGGGTCTATGCTCCAGGTTTTCTCCCGTTTGTTGACCACCAGGCAGTCGGCCGGGCAGCGCTTCTGGCAGAGCCCGCAGAAGATACAGTTCTCAATGACGCTCTCCACCCGACCCCGGGAGGAGGGAAACATCTTCCGCTCCTCGGCCGGGTACGGCCGGGTTGCCGGACCCCGAAGGAGGTTTTGGAGCAGTACCCTGAGCATCTCGAACATGCCTCGTGTCCCTTCAGCGTTCGGTACAACTGACGCACGAATCGATGGAAAGCGCGATCACCGGGACGTCCGACAGGCGGCAGCCGTTGAGCATCCGGACGAGCGCGGGGATGTTGGAGAGGGTGGGTGTCCTTACCCGCACCCGGTCAAGCTGCGGCTTCCCGGTGGCCCGGACGTAGTAGAGGAGCTCTCCGCGGGGCTGCTCCACCCGGTTCACCGCCTCCCCCTCCGGCCGCCCCTTCACCTTCGGCAAGACCTCCCCCTCCGGGATCTTCCTCAGCGCCTGCCGGATCAGGCCAATCGCCTGGTAGGTCTCGCGCAGCCGGACCATCAGCCGGGCGTAGGAGTCCCCGCCGGTTTCCACCACCGGCTTGAAGTCCAGTTCTCCATAGGCGGCGTAGCCGAGCTGGCGCATGTCCTGCGCCACCCCGCTGGCCCGTAGAACTGGCCCGACCGCCCCCAGACGAACCACCTCCTCCCGGCTGATGATCCCCGTCCCGACCGTCCGCTGCTTGATCAAGGGATCGTCCCGGAAGACCGGCGCCACCCGGTCCAGCCCTCGCTCCAGGTCGTCCATCCGGCGGCGGATCTCCTCCAGGACGGAGGGTTCGAGGTCCCGGCGGCAGCCTCCGACGGCGTTGGCGGAGATGGTCACCCGGTTCCCGGTGGTCGCCTCGAAGAGGTCCATTACGATCTCCCGGTTCTTCCAGCACTCCATGAAAAGGCTCTCGAAGCCGAAGGCGTCCGCCGCCAGCCCCAGCCAGAGGTGGTGGGACTGAAGGCGGCCAAGTTCGGCCCAGATGGTCCGGAGATAGCGAGCCCGGGGCGGAACCTCGATCCCCATTAGCTCCTCGATCGTTTGACAGTAACAGAGGGAATGCATGAAGCTGCAGATGCCGCAGACCCGCTCCATGAGGAAGACGTTCTGGGCGTAGTCTTTCGTCTCGGCCAGCTTCTCCAGCCCCCGATGCATATAGCCGAGGGCGGGGATGGCCTCCACGACCCGCTCCTCCTTCATTACCAGGCGCAACTGGAGCGGCTCTGGGAAGACCGGATGCTGCGGGCCGAAGGGGATTACCGTCTGACCGGGCATTACCGGGTCACCTCTTCCTTCCTCTCCCGCTTGACGAGCGGCGCCGGGGGGGACTCCTGAGACAGAAGCAGGTGGCCCCCATAGTCTATCACCTGGTTCGCCACTGTAAGCCCCAGGAAGTCCTGGAGTTCGTTTTCGGGGACAAAGGCGCAGAAGTAGATCCGACTGATGCTGGGAAGCTCCTGCCCTTTCGGAAGGCGGACCCGCACGTGCGTCAGATGAAGGTCCCGATCGAAGTGATAGAGCAGCTCGAAAGCCTCGCCCACGTCCACCCCGGTGATGGAGACGAGCCGGTATCCGTCCTCCGCCAACCCTTGAACGGCGGTGAGCAACCGTCCCACCTCGACCTCCGTCGCCTCGATCATCCCTTCCCCCCCTCCCCCGCCTGGCCATCTAGCGGCTCCTCCTCGACCAGGCGCCGCCGCTCCCGCTCCACCGGCGCTCCCTGGAGCTTTTCCGCCGCCAGGAGGATCCCGTCGATCATGGCCTCCGGCCAAGGGGCGCACCCCGGCACATATACGTCCACGGGAATCACCTTGTCCGCCCCGGGAGCCAGATTATAGCAGTCATGAAAGATGCCGCCCGTCAAGGCGCAGACCCCGATGGCCACCACCGCCTTCGGCCCCGGCATCTGGTCGTACAGGTTTCGCAGGACCCGGGCGCTCCGGTAGCCGACGCAGCCAGTGACGAGCAACAAGTCGGCGTGCTTGGGGTTACCGGTGTTCATGATCCCGAACCGCTCCAGGTCGTAAAGAGGAGTCTGGAGGGCGAAGACCTCGATGGCGCACCCGTTGCAGCTCCCAGTCTCGTAATGGAAGAACCAGACCGATTTCCGGCGGGCCCAAGGCACCAGTCCCATCACTTCGCGGTCGCCTCCCAGAGATACAGCCAGATCACGTTGATGGCGGCCAAGCCCAGCCCCGCCTGCCAGACGAAGCGCAGCATCCAGGTCCAAGTGACCCGGGCTGAAAGGTTGTCGATCAGGATGACTGCGACGTATGACAGAAGTGCCACGCCAACGGCAGCCCACAAGCTGGTCGCCCAGAAGAGGCCCGCCAGACCCAGGAGCAAGGCCAGCTCATACCAGTGGGCCAACTCGATCAGCCCGAGATACGGCCCGGAGTAGTCGGTCAGGATTCCCTTCACCAGCTCCTGGTGAGGGTGGTGGAGTGAGGTCGCCAGATCGAAAGGCGACTTGCGCAGCTTGATCAGGAGGACGAACAGGTACCCGAGGAAGATCAGCGGCAAACTCGGCAGCAGCGGCTGGGACAAGGAGGCCACCCGGCTTACCAGGAAGCTGCCCGTCCGCAGGTAGATTCCCACCACCAGCAGGACGAGAAGCGGTTCGTAGGCTAGAAGCTGTATGATCTCCCGCTGAGCACCGATCCGGCTGTAGGGAGAACGGACGCTGAAGCCTCCGAGGACCAGCGAGATCGTGCCGAAGGCCAGGGTGAAGAGGAGCATCAGCAAGTCGTGGCCCAAAGCCAGCTCGATCAGGGCCGCGGCGACGAAGAGCAGAAAGGCGTTGGCGTACAAGACCTGGACGACGTTCACCGTAAGCCGGTCTTTGTGCCAAAGCTTGACAAGATCCACAAATGGCTGCCAGACTGGCGGGCCGACCCTTCCCTGGAGGCGAGCCGTTAGCCACCGGTCAAACCCGGTAAGCAGGCCACCAACGAGGGGAGCCACTAGGAGTACGCCAAGGGTGATCAGAAGTGAATCGTAAGCCATGTAGTTATAGTCTCCTGTTACCGGGACCGTAGTAACCCTGCAATCAGCAGGAGGATCGCCAAAGCCAGGGGCGTTGCCCACTGCCGGACGGCGCCCTCCCCAAAGACCGCCTCTAGGTAGTAATTGCCGGCCTCAGCGACCTCCACTTCATCCCGAGCGGTGTAGAAGGAAGTCCCGGGCTTCCGGTCAGCGTTTTCCCCGCAGAGGTAGGGAGGGCGGGCATCTTCGGGTTCCAACCGGCTCACTATGGGCAAGAGGAGAAGGAGGACGGCCAGGATGACGAGAAAGATGGGCCAAGGCAAGAAGTCACCGACCCCTGTGACCAGTCCCCCGCCGCCTGTCCGCACGAGCCCCCCCGCTTGGAACTGGCTTACCACCACCGGGCGGACCAGGCGCTCATAGAGAGGCGCCACGCCTGCGCTCCCGATGAAGACCCCCAGAAGCAAGACCAGCTTCGGAATCCGGATGAGGGCGGGCAGGCGTTCCCAGCGGAACCTCCGGTGGTACGAGACGGTGAGAATCCGGCCGATCCATTTCGCCCAGAAGACAACGGTGAAAGCGGAACCGAGCACTATAAGAAGCAGGACCAGCGGGTTTCGGACCGCTGATTCGATCGCCAACCACTTTCCGATGAGCATACCAAAGGGCGGAACCACCATGGCCAGCATGGCGAGGACCGTGATGACCGTGGTGACCGGCATCTTCCACATGACCCCCTCCATCTCCTCGATATTCCGAGTGCCGATGCCGTGTTCGATCGTGCCGATACAGAGGAAGAGAAGGGCTTTGGTAGCCGCATGGAAGAGAAGGAGCAGGAGAGCGGCTGCGAGGGCCCCCGTCGTGCCCACCCCGGCGCAGGCGATCATCAGACCCAGGTTGGCGATGGTGGAATAGGCCAAGACCTTCTTCCCGTTGGCTTGCCCGATTGCCGTGGCGGAGCCGGCAAAGAAGGAGAAGGCCCCGTAGGTGGCGACCGCCAACGCCAGAGAGGTGCCGCGGAAGGCCGGCGCCAGGCGAAGGACGAGGTAAATGGCGGCCTTCACCATCGTGCTGGAATGAAGCAGGGCCGACACCGGGGTGGGCGCCACCATCGCCCCGGTCAGCCAGCGCTGGAACGGAAACTGGGCGGCCTTGGTGAAGGCGGCAAATAGGAGGAGACCCAGCGGGAGCAGGAGAGCCGGGTTGCCCCGGGCCCCGGTCAGTTCACTCAACGCCAAGGAGAGTCCTCGGGAGTGCAATACCACCAGCGCTCCGGCGAACGCCAACCCGCCAAGGGAGTTCACCGTCAGGGCGTAGACGCCATTGGCCAGTGCCTCTTCCGTCCGGGAGTGGACGATGAGGAGGAACGACGCCACCGTGGTCGCCTCCCAGAAGACATAGACCCACCGGAGATCGTCGGCCAGGACGAGACCATTCATCAGGCCAAGGAAAACCAAGAGAACGGCGAAGAAGCGGCTGGCGGCATATGTCCCGGGGACATGGTGCTCGTACTCCCGCATGTACGGCAGGCTGAAGAGGACAACCAGCGACCCAACGACCGAAACGACCAGAACCAAAACCGTGGAGAGCCCGTCGAGGACGAGCCGGGTCGCCTCGCCCCGGCCGGAGAGTTCGAGCGAGACGGCAGCGGCGAGCTGGAGGATAGCGAGCAGCGTGACGAGGGGACGCCGGAGGCGCCAGCCGGTAAGGCCGACGTAAAGCAGGAGAAAGAGGTCCAGAAGCCCGAGCAGCCGCCCCCAGGGCACCCCCCCAGCCAGGACGGCAAGGTCCAGCTCGCCTGGCCCGTGGGCCACGGCCAGTGCTGCTCCGCCAATCAGCGATAGCGCCGTCGCGCAGACGGCGGGGTAACGAACGGGATAACCGTCGAGCAGGGTGAGGAGTCCCGCAGCGACAGGGGCCGCGATCAGGAGTGTGACGATCAGCACCACGGTCTGAGTATACCACCAGAAGGCCCTGAACAACAAGAGAAATTTACACAGATGACGGTTAATTGTGACAATTGTCGGAATCGTCGGTTCTCAGCGGGGTCCCGGCGATCTGGAAGAGCATCAAGTCGTGGAGTCTGTTTCCTCCCCGTGGACCTGCTGCTCGTACAGGCGTCGGTACAGACCGCCCCGGAGTAGCAGTTCCTGGTGGGTTCCCTGCTCGCGGATCTCCCCCTCAGCCAAGACGACAATCCGATGGGCGTTTTGGATGGTCGACAACCGGTGGGCGATGACAAAGGTGGTCCGGCCCTTCATCAATCGCTCCAAGGCCTCCTGGATCAGCCGCTCCGACTCCGTGTCCAGGGCGGAAGTCGCCTCGTCCAGGATGAGAATCCGGGGGTCGCGGAGAATGGCCCGGGCGATGGCGATGCGCTGTCGCTGACCACCTGAGAGAGTCGCCCCCCGCTCGCCGACCAGCGTATCATAGCCGTTCGGGAGGGCAGTGATGAAGTCGTGGGCGTTGGCCGCCTTGGCAGCAGCGACGATCTCCTCTTCAGTGGCCCCCGGCCGCCCGTAGGCGATGTTCTCCCGGATGCTCACGCTGAAGAGAAGCGTCTCTTGCGGGACGAGGCCGATCTGGGAGCGGAGGGAAGCGGCCGTGACCGTGCGGAGGTCGTGCCCGTCCACCAGGATCTGCCCTTCGGTGGGATCGTAGAAGCGGGGGATCAGGTTCACGAGGCTCGTCTTACCGGCGCCACTCGGCCCGACCAGGGCCACCACCTCTCCGGGCTGGACGTCGAGATTGACGTGGGAGAGAACTGGCTGGCCCTCGCGGTAGGCGAAGGTCACGTCCCGAAATTCCACTCGACCGGATAGGCGGGGCAGGGCTGTGGCCTCTGGCGCGTCCTTGATGTCTGGCTCGGCATCGAGCACCTGAAAGACCCGCTCAGACGCGGTCAGAGCCTGCTGAAAACCGCTGAAGGTGTTGGTCAGAGCGGTAAGCGGCGATCCGGCCATGGCAATCAGGGTAAAGAAGGTCAACAGCTCGCTGGCTTCCAGCCGGCCCTTGATCACCTCTGCTCCGCCATACCAGATGACCAAGGCCAGGGCTACGGTGAAGATCTGCTCGATCAACGGGCCGAGGGCCGCCAGGGCCTGCTCCGACCGCATGACCGCCCGGAAGCTCGCCTCATTCTCGCCGGCGAAGCGCGCCGCCTCCCGCTCCTCCATGGTGAAGGCCTTGATTACCCTTATGCCAGCCAGGTTCTCGTGGAGGACGGCGGTCAGGTCGGCCACCTTCTCTTGGACCCGCCGGCTGACCCCCCGGATCCTTTCCCCCGCCCGGGCGACCACGAAGGCAGCCAGCGGAAAGATGGTCAGGGTGAGGAGGGCCAACCGCCAATGCAGGTAGAAGAGGGCGGCCAAGACCCCGGCGAGGTACAGAGACTGGTAGAGAAGATCCGCCAGACCGCTGGAGATGCTCGCTTGAATCAAACCCACGTCGTTGGTGATGCGGGCCAGGAGTTCGCCGGTCCGATGGGACTCATGGAAGCTGAGGGACATCCGCTGCAGTTGCTCGTAGAGCTGGTTGCGCAGCCGGACCACGACCCGCTGGCCAGTGAAGGCCATCAGGTAGTGGCGGGCGTAGGAGAAGGCGCCCTTGATGAGGACCAAAACTACCACGCCACCGGCCAGGAGGTTGAGCTCAGCCTGCCGACCTCGGTGGAGGAGGGTGCCCAGCAGCCGTCCGAAAATGAAGGGAATCGCCAGGTTGATGGCGATGACCACGAGCATCGCCACAAAACCGCCCAAAAACGTCCGCCAGTACGGCCTGAGGTAACCCAGGAGCCGACGAGCCTTACCCACG
The DNA here is from genome assembly GCA_050260635.1 of Betaproteobacteria bacterium. Taxonomy (GTDB): domain Bacteria; phylum Bacillota; class UBA5301; order DYFA01; family DYFA01; genus DYFA01. Next base: position 41,414 of record JBLNCL010000008.1, read on the forward strand.
GCGTCCGGCGCCCCCCTCCCCTGCTTCCCCGCCGTCCTGGGGGATCAGGAAGAACGGCTGAGACCAGGCGGCATGCCCGGACTCACACTCTACCTCGACCCGGATAAACCCTTCATCGCCCACCGGCCGGTAGGTTCCCCGGTCTCCCCGGAAGACCGCCACCGTCTCGTTCCGGGCGTTGATGAAGCGGATCCAGGTTCCCCGGTGGACCACGGCGTGAATCGCTCCGTCCACTACGCCAAACTCCGCCCTGGCTCCGTTGGTAGCGTAGAAGCTCCCCTGCCGTAGAGCGCTTAGCAGGGCTTCCCGAGAAACCTCCACCGTCTTGACCATCACCCAGCCGAGGTCCAGCGGTCGAGCGTTGTCGGTGTCGTCCACGGCGATTCCCCAGACCGGATTCCGGTGGCCCCGCCGTTGCAGGACTTTGTGCCAGAGCTGGAAGTCCATGGCCGAGTTGGAGTAGGCGTTGTACACTTCAAGGAGTTGATAATCCTCCCGAGCCAGAAGGTCCGAGAGACGCCAGCGCCCGGTTTCGAGGTTGCCGCCCCAGTTGAGGTGCGCGGCGGCCCGCATCTCCCCGCCGTGCGGCGATACCCCGATGCGGAGTAGGTGCCGTCCAAACGGCCAGGCGGGGCCCGGGACCGTCTTCTCCTCCCCCGCGAGCACCACGAAGTCAGGCCCTCCCAACCCGGCCACGTCAGTGACGCGGTCGTGGTCGGTCACCGCTACGAAGCTGTACCCCGCCTCCTGGTAACGTTGGATGGTCTCCTGGATTGGCCGCTTCTCTTTCACATCCAGGGAGTTGGAGGTATGCAGGTGGAGTTGAGCCTTCCGGTAGACGCCCGGAGCGCCGTACGGGTCGGCGACGGTGAACGACGCCAACGGGGCGGGACGCTTGACCGGAAAAGAGAAAGTGGTCAGGAGATGGAACTCCTCCCGGAGAGTCTGATAGGCCCGCCCCACCGCGATGAGCAGCGTCAGCACAAACAAGAGAGCGACGGCGAGGACAGCTATGGCTTCACCACCACCTCGCGCTGCACCCGTTCCCAGTCGGCCAGTATGCCCTCGACCGTCGCCAGGTCACCGGGCAGACCCAAGGCAGGGCAGTTGATCGTCCGATAACGAAAATCGCCGTATTCCAGACAGAACCGGTCCCAGGCGCTCAGCTTCGCCCCGAACAGTTGGGCGAAGCGAACCATGGCTCCGGGCGACAGGCGGAGCTGCCACCCGACGCGGTGGCCGAAGTAAGTCGCGGCCCGCCTGGTGAAGTCGCCGAAACGGAGCGGCTCGTTCCCGAGGACGTTGTCCTTCTCGACCTGCTCGGCCTCGACCAAGTACCGGACCAGCCGTGCGATATCCCGAGCGTGGATGAAGTGGAAGTAGGCCTCTACGTCGAGGCTCCCCAGCAACCAAGCCCAGCGCTTCAAGAGGGGCAGGCCCGAACTCAGATGGGAGGTCGGGTGAGTCCGGTCGCCTCCGAAAACCAGGGTGGGGAAGACCGTCACGATCCGGTCGTAATTCGGCAACTGAGGCAGCCCCAGGTAGGCCTGGTACTTGGAGCGGATGTAGTCTGTGCCGTACTTGTCCGCCTCGGGAAGCACCTGGTTCCCGCGCCCCAGGATGCTGGCCGTTGAGAAGTAGATGATCCGCCGGACCCGCCCCGCATTGAGCAGGGAAAAGAGTTCGTGAGTCCGATGGAGATTGACCTCCCAAGCGGATGGCCCTCCCCAGGCCGCCGCCACGTGGATACAGTAGTCCATGCGGGAGAGGAGTTCAGCGTGGGAAGCGAGGTCGCTCAGATCTCCCCGGACGACCGTGACGTTGGGCCGGGTCGCCGGGTCGAAGCGGAGCTTGCCCGGGTCCCTCACCAACAGGTACAGCTCGTAACCGGCCTCGGCAAACTCGTCGACCACATAGTGGCCGATGCAACCGCTGGCGCCGGTGATAAAGACTGACAGCATGACGCGCTCCTTCGCCGATATTTAGGTTACACTCCTACACCTGAGAGGAGTTTTCCTGCTTCCGGCAAGCGGGATGTTCTAGCCGGACTGCCAGCGCCTTCCGCCGGGCAAGAGGAAAGCGGCGGAGCAGGAGCGAATTTCGCTATCATGCCCAAGCGGGACGTCGCGCGCCTTAACCGCATCCTCAACCGTCTGGCGGAGGCTTACCCCGGAGCCCGCTGCGCCCTGGTCCATGCCAATCCCTTTCAACTGTTGATCGCCACCATCCTCTCCGCCCAGTGCACCGACGAGTGCGTCAACCGGGTAACGGAGCCACTTTTCGCCCGCTATCCCGAGCCGCAGGACTTCTTGAAGCTAAGCGAGGAGGAACTGGCCGCCCTGATCCGCGAGTGCGGGCTGAACCGGACCAAGGCCAGAAGCATCCTCGCTACCTGCCGGGTCTTGGTGCAACAGCATGGCGGCCTAGTCCCCGCCTCCTTTACCGCCCTGATCGCCCTGCCGGGAGTGGGACGCAAGACCGCCGGGGTGGTGCTGGCCAACGCCTTCGGCGAGCCTTACCTCCCGGTCGACACCCACATCTTCCGGGTCTCCCGCCGCCTCGGTCTCGCTTCCGGCCAGACGCCAGACCAGGTCTCTGACGAACTGGAGGCGCTCATCTCGCCCGAACAGCGGCTTACCGTCCACCACCAACTGATTGCCCACGGCCGCCAGGTCTGCTCCGCCCGTCGCCCCCGCTGCCCAGCCTGCCCCCTCGCCTCAGACTGCCCATCGCGAAACATCTTTTCCCCCTCTCAGGCGTAGAGTTACCTGAGGTCGGGCGGTGGCCAGCCGCCGGGCGGGGGTGAGAGAGATGGGTGGCATTGTCCTGCTGAACCGCCGATTGGTGCTCAAGTGGGGCGCCAGCCTCCTGGCGCTCGTCGTCCTGGCCTGGCTTGGGACAGTCTTCTGGCAGCCGCGCGGTTCGCTCCCCCCCGGACCGCTCCCCTGGGAAGGCTGGGCGGTGAGACGTCCCTTCGCAATCGCGGACGCAGGTGCCCTCTCTGCCCCCGCTTACACCCTGCCAGCCTTCCGGCAGGCGGTGGTCGCAGGTGCGCAGGCGCTGGTCCTGCCGCTGCGGTTCACCGCCGATGGCGAGCCGGTGGTTTTTCCACCCGGCGATCTGAGCAGTTCAACGGATGGTCACGGCGATGTCGAGTCGTTCCCACTGGCAGACCTCCAACAACTCGACGCCGGGTACCGCTTTGCTGACCTACGGGGCGCCTTTCCCTTCCGAGGGCATGGCCTGCAGATTCCCCTGCTTGAGGAAGTCCTGGCGGCTTTCCCAGGGGTGCCGCTGTTGATCGAGGTAGTCGCGCCCTCGCCTGACCCAGAACATCTTGAACGCCTGGCCCGCATTGTAAAGCGATGGGAGGTTTCAGGCACGATCTTGTTGGCCGCCCGGTCCCCAGAGGTGGCCGGGGCCCTGCGCCAGCTCTGTCCGGCAGCGCCCGCCGTCTCAACTCCGGCTGAAACCGCCTTATTCCGCTCACTGGCCCGCCTGGGTCTGACCGCTGCGGCCCGTCCGGTATATCACCTGCTCCGGATTGCTCCGCCGGAAGTCACGCCCCGCCTGGTAGAGGCTGCCCACGACCGGCGCCTGGCTGTCCTCGCCGGACCGGTTTGCTCGCCCGGGGAGGCCAAGCGACTGGCGGAACTTGGGGTGGACGGACTCATCCTGGCCGGGAAGGCCCTCGTTCCCCCGGCGCAGTGAGGTAGTCCTCTTCTCCTACCACCCTGCCATCGCGCAGGACGATGACCCGGTCGCAGGCCCGGGCGACCTCCTGGTTGTGGGTAACGATGAGGAAGGTCTGTCCCCCTTCCCGGTTGAGCCGCCGGAGCAGCGCCATCACCTGGTTGGTGGTGGCTGAGTCGAGTTCCCCGGTGGGTTCATCCGCTAAGATCAGAGGGGGGTCGCAGGCCAGGGCGCGGGCGATGGCGACCCGCTGCTGCTGCCCGCCAGAAAGTTCCACCGGACGATGGTGGAGCCGGTCGGCCAGCCCGACTGCGGTCAGCAAGTCGCAGGCGCGCTTGCGGGCGACAGCCGAGCTTATCCGGGCGTATCGCAGCGGCAAAGCAACGTTTTCCCAGGCGGTCAGGGTAGGAATCAGGTAGTGCTGCTGGAAGATGAAGCCGAGACAGCGGTTGCGGAATTCCGGCAAGACCCGGGGAGAGAGACGGCTGGTTTCTTCGCCCAACAGCCGGATGCGCCCCGCGGTCGGTCGGTCCAGACAACCCAAGAGATGAAGCAGGGTGGACTTCCCCGACCCGGACGGGCCCACGATGGCGACCATGCGGCCGGCTTCGATCCTCATCGTGCCCCCGTTCAGGGCATGAACCACCTCCGCAGGACCCCGCCGATACTCCTTGTGCAGCTCTTCGGCTTCCACCGGCACTTGGTGGCTCACTCCTCCCGCAACGCCTGGACGCAGTCGAGTTTTTCCGCCCGCAACGCCGGATAGACGCCAGCCACCACGCCCAACACCGTAGCCAGCACCACGCCCAGAATCTGCAGGCGCGGCGTAACGGCGAACAGGACCGCCCCCCGCTCTGCCGCCCAACGGTTCAAGGCGGAGGTGAAGGCCAGCCCTGACCCGACCCCGGCCACCCCGCCCAGAAGCCCAATCGTACCGGCCTCCAGCAGGTATTCCTGAAGGATGTCGCTGGTACGGGCGCCCAGCGCCCGCTTCAGCCCGATCTCCCGGGTCCGTTCGAGGACCACCATCGTCATGGTATTGATCACCGCCAGCGCCCCGACGACCAAAGCGATGGTGGCGCTGCCCATCACCAGGAGGTTGAAGATCAGCGTGGCCTGGCGGAGGCTTTGCCGCATCTGCCGGCGAGTAGACCTCGATCCCGGACACTCTGGCCCGGATCCGCCGAGCCACCTCCTCAGGGTCTTCCCCCACTTTGGCCTTGCGCCCGAAGGCCAAGTCAGACCCGATGACCACCCATCCGTGCTCCCCCGGGCGGGGCATCTGGCCCTCCCGCAGCGCGAGTTGCTGGCCGCGGCGGGTGCGGGCCGCTGCGGAAAGATCGGTCCCATAGATCAGCGGGGGAATCCCCAAAGAGAGCCGGCGCGACTCCTCCTCCATGAGCAGGAAGACCTCCGGGGCGACCTCTTCGACTCCCGGAACGCGTTTGATCTCCTCCGCCTTCTCCGCCGGGAAGAAGTTGGCCCCCAGCGGGGCTCCGTTGGCGTGGGTGGCGTAGACCGAAATCTGGCGGGTGAAGTACTGCTCCCCGTTAGCGATCATTTGGTTGAACTTTTCCGCCAGCGACCCCATCACCGTCAGGGCGAAGATGCCGATCACGATCCCCGCGATCGTCACCGCTGTCCGGCCCTTCTGCCGCAAAAGGTTGCGGAGCGCCTCCCGCACGCCATCACCCCTCAGCGAGACCCCTGATGTGCTGCTCGGAGCTAGTGTGAGTTGGACGGGAGTAGGAAATTCTCCGTCCGAGGCAAAATGATCCACCAGGAGGGATCCCGTGTGAAGAAGACGACCTGGCCCCCGGGAAACCTGTTGGCCCCGGTGCCTGCAGTCTTGGTGAGCTGCCAGGGCCCTGAGGGTCCACCGAACGTCTTGACCGTGGCTTGGACCGGCACCGTCTGCTCAGAGCCGCCCATGCTGTCCATCTCGCTCCAGCGCCAGCGCCACTCCTATGAGCTCATCAAGGAGACCGGCGAGTTCGTAGTCAACCTGCCGCCCGAACGACTGGCCTTCGTCACCGACTTTTGCGGCGTGGTCTCCGGCCGCACTACCGACAAGTTCGCGGCTCTGCGCCTCACCCCCCTTGCCGCCAGCGCCGTGAAACCGCCGCTTATCGGGGAGTGCCCGGTGAACCTGGAGTGTCGGGTGGAGAAGATCCTCCCGCTCGGCTCGCATGATCTGTTGCTGGCCCGCATCGTGGCTGTCGACGTGGATGAGGACCTTGTCACCCCGGCCGGCCGACTCAACCTGAGCAAGGCTCACCTTTTGGCCTACGTTCACGGGGAGTACTGGAGTCTGAAAAAGCCGCTGGGTCGGTTCGGCTTTTCCGTCCGGAAACGGCGCCGCGGCTGCCGGAAATGAGGGAGCCGGCCCTGGCTGGCCGGCTCCCGAATTGGCGGTTGGTGGTACAGGTGGAGGGGGAGGGGGTTGCTGCTTCTGAGGTGAAGAGGTAACGGAACCTTCGGTCTGGCGTCTGCAACGAAGCGGGTGGGCTGGCACCCGCCGGGTTTGAACATTGTTACTCCGCCAATTCCTCAATGCGATTATCCTGCATTCCAACCTTTCCGGCATGGGGCAAATGTCCTTAGGTTCTCGGGTATGGTGTCACGCCTTGTCGCTATCGCTCTCGATCGCCGCGTGCTGAAGCCCTTTGCGGGTGGCGAAGGCAGCCGCCTCGGCCCGGTTGGCCAGGTTCAACTTGGTGAAGATAGCGCTTACATAGTTTCGGACCGTCTTCTCCGACAAGTAGACGGCCTTAGCGATCTCCCGGTTGGTCTTGCCCGCAGCGATGAGAGAGAGAATGCGGCGCTCCTGGTCAGTGAGCAGTGCTAGCTCCGGGTCGCGGACGGCCGCCCGGCGCACCTCGGCCAAGACTTGCCCGGTGACGCCCGGGTCCAGGAGCGATTCGCCGGCCGCCACCCGTCGGATCGCCTCCACCAGTCCCTGGCTCCCCACTTGCTTCAGTACGTACCCGGCGGCTCCGGCGACGATGGAGGAGAGAACCGCCTCATCATCGGCGTAGGAAGTCAGCACCAAGATCCGCACCTGCGGCCAACGGAAGGCGATTTCCCGGCAGGCGTCGATTCCGCTTCCACCCGGCATCCGGATGTCCATCACGACCACGTCCGGCTGGGTCTGACCGGTCACCTCGATGGCCTCCGCTGCCGAGCCGGCCTCGCCGACCACCTCCAGGCCGGGAGAGCGCCCCAGAACGGCCGCCAATCCCTCCCGGACCACGGCGTGGTCGTCAACCAACACGATCCGAATGTTGCTGCTCATTTGCAGCAGCCCCCTTTGTCAGTGGCAAGCGGAGCACGACCTCGGTACCCAGGCCGCGGCCGCTGTTCACCTCGAAGTGACCCCCTATTCCCTCGGCGCGCTCCCGCATGTTCCGCAGCCCCTGGCGTCCCTCCTGTCCCACGCTTCCCGGTTGGAACCCCCGGCCGTTGTCCCAGACTGCGATCTCCACTTGCTCCCCCCGCTCCACCCGGGCAGTAACCGCCACCTCGGTGGCCCGGGCGTGCCGGGCGACGTTCGTGAGCGCTTCCCGGACGATCTGGCAGACCTCCTCGACCTGCTGCGGCGGGAGGCTAATCCCCCGCAGGGGCTCGAGCTCGATCGCCGTCCGCATCAGCACCGCCGCCCGGAACTGGGCCACCACTTCAAGCACGCTGGCGTAGAGGTCCCCCCTGGACTGCCGCCTCGGCCGTAGGTTGAGGATATATCCCCGAACGTCTTGGATGGTCTCGTTCAGCCGGGCCATGGAGCGTTCCAACTCCTGCCGGGCCCGGGTGCGGTCCTCGTTCAGCAGGAACAGGACGTTCTCGAGGGCCAGCCCCACTCCGTAAATAGATTGCATCACCCCGTCGTGAAGATCCCGGCTGATCCTGAGCCGCTCGTTGAGGATGGCCCGCTGGGTCTCAGCCTCCTCCAGCCGCCGCTCCCCTTCCAGGTTGAAGATGGCCAGGACGTTCACCATGGCGATGGTCATGGACACCACGGTGGCCAATTGGACAATTTGGGCTGGCAGCGCCCACCATGGTCCCAAGACCTTCAGGGTAGGAAGGGTCAGGAGGCCCAAGCCTGGGCGGTAATAGAGGAAGCCCACCAGGGCGGCGTAGGTCAAGAAGGAGCAGGCGGCGATGTACAACGGTCCGGTCAGGCGATCGAGACGGGTGCCCCGGAACTCGGCCGCCTGGCAGGCAAGAACCCAAGCAGTCAGGAGAGCCCCGGGGACACCAAGAAGATAGTGGGCGAGATGGTCAAGGGACATGAACTCGGCCATCGCCGCAGCCAGCGGCTGCGGGCTGAGGCCGATCAGGCGCTCCGTCCGGACCAGCAGCGCCAGCCAACCGAGGAAGGCGATCAGCGGTAACTTGCGCATGATAACCGCTCCCCTCCCCGCCTGCGGCATGAGCATGGTGCCGAACTGCCAGAGGAGGGCCCAGGAGGCAGCGCTAGCCAGCCCCTCGGCCAGCTTGAAGAGAAGCACCCCGGAGGGGGGCAGGACTGCCTCCTGGATGGGTGCAAAGACCAGGGACCACTCGTGGAAAGCGTGGAGGGTCCCAAACCCGGCCAACGCCCAGATGGCCTTGGTCAGCGGGAATTCGCTGCGCGCCCGGTACTGGAAGGCGGTCGCCATGCCGAGCACAAAGAAACCCAGGCCGTAGAAGAAGAACACCACCGATTCGATGGCCATCTGGGTTCGGTCCATGCTCACAAGATTCTGCAGCCCGCCGGAGGAACCCTTTCATCCTAGCGGGGCAGCCACCAGGCGACGAAGTTCGGAGCATCGCTGTCCACCACGATGCACAGGCCAATTGGGCAGCACACCGTGTCCCCCTCGACGACGCACCCGCCGCAGGCACCCATCACTTCCACCTGATAATGCGCCTCCTGGGGAGCCCAGAGGGCGATGACCTTGGCGAAGTTGACCGGAGTCCCGGGGAAGGTGCAGATTAGCTGGCGGTCCGGTCCCCTCAGCGTGATCGTAGACGAGACAGAACCCGTGACGACCAGGAGGACCAGGTTGGCGGCGTCGGTGGGATAGACAGTCTCCGCGGTCCAGGAGGGAACGCCCATGGTGCAGGTAGCCATCACCGTTTCGGGGAGGGGCCCGCACGTCCCGGGTATGGGAGTGCGCTGGATCAGCCTTTCCGATTCGCCAGGCAGTTCCCGGAAGCTTGGCAGGTAACGCGGTGTTGTCGGCTGGCGTCCGGAGTCGTCCATCTCGCCTTCCACCCCTCAACGCCGGTTGCTTCAGTCAGAATACGCTTGACCGTTCCGTCTGGTGTGCGAGAATTCCATGATCTGCCCAGCGCTGGGGCTTTGGGAGGTTGGTCCCATCCCGGAGGCCTCTCCAGCTCCATATCATGCGAGTAATCAGGCGAGGGAGACGCAAGATGCGGATTCTCTATGTCAACGATACGATGTACTACGTCGTCCACGGTCTGCTGCGTGGCTTGGAGCGCCAGGGCCACGAAGTGAGAATCGTGCCACTGAGGCTGTACTCTAAGCTTGACCAGTGGTGGACACTTATCAGCGAGATACAAGACTTTCGCCCAGATCTGGTCTTCACTCCGGGTTGGTCGATCGGGCAGTTCGACGTGGACCAGTACAATCAGGCCATTCGGGACCTGCGGGTCTTCCACGTCTACTGGGCCACCGAGGACCCAGTCTTTTACGAAGAGTGCTCGCTGCGCTTCGCACCTTCCAGCGACTACGTGTTCACGACCACGGAGGAGCTGCTCCCCCGGTACGCTGAGCTGGGCAAGCCTTCCTCACTCCTCCTCTTCGGATTCAATCCGGAGATCCACCGCCCGGTCCCGCCAAGCCCGGACTTCGGACACGACATCATCCTCGTTGCCAACAACTACCATTGGTTCAGCCCGGAGATCGAGTGCCGGCGCCGGGCTGTCCGGACGGTGCTCATGCCGGTAGTGGAGAACGGCTTCGACGTCAAGGTCTACGGGGCTGACTGGACCAAGCCGGACGCCGACATTCAGATTCCCGCCAAGTTCTACGGCGGCCACTGCCCGTACCTCGACACTGCGACCGCTTTCTCGTCTGCCAAGATCGTGTTGGGGATACACTCCGACGATACATCGCGCACTCAGACTAGCGTGCGTACCTTTGAGGTCTTGGGCTCGGGCGCCTTTTACCTGACTTACTACACCCCAGCGCACGAGAATCTGTTCGAAAACCACAAGCATCTGGTCTGGTCTAAGTCACCCGAGGAGACGGTTGAACTGGTCGAACACTACCTGAAGCACGACCAGGACCGCCGGCGGATCGCCGCAGCTGGCCGCCGCCTAGCCCTGTCCCAACATACGTATGACCACCGCGCCCGTGACTTCGAGCAGGCCATCGCTCCATTTCTCGCCGGCCATCGAGGCCAGACCGCACAGGACGCACACCGCAGGGGGTATGAAAAGTGAACCCTCGTCGCGTAGGCGTCGTGGGTTTGGGATACGTGGGCTTGCCGACGGCCGTGCGCTTCGCCGTCGCCGGCAACCCGACCACGGGCACAGACACCAATTCCCACTTGGTCGAACGTCTCCGACAGGGGGAGACGAACCTGCTCGAATCATGGCAGGGTAAATCCATCAGGGAACTGCTGACGGCCAATCTGCAGAATGGCCTGCTCCGCCTCTCGGATGAGCCAGCGGAAGCCCTCAGAGACTGCACCGATGCGGTCATCACAGTGGGTGTTCCGGTCCTGGACGGCCGTCCGCAGCTGTCCAGCTTTCAGCAGGCGATCACCTCCGCCGTGAAGAGCCTCCCGCCGGGGGCACTGCTCTTGGTGCGCAGTACCCTGCCGGCGGGGACCATGGAGGGTGTGGTCCTCCCTGCGGCGACCAGGGCAGGACGTAGTGTCGGGAAAGACCTCTTCCTGGCCTACGCCCCCGAACGAATGGCGGAAGGACGGGCCTTGGAAGAGCTCGTCAGCCTCCCGACAGTCGTGGCTGCTCCGGATCCCGTGAGTCTTCACCGGGCCAAGCAGCTCCTACAAGCTCTGGGGGTACAGGAGTTCGTGGTCACCGACCGTCTGGCGATGGCCGAATTGGTCAAATCCGTGGAGAATGCCTACCGGGACGTCACTATCGCCCTGGCCAACGAGTTTGCTACGCTCTGCCGCGCTTTGCGCCTGGATTCCCATGAACTCGTCCGGCTCGCCAACACCCATCCCCGGGTGCGACTGCCCCTGCCCGGCCCCGGAGTGGGCGGCCACTGCTTGCCCAACGCCTACCTGTACCTGAACATGGCTGCCGAGCCTTTGAACGTACCGCTGATCCTTACCCAGCAGGCCCGCCTGCTCAACGACAGAGTGCCGCTGCTGGTTGCCGGATTGGTGGAGGAAGGGTTGGGCCGCGCCGGCAAGAGTCTGCGGGGGGCCAAGGTCGCCGTCTTAGGGGTGGCGATGAAGGACTTCTGCGACGATGATCGCTTCAGCCCCGCCTACGCCCTCATCGCGCATCTGGAAGAAGGCGGGGCGGCGGTCGCAGCCTTCGATCCGGTGGTTCACCGCGACTTTCCCCGCCGGGTCGAAGCCGAGGAGGAAGCGCTGTGCGACAGCGACGCGGCAGTCATCGTTGCCCAGCAGACAGGGCTTGACCTCGACCCGGCGTACCTGGTCCGCTGGATGAAAGCCAGCCCGGTCCTGGTCGACACCCGGCACTGCCTCGACCGGGCGCGGGCGGAGGAACTGGGGTGCGTGGTGATTACGATCTAGCACCCGTCCCGACGAAAGGGTGACCTTGCGATGTCCTTCTACCAAGGCCGGAACGTTTTGGTGACCGGAGGCGCCGGGAGCATCGGGAGTCAGTTGGCCGCCTCTTTGCTCGCCCAGGGAGCCACGGTGACGATAATCGACGATCTCAGCAGCGGCCGGCGGGAGAACGTCCCAGCGGGTGCTCTCTTCGTCCAGGGCGACGTGGCCGATTCGTCACTTGTGGCCGACCTGTTCCGGGAGTGCCGGCCAACTCTGGTCTTCCACTTGGCGGCGCACTTCGCCCACGCCAATTCGTTGGCCGACCCGACGCGCGACCTCTTGACCAACGGCGTCGGAACGCTGGTCCTTCTGGACTCGGCGGCCAAGCTCGGCGTGAAACGGTTCCTGTACGCCTCTTCTTCGTGCGTCCTGGCTCCTTCCGACGGCCCCTTGGCTGAAGACTCGCCGGTGGGAACGTTCGAGACGCCGTACGCCATCAGCAAGTACATCGGGGAGGAGTATGCCCGCTTCTACGCCCGCTACTACGAACTTCCGGTGACCGTCCTGCGCTACTTCAACTCTTACGGCCCGGGCGACTTCCCTGGCCCCTACCGGAGCGTAATCCCGAACTTCCTGTGGCTCGCCATGAACGGCCTGCCTCTGCCCATCACCGGCACGGGTGAAGAGACGCGGGACTTCACCTACGTGACCGACGTATGCCGGGCGACGCTCTTGGCCGGCGAACTCGGTTCGGAGGCCTTCGAACTCTACCACGTGGGCTCCGGCCAGGAGGTGCGCATTCTCGACCTTGCCCGGTGGATCAACGAGATCACCGGGAACGAAGCCGGGCTGGTCCACGTGGAAACGCGCCCCTGGGACAGGACGTCGCGCCGGCTGGCCTCGCTCAAGCGGATATCCAGGCGCCTGGGTTTCCAGCCGCGGACGGGGATCATCGAGGGATTGAAATTGACTTGGGAGTGGCTCAAAACCCAGTGCGAATTGAGTGGAGACCGCTGGCGGGAAGCCTTAGCGAACGGGGGGGAAGCCCGGTGATCTACCAGATCGAACTGACCAACGTCTGCAACTCCGCTTGCCCCTGGTGCCCTCACCGCACCATGAAGCGCCCTCAGGGCTACATGTCGCGGGAGACCTTCGAGGCCATCCTGCAGGACGCGCGGAAGGGGGGGATCGTCGGTGACCAGTTGGGCCTTCATCACTTCGGCGAGCCACTGCTCCACCCCGACCTGCCCTACTTCCTGGACCGGCTCTCCGCTGAAGGGATCGCGTGGCGGCTCAGCACCAACGGGCGGCTGTTGAGCCAGCCGGCGATCCGGCGGCTGCTCCTCTCCTCAGCGAAAGGTCAGCTCGTGATCAGCATGGAGAACGGCGCCGCGGTGGAGGACGTGCAGACACTGCTACGGGAGAAGCAAGAGACGGGAAGCGACCTGGCAATCGTGGTTCAGGGTCTGGACGTCCTCGGCCGGCAGTACCGGCTTGAAGGCGACTTCGTGGCCTACACGCAGCGCTGCCACACCTGGACGCAGGACGGCGACGGTTTCTTGAGCGAGAGTTGCCCCTTCGTGATCGAGGACTGGATCTGCGCCCTGTGGGACGGGACCTACGTGTCCTGTTGCGCCGACGTGGAGGGCGAGTCCGTCCTGGGCGCGGCCGGCCGGGGACGGGTACGGAATCACCGCTGGCGGGCCTGCGCCACCTGTGACGTCGTCCCGGCTTTCTTCGAACCTCCCCGAGGCACAGTGACACAGGAAATGCTACGCCGGCTCCGCCAGAGAGGAGGCATCCGGTGATGCGCGTCCTCTTCACCAACAACGCACCGGTGACCCGCTGGGGGATTGCGCGGGGGCTGGCCAGGGTGGGGTGTGAGACGAAAGTGCTGGGACTGTGGCAGATCCCGTATGAAGATCAGGAGAGGTATCTCGTCTCCGTAGTGGAGGATTTCCGGCCCGACGTGATCTTCAGCGAGGGAGATCCCCCGAATCACAACAAACCAGCGGTCTACGAGGTCTGCCGGCGGTTCGGCCTGCCCCACGTCTACTGGGCGGTCCAGGATCCGCTCTGGCATAAGGAGATCTCCGTCTACTGTGCCTCCCACAGCGACCTCGTTTTCACCACTGCGATCGAACTCGTGCCGGTGTACCGGAAGATGGGCAAGCCGGCCGAACTGCTGCTCTTCGCCTGCAACCCCGAGGTTCACCACCGGACTCCCCCGAACGATGCCCTCCGTCACGAGGTGGTGTTCGTGGGCAACAACTACGCCGAGCGGGCGGAGGCCGAGCGCCGGATGATCCAACCGCTGATCGCCGGGGGACGGGACCTCCGGGTTTGGGGCCAGTGGTGGGACGATCGGTCGAAGCCGTTCCACATCCCCTCCGCCTACTGCGACGGTTATCTCGGCTACACGGAGGCGGCCGAAGTCTACAGCTCCTCGGCCGTCGTCCTGGGCCTGCACCTGGACGATACCTCGAAGACCCAGACGAGCATCCGGACCTTCGAGGTTTTGGGGTGTGGGGGCTTCTATCTGACCCAATACACGCCGGCCCACGAGCATCTCTTCAAGAACGGCGTACATCTGGTCTGGTCGAAGTCGGCAGAGGAAACCCTTGAGCTAGTCAACTACTACCTAAAGAACCCGGCAGCCCGCGAGCGCATCTCCACGGCAGGCCAGGCGGAGGTCTACGCCAAGCACACCATCACCCACCGAGCTTTCCAAGTGGTGGAGGCGTTCCGGCGCCACCTCGGGATCGGCTTGCTGAACGGTAGATGGCCTCAAGCTCACCTGTCACCCGCTGGATATCGTAGTGTTCAATCACCAGTTGGCGCAGGTGGAGGCCGAGATCGTCGGGCGTGACACGGTAGGCGAGTACGTGGTACAAGAGGTCAGCCAATTCGGTGTGGTCCGGTTTCGGCAGAGTGCCATGGTCACCGAAGTTCGTCGCCCGCGCTCGATCCCAGTTGTCGGGGGTCACGAGGCCCAAGTAGCCGACGCGCCCGGCCGCCACCACCGGCTTACCGACCGCCAGGGCCTCCAAAGCGGCCCGGCCGGTGGCAACCACAACATCGGCCAGCGACAGAAGTTGGGGCAGGTCTCGCCGGAAGCCAAGCAGGCGCAGCGCCTCCCGACCCGTGGCCGAGCCCGCTTGAAGACGTACCTGTTCCAGGGCTGGATACAGATCACCGATGCCCACGAAGACACCGGTGACGGGGAGACCCCGTCCGGCGAGCAGGCGCACCGCTTCGGCCGTGCCCAGGATGGCCGCCCGTTTGTCCGAGTCGAGCCGGCCGAGATACATGACGACCTGCTCACCCGGCGCCAGGCCGAGAGCGGCTCTAAGCACCGACACGTCCCGTCCGGGCCGGAACTCGTCCGTGTCGATCCCGTTGGGCACCACCCGCACCTTCTCCGGTGCCAGGGCCGACCGCGCCAAAAGGTACTCCCTCACCCGATCGCTGACCGCCACGACCGTGTGTACCGCTTCCCCGAGGCGTTCGCCGAGCCTGGTCTGGGCGAAGTGCATCAGGTACTCGCCGTGCATCGTGACCACGAACGGAATACCCGTGATCCGGGAGAGGAGGTAGCTCTCCAGGATCGACGCGGCAGGATGGGCATGCAGGACATCTGGCTGCAGCTGATCGACCAATCCCAGCAGCATCTCCAGCATCGGTTCGAGCCCGTCCACCCTTGGCACGAACGGGATACCCCGCTGGGCCATTTCCCCGGTGAGAAGTCCCGGATCGGTAACCAGGATGACCCGATGGCCTCGGCCTAGCAAAGCCTGGGCCAGGGTCAGCACGTGAATTCGGGTCCCTCCCACCCACGGGGCGTTGAGTCCCATGAGTACGTTCATGCGCGGGAGCCCTCCTTCGCCAACAGCGCCACCATCCACGGCCAGGGAGGGGGATCCTGCACGGGCTTGATGTAGACTCGCTTCTCCAACTTGAAACGGCTACGGAAGACCTTGAGCGACCATTCGTGGTCATTTGCGTCGGCATAGGAGAGCACGAGCCCGCCCCCGGACCGCACGAGGTGAGCCACGCCGGGGACGACCTGGGTGGACACTACTTGAGGGGGCAGGTAGTATAGGACGTCTCCGCAGACGGCCACATCGTAAAGCCCGCTGTCCGCCGGCCGGCGAGGCGCCAGAAAGTCCACCAAGTCCATGACGTGGAGGCTCACCCCGTACTGGGCAAGCCTAGCCTGGCAGCGGGCAGCCGCGACGGGTTCCAGTTCTACGGCGGTCACCCGGAGTCCCGGCGCCCGGCGCAGGAGGTACTCCAGGAAATGCCCTTCCCCGCAACCCAAGTCCAAGACCGTTTCCGGCGAACACGCCAGCGCGAACTCGGTCATAGCCCCAAAGCGAACCTTTTCGAACAGACTCGTGCCGTAGTGCCAGGGGTCCTCAACCTCGTATATCCGGCGGAAGTACTCCTTGTAGTCCATGAGCGCCTCTCCTCACCTCGACGTAATTGGTCAACCGGATGCCGCCGGCCCTCACCGCCTCCCGCACCCGCGGGTCGGTGAGCGCCCGAAGTTCCCGTTCCCGAACGATGTTCAAGGTGGAGAGGGCCATCAGCTCCGCGTCCACGTATCCCGGATGGCAGGGGATTTCAGTCACGCCCTCCGGAAGCGACTCCAGGAGGGCCAGGAGCCGTTCGGTGCCGTCTTCGTCCCCGAAGAACTTCGTAAAGCAGGCCAGCGGCTCTACCCCGCGCGCCCGGAGGGCGCGCTCGTCGAGGCAGCGCACCGGGACCCCAAGCCACCGGGCGAGGTCAGCGACCAGGTCCAGGACTCGTTCGGCGAGATGCAGGTGGTGGTGAGTGTCGAGATGACTAAGCGGGAGACCGGTGGAGAGAAACCGTCTGGTCTGGGCCTCAAACTCGGCCCGCATCTCTTCCTTCCGGCCTCGCTCCAAGACGAAGCGGGGATCCCGGACGAACGCCCCGTCCTCGCCGACCAGCGAAGAAACTTCCTGCGGCGGTGAGAGCGGGCGCCCGTAGGTGAGGTTAAGGTGCAGGCCCGTGGCCAGACCCGGGTTCTCCCTGGCGAGGGCGACGGCCGTGGCAAAGCCGGGCATGTTGACCATTAGGGTCGTGCTCGTCACGATACCCTCATGGAAGGCAGCGATGATCCCGCGACTCACTCCAGCGGTGAGCCCAAAGTCGTCGGCATTGACGATCAAGTACCTGCCCATCCGACCAACCTCCGATCACTTGCCCTTGGCATGATACGCCTCCGGAACCAGACTCCGTTCTGGCCCTTCTATCCCAGTCCGGGGGGCGCTGAAGGCTCATATGATACAGGGAACTGGGTCGAGGGGAGGCTCACTGATGCGGATCCTTTACGCCATGGAGACGATGTACTACGTGACTCAGGGGCTCTTGCGAGGCCTGGAGCGCCAGGGCCACGAAGTGTTCAACATCCCTCTCGAACAGTACCCAAGAAGCGCCCAAGGATGGCATCTGGAGCGGGCGATCAGGACTTGCCGGCCCCACCTGATGCTCACCCCCGGCTGGTCGATCGACCACTTCGACCTGGATCAATACCATGACACCCTGCGCCGGACGGGACTCTTTCATGTCTACTGGGCGACGGAGGATCCGACGTTTCACGACGAAGTCTCGCTGCAGTTCGTCCCGCACTCGGACTACGTCTTCACGACTACCGCCGAATGCCTCCCGCGCTACGCGGCCCTGGGCAAACCGGCTTCCCTGCTCCTCTTCGGCTGCAACCCGGAGATTCACCGCAAGGTTTGGCCCGATCCGGCCTACAAGCACGACGTGGTGTTGGTGGCCAACAACTATCTCAACTTCTCCGCCAAGAAGTCGGAGTGCCGGAACCGGGCCCTCCGCACCGTGCTCCTGCCCCTGATCGAGGCCGGGTTCGATGTCAGGGTCTACGGGGTCTACTGGACCGACCGACGAGCCTCCGTCCGCATCCCCAAGGAATTCTACGGCGGATACCTATCCTACCGGAAAAGCGCCGTGGTATACTCCTCCGCCAAGATCGTGCTCGGCATCCACTGGGACGACACTTCACAAACCCAGACGAGCGTTCGCACGTTTGAGATCATGGGTTCCGGGGCCTTCTACCTCACCTACTACACCCCAGCCCATGAGCACCTGTTCGAGAACCACAAGCACTTGGTCTGGTCCAGATCACCGGAAGAGACCGTTGAGCTGGTCAAGTACTACCTTCTGCATGACGAGGAACGGCGAAGGATCGCAGCAGCCGGCCAGAAACTCGTCTACAGCCAGCACTCGTATGACCACCGGGCTCAGGAGTTCGAGCGGGCACTCAAGCCATTCTTAACATAGGGCATCCTGGCCGGTCTGGCTGCGGGAGCCGACGTCGCCCACCTGGAAGTCACCCGACTTCCTGGTGGGCGACGTGGCGGCCTGGCACTCGGTCCAACCGACTCACGGCCGGCACTGAGGGCGATGTCAACCAAAAGAATGATTCTGCTGTGCCTGAGCGCCTGGTGGGGCAAACTGGGAGGCGAACTTGGACGTCACTCCGACCGACGGGCCGGACTTGGCGACTGGGAACAGCACCGGCACCGAGGATCTGGACACCTCCGCATTGGGCGGACTCATGCTCGACGCTATGGCAAATGCCGTGGCCACCTGCGCGGTCGTCACACTGGGCGCGACACTTCCCGTGGCGCTCGGCTCGTGCTCTGGTACCGCGGGGGCGTTCGGCTCGTTCTCCGATGGCACGGGGTCCTTGGTCATACTGACCCCCTTGTGCCGCCTTGCCGGATAATCGGGGACGAAGATATACGTCCGGGTTGCTCCCGGCGGGTGAAATGGATTATATCGAAATGACGAACCCACCGTACACTCCTCCTTCGTCCGTTCAGGCAGGCCCTGAGGTGATGGCACGTAGCTGGCACTTCGTCAGTGCCCGCCACCAGAGAAACCGGGTCACCCCGAGAAACAGGGCCTGCGCGTAGAGATCCGGTTCTTTGGCCAGGGCTTTCGGCGCCACCGTCACCCGTGCCAGGGGAACCCGGCGGCCGAACCCGGCCAGTTCGGCCCGGGGGGCGGTGACTTCCAAGCCGGCCTGGTCGAGAGCGCTGGATAGACTGCACGCCAAGACGCGGGAGGCGCGGCTTCCAACGGGATAGCAGACCCTGGCGGCGGGCGACCACCCGGTGGCCACAACGATGCGCAGCGCCACATCGCCGTAACGCCGCCCGATCAGACCCACCTCGGAGACAACCTGAGCTCCCGCTCCCCGGAACAAGCGAATTAGGCGGTTGCGCAGACAACCGTCCGTCGACTCCTCGACCGTCAGCGCCACCAACGCACCGGCCATCGGCGAGGCTATGAACAGGCATTCGATGTCCGGCCGGTAAATGTAATCCAGCCCAGCAGCCTGGCACACAGCAAACAAAGGGTCGGCGTAGCTTGAATCCCGTAAACCCATGAGTTCGGAGCCGCCGAGGAAGACTCTTACGCCCACGCCGCTCCCTCCTCTTTGTTCGCTTCATGATATGAGTTGTCCGGCATGGATGACAAGCGGTAGCGGAGATGCCAGGTCTCGCAATAGGTAAAGGAGGCCTTTGATAGACCTCCTTTCACCAAAGCGACGGCGCGCTAGGTCCGTTAGCCGGCCTGGTCGCACTGCGGCGGGAAGAGCGGCGTCGGCGGGCACGGCGGGAAACCACCCGTCCGGCACGGCGCCGGAGTGCAGAAGCCGAAGGCCGGGACCAGCAACTTCACATCGGCAAACGTCTCGATGAGAAGGCAGACGACGAACCCGCAGCAGACTTGGCCGTCTCTCTGTTCCGCACCGGGGATGACCGTGCACGGGCCGCAGGCTACAGTGGCTTCGCAGTCGGCGGACGTTCCCACCGGGCCGCAGACGAAGACGGTCTTGGTGTGGATGAAGTTCTGGTTTGCCAGCGTGAAGTGGGTGCCGTCCGGCCTGGTGATCGTGATGTCGACTTTGGCAGTGACCAACACCGACACGGAGGAAATCCCGTCCACACCGGTGGGCACGGGCGTACCGGCAGTGCAAGTCACGTCATGGACCACGCATGTGGCGGTAGACCCGACGGGGACCGACGTACCTGCGGGGATGGGGAAGCACTGAGTTATTCCGGCGTCCTGCTCGAAGCAGAAGTCATAGACTTTCCTCACCCGGATGCACACGATCTCGGTGGGCGGGGGACACCCTTCCGGCGGACACGGGCCCGGGAAGATCTGCTGGATCACAGCGTCAGTCATAGATGCGACCTCCTTTCTGTTACAGGTTATGTTTGATAGACAAGGCCGCCCCGGGAGAGATGTCTCATCTTGCGCATACGGTCTTCCTGGCTTCGCCTGCCAAGGCAGGCATTTCATTTGCGGCGAGCCGGGCGGCGCGGTACGATGACAGCGGGTGAGGTGACAAAAAAACGTTAAGGGGGAAACCAAGTGCGGAAAGAGTCGCTTCGTTTGCCGATCGTTCTCTCCTTGATCGCCGGTCTCGCGTTGGTCCTGACGACCGGTCCGGCACTGGCTTGGTCTTGGGGCACCACGACTGCCGGTTCATGGTGGAACCCCGCCGTCTGGACGTCCACTCCGGCGCCAGCCCCGGTCCCCAGCCCTGGGCCGGCACCCACTCCAACTCCGGACCCAGCGCCTTCCCCTGCTCCCTCGACGGGCCTCACCGCGCAGGAACAGCAACTGTTGGACCTGCTGAACCAGGCCCGGACCCAAAATGGCGTGAAGCCGGTGGTAATTCACGAGGGCCTGACCCAGGTGGCCCGGCTAAAGGCTCAGGACATGGTCAAGAACAACTATTTCGACCACCGTTCGCCCACGCTCGGCTATCCGCCGGAGATGGTCCGCAAGGCCGGCATCACCTATCGCTACGGGGTCGGAGAAAACATCGTTGAGGCCCGCAGCGTCACCAGGGCTCACCTGCAACTGATGGCCAGCCCCACTCACCGGGCCAATATGCTTGATCCCGGCTTCACGGACGTCGGGATCGGTGTGGTGCCGGACAAGTACGGCGGTATCATGGCTGCGTTCGAGTTTATTGGCCGCTAGCTTCCTCGGTCGACCAGCCTCACCTGTGAAGTCGTCGACCTTGTCGGTCTGAATTGCAGACGATCGCGCAGCCTTAGAAGGGGAGATGGCCGCCGGCCATCTCCCCCTCCTTTACGTAAGGTGGTACGGCTGGCGAACAACTGGTTTTCTTAGTGCCGCATCCGCCGGGAGAGCCAATCCCCGGCCCACTGCATGGCCTGGACCAGGCCGAGCAGGACGAGGACGGTGGCTATCATCACGTCCCCCTGGAACCGCTGGTACCCGTAGCGGATGGCCAGATCGCCAAGGCCCCCGCCCCCGATGGCCCCCGCCATGGCCGAGTATCCCACCAGGCTGATCGCCGTGATCGTGGCACCCAAAACGAGCGCCGGCAGCGCCTCCGGAAAGAGCACCCAGCCGATGATCTGCCAGGGGGAGGCGCCCATCGCCTGCGCCGCCTCGATCACGCCCCGGTCGACCTCGGCCAGCGCCGATTCGACCAGCCGCGCCACAAACGGGATGGCCGCCACGGAGAGCGGCACGATCGCCGCCGTCGTCCCGATCGAGGTGCCGACCAGGAGGCGGGTGAAGGGGATGATCGCCACCATGAGGATGATGAAGGGCAGGGAACGCCCGGCGTTGGCAAGGGCGGAGAAGGCCTGGTTGACCAACCGGTGGGGCCATAGGTGCCCGGGCGACGTGACGACGAGCAGGACGCCGAGGGGGGTACCGAGCGTCAAAGCCACCGCCGTGGAAACGAAGACCATCTGCAGGGTCTCCCAGAGCCCCTGCCAAAGAAGCTGACCTAACACGCCGGCTCCTCCTCCCTCAGCGGTTCGACGATGAGGCCCCGCTCCCGCAGGTAGGCCAGGGCCGACTCGACCTGCGCCGCCTCGCCGGTCACCTCGACCACCAGTTGGCCGAAGGGGGTCTCCCCGACGTGGTCGATGTGCCCTGCGAGGATGTTGGCGTCCACGTCGAACCGGCGCACGACCTCCGAGATCACCGGTTCGCCGGCCACCCCCCCGATGAAGGTCAACCGGACGAAGAGCCCTTCCCGCCCCGGATGGACCAGGGCCAAGCGGCGTTCGCAGACCTCCTGCGGCAGTTGGGCGCCAAAGACCCCCTGGACGAAGCGGCGCGTGAGCGCCGCCCGGGGGCGAGCGAAGACGTCCACCACGGACCCTTCCTCCACCACCCGGCCATCTTCCAGGACCGCCACCCGGTCGCACACCTCCCTCACCACGGCCATCTCGTGTGTGATGAGGACGATGGTAAGACCCAGGTCCCGGTTGATCCGGCGGAGCAGAGCCAGGATCTGTTTCGTCGTCTCGGGGTCTAGGGCCGAGGTGGCCTCGTCTGAGAGAAGGACCTTCGGGTGGTTGGCCAGCGCCCGGGCGATTCCCACCCGCTGCTTCTGGCCGCCTGAAAGCGCCCGCGGGTAAGCGTCGGCCTTGTCCTCCAAGCCGACCAACGCCAACAGCTCCGCCACCCGTGGCCGGATGACCGAGCGGGGAACCCCGGCAATCTCCAGGGGAAAGGCCACGTTCCCGGCGACCGTCCGGGAGGAGAGGAGGTTGAAGTGTTGGAAGACCATCCCGATCGCCTGGCGCTCCCTTCGGAGCGCCGGCCCGTCCAACCGGGTGACTTCCCGGCCGTCCACCCATACCTCGCCGGAGTCAGGCCGCTCCAGCAGGTTGATGCAGCGCAGCAGGGTGGACTTGCCGGCGCCGCTCGGCCCGATGATGCCGAAGACCTCGCCCTGCTCGACCTCGAGCGTGATCCCCCGCAGCGCCTGGACCTCGCCTTTTCCCTGCCGATACGTCTTGGTCACGTCGACGAGCCGTATCATGTCGCTGCCTCCTAGCTACGGAACGCGGCTTCGGGCATAAGATGCTACGACCAAAGGGGTGAGCCAGTATGAACGAACTCGCCAAGGGCAAATCCAGTTCAGATCCGCTGGATCTCGGATTCAACCGCCTCTGGCAGGAGATGGACCGCTTCTTCAGCCGGGCCATGAACATCATCGCCGAGACCGTCCGAACCAGCGGAAACCAACTCGCCCTGGGCTACCTCTTGCCAAAAGTCGAGGTGGAGCGGCAAGGCGAGGAGATCGTGGCGTCGGTGGCCGTCCCCGGCGTGCGCCCGGACAGCCTGGAGGTCAGCGTCTCAACCGACTACCTGACGGTCCGGGGCGAGGCGGAGACCAGGGACGGGCATTCCCAATGCTATCGTAGCTTCTACCGGACCATCCCCCTGCCGGCGAGGGTCCGGCCGGAGGCAGCCCGCACCGAGCAACACGGCACGGGCCGCCTCGTCGTCCGTGTGCCGGTCGCCTAGAACACCGGTACCACTGCGCCCTGGTACTTCTGGCTGATGAACTCCTTGACTTCCTTGCTCCGCAGTGCCGCCGCCAGGGCCCTCAGGTTCTTGTTGTCCTTGTCGGCCACCCGGACCGCCAGGACGTTGACGTACGGCGACTCCTCGTTCTCGAGGAAGAGAGCCTGCTTAACCGGGTTGAAGCCGGCTTGGATGGCGTAGTTGCCGTTGATCACGGCCGCGTCTAGATCCTGCAGCGCCCGCGGAAGCTGCGCCGCCTCCAGCTCTTTGATCTGTAGCTTCTTTGGATTGTTGACGATGTCGAAGGGGGTTGGCTTCAGCCCTGCATCCTTCTTCAGCGTAATCAGCTTGGCGCTCTGGAGCAGGAGCAGCGCCCGTCCCCCGTTGGTCGGATCGTTGGGGATTCCGATCACGGCGCCGTTCCGGAGCCCCGACAACTTCTTCACCTTCTGCGAGAAGAGTCCCATCGGCTCGATGTGCACCTTGGCGATATAGGTCAACTTGAGGTTCCGGTCCTTGGCGAAGGTTTCGAGGTACGGGATGTGCTGGAAGTAGTTCGCATCCAACTCCCCGGCGTCGAGCGCCAGATTCGGCTGGACGTAGTCCTGGAACTCCACGATCTCGAGCTTGATCCCCTGCTTCTCCAGGAGCGGTTTGACCACCTGCAGGATCTCGGCGTGGGGAACAGGGGTCGCTCCCACCTTCAACACGTTCCCCGCCGCCAGAACCGCCGGCGAGAAGGCCAACACCGTCAAGATCAACCAGGCGAACAGCTTTTTCACGTCGACCACCCCTTCTCCATTACTTCCGGTCACCCTACTCTGCTTCTCCCTGCGGGTTTCGGACAAACCGAAAGCCTCTCCCGGCGGAGAGGCTTTACGTCGTCACGTTCGGCACTCTCATCTCCCGGGTTTCCCCGCAGGATTTGGCACCATGGCGGTTCCCCGCTGGTTGCCGGGCGTCATCGGGCCAGTCCCTCAGCCACTCGCGATGAGAACTTCTGCTCTATTCAGTTGACCGGGCTTTCCGGAAAGCCGTTGCTCCGATTATAGCCCTGAGCCCGTGGGAAAGTCAACAGCCTTTTCCCCTGGTGGAAAGAGATTCCTGACGGCTTGGTCGGACTCTGCTAGAAACGGTATTCCAGCCCGAGCTGGTTGGCCCCGTCCCGGGTGTGATGGTTGACGTATGCGGCCAGGTTCCGGTTCACCTGCCACTCCAGGCCATATACGTAGTGCCAGTCCGTTCCTATCTCAAGATCAGCCTCGGCGGCGCCAAGCAGGTTGAAGTGGGGCCCCAGGGCGTAGCTGCCCGCCAACCTCACCTGGTCCACCCAAAGCCGCTCGCCGAGGTAGGGAAGGCCAACCGCCTGCCAGCGGACAGAGGCGTAGAGCGGTCCAAACTGCTGACCGAAGAAGACGCCGAAACCGCTTGCGCTCTGCCCCTCTGGCCAGGGCTCGAAGAAGCCTTCCACCGCAAGGTTGGGCTGGATCTCATACTTCACCGCCAACTGCCGGAAGAGACTCTCGTCGTGCCGGACGTCGCCCAGGATGGTTCGAACGGCCAAGCGGTCCGTGAGGCCATACTCGGCCACCGGCTCCAGCTCCGAGCCGCCCGGCCAGGTGTACAGGTTGACGGCCAGCGTCCCGTGACCCTGATTGACCTGCGGCGTCTCCGGTGCGGCGAGCGCCGGACCAACGAAGGCGGCGAAAGCGAGGAGAACGAGGCTGGACCAGACGAACACCTGAGACAGTCTGCGACGAATGCTGCTGCGTTTCATGGCTGCAACTCCTTTCGCCTTCCCTATTGGCTTCGCGGCAAGTCCGCTCCTCCCGGCAAATTTCGCCTCCCAGCCAACAGGTGGCCGCGCCCGCCCGGAGGATGGTCGCTACAAGCGATCAGGAGGCACGGGTTCGTTCCCGGGCCTCCCCCAGGTCCACCAAGACTCTAGCGTCCCGCCACGCCCAAGAGCCCCAGGATCGCCAGGAAGGCGAGGCGGGCGACTCCGAGACCGCGGCGAGCAAAGATCAGCCTGCGCCGCACCGGGGGATCCGCCGTGGCAATCCACCGGTCGCAGGTGGCGCACATTTCGTCCAAGTGCCTGACGTACCCCCTCAGATGGCGGGCATAGTCATATCCCATCATGCGATCACCTCCAGACAAGCTCCGACACCACCGTATGCGACAAGTCGCGCGCCTGTCCTGGGAGGAATAGGCTACTCAGTCAAGGGTTCCGAACTCAGCAACCTGAGGATGGTCGTGGTGGCCACGGTCGGGAGGTTCGGGGCGTCAAGGGGCGGGGTGACTACCGTCTCCATGACCATGCTGGTCATTGCCCGGGAGGCAAGGTCAATGTACAGGCGGCCGCTCGCCTTGATTTCGTAGCGGCTGTTCCCGGAGACTGGGCCGGCTGTGGTTTCGGTCGTGAGAAGCAGCACGTCCTGGAGTGCCCCGTCCCTCTCCTCCCGGCCCAGGTATTCGAGCGCTGTCTCCCCCTTCGTGACCATGTCGACCCCGTCGACCATAGTGGTCGACCGGAGGGGAATCACCACTCGCTCGCCAACTCGCAACTCTTTCTTCTCCCACTCCTTCGGCAGCGGGCCTCCGACCATGTTGCGAACATCGAACCCCGACCGGGAGAAGAGCTCCGGCGTCTTGAGGCCGACCAGATTGCCCTCCTGGTCCACCACCAACCGGAGCGGCTTGTTCAGGATAGCTTCCAGAGCCTTGTTCGCCTCGCCGGAGTCGGGCTCCACTTGGAGCTTGGTGTAGGTCAACTCGGCCAACCGGTGGCCCTGCTCATCCGGAGCATGGACCGCGACGCGAAACTCGGCCGTCAGCGCCGGCAGGTTGACCAGTTCGCCATCCAACATCGCCCGGCTGGTCAACGAAAGGGCGTACGTGTTGACGGTGTCGTCCAGTTCCGCTTGGAAGCCCCGGAAGACCACCTCCTCACCGGCCCGCGCGCCCGGCGCGCCGACCCCTCCGGCCAACAGCCAGAGCAAAAGGAAGACCAGCAACCGGCGGAGCATCTTCATCCCCTCCCTACTCGATAGTATTCTCCATGGTTAGCCCAATTCCGCTTGGCGGCCAACTGATCGAGGTTCTTCCCTGGAGGGCAAGAGCCGAAGGAGCGCTATGCCCAGGAGGACCAGCGCCCCGCCGAACCCCCGCACCAGGCTTAGCCGTTCTCCCAGCACCAGCCAGGCGGTCACAGCAGCTACCACCGGTTCCAGCGTCCCGATGATCCCGGCCTGGCCTGGCGTGAGGTCGCGCAGCCCGCGGAAGTACAGCCCGAAGGGAATGACCGTAGAAAAGACGGCGATGTAAAGGAGGAAGAGGAGGTCATGGGCAGCAAAGCCCAAACTCAGGAGCCGCCCCGGTGGCAAGATAAACCACCAGGGCACGGCCCCGAAGGCCAGCGCCCAGAAGTTCACGGTCAGCGGATGATACCGGGCCAGAGCCCGCTTGCTGTAGATGGTGTAGAAGGCGGCAAAGAAGGCCGAGGCCAAACCCGAAACCAACCCCCAGGGGTAGAGGCCCCGCCCGCCGCCCCGGCCCTGAATCATCAAGATGCTGCCGCTCAACACCAGGGCCAGGGCGACCATCTTCGGAGCGGTCAGCCGTTCGCCCTTGAAGAACGCGGCATGGAGAAAGATCAGCGAGGGAGCGAGGGATTGGAGGAAGACCGCCGTGGCGACCGTCGTCTGGCTGATGGTGTAAAGGTAGGCGAACTGAACCCCCGCCATCCCGAAGGCGCCCAGGATAGCGAAGTAATGAAGGTCCTGGCGAGCGATCCGCAGCAACGGCCGCTGCGCCGCCGCCAGGTAAAGCCCCAATAAGGCGGCGGAAAGGCTCAGCCGCACCTCAACCAGCACCAAAGGGCTCGTGGTGCCTCGAAAAAGCACCTTGGCGACTGTCCCGGTAAAGCCCCATAAGGTAGCCGAGAGGATGGCGAACATGAATCCCTGCCGCATGACGCAAGGATTCCCTGAGAGAAGACGCTTGTCCTGCTAAGCCAGTATCTCTTGCGGTATGTCGGGAATGGCGGGCAGGGTCAGCTTGTGGGCAGCCGCTCGCCGCATCCGGTCCACCTTCGCCTTCACCGCTCCCGCAGCCACCCCTTCCAGGATGTAGCGGTCCAGCTCGGCGTACGAGGTTCCCATCTCGCCCTCGTCCGTCTGCCCGGCCCACAGCCCAGCCGACGGTGGCTTGTCGATCACCCGCCGGGGAACGTCCAGGTGCTCCGCCAACTCCCGGACCTGGCCCTTGACCAGCCCACCCAAAGGGAGGAGGTCCACGCCGCCGTCACCGTACTTGGTGAAATACCCGACCGTCAGCTCGCTTCGGTTCCCCGTCCCCACCACCAGGTAGTTCAAGGCGTTGGCGTAGAAGTAGAGCGCCGTCATCCGAAGACGCGGCTTTAGGTTCGCCGCCGCCAGGTTGGCCCGACGCTTCTCGACTTGAGCCAGCGCCGTCCCAAGGGCACCGTGCAGAGTCGCCAGGTGCAGGTCGTAGACCGGCCCCAGGTCTATCGTCTGCACCGGGATGCCGAACGTCCGGGCAACCGCTAGGGCATCCTCCCGGTCGCGGGGGTCTGAGTGGCAGGGCAGGACGAGCCCCTGGCAACCGTCCGGGAACGCCCGCTTGCACAGCGCGCCCACCACCGCCGAATCGACGCCACCGGAGAGACCAAAGGCGACTCCCTCCGTCTTGCTCGCCTTGACCCGTTCCTTCAACCACTCAACCAGGAAAGCCGCTACCTTTGCTGCGTCCATCGCCCCCACCTCCCGGGCCGGATTCCGGATTATAGGAGTATTATGCATTCCTGCCGCTATTCCTGCTGTTTCTTGTCAAGAGAAAGTAAAGTGGATGTGAGGGAGGGGCGCCTGGCTCCGGGGCGGACCTCAGCCGAAACGGGCGCATGAGTTTCCAACTCCGGCGCGACTCGCGGCCTTTGTGGAAAAAGACCGCTGCCGCCTGT
The DNA here is from genome assembly GCA_050260635.1 of Betaproteobacteria bacterium. Lineage (GTDB taxonomy): Bacteria > Bacillota > UBA5301 > DYFA01 > DYFA01 > DYFA01. The sequence continues at coordinate 69,191 of JBLNCL010000008.1, forward strand.
GCACACCTGAGTGGTCCCGGCAACGGATTGGCATAATCGGACGAAAACGGAAACACTACCACCCAGGAAGGAGGGCGCAAGCCTTGCTCACCCGGCGGGAATTCCTTAAGCTGTGTGCGGCCACAGCCGTGACCTGGACGCTCACCGACCTGCTCTTCGAGGAGCTGGTCAAGGCGGCCACGGGGCCGGTCAAGCCGAAAGCGATCTGGCTCCAGGCCTCTACCTGCACCGGCAACACGCTGTCCTTTGCCAACACCGTGAACCCGTATCTCTCCCGGGTCCTGCTCGATGTGGTGGACCTGAAGTACCACCCTAACTTGAGCGGTGCGATGGGCGACGCGGCAATGCGCCAGATTGACGAGGCGATCCGGAAGGCGCCGGAGTATGTGGTCATCATCGAAGGAGCTATTCCCACCGGTTTGAACGGGCTGTTCGGCACGATCGGGGAGCGGAGCGGAAAGCCCGTCACCATGATGCAAATCGTCCGGGAGGTTGGCGAGCGAGCCAAGGCCGTCGTCGCCATCGGCGTCTGCGCCACCCACGGCGGGCCTTTCGCCGCCTATCCCAACCCGACCGGCTGCATCGGCGTCTCTAGGCTGCTCAAGCGCCCGGTCATCAACTGCCCGGGCTGTCCCTGCCACCCCGACTGGTTTGTGGGTACCCTTTCCAGTCTCCTCCTCTACGGCGAACCGCCGGAGTTGGACCACCTCAACCGCCCCCGGGTCTTTTACGGCCAGACGGTTCACGACCTCTGCACCCGGCGGAGCTACTTCGAAAACGGCCTCTATGCCAGGTACCCTGGGGATTTCGGGTGCATGTACAAAATCGGCTGCAAGGGTCCCATCACCTACGCCGACTGCCCCCGCCGCAAGTGGAATGAGTACGTCAACTGGCCGGTCGAGGACAACACGCCCTGCATCGGCTGCGCCAACCCCGGCTTCCCCGATGCCTCCTCCCCCTTCTTCGTCCACCTGCCGAGCGTCAAGACGCCCAAGCTCTACGTCAACGCCAACACTCTCGGCGTGGCCGCCGGGGCAGTGACCGCAGCAGCCATCGGCGCCCATGCCATTGGGCAAGCGGCCAGCGGGCGCGGCTTCGGCGGCTCCCACAAGGAGGACCCGAACGGGAAGGGTCACCGGGGAAAGGATGGTGAGAAGTGATGCCCCAACGCATTGTCATCGATCCCCTCACCCGGGTCGAGGGACACATGCGGGTCGAGGTACAGGTTGAAGACGGCAAGGTGACCGACGCCTGGGTTTCCAGCCTTCTCTTCCGCGGGGTGGAGATTATCCTCCAGGGCCGGGATCCCCGGGACGCCGTCTACCTCACCCAGCGCATCTGCGGTTTCTGCCCCGGGTCCCACGCCGTCGCTTCGGCCTATGCCCTCTGGGCCGCGAACCCCGTGGACGTGCCGAAGAACGGGCAACTGGTGCGCAACATGATGCTGGCCGCTGATTACCTGATGGACCACTTGCGCCACTTCTACTTCCTGGTCTTCCCGGACTACGTGAAGCTGCCGGAGGTGGCCCCGTTCGCCCCCTACGCCACGGACGATTTCCGTCTCCCCGCCAAGGAAAACGCGGCCCTGGTGGAGCACTACCTGGAAGCCTTGGACCAGCAGCGGCGTGCTGACACGATGGTGGCTGTCTTCAGCGGGAAGTCCCCTCACCTCCACGGGGTCTTCCCCGGCGGCGCCTCTCTGCCCCCGACCGCCGACCGGGTCCTCCGCTACCAGGCCCACGCCGCTGAACTACTGAAGTTCATCGACAGGCGGATGATCCCCGACATGGAGACCATCGCCAAGTACTATTCCGACTACTTCGAAATCGGGAAAGGCCTCGGGCGGCTTTTGTCCTTCGGGCTCTACCAGAAGAGTGACCGGGTGGAGGACCGGGTCTTCCGACCCGGGCGCGTCGTCGATGGGAGGGTCTCTTTCCTGACCCTGGAGGAGCTCGCCAACGGGGTGACCGAAGCGGTGGACTACTCCTGGTACGAACAGCAGGAGCCGAAGAAACCGCATGACGAGCGCACCGTCCCTCAGCGCCCCAAAGGCCGGGCCTACTCCTGGGCTAAGGCGCCCCGCTGGAACGGGGAAGCTTACGAACATGGCCCGCTGGCCAGGATGTGGGTAATGGGCGAGTACCAGAAGGGTCCATCCACCATGGACCGGCTCATTGCTCGGGTCCTCGAGACCAAGAAGATGGCCGAACTAGCCTTGGAGTGGGTCAAGGAAATCGACCCCACCGGTCCCCACATCGCCCGGTGGGAGGTGCCCGAGAGCGCCAAAGGGGTCGGCCTGGTGGACGCCGTCCGGGGCGGGTTGGGCCATTGGGTCACCATCGAGGGTTACAAGATCGACCGCTATCAGGTCATAACCCCGACCACCTGGAACGGCTCGCCCCGCGATGCCAAAGGGCAGCGGGGAGCCATCGAGGAGGCGCTTCTCGGAACGCCGGTGGAGGATCCCGACCGGCCGGTCGAGATCGCCCGGGTGGTTCATTCCTTCGACCCGTGCAACGACTGCGCCGTCCAGGTGATAACCCCGGACGAGCGCGTCCGCCAGTTCGTTGTCTAGGACAGGAGGTCTTCACATGACAGCCGATCGCCACCCCCTCTGGGCTAAGATCCTTCACTGGCTGCATTTGGCCGCTATGCTGATCCTCATTTTCAGCGGCTTTTCCATCACCTACGCCCACCGGGCCTTCCTCTTCCCCACGATGCGGGCCGCCCGGCAGTGGCACTTCTACGCCATGTGGATTCTTTTCTGGACGCTCCTCTCCCGGCTCTACTTCCTCTGCGCCACCGGGACGTGGCGGGAATTCCACCTGACCCGCGACGACCTCCGTGACCTGCCGAAACTCGGCCGCTACTACCTCTTTCTGGATCGGACGCCGCCCCGCTTCGGCAAGTACAACCCCGGTCAAAAGCTGCTCTACGGCTTTTGGCCCTGGCTCCTCGCCTTCCAGGCGCTCACCGGCTTCATTCTCTACGATCCCCACCGGCTGCAGGTGATATGGCTTCATTCCTGGCTTCTCAGCCTCAATACCGTACGGACCTTACACTTTCTCGCCGCCTGGTTCTTCGTCGTCACCACCGCCGTCCACCTGTACCTCGTGCTGATCGAAGGAATGGACCATCTGCGGCAGATGGCGACCTTCCGCCTGCCCCGCCGCCGGTAAGACCAGACAAGTCTCCTCTACAGCCGCCTTGCCGGAACGCAAGATACGCACCACTGGCTGTCGGCCGGCGTACAATGTCCCGTCCAAAAGGGCGGGACTCGTCTGCTTGAGAGGAGGATGTCTCGTGGGTCACCACTGCTGCCCGAAGCACTACGACCACCATGTCCACCCCTACGAAAACCGGGTGTCCTGTGTCCACGATCACGACCATTGCATGAGCGGAGTCACCGGGCCGCCGCATTATTTGCCGGGCGGGGATCATTACCACAAGCTGAGAGGTGAGACTACCTGCGACGCCGGTCACAACCACTGCTACAAGGTGCACACGGGGCCGTCGGTGCCCGCTGCGGGCGGAGACCACGTCCATTGCTACGAGGGCATGACCAGCGTGACTTGTCACCACCGCCACACCTTCAGCAGCCGAACCGGTGGAGCACGTCACGGCTGACCGGGGGGAGACCCCAGCGCATAGCCGGGAACCCCGCCCCCGGGCAGCGTCGTTGTACACGCTGAGTGATTCCGCTGCACGGCGAAGGGGGAAAAGCGTTGAAGGCGCTGCCGGCCTGGTTTGTCTCCGCTGTCGTCCTGATCGCGACCTGGGTGACCGCCGGGGCGTCACCGGCGGTCGCCTTGGAGCCCGGCCCACTGCGGGCCGCGACCTACGAGCTCTCCATCCGCCCCGAGTTCGATACCCCGGACGTCCTCGTCATCAACAGCGCCACGCTGACCAATCCAGGGGACGTCCCTTACCAGGGGCGGGTCGGGTTCCGCGTCCCCAAAGGGGCTCGACTCCAGATGGTCTGCGAGGTCGGCCCCGGCGGCGGTCACGCCTGCCAGCCCTTCCGGTCGGACGACCGAGAGGACTACGTCGAGGTCTGGTGGAATGCCACCCGCCCGATCGCCCGGGGTGAGCGTTTCCCGATTTACGTGGAGTATTATTACAACCCCATAGCCAGCCGCAACCCCAAGCGGTTCACCCACCGGTTCTTCCCCGTTTACCCGATGGACAGCCTGTACGTCGTGGTGACGCAACCCAAAGGCTCCTCCAACTTCCGCCTCGAACCGCAGGCCTCACTGAGCCGGCCGGTCCAGGACGGGACGGTGGAGTGGCAGTATTCCTTCACCGACCTGCCCGCCCAGCCGCTTGAGTTCAAGGTGACCTACGACAAGCCCAACGACACGCCCTCCGTCCCCCAGGCCCAAAACGCCGGCCAGGGGCCGCCTGCCGGCAGCGCAGCCCCGGGCGGACCCGCGCCGTGGGTGAAACCGCTCGTCGTGGTGCTGCTCGGAGGGGTCGCGGCGGCCTTCATCCTGATCCTGAACAGCCCCCGGGCGCGCCAGTAAGCCCCGGGCGCCGGCGGCAAGCACCTACCACCTCGGCCGCCGATGTGGTAAAATGCCCTGTATGGAACTTCGCAACGTCGCCATCATCGCCCACGTCGACCACGGCAAGACCACACTGGTCGACGCCATCCTAAAGCAGACGGGAGCCTTCCGCAGCAACCAATCGGTCGCCGAACGGGTCCTCGACTCCAACGACCTGGAGCGCGAGCGGGGCATCACCATCCTGGCCAAGAACACCGCCGTCTTCTACCGGGAGACCAAGATCAACATCGTGGACACTCCGGGCCACGCCGACTTCGGCGGCGAGGTGGAGCGGATCCTGTCCATGGTGGACGGGGCGCTCCTGGTGGTGGACGCCTTCGAGGGGCCAATGCCACAGACCCGCTTCGTCCTAATGAAGGCGTTGGCCCAAGGGATCAAGCCGATCGTGGTGGTGAACAAGGTAGACCGGCCGGACGCTCGCCCGGAGGAAGTGGTCGACGAGGTGCTCGACCTCTTCCTCGACCTCGGGGCCGATGAGGAGCAGCTCGAGTTCCCCGTCCTCTACGCCTCAGCCCGAGCCGGGGCGGCCGACACCAGCCTCGCCCGGGTGAGGATGGCGCTGGCCGGCGGAGGCGGAAGCATCCTTCCCCTGCTCGACGCCATCCTGGAACACGCTCCGGCGCCCGACGGAGATCCAGACCACCCGCTTCAGCTCCTCGTCACCAATCTGGATTACGACGACTACGTCGGCCGGATCGCCATCGGCCGCCTTCAGAACGGCCGCATCTGCCAGGGGCAGGCGGTGGGGGTGGTCCGGGGCAGTGAAGGTGCGCTTCGCCCTGGCAAGATCGGGCAGCTATACGTCTTCGAGACGCTGAAGCGGGTGCCCGCCGCAGAGGCGGCCGCTGGAGAAATCGTCGCCCTCTCCGGTCTCCCCGAGGTGAACATCGGCGACACGGTAACGTCCCCCGACGATCCCCACCCGCTGCCGCCGCTCGAGGTGGAGGAACCGACCCTGACCATGATCTTCCGGGTCAACGACAGCCCCTTCGCCGGGCGAGAGGGGCAGTATCTGACCTCCCGTCACCTGCGGGACCGGCTCTTTCGGGAGCAGCAGGTGAACGTTGCCTTGAGGGTCAGGGAGACGGAGAGCCCCGACGCCTTCGAGGTCTCCGGCCGGGGCGAGCTACAGATGTCCATCCTGATCGAAAACATGCGGCGGGAGGGATACGAGTTCGCCGTTTCCAAGCCCCAGGTCATCCTGAAGCAGGAAGGCGGGCAACTTCTTGAGCCGCTGGAGAATCTGTTGGTAGACGTGCCCACCGCGTACGTCGGGGCCGTCATCGAAGCCCTTGGGGCCCGCAAGGCCGAGTTGACCGACCTGACGCCGCTGGGGTCCGACCGGACGCGGCTCAAGTTTACGGTGCCGACGCGGGGCTTGATCGGCTTCCACTCGCGATTCTTGGCCCTCACGAACGGGAACGGGGTCATGTATTACAGCTTCGCCGGTTACGGGCCCCACCGAGGCGAGCTCCCCCACCGGACCAACGGCGCTCTGGTCGCCTGGGAGGCCGGCACCGCCACCGCCTACGCCATCGCCGGGATTCAGGAGCGGGCGACGCTCTTCGTCGAGCCGGGGGTGGAAGTCTACGAAGGCATGGTGATCGGCGAGAACTCCCGGGAAGAGGACTTGGACGTGAACATCGCCAAGCAGAAGCGGGTCACCAACCTGCGCTCCTCCACCGCAGAAATCGCCGTGAGGCTCGACGCACCCCGGCGCCTCTCGCTTGAGGACGCCCTTTCCTGGCTTGGGCCCGACGAACTTCTGGAGGTCACCCCGACGGCCTTTCGCCTGCGCAAGGCCGTCCTTAGCCGAGACGCCCGCTGGACCCTCCGGGCCCGTCGCAGCACGAGCGTGGACTGAGAGACCGATTGCCTTGGTATTCCGGCAGGAGTCGTAGGCGCTGGCGCCGAAGACCCTGTTCAAGCGCTTTGGCGAGGAGTCTGATGCCATGAAGAGGCTGAGGGTCATCGTCCTCTTGGGCGTGGCGCTTCTGCTCTGGACCACCGCCGCAACCCTGGCGGCGGAGTACGGGATCGGCTACCAGTTTTTCGCCCCGTTTTCCGGGTTGAGCGTGAAGATCCCGCTGAACGAAGATCTGACGCTGCAGCCGGTGGCCATTGCTCACTCCGACCAGGATGGTTCCTCTTACACCCTGGCGGGGCGGCTCCTTTTCGACCTGGGAGAGAAGAACGGAATCGCCCGGTACTGGGCGGCCGGTGCGGGTATCAGGCAGCGGCAGCAACAGACCATGGGCGTCAACGTGAGCCTGGGAGCGGAGTTCCGGAAGGCACAGTTCGGCGCTCCCTCGATCGAGGTTGCGGTTTACGCTGGCAAGGAAGAAGGCAGCGCGGCGCCCCTCTGGGGCACGGCGCTCAATTTCGGCTGGCATTTTTGGTTCTGAGGTCGCCGGGGAGCCCCCTACGCCGGCGGCCCAAGGATGATGTGCGCCACGCCAAAGCCCTGGGGCAGGCCGACGTTCTCCTCCTCTTCGGCGCTGACCAGAAGCGACCGAATCTCGGCCACGGGAAAGAACGGCGTCATGTTCACGGCCCAGATCCCGGGGAGACACTCGGTCAGGGTGGCCACGTCAAAGTCATCGGAGGCCTGCCGCCCGACATACAGCTGGCAGCGGCGCCTCGCGCCGCCTAGGGCCCGCTCCAATCAGCCAGGAAAGAAGGTATCGCCGTGCTGACGATCGGCCTGGACGGCCTGGAGAAGCTGGAGATCCCGTCCCAGGAGACCGTCGTGATGACGGACGGGTGGACGGACGGACCCTTGGCCGCCGTTTTGCGGGGCGGGATCAATGCCCAGGCGGTCCTGTCCTGGCCGTGCTCCACGAGGCGGGGGTCAAGGACTTGACCGTCTACCACCTCGAGGAGCGTCTCCTCGAGCTGGAAAGCATCTTTCTCTCCAGCGTGGTCAGCCGGGTCCACGACCTTTTTGATCATGTGACCATCTGTTGGCGGCACGACCCTACGGTTTTCGACCTCGTCCAAAACATCGGCAGCCAGTACAGAATGCTCTTCTTCGGCGCCCCCCTTGCTCTATCGGAGGTGGAGCCTTTCTATCGCCGGCTGAAAGAGGTCTGCCGGGGAAACGTGGCAATCGTGCGGGGCCCGCTGAGCGAGGCGGAGTTCACCGAGAGTGACGAAATCTACCGTTGGGTGCGGCAGCGGACCTTTGATGCCCTGGACTTCTCACTCTCGGCCTTGCTCCTCAACCGGAAGAAACGGCTGGGGTGCCGGATCGCCGTACTCCTGCCGAGCCTTAACGAGGAGAAGACGGTCGGGGGGGGTCATCAAAGCGGCGCTGGAGGTCAAGAAGGTGGGGTTGACCGACGAGGTCATCTTGATCGACTCCGGCTCTACCAACTCCACTGTGGCTATCGCCCGCTCGTATGGGATCCCAGTCCATCTCCACCCCGACATCCGGCCCGACCTCGGTACTTTTCACGGAAAGGGCGAGGCGATGTTCAAGAGCGCTTTCGTCACCGAAAGCCGACATCATCGCCTGGGTGGACACGGACATCTCCAGCATCGCCCCCCGCTTCTTCTACGGGCTTTTCGGGCCGATGCTGACCAACCCCGAAATCCGCTTCGTGAAGGGTTACTTTGCCCGTCCCATCCGGATTGAGGCCGACGGACTGGAGCTGGGGGGCGGTCGGGTCACCGAGATCCTCGCCCGACCGTGGCTGAATGCCTTCCGTCCTGAACTCTCCGGATACATCCAACCGCTGGCTGGGACAGTGGCCGTCCACCGCGACCTCTTCCGGCAGATGCGGATTCCCGTCAATTATGGCGTTGAGATCGCCATGCTCATCCAAGCAGTGGAGAAGGCTGGCCTCTGGTCCACCTGCCAGGTGAACTTGGGCGAAGTGTTTCACCGCTCCAAGGACGTCCTAGCGTTGAGCGAGATGTCGTTTCAGATTCTGCAGGTTTTGGCCCACCTCAGCGGCAATCGCCTGGGGCCCCCGCACGAGCTCCTGCGCCGGGTCTTCTCCGCCCACGGGCGCTTTGAGATCGGCCTCAAGTGCTTTACCACGCACTGGCGTCGCTTCGATTGCGCCGGTTCCTAGCCGGGAACCGACTCTTGGTCGAGCGTGACCGCGTCCGGTGGTACTGGATCAGGATGAACGCAGGCATGCCTAACAGGCCCCCATACACCACCGCACCCGAGCCGGCCGTCCACCCCATGAGTTTCATCACAATCCCGGCCGCGGCCAGCACGACGAGCCCCGCGAAGTACCTCGTCAGGCGCTGTCCGCCGAGAATCGCGGTCGCCCTGGCACCCAGGACGGTCCCGGGCCACGCGCCAGCTAGCATGAGTGCCACATCCCCTAGGTTGACCCTACCACTCAGATAGTAGGCAGTTCCACCGACCACCCCGCTTAGCAGAACACAGATCAGGGAGGTGCCGACCGCCGCGGCCGGCTCGAGGCCAAAGCCATGGATCAGTAGAGGCAGAATCACGACGCCTCCGCCCACCCCCAAGAGCCCACTTAGGAGGCCGATGCCCATGCCGGTCGCGAGGACCACCCAGAGGGAAAAGCGGTGCTGTCCGAGGTACACGTGGGGTCCCGTCGTCACACGGCCGAGCCGGGGCCGGCCCGTGGAATGCGGCCGGGATCCGCCCGGGGACAGAAACACGGCGGCAATCACCAAAAGGAGCGCCACGAAGCACCCCAGGATCACCATCTGGGCCTGGCCCGCCTTCGCCAGCATCTCCGCCAGGCCCTTCCCGAGAGTCGAACCGACCGCCGCCGGAAGTCCGATCGCAAGGCCGCCCAACATCTGCACGTTGCCCCGACGAAGGTGGCCGAGGAGGCTCATCCCGGACATCCCAGTGACGTAGATGAGGCTGGTCCCCACAGATTGAAGCATCTCCATCCCCAGAATGTTTAGAGCTGGCGTCAGGAGGAACCCCCCGCCTACGCCGAAGAACGACCCCAGCTGGTTTTGAACAGTCGTAGTCACGAGAAAATGCCGCAGACGCAGACGCGATGCCGGTTTTGGGAATCGCGAGTAAAATGGCGGGTGTAACTATGAATCAGGCCTCCCGGGGAGTGAGGTGGAGCATCGCCGGAGGCGGTTCTAGCTTGAGTTTCATGAAGATGGACCGCTGTTCGGGGGTCAGGGGGACGGTCGGAGAAAAGGAAAAAGTCTTGTTCCGGCACAGGCCGGCCTGCAGAGGATATAGGGCCTGTTGAATCTTGGACCAGGTCATCTGGGTGTCCCGTTCGCTCACTCTGATCAGGACTAGCGCCAGCCAGCAGAGGAGCACGTGAGCCCTGATCCGGTCAGCCTTGCGGTGAAAGACCGGCCGGATGTCCACTACGTGCTTGAGGTCCCTGAAGAGCCGTTCGATCTGCCACAGCTGCTTGTACCCGTCTACCACGGCTTCGGTGTCGAGCCACTGGTCAGAGGTGCTCACGAGGTACTTCCCGTCCAATTCGGCTTCATCGGCGAGCTTGCCCTTGTTTAGCCGGAGAGCGCCGGTCTTGGTCTGCCGGATGTAGCGGCCGAAGACCGGGTGAGACCGGAGTTCACAGGCGGCTTTCGTGTGGGGCTGGCCCGTCAGCTGCTTCAACTCACTCAGGCGCCGCTCCA
>JBLNCL010000009.1:0-22479 GCA_050260635.1 Betaproteobacteria bacterium
GTACCACCCCGGCCGGGTTGCGGGGCGGCCTCCGCCCCGGGTTGCCGGGCCTCCGCCCGGGCAGTGCTGTCACTCGATTCACTGCTTGTCCCTCCCTTGTGTTTGGAGGGTCCATCTGCTACAATGGTGTCAGCAGATGTCCCTCGGTCATGGCCCGGGTACGCCCTAGCAAGCCGCCCGGGTCCGTCCTTTTGTGAGAGTCTCTCGCCTGATCAGGCCCCGTTCCCGCAGCTTTAGCTCGTGGTCAGCGAACAGGCTTCTGACCGAGATCCCGAACTCCGGCGCCACGATCGCCACGAAGTGGTCGATGGCGACATGAGCGTCGAGGACCTGGAGTAGAACCTCTCGCACTCGATCCTGGATGAGCTTGTCCGCCCTTGGCTTATTGACCAGGTCGAGGGTGTCCACGGCCGCGAAGGCTTCCCTGAGTTCCTCTCGGAGCTTCGTGGCTACCGATGACCGGTGCAGATCAACGCGTTCACCGTCCAGCCAAGGGCTGCTAAATGGTCCCCCGGTCACCTCTCGGGCCGCCTCCATGAACAGTCGGGGCGCCCCCAGCCTGTCCACGATCCGACCAACGACATCCGGGGTAAACCGGCGCCGCCCCGCCTCCACCGCCTGAACCATTTTCTCGCTGACGTAAGCCATGGATCCGATCTGGCGCTGACTCAGGCGAAGCTGCTCCCTCACCTCACGTAGAGCGGTAGCGAACCCCATCTTCTCACCCCCTCTCCTGTAGGCTTGTCTACGTTCCAGGCCTACCGCCGGCTGTGGTATCCTAAGGCCGACTTGGTTAGGCCGCTGGTTGCGGTTCGGGCTGACCAGGCGACTTGGCTGGCGGGGCCTCGCCGGCCTTGGCCTTGGCAGCTTGGCGCTCCAAATACCGCCGCTCGAAGTAGGCCATGAGCTTGATCGCATCGGCGACGGCCTCGGGGTTCTTGGTATAGACGACGATGGTCTCGGCCATGAAGGTCACCTCGATCCAGCCTATGCGGTCGCTAGCTGGCTTTGGGCTTGGCCTTCAGCAACTTGCCGATGAAATCGATACCTTTGGGGGTGACCAGGGTCTGCGTCACGTTGATGGAGAAATCGCCGCGGTTGGTTGTGACCTCCCGCACCTCGAAGTAGCCGGAGTCCATGTACTCCTGGTAGGGCAGGTTGTTGCGCATGAGGATCCTCTGATCACGCAGGAAGGCGAAGAGCCTGTTGCGCCCCCACCCGAAGGACTTAGCCACCTCGGCCATGGTCTGGGCGTTCTTGGCGCTGAGGAGGAGATCGTACATCTCGCCTTTGGGTTCGAGGACTTCCACCCGCTCCTCCAGGGCGAGGCGCTCTTTCTCGGTCCGGAGAAGCTCCTCCAGCGCTTCGGTATAATTCCGGGGCAGGCGACGCCCCAGCGGGTCGTAGTACCCGGTCCTGCGAATCGCCGGGATGACCTCGTGGGTGACCCACCGCTTGAAAAGCTTGGCCTCTGGTTTGCGGCTGCCGAGGATCAGGGAGTACAGGCCAGGCTCGTTGACGACGAGCATCTCCTGGACACCACCAGGGGTCTGTATTGGGCACAACCCCTTTTCGTCGTCATCTAGGCGCCGGGTTTGCGACTGGTCAATCTCCAGAATTTCACAGACGTCCTTGGCTACAAAATGGGGCTCGTTGTTGATAATCACGGTTCGAACCTGTTTGCTCTGGTACTCGAAGACCTTCTGGAACGGGACGATGTTGCTCAATGTGACACCTCCTTACTCTGGGGAAGTGGCCTTCCGCAGCCCTCACAGTAGTTGGCAGGCAGTTCCCCGGTGAATCCGCAGTACTGGCAGGTGTAGGTCGATGGGGTCAGCTAGCTCACCTCCCTTCGGTTCCGGTCGGGTCCAAGGTGGCGGCTTGCTCATTCTCCGTTTCGGTTAGTCCTGGGCCAAAAAAAACGCCAACTTCTACACCCAGAACCTCAGCGATACGATGCAGTTCCACCGCCCCGATGGGTCTGCGGCCCTGCTCAATATTGTTGAGCCACTGGGGCGTCTTGCCGAGAGCCTTCGCAACAAACCGCTGCTTGATACCCTTGCTCAGCCGCACCTCACGAATGCGCTCACCGAGGTTCACGCGGAATCGCCTCCTCACTAACCGAATGGGTTACTTACAGGTTCATTGTACACTCTCCGGAGCGTTTAGTCAACCCTTCGTTTAGTTTATTCTCCGAGCCGTGGAGCTGTGGTACTATAAAGATGGGAGTGCTTGGATGTGGGTCTCGGAGATCGTTTGCGCAAAGAGCGGGAAAAGAAAGGCTGGACACAAGCCCAGGCCGCCGACAAGGCTGGCATCACAAGCCAGGCTCTTTCCAATTATGAACGGGAATATCGGGATCCAGACACGGCTACGTTGAGCCGTCTTGCGCAGATATACGGGGTCTCCGTCGACTATCTTCTCGGCCATACAGATGACCGCATGATTCCCTCGCAAGACTTGCCGCGCAATCCGGATATCCGGATTATCTCTAGGGCCGGAGACAGGCTCACGCCTGAACAAGCTGAACAACTTCGCAAAGTTGCTGAAGCGCTCTTTCCCGACGCGTTCAAAGAAAAATGAGGATCCCGACCCTACCGCGTGAGCGCTATTGTCTCGGCAAAGCGCGTTCGTTCATCGTTGAAGAAGGGATCAGGTGGCTTCCTATTAATCCTTTCGAGATTGCAGAGCGGCACGGATGGGGTCCGGTCTCGGTTGGCTCGCTCGCAAAGTCGACGGGGCTGAAGCGCCATCAGATCATCAATGGCAAAGACGGTGATGTCATATGCGTTGACGGGCACTGCAAGATCGTCTTCAATGAGCTTGTTCACTCTCCGGACCGCATCCGATGGACGATTACTCACGAGATAGGGCATATAGTGCTCGGGCACCTACTGGACTTCGACAAAACTCGCCTCTCCCGCGGCGGACTCTCTGACCACGAATACCGTGTACTCGAGCGAGAAGCAGACTTGTTCGCTGCAGAGGTTCTAGCTCCTATGGCTGTGCTGAAGGCGATCGGAGCGCTCAAGTGTGATGAGATCATTCGGGTCTGTCACCTTTCCCGGGAAGCAGCGGCACACAGGGAAAAGGACATCGCTTGGCGCGGGTGTCGGCGAATCTACTGTGACGCAGACGAGCTCTTGGAGACGTGGTTTCGCCTATACCTCGCTCCCGTCGCGGTTTGTATGAATCCAGATGAGCTTCCAATCAAGAGCGTGATCAGAAGGAATCCGGAGGTGCCTGTGATGAACGAAAAACTGGCCTTCGTTCCCACTGATGAAGACGGTCGTTTCACCAGGTGTCCCAGGTGTGGCAACACAAGGTTTTCCGCCCGGGCTCGGTACTGCAAGCTGTGTGGGATGTATCTCTACAATGATTGCACCAATGTAGACCACAATAGCTTCTCTGACTGGTGCGGGGCCAGAAATCCAGGCGATGCTCGCTATTGTGAGCTGTGTGGAGCTGAAACCGTCTTGCTCAGCCAAGGACTATTGATGACTTGGGAGGAGTTGCTTCAGGCCAATAGGAGCGTTGAGGACGGCCTTGGAGCTTCAGACATCGCCGAAAGGCAGGTCGCGGCCACATCAACAGTGAACATCGACGTGGATGACGATGTTCCTTTCTGAGTACGGACCCCAAAGATGCGCCACATTGTGGTGGGCAAGCGAGATGTGAAACAAGGTCGTGAAGGTGGAGTTCAGGCCGTAGTTCGCGACCATCTGGCGACTGGTTCGCCTTGGGCTGGTGCAGGAGAGACTGGCGATCTAGATGCCCAAAACCTTCAAGGAGGCTCAATCCATGCGGAAGCTCATGGCCATGTGGCTCCTGGGTATCGTTCTGTTCCTCGGAGTCTTGTGCCTGCTATTCGGCATTCAAGCATGGCGTGACCGATCTCAACTGGCGAGTTCCCCTTCATACTCGCCTAGCTCGACATCCACTGAATGGGGTTCACAGGCTTCCCGGCCTTCTGGTTCGGTCGGGCTTGGGCAAGAGGCCACGCCTCTGGAGGAGATCGAACAGATGCCGACGACGTCGGCACAGTCGGTGTCGCAGCCTGTCGGCGAGGACTATACGAAGCCACTCAAGCAGTATCTCTATGAGAACTTCGGGATGCCCAAGTTCAGTCTGACCTCATGGTACCCCCACATCAAAGACATCTTCGTTAACCCTGAGACCAAGAGCGCGGTCGTTGAGACTGATCTCGATCCCATGGTCGGACAGGACGCAGCGCTCAGCATAGCCAACGCCGTTCTGTTCAACCACGTGGTGCGACTTGAAATGGTCATAGTGACCAATCAGAACGGCACAACCATAGTTAGCAAGATGAGGCCCTGAGTTCCGCGGGAAGGAAGGAAAGGCTGTGAATCCCCACATCCGCCTCTGCGGCAAACTCCTGGACAATCCCTCTCCGGGACCGCTCGAGCAGCCGAACAGAAAGGTGATCCGATGAGGGTCGGCATCTACACTCGTGTCTCCAGCGAAGAGCAGGCCCGCTCTGGCTACTCGCTTGAGGAGCAGGAGTCGGCTTGCCTCGCCCTCGCTGAGCGGGAGAACCTGCAGGTGGTCAAGGTCTATCGGGACCCCGGGTATTCTGGTGGATCCCTTGACCGCCCGGCCCTCAAGGAGTTAATCCGTGACGTCAAAGCAAATCGCCTGGACATGGTCCTCGTCTGGAAGACGGACCGGCTCTCCCGTTGGCTGCCTAACATCGTAGACCTGGTGCTGAACGTCTTCCAGGAAAACGACGTCAAATTTCGCTCTGCCACGGAGCCTTATGATACAACGAGCCTAGCCGGCAGGCTGCTGTTCGCACAACTTGCAGCCTTCGCCGATTTCGAGCGCGGCATGATTCGCGAGCGTACCCTCATGGGCCGGGAAGGCACGGCCCGCAAAGGCAATTGGGCTGGAGGCCGGCCGCCCTTCGGATACCGCATAGTTGGAGAGCGAGGAGCCAGGCGACTGGAGAAAGACGATCGGGCAGCCGTGGTCAGGCAGATATTCGAGGCGGTAGCCAATGGCGCTCAGCAGCGAACCATCGCCCGCCAGCTGAACGAGCAGGGCCTCACGACGGCAGAAGGCGGCTACTGGACCGCCAGCAAAATCCGACGCTTGGTCACAAACCCGGTCTACAAGGGGTTGCCGGTATGGCGTCGACGCCGCTGGAAATCCAACAGGACCATTGAGGAGCTCCCAGAGGCGCAATGGGTAGTTGGCGAACCCTCGCCGGAACTTGCGATAGTGTCCGAGGAGCTTTGGGAGAAAGCAAATCGTCTCTTGGGGGGAAGGTCTGGTAAGCGTGGCGGCTGGACGAAGGGACGGTTTCTCCTCACCGGGCTGCTACGCTGCGGCTTGTGTGGGTCAAAATACGAGCCGGTCACCACGCCGGGGCGCAAGCCCACTAGCCCCCAGTACGAAGGATACCGTTGTGGTCGGAAATCCCATGGGGGCTCAGCTCTGTGCTCGAATTCCCTCATCCCCAGACGGGTCGTGGAAGGCATCGTAGAGCAGCGTCTCCTCGAGCACATCGAAAGCTTCCGCGATGAGGGCTATCGCAAGGCCCTCGCCGAGCCACGGGCCGAGGATGTGAAGCGCCTGGTGGCCAGAATGGACCTCGTGGAGAGGGCGATCGAACAGAACCACCGAGCCACCCTGAAGTGGTACAAGGCATTTGAGAACGAGTCTGCATCCGCCATGCCAGAGCTCGTAAAGCAGCGTCTTGCCGAGTTGAACCAGGAGAGAGCGCGGCTCGACGCTGTGCGCCTGGAAGTCGAAAAGGAGCTGGCCGCGGCGGAAGCTCGGGCAGCGGAGGTCCAAGCGCTCAGTTCGATGAGTCACAGCTTCCGAAGTGTCTGGGAAGACATGACCACAGAGGAAAAGAAGAGTCTGCTCTTGCGCCTAGTAGAGTCGGTAACCATCTTCCCTGATCGCCGTGTGGAGGTTTCCTTCTATACCGCTTGACGTCTAGTGGTTTTCTGTACCGAATCATTTGACGATATGGGCCACCAAGCGGAGGTTCCGCTCGATCAGGACGTTGCGGGCCTCCTGGTCGCCCTGTTCCATCCGGGCTAGATACTGAGCCTCTTCCTCCTCGGACAGCGGCTGAGGGAAGGCATTTCCGTTCGCGACGTAGGAAACCAGGAAGGAAAGACCCTGGAGCAAGAAGACCAGGACCGCCGACAACCATGCCGGAATCAAACCGGCTCACCCCCTGAGCGAAGAGTCCCTACCAGGCTATGCCCGAGGGGCCCGGTTCGTGCGCGTCCTACCTGCTAGATTGGGCTGTCCGGCGCAGGCGCGACTCGTAGCGGCGTTGGGCGAGAAGATGGTCCGCAAACGAGCGGGAGAACTGATGGGTTCCATCCCCCCTAGCCACGAAGTAAAGGTACGGCGTCGCCTCCGGGCGGGCCACCGCCAAAAGGCTCGCCCGTCCCGGATTGGCAATGGGTCCGGGCGGCAGCCCCGGGTGGAGATACGTGTTATAGGGCGAGTCGACCTGGAGATCGGCCAAGCTCAGTCGGCTCTTGTGCCGGCCGAGAGCGTACTCCACCGTGGCACACGACTGGAGCGGCATCCCCCGGGTCAGCCGGTTGTAGAAAACGCCGGCGATGGTCGGCCGCTCCTCTGCCGCCTGGGCCTCCGCCTCGACCAGGGAGGCCAGGATGACCATCTGCCCGAAGCTGATCTGCCGTCGAAGCGGGCTTTCCTCGTAGATCGGACGCGCCTCCTGCAGGAAGCGCTCGACCATCCGGTGGAGCAAGCGCTTTGGGGATTCGCCTCGGGTGATCTGATAGGTGTCGGGAAACAGATAACCTTCCAGGCTGGATACCCCGGACAGCTCCGGAGGCAGCTGACCATCGAAGACCTCCTGCGGGTCCTCCACCAAAGCCAAGAGATTCTCCGCCGTCCCCACGCCCGCGCCGGCCAAGCGACGGACAACCTCCCGGGCTGTCAGCCCCTCGGGCAGCGTGACCCGGCGGGTCACCGTCCGCCCCTCAGCCAGGGTCTGCAAGATGACCCAGGACGGCATGGCGGCGTTCAGGCGGTACTCCCCCGCCCGAAGCGAGCGGTCCAGGCCGCGGAACCGTGCCAGCAGGCGGAAGAGAAACGGGTGGCGCAGGAGCCCCTCCCGGGACAACGCCAAAGTGACCTCCCGGGTGGTCGAGCCCGGGGCCAGATAAACGAGGCGATCCGGCCGAGGGGCGGTCGCGGCCGGCCCCAAAGCGACCAGAACAAGGACCGCCAGAGCAAGCAGTGCGGCCAAGCCGCGGACCAACAAGTATAAGGTGGAGGAGGGGCGCCGGAGAAGGGGGAGGCCCATCGGATCACCTCACGCCAACCATTATAGCCCATCCCCGGACAGCAGGCAAATCCGCCGACTGGAAAAGGCTGCCGCCATGCCTCGGCGACAGCCTCTCACCGCACGACCCGCCACTTTGCCCTTGCGAGTCCCTCTGCCTACTCCTGCTCGTCTTCCTCGCAGAGCTCGTAGTAACGCTGCTCAACAGCGGCAAACTCCTCGTCGTCCTCGATGTCGACCAGCACGTCCTCGCCCTTCTCGTCCTGTTCGACCCGAAAGATGACCGCCGACTCCTCAGCCTCTTCCTCTTCCTCTTCCTCTTCCTCGTTCTCTTCGCCCTCGTACGCCTCCTCGTCCTCTTCGTCGTCCTCCAGGTCCTCCAAAGGAATGAGCACGGCGTAACGCTTCCCGTCGAACTCGAAGAGGCGGTCCACGGCGAAGTCGAACTCCTCTCCGTCGTCGTTCACGATGGTGATTTCCTCGAATTCTTCCATGCCCTCACGTCCTCTCTGTCTCATGGCCCGGACCCGGAAACCGAGGCTTAGTCTGCCCGCCCTTCCGCCGCAAATACCCGTCCAGGATGAGTGCGGCCGCCACCTTGTCGATGACCTGGCGGCGCCGGCGCCGGGAAAGGTCGCCGGAGAGGAGCACCCCCTCGGCCTCCGCCGTGGTCAGCCGCTCGTCGAAGAGCTCCACGGGGACCGGAATAGCTTTGGCCAACTGGCTCGCGAAATCCTTCACCTTCTCTGCGGCGGGACCCTCCGAACCGTCGAGGCGCCGTGGAAGCCCCACCACCACCTGCTCCGCCCCGAGTTCCCGAACCAATGCCGCTACTGCGGCCAAGTCAGCCGCCAAACCATGGCGGACCACCACGGAGTGGGCCTGCGCAGTCCAACCCAACGGATCGCTGACCGCCACCCCAATCCGCCGCTCTCCAACATCCAACGCCAAGATGCGCATGGTATCCCTCACACGATCTTGATCGCCATCTCCGGGCAGGCCGCTCCGCAGTAGCCGCAGAGGAGGCATTTCTCCCGGTCCACCGCCGCCCGCCCGCCGGCGAGGGAGAGCGCTCCGGCCGGGCAGGCTCGGACACAGGCGCCGCACCCGGCGCACCAGGCCTCCACGTGGACCCAGCGGGCGGCGCCAGCCACCGCCTGCCCGAGCCGGGCCAGCTCAGCTTCGTCCGGCGCCCCCGGCTCGCCCGCCAGACGGGCAGCCAAGCCGGCGTTGAAGCGCACTTCCGCCTCGCTGCGCATGCCGACCGCCACTGCCGCCACTCCGGGTAGGCTCAGGGCCCAGGCGAGGCTTTCCCAGGCAGAGGCCCGTAGATGTCCCCCGCCCAGCGGCTTCATGGCGTAAAGCCCTTTCCCCAGCGCGGCCGCTAGTTCCAGCGCCTTGAGCATCGCCGGAAGGCCACCCTTGACTCCCAGCCCGGCCCGGTTCACCAACGGGTGGATCACGTCGATCGCCGGGGTGAGAGCGGCCGCCCGAACTCCTTCCGCCGAGTGGGTGGAGAGGCCGACCGCCCGGATGAGCCCTCGTTCCTTCGCCCGGACCAGATACTCCAAGGCTCCGGCGTGCCCCCGGAGTTGAGCCGCCGTGTCGACCTCATGGAGGGCAAAGACGGCGAGGTGGTCCTGGCCGAGCGCCCGCAGGGCTTCCTCGAGGCTCTGCCGCATACCCTCGGCGTCGGGCGCGTAGGACTTGCTGGCGAGGTGTACCTCGCCGGCGACGCCGGCCAGCCCTTCCCGAAGGTGGGGGTAGGTGCCATAAAGTTCCGCTGTGTCAAAGAAGGTGATCCCGGCTTCGTACGCCGCCCGGATGATTAATCCCCCTTCGGCCGGGGTGAGTCTGGCCTGGAGCGGCCCGATGGTCAAAGCGCCGAAACAGAGCCGGGAGACGACGAGGCCGGTCTGTCCGAGTTCCCGGTATTCCACGCGCTAACGCGTCCCGTCCGCCGGCTGAGCGATGACGATGCGCAGCCGGCCGGACCAGGAGGGCAACCGGCGTCTTGCCCCCTCGATGGCCACGCTCTCGACGCCCGGCAAGGCCCGCACTGCCGCCTCAGCTACGGCCTGGGTCTTCCCCCGGACGGCCTGCCGGACGGCCGCCGGGTCAACCCGGGAGACCACTTGACCGGTGACGTGAATCAGGAAGTCCGCCAGTTGCGGCTCGACCCGCCCAAACCGCGGGGCACCCGGGCTGATGGTCTCCTCCAGCGCCGCAAACCCCGCGGGAAGGGAGCGGAGATAGGCCTCGACCGCCGCCCGCCGGACCACCTCTGGTCGGTAGGCCAAGCCAAAGGCTGTAGCGGTGGCCGCGGCTTCGACCTGAGCGGCGTCGTCGCCAGAGCGAACCTTGGCCGTCGCAGTAGGCGGCGAAAGGCGAACGCTCTCTGGGATTAGCCGCAGGCCTTTCGCCAACTGGCCCTCCAGCGCCGGCCTGGCCTGCCTGGCTAGAGTGGCCACCGCCTCTCGCTCTGCCCGGCCGACGTCGGCCGCCGTCGCCACTGCCACCACCCGGTCCTCTCCCCCCCGCAGCGGCTCGGGGTTGGTGACCTGCAGCCGCCCCGCCGCCGTTGATTTGACCTTCGTGATCCGGCCGGCGCTGACGTTCCCCTCGCTGCCGGGCTCGACCGCCTCGATGCGGGCCTCAGCCTGCCCGGCCCGGAGTCCAACGGCGATCTTCATGAAATACTCGGTCTTGACGCCCGGCACCAAGACCCCTTGGACCACCCGGAAGGCGGTGCCGGCCGCGGTGGTGACGATCGTCCCGTCCGGCACCTTGATCGCCTGCGTCTCTTGGTTGAGGAAGGTCACGCTGCCCCGCGCCCGCGCAATCCCGTAGCGGCGCCGGCCGGTGGTCGGCACGGTGGCCGAGGCGCTCACCGGCTGCTCAAGGAGGGTCAGTGGGACCTCCGCCGACGCTGTCCGCGGACTCACCCTGCCGTAGAGCGTCACCTCCGTGGAGTGTTCCCTCACCACCGGCTGAACCGTCACCGTGACCGTCGGTCCGGCGGCTAGCTGCCACAAGCCGATAAGGAGGATCAGCAGCGGAATCGCCAAGAGATGAAGCGCCCGCGGTCGACGGACCGCCTTTGGCACCGGAACACCGGACACCGCTTGGCTCCCCTCGCCTTCCTGGGCGCCGGCCGCCACCCGGCTTCCGGCCCCCAGCGAGGCCCAGGTTGCCCACGGCAGGCTGGCCTGAGCCGGTTTCGTCGGGGGGGATGGACACGCCTTCGCCTCCTGGGGATAAGCCCACTCGATCCCGGCTTCGTCCGCCAGCCGCTGGACCACTGCGTCCCCGGTCTCCAGCCGCAGCCGTTTCTGCTCTTGCTCAGCGTAGAACTTGAGCAGGCGAAGGTTCACCGAATTGCGCAGCGCCGGCGTCTCGTCCGGTGCGACGAAGGTCACCTGGCGCGCCCCCGACTCCCGTAACCGCCGGACCAGACCGTTGATCTGTTCGTCAGCCTCCACCCGGATAATCTCGCGCTCGCTCATCTCGCCCTCACACCGCCCGGCGGCGGTATTCGTGTCCGGCGACCCCCGCGATCTGAGCCGCCGCCAAAGCCAGGCTTTTCGGAGTTACACCCTGAGCACCGGTCAGCCGCCCCAACGGATCCAACGGCCACGGCAGGTCAGCCGCGGTCAAGCGGACCACCTCAGGACTCCCGGTCCCAGGCCGCTGCCCTAAGGCCGGTAGGGAGGCCATCGCCTCCGTCAACCCCGCCAGGGCGCTCCCGCCTCCGCAGAGCGCCACCCGCCCTGGCAGCAGTTCCGCCCCGGCCAGGTCGTCCAGCGCCAGTCCCACCCCGGTCCGCCAAATCTCCAAGTCCTGGTCGAGCAGGGCACCGATCCGCTCATCCTCGGCGCTGGCCGGTCCTCCCCGACTCACCTGGAGTTTCCGCTCCTCCGCCTCGCGCAAAGGAATCCCCAGCGCCGAGGCGATGGTCCGGGTGAAGGCTCGCCCCCCCACCGGAAGCATTCGGGTACCGGCGATCCCACCCTTCTGGATCAAAGCGATGTCGGTCGTCCCTCCGCCAACGTCGACGACCAGCGTCCCGAATTCGCAAGCCTCGTCGGTCAAGGCGGCCGCGGCTACCGCGTATGGCTCGGCCACGGCGGCCAAGAACGGCAACCCCAGGTTGCGCACGACCGACCGGAGGGCGCCCACGTGAATTAGCGGCGCAAAAGCGGTGAAGACGGTAAGGTCGACCGTCCGCCCTTGGAAGCCCAGCGGATCCGTGACCCGGTGCCCGTCGATCTTGATCTCGACCACCGCGGCGTTGAGGGACTCGATGTCGAGGTTGGAAAGATTGGTTTCCTGTAAGAGCTGCCTACGAGCCTTTTCTCGGGCCTCCCGGCTTCCCACCTGGACCAGCTGCGAGAGTTCTTCCCATCCCAGCGCCCGTCCGGGGGTGCGGCGCTCAGCCCTCACCTGGATGACGATACCCTTGACGAAGGCTCCGGAAATGCCGGTGACCGCCCCCGCCACCGCCAACGGGCGTCCCGCCGACTCTGCTGCCTCATCCACGGCCTGGGCCGCCGCTCGGGTCACCCCGGCGATGTTGCAGATCGCCCCGGCCTCCATGTCGCCATACTCTTGGCGGGCCCGCCCTGTCCCGGCCACCACCGGGCCCTCCGGCGAAGCGGTGACCAGGACCGCCTTCACGAACTCCGTTCCTACGTCCAGGGCCAGCCACGCGGCTTCGCCGCGGGACCGCTGGCTGGGAAAGAGCGGATTTCGCCACCTCAGGGCCACCCAGCTCACTCCATTCCTAAGAGCGCTCCACCTGCTTCCGCAGAAGCTCCTCCGCCGCCGCCAGAGCCACAGGCAGCTTCTCCGGCTCCTTGCCGCCGGCCTGAGCCATGTCGGGCCGCCCGCCGCCCCCCCCGCCGACTGCGGCCGCCGCCGCCTTCACGAGCTCCCCGGCGTGGACCCCCAACTCCCGGGCCGTCGGGGTAGCCATGGCGAGGAGCAGGGCCTTTCCCTGGTGGGCTGAGCCGAGGATCACCACGCCCTCGCCCAGTTTCTGTCTTAGCCGATCGCCGGCCTGGCGGAGTTCCTCCGGGCCAAGCCCGGCGACGGCCCCGACCACCACCCGGAGTCCACCGATCTCCCGGGCTTTCCGGAAGAGTTCCTCAACCTCACCACCCGCCAGCTTCGCCCGGAGCGCCTCGACCTCCCGCGCCAACTCATGCCGTTCGTGGAGAAGCCTTTCCAGCCGTTCGAGGAGCAGTTCCGGAGTGACCTTCAGCCGGTCGGCTGCCGCCGCAACCAGGTCGGCCTGCCCAGCCAGGTACTCCTCGGCTACCTCTCCGGTGAGCGCCTCCAGCCGCCGGACTCCGGCCGCCACGCCACCCTCGGCGACGATCTTCAGGCAACCGATCTCTCCCGTTCGCCGAACGTGGGTCCCGCCGCAGAGTTCTTGACTGAAGCCCTCGACCTCGACCACGCGAACGTCTTTCCCATACTTCTCGCCGAAAAGGGCGACCGCGCCCCGGGCCTCCGCCTCCTCCCGGGTTGTGACCTCCACCGAAACGGGGAGGTCCTCCCTGATCCGGGCGTTGACGATCCGCTCGATCGTCCGCAGTTGTTCGGGCGAGAGGGGGGCAAAGTGGTTGAAATCAAACCGGAGCCGGTCCGGGGCGACCAGCGAGCCGGCCTGCGTGGCATGCTCCCCCAGAACCTGGCGCAGCGCCCGGTGGATGAGATGGGTTGCCGTGTGATTCCGGGCGGTGGCCTGCCGGCGTTCGCCGTTGACGGTGCCCCGAACCTTCTCGCCCACCCGGAACCGGCCCTCCACAACCCGTCCCCGGTGAACGATGAGCCCTTCCACTGGCCGCCGAACATCCGTCACCTGGAGCCTTCCCGCCGCCCCAACGAGCAGCCCCTCGTCAGCCACCTGACCGCCGCTCTCGGCGTAGAAGGGCGTCCGGTCGAGCACCACCTCCACCTCTGCTCCCGCCGGCACCTCGGAGACCTCCTCGCCCTCCTGCAGGAGGGCGAGGACTGCCCCCTCGTCCTCCAGCCGGTCGTACCCGACAAAGAGGGTGGGAACCGCCCCCTGACCGCTCAGCCGCTCCGCCAGCCGGGCGTAAAAGGCTGCCGACTTGTCAAGGTAAGCCCCTTCGCCCCGGGCTGCCCGGGCCCGCTCCCGCTGCTGGGCAAGCGCCTTCTCGAAGGCCTCCTCGTCCACCGTAAACCCTTGCTCGGCAGCGATCTCCCGGGTCAGTTCCAGCGGAAAGCCGTACGTGTCATAAAGCCGGAAGGCGTCCTCCCCGGCGATCCGGCGCTCCGCCTGCGCCTCAGGTCGGCTGGTCAGCTCAGTCAGCATGCTCATGCCCTGCTCCAGGGTGGCCTGAAAGCGCTCCTCTTCCTGGCGCAGGGTGGCGAGGATAGCCTCCCGCTTCTCCAGAAGGTCCGGGTAGGCCGCTCCCATCCGCTCGATAACCTGTTCTGCCACCACCGGCAAGAAGGAGCCCTCGAGCCCCAGCCTCCGTCCGTACCGCAAAGCCCGCCGGATCAGACGGCGCATCACGTAGCCCCGCCCCTCGTTCCCCGGCAGGATTCCGTCCTTGGCCATGAAGGTGACGCCCCGGGCATGCTCCGTCACTACTCGAAGAGCCACGTCATCCTCCGCCGACACCCCGTACCGGCGCCCGGCGAGTTCCTCCACCTTGGCCATCACCGGCCGCAGCAGGTCGGTCTCGAAGACGTTGGCGACGCCTTGCATGATCACGGCCAGCCGTTCCAGGCCCATGCCGGTATCGATCGACTTCTTCTCCAGCGGGTGGTACTCGCCGGCTTCGTCCTTGTGGAACTGAATGAAGACCAGGTTCCAGAATTCCATGAAGCGTTCGCAGTCGCAACCTGGCTTGCAGTCGGGCGAACCGCAGCCGAACTCGGGGCCACGGTCGAGGTAGATCTCGGAGCAGGGCCCGCAGGGTCCTACCCCAATCTCCCAGAAGTTGTCCGCCTTGCCCAGCCGGATGATCCTCTCCTCCGGCAATCCAGCCTTTTCCTGCCAAAGTCTGGCTGCCTCGTCGTCGTCGAGATAAACCGTAATCCAGAGCTTGTCCGGCGGCAGACCCAGGTGCTTCGTTACAAACTCCCAGGACCACCCGATGGCCTCGGCCTTGAAGTAGTCTCCGAACGAGAAGTTGCCGAGCATCTCGAAGAAAGTGCAGTGGCGAGCGGTCTTTCCCACGCGCTCGATGTCGGGAGTGCGCAGGCACGGCTGGCAGGTCGTAACCCGGGTAACCGGCGGCACGGCCAGGCCAAGGAAATACGGCTTAAACTGGACCATCCCCGCCCCGGTGAGGAGGAGCGTCGGATCATTCTTCGGCACCAGCGAGGAACCGGGAAGGCGCTTATGTCCCTTGCTTTCGAAGTAGGAGAGAAATCGTTCCCGCAGTTGGTCGGCAGAGGTCACAGGCTTGCCCCTTTCTGGAAAATCAACCTAATCAATCATACACTGCGGGTCTGGGCTTGTCAACGCGAGTCGCCCTCTGGAAGCGGCTCCGGCTGCTCTTTCTCCTGCCCTCCCAACCACTTGCGGAGGAAGAACTGGATAACCACCCTGGCCACGGCCGCCACCGGCACCCCCAGAAGCATCCCGCCCAATCCGAAGAGGCTTCCCCCAGCCAACAGGACAAAGATTACGACCACCGGATGAAGCCCCACCCGGCTGCCCATCACCCGCGGCACCAGGATCAGCCCCTCGAATTGGTGAATGACCAGAAAGAGCAGGACCACCGAGACGGCGGTCCAGGCGGATTGACTCAAGGCCAGCGCCACGGCAGGGATGGCCCCGATGAGCGGCCCGAAGTAGGGGATGATGTCGAACAGGCCGGCGATGAAGCCGATGAGAGCAGCGTAGGAAATGCCGAGGAAGGCCAGCCCGATCCAGACCGAAAGCCCGACGAAGCTCGAGATCACGATCTGTCCCCGGACATAGCCTCCCAGGACAGCGTTCACCTCCCGGAGAAGCTGGCTGGCCTCGCCCCGCCCCGAAGGTGGGAAGAGCTTCGGCAGGTCCCGGCGGAGGGCGGGGAGATCGCGGCTCACGTAGAATGAGATGACCGGTGCGAGCAGCAGAAGCACCACCCGGGAAAAGAGCGAGAAGGTTGTGGCCACCGCCCGCCGGCCGAGTTCGGCCACCGCTTGTTGCATCTCCCCCGCCAGGGTGGTCAGCATCGCCGCCCAGATCGCCGGCAGCCTGCGGCGCCGCCCGAGGGCCGCCAGACGCTCAGCCAGCGCCCGCAATTCGCCCAGTCTCGCCGGAAAGGTGGCCAACGCCCGCTCGGCCTCGGTCATGAGGATCGGCCAGAGATAGACCGCCGCCACCCAGAGCAAGCCAAAGAGCACGGCATAGACCGCCAGAATCGCCACGACCCGGGGAACCTGGCGCTGCTCCATCCGGGCGATGAGGGGCTCCGTAAGGTAGACCAGAAAAAGCGCCGCCCCGAAGGGGAGAAGCACCTCCCGGACGGCGTAGAGAAGCCACAGAAGCGCGCCACCCCCGACCGCCAGGAAAATGCCCTGCCAGGTGGAGCGGCTCAGGCGAAACACGTCTTAGGGTTGAAACAAGCGCCGGGCTAGTCTGGTCACACCCCTGAAGAGCCGGCGCCGCCGCATCACTTTGCGTCCGACTCGCCAGACCCCCTGGGCATCGCGCCATTGCTGTTTCAGCGCCCGGACCGTCCGGTAGCCGAGGTGCTCGGCCGAAGAGACCCTCTTCCGCCACTCCGGGCGCCGGCGCAAGGCGAGATAGGCCAGCCCACCGAGGATTGATCCAACCAGAAGCCCCTTCCAGAGCCTCCGCAACTCCAGTCCCACCTTTCTGTTGGCCACAGCAATGCGACGGTCACCGACGCGCAGTCAGCCGGCTGGGCACGCCCAGGTCGGCCAGCCCCCTCTCCAGTTGGGCAGTAGCCTCCTCCGGGCTCAGTCTGCGGGTGCGCAACCCGGCTGGGTCCAGCTCCAGCGCCCCCTCCAGCCGCTTCACGGCCAGACTGACCCGATTGACCCGGTAGAGGCCGCTCAGGCTCCGCCAGTTGACGGCCAGAAGGAGCAGCGCCAGCGCGCCGAGGACGGTCAGACTGATAGAGATCGCCCGCCCCCAGGGAAAACCGCGCCGCCGCCGGCCGTACCGCATCGTTTCTCACCGCCTGCAGGCCTAGTATGCCCGAAGGCTGTCCCACGCTTTCGGGATGGCTTTTTTCAATTGGTGTGTCGGTTTGCCGGAGCAACGGGCCTCCGTGTACGGCCTCCCGGCCTTGGCGCAGCAACTACCCGGGAACCCTCCGGGTCAGCAGGAAGCGGAGCAAGCCAGGCCGGGAGGCCGTATACGATGGCTACGGGAGATCGGAGATGATTCCGCCGCCCAGGACCAGATCGCCTTGGTAGAAAACGGCCGCTTGGCCGGGAGTGACGGCTGGCTGCGGTTCATCGAAACGAACCCGAACTCGGTTCTGCTCCTCAGGGAAAAGTCCAGCCGGGGCCGGAGGGATGCGATAGCGGATCTTGACGGACGCTTGCTGCGCTGCGCTGGGGGGAGGGATGGACACCCAGTTGACGTCCGCCACCACCAATTCGTGCCGGTAGAGGTCAGCCTTCCGACCGACGATCACCGCGTTCCGGGCCGGGTCGAGGCGGACCACGTAGTGGGGCCCCCCGGGCAAGCCTAGCCCTTTCCGCTGGCCAATGGTATAAAAGGCGAGGCCGCCGTGGCGCCCGACTTCCCGGCCTTCCAGATCCAAGATTGGGCCGGGGCGGATCGCCTCCGGTGCACGCTCCCGAAGAAAGGAGCGGTAGTCACCGTTGGGAATGAAGCAGATTTCCTGGGAGTCAGCTTTGGCGGCCACCCGTAGGCCCCGTTCCGCCGCCATCCGCCGGACCTCGCTCTTCTTTAGCTCACCCAACGGAAAAAGCGTGACCCCCAGCTGCTCCTGGGTAAGATTGTATAGGACATAGCTCTGGTCCTTTCCAAGATCCGCCGCCCGGCGAAGGATCTGCCGGCCGCTGGCCGGATCGAAGCCCCGTCGGGCGTAGTGGCCCGTGGCCAGGTACTCTGCCCCCAGTTCCCGGGCCTTCTGCAGAAGGGCTCGCCACTTTACGTCCCGGTTGCAGAGAATACAGGGGTTAGGGGTCCGGCCGGCCAGGTAGGCCTGGCAGAAGGGCTCGATCACCGCTTGGGAAAACGTTTCGCCGAAGTTCAGGACGTAGTGTGGGATGCCGAGGCGAAAGGCCACCGCCCGGGCATCCTCCACTGCAGCAAGGCCGCAGCAGCCCCCTTCTGCTCCCTCACCAGGCAGGTAAGAGGGCCATACCTTCATCGTCACCCCGATGCACTCGTAGCCCTGCTCGACCAGGAGCGCCGCGGCAAGGGAGGAGTCAACTCCCCCGCTCATCGCCACGACAACCCGGGAGCGCCTACCCACGACCCTCCGGACCCTTCCTGGGCAGAGCTTCCTCCAGGCTCACCGCCGGGGCGCAGCCGGCGCAGTCCCGCGCCTCGCCGCAACAAGCGTGAGCCGTCGCCTTCGGCCGGGCCGGCGCCGGGCCGCTGCCGTGCTTGGCGTAGTAGTCCTCGATCGCCCGGTGGAGGGCGTCGGCCGCCAGGTTCGAACAGTGCATCTTGTTCGGCGGGAGCCCATCCAACGCCTCCGCCACCGCCTGGTTCGAGACCTTGAGGGCTTCCTCCAGCGTCTTGCCGAGCACCATTTCGCAGACCATGTCGCTGGTGGCGATGGCCGCCCCGCAGCCGAAGGTCTTGAATTTGATGTCAGCGATCCGCCCATCCTTGACCTTGAGATAAATCTTCATGATATCCCCGCAGACCGGGTTGCCTTCCTGGCCAACCCCGTCAGCGTCGGGAATCTCGCCCACGAACTTGGGGTTCGAGAAGTGCGACATCACCTTTTCCGTATACACTGCAACCATTCCCCTCCCAGAAGCACCTGTCATCCCTGCCGCAGGTGTAGACTGTGGACATCTGGCCTGCTCGGCTCGGCGCCGCCGCTGCGACTATCCGGGAGCCCTTCGGGTCGGCAGCAGGCGGAGCGAGGCCGGACCGAGTCGAGCAGGCCCTGGAAACTCAAACTTTGCCTTCAGCCAAGGGGGACATCGCTCTGAGCTTCGAGACAATCTCGGGCAGAATCTCAAGGACGTAGTCGACGTCCTCCTCGCTGTTATCCCGGCCCAGCGTGAGCCGGAGCGACCCGTGGGCAATCTCATGCGGCAGCCCCATCGCCAGAAGGACGTGGGACGGCTCCAGCGCCCCGGAGGTGCAGGCCGAGCCGGAGGAGGCCGCTACGCCCAGCAGGTCGAGGTTGAGCAGAAGCGACTCCCCCTCGACAAACTCGAAGCAGAAGCTGGCGTTGTTCGGCAGCCGCTTCGTCGGGTGGCCGTTGAAGCGGGTGCGCGGAATCCGGTCCATGATCCCTTGAACCAAGCGGTCCCGCAACGCCCCGATACGGGCGCCGTTCTCCTGGAGCGACTCCACGGCCAGGTCCAGCGCCTTGGCCAGGCCGACGATCCCTGGTACGTTCTCGGTCCCTGCCCGCCGCTTCCGCTCCTGAGCCCCGCCGTGAATGAGCTGGACGAGGTGGACACCCCGCCGGACATAGAGCGCCCCCACCCCCTTTGGCCCGTAGAACTTATGGGCCGAGAGAGAGAGCAGGTCGGCGTGAAGTTCGTCCACGTTCACCGGGATGGCCCCGACCGTCTGGACGGCGTCGACATGGAACGGGATCTGATGTTCCTGGGCCACCCGGCCGATCTCGGCGATCGGCTGGATGGTGCCAACCTCGTTGTTGGCGTGCATGATGCTGATGAGGACCGTCCGCGGCGTGATCGCCTTGCGGACCTCGTCCGGGTCCACCATCCCGTGCCGATCGACCGGAACGTAGGTCACCTCAAACCCCAGGTGTTCCGCGAGGAACTTGGCGGCGTCGTAGACGGCGTGGTGCTCGATGGCCGAGGTGATGACATGATTTCCCTTGTTCCGGTTGGCCAGGGCCACGCCCTTGAGCGCCAGGTTGTCCGCCTCCGACCCCCCACCGGTGAAGATAATCTCCTGCGGCAGCGCCCCCAGGTTTCGGGCCACCCGCTCGCGGGCATCTTCGACCGCCTGCTTCGCCTCACGTCCCCAGCCGTAGATGCTGGAGGGGTTGCCGAACCGCTCGGTAAACCACGGCAACATCGCCTCGACCACCGCCGGCGCGGCTGGGGTGGTGGCCGCATGATCAAGATAGACGTGACGCACAATCGTCCCTCCTCGTCCTTCGGTCCCGCTGAGCAAGTCTGGCCCGCGAGATGGCTATATGTAGTACATCGGAGCAGCGGTCTCCTTGGCGCGGCGCTGAGCATCCTCAGCCAATTCGCCCAGAGTCATGGCGTCCAAGACCTCCACCATCGCATCGCGCAGCCGCCGCCAGACAGTGTAGGTAACGCACTGCTCCACCCGGTCGCAAGGGGTGGCGCCGGATTCATCCACGCACTCCACTGGGGCGATCGGCCCCTCCAGCGCCCGGATGATATCCCCGGCCGTGATTCCGGCCGCCTCTCGGCCCAGGATGTAACCGCCTTGCGCCCCCCGAACGCTTGTCACCAAGCCGGCCTTGCGCAGGCTGCCCATGAGCTGCTCCAGGTAGTGCTCGGAGATTCCCTGGCGCTCGGCAATCGCCTTCAGCGGAACCGGTCCCTCCCCGGCGTGCATCGCCAGGTCGATCATCGCTTTCAACCCGTACCGTCCGCGGGTGGAGAGGCGCACCCAGTCATCCCCCTGGTTCCTGCTAATCCCGAGTAAACAAATAGGAATTCATCATCCATATCCTAGCATCCCCCGAGAGGGCTGTCAATCACCGGGTGAAGTTTTTCCTCTCTAAGCGCTCGGCAATCGTCCGTTCGTATCCGGAAGAGCTGGGATGATAGAAGCCGACCTCGGCGAGATGCTCGGGAAGGTAGCGCTGGGCCACCCACTTTTCTGGATAGTCGTGAGGGTAGAGGTAGCCCTGGCCATGGCCGAGCCTGGCCGCGCCGGGGTACGAGGCGTCGCGCAGGTGGACCGGAACCTGATCGTCCTCGGCCTGCCGCACCGCCTCCAGCGCCGCGTCGATCGCCACCTTGCTGGCGTTGGACTTGGGCGCCGTGGCGACGTAGAGCGCCGCCTGGGCCAGCGGGATGCGGGCCTCGGGCAGCCCCACCATCTCCAAGGCCTGAGCCGCGGCCACCGCCACGAGCAGAGCCCGAGGATCGGCATTTCCCACGTCCTCGGCGGCGTGGATGATGATCCGGCGGGCGATGAACCGCGGGTCCTCCCCTGCCTCCAGCATCCGGGCCATCCAGTAAAGCGCCGCGTCCGGGTCGGAGCCGCGCATGGACTTGATGAAGGCACTGGCGGCGTCGTAGTGGAAGTCGCCCTCCCGGTCATAGCGGAGAACCCGCCGCTGGCTGGACTCGGCCGCCGCCTCCTGGTCGATCCGAACCACCCCGTCGGCCCCCGGTGGGGTCGACAGGACCGCCAGCTCCAGGGCATTGAGCAGCGCCCGGGCGTCCCCGTCCGCCGTCCGGACCAGGTGCTCCAGCGCCTCCTCCGCGATCTCGACCCGGTAGGAGCCGAGTCCCTGCTCCGAATCGTTCAGCGCCCGGCGGGCCAGAGTCCGGAGGTCCTCCGGTGAGAGCTGTTCGAGCCGGAAGAGACGGGCTCGGGAGAGAAGCGGTCCGGTAACGGCGAAGAAGGGGTTTTCGGTGGTCGCCCCGATGAAGGTGACCAGGCCCTCCTCGACCGCCTTGAGCAGGGCGTCCTGCTGCGCCTTATTGAAGCGGTGGATCTCATCGATGAAGAGGATCGTGCGCCGACCGTGGAGCTTCTTTCGCTCCTCCGCCTCGGCCAGCACCCTCCGGACGTCGGCCACCCCCGCCGCCACGGCGTTCAGCTGCTCGAAGTGGGACCGCGTGGACTCGGCGATGATGCGGGCCAGCGTGGTCTTGCCCGTCCCGGGAGGCCCGTGCAAGAGAAGGGAAGGGACCCGGTCCGCTTCGATCATCCGCCGGAGGAGCTTCCCTGGGCCCACCAGATGCGCCTGTCCCACGAACTCCTCCAGCTTTCGGGGACGCATCCGGGCCGCCAGCGGGGCGTTCCGGTCTGAGGTTACCTGTTGAGCATGGTCGAACAGATCCATCTCGGTCCCCTCAATTCACGGCGCTTTGAGCGTCGGCGACTGGCGCTCACCTTCGCCAACTCTGGGCAGCAAGTCCTTCACCAGGTCGTTCACCACGACCGAGGCCAGGATCAGGCCGGCTGCAGCCGGGACGAAGGAAACGGTGCCGGGGATGGCCCGGCGCATGGCGCACTTCCACGTCCCGTCGTCTTTGTTCGGGCAGATGCAGTCGGTCCGGCAGTCCCACTCGGTGGCAACCGTCGGACGCGGCCGCTCTGTCGAAAAGACGACCCGGACGCCCGTCCTGATTCCGGCCTTGCGCAACTCCTGCCGAATCACCCGGGCCAAGGGGTCGGTATGGGTTTTCGATAGGTCAGCCACGATGAACTTGGTCGGGTCCAGGCGGTTCCCCGCCCCCATGCAGGAGATGAGTGGCAGTCCCTTGCCCTTGGCCCGCTTGATGAGGTCGAGCTTGGCGGTGACGTGATCGATGGCGTCTACCACGTATTCCAGGTCCGACGTCAACAGCTCCTCCCCGTTCTCCGCCGAATAGAACTCCCGCCGGGCTTCGACCTCCGCCCGCGGGTTGATGAGCCTCACCCGCTCCGCCATCACCTC
Organism: Betaproteobacteria bacterium; assembly: GCA_050260635.1. Taxonomy (GTDB): domain Bacteria; phylum Bacillota; class UBA5301; order DYFA01; family DYFA01; genus DYFA01. The sequence goes on from JBLNCL010000009.1 coordinate 22,093, forward strand.
CACCTTGGGCCGGCCAATGGTGTCGCGCAAGGCATGCAACTGGCGGTTGACGTTGGTGAGGCAAATGTCGTCAAAGTCCACCAGGACTAGACAGCCGACGCCGGCGCGAGCCAGGGCCTCGACGGCGTAGGAGCCGACCCCGCCGAGGCCGAAGACGGCCACCTTGGCGGAGGCTAGCCGGTCTAGGGCGGCGGCGCCGAGCAGGAGTTCCGCCCGGCTGAACCGGCGGTCAGGTAAGGATACTGGGCTTTTCCGGAGCACTCGGGACCTCCTCGCCGCTTCAGGAGACTGTATGGGCGCGAAACGCCAGCCCATTAGGGCAGGCGTTTAGTCGACGGTTTACCCCCCCTGGCCGTGTAACCCTGACGGTGGATGAACCAGCCCCCC
>JBLNCL010000010.1:0-52868 GCA_050260635.1 Betaproteobacteria bacterium
ATGAGCTATACCTCGCCCTCAACGACGTGGAGCACCGCCGGACGCAAGTTCGCAGGCCGCAGACGAACGGGTTCGTGGAGCGGTTCAACCGAACGGTGCTCGACGAGTTCTTCCGTCCCGCCTTCCGGACGAAGTTCTACGAGAGCGTGGAGGCTCTCCAGGCTGATCTGGACCAGTGGCTCGTCCACTACAACACCGAACGCCCTCACCGTGGTTACCGCAACATGGGCAAGAGGCCCCTGGAGCGCATCTCCGAATACCTGGAAAAGCTGGCAGCCGACTCGTTAGCAAGTGTCACGAGAGAAGCCTAGTAGTACACACTAGCCGGACCCCGACCGCCCGCCCAACCCGGAAACTGGCTCCGCGCCTGGGCCTACATCAGAGGCTGGACAGCTCGAAGAGGCGCTGCCGTTTAACCCACGTACGGAACTGTCTCCGGCCCCTCCGGCAGCACGCAGATGGCGGCGTCGGGTCCGTATTCCGCCAACAGTTGGGCGAGCGTATCTTCGATGCTCACACAGGGCAGCAGCTTCGCGTCCCGGATGTCGCTCTCAGACAGGTAGTCGCTCTTCACATAGACCCGGGCGCGCTGCTGCACCTGCGCCTGGATCTGCACCTGCCACTGGTCGCTCATCACAAAGCCGGGCGTGCGAATGAGCGCGAGGAGCTCGGCCGGAGTCCCGCGCAGCTTGAGCAGGCGGCCGTAGTTGCCGTGCGCCGGGATCCCGTCGCGGCACTCGGCGGCGACGATGATCGCGCCCCCCTCCCTTACCACCCGCGCGGCGGCGGACATGCCCTTCACCGCCTGGTACAGGTTCTGGTCGAGGGGAAAGCCGCTGTTGGACGTGAGCACGATGTCGAAGTACCGGTCCACCCGCCGCCGGCACTGCGCGCCGACAAAGGCCGCGCCTTGTGAGTGCGCCGCCACCAGCTCGCCGGCGAAAACGCCCGTAAGCGCGCGTTCCCTGTTCACGCTCACGTTCAGGCAAAACTGCGGCGGCGCCAGTCTGGCCGCCTCGAGCATCCGTTCAAAGACGGGGTTTCCGTCGGTGATGCACCAGGTGGCGTCGGGGTGTGCGATGAGGTCCGCGGCGTGTGACTGGATGACGTTCTCCCGGGCGGCTAGGCCAGGCAGGATGGCTTTCGGCCCTCCGCTGAAACCAGCAAAGAAGTGGGGTTCGATGAGTCCGGTGACGATGCGGAAGGACGCCTCCACATACGTCCGGTTGAGAAAGAGGGGCTCGCCTGAACTCAGCGTGCCCACCCGGGTAAGTTGTTGGCGGTCGTCGCAGTCGTGCTGTAAAATGCGGTACCCTGCGACCACGTCCTCGCCCAGCATGGAGACCAGCTCGTCGTGCGTGTTCGGGCGGTGGGTCCCCAGCGCGTTGAGCAGGGCGATGCGCTCCCGGGGTACGTGGCTCAGCTCTGCCAGCAGCGGCGGAAGCACGCGCCGGAGAGGCATGGCGCGGGTGCCGTCCGGAAAGACGATGACCACTGTATCCGTCGCTTTCACCGAGTCCCGGAGGGGAGCGCACCCGATGGGGTTCCGTAGAGCCTCTCTGACAGCCTCCAGCTCGTTGTCGATGCCTTGGGGATGCTCGGGTCTGATGACGGCCACGTTGCGGTCCGGCAGCGTGACTTCGAGCCCCGATGTTCCGTAGGCCAGCCTGACTCTCACGGCACTACCTCCCTACCCCAAGCCCTTTTCGGCTGTGCTCGAACCGCTACATGCCCAGGTAGGCTTTCCTTACCATGTCTGTCCGGATCAGCTCCTCCCCGCTTGCTTCCAAGACCACCTTCCCGCTTTGCAGCACATACCCGCGGTCGCACAGTTCGAGCGCCTCCAGTACACGCTGCTCCGCCAAGAGGACCGTGATGCCTTCGTCCCTGATGCGCCGCACTGTCTCGAACACCGTCTCCACGAGCTTCGGCATCAGTCCCAACGAAGGCTCATCGAGGATGAGGAAGCGCGGCCCGGCCATCAGCCCCCGCCCCAGAGCAAGCATCTGCTGCTGGCCGCCGCTCAGGCTGCCCGCCTTTTGTGCGCGGCGTTCGGCGAGGATGGGGAAGAGCTCATAAACAAACTCAAGCCTGCGCTGAACCTCTTTGGGTGACGAGCAGGTGTACGCCCCCAACTGCAAGTTCTCCAAGACGCTGAGCCTGGGGAAGACATGGCGTCCCTCAGGCACCAGCGCAATCCCGAGCCTGACCACCTCGTGGGCTGGCAGCCCGCTGATCTGCTTGCCTTCGAACCATACCTCCCCGGCGTCGGGGGAAAGGACACCTGCGATCGTCTTGGCCAGCGTGGTCTTGCCGGACCCGTTGGAGCCCACCAGCGCCACGATCTCCCCCCGCCCGGTCCGGACCGAGACCCCTTGCAGCGCTGGCACACCGTCGTAACTAACCCTCACATCTTTTACGTCGAGCATACTTATCCCCCAGATACGCCGCGATCACCCGCTCGTCAGAGAGAATCTGCTCGGGCGTCCCTTCGGCGACTTTATGTCCGGATTCCAGGACGATGAGCCGGTCGGCGATGGGCATGATGGCTTCCATCACGTGCTCTACGACGATGAGCGTCATCCCCCGCTCCCTCAGTTCTTTCAGCACTTGCACAGCTTCGTGGACTTCAGTGGGCGTGAGGCCAGCCATGGCTTCGTCGAGCATCAGCAACTCTGGGTCTGTGGCCAGGCACATCGCGACCTCCAGTCGCTTCTTCTCGGGCAGCGTCAGACCGCCCGCCAGGCTGTCCGCCTTGGCGCCCAAACCAAGCTGGGCGAGGACCTGAAGGGCCTTGGCGCGCGCGTCGGCAGCCCGGGAGTGACGGAGGAAAGCACCCACCATCACGTTTTCGAGCACCGTGAGGCCGGACAGTATCTGCACCACCTGGAAGGTCCGCGCCATCCCCAGCCGGCAGATGCGGTGCGCCGGCCAGTTCGTGATGTTCAGGCTGCGATAGCTCACCCGTCCGGCATCGATGCGCAAAAAGCCCGTCAGGCAGTTGAAGAGCGTGGTCTTGCCCGCGCCGTTCGGCCCGATGAGACCCACGATTTCCCCGCGGCGCACGGAGAAGGAGATGTCCTTGAGAGCTTCCAGGCCCCCGAATCTCTTGGTGAGGCCCTCAATCACAAGCTCTTCCACAGCCACCACTCCTTCCTCCCTCCCGCCGTGGCCGGCGCCAGCCGCCGGCGCCGGAAGAGGCCGACCACGCCGTCAGGCTCAAAGATGCAGATGAGCACGATGAAGGCCCCATACAGCATCAGGTCTATACCTCGGCCGCCCGACCCAAGCAGCGCCCGGGAATACTCCGAGAGCGGCACCAGCAGCGCCGAGCCCAGCAGGGGGCCTGCCAGGTGGCCCACTCCGCCGAACACCGCAATCAGGGCGATGGTGACCGAGATGGTGTGGTTGAACACGTAAGCCGGCTCGACGTACAGGCTGTACTGGGCCAGGAAACTGCCGCAGATGCCGGTGATGAACGCGCTGAGGCCGATGGCGACCAGCTTGTAGTAGGTCTTGTTGACCCCCAGGCCGCTCGCCACGTCCTCGTTTTCGCGGATGGCCTTGAAGTAGTAGCCGAGCTTCGACTTCTCCATGAGGTACATGCCAATGAGCGTGAGCACGAGCATCGCCAGGATGATGTAGTAGTACGGCAGCTTGGTCGTGTGAAACTGGAAGTTGAGCAGCCCCTCGTCCCGGATGGGGTGCACGATGCCTCGCGCCGCCCCTACGTACTGCCAGTTCTCAAAAACCACCTTCATGGTCTGGGACAAGGCGATGGTGGCGATGGCGAAGTAGCGCCCCTTGAGACGGGTGACCGGCAGCCCCACCGCTACGCCGAAGACCATGGTGACCAGCCCCGACAAGAGCGTCCCCAGCCAGGGATTGAGTCCCCATTTCACAAAGGCGAAGGTCGAAACGTACGCGCCCACCCCGAAGAAGGCCGCCTGCCCGATGGAGATGAGACCGGCATAGCCAGTGATGATGTTCCACGCCTCACCCAACAGGGCATAGAAGACCACCATGATCAGCGTGTGCTGGAAAAACCGCGCCCGCACGACAAGCGGCAGAACGATCAGGAAGAGCAGGAGAACTGCCAGCGCTGCTTGCGTCTTTCTCGGCCCCAGTGTCATATCACTCAGCACCCCATCCCAACAAGCCCCTCGGTCGCACCACCACGGTCACGAGGTAGGCCACAAAAATCAGGGCATATTTGTACGCGGGGCCCACAGCGAATCCGCCCACCGTCTCAATCAAGCCAATCACCACGGCGCCCACAAACGCCCCTTCGATGCTGCCAAAGCCCCCCAGCGCCACGGCCACCAGGGCGATGAGGCCAAACATGGTGCCCACGTCGGGGAAGATGTAGTAGAAGCTGGCGAGCAAAGAACCAGCGGCGCCCGCCGACGCAATGCCCAGCCCGAAGGCCACCGCGTTGAGCCTCTGCAGGTTGATGCCCATGAGCGAAGCCGCCATGCGGTCCATGGAGATGGCCTGGATGGCCAGGCCGGTCTTCGTCCGTTTAATGAACCAGTACACCCCCACCGAGACAAGGATGCTGCCAAGGCACGCCACCAGCTTGGGCGCTTCCACCACGAAGGCCGGCAGGCTGAGGAGCTGTCCCGAAAGGCCGAACCGGATGGTCTTGTAGTCGGGGGTCCACAAGAACTGGGCCGCGTTGGTGAGGAAGATGCCCAGCCCGAACGTCACCAGGAGCCGTGACAGGAAAGGTCCGTTCAAGACCTTCCCCACGACCAGCCAATACACCGCCACGCCGACGACGAACATCGCCAGCATCACCAGGGGGGTCGCCTGAATCGGGTCCAGCCGCAGGTAGACGTTCATCCAGTAACTTACGTACATGGCCAGCATCACGAACGCCCCGTGCGCGAAATTGACGATGCCCATGACGCCCCAAATCAGGCTCAGACCCATCGAAATCAGACCGTAAGCGCATCCGAGCAGGAGACCGCTTACTATGAGTTGGGTTAGCATGGCTTCACCCCGCCGTGACCAGACTGAGCGGCGAGTGCACGGGGGCGGCGGCGCTCCGGCCCGCCGCCCGCCGTGTCCAGCCGCGCCTCGCTGGCTCTCCTCTTACTTCGACCATCCCGGGAACGGGTACACATACGGCACTGCCGCCAGCTCGAACGGCCACACCACCCTGAACTTGCCACCCTGCACCTGCAAGTAGAGTGAGCGGGCCAGGACGTTGTCGTGCGTCTTCGGATCAAACTTCACGCCCAGGTACGGTGAGATGAGGTGCTCGGGTGGGATGTTCGTCTCGAGCAACGCCTTGCGGATGTCTTCCGGCTTGGTCGACTTGGCGCGGTTGATGGCATCCGCCACGATGAACGGCGCCGTGAAGCTGCGCGCAGCGTTGGGGCTCATGTCTTCCCCATACTTCTTTCGGTACAGTTCGTTGATTTGGGCAACAACCGGTTTGCGCGCTGCCAAGTCCAGCCCGTACACTGCCCGGACGAAGAAGTTCTCGCCGTCCTTGCCGACCGTCTTCAAGTAGTTCGGGTCGAGGTGGCCGGCCATGCCGATGAAGGCCTTGGGCTTCACATTGTAGGCCTTGAAGGTCCGGGTGAACAGAATGGCGTCCGAGACGTAGGCCGCATGAATGACCACGTCCGGGTTGGCCGACTTGATCCGCAGCACTTCGCTCGTCACGTCCGTCGCCTGGTAGGTGTAGCTCACATCGGCCACGATGTTGAACCCGTACTCTTTCGCCCACTTGCGGATTTGGTCGGCGACATTGGCCCCCCACTCCGTGTTCTCCCACACGATGGCCAGGGTTTTGATGTCTTTCTTCTCTTTCTTCTCGATGTCCTTGAGCAGCTCCAAGGCGTTCTTGGCCTGGATGCCGTCGTGGGGGATCACCCGGAAGAACCACTGGAAACCGCGCTCGGTCAGCGTCGGGGAAGTCGCGTCGGACAGAACGTACGGAATCTTGTACCTCTCGGCAGCCGCGCTCGCCGTCTTCACCACCGCGCTCTGATATCCGCCGATGAGCGCGACGACCTTCTCTTCGGTGATGAGCCGCTCCGCCTCCGCCATGCCCTGCGTCGGGTCACCCCGGGAATCGCTGAACACTACCTCCAGCAAAGCGCCACCCAGCGAGGGAATACCGACAGTCTTGGCAAAAGGGAAGTCAAAGTTGTAAGAATGGTTGATGATGTCGAGCGCCAGTTCGACCCCTCGCCGGCAGTCAGCGCCGGTGGTCGCGGCCGCCCCTGTCAGCGGGTAGACCGCACCGATCTTGATCACCTTTTCTGCCCCCAAGGCTGGGCTGACAGTCACCGCCATGAGGCTGACCATGAGAACCGCGCTGGCACTAACCCAGATGAGGCTCCGGAATGGGTTCGTCTTCATGACGTCACACCCTCCTCGTTTCCCTGTGCTGACCACAAGACCATGCCAACCGAACACTCTCACCCAGATTGCCCTGGGACCGCCCGCGGCGTCCCTCGCTTCGGCGTTACTCCCCGCCCATCACCTCCTTCAGTTGCTCCAAGATAGCTTTCTCCACATCGTCCAGGTGCTCCGCCATCACCCGCTCCGCCCGCTCGCTGTCCCGGGCGCGCAGCGCCTGGGCGAGCTCCTGGTGGAAGCGGAAGGCTCTGGTGATGGCTCCGGGAAGGCGCTGGACGCTTCGCACCTGTTCCATCAAAAGATCGCGGACAGTGCCGAGAATGGTGGTCAGGACGGAGTTGTGGGCTCCCTGGGCGATGCGCAGGTGAAAATCGAGGTCCAACTGGTTGAAGGGCTCAACCTCTCCCAGCTTGGCGCGCATCAGGTGCACGAGCTCCTCAATCCCGGCCAGCTCCTCTTCGCTCGCCCGGAGAGCGCAGAGCGCCGCGCTTCTGGTCTCAATGATTTTGCGCGCTTCGACGAGCTCCAAGATGTCCGTTTGGCCCAGCAGCAGCATCGGGCCGATGGCTTTCATGTAAGAGGGGGGAGCAACGCGGGAGACAAATGTGCCCTCGCCTTGTCTCACCTCGAGGATTCCCATCAGGCCAAGGCTCTTGAAGGCCTCCCGCAGAGCGGTCCGGCTTACCCCCAACTGACGGGCGAACTCCCGCTCCGGGGGCAACTTGTCGCCAGGTTTCAACCGCCCGCTCTGCACCAGCGACTTGATATGCTCCACCACGGAGTCCGAGAGGTTGACCCGACGAATGTGCGCCGTTCCTTCCGCCACCGCGCGTCCCCCGCTTCGTGATGGGTCAGATGGTATGATGGTCAGACCATTACGACTTGTATGAATGTTTCTGCCTTTGCTGCCGTTTTCCTCCTTTGGGTGATCAGGAGCCCCACGCAAACCCCTCGTGCGGCCTGCCCATACCCAGGCAGATATGAAGCGGAACCGGGCGAACCTAGAGGGTACCGTAAGGAGACACCGAGAAGCACTCCAAAGCATGGTGTTGGGATGATCGTCGCTGGAGTCGACACTATTCCCCCGTGCCAGCGAAAAGTCGGACGACTGTCCAAGTGGTTCGAGCGATTACCGTGTCAACGGCTATGACGGCTAAGACTTGTTCAACATTACTTGGTCTGATCGCCTCCTCAAGCCCCCAGACATCTGTGATCGAGACGGGTAAGGCATCGCGACTGGCGTGATGCCATTCGCAAAAGCCCCGATTCGTCAGGCCTGAAAGAACCGTTCGATACATCATGTTAACCAACCGATGCGTCTCCCCGCGCCAAGAGTCAGGAACGCGATTCCTCTTGTCGAAAAGCGCAGCTCCAATCCAGGCCATGGCCATACCTTCGGGATCGTTTCGCTACTCCCACAGTAACTCTGCGGTGGTTCTGGTCCCGGCTTTTGACTTTTCCCAACGGTATATGCTTTGTACTCCATCTCGTTTGACTCCCGCGACACGCCTATCCAAGCTTTCGTTGGGCCACCAGTCGATGTACTCGTTGCCCCGCCAATCCCAACCAGGATAATCAACTTCAAGTTCGATCGCGCCAAGGTCTTCCACAGTGGGTGCATAAAGCAGCTGACAACGGTATCGCCAATTTGCGTAGAGTTCGTCCCACTCGACACGCATTCCCGCACGCTCCTTAGCCACGGTGACTCTAACGCGGCTCAAAATCCGCTTAGCCGGTTCGACTACGTCCTTCACCGGGGCAGGTTCCAGGCTCAAGTAGGTCCCGAATGTGCACCTGGCTCCAGCCGAGCCAAACTGTCGGTCTAGTTGACCCTCCTCGGTGCCATGGCGGCTCGCCTACTCGCGCTCAAACCCGTGGCTAGAGAACCGCAGAGTTCGGCTGTTCTCGGTCACCGTGCGCACGATGTTCTCAGGCACGCCGTCAGGCACGGTGGCCTCGATCTCGAGCGTCACCCGCACTTGAGCTCCGGGCAGCCCGGTCAAGTGGGCGATGACCTCCTCAGCCACCCTCCCGGCATCCCTGCCTACCCGGGTCGAATCCAGAACCACGCTGCCGTAAAAACGCCGGGGCTTGGATGAGGTGGCAGGCGCAGAACCAGGAGTCTCTGGACCTTGACTCCCACCGGTCGTCAGGTGGCCGGTGATAGGCCGAGTCGGCCCGGTCTCCCCGGCGCTGTCCGCGGGCTTGCGCTCCGCCTCAAACTGTCGGCGAGCCACATCCGGCTTCACGAGCAAGCCCGAGGGATCGCTTTCCGGAACAGGCACTTGCTGTCCGGCACGCAAACCGCGGTAGCGGGCAATGGCCTCGTCGAAGCTGTCGGCGTAGGCGAAGGAATCTTGCTCCCAGGTGAGGAGCGCCAGCCCGTCGCGCACGGCGCCTACGAGCACAGCGGGGTTCTTGAGGCGCGGGAGGTAGAGGTAGCGAGCGAAGTCTTCCACGAGTTGCGTGACTGCCACGTGGTCACCGCGCCATAGTGGCACCCGATCCAATTCCAGGCGCAGACGGGTTCCGGCCAGGACGGTCACGAGCAGTTCGTCGTTGCGCAGCTTCTTGCTGGCCCGCACCGCCAGCGCCTCATCCCCCTGCAGACGTATGGCTTCCCACTCCACCGGCGCCTGCGGGGTGGTCTGAACGGGGACGAGCAGCCACTGGTACGTTTCGGGCAGGCGCGCCGTGACGGCTAGGTCGGCCGAACGCCTCTGCTCCTCGGCTTGGCGCACCTGGAACGGAGAGAGGTTAAGTTGCTCCTGGTCGCGGAGAATGGACTCCCACGCGAGATACCGCCGCACCGCCTCATCGAGGTCTTGCAGCCTGGTCTTGTCCGCGGCCAGGAAGACCAAGGTGTTGCGGAAAAGGCGCGGCGCGCTGCCACGGGACTCGAGCATCTGCTTGGCCGCAGCCAGAGCCGGACTGTTCTGGTCTTTCGTGTGCGGGGTCACGGGGCTCAGGACCACCAACCGGGCGTCCAGGTCATCGGGGACCTCCTGGCTCGACTGCGGGAATGGGTGCACCCGGCTGAAGTCGCCCGCTCGACGCACGTCGTCGCGCACGCGGCGCTCAATCTCGCGCAAGACCTGGTCCGGCTCTCGCTCCAGTTGCTCGGCCCGGTCCTCGGCCAGCTTGGTCACAGTCGGTTGGGTTGAGTACCAGCAGCGCGAGCCGTCCTGGTAGAGGTAAGTCGCTGTGCTGGCTAGACGCCTGAGTGCGTCCCCAAAGACGGCCGGTGATTCGCCCGGCATCACGCAACCCAGCTTGACGCGACGGTCCTCCAACCCTCGATGCGCCGCGTCCGCCGTGGGCGCCGAGCCGAGGTAGACCGTGCGCGCCACACGCCGGCAGGCGGACAGCCTGCCGAGATTCGGCACCTCGCCATCGAGCCGCACAGGCAGCGAGTTCGGACCGTCCACATCCGTCTCGATCACGGGTGCCCAGTTATCCGAAAGGTAACGCGTCAGTTCGAACTGCACGCGAGGGTCGTCTACCGGGATGGTGGACGGGAGGATGAGGGGGTTCTTGTCGCCTTTCTCCCATAGGCTGTGAATGACGGCGGCCATAAGCCGCAGCACGCCGCGCGTGCGCTGGAAATTGAGCAAGGTGGACCAGTCGGTATACAGGCGGTCAAAGATCTCAGGGTGAATGGGATACGCGGCTTTCAGGCGCTCCTCGTATCTCGCCTCGCGGCATTCGCTCGGAAACTCCTGGGGTTGCGTGCGGTAAAGATCGGCGAACGCCCGCACCACCACGTCCCGGGCCTTGTACTGCTCTGGATCGGACAAGGGCTGGAACAGCCGGCGCCGAACGATTTCGAAGCTCTCCTCAGGAGAGGCTGGACGCCAAGATGACTCCACCCGTCCGATGACGTTGCGCAACCGAACCAGAGCATCCCGCCCCCGCTCCCCGCCCACCTCGACGTCCTCTGCCTGAACATGCGGGGAGCCACCCGTATCCGAGGCAGGTAGACTGATGACCATCAGGCACTGGCGGGCGGCCTTGGCCGACTCGGTCAGCGCCTGGGCAAAGGTAAACTGGGTTTCGAAGCTCCCCCCCGGCAAGTCCGCGGCGTCGTGCAGTTGCCGGGCATAGGCGACCCACTCGTCAATCAGGATGAGGCAGGGTCCGTACGTGTTGAAAAGCTGCCTCAGCACGTCCCCGGGACTCGTGGCTCGCTCGTCGTCCGCCCGCACGAGTTCGAAGGCCTGACGCCCTCCCAGTTGCCAAGCGAGCTCGCCCCACAGCGTGCGCACCACCGTTCCGTCAGGCTTCGTGACCGGGTTGCCCGGAGACAGGCGGTTTCCAACCAGCACGACCCGGCGCACCTTGGGAAGCGTGCTCAACCCGGCCTCCTCGAGCACGGTTTCGACACCGGACAACTCGGCCGGAGAGACCCCTGAAAAGAGGTGAAAGAGCGCCAGCATCGAGTGGGTCTTGCCCCCCCCGAAGTTCGTCTGCAACTGCACCACCGGGTTGCCCCCTGCGCCCGACAATCTTTGCACCGCGCCGACCAACAGGCGCTTCAGGCTCTCGGTCAGGTAGGTGTGGCGGAAGAACTCCACAGGGTTCTTATACTCGTCGCTTCCCTCCCCCAAGTACACCTGCCATAAGTCCGCGGCGAACTCTGCCTGCTGGTAACGGCCGCTGGCCACGTCTGGTTGGGGGCTCACCACCTCGCGCCAAGGCTTGAGTACACCGCTCGCCGTCGCTTCGACAAGCGAGCCACCCACCTTACGTTTCTCGCTGCGCACCTGCTCGTCGAAGCGGCGGCGCAGGAGGTCCAATTTCAGGCGCTCCACCTCTTCGACTTCGGGGGCGGAGATGGCGGACAATAGACGGGCCATAGAATCCAGAGCACGGTAGGCATCATCGCTCGAGAAGGTCTCCTGGTGGGCCCACTTGTTGCGCCATTCCCGCAACTCGGCAACGAGGCTGCGCTCTGCAAGGCCGAGCGTCCTGCGCAAGACATCGTTCCACGCTTCCCACATCACCTTGAGCAGCGGGGCCACATCCCACTCGCTGAACGTCCTCCTCGCGGTTATCCCATCGTCCCCCAACAACCGTCTCGCCTCAGCCATGGCCTGGTCGCCGTATACGCTCTCGAACTCGCGGGCGACGAAAGGCGCCAGCCCCGCTTTGAGCAAGTTCAAGCCCCTGCCGACTCGTTCGAAGTTGGTAGTGGCCATCAGTCATCGCTCCCTACTCGTCGAACATTCTCGTCTGGGTCATCTCTCGCTGGCCGCTTGAGCGAGCGAGATTAGAGATTTCCGGCCAACCCAGGACCAGGGCATTGTAGGCCTGCGCTTCCTGGGAACGGTTCTTCTTCTCGCTCAGGCTGAACAGCCGGTAGGCGAGGTCCCGCGCCAGCTCACCTTGCGAACCCAGCTTCCGCAGTAGCTCGGCAGTCGCCAAGTCCCCCGCCTTCTCGTAGTAGTAGACTCGCAGCAGATGATGTGTCATCTCCCAGACGGTGAGCCGCTTGTCCGCCGCCGGGTCCCACTCCTTCGGCAACTCTTCTGGCCGCAGGAGTCGCACCCATCCGCTCTTGGAATAGACCAGGCCAGCCTGCTGGAGCCCGGCAACCGAAGTCACTTTGGCCTTGCTCAGGAGTTCCGCCTCACCGAAGTCGCCTTCCTCAAAGCCGTACTGCTCAAACCAGGCGATGGCCCAGCGGGTTTCGGCGTCGAACTCGTCCTCCTGCTCCGACAGCACCTCAGTGAGAGTCTGGTTGATGAGGGCGAGGGCCGTGCGCACGGTCATCGGTTTCCCGCTCGATTCCAGAATGCGTCGGTAGCGCGAGTAGATAGCCATACCCGGGCCGATGGCGGCCTGGGCAAAGTCCACCGGAGCGATGTTGCCCTGCCGGAGGTGGCGCAGCGCTACCGGAAGCTCCCGCTTCAGTTCCGCCACAAACGAGCGCCGGTCGGTCTGCGGGGCATCTTCCGGCCGGGGACGGCAGGCGAGCACGATGTAGGAGGCAAGAGCATTGGTGCCCATCGACACCATCCGCCACTTCTGCGACGCCCGCACCGGCCAAGTGGCAGTGATTTGAAAACCGGTGCCGATGAGAGCTTCTAGCATCGTCTCCCATCCGGTGGTGCGGTCGATCGTTGAGCCGTTACCTGCGTCCGCCTCTTCCTTGTCCGCGCCGCTCTCCTCGTCGTCCTGCTTGAAAGCGTAGTAGACCGTAAGCGGAAAGCGCGGATCCATCTTCTCACGCAGCGCCGCAAACGCCTTGCGGAAGCCGGACTCGAAGTGCTCCTTGGCTTCGTGTTTGTCCCCGCCGAAGCGCTCCGGCGCGGCCACCAGTTCCGGCTCCTTCGGCACGAGGATCGTCTGGAAGAGGTCGGGGTAAAGGTCACCTACGGTGCGTCGTAGCCAGACATAGAAGAAGTCGCTCAAGGCGGCGTACCCGATGTTGTCGTAGTAGGGCGGATCGGTACTGACGAGGACATCTTTGAGTCCATCCCAAGGGTTCGCCGCGTCGATTTGGCGGGCGTGGCCGGCCAGCAAGACGTCGGCGATGATTGTTTCGATGGCGTCTGCGGTGATGTCGACAGCGTTTTGCCAGCAGATAGCCCTGTCACCCAAGAGATTGGCCTCCGCGAAGTCCCAGACCATTGGAATGGCCTGCCGACCAAACAGATGCATCTGCTGCTGGCCGCTCGGCTTCCATGTGCTCAGGGTGCAGTTGAAATCTGCACATCGATCAAGTGCGAGGGCCAGAAATGTCACTACTGTGGCGGCGTACGTCTCCGCGTCCTCGTCTGAAAGTCCCGCGGCGCCTGCATCCCGCCGCACATCCTCTCGGATCGCCTTCACCAGTTCAGAGAGTGTCACCATCGCTGTCAGCTGGCGGGGTGTAAAGGCATCGCCCCATGTGGGCATGCCGTACATAGGAAGCCTATCGACGTCGTGGCAAGGGCTTGTGACTGGCTCATCAGGCCGCCAGGGAGCTAGGTTGCTGCGTCCAATAGCCTCGTGCGCTGGGGTCCCGGGCAAATAGAGACGTCCCTTCTTGCCTGCATCGACGACAACCGCAACCAGCGACGCTCCAAGTCGCCCTTGGGATGCTTCGGACCGTAGGTACTCGTAAGAAATGGGGGCATCTGACAGGATGCAGCGGAATTCCCCTCGCCCCAGTTTCGTCCCCGCTCTTACAGCCGCGCGGTCTTCGGGAGGGCCGAGGCGCACAGCAAAGCGCCAAGTGCCGGCGGTCCCATCTACGATGGGCTCCAGCCACGCCTCGCTCCCCTTCTTGCTCGAAAGCCAGAAAGTGCTCAGCAGTGGAACGTGCGCTCCCCGAGCAGCCGGATTGGGGCTCGCCACGGTACGCGCCCAGATCCACGCGATAACGGGCAACTCCTTCCCTACGTAGGGCTTCAAATCGGACCGGCCTTCGGCCATCTCCTCGGTCACCGCTACCGGCTGGTAAAGATGCCCAATCTTCTTCCTCGCCCGCTCCAGGATGACCCGCCCGTAGTAGCGCACGTCGGCTGCAAGCCCTGAGATCCCTGGCCAAGGGTCGGTTCCACCGATCTTTTGCCTGTCCTCGGGGTTTACCGGTGGCCGATTAGCCCACCGGGGCACAAGCTCAAGGTTACACTTGTTCAACAGCACCGCGACCGGGTTGAGGTCGCCCGCGTGCGCCTCAAAGCCAAGCCGCGCTGCTTCAAGGGGGATGGAACCACCACCGGCAAACGGGTCGAGAACCGCAGGAAGCCGCCCCTCGCAGTGCTTCAGCATCTCAGCCCGTGCTTCAGCGTAGACCTCTGGATGGCGGTGCAACTGCTTCCACATCATGCGGCGGATGATCCCGAACAGCCGCTCCCGTTCGGCATTCTGCGCCTCCTCCGTGGGGAACTTATCTGGATGCGCGCTCGGGTCATCGACCACCGAGGCGAACAGGATGGCGCGAGCCGTAGGAAGAGGCAGACGAGCCCACCAATGGTGGATACCCTTCGGATGCGGCCCGATGCCGGGCATCTTGTCGTACGCTGACGCGTCGTTGATTTCCGGTAGCGGAAGGGCGACTTCAATGAGTTTTCTTTTGGACTGTACCATTGATGATATCCTCCTGGCTGAGCCATAGAAACATACATCTGTAGCCCATCTTGGCGCTCGCTATGGCTCATCTATAGCTTCATTGCCCTCTTTCATAGCCATAGAGCGTCCGCAGCAGTTCGTCGCAGATAATCCTCGACCGTGGTGTAGTCATCAACTGCGGTCCCTCCTTTGCGGCGGCTCCGTGGCGAACCACCGCGACCACCGTTTTCGCGCCTCAAGTCGCGCTTTGCCTTCGCGCCGAAGCTCGTCCAGCAGGCGCTTGATGAACGCGCGCGACAGGGCAGGCACGACTTGCTGAAGTTCCTTCATCGCACATCCGTCCGGAAAGGCGTCCTGAAGATGCTTGAGCAACAGAGCTTTGTTCTGCTCCCGGTCCAGTCCCTTCCGGCGGGTATAGAGCCCTCGCTGGCCGCTGGCAACATAAAAGCGCCGAGCGAGGAGATAGTGCGTTCCTCGGCCACGTCCAACGGTCTCGATCACTCCGAGGTCGGCCAGTCGCCGGAGGCGGGGCTGCAAATGAGCTGGAACAGGCTCCTCGCGGTGAATCAAATCGAGGAGGAGCAAGTCATAAACATCAAAGGCAATCTGAATCTCGCGATTGATACGCTCCATGAAGCTCACAAAGCCAGGATCTTGCACCTGGCCGTGGAGTGTGAGCATTACCTGGTACGCGTCCGTGCCCGAGAAATCGGGCCAAGGTTTTCCCTGTTTGATGCTATCTTCAAACATCTTGTTCACACCCTGACCTGAACGTTCGACCAGTCCACAGCGGGCAAACGCTTCCGCAATGCGCCGGTTGCGGGGAGCTTGGCGGTCCAGGATGTTCTCCAAAGTTATGCCGGCAGGGAACCCCCCTGGGCTTTCGATCAGCAAGCGGCGCGGGTACTGGCGGACAAACACGCTCCCTCCCAGCTGATAGTCCCGGTGACTCACTGCGTTGAGAATCGCTTCCCGCACCGAGGGTTCCGAAAAAGTCGGAATGTCAAGCACCAATATGCCTACTTGGTAGTGCTGCACACTGTTCCGCAGGTTAATCAGGCGCCACAGCTCTTCATAGTAGGAGAAGAACCCTTGCCGGTACTCTACCCGCTGCTCAGCCGGGCCGGCTGCCTCCGAGGACCGGTACTCGAAGATAACCTCGGCCTGGGCAAGAAAGCGGCCGAGGGCGCTGCGCGTCCCGAACAAAACGAGCGCAGCGTAGGTGAGCCCGCCCGGCAGCAGCAGTTCAGCGTCGCGCAGAAGCTGTTCGTGGCTGAGACTCGCAAGGGTGCTGTTTCTTGATTTCTCAAGCCAACGACGGCGGAACTCCTCGACCGCGTTGAGGTCGAGGTGCTCCATCTCCGCACCGGGGCACACCTCGGCAGAGAAATCGCGGCCCGTCTCGGCAAAAATGTTCCGCAGCTTGTCCTCAGACATCGGCACAAGGCTGTCAGCCTCTCGCGACCAGTAGACCCCGTCATACTTGAGCGGCGTGCCCAGCGGACGGGTGGGCACGTCGAAAACGAGCACCCGGCCGTCGGGGTGTGGGATTTCCAGCACCTCGATGCGCAGGGGAAGCCTCTGCATCAACGAGTTGCGCACCTGTTCGGGCTGCGAGAACGCCTGGGTACCAACAACCTGGCGGGGCCGTTGATCGGTGACGCCCAGGATCACCTTCCCTCCGCCTTCGTTTGCCAAGGCGCAGCAGTACCGGGCGAGATTCTCGAAAGAGAAGTGGATCCTCGCCTCCTTGAATTCGAGGTGCTCGCCCTCTTGAGCCCGGATCCACTGCTCAAGCTTGGCCACGAGATCCGTGGGGTCCTGGTAACTCAGCCCGCTCATGCCGGTTCCTCCGCCCTCGCCAAAAGCTCCGCAAAGTCATAGTTCACGCTCGTCACCCCGAAGTCCGGTTCCCGCCGGAAGGGGCGGCGCACGTAGTACACGCGGTGCTGCCCGTCGTCCAGGAACTCGACGATGGCCAAAATGTAGTCGTCGGGTTTGTTGAGCGAGGTGAGAATCTCGTTCTTGGTAACCGTCAGCGTCTCTGCCCCTGCCACCCGTCCCTTGACCTCGATGAAGCGCAGGCGCCCCGTGCGGGGGTCGCGGCTCTCAAGGTCATAGCCGAGCTTGTCGGCCTCCCGGTCCACGGGTTCAAAGCCCAGGCGACGCTCGATTTCCATCACGATCGCCCGTGCCCGCGCCGCCGCGGCCTGGGTGTCCGAGGCGTGTTGGGCTTCCGGTGCGGGGCGACCCGCGATCTTGGCTAGCAGCCCCGCAGGCACGACCACCAGACCGCCCATCACCACCGGTGGCAGGGCCGAGATCTGGGCCTCCAGGTCAAGTTGCTCCATGCGCTTCTTGAGCCGCGCCGCAAGGTCGTCGGCCCGCCGGCGGGCCTCCTGGGAATTGAGGCGCGCGTTCGGCTTGCCCGCTTGCTCTTGCAGCTTGAGTTCCTCCGCCCGATGGTCCCAGTAGGCAATTTCCTTGGTCAGCCGGTCTTTCACCGCGGCGCGGGCCTTCTCGATCCAGGCCAAGCGGCGGTCGCGGACCTCAGCCAGGTGCTCGGGCACGACGCGCGCCACGGTGTAGCCTGTCACCTTCGCCTCCAGTTCGCGGGTGATCCAGGCGCATTCCGGGCGGCCGAGGATCGTCTCGATGTCAGGCTCCTCCGGTGCCAGCGGCCGGTAGTCGAGGTATGGCGCGTAGTGCAGATGGCGGGCGCTCCCCTGCTCGTCCAGCTCCACGTAAAGCAACCGGCGCGAGATGACACGGCGTTCCCCCGCTTGGGTGATGCTGGCGTCCTGGATGGCATGCTCTACATAGAACAGCACCCGTGGCTTATCACCCGGATCGCGCTCGTCGACCAAGACCGTCCCCCGCCGCAGGAGATCCCGGTGGCGCTCCAGGGTGAGGTCGATCGTCGCGTCCAGCAGGGGGTGCCCAGGACAGATGAAGGCCGCCAGGGGCTGTCCGGGCGGAGCGATGAACGCCTTCTCAAAGGTGATTCGCTCGTAGCGAGGCAAGACGGGTTCGCCGATGCTGATCAGCCGATCGCGATGGCGCACCGTTGCCGGCACATGCGTGACTTCATAGCGCCGCGGTTCCCGGAGGTTTACGCTCCCGCCAAGGCGTCGGAAAGCCTCCAGGAAGAATGACTCGATGTAGTGAGGTTGCAGGCGGCGCGCCTCGGCTCGCTCCATCTCCTCCCGGATGCGCTGCAACCGCGCACTGTCGATGACGTCATGTGCGAGCGCCCGCTCTTCGAGGAGATCCTGCAACTGCTGGCGATCGAAGGCGTCCGCGATGACCTGCGTCAGGCGGGCTCGTACCTCAGGCCGCTCTCCGTAACGGATGGCCTCGATCAAGAGATCGCGTAGCGGCTTTCCTTCGAACTGCAGTTTCCCCAAGACATCGAACACCCGGCCGCCCAGCGCTTTGCGCGCCTGTTCCAGCTTCTCGAGGAGCGTGCGGTACACATCCCCCTCGCGGGTCTCCTCCGCCACCAGGTTCCACAGGTGGCACACCTCGGTCTGCCCGATGCGATGGATGCGGCCAAAGCGTTGTTCGATCCGGTTGGGGTTCCAGGGCAGATCATAGTTGACCATCAGATGGGACCGCTGCAAGTTGATGCCCTCACCCGCCGCATCCGTCGCCACGAGCACCTGCACTTCCGGGTCATGGAGGAAGGCCTCCTGCGCCTTGCGCCTCTCCTCCCGCCCCATGCCTCCGTGGATCGTGACCACCGCTTGCCTGCGGCCAAGCAAGGTGGTGATCCGCTGGGTCAGGTAATGGAGGGTGTCGCGGTGCTCCGTGAAAATCACGAGCTTCTGCCGGGGAGAGGGTACCGGCTTCGTTGTGACCTCGCCGCCGTATGGCTCAGCACCCTCAGCCGCGCTGTCGGCGATGGCGGCAGGGGTGAAGATCTCGGCCAGCAGGTTCGCAAGTTCCCGCCACTTGCGGTCCTCGCCGCTCTGGCGCACCTCGCGGGCGAGCGCCTCGAGCCGCCGGAGGGTCGTGATTTCGGCGCGGAGTTCCTCAATGGTGCGAGCGGCCGTCGCTTGGTCGAGAATCTCATCTTCGACCGCCGCAATCTCGCTGTCCGGGGCATCCTCCAACGCCTCGAGCTCTTCTCTGTCCAGCACGCGGGTTTCGAGGCGCGTGGCCGCAGCCATCGCCCCTCGCTGCAGCAGCTCTAGCTCTCGTAGCCGGCTTTCCAGCCTCTCCCGGCGGCGACGCAGCGACTGGCAGATTGCTTCTGGCGAGGAGGCCAGCCGTCGCTGCAGCGTGGTTAAGGCGAAGCCCACCGTGCCAGCGCGCTTTTCATCCTGGAGAGCCTCGGCGCGGTTGAACTCCTCGCGCACATAATCAGTGACTTCTTTGTAGAGCCTGGCTTCGGCGTCGGAGAGCCGGTAGAGTACCGTGTAGGCGTGCCGCTCGGGGAAAAGCGGCGTGCCGTCAAACTTGACCAGCCGTTCCTTGACCATCCGCCGCATCAGGTCCGAAACATCCACCACGTGCACCCCGTCGCGGAAGCGGCCTTCAAACCGGTCGCCATCGAGGAGCGCCAGGAAGAGCTGGAAGTCCTCCTCCTTGCCGTTGTGGGGCGTAGCCGTGAGCAGCAGGAAGTGACGGGTAAGCCCCGACAGCAGTTGGCCCAGGCGGTATCGCTTCGTGTACTTGACCTCACCCCCAAAGAAGGTGGCCGACATCTTGTGGGCTTCGTCGACCACCACCAGGTCCCACCGGCAGTCCGGGGCTGCCAGCTTGGCCTGCACCGCCTCGTCGCGCGCCAGCTTGTCCAGCCGGGCGATGACCAGATTATTCTCCAGGAACCAGTTGCCCGTGCGGGCAGCCTCCAATCCCTCGTTGGTCAGGATGGTGAAGGGCAGGTTGAAGCGACGGTACAGCTCGTCCTGCCACTGCTCCACCAGGTTCGCGGGGCACACGATGAGACACCGTTGCAGGTCTCCACGCGCCACCAGCTCCCGGATGAACAAGCCGGTCATGATGGTCTTGCCGGCGCCAGGGTCGTCGGCCAGCAGAAACCGCAGCGGCTGGCGCGGGAGCATCGCTTCATACACGGCGGTAATCTGGTGGGGCAGCGGCTCGACCTGCGAGGTGTGCACCGCGAGTACCGGATCAAACAGATGAGCCAGGCGGATGCGGTACGCCTCGGACACCAAGCGGAAGAGCGCCCCGTCGCCGTCGAAGCTCCAAGGACGTCCTTGCGCCACGATTTCGAGCCGGGGCTCGTCGTGGCGGTACAAGAGCACGTTACCGACCCGGCCGGCAGGGTCCTTGTACGTGAGCTCCAACGCGTCGGAGCCGTACCACTGCACACTTACCACGGTCGCCAAGGCGTTGGGCAGGAGGCCGCGCACGGTGGCATGCGGTCGAAGATCCTCAAGTTTCATGGTCTATCCCATTCTTTCTGGCGCCGATTCAGACTCTCCTCAATGCTCGCATATTCGACAAATCTCCAGGTATTACCTTTGCGCTCCAGCCGGCGCCTCTACTTGCGGCGAGCACTTGGCCTCGTGAGCGCTTGCGTGACGGCATGCGCAGCCAAGGCGCGCGGTTCAGCGATGCCTGTGCCGATGTACCTCCCAGCATCGACCTCCGTAATCAGCCAAGCCGAGTTCAGGCGGTGGAGCGTCACTTTGACCGCCGGGCACTCCGCAGTGCCCGTCCCCGCTGCGCCTTCCAACCCCAGCTTGAATGGTGCGATTGCGTCAGCCATGCTACCTCTGATGCTCACGACGGGGTCAAAATGGATGCTGATTCTGGAGACGTGTTGGTCGCCGACCCAGGACCAAAAATCGTCGCACAGCTCTTCCACCATGGTGGGAGTCAACTGCTTCGTAACCGTGACCTCCGTGATTCCTGAACCGTACGTCACCGTCCAGGTGACCGCTGACGCCAGGTACCGGTGCAGCTTCGAGGTCTCATGTGCGGTGAAGGCATTGATAAAACCGTCCACTACAGCACCAACTTGGGCAGCCTCATTGTTTTGCCTCGGCCAGCAACCAGCAACCAGCAAGATAGCTACCAGGAGCGCCATGCCAAGCAAAACTCGCACGCGCCTAGCCATACCTGCCACCTCCCCAAGTCTCTGTCGCCAATGCCGGAGAGGTCCCGTAGCTGTTCAAGGACTCCGGGACCTCGTGCTCACCGGTCGGATTCCCGCTCCCCGCGGCCAGGATTAGAACGCCGCCCGTACGCCTACGGAAAACCAGCCATACTCGTCTTTGATGTCCGTGTCCTCATTGGAGTAGGTGCTGTGGGCATAGCCAGCCTCGGCTGCCAGGTTATCTGCGAAGGCGTAGCTTGCCGCCACTCGGTAGGTGAGCAAGAGGTGAGCAAGCCGTAGTCGGTTTCTGCGTACCCCCTCCACCTTACCTTTCACACCCACTCCGAAACCCACGAACCCTCGCACGGTGAACTTGTCCAGAGGCACGGACTCGCCGGCTCCACCTGCGAGGAGGCCGCTCACCGTCGGCTCTATCGAGACCGGGTCGCCGTACTCGTCCACCCTCTCGCCCGTGATTTTGGACGACGTGTAGCCTAAGGCGAGTTTGAGGTCGGTGCATAGACCGAAAGCTACTGGCAGGGCATAAGTCCCCAGGATGTCGTACCTGGTGAGGCCCATACTCTGGAGATCGTCAAGTACCTCAGCGCCGGCGACAGAGAAATCCCGCCCCTGCAACACATCCATGTAGCCGAGAAGGCCGAAGGGGACCTTCCAGGTTGGCTTCCCCATTCAGCATGAGGCCGCTTGGGTCGCTCCTGGGCGCCACACCTGCCCCATTCCCTCCTCCAAGCGCTCACCGTTGCCCCCTTCCCTGGACGAGCGATGGACAGCCGCGCACTCCCAGGGTGCCGCCTGTGACTTCACCTCCACGATAGCACCCGGAACGGACATCCCCTGTCGCATCCCGTCTAACTGTCGCCGACACCAGGATGCTGTCCGCACTGTCAGAGGCCGAGAAGGACTTCCCCTCCAGTTGTGGTAAGAATACTCCAGGGGTGATGGCGGTGACCGTCGACCAAATGTCATACTTGCTCGCGTTTGTCAGCGCCATCGCGACGCTTGCTGGCTTGGGCTTCGCCTGGGTCGGTTACATCAACCTCAAAGCAGTGGATCAAGCCGTCGAGCGGAAGTTGAGAGCTCATGTCCAATCCATGCAAGAGGAACTGCAGGAACGGTCCACCCGGGCCATGGAGGCCCAGCAGAAGATCATCGCCGCCTATGGCCTGTCCGCCCAGGGGAAACACGAACAGGCCATTCAGTTGTTGAAGGCTGCCGTCAAGGTCGATCCGCAAGCATACAACGGCTATACGACTCTGGGTTATGAGTACATGGCTCTGGGTCAGGGTCAGGAGGCCATCGAGGCCTTTCATCAGGCCATACGACAGTTCCCTCAGCGTCCTGAGTCCTACCTCGATCTGGCTAGGATATACGCCCGCCTGGGTAACAACGCTCTCGCGCTCGAATACATCAAGGAGACACTCGACCGCCAGGCCGATCTCGCTCAGGATATCGACGCCGACAGCGTTTTCGACACACTCAGGGAGCAGGAGCCCGCCAAGTATGCCGCCGTGCTCGGTTCGTACCGGCGTTAGGCGGCCACGCTCCAGATGGTCTTGCTCGGCTCCATGACACTGACTCACTCCCCCTCCTGCGTCCTGCGTTCCGCACCTTGAACAAGCCGCAAGCCAGTTTCGCCTCTCCTTGGCCCGCACAAGCTACTTCTGGAGAAATGTGACTGCGAACCGCGCCCGCCCCTGCTCCGTCCAATTGGCGGAAAGGGGAGGCAAGATGGAAGCCGTGCAAGTTCAACGGCTGCAGGGGGTGGAGGTCGCGCGCGAGACGCCCTCCCGGGGCGAGACGAAAGAGGCGCTGTTCGCCCGGGTCGCCGCAGAGGTGGCTCCCCGCCTTTACCATACCGCTCTGGCGCTCCTGGGCAACGCTCAGGATGCGGAGGACATGGTGCAGGAAGCCTTGCTCAAGGGTTACCGCGCCCACGCCGGGTTCCGCCGGGAGGCCGAGGTTTCGACTTGGCTGTACCGGATCACCGTCAACCTCTGCCACGACCTGGGCCGCCGCGCGGCGGAAAAGCGCCTCGTCTCCCGCCTCGCGGTCTCGAGTCCCTCGGAGCCGGACCGCGCACCTTCCCCCGAGGAGCAAGTGGAGCTAGCCTCCGCTGGGCGGGAATTGACCTTGATCCTACGCTCCCTGGACGAAAAGCACCGTGTGCCTGTGGTTCTGAAGCACGTCGCCGGACGGTCGGTCAAGGAGATCGCCGCCACCCTGGGGCTGCCGGAAGGAACCGTGAAGCGGCGCCTCCACGAGGCCTACGTCAAGCTGCGCAACACCTTACAGGAAGGAGGGAGACGGAGTGAGCGATAAGGAGTACGAAGGAGTTGGCCAACTCCTCGACCAACTGGCCCGTGAACTGCCCGCCCCTCCCGCCGGACTCGCCGACCGTGCCCTGGCCCGAGCAAGGGCGGAGATGGTGGCCGAGGTGAAGACCGCCCGGAAAAGGAGCTTCGGCTGGCGCAATCTGCCCCAGCCAGCGACTGCTCTGGCAGGAATCGCAGCCGCCGTGGTGGTCGTCTTGGCGCTCGCCGGTCGCCCCGGATCGCCTCGGCTTGTTCCACGGTCCGGCAGTCCCCCGGCCAGCATGGAGGCCCGGAGCCACACCCAGACTGAGACCCGCGAAGAAGCTCGGCTGCCCGACGGGCAGGCTGGCCGGGTTCGAGTGATGCTGGGTGGTGCGCCCCAGGCCGCTCACCCCGATGCCACAGGAGAGCAGTCATGGGAGGAGGTCTTCGCCGGCGCCAGCGCAGAGGCCCAATTGGTGATCGACCGGCTCACGGCGCGGGGCATCGCGGCCCGGCTGGAAATGACGGAAAAGGCCCGGGCGAAGGTCTCGGTCCGCCCGGTCGACGCGGAAAGCGCCAGGGCACTGATCCGTACCGTTTCAAGCCCACCCGACGCACCAGACGCGCCGAAGAAAAGCACACACCGATAGGAGGAGCAAGCGATGCACGACCACTCGAAGAAGCACCTGCCCATGACCGCCGCCCTGACTCTCGGAGCCATCCTCACCCTGACCGGCGTGACGCTCGTCATCGGCGAAACGGCCAGCAGGGTGCTGCGCCCCGGGACCGCCGGAATCTCGGTGACCGGCGAAGCGACCGCCAAGGCTGATCCCGACCAGGCCGAGTTCACCTTAGGCCTGGAAACGAGGGGTGCCACGGCCCGCGAGGTGCAGGCGAAAAGCGCCGCCGCTATGGCGAAGGTGGTGCAGGCGTTGACGGCCGCCGGCCTAGACCGAAAGGATATCCGGACTTCCACCTACAACCTCACCCCGGTGCGCCGGTGGGACGAGAAGTCCGGCCGGGACGTGCTCACGGGCTACCAAGCTACCAGCCTGGTCACAGCCGTGACGGAAGAGACCGCAGAGGTGGGCGCCCTGGTGGATGCGGCGGTAAGCGCGGGAGCCAACACCGTCCAGGACATCAGCTTCTCCGTGGCCGACCCGGCCGAGGTGCGTCAGCAGGCGTTGGCTCGGGCTATAGCCGACGCCCGGAGCCGAGCACAAAAGATGGCGGAGGCAGCTGGCGTGCGGCTGGGGAAAGTCATCGCCATGAGCGACGCCACCACCGTGGAACACCCAGTGACCTTCACCAAGGAAGCTCTCGACCTGGGCGCGGCGTCGAGAACCGCTCGGACCCCGGTTGAGCCGGGCCAGATCCGCTTCACCACCCGGGTTCAAGTGACGTTCGCCATCCGCTGACCTGCCGTCCCGCGGCTCCCGGCGGGAAGCTGGGGTCAGAGGGCTTCACCGGGCTACTCCACGTACACCTCGACCAGCTTGTCTTCGTCGTTCACTTCCACGATCCGCCCCGTGACGCCGCTCTCCACCTGCCGGAGGATCTCCTCCAGGTCCAGGTCCTTGAGCTTCTCGTCCTTGGCGGCGTACTTGGTAGCCAGTCCCAGACACATTTTGGCCAGGCCGAAGGGCACGTTGATGTTGACCTTCTGCTTGCCCCCCTCGACGACCCGCACCCGCAGCGTCTTCCCCCTGCCCAGGACCACCGGGGCCTCCGCCGCCGGGGCTGCCCCGGCCTGGGGCGTTTCGACCGCCTCCAGGAGCTTCATCGCTTCGTCGACCGTGACCTTCCCGTTCGCCAGCATCTCCAAGATCTGCCTCCGCTCTTCGGTCATCGCGTCCCTCTCCCTCCGTCAGTCCTTGCGCATCAGGCGCAAAGCTTCGTTCACGTCGATCTCGCCTCGGCTCAAAGCCTGCAGGACTTCCCGTTTGGCCGCCCGCCCTTCGGCAGGGGAATCCGCCGGTTCGGCGGGGTAACCCAAGGCCTCGAGCAAGGCGTTCAGCCGGCTGCGCACCGTCGGGTAGGAAATCCCCAGCACCCGCTCGACCTCCTTGATGCTGCCCCGGGCGGCTAGGAACACCTCCATGAACTCCCGCTGCTCGGGCGCGAGCCGGCAAAACTTGCAGAGTCCGAAGGTTCCGTCGATCCCTGTCCCGCAAGCGGGGCACTCCAGCCGCTTCACCTCCAGAGCTGCTTCGCAGACCGGGCAGCGCGCAGGAACCATCTTCTCCATCGCTCCACCCCCGCTCCTCACTTGGGCATCCTCACCTTCCCAAGCACATTATAGTCAAGACTCTTAATAGTGGTCAATGCAGACCTCAATCTTTTTAATCTTCACATCAACGTTTTTCAATGGTAAACTTACAAAGTGCCCCCATCGGAAACACGAAGCGCCCCCAGGCGAGGGGCGCCCTTCTTCGCCTCGACACACCAGCAGGTCAACCACCAGACGCTCAGGCGCCTGGTTCGCCACGCTCTCCCTACGTGCTTCCCCTCCCTGGCTCAGGTCACTCCATGAGACGGATGAGCTCGTCCCGCACTTCCTCACCACGTTGGGTGAGCCATACGGCGTTGCGGCGGCGCTCGGTCAGGTCGGGTTCAGTGCGGACTAGACCATAGCCCATCTGAACGATTTCGCCATTCTCCGGCACGTTGAACCTCGAAAGCATTTTGACGTTGCGACTTACCGAACCGTGAGGCATTCCAAGCGCTTCTTCGATCTCAGTTTGGGTTATGCCGGGACGTTGACAGACGAGGAGAAAGATGTGGAGTTGGGGTAGTGCGAAGTCAGGATGGAGGTTCCTGCGCAGATAAGCCACGACGCTAAACAGACGATCCAGTGCAGACATCTTCCGTTCACTCCTTGGGGAAAATCCGGCCAGGAACCATATCCGCTTCTCTGGGGCGCCACCGACCACGGCGCCCTCACCCTCATCACCGCAACCAGGTCGGGCGTGGCCTTGGCAGTCCTCTACTCTGCGGTTATTCCCTGCTTGAGAGCGAGCTCGACGGCCTTCAGGATGACTTTGCTGCTGGCGGTCGCGCCCGACACTGTGTCCACGGCGAGGGACTGCGCCTGAACCACGGCCGGCACGATCGACTCGGCTTTGCGCCCCAGGCCGCATTCGTGCTGAAGGAGGGTGAGCTCGGTGATCTGGTGGCCGGATACCTTGGCCCGCACCCTGGCCTTGACCAGTCCCCCGTCGTAAGACCCCTCGTACTCGCCGTCTTTCACCTGAGAGAGGTCAACCTGGTCAATCGCCAGGTTCTTCAGAGCCTTGGCAGTGGATAGAAAACCAGCGCCGCCCGCGGCAGCCGCCGCCAGAAACGTGATCGCTGCGGCGCATAAGATGGCGCGCAGACCCCGCTTACTCAGAGCAACCATCGGATCAGACCTCCTTGCTCAGTTCGAGGACTCCGCCTTCAGGGCTTGGGCGAACCGCCGGGCAGACTCCTCGGAGTAGCGGGAGGCGTCCCCTTTGACCCCCACCGCCTTCGCCGCCAGCCGCTCGAAGAAGCTCAGCTCGCCCAGGGTGATTCTCCCGCCGAGGGCGCACTTGATCACCGCCGAGGCGAGCAGTTCGGGTGGAAAGGCCGCCTGCAGTTGTCGCTCCGCCTGGTCTGGAAACCAGCAGCAGATGAAAAGCCCAAGTCTCTTTGGCTTGAGGGAGGCAAGGTTTCGGGCGCAGAAGTCCCGGACTTCCTTCTGGGCTTGGCCGGCGTAGATGGCGCTGCCGATGACCACCTGGTCAAACGAAGAGGCGTCAGGGGAGGGGTTCTCCCGCAGGTTGACCAGCACGACCTCCCCGGAAAGCTCTCTCGCCAGCGCTTCGGCGTAGTCCCGGGTGGCGCCGTGTTTGGAGGAATAGGCGATTAGCGTCCGCATGAGACGGCCCTCTTTCAGGAGCCGGCCGCGGTTCGGTGAGCGGGCAGTCCGGGATCGCCCTTCACGAGCCAGAACAGCGACCAGACGGCCGGCGCCGCGGCCAGCACCATGATGGCGGACATCCTCGCCATGGCAGCCGACACCGAACCCTTCAGGAGCTGCTCTTTCAGCGGACCGGTGAAGAGGATGACCGTGACGATGCTCACGATAAACGCGCTGGACAGCGAGGCGGCCCTGCCGCCCCAGTCAGTTCCCCGCCAGACGCCGAGAACCGCGGCGATCACCACTGGACAGGCGAGGGAGAAAAAGATGATCGGATCCCTGAGGAACGGCTCGCCCCAATCGAGGGTTCCGGCGCCCTGCATGGTCATGTCCACGCTGCGTCCGGTGGCGCTCGCCAGAAGCCTCTGGCCCATCATTCCCGAGAATATGAGCAAGACCAAGGCCAGGTACACGGCGATGGCCAAGCCGGCCCCGGATGGGCGGCGGTGGCCTTTAGGGAGGAGGTTCCACGCCAGGCAGATGGCGGTTCCAGCCAGGGCAAGCTTGATCGTCCAAAGGAAGATCCACAGGTTCTGCCGGCCGGTCACCAGCATGGCGTAGTTGTAAGCGAAGTTCGCGGCCACCCCGGCGATGACCAGGGGACCCCAGGCGCTGCCTCTCCGCATGGCCCAGAGCCCGACCAGACCCACTGGGACAAGGAAGAACGCTTCATAGAGATCGCCCAGGACGTTCAGCTCGAAGCTCATGGCGGGCGAGGCCGGATAATGGTGACCGGTGAGGTAGTGGTAGAGGATACCTCCCAAGGTAACGAGCAGCAGGAGCCCGAAGACTGTGGTAAGACCCATCGTTCGCCTGCTCATCCGGCTCTCTCCTCCTTCGGCCGTGCGGCACGACTCGGCAACGGACTCAGACCGTCCTTCGCAACGCTTATCATTGACAACCGCCCATTGACAAAAAACTTGAGGCGGGGGATTCTCCCTCCGCCTCAAGGCGTCAAACTGGTGCGCCATCAGGGACTCGAACCCCGGACCCGCTGATTAAGAGTCAGCTGCTCTACCAACTGAGCTAATGGCGCAAACCTGGTAGCGGCGGTTGGATTCGAACCAACGACACTGCGGGTATGAACCGCATGCTCTGACCAACTGAGCTACGCCGCCGGGTTGGTTGCGGGGGCAGGATTTGAACCTGCGACCTCCGGGTTATGAGCCCGACGAGCTGCCAGCTGCTCCACCCCGCGCCGTTCAAGGAACCGCTGCGCCAACCGGCGAGGCTGGCCGCAGTCACAGAGATTATTATACGGACCCGGCGCACCGAAGTCAACCCGCCTGAAAGCGAACGAATCTGGTGCCATCTGGTCGTATTTCCTCGATGTCGGTATCTGCAGCCTTCCATCGGCCGCCGGTATCGGGTGAGAAGCGGTAGAGGTCACGGTGGAGCTGTAGCACCACACCCGTGGTGAAGGGCATGTGAGCGTGGTTGGCGTGAATGGTTTGGAGGGCATCCCGATAGCCAGCAATCTCCTGTTGCGACCTGTTTCTCGGAGTAGTCTTCTGCGCCACCAACGCCTCGATCGTTTCGATCCGGGCGGTTATTCCCTCGATTCGGTTGGACGATTCCGCACTTTGGATGATAGCTACCTGGCGCAGCGCCTCCAACACCTGAGGAGACTGCTCCCCAAACAATACCTGTTTTCCCTTGTACTCGCCGATGAGGCGGATGGTCTGCAACAGGCTCTGACTGAGGACCTGCGCCTGAATGAACCCCGGAGCGAATGACCTCATCGCGTCAACCCCACGCCACAAATATAATCATGATAGTTGCTTCGTGATTATATTACCGCGTTGATGAGCGCCTTTACAGGTCACAGCTGCCAGACCCAGCTCACGAGGAGACCCGTGGCGACGGCGACCAGCCCCGCGGCTAGGAGTCCGAACCCGGCATTGGCCGTCTCTTCCCGCTCGGCGACCCGCCCCACCTCCCGCGGGCGCCAGAGCAGGAGCAGCGCCGCCACCGCGCAGACGAGCGTCCCGCCGGCAAACTCCACCCACATCAGGGTGCGGAGGAGCGGCCGCCGTCCGAGGAAGCTGATCAGGAGCCCCGCCGCGCCCAAGGCGAGGGTCAGGCAAAGGCCGAGCAGCAGGGCCCGCTTGGCCCGGCGGGTCCAGGGCCGCGGCGGTTGGTCGGATCGTAGGCGGTCCACCGGCGCTCCTCCCCTCAGCAAAAAACGGCGTCTGCCGACGCCGTTAAGCGACCTTTTTCCGGTTGCCGAACTACCAATCCCGCCGGCTGCCCCGGCCGCCGCGCTTCGAATCCTGGCTGCGGCGGAGTTCGCCGAGCCGTTCGTCGCTCTCCTTCAGGAACCGGGCCAAGCGGTCTTCGAACTGACGGGGGCTTACGGGGCGCGGCCGCACCGGACTGGCGTTGGGATTCGCCTGCCGGATTGACAGGCCGATCTTGCCCTTGTCGATGTTGATGATCTTGACCTTTACCTGGTCGTTCTCTTTCAAGTAGTCCTTGATGTCCCGAACGTAAGCGTCTGCTACCTCAGAGATGTGAACGAGCCCCGTAACACCCGGCTGGAGTTCGACGAAGGCCCCAAAGTGCGTGATCCCGGTGACCTTCCCCTCCACCACAGCCCCGACCTCGAGCGGCATACTGCCCCGGTTTCCTCCCCTTGATAATTGTGGTCACCCACGCGCCTGGCCACACCAAGCGCTAGTATAGCTTATTATACCCGGTGATCTGCGGAGTGTCAACCGGGCGACCGTCCAGAGAGCCTTTTGGACCCCGCCCGCGGAGTCCATCTCTGTCCCTGGTGGCCGGGGACAGGCGCGCGGCGTCAGTCGTAGATGTCTCCTTCCCCAGGCCGCCGTTCCACGTCCTGCCGCTCGGGATTGGTGGTATCCGCCGGCCGGCCGACCACGAACCGGACCTCGTCGGGCCTCGTCAGCCCCAGCTGATCGCGGGCAGCCCGTTCGATGTACTCCGGCGTCTGCATCTCGGCCACGGTCTTCTCCAGTTCCCGGTTGTGGCGCCGGGTGGCGGCCAGTTCCTGCTCGACCCGGGCGATCTCCCGCCGCAGGGCGAGGATCCGGACCAGGCCGGTGGCATAGCCGACGCCCGCCCAAAGCAGCAGGGCCACCAGAACCGCGGCGAATCGCCGGTCGGCCGCTGACCTACGGCGAGCGACCCGTCCGCGGGGCTTAGCCCGGCGGGTGGTGGCCTCCTCCCTGTGCGCCAGAGGATAGCCGTAGTCGTAGGCGGGCGCAGTGACCGTCGCGCCGGCTCCCTGACGGTATCGGCCTGCCGCCCGCCGCCCGTCCCACGAAGACCGCCCATCCCTGCTCATTGCGCATCGCCCTCCGTGCCGTCCTCATCGCCCAGGCTCAGGATCTCCCCGGGCAGGATGACCACCACGCTATAGCCCTTGGCCCGGGCCCGGTGGTAAAGGGTCGCCACCGTACTGGCGCTCAGGCCGAGCCGGGCGGCGATCTCCTGGGTGGAACGGCCAGACTCTTTCAGCACGACCACCTGTCGCTCACGGAAGGAGAGGCGCTCCAGCCCCCGGATCTCGACCTGCACTCTTCACCCCGCCCGTCCACGACATCCACAGTTTAGCCCACATATCCACAAGACTTGTACACAGTTAGTACACGTTTTCTACAGATGCTGGCTGATTCCTGCTGCCAGGTCAGGCAGGCGGCGCGGCGTTCGGCGGCGGGGGAGAAGGCGGCGGGTCGCTGCGAACCCAGCGCCACCAGCGGCGGAGCGCCTGCCCCAGCCAACTGCGGCGCCAGAAGCGGCGGTTCCATTCGCCCGGCAAGCGCAGCAAGCGGGCCAGGTGGCCTGCGACAGCCGCAAGGATTCGCCCGACTAAGGTGAAGAGGGCAACCAGCCAGGAGATGACCGTCCGGCTCAAGAAGAGGCGGTAGGAGAGGGCGCCGAGCAGAAATCCGACCCAGACGTAGAGGCGGAGTTCCCCCCAGTTCCCGACGATGAGCAAGGCGAAGGTGACGCCGGTAGCCGTGAGCGAGAAGAGCAGGTCCCCGACGGCGGTGGCGAACCTCCCGGGCCGGAGGCGCCCCCGGACGACCCGGTAAAAGTCGAAGAGGAGCCCCAACAGCAACCCGATGCCGATGGTCAAGGCGAAGACCGCGACTTGTGCGATCAGCGGCGCGGTCATCCCTGTCACCCCCTCGTGCCGCCCGCCCAGGAGGGTTTGGCGGCGAATGCTGCGCCCAGGAGGGCGGCGTCGGCAGCCAGCAACCACCAGGCGACCCGCCTGAGGCGGCTCAGAGCCTGAACCTCGCCATGGGAAAGCCCCAGCCGCCGCCGAGTCCACCGGTCGAGCACGGCCTGGGTATAGTGGCGGGTCTCGGCCAGGGCCGGCACGGCGCCCCGCCGGCCGGGCGGCGCCGCCCGCTCCACCGCCTTCGCCCCGGCGTTATAGGCGGCCAGGGCCAGCGTGACGTCGCCCCCGAACCTGGCGAGTAGCGAGCGAAGGTAGCGGGTCCCGCTCTCCACGTTGGCCGCCGCGTCGTAGATACAGCCCTTCTCCCGGGCCGGCGGCGGGTGTTCCCCCCGGCAGGAGCCGGTTGGATTCAACTCCCGCCAAGTTTCGGGGATGATCTGCATCAGGCCCCGTGCCCCCCGGGGAGAGACGGCCAGCGGATTGAAGCTGCTCTCCACCTCGATGACGGCCGCCACCAGCTCCGGGTCAAGCCCCTGGGCGACCGCCGCCCGCTGGATCAGGGAGGTGTACGGACGGGCGATGGAGTCGAGAGAAAGGCGCTCCGGGCTGCGGACGGAGAGTCGCCCCTCACCGTCCCAGGGCACGACGATGCGCCCCGCCAGGACGACCAGCCCCGCCAGGGTCAACGACGTGGCCAGATGCGCCGTCAGCATCAGACGGGACAGAAGGGGCAGGGTCCGGCGGGCTCTCCGACGCGTGCGAGGCCACCTATGCCACGTTCGGCGCACGATCGGCAACGGCGGCTACTTAAAGAGGCGGCTCAGCATCCCGCGGCCTTTGTGCCCCGGCATCTCCCCGGTATACTGGAGCGAGTCGACGTAGCCATGGACCATCATGCTGCCGCCGTCCAGGTTGAGTTGAGTGATGTGCAGGTCGTCGCCTTTGATGATCAAGCCCCCCGCCACCGTCTCCACCACGATCTCACCTTCGTCGAAGCTCTCGACGTTGAGGACCCCGTCCAGCGCCAAGTCCTCCCGTCGCTTCAGCGTGAGTTGGTGGTCGCGCCGCTCGAGGTCGCGCCGGTCTAGCATCTTGTCCTCTACCACCACCGGTCCTCCTCACCTCTCAGGGTGGTAGAATGTATGTAAGGGCCGTCCCGTTTATGCCGGGACGGCCCCCGCTGCAGCGACCAGCCTGCGCTATTGCCAGAGTCTCTTGATCTCCACGTCACGATAGTAGTGCTTGATGATGGCTGGAGCCTTCTTGCCATGCTTGGCCAGTTGGTAGGCGCCGTACTGCGACATCCCGGCGCCGTGACCGAAGCCCCGCCCCTCGAAGAGCACGCTGCCGCCCTCCACTGCCACTCTGCTCAGCAACACCGACCGGAGACGGTCGGGGTCCAAGGCGACCCGGAACTTGGGCGCGGAGACCTCGGAGCGGCGGCCGTCATGGGTTATGACCAGGGTGATCGCCCGCCCATGAGGGTCTTTTCGCCCAACCCGGAGGTCGTCGACCTTCTCCGCCTTGATCCCAAGCTGAGAGAGGGCTTTGGCCACCTCAGACGAAGGGAAAGACGCTTTCCACTGCTTGATGTGAGGCGGGGTTACTTCGTCCTCCGGCGATTCCACCACGGCGATGTACGGCGGCTCCTTCCCCGGTTCGACCAAGCCGGCGTTGACGGCGGTCGTCGTCCAGCCACCGGAGGCGGAATGAAAGTAGGCCTGCGGGAACTTGCCCTTGTACGTGATGACGGTGCCCCGGGTCTCTTCGACCGCCCGGCGAATGATGGGCGTGACGTTCTGCGGCCGATAGGCCTGGGCCTCGGTGTGAGTCGCGTCGATGGTCCCCGCCTCGACCGGGCGAGTGCTGTCGGCAGTCAGCACATATAGGGCATAGCTACGGGCCAGGATGGCCTGGGCTTTGTAGGCCTCCAGGGGCCACCCGGGCTTGATCTCCCCTGCCACCACGCCTTCGATGTACTTTTCGAGCTTCATCCGCTCGGCCACGCCGCTCTGCTTTTCGACCCTGATCGTGGGTTCGGACCGAATTTGCCGGATGATCTTATCCTCGCCCTGGGGACACCCGACTAGAAAAAACACGGCGGCCAAAGTCGCGACGACCAACCCGCCCCGGTTCCCTGAGCTCCGGCTGCGCCTTGGAGCCATCTGTAACCCTCCTCGTATACTGCTAGTCTGAACTGACTAGGGGGTTTTATTCGATTCTGTCAGGAGAGGGAATCTTGTGCTATCCAAGATAATGGGCGTCTCCCCGACAGGCCGCCAAAGGTGCATGAGAACCGGAGTTTTGGACAGACTCACAACCGAAAATCAGGCGAGATGGACTCTTCGCCGCCCCGAGATTGTTGATTTTTTGTCGAACGCGGCATGGCAAAAGAAGGAATGCTGCCAGGGGAGGGCGAATAGGAGCAGAGACAACCTGAAAAGGGAGGTAAATGATTTGAACAAGACGGAACTAATCGCCGCGGTGGCCGCGAAGGCCGGTCTCTCCAAAAAAGTCGCTGGTGAGGCAGTAGACGCTGTCGTCAGCGCCGTCTCCGACGCACTCAAAAAGGGCGACAAGGTGACCCTGATTGGCTTCGGCACTTTCGAGGTTCGGACCCGCAAGGCCCGCAAGGGCGTGAACCCGGCGACCCGCACCCCGATCAAGATCCCGGCGGCCAAAGTTCCAGCATTCAAGGCGGGCAAGGCCCTCAAGGACGCCGTCGCCAGGAAGTAGGACAAGCCCCCGTACACCAAGCAGGCTGTCCCAAAGTCAAACTCGGGGCAGCCTGCTTCTAGTTTAGTTGCGCTCCTCTTTCTTGGCTTGCTCCCACAAGCTGAGCAGCCGGTCCGGCTCGAGTTGGGAAAGCTGCTTTCCTTCCGCCCGGGCCTGCTCCTCCAGAGTCCGGAAGCGGCGGGCGAACTTGACCACGGTGCGGCGAAGCGCCACCTCGGCGTTGACATGGAGGAAGCGGGCGACGTTGACCACCGCAAAGAGCAGGTCGCCGATCTCCCCTTCAAGGCGGTCCCGGGCGGTCGCCTCGGTCTCACCCTCGGCCTTCTGGCACTCGGCATAAGCCAGGCGCACCTCGCGGGCCTCCTCCCACACCTTGTTCACTGCGGCGGCGAGGCCGGGCCACTCGAAGCCGGAGCGGGCTGCCTTCGCCTGCATCTTCTGGGCGGTCAGAAGGGCCGGCAAGTGACGGGGGATCCCGTCCAGGGCGGAGCGGCGCCCTTCGGCCCCCTTCTCGCCCCGCTTGATCTGTTCCCAGTTCACCACGACCTCTGCCGCGCCGGAAACCGACACCTCGCCAAAGACGTGGGGGTGGCGGCGGATCAGCTTGGCGACGATCCCCCGGACCACGTCGTTGATGTCAAAGGAGCCGGCCTCGGCGGCCAGTTGAGCGTGGAAAACGACCTGCAGCAGGAGGTCGCCCAGCTCGTCGCAGAGCCTTTCCGGGTCGCCGTCGTCGACGGCCTCGCAGACTTCATAGGCCTCCTCGATGGCGTAGGGTCTGAGGCTCTGGTGGGTCTGTTCCTTGTCCCAGGGGCAACCATCCTTCCCCCGCAGCCGCTGCATCACCCCAACCAGCGGGTCTAGCGGATAGGCGGATGGCTCAGGGGCCGGTCTGTCCGGAGTGGGCTGGCCAGCGTGAGTCAGGGCCGGGACCCAAACGCTCGTCAGGTGGTCGAGCCAGGGAAGGCGGTCGAGTTCGTGGAGGGGGACCTCCGCCCGTCGCCCCTCGGACGCCCCTCCGGCCTGAAAGAGGGTCACCCGGTGTTCGTCGGGGAAGGCGTCCATCAGCCGGACCTTGAGCGTCCCGGCCACCAGGGGATGGTAGACGTGGCTGATCAGGTAGCTGCGGTCGGCTTGGAAGGGAACGGAGTCGTCCAGGGCGTCGACGACCACGAGGTTGCGCAGGCCGGTGGGATCGAGCTGGAGGTCGACCCAGGCGGCATCGAGCCAGGACAGGCCCGGCACCACCTCGACTGGAATCCCGGCCTCTTGCGCCAGGGCCATCGCCACTCGGACTGAGTTCTCCGCCACGATGGGGTGACCCGGAACGGCGTAGACGACCTCCCGGTCGGCGGCGGAGGGTTGCTCGCCCCGGCGACGGACTGGCGGACCGGCTGCCCCGTCGTACCGGCCCTGAGCCGCGGCGATCAGCCGCTCGGCGATGGCGCGGTAGAGTGTATCGTAATCGGGAGTTGTCTCGTAGAGGTCGTCCATGGACTCGAAGACGAAGCCCATCGCCTCGAGGTCAGCCACCGCCGGATGGCGTCGGGTCCGGACGAATAGCCGTCCCCCGAGCCCCAGCCGCCGCAGCACCCCGACCGTCACATGGTCGATTCCGCCCGGCCCCAGCCCGACTACAGTCAAGCGCCCGGGCTCCGGCCCAGGCGCAGTCCGCGTTTCCCTGCCTGTCACTGAGCTCACCCGCTCGTAGTGTTTGCCCGGTTATTCGTGGGCCGGAGCGGCAAATCCTTCGGGTAGAGGAGGAGGATGGCCAGGGCGTAGACGGCGGCGGCGGCGGCGATGCTGCCCAGCGTGGCGGCGCCGGCCACCGGTTCGGCCAACAGGTAGTGACCAGCCGCGAGGAGGGCGCGGTAAGTCGCCCGGGCGGTCAAAGCCATCAGCCCGGTCGCCAGGGCCGGCCGGACGATGAGGAAGTTCCAGTCGAACCCATAGCCGGTGAGGCGGCGGATGGCCAGGAGGTTGCCCCCCGCGGCGACCGCGAAGCTCAGCACCGTCGCCCAGGCCGGCCCTTGCAGAGCCAGTGCCGGGAGGGCGGTCAAAAGGTAGGTGGCCGCCACCTTGAGGACTGCCCCCCGGCCGAGGTAGCGGACCGGCACGCCGGGGTGTCCCACGCCCTGCAGGATGCCGCAGGTCGTCCCGTGCAGGAGGATGAGGAGCGCGGCGGGCGCTATGGCCCGGAGCGGGACCGCCGCCCCGGGGTCGGCGAAGAGCAGGGTGCAGATTGGCTCGGCGAGGATCCACAGGCCGACTGCCGCCGGCAGGCCGATGACGATGCTGAGCCAGAGCGATTCCCGAATGCGCCGCCAGACCAGTCCAATCCGGCGCCGGGCAGTCGCTTCGGCCAGGACGGGAACAATGGTCACGCTCAACCCCGTCAGCACCGACGCCGGAAAGTAGGCGAGCACCATCGCCATCCCGGAGAGCTGCCCGTAGAGCGCCCGGGCCAGTTCCACAGTGTAGCCGGCTTCCACCAGCCGGCGCGGGACGAGCGCCGCATCGAGGGACTGGGTCAGCGGGACGATTAGCGCCCCCACCACCACCGGCGCCGCGATGCGATAGATGCGCCTCAGGATGGCCACCGGCGAAGGGAGCGGATCGTGCGGCGAGGGAGAGAAGCGCTCGGCCGTGGCGTGTCGGAAGCGGAGGCGAAAGCTGAGGAGGACGACCAGGCCCGCCACGCTTCCCAGGACCGCCCCCAGCGCTGCCCCGGCCGCCGCCGCCTCGACCCCCCGCGGTCGCAGGGCCAGCGCCAGGATGAGCGTCCCGGCAACCCGGACCACCTGCTCGACCACCTGCGAGAAGCCGCTCGGCACCATGTAGTGCAGCCCTTGGAAGAGTCCGCGCCAGCCTGAGATGAGGGTCAGGAAGAAGACGGAGGGGGCGACCGCCCGGATGACCCCCGTCGCGCCGGGATCGCCGAGGACCACGCGAGCCAGCCAGCCGGCGCCGCCCATCAGCGCCAGGGTGGTGAAGAACCCCATGACGGCCAGCGCCCCCATGGCGACTCGCCAGATGCGCTGCGCCGTTCGGCCGTGGCCAAGCGCCACCTCTTCGGCGACCAGGCGGGAAACGGCCAGCGGCAGGCCGGAGACCGAGATGAGGAGGAAGAGATTGTAGATGGGATAGGCCATCTGGAAGAGGCCGATGACCTCGGCGCCGACCAAGCGCGGCAAGACGATCCGGTAGACCGCCCCCAGCCCCCGGGCCAGAAGTCCCGCCGCCGTCAGAACCAGGGTTCCCTCCAGGAGCGTCTGCTTCCGCACCGCCTCCGTCCCCCCGTCCTCGTCTCCCTTCTCAGGTATTCGCGGCCGCGGGTGGGTAGTACAGGAAAAGGCACCCTGAGCACGACCGGGGCGGAAACCGAAAGAAAATCAGCAGGCCCGGGACGCTTCCGGCCTGCTGCTGTGGTCGCTGTGGCGAGTCGTTTGGCGGACGCTACTGTTCCATCTGCTTGCCGAGGAAGCCGGCGGCCGTCTCGGCCAGTTTCAGCTCCAACTCGCCCATCTTGGCCTCCGGGTCGAGGGAGGCCAGGATTACCGAGCCGATCGGATCGCCCTCGGCAAC
This sequence comes from Betaproteobacteria bacterium, assembly GCA_050260635.1. GTDB lineage: Bacteria > Bacillota > UBA5301 > DYFA01 > DYFA01 > DYFA01. Next base: position 37,239 of record JBLNCL010000010.1, read on the forward strand.
AATCGGCGCCACGACCTGTGAACTGAAGCGGACCCCCTCGATCAGTTCCTCGTCCGTCTCGGCCACTTTCGGCGTGAGCAATGGCTTTCGGTCTTCCATGATCCGCTCGACCGACGCCGAGATCGCCTTGTCGAGGTAGTCCTTCTTGGCCGCTCCGGCCACGGCGATGACTGCGTCGCGGTCGGTGATCAAAGCGATGTGGCCGGTGGCTTCCGACAGGGAATCGGCATACTCCTTGGCGAAGTCGCCCAGCTCACCGATGGGGGAATACTTCTTGAGAATCACTTCGCCTTCGCGGTCGACGAAGATCTCCAGCGGGTCCCCTTCACGTATCCGCAGGGTCCGCCGGATTTCCTTCGGGATCACCACCCGGCCCAGATCGTCGATCCTCCTGACGATCCCCGTGGCTTTCATGAGGGACCCTCCTTTGCCTGACTGAGCCCGCGACGCCAGAGCTATTATATAGGTGCACTGGGATTTTTATGCACCCGCGTCCCGGGCTTTGCTTCAACCAACGTTCCTCGTCCGCCTGACGTTCCAATCTTGTCCAACTGGTCGCCGAGTTACGCGCTCAACTCGGCGAGAATCTTTTCCAGCGCCTCTAGCAGGTCGGAATCGCCCTTTCCCGCAGTGTGGAGCTTGATCTGGGGCACCTGGCCCATGGTCACGGCGAGTTTGCCGCGGTGGGCGCGCATGAGCGCCGCCAATCTCTCCCCAGACGGCCGGACGCCGGGGAGAAACTTGACGGTCAGCACCCCACCGGCCGCGCCGATGCTTTGGACATGAAGCCGCCGGGCGACCGCCTTGATCTGCGCTACCCTAAGCAGGGCTGTCACGGGCGCCGGCGGTTCACCGAAGCGGTCAATCAACTCGTCGGCGAGTTCCCGGCCCTGCTCCTCACCGGTAACCGCCAGGATCTTCTTGTAGATCTCCACCTTCTGGCGCGCATCCGGGATGTAGGTGTCGGGCAGGTAGGCGTCTATCGGCAGGTCGAACGTCGGCTCGGGCAGCTCCGGTTCCTTCTGCCCCTTCAACTCCTTCACGGCGTCCTCCAGCAGCCGGCAGTAAAGCTCGAACCCGACCGCCGCCACAAAGCCGTGCTGCTCCGGGCCGAGGAGGTTGCCAGCGCCCCGGATTTCGAGGTCCCGCATGGCAATCTTGAACCCGCTCCCCAGCTCGGTGAATTCACGGATGGCCGCTAGGCGCTTCTCCGCCTCCTCGGTCAGGATTTTCTCCTTGCGATAGGTGAAGTAGGCGTAGGCTACCCGGTTGGACCGCCCCACCCGCCCCCGCAACTGGTAGAGCTGGGCCAACCCAAACCGGTCGGCGTCGTAAACGATCAACGTGTTGACGTTGGGGATGTCCAGCCCCGACTCGATGATGGTCGAACAGAGCAGGACGTCATACTCGCCCCGGAGGAAGGCTAGCATGATCTCTTCCAGGCGGCTTTCCGGCATTTGCCCGTGGGCCACGGCGATCCGCGCCTCCGGGACGAGCTGGGAGAGGCGAACCGCCTCCCGGTCGATCGACCGGACGTGGTTGTAGACATAGTAGACCTGCCCCTCCCGGCCGATCTCGCGCAGGATCGCTTCCCGGACGGTCTGGTCCGAGTATTCCAGGACGTAGGTGCGGACGGGGTAGCGGCCCTCGGGCGGGGTCTCGATCACTGACATATCCCGGACGCCGGCGAGCGCCATGTGCATCGTCCGCGGAATGGGGGTAGCCGTCAGGGTCAGGACGTCCACGTTCTTGCGCAGCTCCTTCAGGCGTTCCTTCTGCCGGACGCCAAACCGCTGCTCCTCGTCGACCACCACCAAGCCGAGTTTGTGAAATCTCACGTCGGACTGGAGGAGGCGGTGGGTGCCGATCAGCACGTCCACGCTCCCTTCCCGCACCCCTTTTGTGATCTCTTCCTGCTCCTTCGGGGTCTGGAAGCGGGACAGAACCGCCACCTTGACGGGAAAGCGGCCGAATCGCTCGGTAAAGGTGGCATAGTGCTGCTGGGCCAGGATGGTGGTGGGGACCAGGACGGCCACCTGCCAGCCGGCCATCACCGCCTTGAAGGCTGCCCGCACCGCCACCTCGGTCTTCCCGTATCCCACGTCCCCGCAGACCAGCCGGTCCATCGGGCGCGGCCGTTCCATGTCGGCCTTCACCTCCTGGATGGCCCGGAGTTGGTCGGGTGTCTCCTCGTAGGGGAAGGCCTCCTCCAGCTCCTTCTGCCAGATGGTGTCGGGTCCGAAGGCGTGTCCGGGCTGGGCCTCCCGGGCCGCGTACAGCTTGAGCAGGCTGTCGGCCAAATCGCGGACCGACTCCCGAACCCGGGCCTTGACCCGGCTCCACTCCGCCCCGCCCAGCTTGTAAAGCTTGGGGGCCACCCCTTCCACCCCGAGGTACTTTTGGACCAGGTCCACCTGGTCGGTCGGGACGTACAGCCGGTCCTCCCCGGCATAGCGGATGACCAGGTAGTCCCGGTGGACGCCCTGCACCTCCAGCGTTTCAACCCCGAGGTATTGGCCGATGCCATGCGTCGTGTGGACGACATAGTCGCCCACCTTGAGTTCGGTGAAGCTGGCGATGCGGACACCCTCTTCGACCGGGCGGAGGCGGCGCCGGTGGGGGCGGCCGTAGAGTTCCAGCTCGGTCAGGTAGACCAGCTTGGGGGAAAGGAACTCGCCGCCCGCGGACAAGGGCAGCGGGCCAGCCAGGATGCTGCCGGGAGTCAGAGCGGGCGTCTCCGGGGTAAGGAGCGCCACCTCGACGCCGTACTCCAGCAGGGCGGAGCGGAGCTGCCTTGCCCGCTCCAGCGAGTTCACTGCCAACAGGACCCGGAACCCTTCCCCCCGCCAGCGCTTCAGTTCCGCCGCCGCCCGCTCCACCTTGCCATGGAAGAGCTCGGGGGTCCGGGCGGGAAAGGCGACGCTTTGGGCAGGGCGAAGGCCGGGGGTACGGGTCCCCAGGGTGGACAGGTAGATCACGGGGCGTTCGCTGCTCCCCCACGCCGCTTCCAAGGCAGGCCACTCAGCAAAGAGTTGAAGCTCGGTGGAGAGCGCTTCGCCCTTTCCGACCCGGTCGAGGAGGGTCTCCGTCAGCTCGGTCAGGTTCTGGTGGGCCGCTTCCCTGGCCCGGGCTGGCTCATCCACGATCACCAAGCCACCGGGAAGGTAATCGAGCAGCGTCCCCAGGCGGGAGGCCAAGAAGGGCAGGTACTGCTCGACTCCCGGGAAGTAGTGTCGCTCGGCGAGGGCCTCGGCATGGGCCTCTGCCCGCTGCCTTAGCCGGCGGGCCGCCTGCCGTTGGCCGGTGGAGTTCAAGCGGTCAATCTCTTTCCTCACCGTAGTGTGTAGGCGGCCGATGGCCATCTCGGCGGCCTCGGGGGTGAAGACCAGCTCGCGAGCGGGGACCAGGGCCAGCCGGTCCACGTGGTCTAGCGAACGCTGAGTGGCCGCCTCGAACCGCCGGAGCGAATCCACCTCATCGCCCCAGAGTTCGATCCGGTAGGGGCAGTCGCTGGTCACGGGAAAGACGTCGACGATCCCGCCCCGCACGGCGAACTGCCCCCGGCTGTCCACCAGATCCACCCGTTCATAGCCCATGACGGCGAGGCGGCGTTCACATTCCCGCAGGTCCAGCCGCTGCCCCGGAGCCAGGAAGAGGGCGAACCGCAGGAAATCCGCGGGCGGCAGGGTGCGCCGGAGGAGCGCCTGGACCGGGACGACCACCAGGGGCGCCGGCCCCCGCCGGCCATCCCCCAATAGCCCCGCCCCGGCCGCCAGGAGTTCGTAGGCCCGCAGGCGACGGACGAGGGGTTCCGGGTCCTGCACGACCTCTTCGTGGGGCAGGACGTCAAGCGCGGGGAAAAGGGCGATCCGCTCCCCGCCGAGGAGCGAGAGCAGGTCGGCATAGAACCGCTCGGCCTCGAGGGCATTGTGGGTCACCAGAAGGACCGGCCGGGTGGCCGTTCGCCACAGGACGGCAGCCAGAAGGGGCTTCTGGGAGCCGGCCAGCCCCGTAACGAGCTGGACCGGCGGCCCTCCCGCCAGGCGGCGCACCTCTTCGCCCTCGGCCAGCGTCTCGACGAGCAAGCGGTAGGTCATGGTCAAGGAACTCCTCACCCTCGCCCCCCCAGGCGGAGCGCCAGGGCATTCCAGATGATGTGCAGGCCGATTCCGGCCCCGGTGGCCAGAAACGGGGAACCGGTCCCCGCCAGCGCTGCCCGGGTCGCCGCGCCAAACAGGGCGTGACTGATCAGGCCGAGGAGGCCGGCGACCAGGCCGTGCCACTCCCCGACCACCGCCTCAAAGCCGGCTTCCACCAGCCCAAAGACTACGTGCGTCCCGAACAGGTCGGCGCCGGAGAGGAGGGCGGCCAGGTTCTTGGCCGCCTCCTCGACCGCCGGGACGGCGCTGACCAGCAAAGACCCGGGGCGGACAGACGGCCCGCCCGGCGCAGATGGGCGCCGCTCCTCAAGCCCGGCAAGCAGGGTGCGGTTGGCCAGGAAGGCCACCTCCGCCGCCAGCAAGCCGGCGAGGAGGGTCGTCAAGAGATCGCTCACCCCGTTAGCTTGCCCGCCAGCCTTCTGGTACTGGCAGGGGCCGGCTTTCCCGTCTCCGCCCCCGGAAAACCAGGTATTCCCGGTAGCCGCAGGATCGGAGGAGCTCTGCGGCCCGGTTAAAGTCACGCCCGCAATCCTCCGGCTCGTGGGCGTCGGAACCGGTCGTCACCGGCACGCCAAGCTCGTGCAAACGCCGCAGGAGCCACTCACCCGGGTAGATTTCCCCGACTGGCTTCCGCAGCCCTGCGGTATTGACTTCCACCGCGACGCCCGCGGCGGCAATCGCCTGGAGCGCCGGCTCGGCCAGGTCGTGCCACGGCTCTTCCGGGTAGAGGCCCATGATCTTAATCAGGTCGGCGTGGCCAAGGACTTCGAATAGCCGGCTTTCCGCCGCCCCTGCCAGGATCTCGAAGTACCGGGCGAAGACCCGGCGCCTGTCCCGCCGCATCCACTCCGCCAGACAAGCTTCCTCGCCGACGAAATCAAAGCCCCAGCCGTCCAGCCAGTGCACCGACCCGATCACAAAGTCGAACGAGGCCTGGGCGAGCAGGTCCCGGATCTCCTTCTCCTTGCCGGGGAGGTAGTCCATCTCCAACCCTAGCCGGAGGGGCAGCCCCTCGTCCATCATGCGCTGCACAAACTCCACGTACTCGGCCAGGTGCAACAGCCGGTGACTCCGCACCCAGGCGTTGTCCAGGACCGCCAACCCCTCGACGAACCGGTGCCCGTGCTCGGTTACCCCGAACTCGGTCACCCCTCGCGCCCGTCCGGCGGCCAGGAAGCGCTCCATCCATTGCCGGGTGTACGGTCCCCGTTCCAAGTGGAAGTGATAATCAGCCAAACCCGTCGCAGTCAGGCCAGTGTCCGTCATACGTTCATCTCCGTCTCCCGTTTTCAACCTCGCCACCACCACAGGGCCTGCAGGAGCAGCCGGTCCCCGAAGAGGAGGAAAAGGCAGCCGAAGGCGAGGAAGGGGCCGAAGGGGATGGGGTCCTTGCGCCCCTTGCGCTTCGTGGCCAGCAGCCAGATCCCCACTGCGGAGCCGGCGACGGCGCCAAGGAAGAGACTGCCCAGCGCCCCCCGCCAGCCCACGAACGCGCCGATCATCGCCAAGAGTTTGGCGTCACCGTACCCCATCCCCTCCCGAGAGAAGAAGATGACCAGCAAGATCACCCCGCCCCCGACGGCTGCTCCGACCACTCCCGCCCGGAACGAAAGGGGGTCAAACAGGTAGGGAAGGTGGGCCAGAGATACCGCAAACGGCGAGGGAATGCCGGCCCGCTGCGCCAGGGTCGCCCCGAGCCCGAAGGCGAGGCCCAGCCCGATGCCGGGCAGGGTGAGGGCGTCCGGAAGAAGCTGGTGGTTCAAGTCGATGAAGGTCAGCGCCACCAGCAGGGAAGCGAGCAGGCCGTAGGGCAGGAACGCCCAGCGCCAGCCGAACTTGAGGTAAAGAGCCAGGTAGAGGAGGGCGGTGGCCGCCTCCACCACGGGGTACCGAGCCGGGAGGGGGGCGGCGCAATAGCGGCAGCGCCCCCGCAAAGCTGCCCAACTCAGAAGCGGCACGAGGTCGGCCGGAGAAAGCGGATGTCCGCAGGCCGGGCAGCGGGAACCCGGCCAGACCACGGACTCGCCCCGCGGCAGGCGGTGGATGAGTACATTCAGGAAGCTGCCCACTGCCAGGCCCAGGAGCAGGACGAAAAGCGCCGTCATTTGCTGGACAACCCAGCTGCCGCCAGCGCCCTCGCGCCGCTCAGAGCCACCGCCAGACTAAGCAGCAGGAGAATTTGAACGAGGCGAAACGCCGCCCTCCGCTTGGCCATCTCCACTCTCCCCTCCGCTCCTGCACCATCCGGTGCGCCTCTTAGCCCGGTCCAGTCTGGCCCGAGCGACTGGACAGAAGTCCGTTAAACCGCTGCATCGCCGCCTCCACCCCGTCGCTCAGGACCGTCTCGACCGCCTCTGCCGCCCTCTCCAGGGCCTCCTCGATGTGCGGCCATTCCTCCTTCGCAAAAGGCGAGAGCACGTAACCGACGCCCCGATCGTTCCCCTCCTGCTCGGCAGGTTCCCGGCCAATCCCCACGCGGACCCGGGCCACCTCCTGCGTACCCAGCGCCTGCAGGATCGACATCATCCCCCGGTGCCCGGCCGGGCCACCACCCGGCCGGACCCTGATCCGCCCGGGCGGCAGGTCCTTGTCATCGTAGACTACGATCACATTGGAGGGGGAGAGCTTGTACCACTGGAGGAGGCCGGTGACGGCGTCGCCTGAGAGGTTCATGTAGGTCTGTGGCTTAGCCAGGGCAACCCGCTGGCCTGCCAGGGTTCCCTCCCCGACCAGCGCCCTCCTGAGCTTCTTTTGGACGGTTACACCCATCCGGCGAGCCAGCCGGTCGATGACGAGAAACCCGGCGTTATGCCGGGTGTTCGCGTACTCAGGGCCTGGGTTGCCAAGTCCAACGACCAACCACACGGAGCTACTTCTCCTTGCCCGCTTCCTCGCCCTCGGCCTTGCCCTTCGCCACGACCTCCGGCTCGGCCGCCGCTTCGCCTTCCGGCTTCTCCTCCTCGACCTTCTCCCTCGTAGGCGCCACGATGGTGACGACCACGTCTTCCGCCGGGGTCAGCGCCTTTACGCCCTTCGGCAGGGCCAAATCCTTGACGTGGAGCGAGTGGCCGACCGGCAGGGTTGAAACGTCGGCCTCCAGGTGTTCCGGGATGTCCGCCGGCAGGGCGGAGATTTCGAGATGATGCAGGACGTGCTGGACGATGCCGCCGAGGTCACGCCGCTTCTCCTCCCCGTGGATCACGATCGGCACCTGGGTGGTGACGGCGTGGTCCATCGCCACGGCGTACAGGTCGAGGTGGGTGATTGCGCCGCGAACGGGGTCGCGCTGGATCTCCTTGATCAAGACCGGGGTAGCGCCCCTCTTTCCGCCCTCGCCCAACTGAAGGTGGATGAGCCGCGAAGCATGCCCCCCGAGCACCAGCCGTTCAACCTCGCGGGCGTTGAACGCCACTTTTATGTTCTCCCGCCCTACGCCGTAGACAACGCCCGGAACCATCCCCTGCTGGCGCAGACGGGCGGCCGCCTCCTTACCCGTTTCTGTGCGTGGTTTAGCGCTGAGTGTTACTTCTGCCATCAGGTCATTCCTCCTCAGTTTGCTCCGCCCGCCGCCGGCGGGCCACCCAATCTTCCACGTTCCGCTGGCGCCCCCGGGCTACCCCCAGCGCCCCCGGTGGCACATCGTCGGTGATCGTGGAGCCGGAGGCGACATAGGCCCCCTCGCCGACCCGGACTGGCGCCACCAGATTGGTGTTGGCTCCAATGAAGCAACGGTCCTCGATCACCGTCCGGTGCTTGCGCACCCCATCATAGTTGCAGGTGATCGTCCCGGCACCAATGTTGACCCCCGCCCCGATCTCGGCGTCTCCGATGTAGCTGTGGTGAGGCACCTTGCTCCCTGCCCCGACCCGGGAGTTCTTGATTTCCACGAAGTCCCCAACTTTGGCCCCGTCCTCGACTCGACTTCCCGGCCGCAGGTAAGCAAAGGGGCCAATGTTAACGTCGCGGCCCACCTGCGCCTGATCCAGGACGGAGAACTGGACTTCCACCCGGTCGCCGAGCTCGCTGTCGCGCAGGCGCACTTGCGGCCCCACGACACAATTTTCCCCGATTCGGGTCTTTCCTTCGAGCCAGGTGAAGGGGAGGAGAACAGTGTCGCGTCCGATCTCAACCCCGGCGTCCACGAAGGTTGAAGCGGGGTCCATGATCGTCACCCCGGAAGCCATGAGCGCCCGGTTCTTTTCCCGCCGAACCACCGCCTCGACGGCTGCCAACTGCTCCCGCGAGTTGACTCCCTGGATCTCTTCCGGATCGCCGGCCGACAGGGCTACCACCTTACCCCCGGCCTCACGGATCAGGGCGATGACGTCAGTGAGGTAGTATTCGCCCTGGGCGTTAGTCGGGCGGAGCTTAGCCAAGGCCGGCAGGAGCATCGACAGGGCGAAGCAGTAGATGCCGGTGTTGATCTCCCGGTAGGTCTTCTCGACCGACGAGGCGTCCTTCTCCTCCACGATGCGCAGGACGGCCCCCGTCTCCGGTTCCCGAACGATCCGCCCATAGCCGGTCGGGTCGGGTAGAATGGCGGTGAGCACGCTGGCGTCGGCCTTCTCCTGCTGGTGGAAGCGGACGAACTCGGACAGGGTCGCCGCCTTCAGCAGCGGGGTGTCCCCGTACAGGACCAAGAGGTCGCCCTCGAGCTTCGCCAGCCGCTCCCGGGCCTGCAAGACCGCGTGGCCCGTCCCGAGTTGCTCTTCTTGGCGGACGTACTCGACCCCAGAGCCAATGGCCTCCTCGACCTGCTCGGCACCGTGGCCGACGACCACTATCGGACGTTCGACGCCCAGCTTGGCGGCGGCTTCAAGGACGTAGCGCAACATGGGTTGGCCGGCCACCCGATGAAGGACCTTGGGCCGGCAGGACTTCATCCTCGTCCCCAGACCTGCTGCCAGTATGATGCAGTGTAAAGCCAACCAGAACCCCCCTGGCGAATAGCGTAATACTACGCCGTCCCGGTCATTCCCTTCCCCCGCCATCCAAAACTCACTTGATGGCCTCGATGCCAAAGGTCGCCGCCCTGGCTTTCAGCTTTTCGTCGCCGGTCGCCAGCAGAACCTTCCGCTCGGGTAGAAGGGTTTTCACCTGGTGGGCCACCACGAGGACCTGGTCTTCCGGTTTCTTGTCATCCAATCCGGGAGGGGGCGGGCATTCCTTCGGCCGCACCGCGAAGTACTCTACCTCACCTTTCGCCAAGCTGTCTTTCAAGAGCCGGAGGAGCTGGATGGCCAGCCATGCCTTCTCGTTCGTCTCCGGATGCTTGGCGTACCACTCGAGTTCGGCCAGGACGGTGTCGGGGATGAGGCCCTTCACTTCCTCGCCTCGCCTGCCGGCCACGTATTCCCTGAGGCGCGGCCGGCCCTCCAGGAGATATGACGTGTCGAGGACGATCACGGACGGTGTGCGGTTGTCGCCGGACATCTGCTCCGCCCCTTGAGTCACACCTTGAACTTATGCATGGTCTCCTGAAGGGCGTTCGAAAGCTCCGCCAGGTTGGTGGCGGCGGCCACGATCTGCCTGATCCGGCTCGTCCCTTCCTCCACCGCGGCATTGACTTCCTCGGCCCCGGCGGCCGATTCCTCGGTGATAGCGGCGATGCTCTCGACGGCCGTCACTGCCTTGTGGCTCTCCTCGGACATCTCCTGGGCGGCAGCGGAGACGGCCTGAATCTCCCGGACCACCTCGTCCACCGAGGCGGCGATCTCCTCGAAGGCCGCCCCGGCCCGCCTGACCACCTCGCTGCCGGAGGCCGCCTCCCGAGCACCGATTTCAATGGTCGAAACCGCCTGCGCCGTGCTCTGCTGGATGTCGGCGATCAGCCCTGCGATCTGGTCGGCCGCCTGCTTTGATTGATCGGCCAGCTTGCGAACCTCTTCCGCCACCACAGCGAATCCCCGGCCCTGCTCACCGGCCCGGGCCGCCTCGATGGCGGCGTTGAGCGCCAGGAGGTTCGTCTGGTCGGCAATGTTGGCAATAGTGTCGACGATCACGGTGATCTCCCGGGACCGCTCGCCCAGCGTCTGGATGACCCCCACCGCCCCATTCACCGTGTCTTGCAGGGCGGCGATCTGCTTCACCGCCTCGGCGACCGCCTGTTTCCCGCCGTCGGCGGTTTCCGCCGCCCGCCGGGTGCTGATCACCACCGTGCGAGAAGAGTCCTCGACCCGGGCGATGGCCCGGCTGACGCTGTCTACCACCTCACCGGCCGAGGTCGCCGCTTTCGCCTGTTCTTCCGCCCCCGTGGCCATCTGTTCGACCGCCCGGGCCACCTGTTCTGTGGAACTGCCTACCTCCTGGGCAGAGGCCGCCAACTCGTGGCTGGAGGAGCGGACGGTCGCCGTGGCCTCCAAGACCTTCGTAATCAGCTCCCGCAGGTTGGCGACCATCTGGTTCATGTGTCGGCCGAGGACGCCGACCTCGTCGTTGTAGACGACCTTGACGGACTCCGTCAGGTCGCCGGTGGCTGCTTTCTGGACGACCCGCACCACCTCCGCCACCGGCTCGGCGATGGAACGGGTGATGATGACCCCCGGGATGAACCCTGAAATGAGGGCAAAGACCCCCAGGATGATCATCGCCAGGCACAGGGAGTCTATGGTGTCTTGTATCTGCTTGTCGATGCGAGTAATGGCCGCCCTGTACTGGCCTTCCTGCTTCAGGTCCAACTGGGCCCTGCGACCCTGTTCCACCGCTTGCAGCGCCACCTTGGCTGCTGAATCAGCTGCGTCATCCAATTTGACGAAACCATAATACCCAATTGCGCCCAGCATAAGCATCAGAATGAGGAGGACCGCATAGGAGATCAAGAGACGCGGGCCAATGCGCCAGAGACATACCCACTTGGTGAAAAGTTTCACGGGGTCTACCATCGTCCTCACCCCCCCTTGCTGCGCCCTGTTCCCGGGGCAGGACTTCTCTCCGTGCCAGGGAAATTCCTGCCAATCTTCGCCCCATTTCATGGATTTTCATATGCCTTTGTGTGTCCCGGGTCTCCGGTCTGGTCACGTTCCAAGCGTCTGAAGGCGTTGCGATAAGCAACAGGAGGTGCGTGGTGGCGCATCTTATCTTCTAGTATTGTGTAACATCTCGGCTTTTCCCAGTTAGTGCCTTTCCAATTCTGGAAATGAGACCCTCTCCAGAACCTCCCCGGCCGGGAGGATTTTGGTTCCGCCCCGCCGTAGATAGCGGCGGCTGACTATGCTAAGCTTCCCGTAGGGGGAGAAGAATGAAGCTTGTCATCGCTCACCTCTACCCTGAACTGATGGGGATTTACGGCGATCGCGGCAACGTCCTGGCGCTGGCCCGGCGAGCCTCCTGGCACGGTCACGAGGTCGAGGTCCGTCACCTCGCCCGGGGAGAGCGCCCTGATTTCTCCACTGTGGACGTGCTCGTGTTGGGCGGAGGGCAGGACAAGGAACAGGTGATCGTCTGCGAAGACCTACAGGGTCCGCTGGGAACCGAACTCAAGGCGGCCATCGAAGATGGCCTGGTGGCACTGGCCATCTGTGGTGGTTATCAGCTCTTGGGCCATTACTATCAGCCCCATCGAGGTGACCGGCTCCCCGGAATCTCCGTCTTTGACGCCTACACCGAGGCCGGCGCTGAACGCTTCATCGGCAACGTCGTCGTCTCCTCGCCGTTTCTGCCGGACGGGGCGCAGACCGTGGTGGGCTTCGAGAACCACTCTGGCCTGACCTATCTTGGCTCTGGCTGCCGGCCGCTGGGCACCGTCCTCAAAGGCAAAGGGAACAACGGGCGGGACAACACCGAAGGGGCCATCTACAAGAACTGTTTCGGCACCTACCTCCACGGCCCCGTCCTGCCTAAGAACCCGCGGTTGGTGGATCACCTCCTGGCGCTGGCCTTGGAGCGCCGGTACGGGAACGCCCCCCTCGTCCAACTGGACGACCGGCTGGAGATGGCCGCCCACGAGGCGGCGGCCAGGCTTCCCCGATGAGGCCGCTGCCGCGCCTTAGGTTGGCCCTGGCCGTCCTCGCCGCCCAGGGGACTGCCCGGCTCATTCGGCTCCTCCGCTGCGGTTACGGCGCCACCCTTCCCGGAAAGGTGGCCCGCTGGATCGACCCGCAAGTACTTCCGAAGCTGGCCAGACAGGTTCGCTGCGGAATCGCAGTGGTCACCGGCACCAACGGCAAGACCACCATCACCAAGCTACTCGCCGCCATCTTGACCGAGAACGGCCAGCGGGTTTTCTATAACCGGGGCGGGGCCAACCTGGTGAGCGGCGTCGCCGCCACCTTCGCCCTGAACGCCACCCTCACCGGCCACCTTGAGGCGGACTTCGCCTTGCTCGAAACAGACGAGGCGACGGTACCCAAGATCACGCCGGAACTTCGCCCCAAGCTCATCCTGGCCAACGATTATTTCCGAGACCAGCTCGACCGGTACGGCGAACTTGAGTCGGCCGTCGAGGCGCTGCGCAAGGCCCTGCCCCACCTGGCCTCCGACGGGATGCTCGTCCTCAACGCCGACGACCCGCTCTGTGTCGAGGCCGGAATGGATGTCAGCCAGCGCAAGCTCTACTACGGCTTGGAAGCGGCAGTTCCAGAAGCAGGTGCGGCGGGGTTCTCCGCGCAGGCGGCCGACGCCGTCTGTTGCCCAATTTGCCACGGGCCCCTCGCCTATACCCGCCGCAGCTACTCTCATCTGGGCGAGTGGAAATGCCCGCGGTGCGGCCACGGCCGCCCTCGGCCAGAGGTTTACGCCGACCGAGTTGACCTGCGTGGGATGCGCGGCTCCCGGGTGTCGGTGGAGACGCCCGCCGGGCGGTTGGAACTCGAGGTGCCACTCCCGGGCCTGTACAGCGTCTATAATGTTCTGGCCGCCATCGCCGCCGCCCTGGCCCTCGGCGCTCCGCTCGCGGCGGTGGCCCCGGCGGTGGAGGGAGCTGTCGGTGGCTTCGGCCGGGCCGAGTTCTTCCACCTGGACGGAAAGGAAGGCTGCCTGCTTTTGGTCAAGAACCCGGCCGGGTTCAACCAGGTCCTGGCCACTCTCACCCAGGACCCCAACCCCAAGACCCTGCTCTTTGCGATCAACGACCGGACCGCTGACGGGCGGGACATCTCCTGGCTGTGGGATGTGGATTTTGAACAGCTCTGGACCCACGACGAAGTCGCCCGAACGGTTCACGTCACAGGCGACCGGGCAGAGGATATGGCGCTCCGGTTGAAGTACTCGGGACCCGCCGAGGTGCGGCCGCTGGTTGTCCGCCCGCCGAAGGAGGCGCTCCGCCAGGCTCTGGCGGCCACCCATCACGGCTCTACCCTCTATGTCCTGTCCACTTACACTGCCATGCTTGAGCTTTGGGAACTCATCCGCCGCCCAGGTGACCGCCGGGCACGCTCCGAGCGAACCCCCGACGTCTGATCACTGCGGCGGCTGCCAGCGCTGGCTCCAACTGCTGGGGGCACTCGAACCAGCGCTGCTGCCGGCGGGAGAAGCCGTAGGTTTAGACCCGCCGTGGCAGACTGGGCAGAGCTGGCGGACCGAGCCCGTCCGCAGGAAATAGGGCGTGTCTGGTCCATGTACCTCATGGCAGGTTCCGCAGCCACCCTTGAGCGCCCCGGTTGCCGGGTCGCGGTAGAGCGGAAGATAGACTCCGTCCGGGCCCACCACTGCCGGCCGGCCGCGCGGATCCCTCCCCACCGGGCCCGGAGTCGGAAGGGCGTCCGGCGGCGCAGGATACGGAAACTCCACCCGGTGGCGCCGGTGGCGCTTGACGATGACATGCTCGGCGATCTGTTCAGCCTGGCCTGTGCCAAACGAAGCGTGGCCGTCGTGGCAGCTCATGCAAAGGCCAGAACTGGGAAGGGCGATGCGGCTCGAGGTCGGGCTCCAACCGTAGTCCTCCCCGAAAAGCGCCTCGCCCTTGACTGCGGCGTGGCTGCGGTGACAAGCGGCGCAGGGGTCTTTCCCGGCAAGTTGGGCAAGATTCGGATAAGCGGTGTTCGGGCCTCCGTTCGCTGGACTCCGGAAGTCGTGGACGCTGCCGACCACCTTGGCTGCTGCCTGTCCCGCCAAGGCCAGGGCGAGCACCAGCGCCCAAAGCAGCGCTGTCTTGCGCCTCATCGCTCTCCCCCCGCTCATCGCTCCGGGAGCCCTTGCTCCCACCACCGGTTGATCCTTGTTGGAATGATTCGCCACTCGGCCACCAACCCCTCTGCCAATGGCGTTCAAGGCGGCCATAACTGAGACCAGTAAAGAAGGGAAAGGGAACGCGAACAAGAAATTCCTAATATAGAGAGGAGGATGGCAAATCAATGATCGGGCGAAATCTGTGCCGCAGCGTGGTGCTTCTAGCAATGGTGATTCTGTTGGCGGCAGGCAATCTGGTCCAAGCCGCGGCCAATGACATCATGCTTCAGTGGCAGAGTTCGGCGCACAGCAAGGTGGACACAAGCCAGGATTCGCCGGCGACCAGGGATAGCTGTGTTTCCTGTCACACGGGGCAGGGCTACTCCCAGGGGTTGAGCAAGGCGGCCGAGGTCGGCACCCCACAATCCATCGGCTGCACCACCTGCCACGACACGGTACCAAAGCTGCGGTACAACGGAATGGTAAAGCTGCCCAATGGGCTTCAGGTGGACGGCGGAACCGGAACGACCTGCATCAAGTGTCACAACAGCCGGCGCGACCCCAATGATCCCGCGACTATGAAGGGAATGAAACTGGCGCACAGCAGCGCCCAGGCAGACATGCTCTTCGGAACCGGCGGCTACGAGGTTCCCGGCGTGACCTATGGCAGCTCGCCTCACGGCGCCGCCAAGAATACCTGCGTGAGTTGCCACATGGCGGCCACCCCGAAGGCAGGCCAACCGGGCGCTGGCGTGGTCGGCGGTCACACCTTCCGCGTCGCGGCGAACGGTGTCGAGAACCTTGCCGCCTGCACTGGGTGCCATGGTGAACTCGGCTCCTTCAATCGCCGGTCGCTCGGTGACTACGACGGCAATGGCAAGATCGAAGGAATCCAGGACGAAGTCGATGGCCTGCTGAAAACGCTCAAGGCCGCGCTGGAAGACGCCGTCTTCAAGGCGACCGGCTTCCACACGGAGCTTGAGGAGGCTCACAGCACCACTGAGTTCGTGAAGGAAGACAAGTCCCTCGTTGCGGCAGACCTGATTCCGGACAACGTGCGCAAAGCGGCATACAATTACTTCTTCGTCCTAAACGATGGCAGCAAGGGCGTCCACAATCCGGTCTACGCCATTCAGCTTCTGCAGAGTTCCTATCAGCTGGTGACCGGTCAGCCGGTCCCGCGCGCCCGTCTGCGGTAGCTGCTCAACCAAGCCCTGAAAAGGCGGGGTCGTCCCCGAGTCGAGAGAGGCTGTCCCAAAAGTGACATGGGACGGCCTCATTTCTATTTGGGGTCTTCGCGCCGGCGGCAAAAGCTGGTAGAATGGAACCATGAGAGGAAAGAGCGGGAAGATCACCTTCAAACCGT
>JBLNCL010000011.1:0-129031 GCA_050260635.1 Betaproteobacteria bacterium
CCTGAGCTTGACCGAACGCTACGAACTTCTTCGTGAAGCTCGATGAACCGCCGGATGCGGGACCGCACGTCCGGTGGTGTGGGAGGGCGGCGGGGCGACCCCGCCCCCTACCCGATTGTCGCAGACATCGAAAAGCGAGGGAAGGTCCTCCGCTGGGAAGAACTCTACCGCGTAAAGGCGGCGAGATCGACAGCGGGGGGCGGCAGCGTGGACGAGGGAAGGTATGAGCGGCGGATCATCGACCAGTGGTCCGTCCTCTTGTACGGCAGCGTCGGGGTCCTCGCCTTGCTTTTCTTCTTTGTTCTGCCGCTTGCCCTCGGTCCCGCCGTCGGCGCGGCGCGGTCGCTGGCTGGTCTGTTGCGCACGGCGCCAGTCCTTCTTCTGTTCCTGGCAGTTTCGCTTTGGGGGGTCAGTTGGGGGATCATCACCCTCACCGCGGACGATCAGGGAGTCTCCGTCCGGTACGGCTTCAACTGGCACAGAGCGGACTTTTGCTACCGCGACATCGTCCGGGTTTTCAGCGACCGAACGCCAGCCGTGTTCCGGCTTCACGGGCGGTGGCCGTCCTGGTTCTCCTGGTGGCGGTACCCCTTCCCTTGGCTGGGGTGTGTGGAATTGACGATCGAACGAGAGGGCCGTCGTGAGACCTACCGCATCCCCACCGACGATCCGCACGGTCTCCACGCCTTTCTTCGCTCCCATCTCGAACAACGGCAGCCAGGATGAGAAGAAAAGCCGACAACGGTCCGCCCCGGGCGGCAGGAATCGGGGCGGAGACGGAGTAATCACTTGGTGTTAGTCATTGTGCTCGAACAAGTATAACGCAACTGAATAGATTCTCCGAGTTCAGCGGCCTGTGGCGAACGCTATGGCGGCTGGACCGATAGGGTGCATCTGGAAACGGGTGCGCCTCCCGGTGCGGAAAGGAGAGTGGTCAAGGCTTTGGCGGCCTTGTGAGCTGGGCTCGACGTCTCCGCACCCCAGCTCTCATTTTTTGCCCACATGAAGAGAGAGAAAGGGGGAAACCGAGGGATGAAGTCGGTGAGCAGGACCCGGTGCTCCTGAACTGCGGCGAACCGCTGTTCTTCCCCAATTCGGCGGAAGGAAAGAACCTGCAGAACGAGTACTAGGAGGAGAGTACTTCCATGGTGAAGAAACGGCTGACTCTCGGCATCCTGTTCCTGTTCCTGCTGGGGCTCGTCGTTGCCCGGGCAGCCTCGGCCAAAGTGACCGACCTCATCCTGGCGACCACGACCAGCACTGTCGATACCGGCTTGCTCGATCTTCTGATCCCGAGGTTCGAGGCGCAGACCGACTACAAGGTCAAGCCGATCGGGGTGGGGACCGGCCAGGCGCTGGCGATGGGGGAGAAGGGCGAGGCCGACGTGCTCTTGACTCACGCCCCGGCCTCGGAGAAGCCGCTGGTGGAGAGGGGTCTCGTGACCGACTACCGGTTGGTCATGCACAACGACTTCGTGATCGTCGGGCCAGCGGACGATCCGGCCAAGATCAAGGGTCTGAAATCAGCGGTCGAGGCCTTCAAGAAGGTCGCCGAAGCAAAGGCGCTCTTCATCTCCCGCGGCGACGACTCCGGGACTCACAAGGCGGAGAAGAACCTCTGGACAAAGGCAAATCTGAAGCCGGCCGGGCGCTGGTACCAGGAGGCGGGCGCCGGGATGGGCCAGACCCTCCTGATCGCCTCGGAGAAGGAGGGCTACACCCTCACCGACCGCGGCACCTATCTTGCCCAGCGGAAGAACCTCCGCCTGGCGATCTTGGTCGAGGGTGACAAGGACCTTCTCAACATCTATCACGTGATGGCGGTCAACCCGGCGAAGTTCCCCAAGGTGAACGCCCAGGGGGCGCGGGCGTTCGTGGAGTTCATGGTCTCCCCCCAGACCCAGAAGATCATCGCCGAGTTCGGCAAGGACAAGTACGGTTCGCCGCTGTTCTTCCCGGATGCGGGCAAGAGCGAGGACGAGCTTGGCAAGTAGGCTCGGAACAGAGAACGAGTCGGCGCAGAAAGGGAGTTCGGCTTGGGAGTCATCGGTGAGGGACTGGTTCAAGCGCTGAAGATGCTGGTCACGGGAGATCCGGAGGTGTGGGACATCACCCTTCGCACGCTTCAGATCTCGGGGTTGGCCACCGTGATCAGCGTGCTCCTGGGGGTGCCAGTCGGGGTCGTCCTGGGGCTCAAGCGGTTCGCCGGGCGCGGGTTCGCTGCTACCCTGGTGAACTTCGGGATGGGCCTGCCGCCGGTCATCGTCGGCCTGGTGACCTGGCTCTGCTTCACCCGGTACGGGCCTTTGGGTTTCCTGGGACTTCTCTACACGCCGACCGCCATGGTCACGGCTCAGGCGATCATCGCCTTTCCCCTCGTGGCCGGGTTCACCATGGCCGCCATCCAGTCTCTCAATCCCAGGCTGGGCCTGCAGATCCTGGCCTTGGGGGCCGACCGCCTGCAGTACCTCTGGCTGATCCTGCGCGAGGCCCGGCTGGGTCTTCTGGCGGCGGTCATCGCCGGGTTCGGCGGGGTGATCTCGGAGGTGGGGGCCTCGATGATGGTCGGGGGCAACGTCAAAGGGCTGACCCGGGTCCTCACCACCGCCATCGCCCTGGAGGTGTCGAAGGGCCGGTTCGAGCTGGCTACGGCGCTGAGTGTCATCCTGCTCCTGCTCTCTTTCGCAATCACCGCTCTCCTCACCGCACTTCAACAGCACCGGAGGCAGCCGCAGTGACCAATCCCGCACGCCTCGCCCTCTGGGCGGAGGACCTGCAATTGGCCAAGGGTCGGCGGGAGATCTTCCAGATCGACCAGTTCGCCCTGACGGAGGGCGAAGTCTTGGCGCTGGTCGGGCCGAACGGAGCGGGGAAGACCAGCCTCCTTTTGACCCTGGCCCTCCTCCTTCGTCCGACCCGGGGTCGCCTCGAGGTCAACGGGACGCCAGTCACTCCCCGGAACACCCTTGCGCTGCGCCGCCAGATGGCCGTGGTCTTTCAGGAATCGCTGCTCATGGATACGACCGTCCTGAACAACGTCACCACCGGCCTCCGCATCCGGGGGGTTCCCCGGGAGACGGCCCGGAAGCGAGCCCAGAAGTGGCTGGACCGGCTGGGGATCGGCCACCTGGCGCTTCGCTCGGCCCTCCACCTCTCGGGCGGCGAAGCCCAGCGGGTGAACTTGGCCCGCGCCCTGGCGCTTGAACCGAAGATCCTCTTCCTGGACGAGCCCTTCTCGGCACTGGACTATCCCACCCGGAACGACCTCTTGGACGAACTGGGTAGCATCCTGAAGGAGACCCGACTCACCACCCTCTTTGTCACCCACGACTACACCGAAATCCCTCGCCTGGCCGGACGGGTGGCGGTGATGTGCGGAGGCCGGCTGGTGAGGCGAGGGACGGTCAGAGAAATCCTCGGGGATATTCCTCAACCGGGCCGGATTCCTGCTCCCTGGGAGAAGATGTGAGGGCTTCTGCCGGAGCCAGCGGGCCCTCAAGCCCAGCGCAGTTGAGCCCGGATGCGGGCCGGGTAGTGGGCCACGAGGTACACCCCGCCTAGGATGAGCGCGGCGCCCAGCAACTGGCGCAGGGTAAGGCGCTCCTTCATGAGGAGGGGGGAGAGGACGAGGCCGGTCAGCGGGATGAGGTTGAGGAAGACGGAGGCCCGGGTGGGGCCAACGGCGCTTACCCCCTTGTACCACCAAGTGAAGCAGGCAACGGAGCTGAACATGACAACGTAGGCCAGATTCCACCAGGCGGTGGTGGAGAAGACAAACCAGCCGTGGGTGTGCCGCTCAAGTAAAGCCGCAGGGAAGAGGAGAATGGTGCTAACGACCCAGGCAAAAGCCGTGACCGCCAGGGGGCTCAGCGTCGCCATAGTTCGCTGGCCGAACAGCGTGTAGAAACTCCAAATGCAAGACGAGGCGATGACTAGCACGTCGCCCGGGTTAAGGCGCAGGCCCTCCTTTAGAACGACGAAGGTCACCCCCGTGAAGGAAGCGGCCAGGCCAAGCGCCTGAGCGACGCGGACCCGTTCTTTCCCCGAAACGGCAGAGGCCACGGCCGTGATCACGGGGCTCGTCGCAGCCAGCAGAGCCGCGTTAGCTGAGGTGGTGGCCTTGAGCCCGGAGTAGAAGAACAGGTTATAGAGAAAGAAGGCGCAGCCAAGGATGGCGAGGTTCTTCCACTCTTCACGCCGCGGCCAGCGCGCCCCTGGGGTTAAGGCGTAAAGGGCGAGGACCAAGAGAGTGGCGAAGACGAACCGCACGAAGGCGGCGGTAAAGGGGGGCGACTCGGCGACCACCACCTTACTGGCGATGTAGTTGCCGCCCCACAGGAGGCAGGTCAAGGCCAGCATCGCCATGGCCCCCCGCTGGGTGCGGAACGGATCAGGCAGCATACTCATCCTCCTGTCTAGCGCTTTCGTCTCCCACCCTGCTGTAGCAAATCTACGCCAAGATGAATCCTGCAGGACTTCCTCATCAATGTCTTCTCCACCTCGGCTGCGCCCTCCTTCTGCTCGGCGATAAATGGCCTCGAAGCGTCTAGATTTTTCTCTTCGCAGGAGAAAAAGAAGGAGGAGTTGGACAATGGTGCTAGTAGTACTACAACAGGAGGGACGCTGGTGATCACGCTGATTCAGGAGAAGATGGACGTATTGCGGAACTCCGAGCGGAGGGTGGCCTCCTTCGTCCTGGAGAAGCCGGAGGAGGTACTCTACCTATCAGTCTCCGAGCTGGCGGCGCGGACTGGTACCAGCGATCCGACGGTCATCCGCTTTTGCCGCGCCTTGGGGCTCAAAGGCTTTCAAGACTTCAAGATCGAGCTGGCCCGCCGGTTGGTGCCGACCTCCAAGGCGATCCACGAAGAAGCCGAGAGCGGCGATGAACCGGCCGCACTCATTCAGAAGGTTTTTCGGGCCAATGCGGCTGCTCTCAGTCAAACCATGCGCGTGCTGGACCCCGTGGAGGTCGGGCGGGCGCTGGACGCTCTTGAACGAGCCGGCAGAATAGAGTTCTACGGCTTGGGCGGCTCTGGCGTGGTCGCTCTAGACGCCTACCATAAGTTCTTCCGCCTGGGCATTCCCTGTACGGCCCTGGTCGATCCTCACATGCAGGTCATGTCGGCCTCCATCCTGCGCCCCGGTGACGTGGTGATCGCCATTTCTCATTCAGGAGCCAGCAAGGACATTGTGGAGTCCCTGGCAGTTGCTAAGGGAGCCGGGGCGACCACGATCGGCATCTTCAGCCATGCCACTTGCCCGGTGGCCCGTGCGGTGGACATCAGGCTGCTTTGTGACACCCGGGAGAAAGGGCTGAAACCAGAGCCCATGTCCTCCCGCATCGCCCAGCTTTCCGTGATAGACGTTCTCGCGGTGGGACTGTCTTTGCGGCGGAAGGAGGTCGTGGTGGCGAACTTGGGCAAGGCGCGGCGGGCGCTCGCCAACAAGCGGTACTGAAATGGTTAGGAGGGATGAATGGCATGAGATTGAAAGGCGTGGTCGTTGCGGTTCACACTCCTTTGACAGCCAGCGCTGAGGTCCACGAGGAAGCCCTGCGCCAGCACATCGACTTCCTCGTTTCGGCGGGGGTACACGCTCTTTTCCCATTGGGGACGATGGGAGAAGGCATCTTCCTCTCCGATGGCCAGCGTCAACGGGCGCTGGAAATCGTCGTGGACCAAGTTCGGAAGCGCGTGCCGGTAGTCGCCCAAGTCACCAGTAACAGCACCGCGGCAACGGTCGCTCTCTGCCGTCACGCCCAGAGTGCTGGCGCCGATGGAGTGGCGGTGATCGCACCCTACTTCTATCCGATGGACGAACTCAGTCTGGAAAGGTTCTTCAGGGACATTGCGGCCGCTGTACCGGGTTTTCCGATCTATCTCTATAACAACCCGGGCCGTTCGTCCAGCGCCATCGGCTCGGCGCTCGCGGCCCGCCTACATGCGGAGTGCCCGAACATTGTGGGTATCAAGGATTCGAGTAAAGACCTCATCCTCTTCCAGGAATACGTCGAACTGGGTGGGCCGGACTTCACGGTGGTCGTTGGAACCGACGGTTTGGTCTTTCCGGCGTTGATGGTCGGCGGAAGCGGCGTGGTCTCGGCGGTGGCCAACCCCTTCCCAGAACTGATGGTGGCCTTGTACGACGCCATCGTGGCGAAGGAGTACGAGAAGGCCCGGCAGCTCCAGTTCCTGGTCAACAAGCTGCGCATCGTGCTCAAGATCGGCCCCTACTTAGCCGGATACAAGGAAATTCTGCGGCTGCGCGGGCGGGACTTCCCGACGATGATGGTGCCTCCCCTGCGCGAGCTGACCGAGGAGGAGAGGGCCAAGGTCAGGGCAGCCTTCGCCCAGCTGCCGCCGGGGGTCTTGACGGGCAGGATCGAGGGCTGAGAATGGCACTCCGCGAGCTCGTGCTGGGTGTGGACATCGGTACGACCGCCACCAAGGCCGTGCTCTTCGACGAGAAGGGGCGGGCGGTCGGGGCAGCGAAAGCGGCCTATCCCTATACGACCCCCGCTCCGGGCTGGGCCGAGCAGGACCCCGACCAGGTGCTGGAAGGAGTGGTGTCGGCTATCCGGGAAGCGCTCGGGCGGGTTCCGGCCGGTTGCCGGATCGCTGGCGTCGGGTTCAGCTCTCAGATGTACAGTGTGCTGGCCGTGGACGGTGCAGGGCGCCCGCTTACCGGCTGCCTCACCTGGATGGACCACCGGGCCGCGCGCGAGGCGGAAGAAATCCGCCGTGCAGCGGGCGAGCGCCTCTACCACGAGACCGGCTGCCCGGTGGATGCCATTTACCCCTTGGCCAAGATCCACTGGCTGCGCCGGCAAGGCGGCCTGGCGCAGGCCCGTTTCCTCTCCATCAAGGAATACGTCACCCATTTTCTCTGCGGCGAGTACGCGGCGGACTGGTCTTGCGCCTCGGCCACCGGACTCTTCGCTCTCCGCCGCTGCGCCTGGAGCGAAGAAGCGCTCGCTGCGGCCGGTATTACAGCCCGGCAGCTTTCGCCCCCCGTTCCGCCGCGCTGGACCTTCCCGCGCTGGACGCCAGCTGCCCTGGCGGCTACGGGGCTTTCCGGAAAAGAAACCGGCGTGATCGGCGGAGGCGATGGACCTCTCGCCAGTCTTGGGGTGGGAGCGATCCTTCCGGGTCAGGTGGCGGTCAACGTCGGGACGAGCGCCGCTGCCCGACGGGTGATGCGGGAGCCGCGGACCGACGATGGGGGACGCCTCTGGTGTTACGTCCTGGACGAGGGATGGTGGGTGTCCGGTGGTATCGTGACCAGCGGCGGGGTGGTGGTGGACTGGTTCCGGCACGAAGTGGGGGATCAGGCCGGAGCCGCTGGCAGCGACCCGGCGTTGTCCTACCGCGCCTTGAACGACGCGGTGGCCAGCGTACCGCCGGGGGCCCTGGGACTGGTCTTCATCCCCTACCTTACCGGCGAGCAGTGTCCCGCCTGGAATTCCGAGGTAAGCGGGGCCTATCTCGGGCTGACTCTGGCCCACCGACGGGAGCATCTCGCCCGGGCGACGCTCGAAGGGGTGGCGCGGGCGCTCGCCCGGGTGATCGAAGCGGGAGCGCGGCTGGCAGGGCCGGCCACGGAGATCCGCTTGACGGGCGGGCTCAACCAGTGTCCGGCCTGGCTGGAAATCGCCACCAACACCTTCGGGCACGAAGTCTGCCTGCCAGCCACACTGGAAGGCTCCGCCGCCGGGGCGGCCGCTCTGGCCTGGATTGCCCTCGGTCTCTGGCAGGGAGTAGAAGAGGCCGGACGCACCGCGGCCGTGGAGCGGAGGGTTCCCGTCCAACCGGAAATGGCTCGTTTTTACCGCGAGGCAGGGGAACGATTCGAGGAGCTGTACGAAGGGATCCGACCGTACCTTACCCGCCGCTCGGAGCGGTAAATGGCACCGCAGACCCTGGGTGATGGCTTCCGTTCCCAAGGGAGGGTGGTGGTCTTTCGGAAGGCTGCAACGGACGGTATCGTCCCAACGGCGCGGACAAGTATGGGGAAAGGAAAGGAGAGATAAAGGTGAAGAAACTGCTTGGCGTGGCGGTCCTGGTGCTTCTCGTGTGTTCGATTGCCTCTTCAACCTTGGCCGCACCCGTCGTGATCCGGGTGGGCATCGGCTTCAACGACAAGACGGCCCAGTACAAGGCGCTGGAAGTCTTCAAAAAGGAACTCGAGGAGAAGTCCAAAGGCTACTACCGGGTGGATCTCTATCACTCCAGCCAGCTCGGCGATGACCGGGTGATGATGGAGAATCTCCGCATTGGCAACCAGGAAATGACCTGCCCGGCCACTGCTCCGGTCGCCGGGTTCGTGAAGGAAATGAAGGTCCTTGACCTGCCGTACCTTTTCCCGGACAACGAAGTCATGCATAAGGTGCTCAGCGGTCCGGTCGGTCGCAAGCTGCTCGACCGGCTCGACGCCGCTGGTCTGCACGGCCTGGTGTACCTTCCGGAAGGGTTCCGCAACCTGACCAACTCGGTGCGGGAGGTTCGGACGCCGGACGATCTGAAGGGCCTAAAGATCCGGACGATGGAGAACCCGATCCACATGGAGGCCTTCCGCCTCTGGGGTGCGAGCCCTACCCCGATGCCCTTCGGGGAGGTTTTCTCCGCCCTCGAGCAGCGGGTGGTGGCCGGCCAGGAGAATCCCACTTCCGTGGCCTACCTGCAAAAGTTCTACGAAGTCCAGAAGTACTACTCACATACCGAGCATTTTGCCGCCCCTTACATCTTGATGATTTCGAAGAAGTTCTGGGACGCTCAGACCCCGCAGCGCCGGAAGATGATCCAGGACGCGGCCCAGCAGGCCTATGTGGCCCACAAGAAGATCTCCGCGGACTTCAACAACGAGTACCTGGAGAAGATGAAGGGGGTCCTGAAGGTCGCCATCCTGACTCCGGCCGAGAAGGCGGAGTTTCGCAAGAAGGCTGCCCCGCTGTACGAGCGGGTCAAGAAAGAACTTGGTGAGGACTTCGTCCAGGAGTTCATCGACGCCGTGGAGGCCGCTTCCAAGTGACTGCGACCCAAAGCCGGAGGCGGGCGAGCCCGTCTCCGGCTTATCACGCTAGGGGGTGATCGTCCTGTCTCTCTCCAAGCCCTCGCGAGCGGTGGCCGCCTTGTTTGAAGGAGTGATCGGCCTCCTGCTCATGGTCATCTTCGTCCTCACGGTGGTCAACGTCTTCTGCCGGTACGTGCTGAATTACTCCTTCGGTTGGGCGGACGAGCTGTCTCGTTTCATGTTCATCTGGATCGGTTTTCTCGGCGCTACAGTCGTGTATGCTTCAGACGGTCACGCTGCCCTGACCCTCTTTCTCCGAAAGTTCCGTCAGCCGCTGCAGAGGATGGTGCGGGTCACCACGACCTTCCTTGAGACCGGGGTGTTCGCGATCTTCCTCTGGCAAGGAGTCTTCATGGTGTGGAACACGGTCAACCTGTCGCCCGCGCTCTACATTCCCATGAAGATCGTCTATGCCTGCGTGCCGATCGGGGCGTTCTTCGGTGTGGTGTACGCGCTGGAAAAAGCTGTCGCTCTTCTGCGCGGCAAAGAAGAGAGGGTGGCGTAAAGTGGCAGTCGGCCTCTTCCTGATCACGTTACTCGGCTTCAGTCTGCTCGGGCTGCCGGTGGCTTTCTCGCTTGCTGTCTCGGCGGTGGTGTTGGCGCTGGTGCAGAAAGTCTCCCTCTCCATCGCGGTGGCCCAGGGGATCAACGGGATCAACAGTTTCCCGCTCTTGGCCATACCCTTCTACATGCTGCTGGGAGAGATAATGAACCGGGGCAGCATCGCCCAGCGCCTAGTCAAGCTGGCTGACGCCCTGATCGGCTTTGTGACGGGCGGGTTGGGCCTGGTCGCCGTTCTTGCCAGCATGTTCATGGGTGGCATCTCGGGGTCGGCGGTGGCGGACTCGGCGGCCATCGGCGGCATCCTCATTCCGTCCATGCAGCGCCAGAAGTACCCCGCGAAGGTGGCCGGGGCGATCGTGGGAACCGCTTCTGTCATCGGGATCATCATTCCGCCGAGCATCCCCTTCGTTCTCTTTGGTATCACCACCTCGACCTCCATCGCCCGCATGTTTCTCGGTGGTTTCGTCCCGGGCATCATGATGGGGGTGGCGCTCGGAACGGTGGTCTACCTGCAGGCGAAGCGGTACGGGTATGCCATTCCCGAATCCGGGTTCCGCTGGAGGGCGCTCGTTGAGTCCCTCAAGGAATCCTGGCTGAGTCTGCTTATCCCGGGCATCGTAGTGGGCGGTATCCTTGGCGGAGTGTTCACGGCCACCGAGGCCGGGGCTGCCGCTTCTGCTGTGGCGCTGCTCCTCTCCTTCCTCGTCTATCGGGATCTCACCCTGGGCGAGCTCTGGCGGCTGTTCAAGGTCTCCGCCAAGACCACCGCTTCGGTACTCTTCCTCGTGGCGACCGCCTCCATCACCGCCTGGCTTCTCACCATCGCCCGGGTCCCCGACGGCATCCTGGCGGTTCTGACCTCGGTCACCCGAAGCCGCCTCGGCATCCTGTTGCTTATCCACGCCTTCTTGCTCGTCGTTGGATGTGTTATGGACCTGACACCAGCTCTGCTCATCCTGGCCCCAATCCTCCTGCCGGTGGCGGAGAAGCTCGGCTTCAATCCAGTTTTCTTCGGGGTGACGATGTGCATCAATCTCGGCATCGGTCTAGTGACTCCCCCGGTAGGCACGATCCTGTACATCATGTCGGGCCTCACCAAGTCGCCGGTGGACGAGCTCGTGCCGGCGATGCTGCCTTACATTGCCGCTATGGTGGTGGTCTTGCTCATCCTCCTGCTCTTCCCGCCGCTCGTTACGCTGGTTCCGACGGCGTTGATGGGCTAGACGGTTGAGGTGCAGGAAATGGAACGGCAACGCGTCTTGATCTCAGCCCGTTCCTTCGGGCGGGTGTGCGCCGGGCCGCTGGAGCGCTTGCGCCAGGCGGGGCTCGAAGTTGTCGAGGTCCGGGAAGGGAAGGGGGATGACCGGACGGAGTTTCTCGCCGCCCTGGAAAGGGCGGATGCGGTGATCGTGGGCACTCGGCCGGTGACGGCCGAGGTGCTTGCGCATGCTCCGCGGCTCCGGGTGATCGCGAAACACGGGGTCGGGGTGGATAACATCGACCTCGCAGCGGCCACTGGGCGGGGAATCGCCGTGGTGAGCACCCCCGGAGCGAACGACCAGTCCGTGGCCGACCTGGCCTTCGGATTGCTCCTGGCGGTGGCGCGGCGGATCCCGGAGGCCGACCGCAGCATGAAGGAGGACGAGTGGCGCCGGTTTACGGGCCGGGGCGTCTGGGGCAAGCGCTTGGCCGTCATCGGAATGGGGCGCATTGGGCAGGGGGTGGCCATGCGGGCCAAGGGGTTTGGCATGGAGGTCAGCGGCTACGACTTGCGCTGGCCGGAGGAGTTTGCCCGGACGCAGGGGATACGCTATGAGCCCTGGCCGGACATTCTCCGTGAGGCCGATTACGTGAGTCTCCACGTGCCCCTCAGCGAGGAGACCGTGAATTTGGTCGGGCGGGCCGAACTCGCCCTCATGAAGCCCGGGGCAGTCCTAGTCAACACCGCCCGGGGCCGGATTGTGGACGAGATGGCGCTGTACGAGGCTCTCACCTCGGGCCGGCTCGCCGGCGCCGGGATTGATGTGTGGGAGGAGGAGCCCCCGCTCGGCAACCCACTCGTGAAACTGCCGAACGTCGTGGCCACCCCGCACGCCGGGGCGCATACCTACGAGGCGGCGCAGCTCATGGGGAACATGGTAGTCGAAGGTATCCTGGACGTCCTGGCGGGCCGGCGCCCGGCCAACCTGGTGAACGCGGAGGTATGGTCGGACGAACGGCAGGAGGGGTGAGAAGGATGAACCAACCGGGGGCTCGCCGCCGGCGAGCGCAGGGTGGCCACCGCGAGGTCCTGGTTGTCGGAGTGGACATCGGCACGGGAGGTTGCCGCGCAGTGGTGGTCGCTCCGGAAGGGGCTGTGCTGGGCTCCGCCCAGGTGGCGTACCCGCTCCTCTCGCCCGCTCCGGGCGTCGCGGAGCAGGATCCACGGGCGATTCTCGCAGCGGTGCTGTCCACCGTGCGGGAAGCGATTGAGGATGCCGACCGAGGCAGACCCGGAGCGACCTGCCGCTCCGCCGTGGGAGCCATCGCCCTGAGTTCGGTTTTCCACAGCCTGGTCGTGGTGGACAGGGCGGGAGAACCCCTGACCAACCTCATCACCTGGGCGGATGCGCGGTCCCTGCCCCAAGTCCGGCAACTGAAGGCGGAACTCGACGCGGACGCGATCTACCGCCGGACCGGCTGCCCGCTTCATCCCATCTACTGGCCGGGAAAAGTGCGTTGGTTCCAGGAGAGCCACCCAGAGCTCGCGGCCCGGGCGAGGAAGTACCTCAGCATCAAAGACTACGTCGTTCACGCCCTAACCGGCGAGTACGCGGCCGACCTCTCTGTTGTCTCGGGATCGGGTTTGCTCAACCTTACGGCGCGCACCTGGGATACAGAGGTTCTCCTCGCCTGCGCGCTCGATCCCGACCGGCTGCCGAGGCTCGTTCCTCCTGCTGCGCGCCTGCCCCTTCTACCTTCCGCCGCCCATGAGCTTGGCCTCGAAGCTGGGACGGAACTGGTCGTGGGCGCGGGGGACGGGGTGTTGGCCAACGTCGGCTGCGGGGCGGTCTCGGCGGGGATGATGGCTCTCACTATCGGCACTTCGGGAGCGGTGCGTCTGGTTACCGGAGAGCCGAAGCTTGACCGGGAGGGGCGGACCTGGTGTTACCTGATGGACGAGCGGCTCGCCGTGGCCGGCGCGGCGATCAACAACGGGGGAATCGTCCTCCGTTGGCTCCGGGACTCGTTCTGCGAGCCTCAAATCTCCGAGGCCGCCCGGCTCGCCATCGATCCCTACGAATTGCTGACGTCCCTGGCCGCTACCGTCCCGCCTGGCGCGGAAGGCCTTCTCTTCCTCCCTTTCCTTGCCGGCGAGCGCAGCCCGTACTGGAATGCCGAAGCCAGGGGGGTGCTTTGCGGTCTGACCCTCCGCCATAACCGCGCCCACGTGGCTCGGGCCACCCTGGAGGGCATAGGGTTCCGCATCGGCTCTGTCTATCGTGCGCTCATCGAGACGGCCGGAGAGCCGGCTGAGATCCGCGCCACCGGCGGCTTCACCCGCTCGCCGCTTTGGGTTCAGATCATCGCTGACCTTCTCGGGCGGGAGATTACCCTCACCGAGGTCGACGAGGGCTCGGCCTTCGGCGCGGCCCTCCTCGGCCAGGTGGCGCTGGGAATCGTTCCCGACCTCGCCTCGGCTGCCCGGTCCGTTCGCCTCAAACCGCCGGTTGCCCCGGACCCGGAGCGCCACACCTACTACCGGCGCCTGCTCGACCTCTTCCTTGAGCTCTACGGGCAGGTCAGCCCATCGTTCCCGAAGCTCTCCGCAGTGAGTCTTTCGGGGCCTTGAGTATTCAGGAGCGAAGGTCCTGTCCGGTCCTTTACGGCGCTGGGCTGACGTGGTACAATACAACCGTCACCCAACCGAATAGCCTTCATGGCGTGGCCCCGTAGCTCAGTGGATAGAGCAGCGGTTTCCTAAACCGCGTGTCGGACGTTCGATTCGTCTCGGGGCCACCAAACATTCCAGCTACAAGCCCTGGCGATGCCGGGGCTTTGCTTCTTTGTGGCGGCGAGGTGAGGGGATCGTTCTGGAAGTTCCGGATGAGGTGTCGGCGGGGTCGCCTGAACGGGTGCTGGAGGTCGAGGTGAACGGGCGGTCAGATCTTGATCAGGATCTTCCGACGGTATAGCCACACCAGCAGCGACAGCTCAAGGGTGAGCTGGACCAGCGCCTGGAACAGGGCCTGCCAAGGTCCGAGCGCGGTCGACAGCCCTCCCCCTACCAGCCACTCGGCCACGCGGCCGAAGGGGACAAACCGCACGGCGAGGTAGATGAACATCGAGTTCATGCCGATTGCCACCAAGGGGAACGCCCAGCGGCGGTGTCCCTGCAGATCGATGACCCAGTGAAGCGCGGCGAGCGCCATGATCCCGAGTCCTCCGGTTACCAGGACGAAGGAACTGGTCCAGAGATTCTTGTTGAGCGGGAAGGCCGGGCTCACCAGAAGCCCCACCACACTCGTGACCAGACCCCCCAGGAAGAGGTACTTCGCCCGTTGTTCAGCCGTGAGCGTCCGGCTCCCGACCTTCTCCGAACTCCGGAGCCAGTGGCCGCTGAGGACCCCCAGAAGACAGGTCGCCACGGCCGGGACGGTGGTGAGCAGGCCCTCCGGGTCCCAGTCGCCGTAGAAGAGCCGTCCCGGGAGAAGACGGCGGTCGAGGTAGCCCGCCAGATTACCCTGCACCGTCCAGACTCCCGCACCGTGCCCCGGCACCGGGACGAACTTCATCACCGCCCAGTACCCCACCAGGATACTTGCGGCAACGGCCACCTGGGTGCGGGGTTTCGTGTACAGGACCAACATCGCCGCGAAGAAGTAGCAGAGGGCGATGCGCTGCAACACGCCCATCACTCGGATGTTTACCAAGAGCGGCGCTTGCCCGAATCCCTCGTTGTAGACAATCCCCAAGAGAAACAGCATGACGGCGCGGGCGGTGACGTGCCGCATGATCGCCCGACGCTCATCGCCCCGCTCCAGCCGCTTTCTCAGCGAGAGCGTCAAAGACACCCCGGTGATGAAAACAAACAGGGGGAAGATGACGTCATAAAAGGTGAGGCCATTCCACGGGGTGTGGGACAGCTGGCGGACGATCGCGGAGACGCCTGGCAGGTCTAACTTGGCCAGGCCGGCTGCGATGACACGGGCTCCAATCAGCATGGACATGTCGAAGCCCCGCAGGGCATCCAAAGACACCAGCCTTGTCTGTCTGATCCCCGGGGCACGCTTCATGACCGTGGACATTCCTTGGTGGAACCCCTCGAAGGGTGAGGGGATTCTCTCTCCTCTCTCTTCAATGCGACCGGGAGGTCGCTGTTGTAGTTCGACGTCTTGTATTCTAACGCCGAAATCTGAAGAGGGGTTGAAGATGGCAGGTGGAAGACCTTGGCTGGGCTACACTCCGCAGGGAGGTAGAAGGTGATGGACAGAATAGTGGTGACCGAAGACCTTTGCCGCAGCTTTGGGCCTCACGTCGCAGTCGACCGCGTGGCCCTGAGCGTTGACACCGGGGAGATCTACGGGCTGTTGGGTCCCAACGGCGCTGGAAAGACGACGACGATCCGGATGCTCAACACCCTCCTCCCTCCCACCGCAGGGACAGCTTTCGTGGCGGGCTGGGACATCCGCAAGAACGTGACCGAGATCCGGCGCGTCATCGGCTCCGTGCCCCAGGCCCTCTCCGTCGAAGGAACGCTCACGGCGTACGAGAACCTGTTGGTCTTCGCCAAACTGCATCATGTCCCGCGTTCTCAACGCAAGCAGCGCATTGCCCAACTGCTGGAATTGCTCCAGTTGGCCGACCGGGCCGACTCTTTGGTGCGGACCTTCTCCGGGGGAATGATCCGCCGGCTTGAACTAGCCCAGGCGTTGGTGCATGAGCCGCAACTGCTCTTCCTGGACGAGCCCACGGTCGGTCTGGATCCGATCGCCCGGCGGACGTTCTGGGATTATCTTCTGGACTTGCGCCGACGCACCGGCTTGAGCATCATCATCACCACCCACTACATGGAAGAGGCAGAGGCGCTGTGTGACCGTATTGCCATCATGCACCATGGTCGCGTCGTGGCTGAAGGGACGGCCCAAGCGTTGAAGGTGGCCGCTGGACTGCCAGAAGGCACGCTCGAAGACGTGTTTGTACGCCTGGCCGGCGACAGTCTGGAGGAAGGGGGAGACTATCGTGGTGTCCGTCGCACCAGGCGTACGTCGCAGCGCCTGGGATAACATGGAGGCTTTCGCCTCCGGAGTCTCGGCCGTGATCGAACTGGAGACGCGCAAACTGGCCCATGACCCCACTGAGGTGATCACTCGGACGGTCCAGCCGCTGCTATGGCTGCTCGTCTTCGGCCAGGTGTTCGGGCGCTTGCGAGGCGTCTCCACCGGCGGACTCCCCTATCTGGACTATCTGGCACCCGGGGTTCTAGGACAATCGGTGGTCTTCGTTTCGATCTTTTTCGGTCTATCAATCATCTGGGAAAGGGACGCCGGCACGCTGCACAAGCTCTTGACCGCGCCCATCCCCCGGGCTGCGCTGGTCTTGGGCAAGAGCCTGTCTGCCGCAGCGAGGGCTTTAGCCCAGGTGGTGATCATCCTCGCCGTCGCCGCCTTGCTCGGAGTCCACTTCCATTGGGGTGTGCTGCCTGTTGCGGGCTCACTGTTGACGGTCGTCCTGGGAGCCGCCGTGTTTTCCGGCCTGTCAATGATCCTGGCCTGCCTCATGCGGAGCCGTGAGCGCTTCATGGGCATCGGGCAAGTCGTCACGATGCCGCTGTTTTTTGCTTCAAATGCCTTGTACCCACTGCAGTTGATGCCCCACTGGCTGAGGGTCATCGCGATCGTCAATCCGATGAGCTTCATTGTAGATGCTCTGCGCTCGCTTCTGCTCGGCACGCCTGGCCACGTCTACCTCGACCTTGGGGCGCTGGCCTTGTTCACCCTGGGGTTTACGATCCTGGGGGCCCACCTCTTCCAACGGCTGGTGGCATAGTTGTTGCAGGTCGGAGTTGAGTTGTGGCAGGTCGTTTGTATCCAGACGCCTTCGGCTGCTGGGATGCTGCTGGGTTCCCTTTTGGTGGGCGTTGCTGCCGGCCGTTGGCCCAAGGGTCGAGTTGCTGTCCCCAGCTGGAGGGGGTGGCCGAGCGGGTGGAGAAGCGGGTAAGAAGGTCGCACTAGAGGCGGTCGTGGCTTCATGGTCGACTAGACTTCATCGAGCCGGACCCAACGGCGTTCGATGACCGACAACTCGACGGCTGCCAGAACCTCCTGGCACCTTACGCCGTCCTCAAAGTTGGGAGTGGGGTCGTATCCTCCGTCGATCGCCCGCATCAATTCGTAGACTTCATGGATGAAGGTGTGCTCATAACCGAGGACGTGTCCGCTACCCCACCAGGATGGCAGGTACTTGTGAGAAGGCTGCGTAACGAGGATAGTGCGGAACCCCTGGACCTCCACCGGATCCCGGCGGTTGAAGTACTCGAGCTCGTTCATCCGCTCAAAGCAGAAGCGGAGACTGCCCTCGCTGCCATTGATTTCGAACGCGTTGTAGTTCTTGCGGCCGGCCGCGAAACGGGTTGTTTCGAAGGTCCCGATGGACCCGTTCGTGAACCGGGCGAGGAAGAGAGTGGCGTCGTCAACTGTGACCTCGCCCTGCGACCCCGGGGGGCCGTCCGAGAGCGGCCGCTTCTTGACGAAAGTTTCCTGAAGACCTGTCACCTCGGCAAACTCGCCGACCAGGAACCGCGCGAGGTCCACCATGTGGGAACCGATGTCGCCTAAAGCGCCCGCCCCGGCGCGCTCCCTCTGCAACCGCCAGCGGAGAGGCTCGTCCGGGTCGAGCAGGCGGTCGTTGCGGTATTGCGCCCGGATGTGGTAAAGGCGGCCCAGGGCGTTCTCACTGAGCAGCTTCTTGGCGAGTTGGACGGCAGGGCAGAAGCGGTAGTTGAAGCCGACCATGTGCCGGATGCCGGCCGCCTTCACCGCAGCCAGCATCTGGCGGGCATCGGCCAGGTTGGTCGCCAGTGGCTTCTCGCAGAAAATATGTTTGCCGTGGGCGGCGGCAGCCAGGGCGATATCCTTGTGCAGGTCGTTGGGCGTCGAAATATCAATGAGATCGATGTCTTCTCTAGCCGCAAGCTTCCGCCAATCGGTCTCGATGCTTTCCCATCCGAATCTGTGGGCCACCCGGCGGGCGTTCTCCTCATCCTGACCGCAGATCGCTTTCAACACGGGAATCAGCTCTGTGTCGAAAAACATCGGGAGGTCCCGAAAGGCGTGGCTGTGCGCCCTGCCCATGAATCGGGTGCCAACCAAGCCGACGTTGAGCGATTTCCCGGTGGACATCGTTGCTGTCCCTTTCTTCTCAAGCCTTGAAAAACGCCCGGATCTGTTCTACTCCGCTGTCCGGGCTCGATAGCACGGGTACCTTGATGTCGTCACCGATGCTCGGAACGAGACGAGCGATCGAAACCTGGGCCAAGATGATTACGTCCACTTCCTGGGCAAGTTGGCGGACTTTCTCTAAGACGACCTGGTCATGTTCTGTCGCCTTTCCAGCCAGGAGAAGGTCGAGTGCTCCGTCGCACAGCCCCCTGACGATCTCAACCTGGCGACCGGCTTCCGTGGCCACTTCCCGCACCAGCCGCGCCGTGGGGTCCAGGGTTGTAGAGACCGTCGCAACAACGCCGATGCGCTGACCGAGAGACACGGCGCGCTCGGCCATGGGACGGTCGACCCGGAAGATTGGGACCGAAATCATCCGTTGCGCCACTGGTACGGTCTCACCTACCGAGGAGCAGGCGTTTAGGATGGCATCGACGCCCATCGACTCGGCTAATGCGAAGTAGGCGCACATCCTTTTGACGACAGATTCCGTCACGCGCCCGGCGGCCCTCACGTCATTGAGAAGGCTATCGTCCATGATGTTGATTACCCTGACGTCAGGCAAGAAACGGGCGAACCGTTGTTTTAGGGGCTCGACCGTGACCGGACCCGTATGTACGACCGCGACGCTGCGGGTGGAACTGGCGACCATCGTCTTCTTCATCCCCTCTCAGATTCTATGCTCTCAAGCGACCTTGACGCCCTCAGCCTTGCCCGAAGAACCAAAGACTCGCATGTAATGAGCGGCGACCTCCCGGAACGCTTGTCGCCCCTGCAGCACGACATCGTTATAGCGGGCATAGGCGCGCTCGTTGTTCAGGAGTTCCCGCACCTGGGTCACGGCGCGCAGCGACATGTCCGTGTAGATGTTGATCTTCGCGATGCCGTGGCGAATGCTTTCCTGCAAGGCCTCGTCGCCTGTGGCCGATCCCCCGTGAAGCACCAGGGGGACATCGATGGCGTTACGGACAGAGGCAATCACGTCGTAGTGGATGCGAGGCGTTCCCCGGTACTGACCGTGGGCGGTGCCGACCGCGATAGCCAAGGCGTCCACATCGGTCCGGCGGGCAAACTCAATGGCCTCCGACGCCGTGGTCAAGTGCCGCTCGATCTCGGTGACGTCAGCCACAAAGTCGGCCGCCCGGATGACCTGCCCGATCTCCCCCTCGACAGCTACTCCTCGAGGTCGGCAGTACTCGACGAGGCGGGAGGTGGTGGCCACATTCTCCTCCCAGGGAAGACTGGAACCGTCGAACATGACGGAGGTCATCCCGGCCTTAACCGCGCGGATGCAGGTTTCGTAGCTTTTCCCGTGATCGAGGAGGAGGGCCACGGGAATATCGAGCGGCTCAGCACACCGCCGAACGGCTCCTATGTACTCCTCGAAGGGGCAAAGGTTCATGAAGTTCTCGGGTACAGCCACAATGACCGGCGACTTCTCTGCCTGAGCCGCTTCCAGGATACCGTAGGCGGTCTCGAGGCTGGGCGCGTCGAAAGACCCAACGGCGTAGGATCTGGCCTGCGCATCGCGTAACAGAACGCACATTTCGACTAGCACGGTGTTCCCTCCCAGAGTGGTTGCGCTAACGGGGCTGATTAACTTTGGCGATCAGGACCTTCAGACCGTGGCTTTCCAGATTCTGAACGTCTTCGCGAGCTGCCCCCTCATCGGTGACTAGAAGATGAACCTGGTCTAGTTTGGCAACAAAGGCCGGCGATACCCTTCCCAGCTTGCTGTTATCTGCCAGGACGATGATCTCCCGGGCATGAGCGATCAACTGCCTCTTCACATCTGCTTCGGCGAAGTCACCGGTGGTAAACCCGTGTTCCGTCGATACGCCGGACATTCCCAGGAAGGCTTTGGAGGCAATTACGGACGCCAGGCTCTGCTCCAACATCGGGTTAACCAGGGAGGTGGTGCGTGAGCGGAGAGTACCGCCGGTCAAGATGGTGTTGACGCCTGTAACCTGTTCGAGTTCTTCGGCGATCCTGATTGACGTCGTGATCACCGTCAGCCCGCACCGCCCGGCGAGATGACGCACCAGTTCCAAGGTGGTGCTTCCCGCATCCACTAGAATGGTGTCACCGGGCTTGATCAGCCCAGCAGCAGCTTCTCCGATAGCCTTCTTTTGAGGATAGTTGACGGCGCGGTGTTCTTCAAACCGGCTGGCCAAGAATTCCGGCGCCAAGTCAGCCAGGATTGCCCCACCTCGCACCCGGGTGACGATCCCTTCCTGTTCAAGTTGGGTTAGGTCACGACGGATCGTCACCTCGGAGGTGTTGCAGAGGCGGGCAAGCTCCGCTACGCTGACGGACGACTGCCGTCGCACTATCTGCTGGATGAGGGCAAGGCGTTCCGCTGTCAACACGTGACCATCCTCATTCTCTGCGGGAATTGCTCACCCTCACTGTATCACTGCGAACGCATACAGTCAACATGGAATAAGACCGAAACTAAACGTTCAGGTTGCAGCTACATCTCCAGCTGCAGTCCAACGCCCACTCAGAGGCTTGGCATGGCTTGCTTGCCCTCTCCGCGAGTTCTCGGGGGATTTGCTGGGCTTTACAGTTCTCTTCTGTTGTGTTACGATAACGATAGCAAATGTACGGAGTTGACTGTTTCTCGCTGCAGGCACGGCTCGAGAACGATGAGCAACGGAGAGGTGCCCAATGGGACAATCATTGCTGGTGGCCCAAAGCGGGGGACCAACCGCAGTCATAAACGCCACGCTTTATGGCATCATCAGGGAGTGCCAATCGGTTGGTGTCTTCGATCGCGTGCTCGGTGTCAAAGGCGGTTTCGCAGGGCTGCGAAGTGGAGATTGGGTGGACCTCTTGTCCTGGGAGGAGGGGATCCTCTCCCGATTGCCCGAGACGCCGGGTATCGTACTCCGCAGTTCGCGCACGGCGGTGAGTGACAGCGACCTCGCGACGGTCGTTGCCCTTCTGCGAAGCCGTGATGTTCACCACCTGCTCTTCATCGGTGGCAACGGTTCCATGCTGACGCCGCTTCGTTTGGGTGAGGAGGCCCGTCGTCAGAACTACGAGCTACTTGTGCTGGGTCTGCCAAAAACTATCGACAACGACCTGGCGCTTACCGACCACTCTCCGGGCTACGGGTCGGCTGCCCGGTTTGTTGCCCGGGCGGTGCAGGACTGCGTCTGGGACCTGCGTTCCCTGCCCGCGGAACCGGTTCGGATTATCGAGGTTATGGGGCGCAACACTGGCTGGCTAGCGGCAGCCGCGCTGCTGGCCAGGCGCCGCCAGGAGGACGGGCCGTGCCTCGTTCTCACCCCAGAGCGGACGTTCAGCAAACAAACTTTTCTAACAGGACTGACACATGCCCTTCAGAAGTATGGCGGTGTGGTGGTCGTGGCCTCGGAGGGCCTGCGTACCAGTGCGGGCACCCTCCTGGCCGAGGAATCGGGGTTCATCATGCGGGACGACCTTGGCCGCCCTTTGCCTGGGTATGCCGCCGGAGTGGGTCACGTCCTGGCGAAGCTTGTCCATACGGAACTTGGCTGTCGCGTCCGCTATGACAAGCCGGGTGTCCTACAGCGCAGTGCCCTGGCGGTCTCCAGCACCGATCGGGCCGAGGCCGAACTGATCGGGCGGGAGGGAGTCAGGGCTCTACTCTCCGGTGAGGCAGGAAAGATGCTCGGGTTCGTGCGGGAAGAGGGCCCATATCGCGTTCGGGTTACATCCTTCCCGCTCGAGAGCGTGGCCGGCGTCGAGCGAGTGCTGCCCGACAGCTTCTTTATCGGGGACACCCTGAACGAAGAGATGGTCCGGGCCTACGCCGAGCCCTTGATCGGAGAACCGCTTACAGACTATCAGGCACCATGATGAAAGCGAGCCTCGGCTACGCTGGCGAAGTGGAAGGGATGACGAAAGATGGAACGAGCTAAGGTCATACTCCTGGGCGTGGCTCGACCGGGCTTCGATACCGACCTTGCATTGCGTCTATACCGAGACACGATAGCGTTAGTGGAACGATTGGGTTGCGAGGTCATGCACCCTGCCCAGCTGGTGACCGACCCGGAAGACGCTGGGCGCTTGGCAGCCCAGTACAGGGATGCCTCTGCCGACGCTCTGATAATCCAATTCTCCACCTTCGTGGACGGACGGTTCCTTACCCGGATAGTCCAGGAGCTGGACGTTCCGCTACTCCTCTGGGCACTGCCCGAACCGGAACTCGGCGGAAGGTTGAGGTTGAACTCATTGACCGGGGCGAACCTCGCAAGCAGCCTGCTGGTTGCTCTTGGGCGACGCTTCCAGTACACCTACGCCCTCCCCGGCGATCCACAGGCCTCCAAAGACGCAGGGCGATGGCTCACGGCAGCGGTAACTGCTCGACGCCTACGTACTGCTGTGGTAGCTGAGGTGGGCAATCCCCCGCCCGGATTCTACACTTCCGCGGTGAATTCCCTCGAGCTGCTGCGCTTGGTCGGACCGAGGGTCGTTCATCTGGACCTTGCAACGCTGTTTCAGAAAGCTTCTATGGTGCCGTCCGAGCGATACCTCCCCGTGATCGAGGCGGACCGCAAGACCCTTAAGGATTTGGACCAGCTTGTTCCGGAGCAGGTGATCAAGTCCGCTCAACTCTATGTTGCCCTGCGGGACATGCTCGCGGAGGCGCAGGCTGCGGCGGTCGCCATGCGATGCTGGCCGGAGACGTTCAGCGAGTACAAGGCAGCTGCCTGCTCGACCTTGTCACGGCTCACCGACGAAGGGCTTCCGGCAGCCTGCGAGAGCGACTTGCCTGGAGCGGTCACCATGCTAATGCAGTATTGCTTGACGGGGCAGCCCACCTACTTTGGGGACTTGGTCTACGCGGACCGGGAGAACAACACTGCCATCTTCTGGCACTGCGGCTTCGGGGCGTACTCGCTCGCCTCCCGACTGAGCGGGCCGGTAGCCGGAGTTCAGCCCAACCGGCACTTCGGTTTGGCTTTGAACAACGGCCTAAAGGGTGGCCAGGTGACCATCGCCCGGTTAGGCCAGAGCCGGAATGGCTTCCGCATGTTCATTGCCCGGGGGGAGGCTCTCGACAAGCCCAACCGCTTCCATGGGACAAGCGTCGAGGTCAGGCTATTCAAGCCGGTCGGGGAATTCCTGGATGCCCTAATCTACTCCGGCTTCGAGCATCACTTCGCTCTAGTTTGGGAGGACGTGGCTGGCGAATTGGCTGAACTTTGTTCAATCCTTAACATCCCGTGTACCACGTTCTAGTGCGGAAGGAGGCGACGCCATCAAGCGAAAGGCTGAGCCACACTCGAAGGCAGTTGCAGGGTTGCAGGGCGAGCTCTAGATCAAGGCAAGAATGGGGTGACATTTCGTGATGAAGAGCAGACTGGCGTTTCTGTTCCTATGCATTCTGATCGGTTCGCTGGCGTCGATGTCCCTGGCTGCACACGCCAAGTCCGGAGAAGTCGTCGTTTATGCCGCGTTGATCGACAAAGACATCGCTCCGATGCAGGAAGCCTTCAAGAGGGACACCGGCTTGGACCTGAAGGCGGTCGTGATTTCCATCGGTCAAGCCACCACGCGCATCAAGGCGGAGAACGGCGCCCCTCAGGCGGACGTCTTGGTGGGCGGGTCAATCCAGTTCCACGACGAGCTGGCCAGAAATGGCCTCCTGGTGCCCTACGAATCCCCCAACTCCAAGGTGATTGACGCCCGGTTCAAAGACGAGCAGCATCGCTGGACCGGCTACTACATCGGGATCCTCGGCCTGGTGATCAACGAGGCTGCCTTCAAAAAGGAGCTTCCCGGCGTAGCCCTGCCGCAGACTTGGGACGACCTGCTCGATCCGGCGTACAAGGGCAAGTATGTCCACGCCAACCCGGCCACTTCTGGCGCCGCTTCGGCCTTCATCGCCAACCAAATCTTCCGGTTCGGTGACGAAGGCAAGGCCTGGGATTATCTCGCCAAGTTCACCAAGAACGTCGCCCAGTATCAGAGTTCATCGGCCGGCCCGACGAACCTGGTGGCTACCGGCGAGTACCCAATCGGCTTGGCCTGGGTTCACGACGCCGTCATGAAAGCGGATTCAGGTTATCCGCTGAAGGTTATCGTGCCGCGTGACACTGCTTACGAAGTCGGTGGGGTTTCGATCCTGAAGGGCGCTGAGAACCTAGAGAACGCCAAGATCTTTGTCGATTGGGTGCTCAGCCAGAAAGAGGGTTCCCGCTCCACCGAGTTCTCACACCGTTACTCCACTCGTCCGGACGTCAAGCCGCCGAAGAACATGCCGCCGCTGTCCTCGGTGAAGCTCGTCAAGTATGATTTCGATTGGGTCACCAAAAACCAGGACCGGCTGGCCAAGCGGTTCGCCGAGCTGATGAACAAGTAAACCAGAGTGAGAAAGAAAGGGTGTCTGCCCGGGGTCAACCGGGCGGACACCCATCCCTTGCCGGTAGAGACATCCAACCAGGTTTGTCGGGGGGAACCCTTGTGAGCAACACGGTGAACAGCACGGCACTGAGCACCAGGGTACGGAGGGCCAGACTTACGGGTCGGGTGTGGGGGAAGGTGGCCTGCGGGGTAGGCCTTAGTGTTCTTCTGGGGCTTCTCCTCTTGTGGCCATTAGCCCGGGTCCTGACCTACCCCACGCTCTCGCAGTGGGCATACGTCCTCAAGACCGAGCGTTGGGCCGAGGCTCTATGGCACAGCATCGTCATGGCCGCCCTGGTAGGGGTCTCAGCAACAGTCCTGGGCTTCGCTTACGCCTACGCCGCGGTTAGAGTCAAAGTATTTGGACGCGGGCTTTTGCACTTTCTGGCCCTGCTTCCAATTCTCGCCCCGCCGTTCGTCGTTTCCATCTCATATATCCTCCTGTTCGGGCGGAACGGCCTCATTACCAACAAGCTGCTCGACATAACTTTGAACATTTACGGGTGGAAAGGGTTGTGGCTGGTCGAGACGGTCACCTTTTTCCCCCTTGCTTACTTGACCTTGGCCAACGTACTCAGGTCTATCCCGGGGAACCTGGAGCAGGCCGCCAGTAACATGGGTGCCTCGAAGATACGCGTTTTCTGGGACGTAACCCTACCCTTGTCCAAACCAGGCTTGACGGCGGCTCTCCTCTTGGTCGGGATCTCCGTTCTAGCCGACTTCGGCAACCCGGTGATCATCGCCGGCGATTACAGCGTGCTGCCCACCCTGGCGTACATGAAGATCACGGGGTGGTACGACCTGGCGGCGGCCGCCGTCCTGGCCTCGCTGCTTCTGGTACCGACCATTGCTCTCTTCGCGTTCCAGCGTATGTGGTTGGGCAAGCGGAGTTACGTGACGATCTCCGGGAAAGTCTCGGCACAGGCCCATCCTGCACCTCCTCGGTGGCTGAGCATTATGACGACCATTTTGGCGTATGCGGCCGGATTCGCCATCGTGGCTGTCTACGGAATCCTGGCCTACGGCGCTTTCAGCCGGGCCTGGGGGTTCGACTACTCGCCTACCCTGCGTAACTTCGTCACGCTCGCGCGCCGGATGCCGGCCCTGATTCACACGATGGAATACTCTTTTGCTGCCGCCATCCTCTCG
The DNA here is from genome assembly GCA_050260635.1 of Betaproteobacteria bacterium. Lineage (GTDB taxonomy): Bacteria > Bacillota > UBA5301 > DYFA01 > DYFA01 > DYFA01. The sequence continues at coordinate 25,602 of JBLNCL010000011.1, forward strand.
GTTGTGCTGGCCACCATAGTGGCCTACCTGGTGAGCCGGCGCCGCCTACCAGTGCCTGCGGCTTTCGACTTCGTGTCCACGGTCCCCGGGGCCGTGCCCGGCATCATCCTTGGACTGGGTTACGTTGTGGCTTTCAATAGTGAACCGCTGCGGTTGACCGGGACCCCCCTGATCATCATCCTAGCGCTGGCCTTATGGAACCTGCCCACCGCCTACAGGTACGTCTCCGCCAGTCTGGCGCAACTGTCCGCAGAACTGGAGAATGCCGCGGCCAACATGGGCGCCAACCCGACCCGGTCCGTCCTGGACGTCACTGTGCCGCTCCTCGGCGGGGCCCTGCTTTCCGGAGGAACCGTAACCTTCCTCCGCAATGTCACCTGCCTGAGTGTCGTGATCTTCCTTGTCACGCCCCGGACCACCATGGCCACGACCGACATTCTCGCCCTCGTCGACGGTGGGGAATGGGGCATTGCAGCTGCTCTCTCCTTCGTACTCCTGGCCATCGCACTGATGCTCCTCTCTCTCGGCGTGGGCATTCTGAAGAGGATGGGACAGGGCCTCGAGCTGTAAGTCAAAGTCTATGAGGGGTGTAGAAACGTGGAGGCACATGTTCGCCTGCTTGATGTCACGAAGAGCTTCGGCACTCACAACGTGCTGCAGAAGGTTTGCCTAGAGATACCGCGGGGCGCCTTCGTCACTCTGCTCGGCCCCAGCGGCTGCGGTAAGACTACCCTGCTCAGAGTGATCGCCGGCTTCTTTGAACCCGATGAAGGCGAAGTCTGGATCGAGGGCAAGCGAATGAACGGAGTTCCCCCGCACCGGCGCCACACGCCGATGGTGTTCCAGGACTACGCCTTGTTCCCACACATGACGGTGCGGGAGAACATCGGTTATGGTCTGAAATTGCGGAGAATACCCCGGCGGGAGGTTGACCAGCGGTGCGACCGGGTCATGGGCCTCTTGGACCTGAATCGCTTTGCAGACCGCTCGCCCGGGCAACTCAGCGGGGGGCAGCAGCAGCGGGTGGCCCTGGCCCGGACCCTCGTCCTGGACCCGACTATCATCCTCCTCGATGAGCCCCTGAGCAACTTGGACGCCCGACTCCGCGTGGAAATTCGGACGGAGATCCGAGAGCTTCAACGGCGGCTCAACCTCACGGTAGTCAACGTCACCCACGACCAGGAGGAAGCCATGGCGGTGTCCGACCTGATCGCGGTGATGAGCGGGGGTATACTGGCTCAGGTTGGTTCTCCCAGCGACCTCTATTTCCGGCCCCAGCGCCGGTTCGTGGCGGAGTTCATCGGCGTGGCCAACATGTTCCCGGGGAAACTCGTGGACCGCCGTTCCGGGCAGTTCGTAGTCGAAACGGATCTGGGGGTATTCACCGCGAAACAGGGCAATGAGCACCTTAAGGTGGGGGACCGCTGCTTCGTGATGGTACGCCCGCAAGGCCTGGAGTTTGCGGGCGAAGAGGCGGGGCCGAACCGCCTCGCCGCTGAACTGATAAGTCACACTTTCCTCGGTTCGACCATCCGATACAACTTGCACGCTGGCGGGCTGGACTTGCGCCTGGATGCGACCGCCTTTTCAGGAGGAGCCAGAGAGGCAGGCCCGGTAATGGTGGGGTTCGACGCCGCAAAGGCCTTCGTGGTGGCGGAGGACTGAAAGCTGACCGATTAGCATGGTGGCGGAGGTTCTAAGGATGGTAGCGCCGGTACATGAAGAACTGGTCGAGAAACACGAACGGGTGGCAGCCTTTCTGGCTAACCACGGTCTGGACGGGGTGGTGCTTGCGACGCAGGCCAACGTGGCCTGGTACACCGGGGGCGCCGACATTCACGTCGGACTCGATAAGCCGACTGGCTCCTGCGTGCTGGTGGTCGAAGGGGAGCGGGTTACGGCCTTGGTAGATGCCGTAGAGGCGCCCCGAGTCGTGGAGGAGGCCCTCGCCGATTACTTGCGGTTGGCACCGGTGCCGGTCAGGGTGGAAGTCCGGCCGTGGTACCGGGGACTATGGGAGCAAGCCAGGGAGGTTTTCCTCAGCGCGGTGCTAGGGGCAGACGACACCGCCTCACCCGTCCGCTTTGTCGGCGAACATTTCAGCCGGCTGCGCTACCGGTTGACCGGCCCTGAGGTCGAACGTTTCCGTTGGCTCGGGGAGAGGACCGGGAGAGCGCTGGAGGAGGCGGCCCGAGGCGTGCGCCCGGGGCAGACCGAGCACGAGGTCGCCGCAGCGCTCAACAGTAAGCTTCTGGCTCTGGGCCTTTTGCCGACTGTCACGCTGGTCGCCGCCGACGAGCGCATTGCCCGCTATAGACATCCTATCCCCACCGCCAAGGAGATTCGAGAGTCGTGCATGCTTGTCACCTGTGCCAAGTTTGGGGGTCTGATCGCTTCGGCCACCCGGCTCGTGCACTTCGGGCCACTGCCCAAGGATCTGAGACACCGTCACGACGCCGTATTGAAGGTGGAGGCCGAGATCCTGGCCAGTTCCCTACCTGGGATGACGATGGCTGAGATCTTCGAAAGGGCCCGCCGGGCCTATGCTGAACAGGGATTCCCGGGCGAGGAGGAGCGGCATCACCAAGGGGGAACTGCCGGGTATCTCGGCCGTGAGTACAAGGCTGAGCCACGGAGCCAAGAAGTTCTTCACAGCCCGCAGGCCGTGGCCTGGAACCCCTCCATCGCGGGGACCAAGTCGGAGGACACCTACCTGGTGCATGAGGATTCCGGCCAGCCGGGCGGCGCGGCACTGGATTGCCTTACTTGTGGTGACGGCTCATGGCCGCTCATCGAGGTGGAGGCGCGAGGCCGGAGGTTCCACCGACCGGACATCCTGGTGTTGGACTAAGCGGGCTTTTGTTGGGGGTTGGAAGGTGTGTTGCAGCGCGTCCGTGCCGAGGAGCTCCTGGCCGCCTTGCCCTCTCCTCCGGAGGTAGACATAAGTCTGCTTAGAAGACGTATCGCAAGCGCCCGGATGCTGGTAGTATTAGACGACGACCCGACCGGGACCCAAACGGTACACGGAATTGAGGTCGTCACCGATTGGTCCGTAGACACCTTGCGGGAGGTCATGGCCGGAAAACCCCCCGTGTTTTACATCTTGACCAACTCGCGCAGCTTCCCGCTGGCTCGGGCACAGGAGCTGAACCGGGAGATCGGGCGGAACCTCGGCCGGGCAGCCAGAGAACTTGGCGCGGAGTTCGACGTGGTGAGTCGCAGCGACTCGACGCTGAGAGGTCATTACCCGGGCGAGACGGAGGTTCTCCGACAGGCGCTGGAAAACTCGTTGGGCTGGAGCTTTGACGGTGATCTACTCATCCCGTTCTTCTTGGAGGGTGGACGGTACACCGCCTACGACGTGCACTGGGTTCAGGAAGGAGACTGGCTCGTGCCAGCCGGTGAGACCGAGTTTGCTAAAGACACGGCTTTCGGGTATCGCGCGTCCAGACTTCCCGAATGGGTGGAAGAGAAGACCGGCGGGCAGGTGAAGGCGGAGGAGGTCGTTTCAGTCTCCATCGAAGACCTGCGCCTGGGTGGGACGTCCGCCGTGGTCGGGAAACTTGCCGCGCTGAGCCGAGGGCGGGTTGGGATTGTCAACGCCGTCTCTTATCCCGACCTGGAGCTCTTCGTGCAGGGTCTGCTTGACCCGCACTGCCAGGGAAGGCGGTTCCTCTTCCGTACGGCCGCCTCTTTCGTCCGGGCGCGCGCCGGCCTTGAACCGCGGCCCCTCCTCACGCAGGAGGATCTCTTGGGGTCGCATGCGACAGGCGCTCGGGGGCTGATTATCGTCGGGTCGCACGTCAGCAAGAGCAGCGAGCAGCTGGCAGCCCTACTTGAACTCCCTTACGTGGACGGAGTGGAACTCTCGGTGCCCCTGGTAGCTGCTGACCCGACCGCCCGGCAGAAGGAACTTGCCCGGGTCCTCGCCGCGGTCGCGGCATCCTGGCGCGCCGGCCATGATGTGGTCGTGTATACCAGCCGAGAGGTGCTCCGGTTTGATACCCCGGAGGAGAATCTGGCTCTAGCGCAGCTCGTTTCCGGTACCCTGGCCCGGGTCGTGAAGGACCTGCCCACATGCCCGCGCTTCGTCGTGGCCAAGGGCGGAATCACTTCAAGCGTGGTGGCGACCGAAGGACTCGGCGTCAAACGGGCCTATGTAGCGGGGCAACTTCTCCCTGGAGTGCCTGTCTGGCGGCTTGGCGTTGAGACCCGCTTCCCCGGACTGCACTACGTCATCTTCCCGGGCAACGTAGGCCACCAGGCGGCTCTGGCGGAGGCGGTGAGCCTGCTCAGGGGGGATGAGCAGCCATGATCGGAATCGTAGCCGACGACGTGACCGGCGCCAACGACATAGGGATCATGTTCACCAAACACGGTTACCGGACGGTAGTCTATTCGGACTACGCGACCTTGAAAGGGCAGGATCTGCTGGAGAGCGGGATCCAGGTCTGCATCCTGAACACGGAGAGCCGTTACGATCCGCCTGTCACGGCCTACGCCAAGGTCCGGCAGGCCACCGCGAAACTGAAGGAGTTTGGTTGTTCCCTTTACTTCAAGAAGACGTGTTCCGTGTTTCGGGGCAACGTTGGCGCCGAGTTTGACGCCATGGTTGACGAGTTGGGCGCCAAATCCGCCCTGCTGGTAGCGGCGTTTCCCCAGAACGGCCGGCAGACCCTGCACGGCTACCATTTCGTGCACCGCCGCCTGCTCTCCGAGTCAGAGTTCGCACAGGACCCAGTGAACCCCATGTCCGACTCTTACCTGCCAAGGGTCGTCCAGCGGCAGTCGTCCCGCCAGGTGGTGGTCGTGCACCTGGAGGAGATCCGGGAGGGCGCTCTCGCCGCACGGGTCGAAGCAGTGCGGGCGGCGGGTGGTTATGTCCTTTGCGACGCCCTCGATGACCGTGACCTGCGGCTTATTGCTGCCGTCGCCGCCCGCGAGAAGACGCTTGGCGGAAGTTCGGCGCTGGCCGAGTTCCTGCCGGAATTTCTGCCCGACCGTCCAGCCGGCCGGCCGGACATACGGGTCCGCATCCCGGAAGAGCAGGGGATCCTGGTGGTGGCTGGCAGCGTGACACCACAGACCCGCCAACAATGCGATCACCTGGCCGGGCTGGGCTGGCCAGTCGTGAAGCTGAACACCCTTGATCTGCTCACAGCGGCGGAACGGGCGGAAGCCACGGCTGAGGCGGTGGAGGAGCTAAAGGGCTATCTAGCTGCCGGGCGGGACACCCTGCTGTGCGTAACCAACAGCCCGGCGGAGGTCGTGGCGACCATGGCCAGAGGCAGAGAACTGAACCTGAGTGAAGTGGAGACCAGTCGCACCATTTCCCGCTCCCTGGCGGAAATAACAGCGGTCGCCGTAACGTCACTGGACCTCAAGGGCCTCGTCGTGGGCGGAGGAGATACCTCGGCCATGGTCCTTCACCGGCTCGGAATCACTGGTAACTTGGTCCTGGAAGAGATCCAACCCGGGCTGCCGAGCAGCCAGTCGCTGGGCGAGCGAGAGATGCTCTTGGTGCTTAAATCGGGCAGTTTCGGACGGTCCGATTTCTTTGCTGAGGCGGTGCAACACTTACGAAGGTTGGGCACGTGCCGGCGGACAGGTCAGCCTAGCCTTGCGCCATGCTCTGGGGGCTCCGTTCGCCCCACCTCTTGAAGCCGGGGCGATCAATCCCGAAGTGATAAGGTCGTGGCACGGATCCGGAGGTCTTCGCCGCGACCGGCCGGTTCATCGAGGGCGGCGACTGGGTGGTCTGGCGGTTGACCGGGACTGAAGTGCGGAATACCTGCGCCGCGGGGTACAAGGGCCGGACGTCTCCTCGCTCCAGAGAGGATGGCTGGGCGGCTCACGACCGGCATGGCGGCGAGGCTGGGGCTGAAAGCTGGGATACCTGTCTCAGCGGCGCTTATCGATGCCCATGCCGGCGTACCTGGTTGCGTCGTGGCCATCGCCGGGCCGATGGTGCTGATCATGGGCACCTCCACTTGTCACATGGTGAACCTCGAGGGGTTGAAGTTCACCCAACGAATGGCCGGCGTCGTGCGGGACGGGATCCTGCCAGGCTTCTACGGCTACGAGTGCGGCTAGGCGGCGGTGGGGGAACAACGGGAATCGCAGCCCGCTCATGGACGCGGGGCTGTCCGGCCTGATGCTCGGCCTCACGCTGCACACCAGGCCAGAGGAAATCGTGTTGGTCCCAAGGGACCGGAAGGTGACTCTCCGACGGATGTCTAACGATTGGCGCGAATCCGATTTGGCTGGGTCTCGCGGGAAAGGAGACGTAAGAGATATGACTGATGGTTACCGGGTATCGGAAGAAGTTCGCCGCGGCCTTCCGGAGAGCCGAGTCGTTGCCCTCGAGTCGAGCATCATCTGCCAGGGCATGCCTTGGCCGCAGAACCTTGAGACGGCTCTAGCGATGGAAGAGGCGATCCGGGACGAAGGCGCCGTGCCAGCCACGATCGCGGTCGTCGACGGGAAGGTCCGGGTCGGGCTGGAGCGAGAAGAGCTTGAGCAGCTGGCTCAGCGCAAGGACGTGGTCAAGGTCGGAATGCGCGACCTGCCGTGGGTAGAGCTGAAGGGACTGACCGGTGGTACGACCGTCTCCGGGACCATGGCGGTGGCGCAGGCGGCAGGCATCAGGGTGTTCGCCACCGGCGGCATCGGCGGCGTCCATCCGGGGGGGACCATGGACATCTCCTCGGATTTGGTGGCGCTGTCGCGGTTTAGCGTGATGGTGGTCTGCAGCGGGGCGAAGTCCTTCCTGGACATCGGAAACACCCTCGAACTCCTGGAAACGTTGGGCGTCCCGGTCATCGGCTACCAAACGGACGACTTTCCCGGCTTCTATGTCCCGCACACCGGCTTCAAGGTACCCTATCGGCTGGACGATGTCAGCGAAATCATCGGCTTCGCCAGAGTCAAATGGTCGCGGAACCTCCCCGGGGGCATCCTGGTCGCCAATCCTGTCCCCTCTGCGCAGGCCGGTGACACTCGGACGATCAGCGACGCCATCGAGCGGGCGCAGAGCATGGCGGCGGTCCAAGGGGTGAAGGGGAAGCTCGTCACGCCCTTCATCCTGGAGCAGATCCGGCGGTTGACCGACGGAGCGAGCTTGCGGGCCAACATGGCTTTGGCCGTGAACAACGCCCGTCTGGCCGGGCAGATCGCCAGCCGGTTGGGGCCATGTTGAGGGAGTTCCAGCCGCCGCGGCCGTATGCGGGGCCGCCCGTGATCGTCCTGGGCGACCTCCTGGTCGATTACGTCGTCCAAATCCAAGCGCTGCCGCCGGCAGGCGGAGATGCCGTGATCCATTCCTGGGAAGTGCACCCGGGCGGGGCGGGCCTCAATACCAGCGTGGGGCTAAGCCTACTGGGCGTGTCGAGCGCTCTTGTGGGTGTAGTCGGGGAGGATAACGAGGGCGAGCGCTTACGGCGGCACCTGGCGGAGCGAGGGGTGGACACTTCATTTCTGCAACGCCAAGGCAGGACGGGGTATGTCCTCTCGTTGGTCGACGCGCACGCTGAGCGGACCATGTTCTCCTACCGGGGCAGTTCGGCCACGCCGGTCGAACTGACGACGGGGCTTGAACTGGTCCTGAATAGAACCCCTTTGCTCTTCGTGTCGGGATACGGCCTGCAGCACCGCGACCAGGCGGAGGTGTACCTTGCCGCTGCCCGCCGGGTAAAGGAGGGCGGAGGTTTGGTCGCCTTCGACCCGACGCCGGTGATCAGCCAGGTGGACCGTCGAGTCGTGGAGAGGGTACTGGCGCTGGCTGACATCCTCCTCTCCAATGAGGCTGAGCTGCAAACGCTGACGGGCTGCGATCGCCTGGAGGACGCAATCGGATTGACTCTGCGCCGGGTACACCGTCTGGGACTGAAGCTGGGACAGCGCGGCGCGAAGGTCGCCGTGGTCAAGGCGGGCGAAGCGCTGGTCATGGAGTGTCCTACGAGAGAAGTCGCCGCAGTCGATACCACGGGGGCTGGCGATGCTTTCAATGCCGGCTTTCTCGCCGCACTACTGTACGGCCTGCCGCCCAGAACCTGGGGTGAGTGGGGCAACAACCTGGCAGCTCGAGTGGTGATGAAGAAGGGCGCCTCCCTGTGAGCCGCCGAACCGCCGACGAACTGAGAGAATGGCGGATCTTCCGGACGGGGTCAGAGGGCTTCGCTGTACAGGTCGGGCCGCCGATCCCGCAGGTAAGGGATCTCCCGGCGCAACTCCGCCACCAGGTCAAGGTTGACGGAAACGACGGCCACGGCCTCACGGTCCGCCGGTAGTTCGAACAACACCCGGCCGCGCGGGTCGGCCACTTTGGAATTGCCAAAGAGGTGAAGGTCGCCCTCCTGCCCAACGCGATTCACTGCCGCTACGAACAGAGTGTTCTCCAGAGCTCGCTGAGCGATGTTAAGGTCCCAGATGTCCTTATCCTGGATGCGCCACGCAGCGGGAAGAAAGATGAGTTCCGCCCCCTTCAGCATCAGTGCCCGGGCTACTTCGGGGAACCCGGCGTCGTAGCAGATCATCACTCCAAAGTGGCCGAACGGCGTCTCGATGGTCAAGAAGCTCTGGCCGGGGGTGAAGTAGAGTCTCTCCCCGGCCCAGAGGTGGGTCTTGGCGTAGGACCCGACCAGTTCACCTTGGGGAGAGATCACCAGCGCTGAGTTGTACAGGCGGCCGTCTTCCCGCCGCTCCACCGCCGGGGCGATCAGCCACAGACCATGGGCGGTCGCGGCCCGCCTGAGCCTTTGCACCTCCGGCCCGCCCGGCTGGACGGCGAGGTCGGCAAACCTTGCGCCCAGCAAGGCCGGGTTGTAGCCCGTGGTGGACATCTCGGGCAGGCACGCCACCTGCGCTCCCTGCTTGGCCGCCTCGGCGATGAGTCGTTCGGCCCGGTCCAGATTAGCCCCAACATCGCCCAGGATGCACTCCATCTGGAGGAGTCCAACTTTGACTTCTCTCATCCGCCAATCACCCCTGAGCCGTAACCAGGTGACACTTGACCAGGTGTCCCTCGACCATTTCCACCGCTGCTGGTTCCTCCGCCCGGCACCTGGCGGACGCGGAGGGACAACGCGAGCTGAAGCTGCAGCCCCGGGGGATGTCCACCGGGCTGGGCATTTCACCCTCCACCACCACCGCCCTTGGCCGGACCGCCTCATCCTCTGCGGACACCACGGGGATGGAAGATAATAGGAGCTGAGTATAAGGGTGAAGCGGTCGGGTGAAGAGTCGCTCCGTGGGCGCCAGTTCCACGACTTTTCCAAGGTACATGACGGCGGTCCGGTCAGCCACGTTGCGCATCAGCCCCAAATCATGTGAGATGAAGAGATACGAGAGACCAAAGTGCTCCCTCAGCCGCAACAGCAGCCTGATGATTTTCGCCTGGACCGAGACGTCCAAGGCGGAGGTCGGCTCGTCGAGCACGATGAAGGACGGTCGGCAAGCGAGCGCCCTGGCGATCGCCACTCGCTGCCGTTGACCCCCGCTCATCGACCGGGGCAGCTTGTCGGCGAAGTCCGGCGGCAGTTCCACCATGGCCAGGAGTTCGGCGATGCGTTCTCGGTATCGGCGGGACTGGTCCGGTTGGTGAAGCCGGAGGGGCACCTCCAGGGTCTTTCCTACCGTCCGACGCGGGTTCAAAGAGGATCCGGGGTCCTGGAAGACCATCTGGATCTCCTTGCGCACCGGACCCCAGCCTTCCTTTGACGGGAAGAGCGTTCGGTCCCCAAAGCGAATCTCTCCGGAAGTGGGATGGTACAAGCCGGAGAGGAGGCGCCCAACGGTGCTCTTCCCGGAGCCCGACTCGCCGGCCAGCCCCAGGATCTCCCCTGGAGCGATGCTGAGGCTGACCCCGTCCACGGCTCGGAGAAAGCCGCCCCCACGTCCCAGGAAGGTCCGGCGTAGGGGAAAGTATTTGCGTAGGTTCTTCACCACCATCAATTGCCCGGTCGTTGCCTGTCTTTCCATGATTCCTCACTTCATCAGGTGGCAGGCGACCAGATGCGCCTCGCCGACGGTCGCCAGTGCCGGTTTCTCACGTTGGCAGCGCTCGCCCGCCTGGGAGCAGCGAGGGGCGAAGCGGCAGCCCGGCAGGGGTAACAGATAGTCGGGCACGCTCCCCTCGATGCCGTTCGACAGGCCCTTGCCCGACAGCCGCGGCACCGCGTCGAGCAAGCCTCGGGTATAGGGGTGGAGCGGGTTGGCGAAAAGTTGCCCCGTAGGGGCCGCCTCCACGATCGTGCCGGCGTACATGACGTAGACCCGGTCGGTGACCTGCCGGACCACCCCCAGGTTGTGGGTGATCATCAGGATGGCTATACCCCGGAGGCGCACGAGTTCGTCCAGGAGGCGGAGAATCTGGGCCTGGGTGGTGACGTCCAGGGCGGTGCCGGGTTCATCAGCAATCAAAAGCTCCGGTTGGTTCGCCAGAGCCATGCCAATCAAGACCCTCTGACGCATGCCGCCGCTGAGTTGAAAGGGATAGCTGGCCATGATGCGCTCCGGGTCAGCCAGGCCCACTTGCGCCAGGACGCCCAGCGCCCGCTGACGCGCTTCAAGCGCCGCTGTCTTCGGAAGGCCGAAGCGGAAACTGAAGCGAGAAGCCTCGTTGCCGGACCAGCCGAGGATGTCCTCCATCTGTTCCCCGATCGTGAAGACCGGGTTCAACGAGCCGTTGGGGTCCTGAAAGACCATGACCACCTCTTTACCGGTGATTCGCCGACGCGTGACCTGGTCCATGGTCAGCAGATTTTGCCCCTTGTACAGGATCTCCCCGCCAGTGACAGTGGTTCGTCTGGTCGGCAAGAGCCCCATAATGGCCTTCATGGTCAGAGACTTGCCGCAGCCTGTTTCCCCGACCAAGCCGACCTTCTCCCCCTTGAAGACGACCAGGCTCACCCCGTCCAGGACGCGGGCCTTGCCGCTGAACCGGCTGAATTCCAGACCCAGGTTCCTTATTTCCATGAGCGGCGTTGCCTTAGAGATCAACATCTAACACATCCCTCAAGCCATCGGCCAACCAGTTCAGACCGAAGATCAACAACAGGATTGCCAGGGAGGGGAAAACGGCCATCCACCAATGGTCCGGGAGATACCCGGCACCGGTCGCCACCATGGTCCCAAGGGCGGGCGTCGGCGGGCGAACTCCCAGCCCCAGGAAGCTCAGGCCGGCGCCCAGTTCGGTGACGAACGCCGCATCCAGGGCGGTCTTGACCAAAATCGCCGGGACGCAGTTGGGCAGGATCTCCCTGAACATGATGTGGGCATCGTTTGCCCCCATTACCCTGGTTGCTTCCACATAGTCCTCGTTCTTCAGAGCGCGTACCATCCCGTGGACCAGCCGGGCGTGCCAGGTCCACCAAATGGCGGCCAGCGCCAGCATGCTGTGGCCTAGGTCGGAACCGAGGACGGCGCCCACCGCCAGAGCCATCGCCAGTGCGGGCAGAGCCAAGACGATGTCCGTGACCTTCATGATCACGCTCTCGATCCAGTCGCCATAGTACCCTGCCACCAGGCCGAGCAACACCCCGAGCGGCACGCCGAGCCCGAGCACAACCACGGCCAAGAGGAGCGAAAAGCGGTAGCCAAAGATGACCCGCGTGAAGATGTCCCGGCCGACTTCGTCCGTGCCAAACCAGTGGCGGGCGCTGGGCGGCTGAAACGCCTCGCTGAAGTTTACATACACTCCGGCGTGCTGAGGATAAGGGGTGACCCGCGGGGCGAAGACTGCGACGACGAGGAGCAAGGTCACAATGGCCAGTCCAACGACGGATGCTTTGTTCTGGGAGTAGCGGTACCAGAACTTGGCTAGGCTCATCGGGAGGCCTCCTTCAGGCGGAGGCGCGGGTCGAAGAAGCCCATCAGCAGATCCACCAGCAGGTTCATGGCGAGGAAGGCCGTGCCGATGACCATGACCACGCCCATCAGGGCGTTCACGTCCTTCTTCAGCAGCGCCGTCACGCCGTACTTCGCCATCCCCGGCCAGGAGAAGACGTTCTCAATCAGAAAAGCATTGCCGAAGAGGGAGGCGAAGGTCAGGCCAATCACTTGGAGCGTCGGAATGAAGGCCGGCTTCAGCAGGTACTTGAAGGTGACTAGACGTTCCGGCACCCCGTAGGAGCGGACCACTTGGATGAAGTCCCGGTTCTCTACATCCAACATGCTGGACCGCGTGATTCTGATCGTCTGACCTACTCCGGCAAAGGACAAGGCCAGGGAGGGCAGCAGGATGTGCGTCAGGGCGTCCCTGAATAGGATCCAGTTGCCGGCCAGAGTGCTGTCGAGGAGCAGGAATCCGGTGACCCTCACCGGGGGTAGAACGCCTGGGGAGAGTTGGCCGGTTACGGGCAACCAGTTCAGGCCGTAGCCGAACAGGAGCTGGAAGGCGAGGCCGACGATGAAGCCCGGGGTCACCACCGCCGTGAAGGTGAAGGCCCTGATAGCGTGGTCGACCCAGGTATCCTTTTTGACGGCGGACAGGGCTCCGAGTGGGATGCCGAGCAGGACGACCCAGAGGGTCGTCACCACGATCAGCTCGGCCGTGGCTGGGAGATGGGCGGCCAAGTCGAGCCGGACATTTCTCTCCGATACCAGGGACTGGCCGAAGTCCCCGTGCAACAAGTCGGATACATAATGGGCGTATTGTGTCACCAGCGGACGGTCGAGCCCCATTTCGCTCCGGAGGTGTTGCACCTGCTCTTCGGTGGCGTACGGTCCCAGCGCCATGCGGGCCGGATCGCCTGGGATGACCCGGGAGATGAGGAAGATGACGATCGACAACCCGATTAGGACGATCAGAGCATTGCCGATCCGGCGGAGAACGTGCCTGAGGTAGCGCATTTCAGATCCTTCCACCCATCGGATTGAGGAAGAGTGGGGAAGGGGAGGGACGACTCTCCCCTTCCCCCCGTGGTCGGATTACTTTTGCACCCACATCTTGTGGAAGTCGTACTCGAAGCTCATGACTGGGACGAACTCGAAACCCTTGAGCCAGGTCTGCATGGCGTAGCGTTTCGGCAGCGAGTAGATGAAGACGTCCGGCGCCAGTTCGACCAGTCTCTGCTGGAGTGTGCTGTAGATCTTCTGACGTGCTTTGGGATCCACGCTGACCCGTCCCGACTCGATCAGCTTATCGATGTCCGGGTTTTTCAGCCATTCCATCGACATCCAGGTGCCGGCGGCATCCGAATGATACGCCGTATAGAGGTAATTGTCGGCGTCCGGGTAGTTGGCGGCGCTGAAGACCGCGGTGACGTGCGGGGTGCTGTCCACTTTCGCAGCGAGATCGGTGATCCGGCCCCATGTCTCAGGCTGGAGGACCACGTTGATGCCTACCTCAGCCATGTTGGCCTGGAAGAGCAGAGCCAGTTTCTCTTCGAGAGCGAAGCCCTGGACGTAGCAGAAGTTGATCGTGAGGTCGCCCGGCTTCAGCCCGCTCTGGGCCAGTTCGGCCTTGGCCTTCTTGACATCTCGTCTGAACTGGGGGGTGGTCTTGTCAAAGCCGGGGATGGTGCTCGGAATCGGGCCCCGAGCCTGCTCCGCCCCGGGATCGATCTGTTCCAGGAAGGCCTGGTAGTCGAAAGCGTAGTTGATGGCCCGGCGGACGTGGAGGTTGTCCGTGGGCGCCTTCTTGGTGTTGATCTTCAGGTAGAACGCTTCCCCTGAGAGGGCCTTCTTCACGGCGACGCCTTTCATCTTGGCCAGGGCGGCATAGGTTTCGAGGGCGCGATAGTGGTCGGCGATGGTGAGCGCCCCCGTCTTCATCTCGGCGATGATGGTGGCGTCGTTATAGACCTCCTTGGCGCGCACCTCATCGATAGCGCCCTTCTTCCAGCCCTGGAAGTAGTCGTCGAACTTGGTGAAGACGATCTCATTACCCCTGGTCCAGCTCTTGAACATGTAGGCACCCGAACCGGCGTCCGCCTTGAGCAGCCAGTCCTGGCCGTAGTCGCCGTACTCGCCGTGGTTGCCCTCTTTCTTGTGCTCCAGGATAGCGGCCTTGTTGACCACCGCGAGCCATGGCAGCGTGGAGAGGAACGGGGCGAAAGGCTTGGTGAGCTTGAAGGTGACGGTATACTTGTCGATTGCCTTGGTCTCGGCAACTAGGTCTGCCCAGAGCCAGGAGTAGCCCGACTTCAATGCCAGAACTCGCTGCATGGAGAAGACTACATCGTCGGCCGTAACCTCGCGGCCGTCGTGGAACTTGACGCCCTTATTCAAGGTGAAAGTGTACACCTTACCATCGGGAGAGACAGTCCAGGACTTGGCGATGAGGCTGGTAATCTGGCCATTGGCCTGTGGCGTGACCAAGCTATCGTAGAGGTTGACCATGACCATGGCTTCGGTCCAGTCAGTGACCTTGGCTGGGTCGATGGTCCCGATCTCTTGGTTCAGGCTCATCGTGACGACGTTTTTCGCCAGAGCTGCCCCGCTTGCGGCGAACACCAGAACGAGCGCCCAAACCAGGAACGCGGACTTGTTCAATCTACTCAACCTCCTCCGTCTGCATTTCTGGACACGTTACCAAACAAAGGAAGATCCTCTGGCCCGTCTTTCTTCACGCACCACCACCTTGTCTCTCCAAGTGGAGCAGGCAATTGCATCCGGTGTGTGTTCTGCAGTGCGGGCCGGGTTTGCTGCACTCGACGAGACTCTGGGGCGCCCCGCTTTCGGGTGTCGCAGCCGCCTTGGCCTGGGCGGAGGCGACCAATTGAAGGACCTTCGCCACTTCGGCCTGGTCACCCTTGAGAAGTAGGGTGGTGGCTCCTTCCGCTCCTCTGATGCCCCCCCTGGCAACCACAGCAGGCTTGACGGCGGCGAGGGCTTCCACCGCTTCCACCTCGGTGAAGATCCGCCCGGGAAGCATCATCAAGCCGCAGCCCATCCCCATTGCGGTGTTTACCTTTTTCCGGCCCGTGGCCGGTATCAGCGACGCCAGGTCGCCTGGCACCAGCTTCTCCAGGCCTGCCGTGACCAGCACAGTGGCTCCCTCCGCCGCAACCCCGTGAATCAGCTGTCCCGTGTTGCCCCCGAACGACGTGCCGGTCAAAAAGGCGGCGTGCCCATGGGTGTCGATGGCGTTGGCCCCCACGATCACCACGTCGCCCGGCCCAAAGGCCGAAACGAGTTCCGCCAGCCGTTCATCGCCGACCACCCACTCCGCGCCTGTCCATACGTAGTGATGAGCCCCACCTCCGTCGTCCCGGGCGCAGCGCGTGCCGTTAACGGTGATCCGCCCGGAGATGCGCATCGGCGGCAATCCCAATTCCTCGGCGACGGCGGAGACGGTGGTCCCGCCTTTGAGCCAAACCTTCCCGCTCCCCAGCGCCAGCCGGACTTCCGGCAAACGGGAGACCCCTGCGGCGATGAGCCGTTTCGCCACCGGGACGGTCAGCGTGACCTGGGCCAGCGTCATGGCGCCCCTGCCGCGCCGCGTCCCGGCGTTTGCAGGTGGGTCATCTCCCCGTAAAGGCGCTTGAGCAGCGCAAACTCCTCCGCGTCGTAAAAGGAGCACCTGCCGGCCCCAAACTCTTTGGCCACCTCGACACAGAAGCGGACCGCCTGCTCCACATCGACCAGTTGGGTGGCGCCGGTGGCGCAGCCCGGTACGGGAACCTCGGCGGTCACGGCCAGACCTACGGTTGGGGCTCTGGTAGCTACGCAGGGCTGCATGATGGAGTTGAGGTGGAACAGCCCGTTGCCGTAGGGGGTGATATCCTGGGTGGTGATGGGAAAAGTCACGGCTGGGCGGCCGGTGACGGTCTCCAAGAGCCCGAGCAGGTCCTCGCTGACCCGCAAAATGTACCCTTCTTTGACCGTGGGCGATAAGGCGATACCGCGATGGTTGATGATCCGATTGCCTTTGGTGGTGTCGACCGAGATCACCGCGTCCATGGCCGGGTCAACTTCGTGTTCGTTCATCTGCCGAATCTCGACCGGCGAATCCATGAACGGCACCGGCTCATGCGGCCGCGTCGGGGCGTCGGGGCAGATGTGCGTCCCCACGATCACGTCCCCCCAAAGGACGTCGCCTTTTCCCTGCATCTCCAGGAGCTTCAGCGCTGCCGCCAGAGCCGTAAGGGCGCCGTCGCCGTCCGAGACAAACCCGATCCGTCCCGGCCTGGCGCCCAACCCGCCCAGGCGCCCGACGATGCCAAGCGTCGGAGCGTCGCCCCCCGCCAAGCGACCCCTGGAGCCGGGGATTACGACCTTGACGAAATCTGTCTGACCCTTGCCACCGCGGACGGTCTCCACGGTGATCAGGGCGTTCCCGCGCTGGGCGAGCAGCGCGCGGACATCGTCGCCCCGAATTCTGGCCGAATCGAGTACTTCGTACATCTCGATAACCTGCTTGAAAGCCACGTTCGACGCCCCCGCCCACTCTTAAGACGCTCTTGCCGTGAAGGAGGCCGGATCAGGCCCGCCTACGTTCCGGACGGCGTGCCAGGCTAACAGACCGCTCGCCAGGACAGGATCGATGACCGGGACTTTGCATCTGGCCTGCAACACCGGAGCTATGCCGATCGTCGAAAAACCCGTGCACCCGAGGAGAATGGCGTCGGCTCCTTGTTCCAGCAGTTGCGCTGCCGCCGGGTAGACCGCAGACTGGGCGTTGCTGTTCAGCAGATCAAGCGTGGTCTGCGCTCCCGCCGGCCGGGCTACTCCCACCAGGGTTTCCCGCAAGACGCGAGCTACCGGCTCTGGGGCTTCATCCGAGATCCCGAGCAGGCCCACCTTGCCGCCGTACGCCAAGGCCACCGCAGCACCCGCCGAGCCTGCACCGACGACCGGGACGCTGACATGCTTGCGCAACAGTCCCACTCCCGGATCCATCATGCAGCTCACAATGAGCGCTTCCGCTCCCTCTCCGATCAGGGCCTGCCCGGTCCCGACAATCCCGGCTTCGGCTATTCCCAGGGTCTCCTGGCTGAAGACTCCTTTAGGGAGATCCGGAAGGCAGCGGGAGACTACCCTAAGCTCGCCGAAGGTTCGTTCGATCAGCCGCCCGTGGGCCTCGAGGACTTGCGGGTTGCTGGTGGTCAAGACCCGAATAACGCCAATTGTATGCACTGCCACACCTCAACATCCCTGGAGAATTGCCACGATTATAGCACCCTGCGCCGGTCATGCTCTACGGCTCGCGTGCATAAGAAACGCACAAGAAAAGCGCCCGCGCTTGTGCAGCATGCACAAACGCGGGCGCCGGGTCCGATCTAGGACGCCGACGGCTTGTGGTGGCTGACGAAGGGCCGGGCCTTCAATGCTACTAGCAACCTCAGCCTAGTCTCGGGGTCTTCAAGGTCGGCATTGAGCAGCTCCTGGATTCTACGGATCCGGTAGATAAGCGTGTTGCGATGAATGTACAACTGGCTTGCCGTCTTCTTCCGGTTTCCGGCCGATTCGAGAAACTTCTCCAACGTGGCGCAGAGGTTCGTGCCATGTTCCTGGTCGTAGTCTATCAGCGCACCCACGCTTTCGCGCAGGAGTTCGTTGAGTTCAGAGCGCTCGGTCGCATTGAAGAGAAGCCGGTACAGACCCAGGTCGGAGTAGTGAAAGATCCGATCTCCGCCCGAGAGAAGCTTCCCGATGCGCAAGGTTTCTCTGGCTTGACGGTAGCTAAGGGGAAGGTCGGCCAGCGCCCGGGTCTGGCTGCCAATCCCAACCGTTACCTTTACCTCGGCCACCTGCTGAGACAGGTAAGACTTGATCGTTTCTGCCGCGGCGATGGCGGCCTCTTTCTCCGACGATCCCCGCCCGGCGACGCTCGTCAACACGACTATGCTGTCCGAGCTGGACGATACAATGGCGTGGGCGTCCAGGGCGAGGGCAATCTCCTTGGCGGAATGGAGAAGACGCTCCTTCAGACGCTGTATCTCGTCCTCGGTGCGGGGGCAGCCAAGGTAGAACCGCTCGAAGCAGTCGATGTCCATGGATATGACCACCAAGGGACGCTGCAAGTCCCAGCCAAAATAGGCCGCCCTCCGGATCATCAGGTCGGGGGAGTCGAAGTGGCCGAGCAGGAGGTCCTGAACTAGATCCTTCTGGATGCGGTCCTTCATCTCCAAGACTGCTTCCTGCTTGGAGAGCTCAAGGGCAGCGACAATCGCTGCCTGCTCCAGATAGGGTTCCGCTGTCTCTTTGGCCATTCTGGATACCTGCAGTAAGGTGACGTATCCGCGGACCTGGCGGTCGATCACCACCGGAGCGATGAGCCGCGGGAGGTAGACCACGCTGCCCTGGTCGGAACGGCCTTTCCATTCGACCGTTCCCAAGCAGTTGCGGAGCTGCTCCATTAGACCGCTGGAGCTGACTTCTGCCCAGATCCGGGAGGTGAAGTTGGCTTCCAGTTCCGCAGGACTGAGAAATGGAGCAACGGTGGAGGGGATGTGCCAGGCCAAGGGGGCCAGCAGGTCGTTTTCGATCACTACCGGGTTGCTGAGCGCTTCGGCCAGACCGCGAGCCACCCCCGCCAAGCCTTCACCTTCCACGACCACCCGGGCCAGTTTCTTGTGTACCTGGGTAGCCCGTTCGAGAAGCGAAGTCTGTTCAGCCAGTACCTGGACGAGAACCGGGGTCGTAAGCTCCACGAACGGGATCTCGGCGGGCAAATCGATCAGAGGAAAGCCCGTTTCTTCCGCCGCCTCGATCACTTCGGGCGGTAGCTGTGCGATGAAACGCTTGACTTTGATGCCCAGTCCGGCTGATCCTTTCGCCGCCAAGCCTCTGACCAGATCGGCCAGGCGTTCCGGGTGGTCCTTGAAGGCGTATCCCGCGGTGATCAAGAATTCACCGCCATGCATCCACTCGACCGGATCAGGGACCTCGATCACATCGACACGGGAAATCCGGTTCTCCAGTCCTCTTTCGCCGGCCAGTAACCTGGCTCCGGCGTACGAGGGGAGGGCCAGGACTTCCCTTACCGTGACCAGCATCCGGCTTCACCTCAAACCGGGAACCGCTTTTCCGGGTACTTCTCGCCAATCGGCCGATTCCCTCTCTGATCACCTGGCTGGGACCGTCATGACCCTGTCGGCGCTGCCGGGAGGTACTCTTGGCTTCGCTGGAGAAATGTGCGTCTGAGGCGGAAGAGGGTGGCGTAGTCCTGTGTTTGGAGAACCACGCCGCGCCCGGGCTCCTGCCGCGGCATGGTGGCGTTGGCTCGCCGGTTTCCTGGGATGAGACGCCGGTTGGGCATGGTCTGCAGAGGAGAGAAAAGTCGTGAGACACTTCAATGCCTATGACCGCGCGCTGCTTGAGGTTGGGGAGAAGTTGGTCCACTTCAGCCGGCTCGTCGGGGAGAGGCTGTCGCTGGCGATGCAGTCCCTGGTGAACCAGGACGAGCGCCTCGCCCGGCTGGTCACGGCCGGTGACGACGAACTCGACGCCCTCGATGAACAACTGGAGATGGAAGTCCTGGAGCTGATCTCGCTGCAGCAGCCGGTCGAGGAAGACCTCCGCTTCCTGGCGGCTTCCATGCGGATCAGCCGCGAACTCGAACGGATTGGCGACTATGCCTCGGATATTGCCGAGGTGGCGCTTCTGCTCAGGGAGAAGGGACCGTACTTCAAGCCTCTGGTTGACGTGCCTCGCATGGGCGAGTTGGTCCAGGGGATGCTGACGAAAAGCCTCAAGGCCCACGTGGCGAAGGACGTGGAGACGGCCCGCCAGATGCACGACGACGACGCCGAGGTGGATGAACTGTTTCAGCTTCTCCTGGAGGAGCTTACGGGCTACATGAAGAAGGGCCCGGAATACGTCGACCAGGCCAGCAACCTGCTTCTGGTCGCTCGCTACCTGGAACGCATCGGTGATCACGTCGTGAACATCTCGGAGATGACGGTCTTCGTGTCGACCGGCGAGCGGCATCCCTTCAAGACTCGTAAACCGGGGGCGTGAGATGGGCCAAGTAGACGTGCTGGCCGGCCTCGCCGGCGGCCTAGGCCTCTTCCTTTTCGGGGTCCAGATGTGTTCGGAGGGCCTCCAGAAAGTGGCTGGCCGGCGGCTCCGACACCTGGTCAAAGCGCTTACCAACCGGCCGGTGTCGGCGCTGGTGGTCGGCGTCCTGGCTACCCTGGGCCTCCAAAGCAGCAGCGCCGTTTCGGCCCTGGTGGTTGGCTTCGTCTCGGCCGGTGTGATGACCCTCTCCCAGGCGCTGGGGGTTCTCTTGGGGTCGGCCTTGGGTGCCTCCCTCACCGCTCAGCTCATCGCCTTCAAGATTTCGCGGCTGGCGCTCGTCCTGCTTTTCGGCGGAGCCCTGCTCTATCTCTTTGCCAGGCGCACACGGCGGCGGAGTCTCGGCCAGATGATCCTCGGCTTTGGGCTTCTCTTTTACGGGATGCTGGTGATGACCTCCGCCGTCACTCCGATTCGAGGCAATCCGGCGGTCGTTCAGACCCTCATCAAGCTCGAGGTTTACCCTCTCGTGGAGTTCGTCGTGGCCCTCACCCTTACCGCCGTCATCCAATCCAGCTCGGCCTTCCTGGCTCTGCTCATGTCGCTGGCCGCACAGGGGTTGATCCGGCCCTCGGCGATCATCCCGTTCGTTCTGGGAGCGCACCTCGGGGGCACGGTGACGGGCGTGCTCTCCAGTCTCGGGGCGCCCGGGCGCGACGGGAAGCGGGCGGCCGTCGCCAACTTTCTCTTCAAGCTGGTAAACGCCCTGCTGTTCCTGCCTTTCTCGCAGCCGCTGGCGCGCTTGGCGGCTTGGAGTTCACCCGATCCGACGCGGCAGATTGCGAACGCCCACACGTTCTTCTCCATCGCGATGGCCCTGGGCTTTCTGCCGCTTACTGCCGCGGTGGCAAGGCTCACGGTCCGCCTGCTCCCAGAGAGGCGCACCGGCCTGGCTGAAGCAAAGTTCCTCGACCCGACCCTCCTGTCCGTCCCGGAAGTGGCGCTGGAGCAGGCATACCGGCAGACGGTGGAGATGGGGCGGATCCTGCGCCAGGAGATGCTGGAGTTGATCCCGCCCGTCTTGCAGTACGGCGACGACGAACTGGCGGACCGCCTCAAGGAACGCGAGCTGGCGGTTGACTCCCTTTACCGCCAGATCAGCAAGTACGTGACGAGCCTGGGTACGGCCGGACTAGCTGACGAACTCATGGAACGG
Organism: Betaproteobacteria bacterium; assembly: GCA_050260635.1. Classification (GTDB taxonomy): domain Bacteria; phylum Bacillota; class UBA5301; order DYFA01; family DYFA01; genus DYFA01. The sequence continues at coordinate 46,720 of JBLNCL010000011.1, forward strand.
GGGGTAAAGATCCTCTACGCGGCCAACGATTTCGAGCACATCGGCGACCTCGTGATGAACATAACCCAGATTGCGCTCAAGCTCCGCACCCTGGGCCTGGAGTTTTCTGAGGAGGGAAGAGAGGAGATCGAAGCCCTCAACCGGCAAGTCCTGGACCACTTTGACCTCGCCTTCCGGGCCTTCGCCGACTGGGACCAGGAGGTTGCGGGACAGGCCATCAAGGAACGGCCCAGGCTGCTTCGCTTCGAGAAAGGGCTGCGCTATAGTCACTTCGACCGGCTGCAGGCGGGCAACCCCAAGACCGTTGCCTCAAGCCCCCTCCACCTCGACTTGATCGAGGCCATTCTGCGCATCGACAGCCACGCAGTCAACATCGCCCAGGTCGTGCTGGGCCTCGTCTAGAACGCGGCGCGCTGCAAGGCGGATCCCATTTCACGCTATCCCCCGTTGCACCGGCTGTGAATTGGCCAGGTTGGTGGAGATCACAGTTGCAGCGGGGCGAGCTCGGCGGCGATGACGCTGCGGGCGTTGCCCCGCTTTTCCACTCTGCCCTTCACCACCAGGGCAGGGATGGTGAAGATGACCTTCCCGCACCGCTGATAGACGTCTTCGAAGACGGTCACGTCAGTCAAGCCGAACTCATCCTCCAGGGAGAAAAAGACCACGATCCGGCCGCTCCGCACAGGGGGCCGGTGGGGGCGGATGACCAGTCCCGCGGCGGTAACCGGATAGCCCGGGCGGGTCCGGGCGATCTCCCGGCTGGTGAGGATGCCCCGGCTCCGGAGGGCGGGGCGGTAGTGGGCCAGGAAGTGGTTCTCCACGCTCAGCCCAAGCACTGCGTACTCCATGAGCGCTCTGTCCCGGGGGGAGAAGTCGGTCAGGCCGGCGAGCGAGGCGGGAACGTCCTCTTCGCCTAGGTAGAGGGTCCAAAGAAGCTGGCGCCGGTGGGGGTAGAGGGAGTCGAAAGCCCCGGCGCGGATGAGGTTTTCGTGCGCCGCACGGTTTAGGGCGAGGCGGCGACGGAAGTCGGCCCAGGAGGCGAAGGGGCGCTCCCGGCGGGCGTCCAGGAGGGCCTCTAGGGGAGCGTCGCCCAGGTCCCGGACGACCTTCAGCCCGACCCGGATGGCGGGGCGGCGGGGGCCGGGGCCAGCGGCCGGCAGCTCCTCCACGGTGAACTCGGCGGCGCTCTGGTTGACGTCGGGGGGGAGGATTGCCACGCCCCGGCGGCGGGCCTCGACGCAAAGGGTGTTGGGCGGATAAAAGCCCATCGGCTGGTTGTTCAGCAGGGCGGCAAAGAACTCGGCCGGGTAGTGGCGGGAGAGGTAGGCGGTCTTGTAGGCGGTGGTGCCGAAGGCGGCAGCATGGGCCTCGCAGAAGCCGTAGCCGGCATACCCGGCGAGATAGCGGAAAACCTCCCGCGCCACTTCAGGCGCCACACCGTTGGCGATGGCCCGGGCCACGAATTCCACCCCGATTTCCGCCATGTCCCGGCGGGAGCGGGCGTGGGTCATCACCTTGCGCAGGCGGTCGGACTCACCGGGGGTGAAACCGGCCAGGACGGTGGCGATCTCAATCACCTGCTCCTGGAAAAGGACCACCCCGTAGGTTTTTTCCAGGATGGGGCGGAGCCGGGGGTCGAGGTAGGTGACAGGCTCTTCTCCCCGGCGGCGGCGGATGAACGGCTCGACCATGTTCCCCTCGATGGGACCGGGACGGATCAGCGCCATACTGGCCACCACATCCTCAATTCCGGTGGCGCCGAGGCGGGCTTGCAGAGCACGCTGGGCAGGGCTCTCCAGTTGAAACAGACCAATCGTCTCGCCCCGGCGGAGCTGGGCGTAAGTGGCCTGATCGGTCAGGGGGAGGCGTTCGTAAGCGAAGCTCGAAGTGCGGCGCCGGATGGCGGCGACGGCGTCCTCCACGGCGGAGAGGGCCCGCAAGGAGAGCAGATCCAGTTTGATCAGGCCGACGTCCTCGATGCTGTCCTTGTCGAACTGGGTGATAAGCACCCCCTTGGCGGCGGGGATGAGCGGGGTCACGGTGTTGAGCGGCTCCCGGCTGATCACCAGCCCCCCGAGATGGGTTCCGTAGAAGCGGGGGAAACCGGCCAGCTCCTGACAGAAGGCGAAGAGCCGGGCGTACTTGCCCAGCGGCAGGCCGCTCTCCCGCAGTTCGGGCAGGCGAACGAGGGCCGAGGGTATGTCTTGGCTGGGCAGGTAAGGGAAGAGCTTGGCCAGCCGGTCGAGTTCGGCAGGGGCGAAACCCATGGCTTGACCAAGCTCCCGGATGGCGGAGCGAGTCTGAAAGGTGTTGAAGGTGCAGACGGAGCCGACCCGCTCGGCCCCGTACTTTTCGTAGAGATAGGCGGCGACCTCGTCCCGGCGCCGGGCGTCGAAGTCCAGGTCGATGTCGGGCTTCTGGGCCCGCTCAAGACTCAAGAAGCGCTCGAAAAGAAGGCCGCGGCGGAAGGAGTCCACCTCGGTGAGGCCCAGGCAGTAACAGGCGGCGGAGTCGGCGGCCGACCCCCGGCCGGCGAGGCGGATCCCTTTGGACCGGGCATAGCGGACGATGTCCCAGACGACCAAAAAGTACTCCTCCAACCCGAGTTTCGTGATAATTTCGAGTTCGTGGTCGAGGCGCGCCGCAAGGGGGCGGGTGATCCGGCCGTAGCGGCTTCGGGCGCCGTCATAGACCAGCCGGCGGAGGAAAGCGGCAGGGGGCTCGCCAGCCGGCGGGACGAAACGGGGAAAAAGGGGGCGGTCGAAGACCGGGACGGGCTCGCACTCCTCGGCCAGGCGCAGGGTGGCATCGCAGGCCTGGGGGTAGGCCCGGAAGAGGGAGCGCATGGCTGCGGCGGACTTTAAGTATTGTTCGGCGTTGAGCGGGCGGTCCGGGTGGACGTCGTTCAGGGTGGTCTTGGTCCGGATACAGGTCAGCAGGTCGTGGCGGGGGAATTGTTCCTTGCGGGCGTAGTGGACGTTGTTGGTAGCGACCAGGCCCACCCGCAACTCTCCCGCCAGCTCGGCCAGGGCCCGGTGAAGGGCGGTGGACCGGGGGAGGAGGTTGTGCTGCAGCTCCAGGTAGAAGTTCTCCCGCCCGAAGAGGGCGGCGAGGCGGGCGGCAGCCTCCCGGGCCTCCTGATAGCGTCCCTGAAGGAGGAGACGGGGAACCTCCCCTCGCCGGCAGCCGGAGAGGGCGATGAGGCCGCCGTGATACTCTTCGAGTGCCTGGGGGCTGACCCGGGGGTCAAGACGGTTCTGCTGCCAGGCGTCGCTGAGAAGGCGGCAGAGGTTGGCGTAGCCCAAGGCGGTCCGGGCGAGGAGGACCAAGTGGGCTCCGGAGGAGAGCGTCACCTCCGCCCCGCTGAGCGGCTTGATCCCCACTTCCTGGGCGGCTTTTCGAAGCTCGACCGCAGCGCTTACGGTGTGGTGGTCGGTCACGGCCAGGGCCGGCAGGCCGAGTTCCGCGGCGCGCGCTGCGAGCTCCCGGACGCTGCTTCCCCCGTCGAGGAAGGAGTAGGGGGAGTGAACGTGAAGGTGGACGAAAGCGGCTTTTTCCACCACCGCGCATCCTTTCAGTCGTAGACCTTATACAAGCGCCAGACGGCCTCCCCCGCCCCGGCCCGGCCTTCCTCGGGCGGGGCGGGCGGGGTCTCGTTCGCTTTGGCGCAGTACAGCTCGAAGAGGCCTTCGGGTTCTGTGCGGACCACGAAGAAGGTCTTCTCCGGTTCCCCCTCCCACCAGGCTCCCGTCTCCCGCCAGAGATCCAGCCGTTCTTTGACCAGGTACCATTGACCATGCCAGACGAAGCCGGCGAGGCGCCCATCCGGACCGATCCGCACCTGGAGGGGAGTGTCAAGGAGCCGCATGGCCAAACTCGAGGAAGAGCCGGCGGAACCGCTCGCGCCGGGAGGGGGTCAGCCGGGCGGCGGGGAAGAGCACCTCGGTGGAGAAAGCCCGGTTGATCCCGGCCAGCACCTCGTCTGCGACCCCGGGGTGGAGCACAGGGGGACCGGCGGGGAGGAGGGGGAGCTGGGTGGCGGACCGGGAGGTTTCGACCTCGACCACTAGGCGCCGGGGCGGCGCGGACAGGGCCGGGTTGCTCAGGAGTCGCCGAGCGGTTTCCTCCAGGGCGGCAAGGAGCGCCTCGACGGTGGCGGAAGGCTCCCGGAGGGCGGAGCGGGTGGTATGGGTCTCGCCTCCGGTCAATTCGAGGGTGAGGCGGAGGCGGAGACAGTCCAGACGTCTCTCGGCCAGTTCACCAGCGAGGCAGTCGGCGGCTTCCCGGAGGATGGCCGCCACTTCCGGCCAGGCGGAGAGATCCAGGGGGAGGTCGATCGCCCGGCGGAGCCGGCGGGGAGCGAGGAAGAGAGGGACCGGGGAATCGTCTCGCCCCTGAGCGTGGCAAAGGAGCAGATGGGCCTCGGGGCCACAGAGGCGGTGGAGGGCGGACTCGGGGACGGCTCGGACGTCCGCCAAAGTGGCCAGGCCGAGCTGGCTTAGGGTCCTTCGCACGGCGGGGGAAACAGTCCAGAGGGCAGAGGGGGGGAGGGGGGCCAGGAAAGAGGCTTCCTCGCCGGGGGGGACGAACCGGCATCCCTCCCCTTCCAACTGATCGGCAGCCACGCGGGCCACCAGGCGGTTAGCGGCCAGCCCGGCACGGAGTTCCAGGTCGGCCATCCCCAGCAAGCGGCGAAGGTCTGCCAGCAGCCCGGCCAGGGGGGGCGGCAGAGCCTGGGAGGTTGGGCCGGCGGGCGGTAGCCCGGCGAGGCCGGTCAGGTCGAGAAAGGCCTCATGGCCTTCGACCGGCTCGACCCAGGGGGTGAGAAGGGCGCAACGTTCCCAGAAGGTTTCAGAAAGGGCAAACCCCGTTTCCCGGCGGCCAGACGCCGGACAAAAGCCGACGAGCCTCAGAAAAGCGATAGTCCTGGGCATGATGGATCCCTCCCCTTACCCCCATTCTAACCAAACATTTGTTTGGTATCAATGGCGATGGAAGGGAACGACGAAGCACCCCGGTCCGGGGTGCTTCGTCTTAGTGAGGGGGGCAGGATCCACCGGGACTTAGAAGATGGTGTTGTGCAAGATGAACCCTGAAAAGACCAGGGATACCATGGAGACCAGCTTGATCAGGATGTTCAGAGAAGGGCCTGAGGTGTCCTTGAAGGGATCGCCTACGGTGTCCCCGACGACGGCCGACCGGTGGGGCTCCGAGCCCTTGCCGCCGTAGTTGCCCTCCTCAATGTACTTCTTGGCGTTGTCCCACGACCCGCCGGCGTTGGCCATCATGACCGCCATGACAAAACCGGTGATCGTGGCCCCGACCAGCAGCCCGGCCACCCCTTCCACTCCGATGAGAAGGCCAACGACGATCGGGAGGACGATGGCCGAAAGCGCCGGGCCGACCATCTCCCGCTGCGCCGCCCGGGTGCTGATGTCCACGCACCGGGCGTAGTCCGGCTTGGCTTTTCCCTCCATCAGGCCGGCGATCTCCCGGAACTGGCGCCGCACCTCCTGAACGATCTCCTGGGCCGCCCGCCCCACGGCCCTCATCGTCATGGCGGAGAAGAGGAAGGGGATCATCCCCCCGACCAGCAGACCGGCTAAAAGGCGGGGGTTCAGGACGCTGAGGTCTAAGGTGAGACCGAGGTGGTCCCGGAGGGCGATCGCCTCTACCTGGTCCCGATAGGCAGCGATCAGGGCGAGGGCGGTAAGGGCGGCGGAGCCGATGGCAAAGCCCTTACCGGTGGCAGCGGTGGTGTTGCCGAGAGCATCCAGGGCGTCGGTGCGCTCCCGCACCTTCGGGTCAAGGTTGCTCATCTCGGCGATCCCGCCGGCGTTGTCGGCTACCGGTCCATAGGCGTCGGTCGCCAGGGTGATCCCCAACGTGGAGAGCATCCCGACGGCGGCGATCCCGACCCCGTACAGGCCCAGGTTGAAGTTGGCGGCCCCGCCGGACAGGTAGAAGCTGGCCAGGACAGCGGCTCCGACGAGGGCGACCGGCACGGCGGTGGAGAGCATGCCGAGCCCCAGACCCTCGATGATAACCGGTCCGGTCCCGGAGAGAGCCGCCTCCGCCACCATCCGGGTCGGCTTGTAGCTCCCCGAGGTGAAGTATTCCGTAGTGAGGCCGATGGCGATGCCGGAGACGAGTCCGATCAAGACGGACCAGTAAATGCCGAGGTGGGTTGGGCCGAGGAGCTTCATGATCACCAGATAAGAGAGGACGGCCACCAGAGCCGAGGCGGTGACGACCCCCCGGCGCAGCGCCCTGAGCAGGGAGGCCTGGGAACTATCCTCCCGTGTCCGGACGAAGAACGTTCCGACGATCGAGGAGATCACGCCCAGGGCCGCCATGATCAGGGGGATCACGACGCCGGTGACGCCTAGTCCGGCGGCGACGGCCAGAGCGGCGGTGGCTACGATCGACCCCACGTAGGACTCGTAGAGGTCGGCGCCCATGCCGGCTACGTCGCCGACGTTGTCGCCCACGTTGTCGGCGATGACCGCGGGATTGCGCGGGTCGTCCTCCGGGATGCCAGCCTCGACCTTACCGACCAGGTCAGCCCCGACGTCGGCGGCCTTGGTGAAGATGCCCCCGCCCACGCGGGCGAAGAGGGCCATCGAGGAAGCGCCCATCCCGAAATTCAGCATGGCGCCGGTGACGTGGGCGATGCGGGCGGAGGCTTCAACGTCCCGGTAGACCCAGTTGAGGAAGTAGTACCAGAAACTCAGGTCGAGAAGGCCCAGCCCCACCACGCACAGGCCCATGACCGCTCCGCTGGAGAAGGCGATGGTCAACGCAGTGTTGAGGCTGGAGCGGGCGGCGTTGGTAGTACGGGAGGAGGCCTGGGTGGCGACGCTCATGCCGATGAACCCGGTGAGAGCCGAGAAGACGCCGCCAGAGAGGAAGGCGTAGGGGACGAAGGCGTTGAGATAGCCGAGGTGGGCCAGTACGAGCAGGAGCAGGAACACGGCACCGAAGAAGAGGGCAACCCCACGGTACTGGCGGCGGAGGTAGGCCCGGGCGCCGGTCCGCACGGCGGCGGCGATTTCCTGCATCCGGGGGGTACCCTCATCGTAGCTCCTGATCCGCCGGGTTAGGTAGAAGGCGTAAACCAGGGCCAGCAAGGAAGCGAGTGGTGCGAAGAGAGCAGGATCCGTCATGGCATGCACTTCCCTTTCGATTGCTGGATTTGGACTACGGATTGAGAAAGATGGCACAAAGCAGGCGGCGGCCCCACTCCCTTTCATCAGAGATTTCCGTACCACGCTTCACCTTGATTTTAGGACCGCTGAGCAGATTGGGCAAGGGGATCGAGAGTCAAGCGGATGAGCATGGGATGGTACGAAAGCGTTAGGAAAAGAAAGAAAGCAGCAATCTACCGCCATAACTATAAGAGCGCGATCAGATCCAATATTGGCTATATTCGAGAAAAATTGGGTAATGTGACATACGATAAGGTTACTTTATGCAAAGGGGCAGCCGGATGAGTCGGTATGGGAAGCCATGTTGGGACGACGCAATCATCCGCTGCTTGCCACGTATACCTAGGTGAGGTATAATCGGGGACGAGATACCCATACGGGGTATGGCCGGGGCGGTTCTAACCGGTTTCGCAGGTTTTGTGCAAGCTAAAGGCAAGGCAGGCTAAGGAGGAACCACCCAGTGACTGAGCAAAAGACGAAGGATACGACCGCCCTCCTCGAAGGCCGGGAAGGAGGTCCGGCCAAGCGCCTGGAGGGGGCGGGTCAGGTCACTCTCAAGGTCGGCGGCATGACCTGCGCCGCGTGCGCTGCCCGCGTCGAGAAGGCCCTGGCGGGCCTGCCCGGGGTCAACCGCGCCGGCGTGAACCTGGCCACTGAGCGGGCAACTGTCGAGTACGACCCAAACGTAATCGGGATTTCCGCCATGCGGAAGGCGGTGGCCGAGGCGGGTTACCAGGCGGAGGAGGTAGCCGGCCGGGTCGACCCTGACTGGGAGCGGGCCGAGCGGGAGCGGGAGATCCGCCGGCAGACGGTGCGCCTGGCCTTTTCCGCGTTGCTCTCCCTTCCCCTCCTATACTACATGTTCCACATGCTGTTCAGGTTCCCAGCACCCGACTGGCTCATGAACCCCTGGTTCCAGTTTGCCCTGGCGACGCCGGTTCAGTTCGTCGCCGGGTGGCGGTTCTACGCCGGAGCCTACCACGCCCTGAAGGGCGGGGCGGCCAACATGGACGTCCTCATCGCTATGGGCACCTCGGCGGCCTATATCTACAGCACCGCCGTCACTTTCACCGGCGGGGGCGAGGTCTATTTCGAGGCCAGCTCCCTCATCATCACCCTGATCATTCTCGGCGGGTTTGAGGCGATTCCGGGCCAGGGCGTCCGGGGCACGGTGGACGGGAAAGCGATCCTGCTCGGCAATAGGCGGCTGATGGAGGCGAACGGGGTGGACGTCTCGCCAGCCGTCGGCGATCTCGACCGGCTGGAGGGCGAGGGCAAGACGGCCATGATCCTGGCCGTGGAGGGGCGCCTGGCGGGTATCATTGCGGTGGCGGAGAGACTGAAGCGGGAAGGGCGAGTTGTGGGGATGGTCGGCGACGGCATCAACGATGCCCCGGCGCTGGCCACCGCGGACGTGGGGTTTGCGATCGGGACCGGCACTGACGTAGCAATGGAAGCGGCCGACATCACGCTTATGCGGGGCGACCTGCGCGGTATCGTGGCGGCGATCAAGCTGAGCCGGCGGACCATGCGGACGATCAAACAAAACCTCTTTTGGGCCTTTGCCTACAATACGGCCGGCATCCCGGCGGCGGCGCTCGGCTACCTCTCGCCGGTCCTGGCCGGGGCGGCGATGGCGCTGAGTTCGGTCTCCGTCGTCAGCAACTCGTTGCGTCTCAAGCGGTTCCGGGTCCAGCAAGGGTAACCCGGGAGCGCCGGACGGACAAGGGCGTGGGGGTGCGAGGATGGAACAAACGATCACGAAAGCGCAGTTGAGGCGGCGCCTGGCGAGGATCGAGGGGCAGGTCCGGGGAATTAAGCGGCTGGTGGAGGAGGACGCTTACTGCGTTGATGTACTGGTGCAGGTCAGTGCGGCCCGGGCGGCCTTGCAGGCGGTGGGCCTCTCGATCCTGGACCGCCACATCCGGACCTGCGTGAGTTCGGCGATCAAGGCGGAGCAGGCGGATAAGTCGATCAAGGAGCTCATCGACGTCATCAAGCGGTTCACGACGTGACGGTGGTCGCTTGCAGGCGGTTCCATCTGGGCTGAGCATGGACTTCTTGTGGGAAAGGGGCGCTGCCCGATGCCATACCAGGACGACCTGACCGCCAGAGCCGAGACGCTGCACCGCTCCGCCTTCGTGGCTGACGGCCATGCGGACACGATCGGCCGGTTTTACTTCGTGGGCGGCAGCCTGGAGGCGCCGGCTCCTGGGCAGCACGCAGACCTCGCTCGATTGCGCCAGAGCGGGTTGGGGTTGCAGGTGATGGGTCTCTGCTCCTGCTGGGGCAAGCTTCCGCCCGGCACGCGATGGGCGCCTGCCAAGGCGACTCTGGATATGATTGACCTTCTCTACCGGGAAGTGGAGGACCATCCGGAGTTGCGGCTGGTGACGGACGTCGCCGGACTCGAACGGCTGGCCGAGGACCGGCGGAACGGCGGGCAGGAGGTCGGCGTGGTCCTGGCGATCGAGGGGGCTCAGGCCCTTGAAGGTGACCTGGCCCTGCTCCGGGTCTTTTACCGGCTTGGTGTTCGCCTTGTCACCCTGACCCACAACTATCGCAACGAGTTGGCCGATGGGGCCTACGAGGAGTCTCCCGGCGGGCTGACCAGCTTCGGGCGGCAGGTGGTGGAGGAGATGAACCGCCTGGGGATGGTGATCGATGTCTCCCACCTCGCCCCACCCGGCTTCTGGGAAGTCCTCGAACGGAGCTCCGCCCCGGTGATTGCCTCTCATTCCAATGCCCGGGCACTCTGTAACCACCGCCGGAACCTCACGGACGAGCAGGCCAAGGCGCTGGCGGCGAAGGGCGGGACGATCGGCGTCACTTTCTGCCCGCTTTTCCTCCGCGAGGCTCCCGACGACCAGCACCCCGTCCCGACCAGCCTCTCCGACGTCTTGGACCAGATCGACTATCTGGTTGACTTGGCCGGCCCGGAGCATGTCGCCCTCGGCTCGGACTTCGACGGGATCGACTGGGTCCCCGCTGGCCTGGATGACGTTTCGAGGCTTCCCGCGCTAACCCGTGGGCTCCTTGAGCGCGGCCACTCCGAGGCGACCATCCGGGGCATCCTGGGGGAGAACTTGCAGCGCGTCTTTGCCTCCGTCTGGCGTTGAGCAGATGGAGCCCGCTACCTTGCCGGTGCCCGCGGGCGAACTGCAGCTTCGCCCCTTTCACGCAAGCCGTGCGGCGTGATTGAGTGGTTTCATTATACATAGACGGAATTGACGGACGGGTTTCCGCCAGAGAAGCGGACTCGGGGAGGGGAAAGCCTCCACACTCAGGCAAGCGAGGCGCTGCCAAAAAAATCCTGAAATGCGGGGAGAAACGCGAGAGGAAATCCTGCGCGGATGGGGAACCCCTTTACAGCAAAACGATTTGCTGGGAATCGAGGTTGCTACCAAGTACGCCGACAGGCAGGGTTTGGCTACCATCTATGACAGGCCATTTGACAGGACGAAAGCAGACAGACCGGCAGGTATTGAAAGCGCGCTTCTTCACGGCGGCGGCAAATCGTTTTGCCATAGCGCTCGGCCGATTCAGGGTGACTAGGGGATTTGGCGAAGGGTGGTGCCTATGGCAATTGAACGGGTAGCGGTGGTCGGCGCCGGTTTGATGGGCTCCGGCATCGCTCAGGCTGTCGCCACAGCTGGGCTACCGGTGACGTTGTTCGACAACGACCGGACGCAGTTGGAAAGGGCCATGGCGGGGGTGAAACGCCTGCTCGACCGGGCCGTGGAAAAGGGAAAGCTCCCGGCGGAAGAGGCGGCGGCTATTCACGCCCGGATAGTGCCGACGGCCAGCCTGGCGACGGCCGTGGATGAGACTGACCTGGTGATCGAGGCGGTTCCCGAACGCCTTGACCTGAAGAAGCAGGTGTTTGCAGAACTGGCCAGGCTGGCTCCAGAGCGGGCGATCCTGGCCTCCAACACTTCCGGGCTGCCGGTTACGGAGTTGGGAGCGGCGGCCGGCTGCCCAGACCGCGTCTTGGGCATGCACTTCTTCTATCCGGCGCCGGTGATGAAGCTGGTGGAGTTGGTCCGCGGGCTCGGGACGTCGGAGGAGGCGTACCAAGCAGCCAAGGCGGTTTGTGTCCGGATGGGCAAGGAGACAGTCGACGCGCCCGATTATCCCGGTTTCATTGTGAACCGGCTCCTGGTGCCCATGCTGAACGAAGCGATCTTTCTCGTCATGGAGGGCTGCCGGCCCGAAGAGGTGGACCGGGCGATGAAGTTCGGGGCGAATCATCCCATGGGCCCGATTGAACTGGCCGACTTCGTTGGGTTGGACGTGCTCTTGGCAACCATGCGCGGACTGTACGAGGGTTTCCGCGATTCGAAGTACCGCCCCTGTCCCCTGCTTGTGAAAATGGTTCAAGCCGGGCGGCTGGGGCGCAAGACCGGGCAGGGCTTCTACTCGTACTAGCTTGACGCCCTCGTCGGGAAGGAGGTGAGAGCCTTTCGGAGCTGCGACGCCAGGTCCAACTGATTCTCACGGAAACCCACATCGGCTACAAACGCAGAAGGAGGCAGAGCGGATGAAACACAGGTTTGGCTTCCTCTTGGTGGTCGTCCTGACTCTGGTGGCCCTTAGTGGCGTGGCCGCCCTGGCTGCCCCGAAAGTGGTCAAGATCGGCTTTCTGAACCCCCTTTCGGGGAAGGACGCCGACGCGGGACAACAGGACCTTAATGCAGCCCAACTTGCGGTGGATGACATCAATAAGGCTGGCGGCATCAAATCGCTCGGCGGGGCCAAGGTCGAGCTGGTTGTGGCGGATACGACCTCTGACCCGAAGCAGGCGACCTCGGTGGCGGAGCGACTCTTCTCGGCCGGCGGGCTCGCCGGTGCGGTGGGTACCGGCATCTCCGGTCTGACCATGCCTATTCAGCCGATTGCCGAAAAGTACCGGATACCCATGGTCACCAACTCGATCAACGACAAGATCACGAGCCAGGGTTATGCCTTCACCTTCCAGGTCACGCCCAAGGGTTCGCAGTTTGGCCACACCCAAGTGGAGTTCTTCAAATACCTGGGCTCGAAGTTCGGGCTGAAGGCCAAGAAGGCGGCCATTGTATATGAGGACTCCGGTTACGGTGTTTCCACAGCCAAGGGCGTCAAGGAGATCGCCGAGGGCGCCGGGCTCGAGGTAGTCCTGTATGAGTCCTATCCGCATGGTTTCACCGACGCTGGGCCGCTGGTCACCAAGATCAAGGCCTCGGGCGCCCAGATCGTCTTCCCGGTGGCCTATACTACGGACGCCATCCTGATCATCAACACGATGAAGTCCATGAAGTACAACCCGTTCATCATCGGCGGCGGAGCCGGGTTCCTCTGGCCGGCCTTCGGTGAAGCATTGGGCGACAACGTGAACGGGTTCGTCTCGGTCGCCTCCTGGAACTGGGACTCGAAGAACATCACCCGCAACCCGCAGATGGCGGACGTTCCGAAGCGTTACGAGCAGCGGTTCAAGACCTTCATGACTGAACATGCCGGGCCGACCTACACCGCTGTGCGTCTGATTGCCGAAGCTGTCAACCAGGCGAAATCCGCTGATCCGCTCAAGGTGCGGGACGCTCTCAGCAAGATGGACTTCACCAAGGGCAGCTACGGACAGTTGATGCAGCCGGGTTCGGTCGATTTCGACAACAACGGCTGGAACAGTGGTGTACACCCCGTCATGATCCAGTGGCAGGACGGCAAGCCGCGGACGGTTTTCCCCGAGGCGGACGCTTCGCGGCCTGTCGACTATAAGGCGATCACCGACTAGTGAGAACGGGAGCGGCCGGCTGGCCTACAGACGACCAGCCGGCCTTCTTCCTCAGGGGGTTTGCCCATGGACATCTGGACTAACATCGCCCAATCAGCCATCAACGGCCTGATGATCGGTGGAGTCTACGCACTTATCGCCGTGGGACTTACCTTGATCTTCGGGGTCATGGGCATCGTCAACTTCGCTCAGGGCGAGTTCCTCATGCTCGGCATGTACGCCACCTGGCTCATCTGGCGGGCGGCGCACATCAACGCCTATGCTCTTTTCTTCGTCACTGCGCCGCTGATGTTCGGCTTCGGTTACCTCGTCTTCAAAGGCCTGATCTCCCGGGTGGTCGGCAAGGGCGACGTCATGTACATTCTCTTGACCATCGGGCTTTCCATCTTTGCCCAAAACGTCATGCTGTTGATTTTCACTTCCGACTACCAAGTGATCAACGATCCCATCAAAGCTGCTGCGCTACACCTGGGGCCTCTGTCGTTCCCCTTGGCCCGGGTGATTTCCTTCGCCGCGGCGGTGCTGCTGGTAGCGATTCTGAACTGGGTGATCAACCGCACAGAGCTGGGACGGGCAATGCGCGCCTGTGCCGAGAACCGGGAGGTGGCAACCCTCCTCGGGATCGACACGGGAGCCACCTACGCCATCGCTTTCGGGATCGGCTCACTCCTGGCCGGGACGGCTGGGGCCCTGCTCAGTCCGGTGTACTACATCTATCCCGGTATTGGAAGTCTGTTTGGCACGACGGCCTTTGTCGTGGTGGTGTTGGGCGGCATGGGCAGCGTGGTTGGGGCTTTGCTGGGCGGGTTGATCATCGGCGTCGTGGAGGCGCTGACTGGGAACTTCGTCTCGCTTGACCTCCAGAGCCTCGGGACTTTCCTCATCTTCCTACTGGTCCTCTTCTTCCGTCCCAACGGCATTCTCGGAAAGGGGGCGACCGTGAAGTGAGAAACCGGACGACGCTTGTCCTGCCGCTTATCCTCCTAGCTGGCCTCGTCGGGGCGCCGCTGGTGGTCGACAATAACTACTTCCAGCACGTGGCCGTGATGATTTTCCTCTTTGCCACGCTCGGCATTGCCTGGAATTTCATCGGCGGGTATGGGGCGCAGCTCTCGCTCGGGCACTCGGCCTTTCTGGCGATCGGGGCCTATGCCTCGGTCATCCTGCTTCGCACCTACAACGTGACGCCCCTGGTGGGCGCTTTGGTCGGGGCGGCGCTGGCGGCCGTAGCGGCAGTTATCATCGGTTATCCGTGTTTCCGGCTGCGGGGTCCCTACTTCACCCTTTCGACCATCGCCTTTGCCGAGATCCTGCGGATCCTCCTGAATCACTTCACCGACTTTACCGGCGGGGCCGAGGGCATCCCGATCCCCTTCCGGGGTCAAAACCTCCTGAATCTGCAATTCTACTCGAAACTGCCCTACTACTATATCTCGCTGGGGCTGCTGGTGGCGGTTTTCCTCCTGGCCTGGTACATTGAGCGTTCCCGTCTGGGCTACCAGTTGACGGCGATCCGGGAAGACCAGGACGCGGCGGAGTCGCTGGGGATCCGTTCCTACCGGGTCAAGTTGATCACCCTGGTCCTTTCGGCGGTGATTACGGCGATGGTCGGCACCCTGTACGCCGTCATCGTCGGTTACATTGACCCGGCGAGTACCGCCGGCCAGGCCATGGCGACGGAAATCGCAGTCGTGGCCATCGTCGGCGGCATTGGAACCCTGTGGGGTCCTATTCTTGGGGCGGCAGTGGTGATCAGCCTGACGGAAACCACTAACGCCCTTCTGGGCTCGACCCGGGGAGGGGCCAGCATGGTGCTGTACGGACTGTTGCTGATGGTGATCGTCCTCGTGCAGCCGGGTGGCTTAATCTCCTTCTTCCGGAGAGACAGAGTGCCCCGACGCACCGCACCGATCGCTCAAGGGGAGGTTGCAGGGAGATGAGCGCCGCTGTACTGCTGGAGACCACTGGGCTGAGCAAGGACTTCGGGGGGATTCACGCCGTCCGCGACCTGACGCTGGAGGTGCGGGAGGGCGAGATCGTCGGCTTGATCGGGCCGAACGGGTCGGGCAAGTCGACGCTGGTCAACCTGATCGCTGGGGTCTATCAGCCCACGTCCGGACGGATAAGGTTCCGGGGACAAGAAGTGACGGGCTTGCGGCCTCCGGAGATGGCTCTGCGGGGGGCTGCCCGTACGTTTCAATCCTCCCGGCCCTTCCTCAACCTTTCCGTGCGCGACAACGTTGTCGCCGCTGCCTTGCTGCGCCACCGCTCAGTGACGGACGCCCAGCGGAAGGCAGCGGAAGTCATGGCCTTAACAGGCCTCACGGGTGAGGCCGATCTCCTGGCGACCTCCCTCCCGGTGGAGCGGCGGAAGCGGCTGGACCTGGCGCGGGCGCTGGCGACGGAGCCGAAGCTCCTGATGCTGGACGAAGTGATGGCCGGGCTCAATCCACGGGAAATGGAGGAAGGGATTCAACTCGTACGAGAGATCAATGCGGCCGGAGTGACTGTCATCTTCATTGAACACGTCATGAAGGCGGTCGTGGCCCTTTGCCACCGGGTCATCGTTCTCAACCAGGGGGAACTGCTTGCCGAGGGCGCACCCCAGGACGTCATGAACCGGGACGAGGTCATCCGCGCCTATCTGGGGGAGGGATACCGCCATGCTCGAAATTAAGAACTTGGTTTGCGGCTACGGGGACATGACGGTCCTCTACGACGTCTCATTAACGGTTGGGGAAGGTGAGACGGTGGCGCTCGTCGGGTCAAACGGGGCCGGCAAGACCACTCTGTTGCGGGCGATCTCCGGGCTGATCCCGCTGAAGAGCGGGGAGATCCGCTTCCAGGGGCAGGACATCAGCCGGGTTCCCGCCCACCAGCTACCCGATCTGGGTATCGCCCACGTCCCCCAGGGGCGCGGCATCCTCGCCAGCCTGACCGTCTGGGAGAATCTCGTCCTGGGGGCGCACGCGCCGCGGGCGGCCAAGCGGCGGGCGGAAAACCTCGACAAGATGATGGAACTCTTCCCCATTCTTGGGGAGCGGCGCAACCAGAACGCCGGGACGCTATCCGGCGGCGAGCAGCAGATGCTGGCGCTGGCCCGCGCCCTGATGCTGGAGCCAGAGTTGATGATTTTGGACGAACCCTCGCTCGGGTTGGCGCCGATCGTCGTCGAGACGGTGTTCAGAATCATCAAAGACATCTCGCAACGGGGCGTTTCCATCCTGTTGATCGAACAGAACCTGGTCGAGGCATTGAAGGTGGCCAAGCGGGGTTACGTCCTGGAAACTGGCCGGATCACCTTGACCGGCCCGTCGGAGGAGCTTCTGGCCAACCCAGCGGTGCGGGAGGCGTACTTGGGACTCTAAGTGAGAGGAAGGGAGTAGCCTGGTTGGCGAATAGTCCCAAAAAGCGGTGTAGCGAGCGGAGGAACGGCAGATGGCGACGCTCAGGGACGTAGCCCGTTCGGCCGGAGTCTCGATCTCCACGGTTTCGTCCGTGGTCAACCGGACGAAATATGTCAGCCCCGAACTGACGCGCCGAGTGGAGGAGGCCATCCGGGCTCTCAACTACCGGCCGAACAGCTTGGCCCGGGGACTGCGCACCAACCAGACCCATACGCTGGGCCTTGTGATGTCCGATATCACCAACCTCTACTTTGCCGAGCTGGCCAGAGGGGTGGAGGATCGGGCTGAGCGGGACGACTACACCGTGTTTCTCTGCAACACTGACGCTGACCCGCGGCGGGAGGCGAAGTACGTCCAACGACTTCTCAGCCAGAAGGCGGACGGAATCATCTTCACCTCCGTCCGGCAGGACGACACGACGGTCCGGCGGCTGGTCGAGGACGGGATCCCGGTGGTCCTGATCAACCGGCGGATACCGGGTGTGGAGACGGATTACGTGGGTACGGATAATGTGCGCGGGGCGGCCCGGGCTACGGAATACCTGATCGCCCTGGGCCATACGAGGATCGGCTTCATCAGCGGAGCGGCCCTTTCTTCCGCTAGCGCCGACCGGCGGGAAGGTTACCTCCAGACCTTGGTCAAGGCGGGGCTGCCGGTCGAACCGGAGCTGATCCAAGAGGGTGACCTCCGACAAAGGGAGGGGTACGCGGCTGCCCGGAGGCTGCTCTCCCTTCCCAATCCACCGACGGCGATCTTCGCCGCAAATGACCTCATGGCTCTGGGAGCGATGGAGGTAGCGGCGGAGATGGGGCGGCAGATCCCTGAGGACCTCTCGCTAGTGGGCTACGACGACAACCAGATTGCGGCCCTACCGGGGGTGCAACTGACGACGGTGCGGCAGCCGGCCTATGAAATGGGGCAACTGGCTGCCGAGATACTGTTGGAGAAACTCAAAGCGGACTCGGCCAAAGAGTGGGTCCCCCGCCACATTACGGTGCGCAGCGAGCTGGTGGTGCGCCGGACCACTGCGCCACCCCGTCTGCGCAAGGGATAAGAGGGAACGAACGCCAAAATGGGCGTCCTTTTTGGGCGAGCGAGCGAAACGTTTTGCTGGAGGTGCGAGCGAATGAGACTGCAAGGCAAGAGAGCGATTGTGACGGGAGCCGGCCGGGGCATCGGCCGGGCCATCGCCTTGAAGCTGGCTGAAGAAGGGGCGGACGTCGTGGTAAACGACCTCAACCCGGAGACGGTCTCCCAGGTGGTCCGGGAGATCGAGGCCATGAGCCGGCGGGCCATTGGCGTGCCAGCCGACGTGGGCGATCCAGAGGCGGCTCAGGGCTTGATCGAGGCGGCGCTCAACAGCCTGGGGGGGCTTGAGATACTGGTGAACGTAGCCGGGATCAACCGGGACGCCATGCTCCACAAGATGACCAGGCAGCAGTGGGATGACGTGCTCAGGGTGAACCTGACCGGCACCTTCAACACCACTCAGGCTGCTGCCATCCACATGCGGGAGGCCGGCTACGGGCGGATCATCAACATCAGTTCCATGTCCTGGCTCGGTAACATCGGCCAGGCCAACTACGCCGCCTCGAAGGCGGGAGTGGTCGGCCTCTCCAAGACCGCCGCCCGGGAACTGGCCAGAAAAGGCGTGACCGTCAACGTGGTCTGCCCGGGTTTCATCGACACGGACATGACCCGGGGCGTGCCGGAAAAAGTCTGGAACCTCATGGTCGAGAAGATCCCCGCCGGCCGGGTGGGCGACCCGCGGGACGTGGCCAACGTCGTGGCCTTCCTGGCCTCCGACGAGGCGGGCTACGTGACCGGCGAGGTCATCAACGTGAGCGGCGGCATGGTGCTATAAGACACGGGCTGAGAAAGGAGCGTCTGAAGATGGACATCGTGGTAGTGGACGGGGTACGGTCGGCGATCGGCAAGTTCGGCGGGGGATTCAAGGACCTTCCCGCCTCCGACCTGGGAGCCAAGGTGATCGCCGAGGCGGTTCGGCGGGCGCAAGTGGATCCCGAACTGGTTGATGACGTGGTCATGGGCTGCGTCGGCCAAGTGGCGGAGGACGCCTTCATCGCCCGCCGGTGCGCCCTGAAAGCGGGCTTGCCGGTCAAGGGCAATGCCTACGCGGTCAACCGTCTTTGCGGCTCTGGCCTTCAGGCGATCAACACCGCTGCCCAGTCGATCCTGGCGGGCGAGGCGGAGGTCTGTGTGGCCGGCGGGGTGGAGAACATGAGCCGCCTGCCCTTCTACGTACGGGACGCCCGCTGGGGGTACCGCCTGGGTCACGGGCAGTTCGAGGACGGAGTCATCACGGCGCTCAGCGACCCCTTCGGCGGCTACCCCATGGGCATGACCGCCGAGATTGTGGCGGAGCGGTTCAAGGTAAGCCGGGCGGACCAGGACGAGTTTGCCCTGCTCTCGCAGCAGCGGGCGGCGGCCGCCATCCAGAGCGGCCGGTTCAAGGATGAGATCCTGCCGATCGAGGTGACGTCGGGGAAAACGACCACGGTGGTCGAGACTGACGAGCACCCGCGCCCGGATACCACGCTCGAGAAGCTGGCCAAGCTACGTCCGGCCTTCAAGGCGGACGGCACTGTCACGGCGGGTAACTCGTCGGGCATCAACGACGCGGCGGCGGCAGTGGTGCTGATGAGCGCCGAAAAGGCCAAAGCGCTGGGACTCCGGCCGAAGCTGCGGGTGATGGCGCAAGGGTTGGCGGGCGTCGAACCCGAGATAATGGGCTTTGCTCCGGCGCTGGCGGTGCGCAAGGTCCTGGCCAAGACCGGGTTGACGCTGGACCAAATCGACCTGATCGAGCTGAACGAGGCCTTTGCGGCCCAGTCGGTGGCCGTCATCCGCGACCTGGGTCTGGACCTGGAGAAGGTCAACGTCAACGGGGGCGCCATCGCCCTGGGGCATCCCATCGGTGCCACTGGGGCCATCTTGACTGTTAAGCTGATGCACGAACTGGCGAAGCGGGGTGGGCGGTACGGACTGGCAACCCTCTGCATCGGCGGTGGTCAGGGTATTGCCACGATCTTCGAGAACCTCCAGCAGTAGGTGAACGAACATGGCGGTGAAGTTCGTCACAGCTCAAGAAGCAGCCGCTCTCATCCCTGACGGCGCCACCGTGGCGACTGTCGGGATGACTCTGGTCAGCGCCAGCGAGGCGATTCTGAAAGCCATTGAGGAGACCTTCCTGGCCACCGGTCACCCGCGGGACCTCACCGTCGTCCACTCGGCTGGCCAGTCCAACCGGGACCGGGGTCTCCAGCACCTTGCCCACGAGGGGCTGGTCAAACGCATCATCGGCTCCCACTGGGGCCTCCAACCCCGCTGGATGGACCTGATCCATGGGAACAAAGTGGAGGCGTACTGCCTGCCGCAGGGCCAGATCACGCACATCTACCGGGCGACCGCCTATGGAAACCCCGGCAAACTGACCAAGATCGGCCTCGGCACCTTCATCGACCCGCGCCTGGAAGGCGGCAAGATGAACGAACGGACCCGAAAGCTGCCCGACATCGTGGAGGTGGTGGAGTTCCGGGGGGAGGAGTACCTCTTCTACCACGGCATACCCCTGGATGTTGTGGTCATCCGGGGGACCAAGGTGGATGAGAAGGGAAATCTGACCACCGAGGAAGAGGCGATGAAGCTCGAACTCATGCCGGCGGTTCTGGCGGCCAAGCGGTACGGCGGGAAGGTCATCGCCCAGGCCAAGTACAAGGTGAAGCATGGCACTCTTCATCCCAAGCAGGTGGTAGTGCCGGGGGTCTTCATTGACGCGGTGGTGATCCCTGAGCATCCCGAGATAGACCATCCGCAGACCAACTGCGCCTATTTCGACCCGGCCTTCAGCGGAGATATCCGGGTTCCCCTCGACGCCTTGCCGGTCCTGCCCCTCTCCATACGCAAGGTCATCGGCCGGCGGGCGGTCATGTTCATCACTCCCGACGCGATCATCAACCTGGGCACCGGTATCCCGAACGACACCATCGGCTCGATCGCCGCAGAGGAGGGCATCCTCGACCGCTTCACCATCACGGTGGAGTCCGGTGTGTACGGCGGGGTGCCATACGGCGGGGTGGACTTCGGCATCGCCAAGAACATGGATGCTCTGATTGAGCACCACGTCCAGTTCGACTACTACAACGGGGCCGGGGTGGACTTCACCTTCATGGGCGCGGCGGAGATGGACCGGCGGGGCAACGTCAACGCCACCAAATTCGGGGACCGAGTCCCGGGGGCCGGGGGGTTCATCGACATCACTCAAGGGGCGCACTGTGTCGTCTTCTGCAGCACCTTCACCGCCGGGGACCTGGAGGTAGGCTTCACCGGAGGGAAGGTGTGGATCGTCAGAGAAGGGAAGGTCCACAAGCTGGTCGAACAAGTCCAGCAGGTGTCCTACAGCGCAGACTTTGCCCGGCGGAAGGGGCAGCGGATGTACTTCGTGACGGAACGCTGCGTCTTCGAGTTGGGGGAGGAGGGGCCGGTCCTGATCGAGATCGCCCCGGGGGTCGATCTGGAGCGCGACATCCTGGCGCAGATGGACTTCCGTCCGGCGATCAGCCCCCAGCTCAAGTTGATGGATGAGCGCCTCTTCCGGTCGGAACCGATGGGACTGTAAGCAACGATGATCATCAGCGGCCGCCGGCTGTGGCCGGCCACCAGCGAACGATTCGCCCTGGAAGAAGCGGAAGGCGGGACGGTGCGCTATTGCCACCGTCCCCCGAACATCCTCCGGCTCATCGGGGAGAACGCCGCCCGATATCCAGACAAGATCGCCGTGGCGGATGACTCGGGCGCCTCCCTGACCTACCGGGAGCTTTGGCTGGCTTCTGGAAACTGGGCGGGCCAGCTCCGGGGGAAGTGGCGAGTCGGCTCGGGATGCCGGGTGGCGTTGTTGTTGCCCGGCGGAGTGGACTTTGCCGCACTGTTCCTCGGGATCCTGCGGAGCGGGGCGGCGGCCGTCCCGCTCAACACCAAGCTTGCCCCGGCGGAACTCCGAACCGTGCTGGAGAACTGCGCCCCGGAACTGGTGGTGTTGGCTCCCACTCGCCAAGGGAAGTTTGAGGCGGCCTGCCCCGGTTACGCCGAGGAGCGGGTGCTGGTCTGGCCCGGTGGCGAGGCGGCTTTGCGGGAGGAGGTTGGTCCCTCGGGGTCGTGGGAAGGCTTGCCGGACCCGGCGGAGGGAGACTGCGCCGCCCTCATCTATACCTCGGGCACGACCGGGAAACCGAAAGGGGTCATCCTGACCCATGGCAATGTGGTACACTCTGTCCTCAGCTACGCCCAGACGCTTCCCCTCTCCGCGGAGGACACCACGGTCATCGCGGTTCCGCTGTTCTACGTCACCGGCCTGGTAGCCCAGCTGCTGCTCTTTCTGGCGCTCGGCGGCACCGCGGTGATCCTGCGGCGCTTCGACGAAAACGCACTCTTACACCTCCTGCAGCTCAACCGGGCCACCTTCTTTCATGCCGTGGAGACGGTCTTCATCAAGCTGCTGGGCGCTGCGGCGCGGCAGAGCGCCGATCTGCCGGCGCTACGCCTGGCGGCCTGCGGGGGCGGACCGGTCATGCCGCGGACGATCGCCGACCTCCGGGCCTGGTTACCCCACCTCGACTGCCGACCGGTGTACGGCCTGACCGAGACGAGTTCCCCGGCGAGCATCATGCCGCTGGATGTGAACGCTTGCCTGGAACGGGTCAGATCGGCGGGGCGCCCCATCCCGGTGGTGGACTGTCGAGTGGTGGATGAGGCGGGAGCCGACGTTCCTGCCGGAGAAGTCGGGGAGCTTTGGCTCAAGGGGCCAGTCGTCTCGCCGGGTTACTTCCGGAATGCCGCGGCGACTGACGCGGCGTATCATGACGGGTGGTTTGCCACCGGCGATCTGGCCCGGGTCGACGAGGAAGGCTTTCTGTACATCCAAGGCCGGAAGAAGGACATGATCATCCGCGGGGGCGAGAAGATCTTCCCCAACGAAGTGGAGGCGGTCCTGACCGGACATCCGGCGGTGGCAGAAGCGGCGGTGGTAGGGATACCCGACCCAATCTACGGTGAGTCGGTCAAGGCGTTCATCGTTCCCGCTCCTGACACCTCAGTCAGCGGAGCTGAACTGGAGGAATGGCTCAAGCAGCGGCTGGCCCGGTACAAGGTGCCGTCTGCCTACGACTTTCTCCCGGCGTTGCCGCGCAGCGCCAACGGGAAAATCCTCCGCCGCGAGCTGAGAGAGGCTGGGCCGAAACCTGACCTGAGGGAGTGACGATGGTGCGCGACTACGCCGCGCTGACCTACACCGAACTGGCGTCCTTGAATCGTCAGCGGACGATCCTGCTCGGGGTTTTGAGCCCGCTGGAGGTCCACGGCCCGCACCTGCCGGTGGGGACCGACGCTTTCGTGGCGGAGGAGCTCCGCCAGCGGTACGCTGACGCTCTGGCCGAACGGTACCCTGACCTGGAGTTGGTGGCTCTGCCGCCGCTCTACGCCGGTGCGGACCCGCTCCCCTTCCCGGGGTCGATCGAGATTCCTCCTGCAGTGCTTGAGGGTTATCTCGTCGCTCTGGCTCGCAGCTTGGCCCAGCAGGGGTTCCGCTACCTCGTTCTGGCGGATAACCACGGCGGCCCCCCCACCAACTGGCGATCGAGGCGGCCGCCCGGAAAGCCTGGCGCCGGTTCCGCTTTTACCTGATCGCTCCCTTCGGGGCCATCTTCCGCTACATGGTCCAGCACGACCCGGAGTTCCTGGCCACCACTGGCCTTGAGCCCGGCCGCTGCGGGGACGATCCCGATGCCCACGCCGGAACCAACGAGACCTCTCTGATGCTCGCTACTCGTCCCGAATTAGTCAAGGAGTTTAGGACTCTCCCGGTCTCTCGTCCACCGGTCCGGTCGGCGGCTCGTGCCGCGCTGGGCGGGGTGGCCGGCCTTCTCCGGGCGCTAGGCGCCCGGGAGACGGCCGAGGATCTGGTCCACCTGGGGGAGGTCCTGGCCTGGATCGGCGACCCGCCGAAGCTCCCTTACATGGGCAACCCAGCCCTGGCGAGCGCCGAGGCAGGGGAGGCCATGTACCCGGGCCACGTCCAGGTCATGCTGCGCCTGGTCGATCAGGCCCTGCAGGGGAAACCGGTTGAGATCCGGCCGCTGCTGTGGTCCGTCCGATTTCTTAGGTGGGTGTGAGCGCCGACGGAGCCCGGTGTTCAAGTCACTTCCGGTTTCAGGATCAGGGCGATCGCCATGACCACAAAAACCGAGGCTTCGGCAGCGGCTCCCCAGAACATGCTGGTGACGCTCATGAGCAAACCCAGGCCCAACGCCGACCAGAAGGTGCCGTTCAGGTTCCCCAGTCCGCCCACCAGAACGACCGCAAAGCCGAGACGCAGAATGGTCATGCCCATGTAGGGCTGAACTGTGGTAATCGGAGCGTAGAGCACTCCGCCCAGGGCCGCCAGGCAGCTTCCGAGCAAGAAGACCAAGGAGAAGCACCGGTCGACGTCGATACCCAGGGCCTTCACCCCGTCGGGGTCCTCCAGCCCGGCCACCACGATTTTGCCGATCAGAGTCCGCTTGAAGAACTGCCGTAACCCCAGATAGGTGAGGATGGCTGCCCCGATGATCACGAGCCGATAAACAGGGAGGGTCAGGGTCGTCCCCGGGAGCGTCACGAGCTTGCCGATGGGGTCAGAGAGCGGGATCGGGTTCGGGCCCCAGATCCACTTGATGGCGTCGACTCCCACATAGATCAAAGCATAGGTGGCGATAATGACATAATCCACGGACGCTGCCCGCAACCGTTGGATCACAAGCCGGTCGATCAAGTAGGCGATGGGGGCTACCGCCAGGACCCCTACAGCCGCTCCCGCGGCGAAGTTTCCGGTCAGGCGGGCAAGGCTGGCCACCAGCCCATAGGCTCCCAGCGTGTAGAGAATTCCGTGCGCAAAGTTGACGATTCGCATGGTGCCATAGGTTAGCGACAACCCGATCGAAGTGATGTAGAGGATGCCGCCGATGGTCAGTCCATACAACAGGTTTTGTAGCATGGTTCTTCTCTCCCGTCCGTGGATTAGGCCTTGACCGGCGCCGAACGCCGGGAACGCAGCCGGGTCCCGATGGAGACCAGGTAGGGGCCGAGGCCTTGGGGGAAGCGGAAGACGAGGAGGAGCAGGGCCAGGCCCAAGAACATCTCCCAACGGGTGATGTAGGCCGCCAGGTAGTTACTGACCGTCATGAATAGGGTTCCGCCGAGGATGGCGCCGTACAGCGTTCCCGGGCCGCCGATGAGTGCGGCGAAGACCACCTCGATGTTCCGCTGCGGGTCGATCAGGCTGGGCGTCACGTAGCCGAAATTGATGGCGGCAAGCGACCCGGCTAGGGCTGCCAGGCTGGTGGAGAGCGTGTAGGTCAGCCACTTGTACCGGGCGGTGTCGTACCCGAGGAACCGCATGCGAACCTCATTCTCCTTGATTCCCCTGAGCAGTGACCCGAAGGTGGATTGGGTGAGCCGCTTGACCAGCCAGAAGACGAGGAGCAGGAGGATCAAGGCCAGCCAGAAGACCACCTGAGGGTTGGCCGGGTTCCACGGCCCGATCGGATTCAGCGAAAGGGAGATGCCATCCTCACCACCGGTGTACTGGGCGAAAGCGGTCAGGGCCAAAAAGTACCCGACTTGGCTCAGCGCCAGGTTGATCAGGGCAAAGCAGGAGCCGGAGGTGCGGACGACGATCGGCCCCAATAGCAAGCCGACCGTGCCTCCCGCCGCCAGGGCGAAGAGCAGGGCCAGGCAAGGGTTGCCCGAAACGTGCTGGGCGAAGAGGGCGGTGGCGTATGCTCCGGTTCCGAAGTACAGCATGTGGCCGAAGGAAAGACGCCCCATGTAACCGTAGAGCAGGTCGTAGCCGAGGACGTAGATGCAGAAGATGATGAAGTCGGTCAGCCGGTGGATCTTCATGACCGGCGTCAAGACCAGGAAAATCAGGCCGATTACGGCCAGGTCCCAATCTTTCCAGGAAATCTGCTTGATCTGCGACAACTTCGCCGTCACTCTTACGCAGCCCCTTCCAGCGGTAGTTCAGAGCGCCGCTTCGAGTTCCGCTCTGGACCAGCAGTCGCCCTCCCTGTGATGAAGCCAGCAATGCCCTTCCTGCATGAGGTAGACCCGGTCGGCTAGCCGTTCGACCAGGCTAAGGTTCTGTTCCACGATGATCAGCGATATTTCGCCCTTCAACCCCGCCAGAAGGCGGGCGATGTCCTCGATTACTCCGGCGGCAAGTCCTTCAGTCGGCTCGTCCAGGAGAATCAGGCGGGGCTGCCCCAGCAGGGCGCGGGCGATCAGCAGGAGTTGCCGCTGACCACCGGAGAGGCCGGCCGCCTTGCTGTCGAGGAAGCGCGGTACCCAGGGGCACATGCCAACCACCTTCTCGACCGCCGAACCTTTTGGTTCGCCGGACGCGAAAGCGGCCAATTCGATGTTCTCCCGGACGGTCAGCCGAGAGAAGACCCTTTTGTCCTGGGAAACGTATCGAACGCCACGCCGAGCCATGGTCTCGGGGCGGACGCGCCTCTCTACCGCCTGCCCGTCAAAGACTAGGCTGCCGGAGGTGGGATGGAGGAACCCGGAGATGGTGCGGAGCAGTGTGGTCTTGCCTGCTCCGTTCCGCCCCACGAGGCAGACGATTTCGCCTTGGCCGACCTCGAGGCTCACGTCATGCAGCACTTTGGCTGCGCCATAACCTGCTGCCAAGCGCTCGGCCTTGAGCAACGTCTGGTTCAGCATGTTCTCCCCGCCTCCCGATTCCAGTACACCTGCTGCACGACGGGGTCGCGGAGCACTTCTTCCGGCTTTCCGTCGGCAATCAGACGCCCTTCGTGCATCACGCTCAAGCGCTCGACCAAAGACACCAGGCGAGAGATCTTGTGTTCGATCACGACCAGCGCGAATTGGCCCTTGAGCCTCTGAAGCAGGTTGAGCAGCTCTCCGATCTCCGCTTCGCTCAAACCGGCGAACGGTTCGTCCAGCAGAAGCACAGAAGGGTTGAGGGCCAAGGCCATGGCTATCTCGATCTTGCGCCGGTCGCCGTAGGAGAGTTCAGCCACCACTTGCTGCGCTTGGCCTTCCAGTCCCACCTTCCGAATGGCCTCCATAGCCTGCTCCACGGCTTCGTGGGCCGGAGAGCCCAGGCAGAATCGACCGATTCGGCGCTGACAAGTGCGACTGGTCGACAAGAGGACGTTCTGGAGGGCTGTAAGACTGGTGATGACCGAGGCCAGTTGAAAAGTGCGGGCCAAGCCCAGGCCGACCCGCAGGTTGGGGGAGAGCTTGCTGATGTCCCGCCCCTGAAAATGCACCTGCCCCTCAGTCGGGGTATAGAATCCAGTGAGAAGGTTGAAGAAGGTGGACTTGCCGGCCCCGTTGGGGCCGATGATCCCGGCCACCTCTCCTGGGTCGAGCCGGTAGTCCACCCCGTTCACGGCCGCGAAACCATCAAAGACTATGGTTAGGCCCCGGGTTTCGAGGAGGGGGCTGCTGTACATCGTTCATCAGACGCCTTCCATTGATTTTCGAGGGGATCGCGGAGCTGCCGGCCATGGGGGCGCGTTCGGCGCCCCCATGGCCATCAGCAGCTTCTCAGTAGCCGAGGGTGTTCAGATCGGGTAGATAGTCGTCTCCTTCGTAAGCATCGATGATTTCTACGAGATCCCATTGATTGGCGCGATCCTTGGGGCCTTTACCTCGGACTACGAAAGCGCCGTAGCGGAAGAGGGGCTGGTGGTCGACTCGCCACGTACCGGGGCCCCTCATCGAATCGAACTTCGGGGACTTCTCGAGCGCTTTGGCGATGTCCGCAGGGTCTACGGACTTGGCGATCGAGATCCCCCGCAGGGCTTCCTTGACACCCAGGTAGGCCATGGCTGAGTACGGGTCGGGCGGATAGCCATACCGCTGCTGGAATTTCTTGGCGAATTTGGTCGAGGCGTCGACGATTGTCTTGTCCTTGAATCCGCTCATATCCCAGTACCAGGACATCAGCGAGTAGACGCCATCCAGCGCTTCGGGCGGGACGCCCTTGCCGAAGACGTTGGTCATCCAGTCGAACCAGATCTTCATGTCCTTCTTGAGGCCGATTTCGTGTGCCTGCTTCAGGACGTTGATGGCATCGACACCCCAGTGGGCCATCATTACGATGTCCGGTTTGGCTTTCTGGATCTCGAGGAGGTACGGCGTGAAGTCGGCCGTCCCGACCGGGGCCTCAATATACTTATACTTAGCCCCCAACTTGTCGAGGGCCGCTTTGGCGCCTTTCCACTGGTCCCAACCGAAGGCATATGCAGGCGCGAAAAAGACGATGTTCTTGTAACCGAGCTTTTTGACGATGTAGGAGGCTCCTCCGTATCCAGCCGCATAGGCGCTACCGTGGATGGCGAAGGTCGAGGGTGCGATCGTGTTCTTTTCGAACATGTCCAGTGCCACGACGTTGACCGGGAAGTAGGCGATCGGGGTCTTGAAGACCTCCTTGTTTAGAGCGCCCGAAATCGGTGCGAAGGTCTGGCCGACGATTACATGGACCTTCTCATCGAAGATGAGTTCCCGGAAGCGGCGAATCCCGACGTCCGGCTTGGACTCATCGTCCTTGACCACGAACTCGATCTTAACGTGCTTCCCGCCCACGTTCAAGCCACCGGCTTCGTTGACCTCCTCGATGGCCAGCTTGGCGCCGTCCACCTGAACTGGGCCGATCGGGGACGCCGCCCCAGTCAAACCGAAGAGCAGACCGATCTTGATTGTATTAGGCACAGCCGCGACGCAGGCCGGCCCTAGGAGCAGAACCGCTCCGATTGCGAGCAGCGCCACCCGCCGTACGAACTTGCTGCGGCTATTCACTACCTCTGCCCCCTTCTGACCAATTTTCAACTGATGGCTGCGAGGAACTCGTCGGCGGTCATTACCCTGCCGATCTTCGGGAAGATGACTTGCTCCGCGTATTCCTGCTCCCGGTCGGTGTCAGTCCCGGTGCAGTCACGGATGACGATCACGCGGTAACCTTTGTCATACGCCGATCGGGCGCTGGACTCGACACACCAGTTGGTATGGAACCCGGCGAAGGCCACGTACTCGATCTCGTTGGCCCGCAGGAGATAGTCGAGAGCAGTGGAATGGAAGGCGTCCAGCGTCTTCTTGCCTTCGACGATGATGTCACCGGGCTTCGGCTTGAGTTCGTCGACGATCTCCGGCCCGGGGGTTCCCTTCAGCCAGGCACCGGTTCCCCAGTCGGCCTTCATGTCGATCTCGAGGCCTCGGAGTCCCTCGTAGGCCGGGCCGCCCTTCTTCAACTCCGGGAACCCCTTCTCGAATGGATGGAACGGGACATAGAAGATCTTCACTTTGCCCCGGGCTCCGTTCAGGAGCCGCTTCAGATTGGCGAGGACGTTCCGTTTGGCGAGTTGCTCCTTGATGAACTGGTACATCGTTCCCCCGGGAGACAGGAAATCGTTCTGCGGCTCGATCAGGACGATGGCAGTCTTGCCTGCAGGAATCTTAATCATTGTCTGCACACCTCCGATGAGTTCTTTGTCCTTACGCACGACCGTCAGGCAAATGCTCGCTTCTTCCCTTCAGTCACCCCCAACTACTGCGTGAGCTTTGTAACACGGAGAAAGTCCGCCCGGATGGTCTCGATATGGGCGATCATTTTTTCCCTTGCCTTGGTCGGATTGCCACCCGCGACGGCTTCGTAGATGCGCCGGTGTTCCTCGTAGAACGTCGCGAACACTTCCCCGTTGGTGGAGCCGGCTTGGCGCAAGATATCCCAGTAGTGTCCGGAAAGGCTGAGAAAACACTCCTCCACGAACCGGATAAAAAGCCGGTTTGCCGAGGCAAGCGCCAGCGAATGGTGGAATTGATAGTCCGCTTGCCGGAACTCGGCCGGTGACGTTACGCCTTTTCCAAGTTCAAGGGCAGTCTGGATGGCTTCCAGTTGGCTCGGCGTAGCGCGCTCTGCAGCAAGGCAACAGACCTCGCTTTCCAGGGCGCGCCGGGCTTCAATGGCGTCGAGAAAGGCGCTGCGGTTGCGGATTTCCGCCATAAGCCTCTCCCAGTCGCGCGTGATGGCGCCGTCCTCAGCGATGAAGTTGCCTTTCCCGCTCCGCGAGACAATCAATCCCAGCGCTTTGAGCCCGCTCAAAGCCTCGCGAACAGTGGCCCGGCTGATGCCTAACGCTTGGGCCAACGCCTGCTCGGAGGGCAGCTTATTGCCTCCTTTCAGTTTTCCGGTTCGGATCAACTCCAGAAGCTGTTCGGCTGCCCGTTCCGAAGTCCGTGCTGTGTCGATGGGGGTGAACCGATAGTCGGGCGCGTTTCCCACCTGCCCTGCCTCCCGTGCTTCTCATCAAGCTGTCAGACAGCCTGTCACCAATGAATTACTCTGTTGACAAAGAAAGTCCTTCTGCACCCTCCAGAGTTTTGCGAGATCTCTCGTCAAGACAACAACGACCAAGCCACCTAGCAGGATTATCCAGCCGCAGCAGCGAACCACAATCATAGGCGACTCACCAGCGAGCACGAAAGGAGTCGAAGCAGAGTTGGTCCGGAAGTTGCCCCTTCGATGGAAGCTGCCACTACTCATCATCGCCTTCGCCATCATTCCCGCGGCGATCATCGGTCTGTTCCTCAGTGCGACCGGACAACAAGCGATCAGGACGGTCAGCCGGGGCATGTTGAGGACGGGTCAGACGATCATCGCCAGCTCCACCGAGGAACTGGCCAGGTTGAGCGAACGCATGTTGAATCGAACCAGCGATGAGTTGATCAGTACCGGCCAGCAGGGGGTCGAGCGAGTTGGTCGGGAACTCTCAAGCATCGGACAAAAGTCTATCCGCGAATCTTCCGCTCAAATTGCGGGGGCGGCTGGCCAAGCCATCCGTGAGGTAAACGCCGCCACCATTGATACCATGCATCTGAACCTCGAAAAGCTGCTTGGCAACCTCCTTTCGACGACCAAGGAGGCGTTGACTGAGGCTACTCATGCCACAGTGGAGGAGCGCGCCTCCCGGCTGGCCATTCAGGCCGGCGAGCTGCTCGGGCAGGAGGTGGAAGCCCTAGTACTGAGCGCCCAGGTGTCAGAGCTGCGGACGCTCGATCCGACGAAGGCGAAGGCCACCCTCATGGCGCTCCAGTCAAAGAGGGGTTTCCTCCGCTTGGCGCTTCTGAATGGCGAGGGTAAACAGGTGGCGGCGTACGGCTTCCCTCTCAAGGAAGGCTTTGCCACCCGGCCAGAGTTCAAAAGGCCCTACGAACGCGGAGAGCAGCATGTGTCCCCGATTATGTGGGAAGAAACGCGCAAGATCCCCTTCGTTCGAGTGGCCGCACCGGTCTTTCTGTACGGCAAAAAGGTGGCCGGCGTTCTGGTTGGCGATGTGTCGCTACAGTCCCTGGCTAACCTCGTCGCTCGGGAAGAGGCCTCGGGGTACGTCTTCGTGGCCGATGAGGAGGGAAGGGTGATCGCCCACACCGATCGGCAGGTGGCGATGGAACGGCAGGACCTCAGCGGCCTCGGGCCGGTTCAAGCGGGGCTGGAGGGGAAGAGTGGCGCACTGGAGTTTTCCGACAGCGTCTGGGGGAAGATGGTCGCAGGCTATGCGCCGGTCCCCGGGCGCAAGTGGGTCGTGGTGGTGGCCGAGAAGGAGGTCTTTGCCTATCGCAAGATCAGCGAAATGCAGTCGACAATCCAGGACAGTCTGAGCGAGACAGAGTCGGCTATCACCCGCCTGGCCAATGAGCGAGCCCGTCAGACCCAAAACGCCTTGATCGAGCCGGTGGAAGCGGCGGTCAAACAGGCTTCCAGAGCCATGAATAGCCGATCGGTGAACCTGATGGCCCAGATTGTGGGAGAGATGCGGCAGAGGTCCCAGGAGTCTTTGCAGGGTTCCCTAAGGGCCATGGCGCCTAAAGCCAAGGAGGCTTCCGCCCAGGCTTCCGCTACCATGTTGCCGCATGCGGAGCGCCAGCTTACCCAAACGTCGAGGCGATTCCAATCTGTGGGCACGATAATCCTCCTGGCCTGTGCCGTGGTCGCCACGGTGCTCAGCCTCCTCCTCCTCCGGGGAATCATCAAACCAATCCGGCAGCTTGTGCATGGCGCCAAAACAGTGGCCGAGGGGGACCTTCGCCACCAGGTCATCCTGGAGTCCGGTGACGAACTGGGTGAACTCTCCGCTGCCTTCACGCAGATGGAAGGGAACCTGCAGGACCTGATTGCGGGAATCAAGGAGGCCTCCACCCGGATCCTCGCCCTGGCCAATTCCCTGGTTCAAGCGTCGGCCGAGGTCGGGCGCTCATCTGAGTACGTCGCCAAGACGATGAGCGACCTGGCGGCCGGGGCGAGCGACACCGCCGGGAGTGTCGACCGGACGGTGCACGAGGCGCAGGCGGTTGCGACTCAGGTGGAGCAGACCGTCAAGGCGGCCCAGAAGGCCGCGGCCGCGGTCCAGGACTCCAACCAAGCGGTGAGCCAGGGACGGGAGGTCTTGGAAGAGCTCATCGGGCGCATCAACACTATCGCTGTCCAGGGTGAGGAGTCGCTGAGCAGGATGGGCAATCTGCGCCAGAGTTCGGAAGAGATCGGGCAGATCACCGAGATAATCTCCTCCATTGCCGAGCAGACCAATCTCCTGGCGCTCAACGCCGCAATCGAAGCCGCCCGGGCAGGGGCGCACGGGCGGGGGTTCGCCGTGGTGGCCGAGGAAGTGCGCAAGCTGGCCGAGCAGTCACAGCAGGCTGTCAAGCGTATCTCCGGATTGGTCGACAAGATCCAACGGGAGACCGACCGCCTGGTCGAGGCGCTGGAAAGCGACTCCGTCCAAATCAAGGCGGGGGTGAATGCGGTGGGAGGGGCACGAGAGGCCTTTGGGGCCATTGCCGAGGCCGCTACCGCCATCGATTCCGAAGTCCAGGGGATTATGGCGGCGGCCGAGACGCTCAACCAGAGCAGCCAGGTGATGGCCAGGGCGATGGAGGAGATATCGAGCCTGACCGAGGAGACGGCGGCCAGCGCCGAAGAGGTGGGAGCCAACGCCGAGGAACAGGCGGCCTCAGTCCAGCAGATCAACCGCCTGGCGCAGGACCTGACTGGCCTGGCGCAGGACTTGCTGGACAGGGTCGGTCAGTTCAAGCTGGCGACCGGAGAAGGCGGCCCGACCGCTGGCGGGGAGGAGGGACGGTCATGAGCAGAGTCGTGAGAATAGCCCTGTCAGTCATGCTCGCCTGGGTGATGCTGCCCACTTTCTCTGCCCGGGCGGCGCAACAAGTGACCATCATCCTCTGGCGCGGGACCCCGAGTGAGCAAGCGGCTGTGACAGGACTGCTTGAGGGTTTGCGAGAGCAGGGCCTGACCGAGGCCGACCTGTCGGTCACCACAGCGGTAGCCGAAGGTGTCACGGAACAAAGCCAGGCGCTGGTGACCAAGGCAGTCGGAGAGAATCCCTCGGCCTTGGTCTGCGTAGGAACCACTCCGGCTACGCAGGCTGCCGCAGCCACGGAACTCGTGCCGATCGTCTTTTTGGACGTCTTCGATCCCGTCCAAGCGCAGATCATCGGAGACTGGGCCAGTTCAGGCAATAACGTGGTGGGAGCGAGCAGTCACGTGTCTGTTCAGCGGCGGATGGAGTACGCAGAGTCTGTTTTCCCCGCCGCACGGCGCTGGGCGGTGGTGAGCAGCCGGGACCCGGAGGCGGTGCAGCAGGTCGCCGAGGTTGCGGCGCTGGCCGCCGAAATGGGACTTGACGTCAAGGTCGCCCAGGGAACAACCGCTGCGGAGTTGGAAAGGCTGGTCCGGGAACTCGCGAAAGACGCCGACTTGGTCTTCACGGTGCAGGATGGACTGGTGGAGTCGGCGATGCCCCGGTTGGTCGCAGCAGCAGCCGGCAAGCCAGTGATTGGCGCCTCGGAGGGGGCGCTGACCGGCGGGGCGGTGGCGGGGTTAGGCGTGGACTACCACCTTCTCGGAAGACAGGCCAGCCAAATCCTGGTGCAGGTCCTGGGCGGCGCAGCCCCTACCAGCCTGCCTTCCGAAACCCCGGCCAAAGTCGACTTCATCATCAACCTCACGGCCGCTCGGTCCGCGGGATTGAACATCCCTCTGGAGGTCCTTGGAGCGGCAGACCGGGTGATCGAATAAAGCCTCTGGCCTTCCCGATAGTTGCTGCACCAAGCCGTATACAGGCGCACCGGCCAGTGAGGTATCAAGTACCAGCAGGCTGCCCCGACTTGGCTTCGGGGCAGCTTCTTCTTGGCTTTCCTGTGACCTGCCGGGTCGGCTGACGGCCCAGTGTGCGCACAGCCCTAGCGAAACGTAATACCCCTCATTACTGTATTGCGCGAATACCACCCTCGTTCTATAATAGCATTAGCGAAGAGACGTTGTAGTCACATCCAAATCCGCCAAATGGGCGGGCTGGGCGGTTCACCGCCAAGCAGGGGGAGGGGGCAACGGAGTGAGCGAGGAGAAGCCGAACAAGGCATCGCTGGTGGTCATGAGCGGCGACCTGGACCGGGTGATGGGGGCCTTGATCATTGCCACGGCAGCTGCCGCAACGGGTATGGAGGTCACAATGTTCTTCACCTTCTGGGGGCTGAGGGCCCTCAAGAAGGACATGCGGACCGGCAAGAGCCTCATGGGGCGCATGCTGGGCTTGCTGTACGGCGGGGACATCACCAAGGCCAACCCCTCCAAGTTCAGTTTCTTCGGGTTGGGCCGCTGGATGTTCAACAAGATGATGAAGAAGAACAACGTGATCGGCCTGAAGGACCTGCGCCAGATGGCCATTGACCTGGGCGTAAAGATGTACGCCTGCCAGATGTCCATGGACGTCATGGAGATTCCGCAGGAAGCGCTCATCGACGAGGTGGCGGACGTGGTCGGCGCGGCCTTCTTCGTGAGCGAGGCCGCCGAGTCCAAGTTCTCGCTCTTCATCTAGGCTTTTCTTGGCTGCCGGGCAGGGCCGGCGGCCTTTTGCCATTAGACCAAGTGGGGAGGAAGGACAGTGTCGGACGAACTCAAGGTGGACCTTAAACTTGATCTCAAGGGACTTGCCTGCCCGCTGCCGGTGGTGCGCGTCGGCAAGAGCATCAAGGACGTACCAGTGGGGGGAGTCATCGAAGCCGTAGCCACCGACCCGGGGGCCCTGGCGGACTTCCCGGCCTGGGCCAAGACCTCTGGGAACGAGATCCTGAAGACTGAGCGGAACGGCGCTGAGATCACCTTCTACATCAAGAGGGTGAAGTAAATGGATGGGCTGGCGCACTGGATCACTGGCCCCGGCGTCTACCTTGCCGTAGGCGTCTTTGCCCTGGGGATGGCCTACCGCCTCGATCAGTGGCGGAGGGTGGCGGCCAGCCCGATGCGGCTGGGGATCTTCCCCAAGCCCGCTCCCGGAACGAAGGTCCTCCGCGTCGTCGCCGACACCCTGCTCTTCCCCCAGCTGGCCGAGATCAATCCCTCGCTGTGGGTAGGGACGATCGTCTTCCACGCCGCCCTTGCGGGGGTTTTTGTAGGCCATCTCCACCTCCTGGGCCGGTTTCCGGGGCGGTTGGAGCAGATGATGACGGCCGGCGCAGGAATAGTCGGCGGGACCATGGGGGTTCTCTGGGCTCTCGCCACGCTGTATCTCTTGCTCCGGAGGTTCAAAAGCCCTTACAAGGAGATGTCGACGCCGGAGGACTACCTGCTCCTCCTGCTCATTCTGGGGGTCGTGGTGATGGGGGACCATCTGCGATTCCTCGCCCGCCTCGACGTCAGCGTGTACCAGGAGTACATCCGGAGTCTGTACGCTTTCCGGCCCGCATTGCCGGCGGCGCTGCTCAACTCACCGGCCAAGGGGTCCTTCGCCGCCCACGTCGGTCTGGCAAACCTGCTCCTGATGTACCTCCCCTTCAGCAAGCTCGTGCATTTCATCGGGACCTTCTTCACCAACGGGATCAGGAGGGGTTAGCGGTGGACGGCACCACGAAGCAGAAGCTGCTCGACGTGATGAAAGGCAAGCTGAACCGCCAGCTCCTTTACTACCTGGACGTCTGTGCCAAATGCGGAGCCTGCAAGGACGCCTGCCACAGCTACAAGTCGACCGGGAAGGCCGAGTTCCTGCCGGCTCACCGGGCCGACCTGCTGCGGCGTCTGTACCGGAAGCACTTCACCACGGCCGGCCGACTCTTCCCTTCGCTCTACGAGGCGACGGACCTTTCCGACCAGGTCCTGGAGGAGATGTACCAGGCGGCCTTCACCTGTACGGGTTGCCGGCGGTGCATGGTTTACTGCCCCTTTGGGATCGACCTCACCTGGATCATCGGCGTGGAGAAGGCGATGCTTGCGGCCATTGGAAAAGTCCCGGAGGAACTGGACATGCTCACTGACGCCGCCATCGAGAAGGGCAAGAGCATGGACCTCTACCGGGAGATCATGCAAGACCAGATCCACAGCCTCGAACCGGAGTTGCGGGCCCTGACCGGCCTGCCTGGCGCCGCCATCCCGATGGGCAGGAAAGGCGCCCGGGTGCTCTACGTCGCCCTGGCCGGGACGGGCTCCATCCTCCCGCCGGCGGTCATCTTCAACCTGGCCGGCGAGGACTGGACGCTCTCCGAGTACGAGGCGGCCAACTACGGGTATTTCCTGGGCGACACCGCCCGGGCGGCCCAGGTGGCGGAGCGGATCGTCTCGGAGGCGAAAGCGCTGGGCGTCGAGGAGGTGGTCATCACCGAATGCGGCCACGCCTACCGGGTGATGAAG
Organism: Betaproteobacteria bacterium; assembly: GCA_050260635.1. Taxonomy (GTDB): domain Bacteria; phylum Bacillota; class UBA5301; order DYFA01; family DYFA01; genus DYFA01. The sequence continues at coordinate 82,885 of JBLNCL010000011.1, forward strand.
CACCTGGACGAGGTCTGGTCGAAGCAGAAGTTCCCCTTCCGGGTGAAGAGCATCTTCGAACCCTGGGCCCAGTACCTCCGGGAGGGCCGGATCAAAGTGCGCAATCCGATCACCAAACCGGTGACCTACCACGACCCCTGCCAGCTTGGCCGGAACGGCGGCATCTACGAGGAGCCGTGGGAGGTGGTCAAGGCCATCTGCGCGGACTTCCGGGACATGACGCCCAACCGGGAAAGGAACTGGTGCTGCGGAGGCGGCGGCGGCTTGGTGGCCCAGACGGACCTGGAGGAGTTCCGGGCCGATACCGGCCTGCCCAAGGCAGAGCAGGTCCGGGCCACGGGGGCGAAGATCGTGGCCACGCCCTGCGAGAACTGCCGGCTCCAGTTGGCGCTGCTCAACGAGCGGTACAACCTAGGGGTCGAGATCGCTGCGGTGACCGACCTCTTGGTCCAGGCGGTCGCCCCGGGGGCACAGGCCGGGACGGAGGAGAAAACAAAGGAAGAGGTGGCCAGCGCCTAGCGCCTTCCCCTCGGAGCGCATCTCTCCTTCAACTGCCTCGCTTGCTGTCCCGTTGCCGCTGAACCAGGTACTTCCGCCTCATTCTGAACCCTACCCTGACCATCAGCAGACCGGCGAGCAGCAACACCGGCGGAGCCCAGACTTCCTCGGCCCTAGAGGCTAGGGCCATCGTGACAATCAGGAACACCACACTGAAGGCGGGAACCCAGATGGCTTCCCATCGATGGACCCGCCTCTCAGGACGTTCCCTAAGCTCGTCCGGGGAGAAGCGGAAAAACCGAGGAATCCGGGTCCAGGGATACTTCGGTTCCGTCAAGTCCCGGATGGATTCCTCAAACTTACGGATGTCTCGCTCGAACCTTGAGCCTCCCACGTCATCACTCCCGCAACCGGCATCCGCTGCTGCGAAACCCTCACAGCGTCACCGAACGGGCTTCTGGCCTAGGATTGGAAGCTGGTCGACCGGAAAGAGGACGATGGTCGAGTTCCTCTCGACCGCGATTTCCGTCAGGGTCTGCAGATAGCGTAGCTGCAAGGCAGCCGGCTCCTGTCCGATCACCCGGGCAGCCTCGGTCAGTTTCTGGGAGGCCTGGAACTCGCCGTCGGCGGCGATGACCTTCGCCCGGCGCTCCCGTTCCGCCTCGGCCTGCTTGGCCATGGCCCGCTTCATGGTTTCGGGCAGCTCCACCGCCTTGATCTCCACCGCCGTGACCTTGATGCCCCACGGGTCGGTCGCCTCGTCCAGCAGCCGGCGGAGGATGTCATTGAGTTCTGACCGTTTGGCCAGCATGTCGTCGAGTTCGTGTTGTCCGAGGACCGAACGAAGGATGGTCTGGCCGAGCAGGGTGGTGCTGTTGTAATAGCTGACCACCTTGGTGACGGCGAGCACCGGGTCGAAGACGTTGAAGTACACCACGGCGTCGACCAGCACCGGCACGTTGTCCCGGGTGATGATCTCCTGCTTGGCGACGTCCACGGTCACCGTCCGGGTGTCGATCTTCACCACCCGGTCGATCCCGACCGGAAAGACCAGGTTCAGCCCGGGCCCGAGCACGCCGACGAGCCGGCCGAGCCGGAACAGCACGCCCCGCTCGTACTCGTTGATGACCCGGACCATGCTGGAGAGCACTGCCCCGGCGCCCAGCGCCCAGAGGACGAAGAGCGGGAAGAGCAGCGGGGTCGTCTGCAGCCACCAGGCTACCGCCACCCAGAAGACGCCGAGCACGCCCAGGATGGCGGCCGTGCTGCTCTGCTTCGTCCCGATGGCGAGCCCGATCCAGACGATCCACCAGAGACTCACCGCGGCGAACACTGCGAGCGTGAACCAGCCCAACCCTTCCATGCCATGTACCTCCTGCTAACAAATCATTCCCACCCGCTGATAATTCCGGCTTGCACCGCCGATTCCTCTCCGCGTCTCGCCAGCGCCCCGGTCAGCCTGCACCTCTCCCGGCTCGGGAGAAGGATTCGGGAGGGCACCGTCTAAGAGACTCGGCAAAGACCAGCCGGGAGTGGACCACATGCCGGGCCGGACAAAAACGCGCTCCTTCGGAGCGTCCAAGCGAGAAAGCCATGATGCCTCGGACTTCTACCGGCGGAACATCTACGGCTACGACCTACCCCGCCTGGAGCTAGGATGTCCTTTGGAGAGCCGGCCGAACCGGACTGTTCCCGAAAGGCCCCTCGCCGCGTGGGCGGACCGGATCTATTGCCAAAGCTCCGAAGATCTGAGCCAGATCCCCGACGGCGCGGTGGCGCTGGCCTTCACTTCCCCGCCCTACAACGCCGGCAAGGATTTCGACCAGGACCTCGACCTGGCTGGGTACCTGAATCTGATCAAGCGAGTTGCCGACGAGGTCTTCCGGGTGCTCAAGCCCGGGGGCCGCTACGTCATTAACGTCGCCAACCTGGGCCGCAAGCCGTACGTCCCGCTGCATGCCTACTTCTACGCCGTACACCTCAAGGCGGGCTTCCTGCCTGCCGGGGAGATCATCTGGCGCAAGGGGAAGGGCATGAGCGGGAGTTGCGCCTGGGGAAGCTGGCGTTCCGCCAAGGCGCCCCGCCTCCGGGACTTGCACGAGTACCTGCTCGTCTTCAGCAAGGAGCGCTTCGATCGCCCGGACGGGGGTGAAAGCGGCATCTCGGCTGAAGAATTCATGGCCGCCACCCTGTCCGTGTGGGACATCCCTCCCGAATCCGCCAGAAAGGTGGGGCATCCGGCCCCGTTCCCGGTGGAGCTGGCGGAGAGAGTGATCAAGGTCTTCTCGTACGAGGGCGACGTCGTCCTGGATCCCTTCAACGGCTCGGGGACCACGTGTGTCGCGGCGGTCAGGCATAACCGGCACTACGTGGGTTACGACATCTCCCCGGAATACTGCGAGCTGGCCAGGCGCCGGACCTCCGCAGGGCGCTGATTTGTGCGCCGGACCGGCCTACATCCAGCCCCGGCGGCGCATCCACCACACCATGCCTACCGGACTCAGGAGCAGAACGGCGATGGTCAAGACCAGCGTCGTCCTGCCCGTCCAGGCGGCGAGCGGCAGTACCGGCGCGAAGAAGTTCATCCCGAAGAAGCCGACAATGAAAGACACCGGCATGAAGAGCGTGGTAATGACGGTCAGCGTCTTCATGACCTCGTTCATGCGATTGTTGAGGACTGAGAGATAGGTGTCGAGGGACCCGGCCACCAGGTCGCGCAGGGACTCGTTGATATCGTGCAACAGAACGAACTGGTCATGGACGTCCCGGAAGTACAATCTGGTACGAGGGGCGATCACGGCGTAGTCATCCCTGGCGAGCCTTGCCAGGACCTCCCGCTGGGGGCCGGTTATGCGGGTCAGCCGGAGGACGGCTCGCTTCAGGGAGAGGATGTGTTCCAACGTCGCGGTCGTCGGGTGCCCGAAGACGTAGTCCTGAATCTGATCGAGCGCCTCGGTCAATGCATCCACCACGGGGTAGTAGCCATCCGCCAGTTGGTCGGTCAGGTAATAGACCAGATGGTCCGGTCCTGCCTTCAACCGGCGCTGGTCCCGCAGGCAGCTTTCCCAGGAGCGGTCGACGGCCGGGATGGGCTCCTCGTGATATGTGACGACGAAGTTGCGGCCCAAGAAGATGTCGACCTCCAGAGGCTTGAGGCACCTGTCCGTTTGCGCGTCCAGGGAAACCGCGTGGAAGACCGCATAGATGTACTCGCCCCAGTCGTCCACCTTGGGGACGTGGGATTCCTGAAGGGCGTCTTCCACCGCCAGCGGGTGGAAACCGAACGCCTCCTGTAGGAGCGGCTCACAGGTTTCACACGGTTCGCCCACGAGGTCGACCCAGAGGAGACCGCCCGTTTCTTTCAGGGCGGAGGCGAATTCCGCCGGCGGGAGGTCCGTCCGGAGGGGGCCCTCCGGCGGGCGGTAAAGGGAACGAATCATGGGGAATACGTTCGCTCCCCGGCGCATCTTTTCCTACCCTGAGGTCTTGCCTCCACGCTCCGCTTTAGCGGGTGTCCTTCCGGTCGATGGGTACCTTCACGTCTTTGCGCGTGCCCGGGTTGTGCCCGCTTCTCCACTGGGCCGCATCGGACGAGGCCTCCCGTGGCCGGGGACGGCCGGCGGGCTTGTAGAGCTCGGTCGCGAATTCCTCCCGCTGGAAGTCTGGCTTGTTCCGGTAGATGTCCTTTTTGTTCGGCATGACCGGAGAACCCCCTGTCCTCGGAAAGCCTCCCCAGCCCCCGGGCCCTCTATGCGGTCTGCCCGTCCCGCCGGCTACAGCCGGCTGTGACCACTGCCCGTCCCCCGGCGTATGCTGTCAGGACGTTGTCGCGTCCTGGAACGAGGTGGAGAGGGCGATGTGCAGCATCACCGGCTGGATCGACTGGGAAGAGGACCTGACCGGGCAGGGCGAGGTCCTCTCGGCGATGACGGAGACGCTAGCCAGGCGTGGCCCGGACGCCTTCGGGACGTGGATTTCCCGGTCGGCGGCTTTAGGTCACCGCCGCCTCATCGTCGTGGACCCTGCCGGTGGAGAACAGCCGATGGTCCGGGTCAGAGGGGACAGGACCTATGTCTTGGTGTACAACGGAGAGCTGTACAACACAGCGGAGTTGCGGCGCGACTTGGAGGGGCGGGGGTACACCTTCCGCGGCCACTCCGACACCGAAGCGCTCCTCTTGTCTTTCCTCGAGTGGGGACCCGAGTGCGTGGAGCGATTCAACGGCATTATCCCTGCTGGAACGCCCGTGAGAGTCCGGCTCGTCGATGCGGTGACCGCGGAGACAGCGCAGTCCGGGGACACCATCACCTACGAGGTCAGCCAGAACGTCCTCGTGGACGGAGTCATCGTGATCCCCGCAGGCGCCAGGGGAACGGCGCACGTCGTAGCGGCGAAGCCGTCCGGTCCTCTGGGACGCGCCGCCGAGCTGGAGTTGGATTTCTGCACCGTGACCGGCGTGGACGGTGTGCTCCTGCCGATGGCCTCAAGCTCGGCTAAGTTCGCTCCGCATGGCGCCGAGCGTTCCCGGGCGCTGGCGGCGGGAGCGGGCATGGCCGGCATGGCTCTGCTGGGGCCGGTCGGAGCGGCAGGGTCGGTCTTGGTCAAAGGCCCCGACTTGGTGTTTCCTGCGGGCACGGAGTTCGAGCTGGTCACGGCCGCCCGCTCAGAAGTGATCATCCTCGACCGGTAATCCGCCGGGAATTTTATCTACGGCTTGACAACGCCTGGCGCGGCTGCTAGTATGTAGACAAATAGAACAAATCCGATTGGAATAGTAGGGATTGCGTTGGGCGCAACGAGTATGAGCGACAACTGGACCGGGTTCAGCGAGGCCGAACTGGAACGCTACAGCCGCCAGCTCCTGCTGAAAGAGGTCGGCGGCAAAGGGCAGCGTAAGCTGAGGGAGGCCAGGGTGCTCGTCGTCGGGGCAGGGGGGCTCGGCTCTCCGGTCATCGCGTACCTCGCCGCGGCCGGAGTGGGGACGTTGGGCGTGGTGGATTTCGACCGGGTGGAACTCTCGAACCTCCAGCGCCAGATCCTGCACCGGACCGAGGACGTCGGACGGCCGAAAGCCGAGTCCGCGGCCAGAGCGGTCAAGGCCCTCAACCCCGGTGTCGAGGTGGCGGTTCACCGGGCCCGGCTCGGCCAGGACAACGTCCGCGACCTCATCGGCGGTTATGATCTCGTCATCGACGGGGTCGACAACTTCGCCAGCCGCTATCTCCTGAACGACGCCTGCGTGATGGCGAAAAAGCCTCTCATCGAAGCCGGCATCCTGCGCTTCGACGGGATGATCATGACGATCAAACCGGGTGAAGGGCCCTGCTACCGCTGCGTCTTCCCTGACCCACCGCCCCCCGGCGCGGTCCCCAGCTGCCAGGAGGCCGGGGTGATTGGGGCGGTGGCCGGTGTAATGGGAGTACTGCAGGCCAATGAGGCGCTCAAGCTGATCCTGGGTATCGGCGAGCCCCTCGTCGGGCGGATGCTGGTCTTCGACGCGCTGGCCGCGAGCTTCCGGGAGATCGCCTTGAAGAGGCAGCCGACATGCCGGGTGTGCGGTGAGGAGCCGGCCATCACGGAACTCGTGGAGTATCAACTGGCCTGCGAGCTTCAGCGCCGGGGCGAAGCTCATGAGTAGCGCCAGGCTGGAACTCTGCGAGCGGCACCTGGCGGAGCTTTTGACCCACTGCCGCCGGGAAGCCCCGAACGAGGCCTGCGGCCTCTTGAGCGGCCGGGAGGGGCGGGTGACCAGGGTCTGGCCGGCGCGGAACGCCCTGGCGAGCCCGACCGAGTACCTCATCGAACCAGAAGACCAGTTCGCGGCGATGCGGGCGATCTGGGCGGCGGATGAGGAACTCCTGGCCATTTACCACTCGCATCCGGCGACACCGGCCTACCCTTCGCCACGCGACATCGCTCAGGCCTACTACCGGGAGGCGGCCTACGTCATCGTCTCGCTCGCCCCGCGGGAAGAGGTCCGGGCTTTCGCAATCGGCCCTCAAGGCGTTACCCCGGTGGAGCTTAGAATTGTTCGCGGAGAAGCGCAGAGGGAGGAGGTGACTTGAGTGATCGAGATCACGGTGAACAACCGCAAGCGTGAGGTGGCAGAAGAGACTACCCTCCAGCAACTCGTGGCGGAATACCTGGCTGAGTTGCGCCTGGGGCCGGAGATGGTGTCCGTGGCGCTGAACGGGACGATCATCCCGCGCGAGGAACTGGCGCAGCGCCGCCTGGCGGAGGGCGACGTGGTGGAGTACCTGATGTTCATGGGCGGCGGGGCAAATCTCTCCTGCTGAAGAGTCTACAGGTGCCGAAAGGGAGTGACGGGCTTGCTGCGGTGGTGGCTGGCTGCTCCACTGGTTGCGGGACTTTTGGCGGCCGGAACCGTCGGCGCTTTGGCGAAGCCGGCGGCGGTCGAGTTCACCCTGGCCTCCTGCTGCGTGACGGAGGAGGTCATGCGCAACGAGATCATCCCCGGTTTTGTGGCTTACTGGAAGAGCAAGACCGGGCAGGACGTGAAGATCAACGCCACCTTCGCTGGTTCCGGGACGCTCAAGAACCAGATCCTGGGCGGCTCGCCGGTGCAGGTCGCGGTCTTCTCGTCCGAACTATACCCCATCCAACTGAAAGAGAAGGGCCTGATCACCTCGGACTGGCGGGCCGGACGGCACAAGGGCGCGGTGGCCAGGTCGGTGATCGTCATCCTCACCCGGGAGAAAAACCCGAAAGGCTTCACGAGCTTCGCCGATCTGGCCAAGCCCGGTGTCTCCCTCATCCACTCGAGCCCGGCGACGTCGGGCGGCGCCCAGTGGGCCATCTTCGCCGTGTACGGCTCGGCCTTGAAGGAGTCGGAGGCCAAGACGGGCCGGAAGGATAGCGCAGCGGCCAAGAAGCTTCTCGCCGGAGTGGAGAAGAACGTCATCGCCATGCCGGAGTCGGCGACCCAGGCGATGGCTCAATTCAGCGCAGGGTTCGGAGACGCCCTGGTGACCTACGAGAACGAGGCGCTGTACGAGGTCGGCAAGGGTGCCAAGTACACCATCGTGGTGCCCAAGAGCACGGTGGAGACCGAGTGGACCGCCACGCGCCTCGACCGCAACGTCAAGCCGGAGCAGGAGGAGGTCGTGAACGCCTTCCTCGCCTACCTCGGGAGTGAACCGGCGCAGAAGGCCTTCGCCAAGTACGGCTTCCGGTCGGTCATCCCTGCGATCACCAGGGCGCACAGGGACAAGTACGCCGATGTGGACCTGCCCTTCGATGTCGAGTATCTCGGCGGGTGGGTCGCAGCCCGTCAAGAGATCATCGACACCGTGTGGAAGAGCGTGCTGAAACCGTAGGAGGGTGACCGGTGACCCGGAGGCTTTCGACCAACCGTCTGGCGCACCTCGTGGGGGAGAGTCTCTCCGCAGCGTCGGTGGGGCTCTTCCTCATCCTGATCGTCCTGCCCCTGGGCGCCCTCTTCGCCTACGCCGCCCGGGAAGGGCTCTCCGTCTTCACCAGCCGCCTCGCCGCGCCCGAAGCCCGCCAGGCTATGTTTCTGACCGTGGAGGTGGCGGGGTTGACCACGGCGATCAACACGGTGGCGGGGCTCGGCCTCGGTTTCGTGCTGGTCCGGAAACGCTTCCCCGGCCGCAAGGCGCTCGACGCCCTGGTGGACATCCCGCTCTCCATCCCGACGGTCGTGACCGGTTTCGCCCTGCTCCTCTTGTATGGGCCGCTGGGCCTCGCCGGCCGCTGGCTTTCGGAACGCGGCGTCCAGCTCATGTTCTCGCTGCCCGGCATCGTGCTCGGCCACGCCTTCGTCACCTTCCCCTTCGCCATCAGGTCCATCATGGTGGTCCTGGAAGGCTTCGATCAGAACGTCGAGCAGGCCGCCCGGACGCTGGGGGCCCGCGAGTTCCAGGTTTTCTGGCACGTGATCCTCCCGAACATCCGGGAGGGGGTCATTGCCGGGGCGGTGCTCACCTTCGCCCGCTCGCTCGGCGAGTTTGGGGCCTCGATCATGGTCTCGGGGAACCTGCTCGGGCGGACGCAAACCGCGCCCCTCTACATTTACTCCCGCTTCAACACTGGGGACGTCGAGGGGGCAGCGGCGATCGCGGTGGTGCTGGCGGCCGCCTCGTTCGTGATCCTGCTCCTGTTCAAGTTCCTGCTCCGCCGGCCGCAGGGGGTGGAGAGCCTGTGAGCGAGGGGTACCTTCCCGGCGCCGAACTGGCTGTCCGCGGAGTGAGGAAACGCTTCGGTCCAGTCGCCGCCTTGGGCGGGATCGACCTGACCATCCAACCCGGGGAACTCCTGGCGGTGCTGGGGCCGAGCGGGTGCGGCAAATCGACGCTGCTCAAAGTGATTGCTGGTCTGATCCGCGCTGACGCAGGCGAGGTGTGGCTGGGTGGAAAGCGGCTGGACGGCGTCCCCCCTTCGGAGCGCGGGGTCGGCTTCGTCTTTCAGAACTACGCTCTCTTTCCCCACCTGACGGTGGCGGATAACGTCGCCTTCGGGTTAAAGATGCGGGGTGCCGGTCGCGCCGAGCGGGCCGGGAGGGTCCGTGAGCTGCTCGAACTCGTAGGACTTACCGCCTATGCCCGCCAGTTCCCTCGCCAGCTTTCCGGCGGCGAGCAGCAGCGCGTCGCCTTGGCCCGGGCCCTGGCGCCGCGCCCGTCCGTCCTCCTTCTGGACGAGCCGCTCTCGGCCCTGGACGTACAGATCCGGCGCTACCTGCGCAAGGAGATCGCCGCGCTGCAGAAAGACCTCGGCCTGACCATGGTCTTCGTCACCCACGATCAGGAGGAGGCCTTCGAGTTGGGCGACCGCATCGGCGTGATGCGCGCCGGGAGGCTGGTCCAGGTGGGTACGCCGCAGGAGCTTTACGAGAGCCCGGTTTCGGAATTCGTGGCGCGCTTCATAGGCCAAGTCAACGTGTTGCACGGGGAGGGTGACGGCGCCGTGGTCCGGGTGGGGCGCTGGCCGCTCTCGCTCCCCCAAAGGGGGGAAACCGGTCTGCCGGTGACTCCGGCCAGTCCCGGCGGGACCAGGCGGCTCATGATACGGCCGGAAGAAGTCGAGTTGCTCGGCCCGCCGGCGATCTTGGCGAGTTTGGCCGAGACCGGGGCGAACGTGCCGCAAAACCTGCTGGGCTGCCGCGTGGTGACCACTCTCTACCTGGGAACCTACGTTCAGGTCACTTTGGCCGCGGAGGATGGACAGCTCTTTACCGCCGACGTGCGGAAGGACCAGGTCGAGCTGCTTGGAGTTCGCCCAGGGCTGGAACTCATCGCCCACTTCCGGAAAGTGCAGGAGCTCCTGCCCGACGATGCCGGCAGTGGACTCGCCGGTCTGCTCCCGGGAAAGTGCGAACAGATCCCAGCAGGGAGCCAGGCTGAAAGAGAACCGGGCGGACGGCCGGGCGCCGGTGGGTACGATGGCGGCGCTGGGATCTGACAGCCAGGGACGTGAGGGGAGGAACACAGATGACGGAACGCAGGGACGAGGCCGCCATCGACTATGCGGAACTGAAAAAGGGCGGCTGGATGCGGCAGAGGCAGCCCGATCTCTTCTCGGTGCGCCTCCGGATGGTCGGGGGGAGGCTGGAGAGCGCTCAACTCGCCAAGCTTCAGGAGGTGGCCGACCGCTTCGGCCGGGGACGGGTCCACTTAACGACCCGCCAGGGGGTCGAGATCCCGTTCGTGCACCTCAAGCACTTCAACGAGGTGCGCGAGGCGCTCCTGGAGGCGGGGTTGTACGTGGGCGTCTGCGGTCCCACTGTGCGGACGGTAACCGCCTGCCAGGGGAGCGAGGTCTGTCCCCACGCCCTGGCGGACACCCAGGCCGACGCCCGGCGGGTGGACGAGGCGTTTTTCGGGCGGTCGGGGATACCCCACAAGTTCAAGATCGGCTTCGCCGGCTGCCCCAACGGGTGCACCAAGCCGGCGGAGAACGACCTCGGCTTCCTGGGGCAGGTCGCGCCGGAGCATGATCCGGCGCTCTGCACCGGCTGCGGGCTCTGCGCGGCAGTCTGCCGCTCCGGGGCCATCACGATCGTGGACGGTCGGGTCGCGTTCGACTCGGCCAAGTGCAACGGGTGCGGCGAGTGCGCCGGGGCGTGTCCGGCCGACGCCTGGCGGGTGAAGGAGCGGGGTTACGCCATGTTCGCCGGCGGGATGTTTGGCCGGACGCCCCAGATCGGCCGGCGGGTGGGCGGCTTGATCAAGCCGGAGGAGCTGCTGGAGACGATCGAGCGGGTCAAGGCCTGGTACAACGCCCACGGCCGGCCTGGGGAGCGCTTCGGCGCCACCCTGAACCGGGTGGGGTTCGACCGTTTCGCCGCGGACGTCTGGCCCGAGGCTGAAGCCCGACACCGGCCGGGCGCTGCCGAGGAGGGAAACGCATGACGGACGAACAGAGGCCAAAGCCTGCGGCGACGCTGGATATCACCGACCGGACCTGCCCGCTGACCTTCGTTGTGACCAAGCTGAAGCTTGAGGAGATGGAGCCGGGAGAGGTCCTGGAGGTCATCCTCAACGGCGGGGAGCCCATCCACAACGTACCCCGCGCCCTCAAGGAAGACGGCCACCGGGTCTTGCTGGTCGAGCCCTGGCAGGGACGGTTCCGTCTGCTGGTGGAGCGCGGACAAGATTAGGCCCGCGGCCCGGGTTGATGCGGTGGCGAAAGGAAGGACGGACAGGCGCATGGGACAACCTGGGTTCGCGATGGCGCCGGAGGTGCGGCGCCTCGAAGTGAAGGGGGCATACTTCCTGGTGACCGGGCTGGAAAACCGGGAGTCGGACGAGGAGTTCACGGCCCTGACCGAGTCGAGGCAGCGGGAGATCCTGGCGACACTCTCTCCCGAAGCCCTCCGGACTAATCCTGTATTGGCGGGGTTTCGCCGCCTCCATGAGGCGGTCGGCTGTTCCAACCGAAAGCATGTCTCGCCCCCGAGAACCTGCTCTCCACTCTGCTGCGGACGGGGCGGTTGCCGCGGGTCAACCTCTTGGTGGATCTCTACAACTGTACGGATCATGGTGGAATGCGCTGCAGAGATGACCGAGCGTGAGGAATATGAGATCGTGGATGAGTTCTTGAACCGAGTTTGCGGCCGAGAGGCGTGGTCACGGCGCTGTGGTAGAGCGTGTTCTGCGCCAAATCGGCCATCTCTTTGTCAATATCCACGTTGTTGCCGTCAGCTCGACCAAAGCTTGGTGGACTTCTCTTGGGCAGCCTTCAGCACATCATCGAATCGGACTTCTGCCCTCTTGTAGCCTGGGGTATCCACGTTGGTGATGTTCCCGGGCGATGGCTTGATGCCTTCAAATGCCTCATCACCTTCAGAAGCAGTCTTCACGGAGAGTGTTCTCCAATGCCCACCGGAGTCCTGTCAGCCGTTGACCTATTTTGTAACGCGGGTTACATTGTAACCGAGGTTACTGGGACAGGGCCGGTGAGGAATCCACCGCCTTGCCGGTCTTGAACCGGTGGAAGATGCGCAGCGGGCGGCAATCGCCCGGGCCTTGGTCAACCAGCCGTTCGGGGCGCTGGACGTCTTCCCCCGCATCCGCCTGCAGGCTCACACTGGTCGCTCGTCACGGGTATGGTCTTGCCAACCATACCCCCGAGGAGTATAATGCTCCTAGAAATACCCGCCGGGGGTATGTCGGGAACAATTCCCTAGCCCACGCCGGGCGTTGACGGAAAGCCTATTAGACATGGAGGGATTAAAGTGCCGGACGACTCAGTGAGCAAGACAACTCTCAAGATCAGCGGTATGAGTTGCGCCTCCTGCGGCGTGAGGATCGAGAAGGCGCTGCAGGCGGTACCCGGCGTCGAGGAGGCCAGCGTGAACTTCGCCATGGAGCGGGCCTCTGTCACCTACGACCCGGCGCGGGTGGACGTGGAGACGCTGAAGAAGGCCGTTCGCGACGCGGGCTACGAGATCAGGAGTGATCTCGCCAAGGTGGAACTGAAGATCTCCGGCATGTCCTGCGCCTCTTGCGCCGCCCGAATCGAAAAGGCGCTGGCCGGCCTGCCCGGCGTGAGCAGAGCCGCGGTCAACTTTGCCACCGACAAGGCCACGGTCGAATACGACCCCACCCAGGTCAAGATCACCGACCTGCTCAGGGCGGTGTCTGAGACCGGATACAAGGCCGAGGAACTTACGGGCAGAGTCGACACCGACCGGGAGCGCGAGGAGCGGGAGCGGGAGATCCGGGCCCAGACCCGGAAGTTCATCTTCTCCGCGGTCCTCTCCTTGCCGCTCCTCTGGTACATGCTGGGCATGCTCTTCCGGTTTTGGATGCCGGAACTTTTCATGAACCCCTGGTTCCAGTTCGTGCTGGCCACTCCGGTGCAGTTTTATGCTGGCTGGCAGTTCTACCGCGGTTCTTACCACGCTCTCAAGAGCCGCGGCGCCAATATGGACGTTTTGATCGCCATGGGCACCTCAGCGGCCTACATCTACAGTACGGTAATCACGTTCACCGGGGCTGAGACGGAGGTCTACTTCGAGACGAGTTCCCTGATCATCGCCCTGATCATCCTCGGCAAGCTCCTTGAGGCCATCGCCAAGGGGAGGACCTCCGAGGCTATCAAGAAGCTCATGGGGCTGGCGGCGAAGACCGCCAGGGTGATCCGCGACGGCGAGGAGCGCGACATCCCGGTGGAAGAGGTGCAAGTGGGCGACCTCGTCCTGGTGCGCCCGGGGGAGAAGATCCCGGTTGACGGCGTGATCAGGGAAGGGACCTCGACGGTGGACGAATCGATGCTGACCGGCGAGAGCATCCCGGTGGACAAGAAGCCGGGGGATGAGGTCATCGGCGCCACCATCAACAAGCATGGGTCGTTCAAGTTCGAAGCCACGAAGGTCGGCCGGGACACGGCGCTGGCGCAGATCATCAGGCTGGTGGAGGAGGCGCAGGGGTCCAAGGCCCCGATCCAGCGACTCGCCGACAAGATCAGCGGCTACTTCGTGCCGGCGGTCGTGGCTCTGGCCGTCCTCACCTTCATCGGCTGGTACGTGGCCACCCGCAACTTCACTCTGGCGCTCATCAACTTCACGGCGGTGCTGGTCATCGCCTGCCCGTGCGCGTTGGGACTGGCCACCCCGACGGCCATCATGGTGGGGACCGGGAAAGGCGCCGAGAACGGCATCCTGATCAAGGGCGGGGAACACCTGGAGAACGCCCACAAGCTGAATGCCATCGTCCTGGATAAGACGGGCACCATCACCAAGGGAGAACCGGAGGTCACGGACCTGGTGGCCAGGGGAGAGTGGACGGAGAAGGAACTGCTGTATCTGGCGGCTTCCGTCGAGCGAGGCTCCGAGCACCCGCTGGGCGTGGCCATCGTGGAGCGGGCGAAGGCGGACGGGTTGGATCTGGCCGAGCCTGAAGGCTTCGAGGCCATTCCGGGCCACGGGGTGAAGGGCTCCGTCCCAGGCAAGCAGGTTCTGCTCGGGAACAAGCGCCTGATGGAGATCAACGCGGTGGACGTCTCGCCGCTGGTCAGCGACCTGGAGCGGCTTGAGGGCGAGGGCAAGACCACCATGCTTTTGGCGGTGGACGGGAAGCCTGCCGGAATCGTCGCCGTGGCCGATACGGTCAAGGAGCACTCGCGTGAGGCGGTGCAGGAACTGCAGCGACTTGGGATCGACGTCTACATGCTGACGGGGGACAACCGGCGCACGGCCGAGGCCATCGCCCGGCAGGTCGGGATCACCCACGTCCTGGCGGAGGTCTTGCCCGACGAGAAGGCGGACCAGGTCGAAAAGCTCAAGCGGGAGGGGCGCTTCGTAGGCATGGTCGGCGACGGGATCAACGATGCGCCCGCGCTGGCCACGGCGGACGTCGGTTTTGCCATTGGAACCGGCACCGACGTGGCCATGGAGGCGGCCGACATCACTCTGATGCGGGGCGACCTGCGGGGGATCGTGGCGGCCATCAAGCTCAGCCGGCGGACCATGCGCACGATCAAGCAGAACCTCTTCTGGGCCTTCGCTTACAACACGGCTGGCATCCCGGCGGCGGCCCTCGGTTACCTCTCGCCGGTCCTGGCCGGCGGAGCGATGGCGCTGAGCTCGGTCTCGGTCGTGTCCAATTCGCTCAGGCTCAAGCGGTTCCGGGTCAGGTAGGCGGCGGACAGCGAAAGGTCCAGCGAGCGAAATGACAGATGAAGGGAGCGTCGACGAATGGCTGCACAACCAGGTATGGAGTGGCTGGGATGGGCCGCGATGGCCGTGGTCGTGTTGCTCATGATGCGCCGGGGCGGGTGCTGCGGCGGACATGGCGACCATGGCGGCCACCACAGCCACGGGTCCGGTCGCGAGGGAAGTCACCGTACTCCGCCTGCCGGGGGTACCGGTGATACGGCGGTGGACCCCGTCTGCGGTATGACGGTGGACAAGGCCACGGCCATCCGCAGGACCTTTGATGGGGTCGAGTACTTCTTCTGCAGCGAGGCATGCGTGAAGGAATTCGAAGGGAGGAAGACCGGTGGAGCGGCCGACTGACCAGCAACCTGGCCGGCCTGACGGGCGGCCGGGGCACAGCATGTGGTGGATGATCCTCTGCTGCCTCCTCCCCATTCTCCTGGTTGGTGCCCTGTACCTCTGGCCCGTCGCCCGCGGGTTCGTCCCGTTTCTGATGCTCCTGCTCTGCCCGCTCCTTCACGTCCTCCTGATGCGCGGGATGGGACACGGCGATCAGAGATAGAACACGCAAGCTCCCGGGCGCGGGCGGCCCGGGTGTGGGAGTGGAAGAAATGGAGACGGTCTCCAGGGCCCAACTGCTGCATCGGCTGGCAAGGATAGAGGGGCAGGTTAGGGGGATCCAGCGGCTTGTCGAACAGGATGCCTACTGCGTGGACGTGCTGATGCAGATCAGCGCCGCCCGGGCGGCGCTGCAGGCGGTGGGCCTCGCGATCCTGGACCGTCATGTCCGCACCTGCGTCACCTCCGCCATCAAGGCCGAACGGGCGGACGCATCGATCAAGGAACTCATCGACGTGATCAAACGGTTCACCAAGTAGCTGCCGGCAGTTCGGTCCGGCTAGGGGAAACGCCACTCGAACCGGCGGACGGGAACGTCCGCCAGTTCTTTTAGCTCAAGCCGCAAGAGCTCAACCTGGGTGGTCCAGAAGGGGCGCCCGGAGGCTGCCCGGTTCTTGACCCGCAACTCCCCAGACCGGTGGTGGGCGCCTTCGATCTCCGCCTTCCAGGTAAAACCAGAGGAGATGGTCTCGCCACGGTCGTTCGTAAGGACGCTGTGGGTAGTCAGGTCGTACCGGCTCAAGTCCACGGTGTGGGTGTCCAGGCTGATGGAAAAACCGAGGTCACTGCGGAACGCCAGGGGATTTGAAGGGTTGAGGAACGCCACCGAAACCGCGACTTCCCCCTGCTCCTCGACGCGGGTCAGTTGTTGGATATCCGGAAGCTCGGTCCGCGGACGTCGGGCAGAAGGTTCAACCGTCCGGGTACGGGGCTGCGCCAGGCGGAACCCAGCGGGAACCAGAGCGATCGCCCCGGCAAGGAGCACGATCAAGGCTATTCCCCACATCCACCTATGTTTCACAGGCTGCCCTCCTTACTGTGAACGCAAGTCACTTCAGATCCTCTAGTGAGATCTCATGCGGCGACTTTCCCACCGGGATGTAGCCGATCACCCTGAACCGGCGGGCGTCGATCACCGCGAGGTCCTTTAGCCTCGTCACGTATGCGTAGCGGCCGTTCTCGGAAAAGGCCACGTGGTTGGCGAAAGCGCCCACGGGGATGGTCCGGACCACGCGGTTCGTCCGTGCGTCTATGACGGTGACGTCTTTCGAAATGCGGTTGGCTGTCCACACGTGCTTTCCGTCGCGGCTCACGGTGATGCCGTGCGTGCCCTTGCCGGCGGGGACGTTGGCCGAATACGCCCTCCTTCCGTCCGGGCTGACGGCCACCTCGTTGGGCATCCGGCCCACGGGGACGCGCGCGATGAGACGGCCAAGGGGAAGCGAGAGGATGGCGACGTCGTCTGAAAGGACGTCAGCGGCGAAGAGAAGGCTGCTCCGCTTATCCACGTCCACGTGGGCCGGACTTTTCCCGCCGTAGACCAAGCGCTTGGCCACCCGGCCGGTACGGGTGTCTACGACGAGAATCTGGTCGAAACGCTCACCGGCGGTAAGGCTCCCGCTGGAGACGAAAAGCCACCTGCCATCCGGCGAGAGGTCGATCCCATGCGCTCTCGCTCCCAGGCGGATGGATCGCACCAGGCGCCCCGACCGTCCGTCCAGGACCTTGATCTCCCCGTCGTCCAGGTTGCCACCATAGGCGCGGTGGCCGTCCGGGGAGGCGGCGACGCCATGCGACGCCAGGCGTCCAACCCTGTACGCGGCGACCTGGCGCCTGCGCAGGAGGTCTACCTTGGACACCGTGCCGTCGGCCTCGTTCGCCACAAAGGCGTACCGGACGCGTCCAACCTCGCGGGTCCGGGTCCAGCGGGCAGTGAGCCCGATTCCGGCCAGTACCGCCAGGAGAACCGCCGCCATCCACCACCACCCGGATCTCCACATGCCGTGCCACCCTCCCTAATCCAGTATCCGCGTTTAGTGTCGCGTCCGTTCGAAGACAGCGGGATTCCAGAAAATGGCAACCCGTGTCCGGCCGGAACGGGGGTTTTGGCCGAGGCCGTCGTTTGTTGAGCCGGACCGGGAACTAATCCACGGTTCGTGCGTTAGCAAGGAGTGCGCTGAGCAACCAAGAAAAGGGGGAGTATGGTGATGAACATGACCCACTACATGGAACTGCTGGCCAGCAACCAGCCCTGGAACCTGCTCTACTACATGGCGGTACCAGTGATCCTGGCCGAAACCCTGGTGGCCTTGGAGTTCTTCATCGTCTTCCGCCATCAGACCACCGGCGCTTTGCGGACCGCCAGCAGAATCGTCGGGATCGTCGCAGGTGCCTACTTCACCTTTGCCATCTTCCTCCGCCTGCTCTTCACGGCGATTCCCGGAATGCAGTGGCGGACCTGGGTGGACGTTGTGGCCGTCTGGTCTTACCTCCTCGGCGTGGTTCCGCTGGCCGGAATCGCGCTGCAAGAGCTGGGCTTGATCGCCCGGGGGAAGACGGACGAGGAGAAGATGAAACTGCACTTCATCCTGCTCACCGTCTTCTTGGTGGTGGCCCACGTGGCGATGATCTTCGGCATGGTGAACCCGGAGATCGTCGCCCAGGCGGCGGGCGGCGGCATGGGAGGCATGTGAGCCTCGGACATCGCCACCTACTGCGGCAGGACCGGTCCGCGGGGGCTGGTAACCGCCAAGTACCAGCATACCTCGGCTGTGCGGAGCGTAACCTAAGGTGTTTCCCGCGGGGAACGCCATTCCAGAGAACGGAGGAAAAAGGACGCGATGAAGCTGCAGAACCGGGTCGATAAGAGTTTGGAGCGGGCCCGAAGCCTGACACTGGCACGGATCGTGGGGACGAAGTGCCCCCGGCCGGAGCAGGTTACGGTCACGTCAGAGGGGAAGGTACGGGTGGAGCCCCGCCGGCCAATTGCCCCCGCCCGACTCTATTAGCCCAGCCAGGCCCCACAAGCGAGTAAAGGAGGCTACCCCGAGATGGAGTTAGCCTCCTTTGCTCTGCTCAGTCAGGTCCACATCCCGTGAGCGTCAACTATTCGCGCCGCCGTAGGGTTGGAGACTACCCGAAGAATCCCCCCGTGTTGCCGCCGCTTGCCAGCCGGTTGATGGCGAAGAGCGACAGCGCTCCAACCACGATCAGGATGAAGCCCAAAGCCGCGGCCTGGTTGATCACGCCGGAGGTATAGAAGGCGAAGATGCCTACCGTCATCGTCTCCCGGCCGGGCAGAGCGAGGAGGATCGAGGCCGCGGCCTCCTGAATGGAGGTCATGAAGGAGAAGAGTGCCCCGGCGAAGACCCCTCGCCAAATGAGGGGGAGGGTGATGTCCCAGAAGGAGCGGAGCTTCGAGGCGCCGACGCTCGATGCCGCCTCCTCCAGCGACCGGTGGACCACCAGGAGTGAACTGTAGGTGGAGCGGACGGTGTAGGGCAGCCGCCGGACCGCCAGGACGAGCGGGATAATGACCCACATTTCGGTCAGGGCGAGTCCGACCCCCGGGAGCGGGAAGTGGAAGGCCCGCAGGAACCCGATGCCGAGCGCTGTGCCGGGTAGGGCCAGGACCAGCGTGACCAGGGAGTCGAGCAACTCCCGCCCACCGGCCTTGGTACGGGCAAGAACCCAGGCGATGGCGAGGCCCACCACGATGCAGAGCAGCACGGCCAAGCCGCAGTACACGAAGGTGTTGATGATGTATTTCGGCGTCTCGAACATCACCCGGGCGAAGTGCTCCAGGGTGTACTTGGTCGGGAGAACGGTGAAAGCCCATCCCTTGCTGAAGGCAGCCAGGGCGACGCCGAGGTAGGGGATGAAGGCCAGAAAGAGCAAGGCAAAGAGGAAGAGTTCCGCCGCCCACAAGGCAGGGCCGTGCAGCCGCTTCCGCTCGACCGGGCGGTAGGAGAGGGTGCTGTAGTCTTTCACCGCGACGTACTTCTTGGCGATGATGAGAAAGGCGATGGCGAAGAGAACCATGATGGCGGCTGACGCGATGCCCATTTTGAACAGCCGCGGGTCCACGTACTGGACGATGTTGAGGTAAGCCTGGGGCGCCAGCAGGTCGTGGACTCCGACGACCAACGGCGTGGCGAAGTCGGCGAAGGCCCAGATGAAGACGAGCAGCCCGCCTGTGATGAAGCCGGGGGTGGTAAGAGGCAGGGTGATGCGCCGGACCTTCTCCAGGCCCGTCGAGCCGATGCTCTCCGCCGCCTCCTCCAGCGAGGCGTCGATCTTCTGCAGAGCGTCCACCACGTTGACGGTGATCAGGGGGAAGAGGTGGAGCGTCTCGACGAGGAGGATGCCGTGCCAGCCGTAGAGGAAGTTGATGGGGCGCAGGACACCGAAATAGTTCATGAGCAGGGTGTTGAGCGAGCCGGCCCGTCCCAGGATGAAGACGAAGCCCATGACCCCGACGAGCGGCGGCATGATGGTCGGAATGAAGGAGAGGTACGAGTAGAGGCGCCGGCCGGGGAACTCGTAGCGGACGATCAGATAGGCCACGAGAAAGCCGATGAGCGAGGTGGTCACGACCGTCGCCGCCCCCAGGGTCAACGAGTTGAAGAGCGCCCGGTAAAAGTAGGGGTCAGTGAGGAAACTTTCAAAATACGCCCAGGTCAGGCGACCCTGTTCGGTCGTGACCGCATCGTAGAAGAGCCGAATGATCGGCAGAACGACGAAGACGGTCATGAAGAGGCCGATGGGCAGCATGAGGCCGTTGCCTTCCCGGCCTGCACTCCCGCGGGTCATCGGGCCTCACCCACCTTGCCGGGAGCATCGCCAGCTGCGTGGCCGGAGCCGGCGGTGGCGCCGTCGGGGATGATCAGGGTGCTCTCCACCGGGAAGGAGAGGGTCACCCTCGCTCCAAGGGGACGGACCGTATGGCGGACGGGGTCCCGGATATCTACCTTCGCCACGATGCCCTCGCTCACTGCGACTTCATACCGCAGGTTGTTCCCCATGTAGGAGGAGAACGCCACCTGTCCGGAGAGCAGGTTCACTCCCTCCGTGGCCTCCCCCCGGCCGCCATCGGCGTCCTCGGCCAGGGTCACGGCCTCCGGACGGAAGGCGGCGGCGGCCGGTTGACCTTCGCTGAGGCGCGCTTCTCCGGTGGCCGCCACGCCCACAATCGTTCCGGCGGGGGTAGCCAGCCGGCAGCGACCGTCAGCGACGGCCTGGACAGTGCCCCACACGAGGTTGTTGGCGCCCACGAAGTCGGCCACAAAAACGCTGGCGGGCCGTTGGTAAAGCTCTCGTGGGGTGCCCACTTGCAGGACGCGCCCCTCGCTCATCACCGCGATGCAGTCGGACATGGTGAGCGCCTCTTCTTGATCGTGGGTAACGCAGACTGTGGTGATCTTTAAGTCCTGTTGAAGCTTGCGGATCTCGGCCCGCAGCCTCAGGCGGACCTTGGCGTCGAGACTGGAGAGCGGCTCGTCGAGCAGGAGGACGCCCGGGTTCAGGACGAGCGCCCGGGCCAGGGCCACCCGCTGCTGTTGGCCCCCGGAAAGCTGCCCCGGATACCGGTCTTCGAATCCAGCCAGGCCCACCTTATCCAGCGAGTCCCGGACCCGCCGCTCGATCTCCAGCTTGGGGATGCGGCGGAGGCGGAGCCCGTAGGCGACGTTTTGCCGGACGGTCATATGGGGCCAGAGGGCCAGGTTTTGGAAGACGATCCCGATGTTGCGCCGGGAAGGGGGCAAGTCGTTGACCCGTTGCTGGTCAAAGAAGACGTCGCCCTCATCGGCGGGGTGGAATCCGGCGATGACCCGAAGGGTGGTCGTCTTGCCGCAGCCCGAGGGGCCGAGAAGGGTAAAGAAGTCGCCATCCCCGATGGTCAGGGAGACATCTTTGAGGGCTTCTGTACGGCCGAACCGCTTGGTGACGTTCCTGAGTGTAATCTGCATGTCGGCACCTCCAACGAGTGGACCCACGCCTGTGTGCCTGCGGGGCTCGGGCGAACAGGTTGGTGAGACAACGTAGCAGAGGCTGTCCCAGCCTCCTGGGGCAGCCTCTGCTTCGGATCTACTTCTTCAGCTCGTTCCACCGCATGATGATGCGCTTCTGGAACTCCTCGTTGATCTGGCTGTAGCGGCTCTGAGCCAGGTCGTCGTCGTAGACGTTCTCGACCCCGTCGTCGTAGAAGGAGCGGATGCCTCCGGTGAAGGCCACCGCCTTCTCGGCGTTGGAGCCCGGCGCCCCCTTGACCTTGTAGCCCGGGAAGAGGGAGAAGAGTCCCCGCTCCATGAAGACCCTCTGCCCTCGCTCGGAGAGGATGAACTCGACGAACGCCTTGGCCGCCTTCGGGTTCTTGGCGCCCTTCAGGATGCTGATCGGTTCGCAGGTCACGTAGGCGTTCTTGGGCGCCACGTACCGCAGGTCGTACCCGGCCAGCACGTTCTCAAACGCCATGTAGCTCGGGACGCCGAAGCCTACCCCAAACTCGCCCTTCGCCACGACCGACGGCACGTCCACCGACCGGGTGGTGAAGATTCCCGTGTTGGCGGCGACCTTCTCGGCCCATTCCCAACCTTTTTCGAGACCCTTCATCTGGAAAATGACCTCGTAGGAGGCGTGGTTGGAGCTGGACCGGTCGGGAGTGCACTGGGCGATCCATCCCTTGAGCTTGGGGTTGGTCAGGTCGTCCCAGCTCTTGAGGTCCGGTACGCCGAGCCGTTTCAGAATCTGCGGATGCCAGACGATGCCGTACGGTTCCAGGGTGGTCCCGACCCAGAAGCCGGCCGGATCCTTGAGCGGGAGCGGCTTCGGCTTCCCAATGGTGGCCGGGATGTCTCCCCAGAGCGACCTGGGCAGGTTCAACTTCTCCAGGAGCCCCTTGGCGGCCAGCTTGTCGAAGAGGGCAGTCTCGCCGCCCCAGAAGAGGTCTGCCTGCGGGCGGCCGTTCCACTCGTTGATCCGGCCGAAGGCCACGGGCGTTCCGGCGTTGATGGCGCTTACCTTGACCGCGATACCGTACTTTTCCTTGGCGAACTGGGCAAATTCATTCAAGGCTGCGTCCGAAACGAATTTGGCGACCGGCGTGATGAGGACGAGTTCGTCCTCGATCTCGTTGGCTGCCAGGGTGCGAAGGGAGATGCCGAGGGCCAGGGTGAGGGAGAGCACCAGGGTGCACACGACTCTGAGCCAGGTTTTCATCTTCCCACCGTTCCTCCTTTTCTTCGCAATGGCACTATAACAATTCTCTTCCGGGCGGGGGCTACCTCCTGTCCGCAGGACCGGCCGGTATCTCCCGAGTGGCGACGACCGGGACGCCTGTCCCCAGAAGGTCTGGGAGAATGACTTCTCCGACCCGCACCGGAGCGGTTGCCCTGACTTGGCGCAACGCCTCGGCCGCGGCCGGAAGGAGGTTCTTGGGAATCGGCGCTGCCGTCTTCACCGGGAGACGCCGCAGGCCGGCACCAGCGAGGGTGATGGTGGTCGTCAGGACCCGCCGGGGGTCGCTCGCCTCCGTTCTGCCGTACTCCAGCCCGCGCCGGCAGCGATTGCCGCTGACCTCCACCGGCGCCCCGCCAGACGGCTTGGTGACGGTGAGAGGACAGCCCAGGGGGCAGACGATGCAGGTGAAGCGCTGCGTCTGGTCGCTCATGGCCGTTCCTCCTCGATCTCCAGCGAAAGGTGCCCTTCCGTCCCGACGCCCACCAGCGCCTTCGCCAGATCCTCGGGCTTGACTGCAACCCGAACCATCTCGGAGGGGCGGACCACCGGCAGGCGGGCGACGGTGACACCTCCCAGCCGGACGAGGGACGCCCCTGCCGGGCGCTGAGCCCGGGCTGAGACGGTGAGGCCGCCGGTGGCGGTTGGACTGGCCAGCAAGGTGGCGGAGAGCCGCTGGGGCACCACGTATCGGGCGTTCCCGGCCGGGACGAGGGCCAGCCCCGCCCCACCCGACTGCTCCCCGCTCCCAGCCCAGCGGCCCGCGGCAGTAGCCTCGGCGGTGACGTAGTCCACCAAGTCGTGAACCTGCAGGACGTTGCCACAGGCGAAGATACCAGGGATGGACGTCTCTCCCCGCTCATTCACGGTTGGCCCCCCGGTCCGGGGGTCCAGTTCCAGCCCGGCCTGGCGGGAGAGTTCGTTCTCGGGGATCAGACCGACCGAGAGGAGGACCGTGTCACAGGGAATCCGTTCGAGGCGGGCCGTGTCCGGGTGGCCATCCCCGCCCAGCGGGGCGATTACCACGCCGGTCACCCGGCGGCGGCCTTCCACGGCCAGCGTGGCATGGGCGAGGCGGAGGGGGATACCGAAGTCCTCCAGGCACTGCCGAATGTTCCTGGCCAACCCCCCGGGGTAGGGCAGGAGTTCGACCACTGCCTTGACCAGGGCGCCCTCCAGGGTCATCCGCCGGGCCATGATGAGGCCGATGTCCCCGGATCCGACGACGACCACTTCCCGGCCTGGCAGGTAACCCTCGATGTTCACCAAGCGCTGGGCGGTTCCGGCGGTGAAGACACCGGCCGGCCGGGCTCCGCCGAGGAGGATGTTGGGTCCGGTCCGTTCCCGGCAGCCCATCGCCAGGACCACCCGGCCGGCCTGCAAGTGCACCAGCCCGTCTGGTCCCAGGGCGGACAGCTTCCGGTCGGGGGAGAGGGAGAGGACCATGGTGTTCAGCCAAAACTCCACGCCGGCCTCCTGCGCCCGAGCGACAAACCGCGCCGCGTACTCGGGGCCGGTCAGCTCTTCCTTGAAGACGTGGAGGCCGAAGCCGTTGTGGATGCACTGGGGCAGGATGCCGCCGGGTTCACCCAGCCGCTCGAGGACGACCACCCGACCCGCCCCCGCCTGCCGGGCGGCGATGGCCGCGGCCAACCCGGCCGGGCCTGCCCCGATGATGGCAACGTCCACTTGCGTCCAAGGGATCACTGCCCCCCACCCCCTCTCCCGGCCAGATCCTCCACGACGATCTCCGATCCCGGTCCCCGCTTCGTCAGCGCCGTGTAAGGGAGGTTGAGCTCCCGGGAGAGAATAGCCAGAACCTTGGTGGTGCAAAAGCCGCCTTGGCAGCGCCCCATCCCGGCCCTAGTCCGGAGCTTGACGCCGTCCAAGGTGCGGGCGCCCCGCCGGATGGCCTCGACGACTTGGGCCTCCGTGACGAGCTCGCACCGGCAGACGACATGGCGCCAAGCTGGGTCGGCCGCCGCCAGCTTGGCTCGGGCCTCGTCGTCCAGCTCCCGAAAGCATACCGGAGCCAACCGTCCCTTGCTCCAGTCGCGCTTCTTCTGCAGTCGCAGGCCGGCTACCCGGGCGTGAGCCACCATCTCCTCTGCGATGGCGGGAGCGGCGGTGAGGCCCGGGGAGTCGATGCCGGCCGCGTGGAGCAGCCTCGGGCAAACGGGGCTCGACCCGAGGACGAAGTCGTTCGTGACCGAAGTGGCCCGCAGCCCGGCGAACGAGGCGATCACCGCCCCGGGACCGGGAAGGGAGGGCACCAGCCGCCGGGTCGCCGCAGCAATCTCGGCGTAGCCTTCGGCGGTGGTGAACAGGTCTTCCGGCCCCGCCCCCGGAGCGTCGGTCGGACCGAGCATCAGGTTCCCCTCGACGGTGGGGATGACGAGAATGCCCTTGGAGTAGCCGAGGGCGGTGGGGAAGATGGTCCGGGTGACGAGACCCCCATAGGCCTTGTCCAGGATATACTCCTCGCCTCGGCGGGGCTTGAGTCTCACTGTCTCGTCCCCGACCATTCGGGCGACGGCTTCTGCCCCAAGTCCGGCGGCGTTGACCACCAGGCGGGCGCAATAGCAGCCGGCCGGCGTCGCCACCTCCACCCGTTCGCCCGCCGGGCGGAGCGCCTCGACCGGGGAGGAGAGGCGGATTTCCACTCCGTTGGCGGCAGCAGTCTCCGCCAGGGCCAACGCCAATTCGTAAGGGGAGATGACACCGGCGGTCGGGGCGTGAAGCGCCCGGAGAACCCCTAGCGCCAGGTTCGGTTCGAGCCGGGCCGCCGCTCGCCCGCTCACCAGCCGGAGTCCGGACACTCCGTTGGCTCGCCCGTGGGCGTACCACTCGTCGAGTTTGGCGGCCTCCTCAGGGGTAAAGGCGACGGTCAAGGAGCCGTTCTGGCGGAAGGGAACCTGCAGGGCGGGGGCGAGGCGGCGCAAGAGAAGGTTGCCGCGGGCGCAGAGCCTCGCCTTGGCTGTTCCCGGGGTGTTGTGGTAACCCGAATGGACGATGCCGCTGTTGGCCCGGGTAGCTCCCCACGGCAGGTCGGGCTCTTTCTCCAGGAGGACTATGTCGAGCTGGTAGCGACTGAACGCCCGGGCCACCGCTGTGCCGACGATGCCTCCGCCGATGATCACGACGTCCGCTTCTGGCATTCGGATACCCCCTCGGCTGAGCCCGGGCGGCGGCCGCACGGTCCGACCAACAGAAAAGAGGCCCGGAACACAGCATCATCTGCCGTGCGGACCTCTCCACTTCTCCGTCCCACGCGCAACTGCCAACTACATTATTCTATCGGCGGGTGAAGATCCCTTCGCCGGCCGAACGTAATTCCACAATTCTTCCCGGCTGGTGGAGACGGCCACCGCACCGGCGTCCAGGATGGAGCAGACCTCCTCTGGGGTTTCGACCAACCCGCCCCCGATCAAGGGTGGCAAGTGGCGGATGGGCAAGCGGTGGACAACTTGCGGTATGACCAGTCCGGGCAGGACCTCGATGGCGTCGGGCGTGGACCGCTCGGCCACCGAGAGCCCCGTGGAGAGCGCCTCCGAGTCGAGCAGGAATAGCCGCTGCACGGCGAGGAGGCCGGCCTCCCGGGCGGCCCGGATGAGGCTGTTGCGGGTGCTCAGAATGCCGTGGATGCCGAGGTTGCGGGCGAGGAAGCGGATGCCGGGCGCGTCGCGACCAACCCCTTCCAGCAGGTCGATATGGGCCAGGATCAGGCGACCCGCCTCCCGCACCCGGGCGGCCGTAACCTCCAGATCGAAGATCGTCCCGGTGAGGGCGAAGAAGACCTCCACCCCGGCGTCGATCCCTCGGTTGAGGTTCGCCCCCTGCTTGAGGCCACCGATGACTGGCTTCCGGCGGAGACGTTGAATGAGCGCTGCACCCTCCACGCGGCTCACGACCCTTCCCTCCGCCGGCAGGCGCCGTCCAGCCCCAGGACGGTCGGAAGTTCGGCCACGCTCTCCCAGACGTGATCCGGCCGGACCGCCGACGCCTCCAGGTCGCGGCGGGCGGTCACCCCGGACAAGACCAGGGCCGTCTTGAGCCCGGCCGCTCGCCCCATGGCGATGTCCGTCTCCAGGCGGTCGCCCACCATCAGGGCCTCCGTCGCCTGCACTCCCAGGCAGTCCAAGGCCGCCTCCACCACCAGAGGCGACGGCTTGCCGGCCACCAACTCCACCTTCCGCCCAGTGGTCGCCTCCACCGCCGCAATCACGCCGGCGGCATCCGGAATCTCCCCGCCGTCCACCGGACAGGAGCGGTCGGCGTTGGTGGCGAACAGGTGGGCTCCGTGAAACTTGACTGCCTGGAAGGCCTGGTTGAGCTTGTGGTAGTCGAATGTCCGGTCGAAGGCCAGGATCACGGCGTCGACGGCCGGGGAGTCCTCGACGATGACCAGCCCCGCTTCGGCCAGCTCCTCCTTGAGCGGCGGCTCGCCCACCACGAACAGGCGGGCCCCGGGCATGGCCTTCTTCAGATAGGCAGCCAGGACCCGGGAGGAGTTGATCACTTCGGAATCCTCGGCCGGGATGCCGAGCCGGGTGAGCTTGGCCGCATACGCCGCGGGACGCTCCAACGGCTTGTTCGAGAGAAAGACGCGCCTGATCCCGGCCGAGCGCAGGGCTGCCAGGGCTTCCCGGGCGCCCGGGACGAGCGATTCGCCCCGGTAGATGGTTCCGTCCAGGTCGAAGATGACGCCGCGAATCACGAAGTTACCTCCTCGGGGCAGGATTTGGGCTGCGGCAGGCTGCACCAGGCGAGGCCCGCGAGCGCCAGCAGGGCGGTGAAGGGGAAGACAGAAGCGAGGCCCCACCGTTGAGCCACCACCCCGGCCAGCGCCGGGCCGGCGAACATCCCGATGGCGTACGTCGCCTGGAAGAAACCCATCGCGGTGGCGGCGTACCGCGGCGTCGACTCTCGCAGAATCGCCGCCAGAAAAACCGGATAGGTGGTCCCGCGGCAGATTCCCAACACCAGGAAGACCGCCAGGAGTTGGGCCGCGGTTCCAAGCCGAGGAGTGGCCCAGACCGCCGCTGCCATCGCCGCGAAGCTCCCCCCGGCCCAGCGCCGCCAGGGCAAGCGCTGCACCTCGGGCCGCGTGGTGAGGAGGGTGCCGGCGACATACGCGGCGCCCCCGGCGGTGCTGAGAATCCCCAGGGTAAACTTGGAGAGGCCGAGCGACATGACGTACACCGGGGTGAAACCGAGGATCGTGGCGTAGAAGACGAAGTGGCTGACCAGGGCGAGGAGCGCCGGTTCCACGATGCCCGCCCGGGCGCACTGCTGCAGCGCCGGCCCCGGAAGGCCCGCCTCCTCGGTCGACCCTCCCGGTGTCTCCGGGATGAACGCCGCGAGGAGGAGGGCGAACAGCCCGGGGATTGCGCCGCCCCAGAACGGGGCGGTCCAGCCCCAATGTTCGGCCAGCGCTCCGCCAATCAGATTGCCGGCCCACTGCCCGCTCGACGCGGCGAAGGTCAAAAGCCCCATGCGCTTGCCGGCCTCCTCCGGCGGGAAGAGGCTGGCGTAGAACACAGTGAAGAGGACCCAGGTGGCCGCCGCTACGCCGGAGAGCGACCGGTAGATCAGGAGATCGACGGGAGTCCGGGAACGGGCCATCCCCAAGGCGCTCGCCGCTGCCAGGAAAGCTCCCGCCAGGACAAAGGGTTTCCGCCGCCGGTGACGGTCGGACCACAGCCCCAAAGGCAAGCGGAAGACGAACTGGAGCGCCCCGTAGGAGCCGGCGACCAGGCCGGTCATGGCGAGCGAGCCGCCGAGCACCCCGACGTAAGGGGTGAGGAACGGCGCATAAACGTATTGCGCGAGATAGTAGAACCAGGTCACCAGGAGAAAAGTGGCGCCCGGCCGCCGCAAGCCCATCCACCTGCCTCCCCCTTTCTCCTCCGGTCGCCGTCCCTGCCAGTTATTCGCTGGCCCGGACCCTGATACCTACAAAAAGGGGCCTGGATCAGGTCTCTACTCCTGACCCGAGCCCTCGACTGTCCTCCGGATTCCGGACTAGAAGCGATAGAGCGCTCCGACCCTAAATCCGGAGAATCCGGCATCCACCTTCTCGATGACGTTGTTTCCATAGGTGCAGCAGTTGCTGTCCGTCCACATGATGCGACCCGCCGCTCCGGGAAAGTTGACTTGGTCGGAAGGAGTGAGGCAGTGTGATCACGACCAATAGCGCTCTGGCAGCGTCTTGCGTCAGCCTGCCCTCGCTCGCGGAGGTTCCGCGCTAGCCGGTCCGACCGGCAGCGCAACCTGGCCTGAACGACGAGCCCCGGGCAGGACGTCACCCGCCTGGGGCTTCACTGTGTCTGTCCGGCCGGTCCCAGTGGAGTCCGAAAGCCTTCGCCTACTGAGAAAGGAGACACCATGTTCCGATTGAAAACCCCCGAGCCCTACCGGGGGCTTCCGAACAGCGTCTACGTCCTGTTCTTCGCTAACGTGGTGAATCACCTGGGGAACTTCGTCTGGCCGTTGCTCACCCTTTACCTCACGGAGAGACTGGGGTTCAGCAAGCACGGAGCGGGCGAACTGATCATGCTGTCGGCGGCGGCGGCTGTACCGGGCTCGCTGCTTGGGGGCAGGCTTGCTGATCGCCTCGGCCGGAAGCGGCTCTTCGTCGTTTCGCGGACGCTGGCCGCCCTGACGTTGGGGGCCTGCGCCTTCCTCAGGCCCTCCCTGACCATCGCCTGGCTCCTGATCGCCCAGAGCCTCCTCGGCGCCGCGTCGGATCCTGCCCTCCGGGCCATGGTAGCAGACCTCACAAACCGGGAGAACCGGCAGGCGGCGAACTCCCTGCTCTATCTGGGGATCAACCTTGGCTTTGCCGTTGGACCTGCGCTTGCCGGTTTCCTTTACCGGCGCCACCTGCCTTGGCTCTTCCTGGGCGATGCCTTTACCACCCTACTTTCGGTTTCCCTGGTCGCGGCGTTGGTCAAGGAGACTCTACCCGATCAGATTCCAGACCGCGAGGCCGAGGAAGACGTTCCGCCGGAGGAACGGGCCGAGCGGGGGGGACTCTTGGCGGCGCTCGGGAAGCGGCCGGCGCTGGTGCGCTTTGCCGCAACGCTTGGCGTGTACCACTTCGTCTCCGCCCAGGCGGGCTTTGCCTTGCCGGTGCAGGCGAGGGAGGTGTTCGGGGCCGACGGCCCGGCCCTGTACGGCATCCTCATGAGCGTGAACGCCCTGACGGTGATCGCACTCACTGCCTTCGTGACCCGCTGGACCTCTCACCTCGATCCGGCCTGCAACATGGCCCTAGGGGGCGCCTTCTACGCATTCGGGTTTGGGATGCTCTTCCTGGTCCGCCGCTTCCCCTTGTTCATTTTGTCGACCGTCGTCTGGACGGTGGGCGAGATCCTGGTGGCGACCAACTCCGGCGTCTACATCGCTAATCACTCGCCGCTTTCTCACCGGGCTCGGTTCAGCTCCGTCCTCAGCATCGTTTCCGGTACAGGCTGGGCGATCGGTCCCAACTACATGGGGCGGGTTATCGATCGCCTGGGAGTGCGGGCGGTCTGGCCGGTCGCCTTTTCCCTGGGGCTGGGTGGGGCCGCTGTCATGTTCGCCCTGTGGGTGGCGGAGGGCGTTCAGCGAAGGGCGAGGGATACAAGATCGGCTTACTGAGTTGCTGAGATTGACGGGGGCGAGTCGCTGAGACCCGCCCCCTGCTCGATTCGAGCTCCTTCGGTGCGAGCGCTGGGCTTCCCTACCTGATCGTGGCCCCCGGAACGTCCTGCCCGGTCACCGCCTTATAGGTGGACTGCAGCACCTGGACGGTGTAGGCCGGATTGTGGATCCCGCGGCTTTTGTCGAGTTCGACCAAGAGCCAGTTCCAAGCCGCCTGGAGCGCCTTCTGGTTCGAGGTGGCGACCGGCTTGCCGGCAGAGTCCTCGAAGACAATCTTGCCCTTGGCGTGGCTGATCTTGGTGGCGCCCGGCACCAGCTTCACGATGGCCTCCTGGGTTGTCGCCAGCAAGCCATCCACTTCGGTCTGAAGGCCTTCCAGGGTTCCGTCGCCGTCGTAGTCGCCGTAGGCGGTTCGGTCGAAGCTCTTGATGTCTGCATGGCAGGGCCGGCAGGCGTTCAGATTGGCCTTGCCGTCCTTGGTCTTCATCCGCATGGAGTGGCCACCCGCATCGTTGGGATTCCCGGCGGCCGCCGCCATGTGGCAGGTGACGCAAGAGTCAGCGAGGGCCGTGTGGGCAGAGTTGGTGTACTTGGTTCCCGGGTACTCGACGGCGTTGGTCCCGCGGAGGATCTCGGCTTGTGGCCCGTAATGAGGCGCCGAGCTATCCTTCAGGGTCGTCGGGTCGGCGA
This sequence comes from Betaproteobacteria bacterium, assembly GCA_050260635.1. GTDB lineage: Bacteria > Bacillota > UBA5301 > DYFA01 > DYFA01 > DYFA01. Next base: position 113,492 of record JBLNCL010000011.1, read on the forward strand.
TGTCCCGCCGGGAGTTGTGGCAGGTCATGCAGGTGGCGGCCGTCCCAGCGTCGACCGCCTTCTTGTTGGGCAGGGTCACCTTGCCCACGATCCGGAGCTTGCCTTCCTTCTTGTTGTCCGCCCCGAAGTCATGGCAGTCGTTGCAGCCGATGGCCTGGGCGGAGACTTCCGCCGCCTTGTTGGTCTGCTTGGCGAAGCCGGGGCCGGTGTGGCAGAGGACGCAGCCGTCCCGGGTGTGCAACGGCGGTTCGGACGGCGTGATCCGGCTGTGTGCGGAGGCCTTCAACTGCGCGCTCGTGTTAGTGGTCGGAGCGGGGTTGGCCGCGTTGGACGGGTTGCTGGGCGCACCAGGCGTCGGCTCAGCCAGGCGGAAACCGCCCGGGCGCCCGGCGAGCAGGGCGATGGCTGCCACCGCTACCACCACCAGTATGATCGCGATGGTCCACGGTCTCACAGGGGTCCCTCCTCAGCATAGTGGTCTTCGTCCAGAGTTTCCCCTGGTTGCTGGGATGGTCATGCCTGGGGACGAGAGGGAACCGATGGTGCGCTTCACCGCGTACCGAGCCAGATCAGCAGAACGCCCAGGGCCACCAGGCCGGTCCGCCAGAGGGAGAAGCGCACCGCGACGAAGACCAGACCCAACGCACAGACGAGGAGGTTCACCGCCGGGCCCACGAGCCCGAGAGTGGCGTTGATCTGCATCGCCGCTCCGACCTTCCCGGCCCGGAACATCAAGACCGCCGCTCCTACTTCGATCAGGCCGGAAAGGACCCGGAGCAGGGCCATCCCGCCTGCGACCCGCGCCTCGTTCAAGGCGGCACCCGACCAGACGGCTGCCACCCGCCCGGAGACGGCGGGCCAAGGGGGCGCCTGCCAGAGGAGGGCGCCGAGAAACCCCAGCGTCACGGCGAGAACCAGGTCGGGGTGGATCCGGAGGAAGAACAGCCCGCGTTGAACCAGGTAGGTACCGAGCAGTCCGGCGGCAAAGGCGCCCAGCCCCGGCGGAGAAAGGAGGGGCGACAGGGAAAGCGGGGTGGAGCGGGTGGCCAGGGGGGCCAGGACGGCTGCGACGAGGAGCGCCCAGCCGGCGGGAAGGCCCCACTGCCCAATTAGCGCCGAAAGCTGGGTAAAGCCCGTCAGTTGGAAGAGGAGCAGCGTTCCGGCGGCAACCGCTACCGGACGGCTCTGGGCCAACAGGCCCAGCAGGAGCACGAGCAGTAAGGGCAAGCTTTCGCCCATCGTATCCCGCCTCACTTCGGTCAGCCTCCAGGCGGCCGGTCAACCCCGGCCGAGGAGCCGCAAGAGCAGAGCGGCCACCCCCGCCGCGGCCAGCGGACCAACCGGGATGCCCCGAAAGGCTACAACCCCGATGATTGTTCCGACCAGCAGCCCGCCAATCACCTCGGGCCGGTCCCGCAACAGCGCCAGCCCCTGCCCGTTGATGCAGGTGGCCACCGCTCCACCGACGAGCGCCAGCCACCCGGGAAGGGAGAGGAAGGTCCGCCCCAGGTCAGGGAGGCTTATCCGGTCGAGGGCCAGGGGGGCTAGCACGGCCACTGTGAGGAGAAGCAACCCCAAGTCCAGTGAGCGCTCGGCCAGGAAGTGGAGCGCCCCGCTGAGGTTGGCCAGGCGCACGACGAGAAGAAGGACGGCCGCACCCGCCACCAGGCGGTTGCGGGCCAACAACCCGATGCAAAGGACCAAGAGCAGCGGAAACGGCATAACGTCCATCGGCGACCCCCGGAGCATTTTTATTCCCGGGTGAAACGGCGCAGACTAGGGGCATGGACAAAACGTTGAAGGTGCCGCTGGCTGCGCTCTGCACCGTTCCCTTCATCATGGTCCTCGGAAACTCAATGCTGATCCCTGTCCTGCCGCGGATCCGGGAAGTCCTTCACCTCACCCAACTGCAAACGGGCTTGCTGATTACCGCCTTCTCCGTCCCGGCGGGGATCGCCATCTCTTTCGTGGGCATCCTCTCCGACCGCCTGGGACGCCGTACGGTGATCGGGCCGAGCCTGCTGATTTACGGGTTGGCGGGGGCCCTGGCGGGGTTGGCCGCGGTTACCCTGCGCCGCCCGTACGCTGCCCTGCTCGGGGCCCGGGTCTTGCAGGGGCTGGGGGCGGCGGGGACCGCCCCGGTGGCCATGGCGTTGGTCGGCGACCTCTTTCAGAGCAAGGAACGGTCGACGGCCCTTGGCTTTATCGAGGCCGCCAATGGGTTGGGCAAGGTGTTGAGCCCGGTCCTGGGGGCTGGGGCGGCGCTGGTCGCCTGGCACGTCCCGTTCTTTGTCTACGCCGTTCTGGCCGTGCCGTCCGCCCTGGCAGTCTGGCTGCTCTGCCCGAAACGGGAGAACCCGCCGCCTCCTCCGCCGTTCCAGCAGTACTTCACCGACCTGGCTCAGACCTTTCGCCAGAAACCGGGGTCGCTCATTGCCTGCTACCTGGCGGGGGCCTTGATCCTCTTCACTCTGTTCGGTATGTTGTTCTACTTCTCCGACCGGCTGGAGTCCGTGTACCACTATCGCGGTTTGGCGAAGGGCCTGCTGATTGCCCTGCCGGTGGCGGCGATGACTGTCACCTCCTTTTCCACCGGGGCCTTCCTGCAGAGAAAGGTTCACTTGCTGAAGGGCGCCGTGTCTTTGGGGCTGGCCCTGGTAACGATCGCCCTCGCCCTGCTACCGTTCTTCACCGACCAGCTCTTGGGCACGGCGGCGCTGGCAACGCTCCTGGGCGTCGGCAATGGCTTCGGTCTTCCCGCCCTCAACACCATGGTGACCAGCGCTGCTGCGGGTCAGACCCGAGGGTTGGTTACCTCGCTGTACGGCGCCGTGCGGTTCATCGGGGTTGCCCTCGGTCCCCCGGCGGTCAGTTGGCTGATGAAGGGGGGGGCAAGGCTGGTCTATTGGCCGGTGGCTGCCGCAGCCGCCCTCTCCACCGCCGCCGTTCTTCTGTTCCTCGATGATCGGCAGGTGCGCCCGCCTTCGTCTCCGGCAAAAAGATAGGATCGCTTTTTGCAGGCTCCATACCAAAATATACCATTTTTGGGAGTCGGTTTCGACATAATTCGACATCTAACCCCCGCCGGCAGTGCTACAATTGGCTTGTCCGAAAGGGGGTCGGCCGGTGCGACGCCCATCCGATGCGGGTTACAGGCGAATGATGGCTTTTCCAGTCATGCACCAGAGGCGGTTCGGCCTGATCACTCCCCCCGGCCAGGTCGCCCTCTTCCCCAGCAGCCGGCGGTGGCTGCCGTTACCCCAACTGGATTCGGTGGCGGCTTGGCCCGCTGTATATCTGACCTTCCTACTCGTCGCAGGGTTCCTCCTGGGGCGAGTTTCGCTCTTCGGCCGCCTTCATCCCTTCGGATTGGCTTTGGTCGGAGCCTTCGCCGGAGCCGGCGCCCCTTGGGCGGCAGCCCTGGCCGGTCTGGGTGCAGTCACGGGCCTGGCCTCGCTCCACCCGGTTCGGCTGGCAGAGTACCTCCCGGCCCTGCTTCTTTTGGAAGCGGTCGCCTGGCAGCGGGTGGCGCAGCCCCAGGGGACCCTGTTATGGACAGGGGTGCTGGCGGCGGTGGCGACGGCTTTCGGCCGGGTTGCGTGGGAACTTTGGCTCAGCCGGTCTGCCTTCGATCTTGGATTACTCCTCCTGGAGGCGGTGGGAGCAGGGTTGTTGGCTGCTCTGCTACGGGGCGCGCTGGGGGCGGTTGGCCGGCTGAAGGCCGGGACGCGCCTGGAACGGGAGGAAATGGCCGGTCTGGCGCTTCTGGCCACCCTGTTGGTGGCGGGATTGGAAGGCTTCGGGCTGGGGGCGCTCTCCCTCCAGGATGCGGCCACTCGCTGGACCGTGCTGGCTGCCGCTTGGGCGGCGGGAGCCGGGAGTGGGGCGGTGGTTGGGACGGTTCTGGGTTGTATCGGCATGCTGCTCGGAAACGTGCCGCTGTACTTCGTGAGCGCCTATGCTCTGGCCGGGACCCTTGGAGGGATGGTTCGCGACTGGGGCAAACCGGCGGTGGCGGCGGGCTTCACCCTCGGGACCCTCATCTTGAGCTACCAGATACCCCAGGCGGCAGAGCTGACCGGCGCGCTGGCGGCGACGGGCCTGTCGCTCTTGGCTTTCAGTGTGACTCCGTCCGGCCTGGCCGGACTTCTCGCCGTCAATTGGCCGGCCGGGAGGCGCAACCGGGCAGGCCGGCGGAAAGAGGAGGCGGACAAGCTCCAAGAGGCGTTTGCCCGCCGGTTACAGGACTTTTCTTCCGTCTTCAAGGAACTGGCGCGGATCTTCCGCGTCCCACCGCCACCCTCCGGCGAGGGGGAGCGCCCGGAACTGGCCCACCTGATGGAGGCGGTGGCGGAGCGGGCCTGCGTCTCCTGCTCCGAGGCGACGGAGTGCTGGAAGGACCGCTTCTACCAGACCTACCGGGAGGTCGCCGAACTCCTTACCCGGGCGGAAACGCTGGGGAGGGCAACGCTCCTCGACGTGCCGGACGGGTTGCGCCGCTGCCCTCAGGTCCATAAGGTCGTGGCCGCCATCAACCAACTACTCGAGCTCAGCAAACTCAACAGCGTCTGGGAGCGCAAGGTGACCGAAAGCAAAGAGATCGTCTACGGGCAGCTCACTGGCGTGGCTGAGCTGATGGAGAGCCTGGCCAGGGAGGCCAGGCTGGGTGCCGAGGGTTCTTGCGCTGAGTGGGAGGAGCAGGTCCAGGCGGTTCTGGACCGCTACTGCGTGCCGGTGGAGGACGTCAGGACCGCGGCGCTGAGCGAGGGGCGGGTGGCGATCGAGGTGACCCGACGGCCTTGTGACGGCCGGGAGCAGTGCCGCCGCCTTCTGCCCGGGCTGCTCACGCAGGCGGTAGGGCAGGCGTACAGCCTGTACGAGTCGGAGTGCGGCCGGGTTGGGCGCCGGGGGCGTTGTCGCCTGCGCTACCTGCCGGAACGGGCGTATGACTTGGTGGTGCAGGTGGCCAAGTGCGCCGGGAACGGCGGTCAGGTTTGCGGCGACTCTCATGCCGTGGTCGACCTGCCAGGCGGAAAAACGGCGGTGGTGCTCTCCGACGGCATGGGCGTTGGGGCTTCGGCAGCGCTGGAGAGTTCGGCCGCCATCGACGTCCTGACCCAGCTCATGAAGGCCGGATTCGAGCGAGAATTCGCCGTCCGAACCGTCAACTCGATTCTCCTTCTTCGCTCCGAGAAGGACAGTTTCGCCACCGTCGACATGATGCTGATGGACCTCTACACCGGAGAGTCCGAGTTCATCAAGATCGGCGCTTGCCCGACCTACATCCGCCGGGACGGGGAGGTTCACGTCATCGAGGCGCCGTCGCTTCCGGCGGGCATCCTGAGCGCTATTGACATCGAGGTCAAGGAGCGCCTCCTCCGTCCGGGCGACCTGGTGGTCATGGTAACCGACGGCCTCTTCGGAGAGGGTCGAACCCGCTCCGCCAAAGATGCGTTCGACTGGATCCCGATGGCCCTGGCCGGACTCACGGAGAGCGAGCCCGGCGCCGTCGCCCAGAGACTTTTGGCGCAGGCCCGTTTGAGCTGCGGTGATCAGGTTGGAGACGACATGACGGTGTTGGTGAGCCAGGTGACAAGGCGAGCCGGCCACTGCCTCCCCCAGGCCCTCGCCGGGACCTGGCCGGATGCCCGCACCGTCTAGCCTCCCCCCGTCTTCAACCACCTGCGCCTGGCTGCCGCAAGGCAGCCTTTTTTTGTCGCTCTTGGGGCATACTGGAGGAGGCGGTCGGAAGAGGGGGAAAGATGAACGTGCGCTGGCGGACCGTGGCCGAGGGGTCCTGGGAGCGGACTGCGGGGAGGTTCACTGGCCAGAGCCATACGGAGTGGTTCGACCCGGCGGGGCGCCGTCTGGGTGAGGAGTGGCGCTGCTGGACTATCCGAACCGGCGGAGTCAACCCCGGGGGGCGAAGCGGCGAGCGGACCGGCGCCAACCAGCTGGCTGATCGTTTGATGCTGCTCGCCTGGCTAGTGGTGCTGGGCGGTGGCTTGACTTTGTGCGCCCTGGCCCGTTGACAGGAAGCGCCTCCCGGGCGGCGAACAGTACACCGGGGGTGGGAGAGTGGCAGGCCTCCTCGAACGGGTCCGACGGACGGTGGAAAGGTACCGGATGCTGGCTGCCGGCGACACGGTCGTGGTGGCAGTCTCCGGCGGCCCGGACTCAGTAGCCCTGGCCCATCTTCTCCAGCGGCTCGCCGGCGAATACGCCCTGTCCCTTCACGTTGCCCATCTGAACCACCAGTTTCGGGGGACGGAGTCGGAAGAGGAGGCCCGTTTCGTGCGCGAACTGGCGGCGAACTGGGGCCTCCCCTGCACCGTGGAGGCGGTGGATGTCCCGGCTTACCTCGCCCGCCACCGAGGTTCGGCCGAGGCCGTGGCCCGGCATCTCCGCTACACCTTCCTGGAACAGGTGGCCAAGGAGGTTGGGGCGGCCCGCATCGCCCTTGGCCACCAGGCGGATGACCAGGCCGAGACGGTGTTGATGAATCTTTTGCGGGGGGCCGGGAGCCGGGGCTTGGCCGGCATTCCGCCGGTGAGGGGCGGGCGCTACATCCGGCCGCTCAGCGAGGTCAGGCGGGATGAAATCCTGGCGTACCTGAAGGCCGAGGGCCTGCCGTACCGGCTGGATTCCTCCAACGCCTCCCCGCGCTATTTCCGAAACCGCGTCCGCCACGAGCTCTTACCCTACCTCGAACGCGAATTCGCCCCTGGCCTTCGGGAGACCCTTGTCCGGACGGCCGATCTCCTGCGGGCGGAAGACGAGTACCTTGAAGCCGTGGCCGCCTACCTCCAAGCGGCGCTCCAGACGGCACGCCGCGGCGGCCGGACGATGGTGATCGACGGTTACACTTATGATTGCGCTGCTTTGACCACCGTGCCCCTGGCGCTCCTCCGCCGGCTCATCCGGCGTATCTGGGCAGACCTGGCCGAGGAATCCGGGGCCGCAGAGGCGGCCGGGGGAGGCTTGCCCGAGCGGCATACCCTTACCTACGAGCGGGTCGAGGCGGTGGTGGCCCTGGCCCGAAACGGGCGGACGGGGGCCCGGGTGGAGTTGCCCGGCGGGGTGACCGTCCGCCGCCGCTACGGACAACTGGTGTGGGAAGCGGCCCCGCGGCGGGGCCAGCCAGCGGGGCAGGAGCCAGCTTCCGACCCGTCCCGGGCGGTCGAACCGGCGGCGGAACTGGCAGTGCCAGGCGAAACGTTTATTCCTTCGACGGGCTTCTTCTTCTCCGCAGAAGAGAAAACCGTGGCCGGGGCTGATGAGGCCACCCGCCTGGTGGCAGAGGCGAGGGCGGCAGGGCCGCTTCGGGCGGTCCTCGATGCGGACCGGATCGAGCCGCCACTGGTGGTGCGCCGGCGACGGCCGGGGGACCGGTTTTGGCCGCTGGGTGCCGCGGGGGAGAAGAAGCTCAAGGAGTACCTGATTGACGCCAAAGTGCCAGCAGAGGAACGGAAGGACTTGCTTCTGGTGGCCGACCGGCGAGGCAAACGCCCGGTGTGGTTGGTCGGCGACCGACCAGCGGAAGTGGTCCGGGTTACGCCCGAGACCCGGCGGGTCCTCCTTCTGCAGGCCTTTCGCCGCCAATTGTAAAGCCCTTCTGGCCTGTGCTATAATTAAATGCTGTCTCTTGAGAGGGGGCCATTGCTTGAACAGATTCCTGCGGAGCTTCATCCTCTACGTGCTCCTGGCCGTGATCCTGGTCTCGGTCGCCTCGGGTTTCCCGACGACCCAGGAGCACAAGAAGGAACAGGTGAAGTACTCCGAGTTCATTTCCCTGGTCAACGCCGGGCGGGTGAAGAGCGTCCTCTTCATCGGTGATCAGGAGCTGGAGGGTACGACGCGAGACGGGCAGACCTTCACTACGACGCTTCCTCCGCAGACCGACAACCTGATGACCCTCCTGCAGAGCAGGGACGTGGAAGTGGCGGCCAAGCCGACGCCTCCCCCGCCGTGGTGGATTCAGCTCCTGCCCAACGTGATCACGCTGGTGATCTTCGTCGTCGTCTGGCTCTTCATCATCAACCAGATGCAAGGAGGCGGCAACCGGGCGCTCTCCTTCGGCAAGTCCCGGGCCCGCCTTCATACAGAGGATAAGCCCAAGGTCACCTTCGAGGACGTGGCCGGCCTGGACGAGGCCAAGACGGAACTCCAGGAGATCGTCGAGTTCCTGAAACACCCGCGCCGCTTCGTGGAAGTGGGCGCCACAATCCCCAAGGGGGTTCTGCTCGTCGGACCGCCGGGGACAGGCAAGACGCTTCTTGGGCGGGCCATCGCCGGAGAGGCAGGGGTTCCCTTCTTCTCCATCTCCGGCTCGGACTTCGTCGAGATGTTCGTCGGCGTCGGGGCGGCCCGGGTGCGGGACCTCTTCGACACGGCCAAGAAAAACGCCCCATGCATCGTCTTCATCGACGAGATCGACGCGGTCGGCCGCCAGCGAGGAGCTGGGTTGGGCGGGGGCCACGACGAACGGGAACAGACTCTGAACCAGCTTCTGGTCGAGATGGACGGGTTCGAGGTGAACTCCGGAGTGATCATCCTGGCGGCGACTAACCGGCCCGACGTCCTTGATCCGGCGCTTTTGCGGCCCGGCCGCTTCGACCGGCAGATCGTGGTCGACCGGCCGGACGTCGTCGGGCGGGAGGAGATCCTCCGCATCTATGCCAAGAACAAGCCGCTGGCCGAGGACGTCGACCTGAAGACGCTCGCCCGGCGGACCCCGGGTTTCACCGGCGCCGACCTCGAGAACCTGATGAACGAGGCGGCGATCCTGGCTGCCCGCCGGCTGAAACGGAAGATCACGATGGAGGAATGCAACGAAGCCATAGACCGGGTCATGATGGGTCCCGAGCACCGGAAGCGGGTGATGAGCGAGAAGGATAAGCTGGTCTTCGCCTACCACGAGGCGGGCCACGCCGTGGTCGCCCACTTCCAGGAGCATATGGACCCGGTGCACAAGGTCTCGATCATTGGGCGGGGCATTGCCGGTGGTTACACGATGTACGTTCCGACGGAGGACAAGTATGTCACCACCAAGACCGAACTCCTTGAGTACCTGGCGGCCTCGCTGGCCGGTCGGGCCGCGGAGGAGCTGGTCTTCGACGAGATCTCAACCGGGGCCGAGTCGGACTTGGACCGGGTCACCAAGCTGGCCCGCAAGATGATTACCGAGTACGGAATGAGCGAAGACCTGGGCCCGATCTCCTATGGACGCCCCCATGAGGAGCAGATCTTCCTCGGTCGGGACATCGCCCGGGAGAAGAACTACTCCGAAGAGGTGGCGGCCAAGATTGACCGGGAAGTCCGCCAGATCGTGGAGCAGCAGTACGAAAGGGCCAAGGCCATCTTGCGGGAACACCGGGCTGAGCTGGACCGGGTGGTCGAAGCTTTGCTGGAACGGGAGACGCTGACCGGCGAGGAGTTCCGGAAGGTCGTGGCCGGCGAACCCCTGGTGGCGACCGGTTCGGGACCACAGCCTTCGCCGGGCGGCGCGGCGGCTTCGGCGGGCAAGATGGCCCCTGAGGGCGGACGGGAGAAGCAGAAGAAGCCGCGGGTGGTCATCGAGGGGAACCCGGCCTGACCGCCAAAGGAAATTGACCCCTTGACGAGGAAATTACAGGTTGTCCCAACTGAGCAGTGGGGCAGCCTTTTCTTTACGGGCGCAGCGGGGAAGGAGGAGTCTCCGTGGCCAAGGTCCGGGTGCAGCGGCTGGACGGCCCCGCAGAGATCCGGCAGGCTCTGGAGGAGATCGGAGTTGACCCGGCGGGCATCGAGATCATGCTGCCCAAGCTCCGCCACCACCTCTTCCGGCTCCGCCAGGTTCCGCTGCGGGCGGCGATCCTCCTGAAACAGGAGATGCTGGCCCGGGGCGGGGAGGCGGCGGTGTCCCGGGAGGTGGCCTCCCTCTCGGTGGAGGCGACGGACGTCCTCCTCGCCGGGACGAGTGGGCAATACGCTTCGCTCCTGGACAAGCTCCGGACCCAACCCTTCGGCCTCGCCCGCTGGGCGGACGAGTTGGCGGCCGCCCTCAGGGCGGTGGAGGGGGAGGGGCGGCCGGCGGTGCTGGACCTGCCTCGCCACCCGTTGCCGCTGGGCAAGAAGACCTACGTCATGGGCATCCTCAATCTGACTCCCGACTCCTTCTCAGACGGCGGGAAGTACCCCACGGCCGAGGCGGCGGTGGCAGCGGCCGAGGCGATGGTGGAGGAGGGGGCAGACTTGATCGACCTGGGCGGGGAATCGACCCGCCCAGGGGCGGAGCCGGTGCCGGTCGAAGAGGAACTGCGCCGGGTGGTGCCGGTGGTGGAGCGCCTGGCCGGGCGGCTGCCGGTGCCCCTCTCGATCGATACCACCAAGGTTGAGGTGGCCGAGGCGGCCCTTTCCCTGGGGGGCGAACTCATCAACGACATCAGCGGCCTTACGGCCGCGCCGCCTTTGGTCGAGGTGGTGCAGCGCCATGGGGCTGGACTGGTGTTGATGCACCGGCGGGGAGACCCGGCGACCATGCAGCAGAACCCGGTCTATGCCGACCTGTGGGGCGAGGTTCTGGAGTACCTGGCCGGCGGAATCCGGCGGGCCGAGGAGGCCGGCATTCCCCGGTCCCGGCTGGTGGTAGACCCGGGGATCGGCTTCGGGAAGACGGTCGACCATAACCTGGCCCTCCTTCGCCACCTGGAGGAGTTGCAGGTGCTCGGGCTGCCGGTCCTGGTGGGAACCTCCCGCAAGAGTTTCATCGGGCAGGTGCTGGATCTGCCCGTGGCGGAGCGGTTGGAAGGAACCTTGGCCTCTCTAGTGCTGGCAGTCGCCAAGGGGGCCGACTTCGTTCGGGTGCACGACGTCCGGGCGGCAGTCCGCGCCGTGCGCCTGGCCGACGCCGTGGTCAGGGGGGGAGGATGACCTGGTGGGTACCGGCGTACCAGGCGGACTAGATCGGTTGTCGCTCCGGGGGATGACCTTCTGGGGATACACCGGGGTTCGGGCCGAGGAGCAGGAACGGGGGCAACCCTTCGAGGTAGACCTCGACCTCTATTTGGATCTCCGCCGGGCCGCCGCGAGCGACGACCTCGCCGATACGGTGGATTACAGCGCCCTCTTCACCTTGGTGCGACAGGTGGTGGAAGGGCGCCGCTTCCGCTTGATCGAGGCCTTGGCCCAGGAAGTGGCCGAGGTGGTCCTGGGGTCGGCGGCAGTCCAGGCGGTGACGGTCCGGGTGAGAAAGCCGCAGGCGCCGCTGCCGGGTGTCTTCGAGACGGTGGAGGTGGAACTCCGCCGGAGCCGGGGTGGAAAGACGTCGGCCGAGGGGGGACGGCCGTGAGGAACGTATTCATTGGCCTTGGGGCCAACGTGGGCGACCGGGTAGGGAGCCTGTTCCAGGCCCGCCGGGAGTTGGCCGCCCTGCCGGGGACACGCCTGGTGGCGGTCTCCCAGTTGTACGAAACGGAGCCGGTTGGTTACCGGGAGCAGCCCTGGTTTCTCAACCAAGTGGTGGAACTCGAGACTGACCTGCCGCCCCAAGAGCTGCTGGAGGCGATGTTGGCGATTGAGGCGCGGCACGGGCGGCACCGGACAGTCCGCTGGGGGCCGCGCCCCTTGGACTTGGATCTGTTGCTGTATGGCTCGGTGGAGTTGTCCACCTTGGCGTTGACCCTGCCTCATCCCCGAATGTGGCAGCGGGCCTTCGTTCTTTTGCCGCTCGCCGAACTCGCGCCAGAACTCCGGACGCCCGGGGGGGAGCCGGTGGCCGAGGCGGCAGCGAGGCTTGCCGAGGAGCAGCTGTTACACCTTTGGCGCCCCCGGCTGGTCGGGTCGCCGTTGCTCAGCCTGGACGAGGTCGATTCGACCAACACGGAGGCGCTTCGCCTGGCCCAGGGGAACGCCGCGGCTGGAACGGTCGTGGTGGCTGGGTCACAGCGGAAGGGGCGCGGCCGGCAGGGGCGGCGCTGGCTTTCCCCGCCGGGACTCGGACTTTACCTCTCAGCCCTCTTCCGTCCGCAGTTCCTCCCGCCCTCAGCCGCACCGCTCTTCACCATGCTGGGGGCGGTAGCGGCCCGCCGGGCGGCCGCGGCGCTGGGAGCCCCAGAAACCGGGTTGAAGTGGCCGAACGACCTTGTGGTGGAGGAGAGGGGGACGGGGAGACTGCGGAAGCTAGGGGGTGTCCTGGCCGAGGCGGTCTCGTCCGGGCAAGAGCTGCAGGCGGCGGTGCTGGGAATCGGGCTCAATCTCAACCATCGTCCGGAGGACTTCCCGCCCGACCTCCGGGGGAACGCCACCTCTCTGGCCCAGGTGACCGGCCGGAGCATCCCGGCCAACCTTGCCCGGGACGTTTTGCTCCAGGAATTGAACGAGGTCTATCTGACCTTCCTCACCCGCGACGGGGACCCGCTGGTCCACGAGTTCCGCTCCCACCTTACCACCCTCGGCCAGGAAGTTCATCTGCAGCACGGCGACCGATCTCTCCACGGCCGGGCGGTGGACGTGGACCCCCTCACCGGTGCCCTGGTGGTGGAGTGCGCAGACGGGCAGCGGGAGGTCTGTGCGGTCGGAGAGGTCTCCCCTTAACCGCATATGGTGGAACTGGTCCTGGCATGCTAGGGCCAGACCGGCGAGGCGCCGGGGGGAGGTGCGGGAGATGAATGAAGCGGACCATCTGGAGCTTGACAAGAAGGTCCGGCGAATCGTGAACGGTTATCTGGAGGCTTGGAAGGTTCCCTATGCCGACCTGGACGACTTGGACAGCCTGGAGCGGGAAGAACTGCTCGCAGTGATCCAGGACGAGCTCGGGATCGGGCTGGAGCCGGACGACGCGGAGGCGCTGATCATGAAGGGCGGGCTGACGGTGGACGACATCGTTGAGGCGCTCGAGGATGGCGGCGTCATGCTAGACTGAGAGCGGCGGTTCGGGGCCGCTACTCCAGCTGCCGCGCCTTGACCACGATGTCCCGGCGGAATCGGGTGTTGAGCTGGTCCATCACCCTGAAGACGGCCCTCCGCGGGTCCGGGAGGAGCGGGAGTTGTTGGGCGGGGACGAGTCCAGAGACGTATATCCCCAGCAGGCGGAAGGCCTGCTTTTTTTCTACCTTCTCCCAGAGTCTCAGCGCCTCGGCCAGGATGGTGTCGTCGTCGTCGAAGGGAGTGGGCAGGGTGTGGCTGCGGGTGAGGGTTGTGAAGTCGGCGTAGCGGAACTTGAGGGTCACGGTTCGGGCGACGAAGCCATGCTGGCGCAGGCGGCGGCCCACTTGCCCGGAGAGCTGCGCCAAGACCCTGCGTAGGGTCTGCAGATCGGTGAGGTCGTGGGCGAAGGTTTCCTCGTGGCCGAGGGACTTGGGGTCGCCGCCGGAGCTCACCGGCCGGTCGTCTTGGCCGTGGGCGAGCTGGTGGAGGATGGGGCCGGCATTTCCGAACCGCTCAACCAGCCATTCGAGGGGCACCCGGCGCAGGTCGGCCACCGTCCTGATCCCGTAGCGGTTCATTTCTGCTTCAGTCTTGGGGCCGACGCCCCACAACCGTCCCACCGGCTGGGGCGAGAGGAACGAATCCAGGTTTTCCTCGGTCACGACGAGTAGCCCGTCCGGCTTGCAGAACTCGGAGGCCAGCTTGGCCAGGAATTTGTTGGGGGCGATGCCCACGGAGGCCGTCAACCCACCGGTGGCGGCGGCGATGCGATGCTTGATGGCTCGGCCGAGGGCCTCCAGCGAGGGATGGAGGTGTTCGGCGCCGGTCAGATCCAGGAAGGCCTCGTCAATGGAGACGGGCTCCACGACGGGGGTGAACTCGCAAAAGACTCGGTGGACCACGTCCGCCACCTCGGCGTACCGGTCCAGGCGGCCGGGGACAAAGATGGCGTCAGGGCACAGGCGGGCGGCCTGAGCCAGGGGCATGGCCGAGCGGACGCCATAACGACGGGCTTCATAGGAGCAGGTGGAGACGACGCCCCGCCGGGCATCCCGTGGGCCGCCCACGATGAGGGGCTTACCGCGATACTCGGGGTGATCCAACACCTCCACGGCGGCAAAAAAGGCGTCCATGTCGACGTGGACGATGGTTCGGACCATGGTGTCCTCCCGCGGCTCTGAAGCCAGCCGCCCGTTCTGGTCAACTGGCCAGGTCCCACAGCGAGACACAGCTCCGGCAGGCTTCGTCATCCTCTTCGCCCAGTAGCTGAGCCCGCACACAGTGGGCCAGCGGCTCCTCAATGAAGAAGACGTAGTCGTCTACCGTCAGCGGAATGTCCGCCTCCTGCAGAATGCGGTAGCCCGTCACGAAACCGGAGACCTCGATCTCCAGGGGGACCTCAGAGTAATGGAGGCTTCGCGTCGCCTCGGCCAGGTTTGGGTCGGCGTCGAAGTCCATCACGTGGCCGAGTTCGTGGGCCAGGACGGTCAGCACGAAGCCGAGCGGCTGCTCGTACAAGTCGGGTTCCCAGATGGCGATGGCTCGCTCGGGCGGGTAGTAGAACCAGAGTTCGTCAATCTCGCTTTTCTGGAGTTCTACACCCAGTTCGTCGGCCTTCGCCACCAGACGGTCCAGGTATACCTGGGAGGGCAGGGTCAGCGAACGGTCCGAGTGACGGCCGGCCTGGCCGGCCGGGAGTGCGGCGGTCATTGCTGCGACATCCTCTCTGCTCCCTACTTAGTACGACCCTCGCCCGCCATGGTGCGACGTCTGAGTTGGTCGTTCCCGGGCTACTTCGCTACTGACGGCCGCGAATCCTGGTGGGAATAGCCAGGATAGTCCCCATCACTTACCTGCCTGACCTGCGCCTCAAAACCCAGGAAGACGCCAGGCAGCTGGCGAAATCCCATGCATGCTGCAGCTCACGAAAAGCAACGACTGGACTTGGCTGTCCCTTGCCTTCCTGCTCGTCGCCGCCTTGGCCTCGACTGGTCAGGTGAGGGCGGCTGGCGGGGCCCGGCTCGAACGCGCCTCGGACGCAGCCGGCCTGGCCCACGCTGCTATCGGCTCCCTACCCTACGAAGAGGCTCGCGTCTACTTCGTCGCAGGGGATGGGACGGTGCTCAAGGAGGCAGGCGTGACTCAACGGCTCCGGCACGGTGTCTACTACATCCCTTGGGAGTTGGCCTTCGGGGACCAGACGCCGGCGGGAACCCGCCGCATCTACATGGTCCATAACCACCCCGGCGGGAACCCGGCTCTCTCCGAGTCGGACGTCCGGCTTGGTTCGTTTTGGGCGGCCCGGGCGGCCGAAGAGGGGATTGAACTCGATCTCGTCGCCATCACGTCGGCCGGGGAATACGCCAGCCTCCGCGAAAGCGGGCAGTTCCGGCCGGTCCCTAAGGGGCTGGCGGCAGCGGTGGACTATGCCGGATACGTCTTGGCCCCCGGGGTGCAGATGGTCGGCTCACGGCTCATGGAGGCCGCCCGGGAGTTGATGCGCTGAGGGCCCCCCGTGTCAACTCACGAAAAAATCTTACCGAAGTGAAACCGATCACTCACTTAAGAATCTAACCTAAGCCATGAGCGAGGTCGCCTTGTTGGAGGAGGCGGCCTCGTTCGGTACCTGGAGTA
>JBLNCL010000012.1:0-69589 GCA_050260635.1 Betaproteobacteria bacterium
CTCCAGGTACCGAACGAGGCCGCCTCCTCCAACAAGGCGACCTCGCTCATGGCTTAGGTTAGATTCTTAAGTGAGTGATCGGTTTCACTTCGGTAAGATTTTTTCGTGAGTTGACACGGGCCGCACAAGCGCTCAACCACAACCCGGCCGGCGACAGAAGACTCTCTGCGTGATCAGGCGGACAAACATCAAAGCCGAGGCGGGTGGTCTGAAACGAAGGCGGGTGGTGGCGGCGGATGAAAGTTGACCGGCCCCCTCCAGCGAGGTACAATGTATACAGCGTATACAGAATGCATGCGCTCATCGCTGAGGTGCCTCAAGGTGCGCAACTTCACCGTCTTGATCACTCCCAGAAGCGACCGCCAGACCTTCGAGGCGTTGGTAGTCGATCTCCCACTGCCCATCGTGACGGGGAGGACCCTGGCAGAAGCCCAGCATAACGTCCTGACAGCCATCCAGCGCCATGTTGACCTGGCCTGCGAGGCGGGAGCGGTTCCAGCACCGGCGGGCCCTGGCCGACCCGATGAAGCCGGGATTGCCCGGCGGATAGCACGGGTCCGGCTAGGGCAAGGAGTCAAGCTCGAAATCCCTGAGTCTTTGTTGGCCAGAGACTAGGTTGCCCCTTGCATACGCCTTTCCGACGGTCTACAATCTAAGCTAGTCGGCCAAAACAGCGGTTCCGCACGGCGGAGAAACCGTGGGGAGTCACCGCTACGTCTCGGAGAGGGGTGCGCGACAATGCCCTTTTACGAATTCCGCTGTCCGAAGTGCGGCTTCAGGTTCGAGGAGTTGTGTACTGCCGGAAACCGGCCGCCCTGTCCAAAGTGTGGAGCGGCCGAGGTCGAGCGGCTCTTTTCCGCGTTCGCGACCAAAAGCGGCGGTGAGTTTCGGAGCTCGGGCAAAGGCAGCGGCGGGTGTGCAGGGTGCGGCGGGGGCAGCTGCGCCTCCTGTCATTGAGTGGCTTGGCGCGCCCGACAGCGAGAGTGGGGGAGTCCACGGTTCCAGGAAGTACTGTACAAAATACACATTTTGTACACGGATTGCCGGAGGGTTTTCGCCCCCGTCCGCCGAACACCTTTTTCCAGCCTAGCAATGGCCTGGAGGCGGCTGGTTCATGGAGCGAATCACCGACTATGGGGTCTGTTTGCAGGATTTCTTGGATGAACTCCGCTTGGTCGGCGACAAGTCCCCGGCGACAATCGAGGAGTACCGTCGGGACTTGACCCTCTTCTGGCGGTACCTGACCAACCGGGACCAGCCGGGTCTCCGGCGGTCGCGCCGCCCCGAGATCCTCGCGGCGCGTCGCCAGGAAGACGTCAAGTTGCCGCCGCTGGCCGTGACGGACATCGGCCCGCGCGAAATCCGACGGTTCCTGCTTTACCTGCAAGATCAGAGGGGCAACTCAATGCACGCCATTGCCCGCAAGATCTCGTCGCTGCGCGCCTTTTTCGGGTTTCTCCGCCGGGACGGCGTTATCGAGCTCGACCCGATGGCCGATATACCCCGACCGAAGATCAACCCGCGGACGGCTTTGCGCAAGCACCTGAACCAAGAAGACGCCCTACACCTGCTGGCTTTTGTCGAAAGCCAAAGCAAGGAGCCGCTGCGGGACCTGGCGCTGTTTGCTCTCTTTCTCTACGGCGGCCTTCGGATCAGCGAGGTGGTCTCGCTCCGTCCGGAGGACGTGAAGTTCGGCGAGAACCTAGTCGAAGTCCTACACGCCAAGGGCCAGAAGCAACGGTCGGTTCCGCTGCCGGATGAGGCGATGGGCATTCTCCGACAATACTGGGATCACCGGCCCTTTCCTGAGGCGCCGCATCTGTTCACTAATCACAAGGGCGGCCGTCTCTCGCGCAGCAGCGGGTACTTCATCGTCAAACGGTTTGTGCGAGCCCTGGGGTTGGACCCGGCGATCTCACCCCACAAACTGCGCCACACGTGCGCTACCTTGCTGCTTGAAGCCGGGGTGGACCTCCGGTTTATCCAGGAATTCCTCGGTCACGCCGACATCTCGACGACGCAGATCTACGCCCACGTCTCCCCGGCCAAGCTGCGCGAGGTCATTCTGGAGAAGAACCCCTTGAAGCGCAGGTAGCCGAGACGATAAACACGGGACCCGGAAGGGTCCCGCGGAATTTCACTTTCGTAACAACTTTACCTTGTCAAGGTTTGGCGCTAGGAGGTTACGAGTTCCGATGAGTATCCGCCGGGAACGACGGATCTAGTTTCAGGCCTAACCCCGAGGATGGTGAAGAACATTTCGAGGGCCTGTCGTTCGCCGCTTTCGGTCGGGCTTGAAGGAGAAGAGAGTTCCTGATAACGCACGCGAGCTGTCTGGTAGGTCGGCTCAATTCCGTTATCCTGGATGCTCGCCATCAACTCATCATAAGTCAGTCGCCGAGCTTCCGCCTGGGCCGTCCAGAACGAGGGGTCCGCCGTGAGCCCTGAGGCCAGCAGAGCCTGTTTGGCTAGGCGCTTGCACCGCTTAAGGCCCCGGAGGACGTCGTCCTGGTCGACGAGTATCATGGGCGATCTCCCCTTCCTTTGCGCGCCGAGCGCGTTCAAAGTTATTCGGTTGTGATTGGATCTTTCGTCTCGTCGCGGTCAAAATCCTGTCGCCATTCACGGATCCTATACCTCTCCCTCCTTCCGACCGATCGCCATCAGAACGAGCTTCTCCACCAGGTCTGGAAACTCGATCCCCACCGCTCGCGCCGCATCCGGGACAAGGCTGGTCGAGGTCATACCCGGGAGGGTGTTGACCTCGAGGACAACCGGCTTGCCGCTCCGCTCGTCAACCAGCAGGTCTACCCGGGCGAAGTGCCTGCACCCCAGGGCATTGTAGGCTCGGACAGCGTACTCTTCTGCAGCCGCAGCCGTGTCAGACGAGATTCGGGCGGGAATAATGTGGTCGCTCATCCCCGGAGTGTACTTGGCCTCGTAGTCGTAGAAGGCCTTCTTCGGCACGATCTCGATGATGGGCAACGCCTTTGGTGGTCGATCGCCGAGCACGGTCACGGTGATCTCCTTGCCAACGATGTACTCTTCCACCAGCGCGATCCGACCGAAGGAAAAGACGTCCTTGAGAGTGGTGGGCAGGCCCCTGGCTTCCCGGACGATGGTTACCCCGATGGCGGATCCCTGATTGTTGGGTTTCACCACCAACGGCAGGCCGAACATCTCAATGAGCTTGCGGGTGACGACCTCCTCCCCTTGCTGCAGAAGCTCTTCCGCCTCCAGGATTCGGTAGCGAGGGCAGGGGATTCCGGCCAGTCCGAAGAGGCGCCGGGACATCAGTTTATCCATGCCCAGTGCCGAAGCGAGTACTCCGGAGCCGACATAAGGGATGTCAAGAATCTCCAGGAGTCCCTGGACACACCCATCCTCTCCGTAACGGCCATGGAGGGCGATGTAGACAGCATCTGGAGCGATCTCCCGCAGTTGGCGGGCCAGGTCGGCCGTAAGGTCGAGTGGGAAAGCCTGGTGTCCTTTCTGTCGGAGGGCGGCAACGATATTCTCCCCCGTACGGAGGGAAATCTCCCGTTCTGGTGAACGTCCACCCAGGATAACCGCAATCCTCACCGCTACTCCTCCTTCAGCGTTGGCCGCTCATTTCCCGCTCGCAAACGGTAGACCGTGAATGTAGCCTGTCCGTCCGGCGCCTTGGTCAGGCCAAAGATCAGGTTTTGATCCTTGAGCGTTTGATTCAGGAACGTGACCAGCCGGTGAGTGTCACCGCAGACCGCAACGGTCGCCTGACCAAGAACGTCCAGACGGGCTTCCTCTCGCTTCGCGGTGGTGGAGGAAGCCGGGACCGACTCCTCATGGCTCACGGCGGGCATCACCTCCCGGCGGTGGAGTGGAGGGCTCAGCATAACTATATTTCCCCGCTGGTGGGTACTGTGCCTGGCCATCGTTGCCCAGAGCAAGGGGCCACTTCGCCAGCTCGGGAAGAAAAGCGGTGTGGGTCAGGTCGTAACGCAGGGGGCTGACGGAGATCAGGTTATTGCTGATGGCTACCGTGTCGGTGTCCGGGCCATCGTCCAGATCCATGACCTCTCCGGCCATCCAGTAATACACCTTCCCCCGGGGGTCAGTCCGTCGGTCAAAGACGTTGCGGTAGCGTCGGGTACCAAGTCGGGTTACCTTTACGCCGGCAATCTCCGCTCTGGGCAGCCCTGGAATGTTGACGTTGAGCAAAGTGTCGGGCGGGAGCCCGTACTCTTGCACCAGCCGCACAAGCTGGGCGGTGAAGGTTCCTGCGACGTCAAAGTTGGCCTCGTCATAGGTGGCCAAAGAAACGGCAATCGCGGGAATGCCGAGGATGACCCCCTCCAAAGCGCCGCTGACCGTCCCAGAATAGATCACGTCGGTCCCCAGGTTAGGTCCAAGGTTAATCCCCGAAACGACCAAATCGGGCTGGCGTGGCAGGATAGCCTCGGCCCCCAGCTTGACACAGTCGGAGGGTGTGCCGTTGACCACGTAGGCCTTGATGCCCTCCACGGCGAAGGAGATTTCCTCAACTCGTAAGGGGTTGTGCATGGTAATAGCATGGCCGATGGCGCTTCGCTCCCGGTCTGGGGCGAAGACCACAACCTCTCCGAGGGGCTTGAGCGCCTCGGCTAGGGCGGCGATTCCCGGCGACCAGATTCCATCGTCGTTGGTGACCAGTATCTGCACTTCTTTCTAATCCTCCGTCCGCACGTCGAGTATGCCTTCGAACAAAGCGGCTCAAGTTGGTAGTATGCTACGAGAAGGGCGTCGGCCAAGGGCTTTCCACCCCCGCCGGCGCCCCTTTTGGTCCCCTTTTCCTCTCCCCCTGTATGCTCAGTTATGATGCTGTTCACTGGCGGCCTCTGCCTGCCAGTCCCAAAGGCTCGGCAAGCGGCGATAGCAAGCCTGTGCCGCCAGGAGCGTATGCGAAATCTTCTGGACCATGCTTTCCATGTCCGCCAAGGCGCGCTGGATGGGTCCCAACGCCTCCGGACCACAGATCTGCACGAGCGCCTCCAGAGCATAGGGGCGTTGTTCCTCGTTATGGAGCGCCAACCGAACCAGCGGTTCGACGGCCTGATCGTCGCCGAGCCGCTGAAGGCCTTTGATGGCGGCGAACCGAACGTCTCGGTCTTCGTCCTCCAGCGCTGCCACCAAGATCTTGGTCGCCCGCGGGTCACCGATTTGGCCCAGCGCCTCGATCGCCTCGTAACGGACGGCCGGATCGTCGGAGTAGATGCAGGCGGCCAGCGCTTCGGTGGCACGGGGATCCTTCAGGCTTCCCAGGAGCTTGGCCGCCCGCTGCTGGACGAGCGGGTTGGCGGTGCGGAGACAGTCCATCAGGGGACGAACGATGACGTTGGCGGGGTACTTGCGGATGGCCAGCACGGCCGAGTAGTAAACGAAGGAGTCGTCGTCCGCCAGGGTGGTCAGAAGATGGCTGACAGCCGCCGGAGTGCCAAGTCGCCCCAATCCTTCCACCGCCCAGGCCCGGACGCCCGGATCGGGATCATGAAGGACCGAAACGAACACGTCGACGTCCTCCTCCCCGCCGATCTTCGCCAGACCGTAGAGGGCACACCGGCGCACCTCCGCTTGGGGGTTTCGCGACGCCGCGACCAGGACCTCACGCAGGCGTTCCCGGATTTCTGCCAGCGAGAGGGTCATCTCCTCAGCCGCGGAGTCCCCCCGGCGTTCGACTTCCTCCCCCACTCTGGCCAGTTCCGCAAGGAGTCGGTCAATCTTCTTGACATCAAGGTGCATTCGCCGGCCCTCCCCCTGGTCCCCTGACGGGAGTAGAACTTCGTCACCTTATTGGCAACTCCTTCCCCTTCTTGGGGGCCGGGGCAACAAATACTTTGGTTGACTTTGGGTTGCCGAACGCGGTGCTGCGTTGGCCGCTTTCGTCTCCGGCATTGAAGAGGCCATCCCAGATTCCTGGAATGGCCTTGCGTTGCACGACCGGTCAAGGAAAGCCTCTACGAGGCTTTGCGCTCACTTTCGTCAGCGGGAAGAACGCCTCGCTTTACTTCCATCGCGGTCATCCGCTCCGCCGCGAACTTCGCTTTGATGTGCTGGCAGGCGCTCCACGGGTCGACCCGTTCCCCGCAGGTAAACACATCGACGGCCGCGTATCCAAGCTCCGGCCACGTATGGATGGCAAGGTGGGACTCGGAGATGACCACGACCCCGCTGACCCCTTGAGGAGAGAACTTGTGGAACGCTACTTCCCGAATCTCGGCCCCAGCCTCCAGAGCGGCATCGACGAGTATTCGTTCGATTAGCTTGCGATCGTTTAACACCTCAGGGTCACACCCGTACATCTCGCACAAGACATGGCGCCCCAAAGCGTTTGTCATCTGGGTCCTGCCTCCTTCGGCTGGTTTGCCTGAAATCTCAACCTCCCAGACTGAAGGCCTGTTCGGCCTCTAAGTCAACGTTTACATTCTAGCAGATTCGCCTCAAAAGTCAAGGGCAGTGGAAAAAATTCTACCGTGCCAAAAGCCCCTTCTGAAGCAGGTTTCGCAGCCCTTCGAGAGTGCCGCCGACCACCTGCTCCCAGAATAATCCACCCTGGAGATAGGCAACAAATGGCGGCCGGAGCGGGGCGTCCACGGATAACTCAAGCGTCGCCCCAGCGACAAACCCCCCTCCAGCCATGATCACGGCATCTTCGTACCCGGGCATGGCGGCAGGTTCCGGACGTACGCGGGAGTTGACAGCCGAGTTGTGCTGGATTCCCTGGCAGAAGGCGAGTAACGCTTCACGGGACCCGAGCTGGATGGCTTGGACGAGATCGGTGCGCTCCTCCCCGCTCCCCGGCAAGACGGGAAGGCCGCATTCTTCGGCGAGGGCGGCCGCCGCCACTGCTCCACAGAGCGCCTCCCCGACGAAATGGGGAGCCAGAAAGAAGCCTTGAAGGAAGGGACGAGCCAAGTCGAGCAAGGGTCCCACCTCCCCGCCGATGCCGGGTGCGGTAGCCCGGGCCGCCGCCCCAGAGACCAGCTCGGCCCGGCCGGCCACATACCCACCCACCGGGGCCAAGCCGCCTCCCGGGTTCTTGATCAAGGAACCCGCGATCAGGTCGGCGCCAACCGCCGGTGGTTCCCGGTCCTCCACAAACTCGCCGTAGCAGTTGTCGACGAAGGTCACTACTCCGGGGGCGGCCGCTTTGACCGCCGCGATCGCTTCGCCAAGGGCGGCCAGCGACCGCGAGGGTTCCCAGCGGTAGCCGCGGGAGCGTTGGAAGGCGACCATCCGGGTGGTAGGCCGAAGGGCCTCCACGATCCCCGGCAAGTCGAGATGGCCTTCCGCGGTCAAAGGGACGACCGTGCACTCGACTCCGAACTCGGCAAGGGAGCCCAGGCCACGCCGGCCGAAAATAGCTTCTTCGAGGGTGTCGTACGGACGACCCGTGGCGTAAAGCAGGTGATCGCCGGGGCGTAGAACGCCAAAGAGGGCGGCCGCGATGGCGTGGGTCCCAGAGACGAGGTAAGGCACGACGAGGGCCCGCTCCGTTTCGAAGACCCTGGCGTAAACCGCCTCGATGACCTCCCGGGCGGCATCGCCATAACCGTAACCGGTAGTCCCTTGGAGGTGGAAGTCGGCTACGCCAACCTCCTGGAAGGCCCGGAGAACGCGCAACTGATTGGCCGCCCGGACAGCAGCAAACCGCGCCCGGCGCTCCTCCGTCCGGGCGACGGCGCGCTGGGCGGCCTCGGCCAACTCGTCCGGGAGGTCAAGGAAGTCCCGGAGTAGCTCAGCGAGTGGGGGCGTCAAACCGGATTCCGGCCTCCTCAAGTCGGGTGATCGCTTCGCAGAGCCGGTCGGTAGCGACTGAAAGCGAGATGCGGAAGTACCCTTCCCCATGCTGGCCGTAACCGATCCCCGGCGTCACCACGACGCCTGCCTTTTCCAACAGCAGTGTGGCAAAGTCGGTGGAGGTGGTGCCGGGCGGGCAGGGAACCCAGACATAGATCGAGGCCTGAGGCGGCTCGACCGCCCAGCCGAGCCGGCGCAGACCATCGATTACGAGGTCGCGGCGTTCCTGGTAAAGGCGGCTCATGGCCTTGGGATGATCGAATTCGTTGCGCAGAGCCGCCACCGCAGCGTATTGGATAGCTTGAAAGACGCCTGAGTCGATGTTCGTCTTGACCCGACCGAGAGCCTCGACGGCGTCGGCGTTCCCCACCATCCAACCGATCCGCCAACCGGTCATGTTGAAGGTCTTGGAAACGGAGTGGAACTCGACCCCCACCTCCCGGGCTCCCGGCGTCTGGAGAAAGCTGGGGGCCCGGTATCCGTCGAAACCGATCTCCGTATAGGCCGCGTCGTGGCAGACCAGAAGGTCGTACTGGCGGGCAAAGGCCACCACGTCGGCGAAGAATCCGGGCGGGGCAATGGCGCCGGTCGGGTTGTTGGGGTAGTTCAAAAACATCAGCTTAGCTCGGCGGGCGACCTCGGTTGGGATGGCCGTCAAGTCAGGCAAGAAGCCACGTTCGGCCAGAAGAGGCATCCTGTAGGCGATTCCGCCGGCAAAGGAGGTGCCGATCTCGTAGACCGGGTAGCCGGGGTCGGGGACCAGGTTGACGTCGCCCGGATCTACGTAGCAGAGGGAAATGTGGGCTATGCCTTCCTTGGATCCGATGAGAGTCACCACTTCGGTATTCGGATCGAGGCCGACCCCGAAGCGTCGTTCATACCAGTCCGCCACTGCTTGCCGGAAGGCGGGCAATCCTTCATAGGATGGGTAGCGATGGTTGGCGGGGTTGTGGGCCTGCCGGCAAGCTTCCTCCACCACCGACTCGGGGGTCGGCTGGTCGGGGTCGCCGATCCCCAGGCTGATCACGTCCACGCCGCGTTTTTTCGCCTCGGCTATCTTCCGGTCAATTTCGGCAAAGAGATAAGGTGGCAGCTTGGTGACACGGCTGGCTTGCAGCATGCTCGGTCCCTCCCTTGCGCTCTAAACCTCTTCTCCGGGCAGCCGCCAGTCCCCCGAGAAGACCTCGACCGCTGGCCCGGTCAGATAGACATGATCATCCGCCTCCCACTCAAGGAGGAGCGCTCCGCCCCGGACGTGCACTGTCACCCGGCGCCCGGTGAAGCCGTTGACATGGGCTGCCACGGCCGCAGCCGCGGCGCCGGTCCCACAGGCCAAGGTCTCCCCGCTCCCCCGCTCCCACACCCTCATCTCAAGGGTCTCCGAGTCTACCACTCGGCAGAACTCGGCGTTCACCCGCTTGGGAAAGGCGGGGTGATGCTCGAAGGCTGGGCCGATTTCTTCCAGCTTGAGCTCAGCCACCGAGGGAAGAAAGACCACACAATGAGGATTACCCATCGAGAGAGCGGTAACGTGGTACTCCCGTCCGGCCACGGTCAGCGGGACGTCGATCGCCTCCTCGGGCGGGGGGCCGCTCATCGGGATATCAGGTCGGCGAAAGCGCGGTATGCCCATGTCCACCCGAGCGGCGGTCACCTTCCCGGAGGCGTCCCTGGTGAGCCCGATCACCTTCAGCCCGGCCAGGGTCTCAACCTTGACCACGTTCCGGTCGGACGGGATGAGGCCGTGGTCAGCTGCGTACTTGGCCACACACCGCACGCCGTTTCCGCACATCTCCGCCTCGCTGCCGTCGGCGTTGAACATGCGCATCCGAACGTCACCCTCGGGCGTCTCGGGCGGCAAGACCAAGATCAGTCCATCTCCGCCGACACCAAAGTGTCGGTCGGCGATGAGGGGCGCCAGGCGCTGCGGCTCGGGTATCTTCTCGCGAAAGCCGTCCACGTACACGTAATCGTTGCCCGCTCCCTGCATCTTCACGAAGCGCACGGCGCACACCCGTCCTTTGTGGGTTAGTGGTTCAGAGCAGCAGTTTGCTAAACTATAACATCTCGCCCCGCCGGTGTCAATTTCCCTCAGGGCTGCCGAATGGCCAGGGGAGCGCTACAGATGCGCCTCGCCTTCCCCCGAGAGGGTCCACAGGACGCTGGAGCGGCGGTGAGGTTGCCCCAACCAGCGCTCGGCGCCGAAGAAGTCCACGGCCGTCAACTGCACCAGGTCGGAGCGGCTGAGGTGACCCGACCGGAAGAGACGACGGGCCTGAAGCCGGATTGCCCGCTCGACGAGGTTGCGGACGGTGCGAGCGTTGCCCCGGGCCGGTTCGCCACCCTGGTTTTGCAGGCGGAGCAGAATGCCGTACAGGGCGTCTCGGGCGCCGCTGGCCAAAGCGTATTGGCGTTGCTCGATCATCTGCTCGGCGATGGCGAGGAGGTCACGGGTCGAATAGTCGGGAAAGTGCAGGTGAATTGGGAGGCGCGAAGCCAGTCCCGGGTTGGCGTCCACGAATCGCTCCATCTCTGCTGGATAGCCAGCTAAGACCAGGATGAACTCTTCCTTGTGGTCCTCCATCGCCTTGACCAGCGTGTCAATAGCCTCTTTCCCGAAGTCCTTCTCGCCGCCGCGGGCGAGAGAATAGGCCTCATCCACGAAGAGCAGACCACCGAGGGCCCTTCGCACCTGCTGTCGGGTTTTCTGCGCCGTGTGGCCCACGTACTCCCCCACCAGGTCGGCCCGCTCCACCTCCACCAAATGGCCCTTTTGGAGCATCCCCATCTCGCAGAGCAGCCGGCCAAGCAGTCGGGCCACGGTGGTCTTTCCGGTCCCGGGGTTGCCAAAGAACAGCATGTGCAGACTCATCGGCTCCGCGGCAAGCCCCTCCAGCAGGCGGTGGCGCCGGATCTCGGCATAGGCCGTCACCTCGCGGACGAGTTCCTTCACCTCAGCCAAGCCGACCATCGCGTCAAGCTCTGCCAGCAGCTCTTCCAGGCGTCGGCGGCGCTCCTCCGCTTCCTCCCCGCTTCGCACCGGTAGGGCCTTCCCTGGCGTGGCTGACCGCACCTCAATCCCCTTCCTTTCTGTCGCTGGCCGGTCGGGCCCGGCACCGGCCGGCGGCAGACCCATAATACGTCGGGGCTGAAGCCTGTCGTGCAGGTCCAGCTATTCTTCGGCGGATGGCTCGGGAAGGCTGACGTTCACCTGGCGGAGGGGGCTGATGGTCGACACGGCGTGCTTATAGACCATGTCCAGGCGGCCGTCGACTTCCAGGATGACCGTGAAGCTGTCAAACCCCCGAACGATCCCCTTGAGCTGAAATCCGTTGACCAGATAGACCGTCACGGGGGTGGCCTGGCGACGGATCGTGTTGAGGTAGGCGTCCTGCAGATTAGCCGGCGTCTTGGTGGTCAATGATTTTCCTTCCTCCTCTCGCAGGTCAGGCATTCGGCAAGGAATGCCAGACTACCTCCGCCCACCGGGCAATTTCTGCGGCCAACGCGGAATCGTCGGGATAGCCCTCCCGGCTCACCCACCGGACCTCTGGCTCCCGGCGAAACCAGGTCATTTGCCGCTTGGCATACCGGCGGGTCTCCTGTTTCAGCCGCTCTACGGATGCGCCAAGCTGCTCTTCGCCCCGGAGGTAAGGGAAGAACTCCTTGTAGCCGAGGGCTTGAACCGAGGTGAGCCAGGATTCCAGTCCCCGCTTCACCAGCCGGCGCACCTCATCGAGCAAGCCGCGTTCCATCATCTGGTCCACCCGGCGTTCGATCCGTTCGTAGAGCACGTCCCGCGGGGCGGTCAGGCCAACCGACACCAGGTCGAAGCGGGGCTCAGCGGCGACCCTCTGCTGGGCGCTGATAGGCACTCCGGTGAGAGTATAGACTTCGAGCGCTCGGATGATACGCCGGAGATCATGAGGATGAATGCGTTCCGCCGCAATCGGGTCGACGGCTGCCAAGCGCCGGTGGAGCTCACCCGGCCCATGGAGTGCGGCTTCGGCGGCCAGGCGGGCCCGCAGTTCAGGGTCGGCCCCGGGACCCTGGAATAGGTAGCGGCGGACCACCACCCGGTAATAGAGCCCGGTTCCTCCCACCAAGATGGGCAGCCGGCCCCGCTCGTGGATGCTGGCGATGGCGGCCAAGGCCAGCCGCTCGTACTCGGCGGCGCTGAAGGGCTCCTCCGGTTCGATGACGTCGATCAGGTGATGGGGAATGCCACCTCGTTCCTCCGGGGGGAGCTTGCCGGTGCCGATATCGAGACCCCGGTAGACCTGCATGGAATCGGCGGAGACAATCTCTCCGGCCACAAGCTGGGCAAGGCGGACGCCGACCTCGCTTTTCCCGACTGCGGTCGGTCCCACGATCGCCAGGAGCCGTTCTTTTCTTCCGGCGCCTTCTCCCCGGCCGGTCACGCTTCGATCACTCCCAAGGCCACCCGGTGTCCCCGCCACGCGACGGCGAAACCAAGACGGGCAAACTCGGGGCTGCCCACCCGCTCCTTCAGCACGACCAGCCGCCGGGCGACCCGCCGCGCTTCAGCCACTGCGCCCGGGCTCACCGGCAAATCCATGGCTATCCGGCGAAGTTCGGCGATCCCGTCCGAACTGCTGACCGGGCGGCGGAACATCGGGTCGAAGTACACCACGTCCCAGGAACCGGCTGGGAGCGAGGCCAAATACTGCTCATGGCGGGTGGGGACGATCTCGACCTTCCGCAGAGCTGTCTCCACCGCCGGGTCGGGATATCGGTAGACCTGCAGCCCTGCCTCGACTACAGCCGCCACCTCGGGGGCCGCTTCCAAGCCCCGGACCTGGCCGGCCTCCCCAACGGCGTGAGAGGCCACGATCGAGTCCTGGGCCAGCCCCACAGTGCAATCGAGAAAGGAGTCGCCAGGACAGAGCCGTGTCACCCCTATCAGGGGATCCCACTGGCCCGCCAAGAGCCGCTTGATCCGGACGACCGCCAAGCCAGGATGAAAAGCGAAGCTTGCGCCCTCGCAGGCGACCAACCGCGCCCCAGCCTGTCCCACAACGATCCAGTGGCGCCTCTCTCCCCAGGGAGTCTTGCCAGGGAGGGAGGCGTTCGTCCGGGCCACGAAGGGCCAACCGTAACGCTCGGCAATGTGCCGTGCCACCCTGGTGGCGCTTTCCGTGGCTTCGTGCGTGGTCGTGACGGCAACCAGCGGCCCCATCGGCCCTCCCCCGTTCAGCGGCGCAGAAAAGCCGCTGCGATGTCGGTGAGTGTCCAGCGCAAAGCGACCGGTCGTCCGTGGGGGCAAGTCCAGGGCTGCCCGCTGGACTGCCACTGCTCCAGCAGCGCCGCTGCCTCCTCAGCAGACAGCGGCTGATTGGCCTTGACCGCCGCCCGGCAGGCTAGCCGCTCGAGGCAGCGCTGAGCGAGGAGGGCCGGCGAGCGGCCTGTTCCAGCGGCCGAGTGACGGCCTTCTTCCACCAGTTCGGCCAGTAGGGCTCGGAAGTCCAGGCCGGACAGGAGCACCGGCACGGAGCGGACCAGGATGCTGCGGCCCCCGAAAGGCTCGATGACGAACCCGAGGCCGGACAGCACAGGCAAGAGGTCGGGCAGGAGCCCCGCTTCGACCGGGGAGAGCTCGACTTGGGTAGGCCAGAGGAGGTGCTGGACCGGCAGGCCCGCACCCGAGGCCAGACTGCTCTGGAGGGCGTCGAAGATCACTCGCTCGTGGGCGGCGTGCTGATCCACCAAGACCAGGCCCGCTGCGGCCATCTCGCATACGAGGTAGGACGCGGCCAACTGACCGAGGTAGCGCAGGGGCTGGCGGTCGGAGATGGGCGCAAGCGCTGTGGCCGTCGCCGTCTGGCCCTCCACCTGAGGGGCTGGAATTGGGGAGTTCTCCAAGGGCGAAGAAGGGCGCCGGGCCTCGAACGGGAGCGACGCTTCGGCCACAGCTTGAACCGGATAGAGGCAATTCTCCGGCGGAGCGGCGGTCCGGCACAACGGTTGGGTACTCAAGGCCCTTGCGACCACCTGCTGAGCCGTTTGGAAGAGTTCCTGCTCCCGCCGAAAGCGGACTTCCCGTTTGGCGGGGTGGACGTTCACGTCCACCAGCCCCGGGTCGATGGTCAGGTGGAGAAAGACCACCGGGAACCGCCGCAGCGGCAAGAGACCAGCGTAGGCCTTTTCCACCGCCGCCTGAAGGAGGCGGCTCTCCACCAATCGCCCGTTCACGGAGAAGAGTTCCCAGGCCCGGTTCGACCAGGTGAAGCTGGCCGAGGCGGCGTAGCCGGAGACGTTCAACCCTCCTCCGTGGCCGAGGACGGGAAGGAGCAGCTCCTCAGACGGTTCCAACCTTAGCAGGATCGCCAGAGTCTCCCGCAGGTTGCCCGTGCCCGGGGTGGTCAGGACGGTACGCCCCTCGGTCACCAGAGTGAAGGCGACCTCTGGGTGGGCTGCGGCGAATCCGGTGAGGAGCGCCGCAACGCGCGAAGTCTCGGCGGCTTCGCTTTTCAGAAACTTGCGCCGGGCCGGAGTGTTGAAAAAGAGGTCCCGAACCTCTACCGTCGTTCCCACCGGCGCCCCGTACTCCCTAACAGGGCCCAGGCTTCCCCCCGTCACCTCGATGCGGCGGCCTAGCGGCTGCTCCGTCTGCCGGGTAGTCAAGGTTACCCGCGCCACCGCCGCGATGCTGGGCAGGGCCTCGCCCCTGAAGCCCAGCGTCCGGAGATCCCAAAGATCTTCGATGCGCCGGAGCTTGCTCGTGGCGTGGCGGCTGAAGGCCAGTTCCACTTCGTCCGGGGGAATCCCCTCGCCGTCGTCGGTCACCCGGACCAACCCCACCCCACCGCGCTCCAGGGTTACCTGTATCCGGCGGGCTCCAGCATCCAGAGCGTTCTCCACCAGCTCCTTGACCACGGACGATGGGCGTTCGACTACCTCGCCGGCGGCGATCTGGTTGATGACGTTTTCACTCAGCACGGCGATCGGCATCTCACTCCGCCTTTCCGACAGCGGCTTCGCCCTCGGCCAGGCAGACTTCAGACAGCGCCCGGCGGGCTTCTTCCACCAGGTCGGCCAGAAGGTTCAAGGCGGCCAGCGGGGTCATAGCGTTGACCTCCACCTGGCTCAAGCGGTGGAGAAGGTCTCGCCCGCCTTGGCCGAAAAGGGGCAATTGGGCCTGCGCGGCCGGGACCGGGGTGCTGGTTCTGGGACGCTTTCTGGGCGTCGCCTCACCCTCCAGCCGGTCGAGCACCTCCCTGGCCCGCCTCAGCAGGGGGCGCGGCAACCCGGCCAACTTCGCCACCTCGATGCCGTAGCTTTCGTCCGCCCCACCAGGGATGATCCGGTGTAGGAAGAGGACGTCCTCCCCTTCCCGCTTGACGGCGACGGAGACGTTGCGCAACCCCGACAGCTGGCCCTCCAGGCGCGTCAGTTCGTGGTAATGGGTGGCGAACAGCGTCTTGGCGCCGATGCGAGCTGGGTCGTGGAGGTACTCCGTCACCGCCCAGGCAATCGCCAACCCGTCGAAGGTCGACGTCCCCCGTCCCACCTCGTCCAGGATGACGAGGCTGTGGCGCGTGGCGTGGTGGAGAATGTTGGCCACTTCGGTCATTTCCATCATGAAGGTCGACTGACCCCCAGCCAGGTCGTCAGCTGCCCCCACCCGGGTGAAGATCCGGTCCACCAGGCCGATCTCGGCCGACTTGGCCGGCACAAAGGAGCCAACCTGGGCCATGAGGACGATCAACGCCACCTGGCGAAGGTAAGTTGATTTCCCCCCCATGTTCGGCCCGGTGACCAGAAGGAAGCGATGCTCGGCGTCGAGCTCAGTGTCGTTAGGCACGAAGGTGCCGGAGGGAAGGGTCCGTTCCACCACGGGATGACGCCCCTCAACGATCCGGATAGCCCCTTCCTCGTTGACCGTAGGGCGGCAGTAGTTGCCTTCCGCAGCCGCTTCGGCCAGTGCGGCGAGGGCGTCCACCGTAGCCAGGAGGCGGGCCGAAGCCTGAAGGCGGGGGGCTCGCTGGGCCACGGTCTCCCGCAGCTGGACGAAGAGATCGTACTCAAGCTCGGTGATCCGCTCCTCGGCGCCTAGGACGAGCGCCTCGTACTCCTTCAGTTCCGGAGTGACAAACCGCTCGGCGTTGACCAGCGTCTGCTTCCGTTCGTAGCGACCCTCCGGCACTTGGGGCAGGTTGGGCTTGGTCACCTCAAGGTAGTAGCCGAAGACCTTATTGAAGCCCACCTTGAGCGACTTGATGCCGGTGACCTCCCGCTCCCTGGCTTCAAGCCCGGCGATCCAGTCCTTCCCTCCGGCCGCCGCTTTCCGCAGTTCGTCAAGTTCAGGGCTGTATCCCGGGCGGATGAGGCCCCCCTCCTTGACTCCGGCGGGCGGGTCATCGACCAGCGCCCGCTGAAGCAGGTCGGCCAAGTCCTCCAGCGGATCGAGTTCCTCCCCTGCCTGGCGGAGCAAGGCGGAGCGGGAAGCGAGGCACAGCGCCTTAACCTCGGGAACGGCAGCCAAGGAACGGCCGAGGGCCACCAGGTCGCGCCCGTTGGCCACTCCCAGCCCGACCCGGCCCATCAGGCGTTCCAGGTCGTAGACCCTTGCCAGAGTCTGCCGGAGAAGCCGTCGCCGGTTCCCTTGCTGGAGCAGTTCCTCCACCGCATCCAGGCGTCGGTTGATGAGTTCGGCCTGCTTCAATGGGCGCTGGAGCCAATCCTTGAGCAACCGTCCGCCCATGGCGGTCACGGTCTGGTCCAACACCCACAGGAGGGATCCCTTTCGTCCCCCGTCCCGCTGTGCCTCGCAAAGTTCGAGGCTCTTTCGGGTGGCGGGGTCGAGGACCATCGTCTCTTCGACCGAGTAGGTGGTGAGGTGGGTAAAGTGGGCCAGGGCAGCCTTCTGCGTTCTCTGGAGATAGGCCAAGAGCGCTCCGCTGGCGCTGATGGCCAGCATCCGGCCGTCACAGCCGAAGCCGGCCAGCGAGACGGTGCCGAAGTGCTGCCGCAGAAGCCGGTCGGCCGCTTCAGGGGCGAAGGCTTCTTCCTCTAAGGGGGTCACCGCCGGTCCGGCCTCGCCAGGCCGGGTCAGCCGGGCATAGTCTCCCCGGAGAACGGCGGGGGTCTGGTCGGTGGCGCCGCCCTGCGGAACCAAGAGCTCCGCTGGGTTGAGTCGCCGGAGTTCCCCTGCCAGGCGCTGCAAGGCCCCCTCCCCGCGCAGCTCGGTGGTGGCAAATTCACCCGTGCCTACGTCGGCATAGGCCAGCCCCCAAGCTCCTCCTCGGGTTACCGCCGCAGCCAGGTACCGGTTCGCCCGTCCGTCTCCGTTATCCAACTCGAAGGCGGTCCCGGGGGTGATTATCCGCACCACCGCCCGGCGGACAATCCCCTTGGCCAGCTTTGGATCCTCAACTTGGTCGCAAAGGGCGACCTTATGGCCGGCGGCGACCAACTTCGCGACATACCCCTGGACGGCGTGGTGCGGCACGCCGCACATCGGGATCCGTCCGGCCCGTCCGGCGTCCCGCCCCGTCAGCGTAATGTCCAGGATCTTCGCAGCTACCTGGGCGTCTTCGCCGAACAGCTCAAAGAAGTCGCCCAGCCGGAAGAGAACGAGAGCCTCGCCGCACTCTCGTTTAACCTCGTAGTACTGTTTCAGCATGGGGGTGAGGTCGTCCGTCACGTCGAGCGCCCCTACCGACTCATTTTGCCGTAAAGAGTCCAGGGATGAGTCTCCTCTATTTGCACCCGAACCAACTCTCCGGCAAGGCCCGGTGGGCCGGGAAAGTGGACCAGCTTGTTGGTCCGCGTCCGCCCGGCCAGCATCGCCGGATCGGCCTTGCTCTGCCCCTCCACCAGGACCTCCACCTGCTTCCCCGCCAGGTGCCGGTTCCGTTCGGCGGAGCACCGCTCCTGAAGGGCAATGAGCCGGGTGATCCGGTCCCGTTTGACTTCTGTGGGCACCTGATCCGGCAGGTCGGCCGCGGCCGTCCCCGGCCGGGGAGAGTAAACGAAAGTGAAAGCGGCGTCGAACCCGACGGCCTCAACCACCTTCAAGGTCTCGCCGAATTCCTCCTCCGTCTCGCCGGGGAACCCGACGATCAGGTCGGTGGTCAGGGCTATTTCCGGAACCCGGTTCCGGATCCGCTCCACCAGGCGAAGGTACGCCTCAGCCGTGTAGCCGCGGTTCATCCGCTCCAGGACGGCCGTGCTCCCCGACTGCAGGGGCAGGTGAAGGTGTTCGCAAACCTTGTCTGCTTCGGCCAGAGCATCGATCAGGCGGTCGGACATGTCCTTCGGATGCGAGGTCGTGAAGCGGATGCGCCACAGCCCTTCCACCTCGTTGAGCCGCCACAGGAGCCCCGCGAAGTCCGTTCCGTCCGGAAGATCCTTGCCGTAGGCGTTGACGTTCTGTCCCAGCAGGGTCACCTCGCGGACCCCGTCCGCGGCCAACCTCTCTACCTCAGCGACGATCCGTTCAGGTAGCCGGCTCCGGCAGCGTCCCCGGGTCCGGGGGACGATGCAGTAGGCGCAGGTGTTATCGCACCCGTAGGTGACGTTGACCCAGGCCCGCAGCGGGTCTTCCCGCCGAATCGGCACCTTCTCCACCGGTTCCCGCCCGTCTTCCCAGACTTCGACCACCCGCTCTCCCTGTCGCACCCGTTCGAGGTAGGCGGGGAGTTCGTGGAAATTGTGGGTGCCAAAGATCAGATCCACATGGGGATACTTTTCGATTAGCCGAGCCTGGTGATGGGGCACCTGGACCATGCAGCCGCAAACCCCAACGATCAGGTCCGGGTTGGACTCCTTTCGCCGGCGCAACGCCGTGAGCCTGCCCAAGACCTTTCGCTCCGGGTTCTCCCGCACGGAACAGGTATTATAAAGGATCAGATCCGCCTCGTCCTCCGACTCAGCCCGGGTGTAGCCGAGCGCCTCAAGGATTCCGGCGATCTTCTCCGAGTCGTGGACGTTCATCTGGCAACCCAGGGTGGTCAGATGGTACTTCACCGGTCAGGATAGCCTCCCGATCCCCATCTTGTCCTTCACTTCCGCCAGGACCGCCTGAGCCAGCGGCCGGGCCTTGGCTGCCCCGGCGCTGACGATCTCCTGCAGCTCACGCGGACGGGCCAAGAGTTCCGCCCGCCGCTCGCGGATCGGCGCCAGCGTCTTGATGAGTTCATCAGCCAGGGTCTGTTTGAGGTCGGAGTAGCGCAAGGTTCCGGCGGCGTAGGCCTCGCGGTAATGCTGCACCACCTCGACGGGGGCGACGCTCTCGAGAATGGTGAAGAGGTTCTTCACTCCGGGGCTCATCTCGGCTGCCCGCGGCCCGAGGTCGGTCACTGCCCGCATCACCTTCTGGCGGATGCTGGCGGGATCTTCCGCCAATCCAATGTAGCTGCCCGGAAGGGACTTGGACATCTTCTTCGTCGGGTCGTTCAGGGCCATGATCCGGGCCCCTGCGGTAAGCAGCGGTTGGGGTTCGGGGAAAGTCTCCCCGTAGGTGCTGTTGAACTTGCGAGCGATCTCCCTCGCCAACTCCAGGTGCTGCACCTGATCCTCCCCGACCGGCACCCGGTCGGCCTTGTAGGTCAGTATGTCTGCCGCCATGAGGATCGGGTAGGTCAAAAGCCCCGCACCCACCGACTTCTTGTGCCTGGCGGCCTTATCCTTGAACTGGGTCATCCGCTCGAGCGCCCCGATCGGAGTCAGGCACGTAAGGAGCCAGCAAAGCTCGGTGTGCTCCGGTACCGACGACTGGACGAAAAAGATCGACCGCGCGGGATCGATGCCCACGGCGAGGTTGGTGGCGACGGCTTCGGCGACCCTCCGGGGCAGCTCGTGGGGGTCCTGCGGCACAGTAAGAGCGTGCAGGTCAACGATACAATAGAGCGACTCGTATTCGTCCTGGAGCTTCACCCAGTTGCGCAGCGCTCCGAGGTAATTGCCCAAGTGGACTTCACCTGATGGCTGGATGCCGGAGAAGATTCGACCCATTGTTTGCCCTCCCAGTCTTGTTGCAGAGAAAGGTTCCTTCCGGCGGAGCCGGTTTCCTTCTTGTATCATACGCTGTCTGCGGGGTGGTCCCATGCGGCTGCCGGCGACGGACTGGCTCCGGCCGTGGCATCTGATGCGGAGGCTGGCCAAACGAGCGGAAGACCGGGTGGCCGTGCGCCTGCCCGGTCTTGAACTTCACGTGGAACGGGCCCATCCTCCTTCTCCGGCGGAGCTGACGGTGGTGATTCCCCGAGCCGAGTTTCGGGCCCGACTGACCTCGGCTGACGGAGGGCAAGCCACGTTCGAAGTTGTCCTCAACAGCATCACCGCCGCCCACTCACCGCGCTACCCACCGGAAGCCGGCACCCGCTTGCCTTTCCCACCTAACCGTGAATCAGGGACGGCAGGCATCTAGTGCAAACCCACTCGCTCTCGCCATGCCGGCGGACCGGCACCAGCGGCTGGGTGTCGTCTGTGGCGCCGCAGCGAAAGCAGACGATGGGCGGACCAACTCCCGCTGCAGGGTGCTTCCCTTGGGTACGGCGCTCTGCGGCCACCGCAGCAGGGTCGAACTCCTCCGCTTCCCGCTCCTCGAGCTGCAGAGCGCCCGTCGGGCAGAGCGGCAGGCAAAAGCCGGCCCCGTCACAGAGGGCCTCCGACTTCACGCGGGCTTTACCGCCGACCAGCTCGATGGCACCCTCCGCACAGGGGATGACACACTTGCCGCATCCTGTGCACCTGCTGTCGTCAATTCTGATGACCTTCCGCCGCACACGGTTCCCTCCTCCGGTTGGGAAAAACGAGTTCCTGGTGGTTGGCTATCGCGGCCAAAAAGGCGTCGGCAATAGCTGGGTCAAACTGGGTGCCCCGCCCGCGCCGGATTTCTTCGAGCGCCGCCTCCAGCGACATCGCGTCCCGGTATGGCCGGTGGGACATCATGGCGTCGAAGGCGTCGGCCACCGCCAGGACGCGGGCCAGCAGAGGGATGTCCTGTCCAGCCAACCCGGCCGGATAGCCCTGCCCATCGTAGCGCTCGTGGTGGTGGAGTACGATGCTGAGGATGCTCTCCAGGCTCCGGATTGGTTCGATGATCTGCACTCCGTAGAGCGTGTGGCGCTTGATGATGGCCCGTTCCTCATCGCTCAGCGGACCCCGTTTGTTTAGGATGTCCCGACTGATTTCGATTCTGCCAATGTCGTGGAGAAAGGCAGCGTAACGCAAGAGGCGCAGATCCTCCGCGCTCAGTCCCAGCCTGTTCCCGAGCAGGAGAGCATAGTTCGTGACCCGCTCGGAGTGACCGGAGGTGTACCGGTCCCGGGCATTGATGATCGTGATGAGCGTCCGGAGGGTGGCGAGGAGGCTGGCAGACTCCGTATCGCCCAGTTCTGAGCGGAGCTCGTCGATCAGCGAGGAGTAGACCTGGATAGCGTTGCGCTCGGAGAATTTCACCCGGTAGAGAGCCTCGTCGGCCAGCTTCACCAGCTGCTCAGCGCTCTCGGCGTTCTCGGGATAGATGGCGATGCCCACCGACACGGTGACGCCCGCAGGGGCACCAACCTGGGCGGAGCACCGCTCGACTGCACCGCGGACCCGCTCCGCAATGGTCGTGGCCGTCTCTGCTCCGGCGTCATTCAAGATCACGGCAAACTCGTCTCCTCCGTACCGACAGACTGTGTCGAGCTCCCGGACGTTCTCCTTGAGGGCCGCCGCCACGGCCTGCAACACGAGGTCCCCGGTCGGATGGCCATGAGCGTCGTTGTAGCGCTTGAACCCGTCCACGTCGACCATCATCAGTGCCAACGGCAACCTGTACCGGCGCGCGCGGGAAAGCTCCTCCCGCAGGCGGAGCTGGAAGTAGCGGTAGTTGTAGACTCCGGTGACAGGGTCGGTGAAAGAAAGTCGCTCCAGTTTCTCATTAGTGGCTTTGAGACCGGAGGCGAACTTCTCCAGGGCGCGGTTGGAGCATTCCAAGCGGATGTTCTTCTCGGTGATGACGTCAGCCACAATCCGGAGACTGAAGGAGAAGAGCAGCATCAGGAAAGCCCCGGCGGCAAAAGCGGACGAGCCAGAAACTGCCTGCGAGCTGGGCCGCAACCAGGAAGCCGCAGCATAGGTCAGAAACGCGAAGGCCGCGGCGGACAGGACCTCTCTGGGGCGGGGGCCGGACAAGATCCTCGTCACCAGCACGAGTGGATAGAGCAGGATCAGGGGGCTGGTTGAACCACCGGTAAGGGCAGTCGCCATGCCCGCTTGCGTCAGGCTCAGGATATCGCCGACGAGGAGGAGAGCAGAGTGGTCGACCCACTCTGGGAAGAGCAGCAACAAGACCGTTTCGGCGACGGCCCCCAGGGCGAAGGCAGCCAGTGCCCAGCGGACCCCGGTCAGCGCCCAGGCTGCGGGGGACACCAAATAAAGAAGAAACGACGCCAGTAAGAGATACGCCCAGCGTCGCCCGATCGTCATGGCAATCCTAGACCGGAGGGCTTTCTCCCTCCGCTGCTGCCCGACCATCCCTGTCGTTCCTTCCACCTGACTACTCCGCTTACCGCAATCTTCTACAGAGTCCCACAATTTCCTGCCTGCCGCAGGCGCTTGCCCGGCAGCGGCACCGCGGGAGGACCGCTGCGGTGGGAAATAATACCCGCAGAAAGGCAGGAAGCAGGAAAGGGGACACACAAATGCCGCGCGATCACCGCCGCCTGATCCACGGGAGCAGGTACACTGGGGGATCAGGGGTCCGCGCCCAAAGCCAGCCGGAAGCGCCGCCCACCCACCATAATCGTCTTGCCCGCCTTACGACCTCGCCCGAGGAACTGGGCATCATCGGGGCCGAACTGGCCAAGCGACTCACCATGGCCGCCGAGGAGTTCCTGTCAGAACTTGCTGCCGAGCAAGTCAAGGGTTCGTTTCGGGCCCAACTCGACAGCCTCATGCCAGGGGATCAACAGACCTAACCTCAGCGGCCAAAGAGCAGCAGCAGCGCCAGCATGGCCCCGCCGATCATCAGGTTCCGGTTCTGAACCTTCAGGTCGGCCATTTCCTGCTGGGAGACGCGCCGATAGCTTTGGAACTCGACCTGTAGCTCTTGGAGGGAAGTCCGAAGAGACTCCTGCTTGGCGGCGATCGCTTGAACCTGCGCCTGGGTGGCAGCGTCGGGTTTCGCCTGCAGCGCTTGGAGGTCTCGCTGCAGCCCTGCTAACGCCTGCTGCTGTTGATATAACTCGCCCATGAGGCGCGTGACGTCTTCGCGCACCACCGCCACCTCCCCGGCGGTTTTTTCCTGTGCCTGCGCCACTGCTGTTACCTGGCCGGCAACCTCCACCAGCTCCGCCCGGAACTCGGTCGAGAGCTGCCGTAGCGTTTTCATCTCTTCGTTGGGCAGAACAAGCTTCCCGCTCTGAATGTCGGCAAGCAGGCGCGCCACCACTGTCGCCAACGTATAGCGATCAACTGGGCGGTCACCCCGGAAGGATCCGTCCTGGAAGGCGGAGAGGTAACCCTGGTCGATAAGCGTCTGGATGGCCCGATAGGCTGGATGATTTGGCGGTACATCCTTGGGCGCTTCCGCCAAGGCGGGCAGTGAGAGGGCCAAACCGATTAGCAGCCCGGCCAGAATTCTGCTTGTCTTTGCGCTCATTTCTCCAAGCCTCCGATCGTAAGGGTGAGGGAGCCCAGTTCCACGAGCTGGGTTTGGTTGGCGCTGTACAGGGTGGCCTCGCGGATTGTCACTCTGGCCTCGCCCGGCTTCTGTGCCAGAAGGTGCAGTGTCAGAAGGGTTCCGTCCCTCGGGCCGGCCGTTCCTAGCTGGCCTTTCACGGGTCCGACTAGGCCTTTGGCGTTGTCGATCCCCCCCACTGCGAACGGTTTCAAGGTGCCATCGGGTGCTACGAAGAGTTCACCCCGGGAGACGCCCACTACGGCCAGCTTCTCGGCGTCAAACTCCACGTTGAACTCCACTCTCTCCACCGCTTCGACGTTAGCCATGCGCAGGTTTACTCGGAAGAAGCGTCCTGGCTGGAGGGAAGCGGCCGCTGAGGCTGGGTAAAGCCGTGGGACGAGTGCGGGCACCTCGGTATGGAGCGAAGCGACACCGGGGCGAGCATTGGCGGCGACGGCATGGATCTCGACGCGCCCATTCTGGGTACCACGCCGGTCAGGGTGGATCACCCACGTCACGGTCCGTTCCTCGCCCACTTCCAGGTTGCCGAGGAACTTCTCTTGCTTTTCCAGCCGTGCCAGTTGCCAGCCGGCATGAAGCTGCAGGCGGGCCCGAACCAGCAGCGCCGAGGCCGGCCCCGCGTTGCCCACCCGGGCCTGAACCGTCACGCGATCAGGCGTAAAGCCGTCACCGGACAGGCCCACCGAAGGAAGCGGCGACCCCTCCACCTTGAGCTGGGGTGGTCCGTGAACGGCGACGCCCCGTTCCCCTGCCACGGGGGAGAGCCCGGCCCCCGTCACCTCGACCCGGAAGCGCTTGGTGGACCCGGCCAGGTTCCGGAAGGCGACACGCCAGAGGAGGGTCGTTTCGGCTCCTGGTCCCAGGTCGCCCACCCTGCGCTCCGTCCTCTCTCCGGGTGCGAGCTCCAGCCCGTCGGGTAGGCGGAGGGCCACGCGGACGTCGCGGGCTGGCCACTTCCCCACGTTCTGGATATAGGCCACGATCGAGAAGGAACCGGTCCCATCAATCTGCTCCGCCACCGTCGCAGGGGCAGTGATGCCGAGGGTCAATTCGCCGGGGATGATGGTCACTCCGCCAAGCCCGTAGGCTGTGGCGTATAGTCGCGTCTCCCCCGGCTGAAGGGGCGCTTCGTCCCAGTAGAGGGCGATTGCGGAGTCGAGTTCCTCCTCCCCCTCCCGGACGAACTCCCGACCCGGCGAGACCGGCGCTTCCCACAGGTGGTCGGCCAGGTTGCCCCAGTTGCTCACGATGATCCGATCCGGACGGACCGTGGTCGGATCAGCCACGGTGCCTTGAGCCATCACGGCCGGGTGGGAGAGAGAGTCGAAGGCTTGCCAGAAGGAGGGCAGGTCTTTTCCTTCCACCAGGTTATCCCCTGTCAAGGTGCGTTCGCCCAGCCGGATAGGGGCGCCGTCGTTTTCGCCCAGCATGGTGTCGAGCATAAGGCGGAGACCGACGCCGTGAGGGCGGGAATCGCGGTTGGTGACTTCATAGACGATGCGGGTCGTGTCCAGCAAACCGCTGGTGGTGCTTTCCGCCAGTTCGAGAACTTGGCGCACCTCAATCTCGCCGAGGAGGCAGGATGTCTCGATCGCTCCCCGGCGAACCACCGGCTCCTCGATGACCCGGCCATACTGACCGCCCCGGCCAGCCCGCGTCTCGCTGGGCCCGCCAAAGACGAAATCCCGGCCATCCACCCGTACGGTCGTGAAGGAGGTCCATGGACGCGGACGACCGTAGATCAGGGGTTTGGCGTCGTCCCCCGGCCGATCGGGCGCTCCCCCGGTTGTTTCGAGGGCGAAGCGACCCGCTTCCGAACCGGTCTTCGTCACGCCGAGAACCACGTATTCGTTGCCGATGGTTATGACTTGGGCAGGATCGAATCCACCCGTTGGAGAGGCCGCCCTGGTCGTTGTCGACCCCAGGAACCAGGCCGCGGCCAACGACCCGAGCAACCAGGCAGCCAGCAGCCACCGAGGAGATGACGCGGGGCGTGGGATCATCCCGGACTAGCCTCCTATTTCGACCGGCTCGTCGAGCACCCTGACTTCTGGTACTCCCTCTGCGAAGCGCACCTCCACCTGGAGGAGATACGGGTTCACC
Organism: Betaproteobacteria bacterium; assembly: GCA_050260635.1. Lineage (GTDB taxonomy): Bacteria > Bacillota > UBA5301 > DYFA01 > DYFA01 > DYFA01. Next base: position 25,577 of record JBLNCL010000012.1, read on the forward strand.
CAGGGGTTGGCGGTGAATCCCCGCTCAACCGCCCGGCGGGCGTATTCATCGAGGATGCGCTCTCCGGAGGACTGTTCGACTTCAACCCGGATGGGCTTACCCCCCGGGCTTACTGTTACGCGCAGCCGGACCGTTCCCCTCAGGCCAGCGTTCTGGGCGGCCTTAGGGTAAACGAGCCTTGGCAAAGCGGTTACCATGCTTGAGCCCTTCGGCGGCGGAGGAGCACCCTGTCCAGCGCTGACTCCGGCGCTTTCGGCGACCGGAGCTGTCGCCCCCGAGTCGGGTTTGACCTCCTTGGCTTCTTCGCTCGGCTTGGGGGGTAAGGGAATCATCTCCCTCCCCTTGGTGGAGGTGAGCAATTGGCCGGCCGACGGTTTGACCGGTTTGGCTCTCGGAGGAGCCGACGGGACAACCGCTGGCCGGGCGGCGCTGACGGAAACGGCCGGCTGCGCAACCGTCGGTGGCGGTTCGCCGCCAGACATCACTCCCAGGTAGTTTAGGGCATAAAGACGCCCCCCAGGCAAACCTCCGGCGAGTCCGGCCGGCTCTCCCGGCTGGCCAGCGCCGATCAGACACAAGGCGGCGAGGTGGAGGATTGACGAAGCCAGCAAAGAGCTCCAACCATACCGGTGCTGTCTGGGGACGGCTGCCGAACCGCTCACCGCTGCTCCCCCCTACCGAAGGGCCGTCGCAGCCCGCGGCTTCGGTTCCACGGCCAGGGCGAGACGTGTCCCGCCGTTTTCCCGAACGACGTCGAGGGCTTCCACCAAGCGCTCGTAACGGACACTCCGGTCCGCCTTGATAATCACCACGTGCTCCGGGTCCCGCTCCACGAGCCGTGCCACCTCGGCCCCGAGGACATCCCTGTCGACCTCACGGCCGTCCAGGTAAAACCCGCCGGTGGCGGGGACGGTCACAACCAGCGGCGCTGGGGGTTGCCTATCTGCGGTGGCCGCGCGGGGTAGGCGAAGCCCGATCGCCGACTCGCTCCCCCGGAAGATGGTAAAGACGATGAAGAAGCAAAGGATGTTGAAGATAACGTCGATGAGCGGTGTGATCTGGATCTGCGGCGCGCGCCGGCGCGGCGGCTCGATGATCAAGCCCGCTCGCCCCCTTGGCGCAGCGCCTGCATGATCTGGCTGCCAAGGTTGTTCATGACCAGTACCCGGCGATCAATCTCCCGCGTAAAGAGGGCGTGGAAGACGACCGCCGGCACGGCGATCATCAGCCCAAAGGCGGTGGTGAAGAGCGCCTCGGCGATGCCGGGCGCCACCTGGGCGGGGGTGTGTAATCCCTCCATCGAGCCGATCACATTGAAGGTGCGGATGATTCCGGTCACCGTACCCAACAAGCCCAGGAGCGGCGCGACGGTGATGATCGCTTCCAGGGTAGCTAGACCCCGCTGCATATACAGGAGTTCGAGGCGGGCGGTGCGGCTCATGGCCTCTTCCAGCACCGCTTCCGGCTGGCCGGCATGAGACAGGGCGGCTGCCAGTATGCTGCCGGCAGGTCCCCGCTGCTTCCGCACGGCCTTCATTGCCTCCAGCTGCCGCCCCCCGGCGACCGCAGCCAGCGCCTCACCGATCACTTCCTCGTTCTCCCGGCGGGAGGACACCAGGAAGAACCAGCACCGGTCGAGGATGATAGCCAGCGCCACCACGCTGCAGACAAGAAGCGGCCACATGACGAAGCCACCGCGCAGGAAGAGGTCCCACAACAACATCTTTCCACACTCCCCAAAGCTTGCCGGACTCGGCGGCTTACGGCAAACTTCGATGGCCTCAAGGCGAATCCTCCCGCAGAAAGTGAGAAAGTCAGCCAAAACAGCACAGGCTGCCCCCCCATGTGAGGACAGCCTGTGCAATCTTCTCGCTGCCTGAGCGCTTTTAGCCGGCCCGCTGGACACCCTGGACGGGGCGACCTTGGCATCGTTCGTACTCTTCTCGCAAGACCCGCATCAGAATGATTTCCTTCCAGTCACCCGCCTCACTGCTGCGCCGAAGGACCCCCTCCTTCTTAAAGCCGCACTTGAGGTAGCAGGCGATGGCTCGTTGATTGTGGCGGTAAACCCGCAGATAGAGACGACTAAGGTGGAGATGGGTGAAGACGTACTGCATGAGGGTGAGGACGGCGTCGGTTCCGTAGCCCCGGTTCCAATACTCTTTCTCGCCGATCCGAATCCGCATTTCGGCGTGGCCGTTCCGCCAGGTAATGTGGTTCAGCTCAATGTCGCCGATAAGTCGGCCGTCTTTGGTGACGATGGCCATGATCTGGTGATACCGGTCACTCTTGGCCTTCTGATACCATTCCTCGCATTCCTCCATGGACTCCGGGACTCCGCCATCCACCAGGCGGCTTACTTCAGGGTCGTTGCTCCACCGGACCACGGCGGGAAAGTCTCCCCGTTCCAGCGGACGGAGGACGACCAAATCTCCTTGCCACATTGGGTGGTGCCACTCCTTCTCCGAACGTTTCTGCCACTTGATGCCACGATGTCTGCTGCGATGTTGCTGGTATGCCTTGTCTTTTGCCCGGCCGGTGAGTCGTCCGTTACTCGCTACTAGGAAGTTCGACTGCGCATTGCTTCACCCTGCAAGGAAATCCTTGCAGGCCTGGCAGCGGTCTCTGCCTGCCCTCTTCGCCTCGTAAAGCGCCGCGTCTGCCTGCTTGACCAGTTCCTCGGCGTTTCGGCAGGGTTGGGGGTACGAAGCCACCCCGACCGAGACCGAAAAATGACCCAGCGGCTGGGTCTTGGCCTCCTCCCCTGCCAGGGCGGCGACGCCCTTCCGAATCCGCTCGGCGGCCTGCAGCGCGGCCGCCAGGTTCGTCTCGGGCAGAAGCACCACGAACTCTTCCCCGCCATAGCGGGCCGGCGTATCCGCCTCCCGGACCGTGGTCCGGATGACTTCCGCCACTTGTTTCAACAGCTTGTCGCCAAGCGGGTGGCCGTGACGGTCGTTGAAGTGTTTGAAATGGTCAACGTCCAAGAGGAGCAGCGACAGGGAGGAACCGTAGCGCTTGGCCCGAGTGATCTCCCGTTGCAGAGCCTCCTCGAACGAGCGACGGTTGAAAAGCCCCGTGAGGCCGTCGGTCCGGGCGAGCAGGTCGAGTTTCTGGTGAAGGTAAGCGCGATCGAGGGCGACCGCGGCGTTCCCTGCCAGGCTCGTCAGAGTCCAGTAGTCGTCCTGGCCGAGGCTGGGCTCGTCCGCCCGGCCAAGGCCCAGTACCGCAGCCACCCTTCCTTCAATCATCAGCGGCACCGCGACCATCGACCGGAACCAGGCCTCGGACGCGGTGGTCATGAACCGGGCATCGCGAGAGAGGTCCTCTGCGACCACCGGCTGCCCGTGTTTGGCCACCCAGCCTAAGACGCCCTCCCCGGAGCGAATCCGTTCCCCCTTCCGCCAAGCAAGGAAGGAGCCGCGGGTCGCCACGACCGTCCCCGACTGGTCGTCCTCCCCCAGCACCGTCAAAACACAGGAATCACAGGAGACGAGTTTGATGGCGGTATCGACGATGGTCTCGCAAATCTCCGCTGGCTTGGTGGAGGTGGCGATGGCTCCCACGGCACTCAACAGGGCGGCCGCTTCGCCGTACTTCTTCTCCAACACCTCATTCTTCTCGCGCAGCCGGGCGCTGCTGGCCTCGAACTGCTCGTGAACTCGCAGGTGTTCCTCGGCCAGGGCTTGGTACTCCTTCCGGCGTTCGTTGACCGTCTGCTCCCAGCTCATCCGGGAACCCGCCGCCGCAAAGGCCAGCGCCAGCCAGACTGCGAGCTCGCCGAACCGCCCGACCGACGGGGACCTTCGCCAGCCGATCCCTCCCAGACCGGCCTCCGCTGCCGCCAGGAGGATCGCGACCGTGGTCCCGCCGCTCCAGCCGAACCACCCACCGCCGAAAACCGCTGCCACTCCGCCCAGGCCTAGCACTGCCTCCGGTGGGAGGCCCAAGGCACCTGCCGCCAGTGCGGCAACCAACGTCAACGCAAGCCCGACGCCTCGCCAGCGCCGCGCCCTACGCCGCCTCTGACCCCACTCCCGCCGTACGGCAGTCTCCCCCACACTTCCACCTCCGGGACGTGTCGCACCGGGTGCTAGCTTCTCCCAGTCGCCGTTACATTCCTCCTAGGTATTGCCAAAGGTAATACGACAAACGACGACCGCCGCCAGCAGACCCGCCAGATCGGCGATCAGCCCCAAGGCCACGGCGTAGCGCAGTCTCTTCACTCCGGCCGCGCCGAAGTAGACGCTCAGCACGTAGAAGGTGGTCTCGGTACAACCAACCATGACGGCCGCCAGGCGACCGACGTAGGTGTCAGGGCCGTGAACCCGGGTCGCTTCGGCCAGGAGGGCCAGGGCTCCCGACCCGGAGAGGGGCCGAACCAGCGCCAAGGGCAGAAGGTCGGGCGGCAGGCCGACCAGGCGGGTGAGGGGCGCCGCCGCGAGGGCGAGATAGTCGAGGGCGCCAGAGGCCCGCAGGATGGCTACCGCCATCAGCATCGCCACAAGGTAGGGAATGATTCGAACTCCCACTCCGAAGGCCCGTCCTGCTCCCCGGACGAACTCCTCATAGACCGGCACCCGCTTAAGGTGCGCGTACCACGGGATACAAAGCACTATTGCCGGTATGATCAGGGCGGATACGACCTGCAACGCCTGACTCATCTCTCCCGCCCCCTCCGGGCCGCCCGCCGCCGAAAGAGGCGGTCGGCGGCCAAGGCCACCGCCTGGGCGATCAGGGTGGCAGCGATGGTGGGCCCGATGATCTCTCCTGGCTTTTGGGAACCGGCAGCGGCCCGGATCGCCAGGACACCCGTGGGCACCAAGGTCAGGGCGGCCGTATTCAGCGCCAATAGGGTGCACATGGCGGGGGTGGCCTCCCCCGACCGGCCGTTCAGCTCCGCCAGACGGCGCATCGCCTCGATGCCGAAGGGCGTCGCCGCGTTACCCAACCCGAAGAGGTTGGCTAGCAAGTTCAGGGCGATTGCGCCGTGGGCCGGGTCGTTCCTCGGGATGTCCGGAAACAGGCGCCGAGTAACCGGGCAAACGAGGCGGACCATCCCCGTAAGCAGGCCACTCGCCTCCATGAGGCGCCCCAGGCCCAGCCACACGGCCATCACGCCGACCAAGCCGAGCCCCAGTTCAACCCCGGTCCGCCCGGCCTGGAGCACGGCCTCGGTAACCTCCTCCCAGCGTCCCGTGGCGGCTGCGCTCCCCAGCCCTGCGGTGAGAAGCAGCAGCCAGAGCAGGTTCAACACGTTCATCCCTCCGCCACAGAATATCGCAGCCCCGTTCTTCGTATGAACCGGAGCTGCGACTCGCGTGGCGACGGGAACCTTTAGCCGAGCGCCCGGCGGAGGCGTTCCAGGGCGCGCTTTTCCAGCCGGCAGACTTGCGCCTGAGAAATGCCCAGCGTTCGCCCGACCTCCGTTTGGGTCTTCTGGGCGAAGAAGCGAAGTTCAACCAGTTTTCGTTCAAGATCGGGCAGCTTCCTCAGCCCTTCGGCCAGGGCCAACCGGTCCAGATGATCGTCGGCAGGGGAGGCTACGGCATCTCCCCACCGAACCTCGTCTCCCTCGCCCTGCAGGAGCGGAGCCTCCAGCGACAACGGAGATTGGAGGGCGTCCAGCGCCTCGACCACCTCCTCCTGATCCGTTCCCAGCCGCTCCGCCACCTCCTGGATGGAAGGTTCTCGACCGAGTTCCTGAGCAATCTGGTCGCGGACCAACAGCGCCTCCCGGGCCCGCTGTTGGGTAGACCGCCCGACTTTTAGCAGACGGTCCGAGCGAAGGTAGCTCAGGATCTCCCCCGCAATGTGGGGCACGGCGTAGGTCGAGAAGGCCACACCCCGCCTGGGGTCAAAACGGTCGACCGCCTTGACCAGCCCCACGCATCCGAGCTGGAAGAGATCCTCCTCCTCCGTCGCGACGCGCCGAAAGCGGGCCACCACGCTGCGGACCAGCTTTAGATTCCGCCGGATCAACTCCTCTCGGGCTTCGCCGTTTCCCTGCCGCGCCCGGCCGACCAGCTCCGCAACCTCGGCCTCCCCCAGGTGGCGTTCTGCGCCAGCCGTCCGTGCGCTCATGATGTGGTGGGTGCCTTCTCCATGCGCACCCGGGTGCCGCGCCCACACTCGCTCTTGATTTCAACCCGGTCCATGCACGCCCGCACGATTTGCAGCCCGATTCCCATGTGCTCCCCTTCGGGGTCCGGTTCGGCCGCCGCCTCCGGGTTAAAGCCCCTCCCCCAGTCTTCGACCACGACCACCAGGCGACCGTCCTCCACCCAGGCTTCGACCACTACCCGCCCGGGCCGCTTGGGATACCCATGCACCACAGCGTTGGTGACGATCTCCGAAACCGCCACCCGCAGGTCGTGTTGGAGGTCGCTGACGGTGAACGGCAGCCGCGAAGCGAAGGCGGCAACCGCCAGACGCACCACTCCAATGTTCTCCGCCCGGCTTGGGAACTCCAGCCGGAGGTAGTTGTTTGAATGCCTCGCTCGCTGTTCTTCCACCCCGCTCACCACCTTACGCCGGCTTCAGGGCTTCTTCTTCGCTCGCTCTCGTCGGGATGAGCTTGAAGATGCCCGAGAAATCCAAGAGTCTGCGCAGGGCCGGCGGAACGGCCACCAGCACCATACGCCCTCCCCGTTGCTGGACGCGCTTGTAGCGTCCCAGGATCGCCCCCAACCCCGAACTGTCCACGAAGGTGACCTCCTGCAGGTTGAGGATGATGTCCTGGAGATTATCCCATTCCGCCAGTTCGTTGTCCACGACTTGGCGGAAGTCGCCCGCTGCGGCCAGGTCCAGTTCCCCGGAACATCGCACCACAAGCGCCTTCCCAAGCCGTTTGGTCTCGATTTTCATCCTTCTTTCGCCCCCTCGATGCCTACGGGGTTGTACATTTCACCACCGCTTTCCAGTCTCCTGCCCAGCTTGCCACATCCTACCAGAGCGGCGCCACAGCCTGGGCTGGGAGGCGCACCCGCTCCCCCCGCCGAAAGGGCATATGAAGCGGCAAGGACGGCTTCTCCACCCCTGGAGACAGCCGTCCCTTGCGGCTCTTCACCTGTCCCTCTTCGCGCTAGCGGATTCCGAGAAAGGTCCGGAGGATGGCTCTCGTCATCTGGACGAACAGTCTGTGCCACGATCCGGCCGGGACGTCTCGGGCCGCCACTACTGGGGTGCGGCCAACCTCTTGACCGTTCTGGAACGCCACCAACGTTCCCAACACCTGCCCCTTCCGCACCGGCGCGTTGACCCGGCGACGGGTCAATCGCAACTCGGTGGAGACCTGCTTCTGTTCGCTTACCCGCGGCACGGCTACGTGGAAGTCCTGGCTCACCACGGCCTCGACTTGAGGGTCGTGCCCTCGCAGGACCTCCACCTGGCCGACGACGGTGCCTGCCTTCGCCACCTCTACCGCCTCGTACAGCCGAAAGCCGTAGTCCAGCAGCTTCGTGACGTCGGCCGAACGGGCCTGCGGCGTCGGTTCTCCCAAGACCACGGCAATCAGCCGCAACCCGCCCCTCTTGGCGGTGGAGGCCAGGCAGTACCCGGCTCTGTCTGTGAACCCGGTCTTGATCCCGTCGTAGCCGGGATAGAACTTAAGGAGCTTGTTGAAGGTGGTCAGCCAGACCTCCTTCGGGGTCCCCTTGCGCACCCAGTACTCCCAGGTCGAACTGAGGTCGAGGAACATGGGCAGGGCTACGGCGTAGCGGCAGAGCATGGCCAGGTCGGCTGCGGTCGAGTAGTTGTCTTCGTCGTCCAGGCCGGTCGGGTTGGCGAAGTGCGTGTTTTTCAGCCCGAGTTCCTTCGCTTTCCGGTTCATCGCGGCCACGAACCCTTCGAAGGACCCCCCCAGATACTCCGCGAGGGCCACGGCGCAGTCGTTGGCTGACCCGACCCCGACCGCGTACAGCATATCCTTGAAGGTGAATTGTTCGCCTTCTTCGAGCCAAATCTGGGTCCCACCCATCGACTTAGCCAGGGCTGATCCGGAGACCATGTCAGCCAGCTTGACTTTCCCATCCCGGAGAGCCTCCAGGGCCAAGGTGAGGGTCATGATCTTGGTCAGGCTGGCAATTGGTTGCTTCCGGTCGGCGTTGTGGGCAAACAGCGTCTTACCGCTTCCGGCCTCGATCAGGATGGCGGATGGCGCGGTGACCTTGAGCTGGGTCACCTGTTCCGGCTGCGCCGTACGGCTCGCCTCGGTCGGGGGCGCCGCGCTGATTGGCGCCGTCGCCAGAACCACCGCCATCGTTAGCAGAAAGATCGCAAAACGACGCATCCCAACCCATCTCCCTCTTCTCTTTGGTGCCAGGGGTCAGGGTTAGGATGCCTCTGGGAGCTCCTCTTATGCGGTGCGGACAACCTCGTAGACCAGCGGCGGCACCTCGGGCGGTACCTCGGCCAGCGAGTAAGCAGCGAGAACCGCCTCAGCCGTCTCGGCGGCCTGCCGCGGGTCGGCCGCGTGGATCGTGGCCACTTCCTGACCTTCCTCAACCCGCTCGCCTACCTCCACCCGGACCACAATTCCCACGCTCAGGTCGACGGCATCCTCCTTTTGGCGGCGTCCGGCGCCGAGGTCCCTCGCTGCCAATCCCAGCCGTTCCGCGTCGACTGCCGCCACATAACCCGCCGTCCGGCTCCGAACGCTCAGGCGGACGGGGGCATGCGGCAGCAGCCGGTCCGGTTCCCGGGCCACCGCCGGATCCCCACCCTGGGCGGCAACCCAGCGCTCGAACTGCGCCAGCCCCCGCCCCGAGCGGAGCGCTTCCTCCACCAGCGCCCGTCCGGCCTCGGAGTTGGGGGCCTTCCCCGCCAAGGCTACCATCTCTCCGCCCAGGATCAGGCAGAGTTCGGTCAAGCGCCGCGGTCCCCTCCCGGCCAGCGTGGCCAAGGCTTCCCGAACCTCCAGGGCGTTGCCGATGGCGTGCCCCAGCGGCTGGTTCATGTCGCTGATCACCGCGACCGTCTTTCGACCGGCGCGCTCTCCGATCGCCACCATCGCCCGCGCCAGTTCCCGCGCCTTGTCCAGCGTCTTCATGAAAGCTCCTTGACCGCACTTCACGTCCAGGACGATGGCTTGACTCCCTCCGGCCAACTTCTTGGACATGATGGAAGAGGCGATCAAGGGGATGCAGTCCACCGTGGCGGTCACGTCCCGCAAGGCGTAGATCTTTTTGTCCGCCGGACAGAGTTCCCCGGACTGGCCGACTACCGCCATCCCGGCCCTTCGTACCACGTCGAGGAATTCCTCGCGGGAGAGAGCGGTCCGGAAGCCAGGAATCGACTCGAGCTTGTCAACGGTCCCTCCGGTATGTCCCAGCCCACGACCGGACATCTTGGCCACTGTCACGCCGCAGGCTGCAACGAGCGGTGCCAGGACCAACGTGGTGGTGTCGGCCACCCCGCCGGTGCTATGCTTGTCGACCGTAACGCCGGGGAGCGAGGAGAGATCGGCCACCTCCCCTGAGCTGGCCATCGCCTGGGTTAGGACTGCCGTTTCAGCCGCCGTGAGGCCCCGGAAAAAGACCGCCATCAGAAAGGCGGCCATCTGGTAGTCCGGGAGCGTCCCGGCAGTATACTCCCTGACCAGGTATTCCAACTCGCTGGCGGTCAACTCGTCCCCGTCGCGCTTCTTTCGAATGAGATCGTAGGTTCTCACCCGTCACGCCTCCTTCCGAATCTCCAGCACGAAGCTCTTCCCAACCGGGAGGGCAGGCGAGTTCAGCCACTCCGCCACTGTAGCGCCGGCGTCGGCAAAGGTTGAGCGGGTACCGAGGTCCACCCCGCCCTTGACTCGGGGACCTACCGCCAGGAGGGGCACATACTCACGAGTATGGTCGGTTCCCGGCGTGGTGGGATCACAACCGTGGTCAGCCGTAATGAGCAGCAGGTCGCCCTCCCGCATGGCCCCCAGGAGCTCCGGCAGAAAGTCGTCAAACGCGCCCAGCGCCTCGGCATAGCCCAGAACGTCGTTCCGATGGCCGTAGACCATGTCGTAGTCCACCAGGTTGGTGAAGAGCAGCCCCTCGCCATGCTCCAACCAGCGGCGGGTTGCCTCCATCCCCTCCCGGTTGTTGGCGGTGTGGATGGCGGTGGTAAGACCGCGCCCAGCGAAGATGTCCTCGATCTTGCCGATCCCGGTGACTGGTATCCCGGCCGCGCTCAGGCGATCGAGCAGAGTCTTGTCTGGCGGCGGCAGGGCGAAGTCGCGCCGGCGAGGCGTCCGTTGGAAGGCCCCGGGTGGCCCGGCAAAGGGCCGGGCGATCACTCGGCCGACCGCGTGAGGAGCGACCAGGATTCGTCGGGCCGCATCGCACATCCGGTACAGCTCCTCCACCGGAATGACGCTCTCATGGGCGGCCACTTGAAAGACGGAGTCGGCTGAGGTGTAGACAATTGGCTGGCCGGTCCGGAGATGCTCCTCCCCAAGCTCCTTGATGATCTCAGTTCCGGAAGCAGCCTTGTTGCCTAAGACCTTCCGCCCCACTGCCCGCTCGAACGCCTCGATCACCTCGGCGGGAAACCCGTCTGGATAGACTGGGAAGGGCTGGTGAAGGATGATCCCGGCGATCTCCCAGTGTCCCGTGGTGGTGTCTTTGCCCGCCGAAGCCTCGGCCATCCGGCCGAAGGCGGCGTCCGGGTGAGCCTGCGGAGCGACTCCGGCCAGCGGCAAGATGTTGCCAAGCCCCAGCCGGCCCAGGTTGGGAAGGGATAGGCCGCCCACCGCCCGGGACAGGTTACCCAGCGTGTTGGCGCCCTCGTCCCCGTAATCCGCCGCGTCCGGCAGAGCCCCGGCCCCCACGCTGTCCAGAACGATCAGAATGGCCCGCTCTTTCGCCATTGGTGCCTCCTTTAGGCCCGCGGATGGGCCTTAGCATAAACCTCCCGCAATTGCCCAAGCCCAGTCAGGCGGGCATAGAACTGCGTGGCGGCGGTGTTCACGTGGCCCAGCAACCGTTGGACGACCCGCAGGTCAGCGCCATTCTCCAAAAGGTGAACGGCAAAGGAGTGGCGCAGGGTATGAGGTGTCAGCCGATCCTCGAGGTTGGCCGCCCGCGCCCGAGCCTTGATGATTTTCCAGCAGCCTTGGCGGGTGAGCCGGCCTCCCCTCTGGTTGACGAAGAGCGATGGTTCCTCCCTGCCCCTGACCAATGCGGGCCGGGCTGAATCGACGTAAGTTTCGAGCGCCTTGATCGCCATTTGGCCCAGCGGGAGCACCCGCTCTCGCCCCCCTTGGCGACAGCGAACATACCCCACGCTCAAGTTGAGATCGTCCAGGTTCAAGGCGCAAAGCTCGGACACTCGCATCCCTGTTGCGTACAGCACCTCGAGCATCGCCCGGTCTCGCCGGTCTGACGCCTCGTCCCCCGCAGCTGCGTTCAGGAGGTGTTCGACCTCGGCCGGGGTGAGGATGGCCGGGGTTGGACGCTCCAGGTGCGGGGCAACGGCGTTCTCGGTCGGGTCGCAGTTGACCAGCCGCTGCCGGTCCAGATAGCGGTAGAACGCCCGCAGGGAGGCCAGGTGGCGGGCCACCGTGCTGGTGGAGCGACCGCGGGCGGAGAGGTCCGCCAAATAGCCGGCCACCGCGCCGGCATCGGCCCCAAGCGGGCTTTGGAGCCCTTGCCGCTGGAGATAGTCCAAGTACTCACCGACGTCATGGAGGTAGGATTCGAGGGTGCTGACCGAGAGCCGCCGCTCCCTCAGGTAGTTGGCGAACGCCTGGACCAGGTCGGGCATCCCCTTCACCTCTTCGTGGCAGGGATTACGCCGCCGCTCCTGCTCTATCCTTCTCGGCCAGGCATTCCCAGCACACCCCCCATTGCCCGGGTCCCTCACCGGGAAGCAGAAAAGGCTGCCCATGCCTTGTGGACAGCCGTTGGACGACTGCGGGGGCCATGTTGCTTAACGGAGCGGGGATTACCGTGGCCGGCTTAGCCACACGACCAAGCCGAGCAGGAGCAGGACGAGCCCTCGGCCTAGCCAGGGGCGAACCTTGCGCAAGTTGATGCTCGTCACCACGATCATCCCAACCCCTCCTCGCCGCTAGATCAAGTATCGGGCGGTCCACCGCAGGAGCACGGGGGCCACGTACCCCTCGATCAGCGCCCCTCCCACCATGATCAGACCGGCCAGTGCGGTCAGGGCCGTATACCCTGCCACTCCCCGCCAGAACCCAGTCCGCCCCAACGTCCGGTCAGTTACCACCGAGATGGCGAAGGACGTGGCTCCTACCGCTGCGATCACCGTGGCTGGAACGTTTAGCAGACTTTGTGGAAGCACTGCCACCAGCGCCATAGCCAAGCCGCTGATCGCCAACTCTTTTACCAGCACCGCTACCGTGAAACCGAGGAGAAAGCCCCGGGAGAAAACGACCACCAGGACCAGTGGCACCCCAATGACTGACAGCCCCAACAACCAGCACAGGCCGGCCGTCCGGATCACATCCCGCACCAGCGCTGCTCGGGTCACTTCAGCTTGGGCCGCCAGCTTACCGCCTTTGACCGCTTCGACAAAGGACCTAACCTCGCTGGAGACCCCAGCCTCCTGGCCAGGCGACAATGAGGCCGCCCCCAGCGCGCCGAAAAGGCTACCCACAGCGAAGAGCACTGCCACTAAGAGATAGACCAAGAAGCGCCGGTGGAAGTAGGCCTCCGTGACAGCCATCAGCTCACTCCGGAGCGACATCGCCACCCCTCCCTGTCCCTGCATCCTTATGCGGACGGGGAGGATAGTATTACCTTCTATGAGCTTCGGCGGACCGCTTCCCAGAGGACAAGGCAGAGGCTTTTCGCATCCCAGAGTTCCCCGTCCTCCACCATTCGCATCACTTCGGTCCACTCCACCGGAACCGCCTCGATTGCCTCGTCCGGATCACCGCCCACCTCCGCAGCCGGGCGGAGCCCTTCCGCCCGATAAAGATGGATGATTTCGTCCGAGAAGCCGGGGGTGGTGGCGATGCGGCCCAGGTAGACCAGCTGCTCGGCCGTGACCCCAGTCTCCTCAGCCAATTCCCGCCGGGCGCAGAGCTCCGGATCCTCTCCCGGCTCCATCTTTCCTGCTGGCACCTCCCAGAGCGCCTCTTCTAGGGGCTTGCGGTATTGGCGCACCAGCAGAACCCGGCCCCGTTCATCCAGAGGCAGGATAGCCACCGCAGGGGCATGGCCGACAAGCTCCCGCGTGGCAGTCCGGCCGTCAGCGAGGCGCACAGTGTCACGTCTTACGTTGATGAGGGCACCCCGGAATATCTCCTCCCGGGCGATGGTCTCCTCCCTCATCCAGCCACCGCCCTTGTTCTGCTCCCCTCGCTCCATCCACACCTGTCCTTTCCCCGCCTCCCTAACATAAGGGAAGCAGGTTCGGCGTAAGCTTCAGGCGAATCTCCCCTGCTCGTTCGAGGGAGGAACGGCCTGTGTTGTCCGCCAACTCCGGTCCTGGCAGTCCCGGGTCTGCCTTGGTCGTCTTGACGACTCCCGACAGGTTGTACGCCGCTGGCCGGGTGGCCTGCGTGCTTCGCCTTCTCCACCGCCTGGAGGAGGAGGCGACCCGGAAAAGCGAATCGGCCGGTGGGCTGCCGACCCTCCGCAGCCTCTTGCGCGCAGCCAACATCACCTAGCAGTTCCCTGCTGGCGAAGCCAGAATTCCGCAGCCAGACGGCCGGCGGCCGCCGCTCCGAGGAAAGCGGCCGGGTCATCGTGAAAGCCGCGTCCCATGCTCTCCCCTGCCCATTCGCGACCGGCCAGAAGCTGCGGAAAAAACGAAGTATCAACCGCCACTACAGCATGAGGTGGGCTGTCAGGCGTGGCGAAGGCTTCCTCCAGCCGACGCCGGATCACTTCCTCCTCCCGCCCCCCCAGGCTGGGCACGGGCACCACCGCTGGTGTCCGCGCCACCCTCGCCAGGGCGGTCACGAAGTGGTGGGAGACGCCGCGATGTCGAGGGCGCGGGTCAGCGAAGGAGAGGCGGGGCACAGCGATCGCCGTGCCTGCGAGGGTGTTGACTGCATTGATCCATTCACCCTGTTCCAGGCCTGTATGGCCCCAGATCGTCCCCGTTCCAACGATCCCGGGACCCATGGCGACCACCACGATATCCGCCCGGGCCGCCACCTTGGCCGCCAGCAGTCCGCTAAACTTGTTGACTGCCTCGAAGTCTCCGCCAAAGGCTTGGCCGACCGTGATCGTCGCCGCCAAGAGCCCCTCCCGGCGGAGCCGGTCCACGGTCCGGCTCCAAGCCAGCGGCAGCGACCCTCCGTCGGTCATCAGGTACGCTACCCGACACCCCTCCCCGGCGAAGTGTCGGACGGCCAGGCAGGCCGGGGCCAGCTGCGAATGGAGCGTCCCCACGACCACCGGCAACCCGCCCAGCGACTCGCAGGCGTCCAACTCCGCCCGGTAGGGACTCGCCTCCTCCTCGACGCTGCAGACCTTGACTTGGAGCGGGGTGTAGCGGAGCTTCATGAGATGGCCGCTGGGGGCCGGGTCGGCCGACCGCTCCCCATCGACCGCTACCACAAAGTCGTATCCGCCAGAGCCCAGGCCGAGCGCAGTAGCGGTCGTATTGAGCGTAACCCGATCCCCCACCTCGACCGGCCCGCTTAGGGCCGGGTAGACGACGGCGGGGCGCTCTTCGCCTTCAACTGCCACCAGGACCTCGACCAGCCCCGGCCGGGCCGCCAGCAGCCGGGTGACCACCCCTTTGCGCAGACGGATCATGGCAATCGTCCCGTCAGGTCTCGGTGGCGGTCCCCTGCGCCGCCTCTGCTCCGGCAGCCAGAGCCTTCTCATTCAGAGGGATGAGGTTATGCCGCCGCTCTGGCAGAGTCTTCTTCAGGGAAGCGACCACCGACTCCGGTTTGACCATCCCGGTGAGGGCCAGCAGGGCCCCGAGGACCACCATGTTCGCCACCCGCGTGTCCCCCAGCCGGTCGGCGATGGCGTTGGCCGGCACCGCCGCGCTCCGGATATCCGTCCGACTCGGGCCGTGGTCGACCAGCGTGGAGTTGTACACCAACACCCCGCCGGGGGAGAGAGACCCTTCAAACCGCGCCAGAGAAGGCCCGTTCATGGCGATCACCGCCGAAGCCTGGCTGACCACCGGCGAGGCCACCGGTTCGTCGGCCACCACCACCGTGCAGTTGGCGGTTCCGCCCCGCATCTCCGGCCCGTAAGAGGGATACCACGACACGTGCTTCCCTTCGAGCATCCCGGCGTAAGCCAAGAGCTGCCCGGCCAGCATCATCCCCTGGCCGCCGAACCCGGCCATGATGACCTCGTGCCGCATCACGCACCCTCCTCCTTCTTGAACTCGCCCAGCGGGTAGTAGGGGAGCATGTTCTCGACCAGCCAGCGGAGGGCCTGGTTCGGCGCCAACCCCCAGTTGGTGGGGCAAGTCGAGAGGACCTCGACCAAAGTGAAACCATTTCCCTCGGCCTGCAACCGAAAGGCCTTCTTGATTGCGTCGCCCGCCTTCTTGACCTCCTGCGGCGAGTGGACGCTGACCCGGGCGACGTAGGCCGGACCCTGGAGCGACGCCAGCAGTTCCGCCACCCGGATCGGATAGCCGTTGGCTTGTGCGTCCCGGCCGGCAGGCGTGGTCGTTGTCCTCTGCCCCAGGAGCGTCGTCGGAGCCATCTGTCCGCCCGTCATGCCGTAGTTGGCGTTGTTGACGAAGATGACCGTAATATTCTCGCTCCGGGCCGCGGCATGGACGATTTCGGCCGCGCCAATGGAGGCCAGGTCGCCGTCACCCTGGTAGGTGAAGACAATTCGGTCCGGGAGAACCCGCTTGATTCCGGTCGCCACCGCTGGCGCCCGCCCGTGCGATGCCTGCTGCATGTCGCACTCGAAATAATTGTAGGCGAAGACGGAACACCCCACGGAGGCCACCCCGATGGTCCGCTCCCGGGCGTCCAGGGCGTCGATCGCCTCGGCCACCAGCCGGTGGATGATTCCGTGGGTGCAGCCAGGGCAGTAGTGAAGCGCCACATCGCTCAAGCTCTTCGGCCGCCGGGCCACCACCGTCGTCACTGCGCCGCGCCTCCCTTCCCGGCAATCCGCTCCAAAATCTCCTGCGGGGTCGGTACGTTTCCACCCGGCCGCCCGAAGAACTCGACTGAAGACCGGCCAGCCACCGCCAGTTTCACGTCGTCCAACATTTGTCCACAGCTCATCTCGACCACCACAACCTGCCTGGCTGCCCCAACGGCCTGTCGTAGCGCCTCGTACGGGAAGGGGTAGAGGGTGATCGGGCGGAAGAGCCCCGCCCTGACGCCCCGCTGGCGAGCTTCGTCCACCGCCGTGCGGGCGATCCGAGCCGTCGTTCCGTAGGCGACCACGACGACTTCGGCGTCTTCTGTCCTCGCCGCCTCGTACCGGACCTCCTCGGCCTCCATCCTCCGGTACTTCGCCTGGAGATGCCAGTTATGCCGCTCCAGCCGGTCAGCCTCGATGAAAAGGGAGTTGATGACGTTCCGGCCGCGCCCTTTGGCGCCCACCGTCGCCCATGGCTTGCTCTCCGGGGCGGGCGGCGGCGGGAGGGGCGACCCGATCTCATACGGCAACCGCACCGGCTCCATCATCTGCCCCAACACCCCATCACCCAGGAGCATCACCGGGTTGCGGTACTTGTCGGCCAAATCGAAGGCCTCTTGCATCAGGTCGACCATTTCCTGGACCGACCCCGGCGCCAGGACCAGGAGGCGATAATCTCCGTGGCCGCCGCCCTTGGTCGCTTGGAAGTAGTCCGACTGGGCCGGCTGGATGCCGCCGAGCCCTGGCCCGCCCCGGACGATATTCACGACGACGCAAGGCAACTCAGACCCGACGAGGTATGAGATGCCTTCCTGCATCAGGCTGATCCCCGGGCTCGACGAAGATGTCATCACCCGACCCCCGGCTCCGGCCGCACCGTAGACCATGTTGATCGCGGAAACCTCGCTTTCCGCCTGAAGGTAGACTCCTCCCACCTCCGGCAACCGCCGGGCCATGTACTCCGGCAGCTCATTCTGGGGGGTGATCGGGTAGCCGAAGAAGAAACGACACCCTGCCTGGATGGCAGCCTCGGCGATCGCCTCGTTCCCCTTCATCAGCCTAGGTTCACTCAACTCAATCCCTCCCCGCTTCCCATGGCCTGGGTTGGTGCAAAGCCTACCGATCCACCCGGTGCACCTCGATCACGGCGTCCGGGCACATCCGGGCACAGAACCCGCAGGCGATGCAGGCCTCCTCGTTGGCACACTCTGCGGGATTGAACCCGCTGGCATTGAATCGCTCCGAGAGACGGATGATCCCCTTCGGGCAGGCCTCGACACACAAGGCGCACCCTTTGCACCGGTCCTCGCGAAAGATCACCTTTCCCGCCAAGTCTCCCTTCGCCCCCTTTCGCCACCCTAAGCGTATTCCCGGATCGGCTCCTCGCCTCGCAAAGCCCTCAAGGCGCCAAGCGCCAGCGCTTCCATTTCGATCTCCCCTGGAAAGAGTAGGACCGGGGCGAGAAACTCGACCCGCCGACGGATCCACCCCGCCAGCCGCTCCGACCTCGCCAAACCGCCCGTGAGGACGATGGCGTCGATCTTCCCCTCGAGCGTTGCCGAAAGCGCCGCAATCTCCTTGGCGATCCAGTAGGCCATCGCTTCGAAGCACTCGCGGGCTTTTTCGTCACCCTGGTCGATCCGAGCCTCCACCTCCCGCCCGTCATTCACCCCGAGGTGGCCGACCAGCCCGCCTTGGCGTCTCACCCGCCGGAGCAACTCCGCCTCGGTCCACCGCCCGGAGAAGCAGAGGCGGATCAGGTCACCCGTCGGGAGCCTGCCAGCCCGTTCGACCCCGAATGGACCGTCGCCGTCCAGGGCGTTGTTCACGTCGACGACCCGACCTAGGCGGTGGGCGCCTACCGAAACCCCGCTTCCCAGATGAGCGACGATCAGGTTCACCTCGTGGTATTCCTTGCCGAGCTGAGCCGCGGCCCGGCGGGCGACGGCCTTCTGGTTCAAGGCGTGGAAGATGCTTCGCCGCCGGAGGTCTGGAAAGCCGGTGTAGCGGGCCAGGGGATCCAGTTCGTCGACGATGACCGGGTCGACCACGAAAGCCGGTATCCCCGCCTGCTCCGCCAGGTCGGCCGCGATCAGCCCGCCCAAATTCGAGGCATGTTCCCCCGAGACTCCATGGCGCAAATCATGAATCATGTCAGGGTTGACCCGGTACACGCCACTCTCCAGGGGTTTGACCAGCCCTCCCCGGCCTACCACGGCGGCCAGACCCGCAAGTGGCTCACCCCAGCGTTCGAGGCAAGCCAGGATCGCTTTGCGGCGATAGTCAAACTGTTCTTGAATGTGGCGGAAGCCCGCAAGTTCCGAGGCGGCGTGATTGATTGTTTCCACCCTCAGGCACTGTTCACCAGCGTACAGGGCGACCTTGGTCGAGACCGAACCGGGGTTGATCACCAGGATCTTATCCTCCGGCATGCGGCACACCTCCTAGGCCGTCTTGGTAGCCATCACCACACCCAGGGCGATCGAGAGAAGCTTGGTCTCATGGGATTCGGCCCGGGAGGTGGTTATGACCGGCACCCGGGCTCCCACGACCAGCCCAGCAACCCTCGCTTGTCCGAAGAAGAGCAACGCTTTGTAGGCCACGTTGCCCGCCTCGATATCCGGAACGAGCAGAATATCGGCCGCGCCGGCCACGGGCCCGCCCACTCCCTTCCGCTCCGCCGCCTCGGGAAAGACCGCGTTGTCCAGGGCGAGCGGACCGTCGACCACCGCCTCCCCGAGTTGTCCTCGCCGACCCATGGCAGCCAGACAGGCAGCCTCGACCGTGGCGGGCATCTCCGGGTTCACGACCTCGACGGCCGCCAGCGCGGCCACCTTCGGCTTCGCCACCCCGCAGGCTTGGGCCACCTCGACGGCGTTGCGAACCAGGTCGGCCTTTTGCGCCAAAGTCGGCGCGATGTTCACGCCAGCGTCGGTCAGAAAGAGCAGCCGGTCAAATCCCGGAAGCTCAAAGATTCCCACGTGAGACAGGAGCCGCCCCGTCCGAAGGCCGCGGTCGTGGTCGAGGACCGCGCGGAGGAGGTCCGCCGTGGGGACGTCTCCTTTCATCAGCAGAGCCGCCCGTCCCTCGGACACCTCGCGTACAGCGGCCCTGGCCGCCTCCAGGCTCGAAGCAGCGGCGACCAGACCGTCCCCGGAGAGGTCATAGCCGCTCTCCTCAGCCAGCCGCTCCGTCTCGGGCAGCTGGCCGCACAACGTTACACTGGCCAGGCCCGCGGCCTTTGCCTCGGCGAGAGCTCGCAACGCTTCGACACTGGCCCCGCCGGCCACCGCTATCCGCGGCGCGCCCCGCACCTTCGCCATCGCCAGGAGTTCCTCAAGCTTCATCCAGTCTTGCCTACCCCCTTCAGTGTACAGGTCATCTGCGGCCGGGCAAAAGAAAGAGCCTGCCCTATGCAGACTCTTTTTTCTTCGTCGTGGGATTTTCCTTCACTTCTTCGCCCCGACCGTGTCAGGTTTCAGGGCTTCTTTGTGGGAGAGGTTGATCCTGCCGCGGTTATCGATCTCGATCACCTTCACCCTGATCGTGTCACCCACCTTGACCACGTCCTCCACCTTGTTAACCCGGTGGTCAGCCAAGTGGCCGATCCGAACCAACCCTTCTTTGCCGGGGGCGATCTCCACAAAGGCCCCGAAGTCCATGATCCGGGTTACCCGCCCTTCGTAAATCTCGCCTACCTCTACGTCTTTCGTCAGCGCCTCGATGATCTTCATAGCCCGGCGGGCCGCATCGAGGTCAGGTGAGGCGATGTAAATCGTCCCATCGTCCTCCACGTCGATCTCCGTCTGAGTCTCGGCGATGATCTTCCGGATCGTTTTGCCGCCCGAACCGATGACGTCCCGAATCTTCTCCGGATCCACGTTCATGGTGATGATGCGCGGGGCGAACGGCGACAGCTCTGTGCGGGGTGCCGGGATCACTTCCGCCATCCGGTCCAGGATAAAAAGGCGCGCCTGTTTGGCCTGCGCCAAAGCCTGACGGAGGATCTCCCGGGAGACGCCGTGGATCTTGATGTCCATCTGGAGGGCCGTTACCCCGTCCCTAGTTCCAGCCACCTTGAAGTCCATGTCGCCGAGGTGGTCCTCGATACCCTGAATGTCGGTGAGAATGGTGAACTGGTCGCCGTACTTCACGAGCCCCATGGCGATACCGGCAACCGGCTTCCTGATCGGTACACCGGCGTCCATCAAGGCTAGGGTGGACCCGCAGACCGAGGCTTGGGAAGTGGAGCCGTTGGAAGAGAGAACCTCCGAGACCAGCCGGATGGTGTAAGGAAACACCTCTTCGCTGGGGATCACTGGAAGAAGCGCGCGCTCGGCCAAAGCTCCGTGGCCGATTTCCCTTCGGCCTGGACCCCGCATCGGCCGGACCTCACCTACCGAGTAGGCAGGGAAGTTGTAGTGATGCATGTATCGCTTCTGTTCTTCAAGGCCCAGGCCGTCGAGGAGCTGTACATCGGAGTGCATCCCGAGGGTGCAAGAGGTCAACACCTGGGTTTGGCCTCGTTGGAACAACCCTGAGCCATGAACCCGCGGCAAGATGCCCACCTTGATCTCAAGCGGCCGGATCTCGTCGAGGCGCCGGCCGTCGGGACGGAGGCGCTCTTCTGCGATAAGACGCCGGACCTCCTCTTTGAGAATCTGGTCGAGCACCGACTCGACGTCTTTCCGGCGGGTCAGGTACTCCTCCCCCAGCTCTGCTTCGAAGTGAGCGTGCGTCTCCTGTCGGATAGCGTCGAGGTTGGCCTCCCGCTGCACCTTGTCTTTGTCTTGGACTGCTTGGACGATTCGCTCCCGGGCATAGTCACTGACCCGGGCGGCAAGCTCCTGGTCGACCTCGAAGAGCTTCACCTCGACCTTGGGGCGCCCAATCTGGGACTGCATCCGCTCCTGGAGGGTCACCAGCTCCTTGATGGACTCGTGCGCCAGCATGATGGCGTCGAGAATCTGGTCTTCCGGAAGCTCATCCGCACCGGCCTCGACCATGAGGATGGCATCCTTCGTTCCC
This sequence comes from Betaproteobacteria bacterium, assembly GCA_050260635.1. GTDB lineage: Bacteria > Bacillota > UBA5301 > DYFA01 > DYFA01 > DYFA01. The sequence goes on from JBLNCL010000012.1 coordinate 46,645, forward strand.
GCCACCGTGAGGTTCAAGTCGCTTTTCTCCCGCTCGGCGGCGGTGGGATTGACCACCAACTGCCCGTCCACCCTGCCCATCCGCACGGCACCCACCGGCCCGGCGAAGGGGATGTCGGAGATCGCCAAAGCCGCCGACGCCCCGATAATCCCGCAAATATCCGGCTGATTGTCCTGGTCTACCGAGAGAACCGTGGCCACCACCTGGACGTCGTTCCGGAATCCATCGGGGAAGAGAGGACGCAGCGGCCGGTCGATCATCCGGGCAGAGAGAATGGCCGCCTCGGTGGGGCGACCTTCCCGCTTGATGAATCCGCCTGGGATCTTCCCAACGGCGTATAGTCGCTCTTCATAATCGACCAGCAAGGGAAAGAAGTCGATCCCCTCGCGTGGGGTCTTGGACATGGTTGCGGTCACCAAGACCGCCGTGCCGCCGTAGCGGACCAGGACGGCACCGTTGGCCTGCTGTGCCAACTCACCGGCTTCGAGCTCGATCGGCCGCCCGCCCAGAGCAATGGAAAAACTCTGCATGAATCGTGGATCCTCCTGTCCGAATCTGGCAAGTGCCAATTCTTGCCCTGACGCTTGATTATTCGCCTTTGGAGTAGTATTTCCTTTGCGCAGACCCAGAATAAAAGAGGCCGCCCCACAAGAGCGAGCCAGCCTCTCTCCCGCGCCGGTTCCGCCAAGCCGCACGGGTGCAGCTTATTTGCGAATACCCAGCTCCTCGATGATCGCCCGGTATCGCTCGATATCCTTGTCCTTCAAATAGTTCAGGAGGCCCCTGCGGTGGCCAATCATCTTATACAGCCCCCGGCGGGAATGATGATCCTTCTTGTGGGTGACCAAGTGATTGGTGAGTTGGTTGATCCGCTCGGTCAGGATGGCAATCTGAACCTCCGGGGAACCGGTGTCGGACTCGTGCCGACGGTGCTTGGCGATCAGTTGACTCTTGGTTTCGGGTGTAAGCGACATTGACTTGATCCTCCTCGTTTTCTCTGTCGTCGCATCCCCCGCAGCCCAGACAGTGCGGACGACCGCCACGCCGAGCTCCGGGTTCCGAGCGTTGCTCGCCTCATGATGATAACACACGCTTCAGCGGCTGTAAAGGATTGGCCACAGCGCCTCTGCCCGCCGCAGGTCCTCCCTGACCTGTTCCTGCAAGCCTTCCCGAGAAGGAAAGCACCTCATCTCCCGCAGGCGTCGGTGAAAACTGACCTGTACGTCCGCCCCGTAAAGGTCGCCCGCCCACCCGAGGAGGTGCACCTCAATCTGGCGCCGGTCACTGGCGAAGGTGAGGGGCTGGCCTACGGCGGCTAGGCCCGGCCGCTCCTCCCTCGAACCGGGAAGGACGACTCCCACGAGGTATACCCCATCTCCAGGGGTAAGCTTTCCGGGCGGCAACGCAAGGTTGGCCGTCGGAAACCCAAGGCCGTGCCCCCGCCCGGCCCCTCGGATGACCCGGCCGCGCAGGAAGTACGGATACCCGAGCATCCACCGGGCCTCCTCCACCCTGCCGCCAGAGAGTCTCTCCCGGATGGCAGTCGAAGAGACTACTTCCCGGTGCGCCGTAACGGGGGGGATCATCGCTGCCTGAAAGCCAAGCGCTTTCCCGAGCTTGCGCAACAGTGCGTAGCGGCCGGTGCCACCCGCCCCAAAGCTGAAGTTATACCCCACCACCACTTCCGCCACGCCAAGCTGTTCACGAAGGATCTTCCGGGCGAAGGATTCAGGCGACAGCTCAGCCAGGTCCCGGGAGAAGGGGTAAACGATGGTCCGCTCCACCCCGAGCTTGGCCAGAAGCTCCTCTTTCTCCTCCGGCGTCGTCAGAAGGCTGACCTCCTGCCGGCGTCCGACGACGGCCAGGGGATGGGGCTCGAAGGTCAGGACGCCAGCCGGCCGCCCCTGGCGACGGGCATCGGTCACCGCCCGCCGCACCAGCGCCTGGTGTCCCCGGTGAACCCCGTCGAAGAAACCGAGGGCGAGGACGGGCCTGTCATTGAATCGCACTTCCTGGGCGTCTTCTCCCCGCCAGACCATCATCGTCAGAGTCGTTCCTCCCCCGCACCAAACAGGCGGAGCGGGCGGAGCCGACCCGCTTGATCCACCTCTCCCACTCCCAGAAAAGCTGGCGGTTCTGCGCCACCCGGGCCAACGCGATAGACCAGCTTCCGCCCAGCCGGTTCCGGCCGCCCCTTTCCGATTGCCCCGTATCGGAAGCGGACGGCTTCTTCCGGCGTAAGATACAGCGCTGGGTAGGAGAGCCCACGCTCGACCGGACACAGGTAGCGCGCCGGATTCGCCTCCTGAGCCAGCTCCTCTAGCGTCCAGGCCTCCTCCAGCCGGAACGGGCCACTTCGGCAGCGCACAAGAAACTCGAGGTGCGCCAAGCCGCCCAGCGCCCTCCCCAGGTCATCCACCAGCGCCCGGATGTAGGTTCCCCGTGAGCAGGTGACCGAAAAACGGAGTCTGGCCCCCGGACCCAGCCTTCCCTCGCCGTTGGGCAGGACCTCGTGGATGACGAAGCGACTTACGACGACCCGCCGCACTGGGCGCTCCATGGCCGCTCCCCGCCTGGCCAAAGCATAGAGGCGCCTCCCTCCCACGTGGACCGCCGAAACCAGCGGCACCGCCTGTTCCAGTTCACCGGTTAACCCGGCTGCCGCCGCGGCGATTGCCCCAACGGAGGTCTCCCATCCCACCGGCGCCCGCTCCACCACGACGCCTTCGGCATCCTGGGTAAAGGTGGCCCAGCCCAGGACCGCCTCGCCCCAGTATTCTTTCTCGTGCTCCTCCATGAAGGGTACCGCCTTGGTCGCCTCGCCGACGCAGACCACCAGAACCCCCGTCGCGCCGGGATCCAGCGTTCCCGCGTGGCCTACCCGCCGCTCTCCCAACATGGTCCGCACTTGTTGCACTGAATCATGGGAGGTCAGGCCCGGCGGCTTGAGCAGGTTAACAATCCCGTGGGTCACGCCTCGCCGTCGACCTCCCGGATCGCCTCCAGGGCTGCCCTTACCCCGCTCTGGGCAGCTTGGGGGACCGGCTGCGGAATGTCACACCCAGCCGCGTTCACGTGACCGCCTCCCCCAAAACGGGCCGCCAGCTTGGCCACGTCATACCCCGGCCGAGACCGCCAGCTCACCCGGGTGAGCGACGGACCAACCCAGCGGAAGAGGGCACCGATCTTCACCCCGGCGATCGTCCTGGCGTAGTTGACAATCCCCTCCGTTTCCGAGGCGTCGAGCCCGTGCCGTTCCAGCATCCCCTCGTCCATCGTCAGCCACGCCACCCGGCCGCACGGGGTGACCTGTAGGGTGGCCAGGACTTCCGCCAACAGCCTGAGCGACGCCAGTGGTCGCACGTCGTACACCTGCTCGGCCACACAACTGGGGGAAACCCCCAGAGCCAACAGGTCGGCCGCGATCCGCAGGGTATCGGCGGTGGTGTTGGCGAAGCGGAAGGAGCCGGTGTCAGTCAAAAGGGCGGTGTAGAGGCAGGTGGCGGTATCGCAGTCGGGTTTAAGGCCGAACTCCCTAATGACCTCGTAAAGGAGCTCGCCGGTGGCCGCCGCTTCCGTCCGGACGTACTTCGGTCCCTCGAACTCGTTTTGCAGGTGATGGTCAATGTTGATCACCACCGCCCCTGGCGGAAGGATCTCCCGTACCCTGCCCAGCCGGCCCAGGTCGGAGCAGTCCACCACCACCACGGCGTCCGCATCTTGCTCGGGCGCAGCTTCCCCAACCGTCTCAATCGCTTCCTGACCGGGCAGAAAGGCATACGCGGCCGGCACCCGCTCCGGGAGCACCAGCCGCGCTTCTTTCCCCAACTGCCGGAGCAGCCAACCCATGGCTAGGACGGACCCCACCGCGTCTCCGTCAGGGTGGACGTGAGAGGTGACGAGGAACCGCCGATGCCGCCGGAGCTCCTCAGCCACCGCCTTGAGCCCCTGCTCTTTGCTCATCGGTTCTCCCCCGTTGGCCCGCCGCTTTGGCGGCCCTCCCGCTCGATCTGGTGGAGCAGTTCGACCACCCGGGAACCGCGTTCGAGCGACGGGTCGTACTTGAAGACCACCTCAGGTGTGTGACGCAACCTGATTCGGTTCCCGAGTTCGGTTCGCACATAGCCACGCGCGTGGTCCAGGGCCTCCATCGTCCGCTCCCGCTCCTCCTCGCTCCCGAGAATGCTGACGAAAACCTTGAGGTGGCGCAGGTCGGGAGAGGACTGCACCTCGGTCACGCTCACAAATCCGATCCGCGGGTCCTTCATTTTCCGCAGGATGTCGGATATCTCAATCCTCGCCTGGTCAGCCAGGCGTTCAACGCGCGTCGGTCCCGCCACGGACCGGCACCTCCCTACCCGGCAGCTTCTCTCCGCCTTACGCTTGCCGCTTTACCTCGACCATCTCGAAGGCCTCGATGATATCACCTTCTTTGATGTCCTGGAACTTCTCCAGACCGATGCCGCACTCGTAACCGGCAGCCACTTCCCTGACATCGTCCTTGAACCGCCGCAGGGATGCCAACTTGCCCTCGTAGACGACCACGTTATCCCGAAGGATTCGGACCTGCGCGGTGCGGGTAATCTTGCCCTCCAGGACGTAACAGCCGGCAACGGTGCCCACCTTGGGCACGCGAAACACCTGGCGCACTTCGGCCCGTCCCAACGTGGACTCCTTGACTTCGGGTGCCAACAGCCCGAACATGGCCGCCTTGACCTCGTCGAGTGCCTCGTAGATGATCCGGTGAAGCCGGAGGTCGACCCCTTCTCGTTCGGCGACCGCCTTGGCGTTAGCGTCAGGCCGCACGTTGAACCCGATGATGACCGCTCCGGAAGCAGAGGCCAGCATGACGTCAGATTCGCTGATTGCTCCGACGCCGGCGTGCATGACATTAACCCGAACCTCGTCGGTGCTAAGCCGCTCGAGAGAGGCCTTTAGCGCCTCCACCGACCCCTGAACGTCCGCCTTGAGGACCAGGTTGAGCGTCTTGACCTCGCCCTGCTTAATCTTGGAGTACAGTTCCTCGAGTGAAAGCCTGGTCGGCTTGGCCAGCGACTCCAGCCGCACGGCTTCCGTCCGCTTCTGAGCGATCAAGCGGGCCACCTTATCCTCTTCCACCACGACGAAGGGATCGCCGGCCAACGGCACGTCTGACAGGCCTAACACCTGTACCGGCGTGGACGGCCCGGCCTTCTTCACATTGCGGCCTTTGTCGTTCACCATTGCCCGGACCTTCCCAGCCACCGCGCCGGCCACAATGGAGTCCCCCACCTGCAGGGTTCCCTTCTGGACCAGGACGGTCGCCACCGGGCCACGCCCTTTGTCCAGTTGGGCCTCGATCACCACGCCTCGTGCCTTCCGGGCCGGGTTAGCCTTCAGTTCCCGCAGCTCGGCCACGAGAAGAATCATCTCAAGCAGATTGCCGATGCCCTCCTTGCGCAACGCCGAACAAGGAACCATGATCGTGTCGCCGCCCCACTCCTCGGGCACCAGCCCGTATTCGGTCAGTTCTTGTTTCACCCGTTCGGGTTGGGCGTTCGGCTTGTCGATCTTGTTGATCGCCACGATTATTGGCACGCCGGCCGCCTTGGCATGGTTGATCGCCTCGACGGTCTGCGGCATGACCCCATCGTCGGCTGCCACCACCAGGACGGCAATGTCGGTCACCTGGGCGCCCCTGGCCCGCATGGCGGTGAAGGCTTCGTGGCCGGGGGTGTCGAGGAAGGTGATTCTCTTCCCCTTCAGATCGACCTGGTATGCCCCGATGTGCTGGGTGATCCCGCCGGCTTCGGAAGCGGCCACCCGAGTCTCCCGAATGACGTCGAGCAGAGTGGTCTTGCCGTGGTCGACGTGGCCCATGATGGTCACCACCGGCGGGCGCGGCAGCAGGTGCCGCCCTTCCTCCTGCTCGTCCTCGGCCAGATACAGCTCCTCCAGCGATTTGCGCTCCTGAATCTCCGCCTCGATGCCGAATTCGGAAGCCACCAGGGCGGCGGTCTCCCCGTCAATGATCTGGTTCACCGTGGCCATTGTCCCAAGGAGCATAAGCTTCTTGATAATCTGGCTGGCTTCGATGCCCATGAGAGCAGAGAGATCCTTCACTGTGATCTCCGGGCCAACCGTGATCTTAGTCGGGCGCTGGGGCACTGGCTGGGGCCGCTTGCCGGGGACCCCAGACCGCGGACGGCTGGGCACTCTGCCGCGGCGCAGCGGTTGCAGCGGTTCGGCCGGCAAACTGGGTGCGGCGTCTGGCGTGACCTCAGCCAGCAGGGTGTTGACGTTGATCTTTTCAACCGGTCCCAGGCTGGCACGCTTCTTCTTCCACTGCTGGGGAGCAGAGCCTGCCCTTGCCGCCGGCCGCCGGACCGGTTCGGGTGGGGTTGCCGCCGCCGGTCGGGTCACGCCAAAGCCGGGACGAGGCGCTCCCCCGAAGCCAGGTCGGGGGACGCCCGGGCGCACTCCGCCTCCGGAGCGCGCCGGCCCGCCTGGACCGGGCCGTCCGGTCCCGAAACCCGGGCGGGGTCCGCCCGGGCCCGGCCGAGGCCCACCGAACCCTGGTCGTTCTGCCCCTGGCCTGTTTGCTCCAGGCCGGGCCCCGGGCCTCTCCGGCCGGCCACCTCCCGGAGCGGGGCCGCCGGGGCGCATGGCCGGCCGAGGCTGTCCGGCGGCGGATGGGGTCACCGAAGTCCGCGCCGCCGGTACAGGCGGTGCAGCGGCGGGCAGCGCTGGAGCAGCCGCGGGCGCGGCGGCTGGCTTCACCGGCGGCTTCGCCGTCGCGGGGGCCGCTCCGGTCGCCGCTCCAGCCGCTGGTTTCGGCGGCGGAGCTTGAACGCTCTTCTGCCGGGCTGCCTGCACTCGCTGTATGATCTGCTGAGCCAGGGTCTCCTCAATGACGCTCATGTGGTTTTTGGCGTCCACGCCGAGGCGCTGCAGAAGCGTCAGAAGATCCTGGTTGCGCACGTTGAGTTCTTTGGCCAGTTCGTAGACCCTGACCTTGGGCATTAAGCCGTCACCCCCACTTTTGCTCGCGCCGGGTCGCTATTCTAGGCTCTGGCGCAACTCCTCCCAGACCTGCGGGGAGATGTCCCTGTCCAACGCTCTCTCCAAGGCTCTGCTCCTCCGGGCCGCCTCGAGACATTCCTGTCGCGGGCAGAGGTAAGCCCCGCGCCCGGCTTTCTTTCCCGTAGCGTCCAGGGCCACTCCGCCTTCCGGCGTCCGCACCACTCGAACCAGTTCCTTCTTTCCTCGTTGGGTCCGGCATCCGACGCAAGTCCGCATCGGCACCCGCCGTTGCGCCATGACTATTCCCTGCCCTCCGGCTCACGATCCCTCTCCGGCGCCTCGCCGAGCAGCGTTCCGAGCTCCGCCAGGTCCTTGAGGACGACCGTCTCCTTCTTCTCCTTGGACGCCTTCTTGCCTGTCGCCTTCCTCTTGGGCTTCGACTCTTCGACCTTCTCGCTCAGGTCGAGTCCCCCGCCACCCAACAGTTCGCTGACCAAGGCATCCAGGAGGTCCCGATCCACGTTGGCTGGGCTGGCGGCCGGCTCCTCCGCCGGTTGGGCCTCGGCCGCAGGGGACTGCACCTCACCAGCGGGTGGAACGGCCTCCACCGGCGCTTCGGCCTCCGCACCCGGTTGCTCCGGCGGGGCGGGTTCAAAGAGTTCAGCCTCGATGATCTCCGCCATCTGAGACTCGCTCTTGATGTCGATCTTCCATCCGGTCAGCCTGGCAGCAAGCCGGGCGTTCTGTCCTTCTTTACCGATGGCTAAGGAGAGCATCGTATCGGGGACCACGACCCTCGCTGCTCTCTGGGCTTCGTTGGGGAAGACCCCCACCACCCTGGCCGGAGACAGGGCATTGGCAATGAACCGGCTGATGTCCGGGTCCCAGGCGACGATATCGATCTTTTCGCCCCTCAGCTCCGAGACGATCTGCTGCACCCGACTACCTTTTTGTCCGACGCACGCCCCGACCGGATCGACGTTCGGGTCACGCGACGACACGGCAATCTTCGAGCGGAACCCAGCCTCACGGGCGACCGCCCGGATTTCCACGACCCCATCGTAGATCTCAGGGACTTCCAGCTCGAAGAGGCGTTTCAGGAGCCCGGGGTGGGTTCGGGAGACGAGCACCAGCGGACCCTTGGTCGTTTTCTTGACGTCCATGATGTAGACTTTGATCCGATCGTTGTGCCGGTAGATCTCGTTGGGCATTTGCTCGGACGCGGTGAGGACGGCCTCGATTTTGCCCAGGTCGACGTACACATTGCGCTGTTCATGGCGCTGAACCACGCCGGTGATGATGTCGTCGATGCGGCTGGCGTACTCCTCGTACACCATGTCCCGCTCGGCTTCCCGGATGCGCTGGATGACCACCTGCTTAGCGGTCTGAGCGGCAATTCGCCCGAACTCCTTCGGGGTGACCTCGGTCTCGACAACGTCGCCCACCTCGTAGCCCGGGTCGATCTCTCGCGCCTCCTTCAGGCCGATTTCCGCCCGAGTATCGGTGACCTCTGCCACCACGTTCCGACGGGTGAAGATCCTGATCTGTCCGGAGTTTTCGTCCAGCTCCACCCGGACGTTCTGGGCGTTGGCATAGTTCCGCCGATAAGCCGAGACGATCGCGGCCTCGATGGCTTCCATCAGAACCTGGCGGGAGATGCCCCTGGTCCGCTCCAGTTCATCCAGCGCGTCGAGCAGTTCGTGATTCATCTCGCCGAAAACCCTCCCCTTTCCCTCAGAACCTTACTGCCAGGCGCACCCGGCTAACCAGTTCGTTCGGGATCGTCACCGCTTCTCCGTCAACCTCCAGGGTCAATCCTGTGGCATCCCGCCGCACCAACTTACCCTCCCACCTCCGGCGCCCTTGGAAGGGTCCATAGAGCTGGGCAACTACCCAAGAACCAGCAAAGCGGACAAAATCCGCCTCCTTCACCAGCGGCCGCTCGGCCCCGGGCGATTGGACTTCGAGATGGTAGCGGTGGGGAATCAGATCGACCTCGTCCAAAACCTTTCCGATCCTCCGGCTGAACTCCTCACAGTCGTTGAGGGTGACTCCGCCCGGCTTGTCGATAGTGTAGCGCAAAAACCAGGCCCCGCTCTCACGCTTATACTCCACCTGCACCAACTCGAGACCGAGCTCGCCTGCCACGGGTCCGCCCAGGGCTTCAGCCCGGGCCGACAGATCGCCGTGGTCCATCGCCTCACCCCCAATCAAGACAAAAGAGCGGGTCCTGGCCCACTCTTTCACCCACAAACCAACACGCGACGGTTCTATTGCATTATAGCATGCCCACTCCGGGGCCGCAAGGCGTTTTTGTCCGTTCGGCAGCCAGATGTTTAGCCGAACAGGCTCATCTGGTCAGTCTCGGGAAGATGATCCAGCGTGCCGAAGGCCCGCAGGACATCGATGACGGAGCGGGAAAGGCGGGCTCGCCCGCGCAGGTCCTCCACTGAAGTGAAGGGCCCTTCTCTCCGGGCCTGGCAAATCGCCTCCGCGGCCGCTGCACCCAACCCCGCCAAGCTGACCAGCGGCGGCCGGAGGCTCCTCTCCCCCACGATCAGGAAGCGCTGGGCGTCGGACTCGTACAGATCAACCGGGGCAAAGGTGAAGCCACGTCGGAGTGCCTCTTCCACCACCTCGAGGATGGTGACCACGTTCTTCTCCCGGGGAGTCGCCTCGTTTCCCTTCTTCTCCAGTTGCTCCCGACGAGCCCGAACTGCTCCCGCTCCGCCTTCCAGGAAGGCCAGGTCGAATTCGTCCGCCCGAATGCTAAAGTAAGTGGCGTAGAAAGCGGCCGGGTAGTGGACCTTGAAGTAGGCAATGCGGAAGGCCATCATGACGTAGGCCACCGCGTGAGCCTTGGGGAAGAGGTAATTGATCTTCTGGCAGGAGCCGATGAACCACTCTGGAACCTCATGGTGTTTCATCAACGCCACCTCCTCCTCGGAGAGGCCCTTGCCCTTCCGCACATGCTCCATGATTCCGAACGCGCTCTTCGCTGGAAGCCCCCGGTACAGCAGGTAGGTCATGATGTCGTCGCGGGTGGCGATCACGTCGGCGATCGTACAAGTCCCGGCGGTAATGAGGTCAGCGGCGTTGTTCAACCAGACGTCGGTCCCGTGCGAGAGGCCTGAAATGCGCACCAGGTCGGAAAAGGTTCGGGGCCGGGTTGCCTCCAGCATTTGCCGGACGAAGCGCGTGCCGAACTCGGGAACCCCCAGTGTTCCCACGGACATACCCAGCTCCCCAGGGGTCAGTCCCAAGGGTTCCGCGCTGGAGAAAATGGCCAGGGTGGCCGGGTCATCCAAGGGTACCTCGCGGGGATCGAACCCCGTTAGGTCCTGCAGCATCCGGATGACGCTCGGATCGTCGTGCCCCAGGATATCCAGCTTGACGAGGCGCGAAGAGATCGCCTTGTAATCGAAGTGGGTCGTCACCGTCCCCGCCCCCGGGTCGTTGGCCGGATACTGCAGCGGGGTAAAGCGGTGGATATCCACCCCCTCGGGAACCACCATCACTCCGCCAGGGTGCTGACCGGTCGTCCGCTTGACCCCGGCCAGGCCCTTGACGAGGCGGTTGATCTCTGCGTTGCGCGCCCGGCGTCCATGCTCCTCCAGGTACTTGCGGACAAAACCATAGGCCGTCCGGTCCGCCAGGGTGGCGATGGTCCCCGCCCGGAAGACGTTCTCTGGCCCCAGCAACTCCTCTGTGTAACGGTGGGCGACCGGTTGATACTCGCCGGCGAAGTTCAAGTCGATGTCGGGTACCTTGTCTCCTTCGAACCCGAGGAAAGTCTCGAAGGGGATATCATGCCCGTCCTTCGCCAGTGGCATGCTGCACTGCGGACAGGCCCGGTCGGGCAGATCGGCCCCGGAGCCTGCGCTTCCGTCGGTGATGAACTCGGCGTAGCAACAGCGAGGGCAGCGATAGTGCGGTACCAGTGGGTTCACCTCGGTTATGCCAATCAGAGTGGCGACGAGGGATGACCCGACTGAACCCCGCGATCCCACCAAGTACCCGTCGGACAGCGACTTCTGCACCAACTTGGCGGCAATCAGGTAGAGCTCGGCGAAGCCGTGCGTGGTGATGGCGGTGAGTTCCTTCTCCAGCCGCTCGGCCACGATCGGGGGCAGCGGATCTCCATACCGGCGGGTTGCCTCCTGATAGGCCGCTTGCCGGACTTCCTCCGCGGCGCCTTCAATCTTGGGCCCGTGGAAGGTCGAAGGCACGGGCCGAAGTCGCTCAATTCTGCTGGCCAGGTTCCGTGGGTTCTCGCAGACCACCTCCCGCGCCGCTTCCTCTCCCAGGTAAGCGAACTCGGCCAGCATCTCCGCCGTGGTGTGAAAGAAGAGGGGAGCCTGCCGATCAGCGTCCTCGTATCCCTGGCCATGGAGGAGTATCTGGCGGAGAAGGGCGTCCTCGGGCCGGAGGAAGTGGACATCCCCGGTCGCCACCACCGGGATGCCAAGCCTCTTACCAAGCTCGTACAGGCGCCGGTTCAGGTCCGCCAGCTCGGCCTCGTCCCTGACCCGCCCCTCCCGGAGGAGGAAGCCGTTGTTCCCGAGGGGCTGAATTTCCAGGAAGTCGTAAAAGGAGGCGATCCGCTCCAGCTCCTCGTCGGACCGCCGATCAAGGGCGGCGCGGAAGAGTTCCCCGCTTTCGCAGCCTGAGCCAAGGAGCAGTCCGGAGCGGTGAGCCTGGACCGAGGCGCGGGGAAGGCGCGGATGGCGGTGGAAGTGTTGGAGGTGACTCTCGGATACCAGCCGATACAGATTCTCCAGGCCCTCTTGATTCGCTGCCAGGGCCAGGAAGTGATAGGGGCGTTCTCGCTCCGGCCGGTCCGTCTCGCGGCGGTCCTCCTCGATCAAGTACCCTTCCAGCCCATAAATGACCTTGATTCCGGCTCGCTCTCCAGCCTCATAGGCCTCGGGGAAGGCCTGAACCACCCCGTGGTCGGTGATCGCCACCGCCTCGTGGCCCAGGGCGGCCGCCAGACGGACCGCCTCCGCCACCTCGACAACCGAGTCCATGGCGCTCATCTTCGTGTGAAGGTGAAGCTCGACTCGGTGCTCGCCTGGGCCAACCCCATCCGCCACCTCCGGTGGCGCTTCTTCCTGCAAGTCCGAAGCGAGCAGGACCAGTTCACCTGCGTAGCGGTCGACCTGCAGCGAGCCCCGAACCTTGAGCCACACGCCTGGCCGGATCCGCTCCTCCAAGTCCTTGGGCAGCTCCTCACCGAGGAGCTTCACCGTCACGGAGTCGGTCCAATCAGTCAAGTCGAAGGTGAAGAGGCGCCCACCGCCTTTCAGGATCCGGGATTGGCAGGCGATCACCTGCCCGCGGACCACCGCCCGGCTCATTCCTTCCTCCAGGTCGGCGAGGGGCAATGGCTCCTCCCGAATTGCCCGCCCGAGGAGTGGCTTCTGGTCATGGCCCGGGTGACCTTGACCCGTAGGCGCCGCTTCGTGGCGGTAGGCCAGGGCGTGGCGAAGGTACTCGCTCTCGTCGAAGCCGTCGGGACTCTCCTCGCTGTCTTCGTCTGCCGCGGCCCCCTCCTCTGAACCGCCGTTGGTCAGCCGGATCTGAACCGTAACTCCCGGCAAAGTGGCCGCCAGAAGCTCCTCGGTTTGGTCGACCACCAGTTGGGAGACCCGGCCGGCCACCGCCAGCCGCCAGCACCCGCTGGACCGGTCGACCACCACCTCCACAAGGCGGGTCCCCTGCCACGCCTCGACCACCTCAGACGGAAGGCCGGCCCCCGCAAGGAGAGCCGGCCACTCCGAACAGGCCCTGTCCTGACTCATGCGATGACTCCCCCGTCCACCGATAAGACCTCAGTCTGCACTAAAGATAAAGCCACGTCGTGCGAACGATCTCCCAGTACATCTTGATCCGGGCGGCGAAGCCCCGCCAGAAACCGTGCTTCTCCTCCTTCATCACCTGCGTGACGCCAGGCAGGCTCACCTTCTCCACCCGCAGACCAGCCTCCCGGGCGTAACTCGAGAGCAGCACCTCCACTCCGTAGCGGGCCTCGGCTAAATTCGGGATCCGGAGGAAGGTCTCCCGCCGGATGGCCCGCTGGCCGCTCAGAAACGGCGCCAATTTCTGCGCCAAGTCAGTGCTGGTCCGCCCCGCTCCGAAGACGCCCATCGTCATGTCGGCCTGTCCCTGCGCCACCGGTTCCACCAGGGCCAGGACGTGGGCCACCGTCAGCCCCAGAAGGTCGGCGTCCAGAAAGAGGAGCAACCTGGTCCGGGCCTCCTCCGCCCCTGCGAGCATAGCGGCACCCTTGCCCCTGTTCTCCAGCAGCCTGACCACGCGCGCTCCGCTAAGCGCGGCGATCCGGGCCGTTTGGTCCGACGAACCGTCGTCCACTACGATGACCTCGGCCGCCCCTGGCGCCCGCCGGGCCACCTCGATCACCCTGCGGATCCGTCTCGCCTCGTTGTACGCAGGAATGATGACCGAGAAGGGAACCAGAGAGGCGTTCATAGGTCCTCCTTGGCTGCCGCCACGGCCTCCCGTAACCGCCCAGCCACCGCTTCAACCTTAACCAATTCGGTCTCTTTAGTGGCGCGTCGCCGCACTTCCACCGCACCCTCAGCCAGCCCCCTCGGCCCCACCGTGATCCGCCACGGGAAACCGATCAGGTCGGCGTCCTTGAACTTCACCCCGGGTCGCTCGTCCCGGTCATCGAGCATGGCCTCGATACCGACCGCGACAAGTTCGGCGTAAACCTGTTCGGCTGCGGTGCGCTGTTCACCTTCCGCGGCGTTAACTGGCACCACCACCGCTTCCGCTGGGCAGATGGGGACCGGCCAGACGATTCCGTCTCCGTCGTGGTGCTGCTCGATGGCAGCGGCAGCGGTCCGCCCTACCCCGATGCCATAGCTTCCCATGACGATCGGCCGCTCCACTCCCGCCTCGTCCAGGTACGTTGCGCACAGCGGCTCCGAGTACTTGGTCCCGAGCATGAAGAGATGGCCCACCTCAATGCCGCGGGAGCCGGCCAACGGCGCTCCGCAGCGCGGACAGGGATCGCCTTCCTCCGCCTCCCTCAGGTCCAGCGTTTGGTCCGGCGAAAAATCGACTCCCGGGCGAACCCCCGTCAGGTGCGCGTCGCTCCGGTTGGCACCCGCCACCGCGTGCCCCATCGCCATGACGCTGCGATCCGCCCAAACCTGCACGCCCTTCTCCCTGAGGCCCACCGGCCCGACGAATCCGACCGGCAGCCCCAGTCGCCGGCCCACCTCCTCTGGCTCTGCCAAACGCCACCGGGAAGGAGCCACCAGCCGGTCCAGCTTGAACTCGTTCACCTGGTGATCGCCCCGCAAGAGGAGCGCCACCAATTCCCCCTCAATTTCGTAGAAGAGCGTCTTGATCAAAGTCGCTGGGGATACCCCCAGAAAGGCTGCGACCTCATCAATCGTGCGCTTCCCGGGTGTGGCGACCAACTCCGGCGCGCCAGTGGCCGAAACCCGTTCTTCGCGCTGCGCATCCGGCCCAGGAGGTGGACACTCCGCCTTCTCGACGTTGGCGGCATAGCCGCAGGCAGCGCAAGAGACGATAGCCGCTTCCCCCGTTTCCGCCAGCACCATGAACTCATGAGAGCCGGATCCGCCGATGGCGCCGGGATCGGCTTCGACCGCCCGGGCGTCCAGCCCGCAGCGCCGGAAGATCCTCCGGTACGCCTCGAGCATCTTGGCGTAGCTCTCCCGCAACCCGGCTTCGTCCCGGTCGAAGGAGTAGAGGTCTTTCATGATGAACTCCCGCCCTCGCATCAGCCCAAAACGAGGCCGGATCTCATCCCGGTACTTGTTCTGGATTTGGTAGAGGAGAAGCGGCAATTGCCGGTAGGACCGAACTTCGTCCCGGATGAGGGCAGTGATCATCTCCTCATGTGTGGGGCCGAGGCAGAGTTCGCGCCCGTGCCGGTCTTTCAGCTTGAACATCTCCTCGCCGTACACGTCCCACCGGCCCGATTCCCGCCAGATCTCCGCCGGCTGGGCGATCGGCATCAGCAGTTCCTGGCCGCCCGCCCGGTCCATCTCCTCCCGGATAATCTGCTCGATCTTGAAGATCACCCGCCACCCGAGGGGAAGATAGGAGTAGACCCCCGCCATGGCCTTCCGAATAAGCCCGGCCCGGAGCATGAGTTGGTGACTGATCGTCTCCGCCTCCGCTGGGACTTCCCTCAGGGTTGGCATGAATAGCTGAGACATCCGCATCCTGCGCCTATTCCTCCTGCTTCGCCTTTCGCCACTCCGCAAGCTCCGCCAATAACGCTTCGACCAGGGAAGCTGCCGGAACTTTGCGCACTACTTCGCCGCGTCGGAAGAGCAGCCCTTCTTCCCGTCCTCCGGCGATGCCGAAATCGGCCTCCCGCGCCTCGCCCGGCCCGTTGACGGCACAACCCATGACGGCGATCCTGACTGGTTCGGTCACTCCGCTGACGGTCTCCTCCACCGCGGCCACTAAGCTGGGTAAGTCGATCCGACACCGCCCGCAGGTGGGACAGGAAATGATCACCGGGCCCCGCTCCCGAAGCCCCAGGGCCTTGAGAATCTCGTAGGCGACTCCAACCTCGGCTACCGGGTCCCCCGTCAAGGAAACCCGGATGGTATCCCCGATTCCCTCCGCCAGGAGCGCCCCAATGCCCACCGCGGAGCGGATTGTCCCCCGGCCCGGGGGTCCGGCTTCTGTCACTCCCACATGGAGCGGGTAGGGAAACCGCTCCGCCGCCAGCCGGTAACTCTCGATGGTCGTCACCACGTCGGAGGCCTTGAGGGAGAGGACGATCTCCTCGAAGCCTACCGCTTCCAGCTGAGCAACCTCTTGAGCGGCACTCTCCACCAGCGCCTCCGGTGTCGCTCCGCCGTGCTCCTGTCGCAGCCTCGGGGAGAGTGAACCGGCGTTCACCCCGATCCGGATCGGGATGCCTCTCTCTTGCGCCGCCCTGGCCACCGCCCGGACGCGCTCGGCGCCTCCAATGTTTCCCGGATTGACCCGGACCTTGTCGACCCCGGCCGCGATCGCTCCCAGCGCTAACCGGTAATCGAAGTGGATATCGGCCACCACCGGCAGTGGCGAACGCCGAACTACCTCCTTCAGGGTTTGGACCGCGGCCTCGTCCGGCACTGCCACCCGGACGAGTTCGCACCCCTCGGCGTGTAGCCGCTCGATCTGGGCCAACGTCGCCTCCGCGTCGTGCGGGTCCGTGTTGGTCATGGATTGGACGGCCACCGGCGCCCCTCCGCCGATAACGACGTCCCGGACTCTGACCGGTCTGGTCTCCCTCCGTCGCAACACCGGTTTTTCACCTCCACCGGGCCGGGAAGAGGAGCCGTTCGAGATCTTTCAGGGTCACCACGGCCAGGAAGAGCATCAAGAGGGCGAAGCCGAGAAAGTGGATGAATCCCTCCCGTTCAGGATTGACCGGCCGCCGCCGGACCACCTCGATCCCGAGGAAAACGAGGCGACCCCCATCCAGGGCCGGAACGGGCAGCAGGTTGACGACTCCCAGGTTGATCGAAAGGAACGCCGTCAGTTCCAGCACGCTGTTGAAACCATAGCGCGCCGCCTGCCCGGTCATGCGAGCGATGCCCACCGGCCCGGCGAGCGGCCCCGCCATCTTTCCGACGACCAACTGCCAGAAGCCGACCAGCATTGCCACCAAGACTCGCCAGGTCTGCAGAAACCCGAGGCGCAGTGCCTCCAGGGCACCCACCCGCCTCACCTCGTCAGACTGGCGTATCACGCCAATGAAGCCAACGCCCTCCCGTCGGTCCGGCCTGGGCAGCCTCTCTGGTCTCACCTTGAGGTGCACGAGACCGGGCCGGCCGGGGCGGCGAATTTCGAGCGTCACCAAGCGCCCCGGGTTTTGCTCGATGATGGAAGCCATCTCCTCCCAGGTTCGGACCGCCAGGCCGTTGACCTTCACGATCCGGTCTTTCGGCAGAATCCCGGCTTCCGCCGCCGGGGTCCCCGGTGACACGTCGCCGACCACGGCCCCTTCGACCCACCCGACCGGAATGCCGAACGAGATGAAGAGCAGCGCGTACACCAGTCCGGCGAGGACGAAGTTCATCAGCGGCCCAGCGGCCAGCACCAGCGCTCGCTGACCGGGCGGCTTGGCCCCGAACTGGCGCTCCTGCTCGGCCGGAGGAAGCTTCTCCGCCGAGAGCGCCCCGCCGCTGGCGTCCTCTCCCGCCATCTTACAGAACCCCCCAAGGGGCAGAAGCCGAAGCGAGTAGACCGTCTCCCGGCCCTTCACCGAAAAGAGCCGGGGGCCCATGCCCAAGGCGAATTCTTCGACCAGGATGCCCACTCGCTTCGCCACGGCGAAGTGCCCCAACTCGTGGGCCAGCACGAGCAGCCCCAACACGAAAACAAAGGTCAGAGCGGGGAGAAGACCATCAACCAGGACGCTCATCGTCGCCTTGCCACCTTATCAGCCTCTCGGCGTGCCCAGAGATCGGCTGCCCTCACGTCTTCCAGGGTCCGCGCACGTCCTCCGTTCCAGCGGTCCAACACACTCTCCACCACCGCGGCGATCGCCGTGAAGGGCAGACGCCCGGCGAGGAAAGCCTCAACCGCCACCTCGTCAGCCGCGTTCAACACCGCCGGCCAGGTTTCCCCCGCCGCGCCGGCCTGCACCGCCAGGCGGAGACACGGATAGGCGGCCCAGTCCACTGCGGCGAAGGTGAGCCGACCAGCCGCGCCCAAGTCCAAGGGCGGGCGCCCGCTTTCCATCCGGTCCGGGTACGTCAGGGCATACTGGATCGGAAGGCGCATGTCCGGCCAGCCAAGCTGCGCCAGGACTGACCCGTCGACCATTTCCACCAGCGAGTGGATGATACTCTCCGGGTGGATCACCACCTGGATTCGCTCAAATTCCAGGTCAAACAGCCAGTGCGCCTCGATGACTTCCAGCCCCTTGTTCATGAGCGTGGCCGAGTCCACCGTGACTCGAGCTCCCATCCGCCAGGTCGGGTGAGCCAGCGCGGCCTCGGGAGTCACCTCCTTGAGCGTCTCCGGTCGCCGTCCGCGGAAAGGCCCGCCCGATGCGGTGAGGATGATCCGCCGAACCTCCTTGCGCTTCGCGCCCTCCAGGCACTGGAAGACGGCCGAGTGTTCGCTGTCCACGGGGATGAGCCGTCCTTTGCCGCTGGCCAGGATCGACCGAACCAGCGCACCCCCGACCACCAGGCTCTCTTTGTTGGCCAGGGCCACCGTCCGTCCGGCCTCCAGCGCCGCCAACGTCGGGGGGAGTCCGCGGGCGCCCACCACCGCCACCAAGACCACTTCGGCCGGAGCGGATCCGGCCTCCTGCAGGGCCTGCTCACCCCAGGCGATTTCCGGCCGGGCGTCCGTGCCCAGAAGCGCTCGCAGGGTGTCCGCTTCCGCCGTTCCGGCCACCACCACCCAGTCCGGGTGATGCCGGCGTATCTGTTCGGCCAGGAGGTCCATCCGCCGCCCAGCCGCCAGACCGACCACCCGAAATTCGTTCGGATGCGCTTCAATGACCTCCAGCGCTTGCGTGCCGATGGACCCGGTCGAACCGAGAATCGTTACCCTCCGCAACCGCGCACCCCCCTAACTCTGCTCCAGCAATGGCTGCACAGCGGCGCGGAGGAGCGCCGCGAAGAAAACGGCGGCCAACGGCCCGACGACCAAGCCAAAAGGACCAAAGAGGCGAAAACCGGCGTACACTGACACCAGCACGGCCAACGGATGAAGGCCGGTCCCGGCGGCCAAAAGGCGCGGCTCCAAAACCTGCCGGACCACTGCGGCGATCCCGGCGACGACCAACACCCCGAGACCTTGGCCTGGCGATCCGGTCAAGGCCAAATACAAGGCGGTCGGCAGAAAGACCACCGATGGTCCGACCATCGGCGCCAGGTCCATGAGGCCAGCGGCGACGCCCAGCAACCAGGCATAGGAAACCCTCACCGCCGATAGACCTCCCACGGCGATCACGCCTGTGGCCAACGAGAGCAGGAGTTGGGCGCGGATGATGCCGCCCAGACTCTGCGAGATTTCCCGCCCTGTCCGCACCCCCTCCGCCCGCAGCGAGCGAGGCAGAAACCGGAAAGCGGCGGCAAGCAGGCGCTCCTTGTCGCGCAACAACAAATAGGCTGACAAGAGGCTGATTAGTGCGGCCACGGCGGCCCCCGGGACGGCCCGGACGGCCGCAAAAGACCATCCTACCAACGCGCCCAGGCCCCGCTGCGCCGTTTCGCCCCGCAACAAGTTTTGCAGCTCCCTCCAGGAACCCTCCAGGCGAATGAGCCCCTCCTGTCCCCAACCTGCCTCGATGAGGCTGTTCACCTCGGCGCTGAGCCGAACCAACCCCACTCCCAGGAGGGCCAGGGTCCCGCCGGTCAAAACCAAGAGTAACACGCCAGCCGACAGCCAGCGCGGGAGACCGCGCCTAACCCCTGCCGAGACCACCGGGTCCAGCAGCACCGCCGCCACTGCACCCAACACGAACGGAAAAAGAAGCTTAGCCAGGTAAACACCGGCCACGGTTATGACCAGCGCCAGGGCCGCGTTCCGCACCGCCAGCAGTAGTCTGTCGTGCCCGGCCACGTCTATTCACCGCCTACCGCAAGACCTTAAGAAGCAAGTAGTACACCGGGAAAGCCAAGAGCGCCGAATCGAACCGGTCGAGAAAGCCGCCATGGCCCGGCAGCAGTCGCCCGCTGTCCTTGATTCCGGCCTCCCGCTTGAGCGCCGACTCCAACAGATCGCCGACCAGCCCCGCCGCCGCTACGGCCAAGCCCAAAACCGCGGCGCGCCCCACGCCCAGGCCAATTTCGGTGCGCAGGACCACCGCCGCGATCGCGGTCGCCAAAAGACCGCCCACCGCCCCTTCGACGCTCTTCTTCGGACTAATCCGCGGCGCCAGCCGGTGGCGCCCCCAGCTAACGCCCACCACATAGGCCAGGACGTCGTTAGCCCAGACCAGGGCGAAACCAACGGCCAGCCACCAGGGAGCCAGCGCCCGTAACCGCGCCATGAGCCCCAGCGGGTAACCAATGTACAGCGCTCCGAGCGCCAGAGCGCCGCCTCGGCGAAGTAAGGACTCCTCGGGTGCGTTGCTCAAGGCGAGCGCGAGGTCGAGCGCCAGAGCAGCGAAGATCGCCGCGGCCACCGCGCTGTCCCGACCCGTCGCCACCAACCCCCCCGCCGCAAGTCCGGCACTGAGCAGCAAGGCAGGGTGGGGTGAACTCCCCTGGGAGGCCACCAGGCGGCGATACTCCCACAGCATGGCGGTGGCAATCACCGCCAAAGCCCCCAAGAGCCAGGCGCCTCCTACGTACACCAGGGCGAGCACGATCGGGATTCCCACTATTCCGGTCAACACCCGGGCAGCTGTCTCTTCCCCCAAACCCTTCCAGCTCATAACGCTCCAAACCGCCTCTTTCGCGCCCCGTACGCCAACAACGCCCGTTCGAACTCCGCAACCGTGAAATCTGGCCAGAGTACCGGGGTCAGATAAAGCTCAGCGTAAGCCGCCTGCCAAAGCAGGAAGTTGCTCAGTCGCTGCTCCCCGCTGGGCCGGATGACCAGGTCCGGGTCGGGCAGGCCCGCAGTGTAAAGATGGGCGGCCAACATGTCCTCGTCGATCAGGTCAGGCTGAAGTTCGCCCGCCTGAACACGGGCCGCCAGCCGCCGGGCGGCCTGCACCAGCTCCTCTCGGCCGCCGTAATTCAGGGCGATGTTCAAGACCAGCCCCGTGTTTCCGGCAGTCGCCTCTTCCCCTCGCCGCACCGCCTCCCGCACGCTTTCCGGCAATTCGTCGATTCGTCCGATGGCCCGGAAGACGACGTGATTCGCCCGCAGCTCGGCCAACTCCTGGCGGAGGCTCTCTTCGAACAGCTGCATCAGGAAGCTCACTTCCCTGCGAGGACGGCGCCAGTTCTCTGTAGAGAAGGCAAAGAGGGTCAGGACCGGGATGTTCTTCTCCCCGCAGGCCCGAACGATCTCCTTGGCGCGCTTAACACCTTCCTGATGGCCGACTGTCCGCGGTAGCCCGCGCTGGGCCGCCCAGCGCCCATTGCCGTCCATGATCACCGCCACGTGTCGGGGCAGCTTCTCCACCGCTGAACCTCCTTGACCCAGATCGCTGCAATCATTGGAGCTGGGCTCGACATGCGGATTTGAGAAGGCTGCCCCACTCTTTCGAGACAGCCTCTGCAGTCGAGTCATGTCGGCCGACGCTGGAAGGTGGTGGCGACCACCAGTTCCACCTCGCCGCCCGCCAGCCGGACGCGGACCACCCGCTCCCCGTTTTCCACCAGCCCCTCGCGTTCAGCCCGCCGTCGCACCCACTCGCGCCCCAGCTCGCCAGTCCGCCGGACCTGGCTCTGCAAACCGCCTTGCCGGAGTCGTTCCTGGGCCTCCGCGAGCGGTAGGCCGATCAATTCGGGCAGTTCCCCCACCGGCCGCCTCCCCTTAGACCTCCATAATCTCCTTCTCTTTGGCCGCCACGAGTTCGTCGATCTCTGCCACATACTTATCCGTCAGCTTCTGCATTTCTTCCTGGCCCCGGCGGCATTCGTCCTCCGTAATCTCACCCTGCTTTTCGGCCGACTTTAGCGCCTCGTTTCCTTCCCGCCGCACATTCCGCACGGCAACACGGGCCTCCTCGGCCTCCTTCTTGACGTTCCTCACCAGTTCTCGCCGGCGTTCCTCCGTAAGGGGTGGGATGGACAACCGAATGACCGTCCCGTCGTTGGCTGGGGTCAAACCGAGATCCGACTTGAGGATCGCTCGCTCGATGTCTTTGAGCGTGGCCTTGTCGAAGGGGGTGATGAGCAAGAGCCGCCCTTCGGGTGCCGACACATTCGCCAACTGGTCAAGGGGCATGATCGTCCCGTACGCTTCTACCTGAAGCCGATGAAGAATCTGGGGGTTGGCCCGGCCGGTCCGGATGGTGGCAAACTCATGCCGGGTGGCCTCGATGATCGCTTTCATGCGCCCTTCAGCGTTCTTCAGGCTCTCTTTCACCATCTCCATCGCTCCCTCCCACCAGAGTGCCGATGGCCTCGCCCATGCAGGCCCGTTCGATGTTCCCCACCTCGCCGAAGTTGAAGACGATGATGGGAATCCGGTTGTCCATGCACAGAGACGTGGCCGTAGAATCCATGAAAGTCAGCCCTCGGTACAGCACCTCACGGTAACTCAGCCGGTCCAACCGTCGCGCCTGGGGGTTAGTTCGCGGATCGGCGTCATAAACCCCATCCACGCCCCGCTTCGCCATCAGGATGACCTCCGCGTCGATCTCAGCGGCCCGCAGGGCCGCCGTGGTGTCGGTGGAAAAGTACGGGTTGCCGGTCCCGCAGGCGAAGATCACCACCCGTCCCTTCTCCAGATGGCGAATAGCCCGCCGCCGGATGTACGGCTCAGCGATCTCCCGCATCTCAATAGCCGTCTGGACGCGCGTTGCCACCCCCAGCTTCTCCAGCGCATCCTGGAGGGCCAAGGCGTTGATCACGGTGGCCAACATCCCCATGTAGTCGGCGGTCGGCCGGTCCATCCCACGGGCCGAGGCCGGCGCCCCTCGCCAGATGTTCCCGCCGCCGACGACGACGGCCACCTGAACGCCCAGGCGGTGCACATCGGCCACCTGCCGGGCGATGAGTTCGATGACGTCCAGGTCCACTCCGAAGCCCCGGTCACCAGCGAGCGCCTCCCCAGAGAGCTTCAGCATAACCCGCCGGTATTTTGGTCGGCCTTGGTCCATGTTCTTTCCCTCGCTTGCCAATCTCCCATTTTCGAGTAATGAGCAGGGAATCCTTCCGTCCAGAGGGCAAAAAAGAGGCTGTCCCAAAAGTAATTCGGGGCAGCCTCCCTTGTTATGCTTGTCCTTCATGAAGTGGAAGAAGGTAAAAGCTGCGAAGAGAATGCCCGCCTAGCAGGCGGCGGTCTTGGCTAG
>JBLNCL010000013.1:0-17569 GCA_050260635.1 Betaproteobacteria bacterium
GGGCGATCTGAAGGTACTCTTTGCGGCTCTTGAGTGACATTCTCACGGCACGTCCCTTCGGTAAGATTTCGTTCTGAGTGAGCCGGAGTCCCTTCGGTAAGATAATAGCTGAGTGATCGCGGACCGTTGACGGACGAGCGGCGGAAGTGGTAGCATGAGGCTGACAGAGGAACACCTTCGGGGCCAGGTGAGAGGGTTCGCCCTCAATTCCTGACCGGCGGTATGGCGGAATTCCCGCCGAGCCCGCGAGCCCTACGGCGCACCAGGATGAACAGAGTCGGAGGGCAGATCCGGTGAGAAGCCGGAGCCGACCGTAAAGTCGGGAAGGGAGAAGGTTGACCGGCCGATGGCTGGCACGTTCGGAGACGTCCAGCCAGGGCTTCCCGGACGACTTCCACAACCCCCGGAGGCGACCCCTCCGGGGGTCGTCTTTTTCCTCGGACTCGCGGGAGGTGTGTCTTTCATGGAGAAACGAACCCGTCGTCTAGTCTTGGTCGGCTGTCTTTCCGCCATGAGTTTCCTGCTGATGTACTTCGCCGAGTTTCCACTGGTCCCATTCTTTCCGCCGTTCCTGAAGTACGACCCGAGCGGCGTTCCTTCGCTCCTGGCGGCTCTGGCGCTGGGACCCGGGGCGGGGGTGGCGGTGGAGGGAGTCAAGGGCCTCCTGTTTGCCCTGTCGGGGAAGGATCCGACGGGTGTTCTCGGGCCGGCGGCAGCCTTTCTGGCCGGCGGAAGCATGGCCTTCGTGGCTGGCCTGGTCTATCACCGGTGGCGGAGGAACGGCCGTATTTGGCTCGCCCTGGCGACTGGAACGCTGGCCTCTACGGTGCTCATGTCGCTCGGCAACTACTTCGTCTTCCTTCCCGCGTACGGAGTACCGCGTGCTCAGGTGACGGGGATGGTCACTGCGGTCGTCCTCCCGTTTAACTTGGTGAAGGGGATCATCACCAGCCTGATCGTCTGGGCGGTCGCCCGCCGGTTTCGACTGGAAAACCTGGGCTGGTAGGCATCCCGCCCCTGGGTATAATGAAAGTATGATAATCGACTGCGCCACAGAAAGCGACCTGGTCCAGGTGGCGGAGGTCTTCTCAGAGGCCTTCGAGGATAGCATCCGCCACGTCTATGGCCGGGCGGCGCAGCCTCCGGCGGTGGTTGAGCTGTTTCGCCTCTGCCTGGCGGCCGAGCGGGAAGCCTTCCTGGTGGCCCGGGACAAGGACCGGGTGATTGGCTACTGCTTCGCCCCGGAGCGGGTCCGCCGCCTCTGGGGCGCCTTTTTTACCCGCGGGTTCGCCTGGCGGTGGGCAGTCGGGTTCTTCACCGGCCGGCTGGGCGTCGGCTGGCTTCACCTGCGCCGGCTCCTCCCAGACAAGTTCGCCTTTCTCTCTACCGCCGCCCGAACCGGCTTTGGGGGCGACGCACGGATCCTGTCCGTCGGGGTACGCCGGAGCGAGCAGGGGCGAGGGGTGGGGCGGGCGCTGGTCGAAGCGGCCCTGGAGCGGTTTGACCGGCTGCGCGTACCGGTGGTTCAACTCGAGGTGCGGCCGTGGAACGCTCCGGCCCTCCACCTCTACCAGAGCCTGGGGTTCAGCGAGACCGGACGGACCCGGGACACGCAGGGGGAGTGGGTGATCATGGGCCGGCGCGGCGCCCCCGGGCGGCCGGTGCAGAAATCATGCGAGGGCGGTCAGGTGAAGTAGTCCACCCGGGCGGCGGGGAATCGCTCGGCGATCGCCTCCGTTAGGAAGTCTCGCAGCGCTTCAGCCTGGGACGGAGCGTAGACCCACTTCCCCCGCCCATACTTGCCCCGCTTGTAGTGACGCCCTTTCTCCTGCAGATCGAGCCTGGTGGCAGGGAAGCGCTCCCGGATGATGCGCTTGCTGGCGGCGGTGAAGCGGTACTGGATGAGTTCGAAGGTGCACTCGGCATCTGCCGCGGCGCCTAGGGCGGCTGCGACCTCGTCCAGCAAGGCGGTGTAGCTCTCCCGCCACCCCCGGAAGAGCATCAGCGGGGCCAGGACGAAACCGATAGGGTAGCCAGCAGCTTGTAGGGTACGGGCCGCCGCCAGGCGGTCGCTCTGCGGGGCGGTCTGGTGCTCGAAAAGGCGGCGCACCGGCTCGGCGTTGAGGGTGAAACGGACCCGGGTATGACCCCGGTGGTCGGCGTCGAGGAGCGGCTCGACGGCGGCGAATTTGGTGACAAAGCGCAAACGGCCGTATTCCTGCCAGCCGAACCATTCGACGGCCCGGCGGAGCGAACCGGTGAGGTGTTCGAGGGCCAGGGGGTCGGCGGTGCTGGCTGCCTCGAAGACGGTCACCTCAGGGCGGCGACTGGCGATGAGCCGCCCGGCGGCGGCCAGGATCTCCTCGACATTTGCGTAAACCCGAATGTACGGCTTCCGCCCGAGGTTCGTCTGGAGGTAGCAGTACTCGCAGACGGCGGGACAGCCGGTGGCCAGGACCAGGGAGAAGTCGGCCGAGGGCCGGCAGGACTCGAAGTCCAGGTCCCGCTTAACCCCCACGACCAGAGTCCGCTTGGCGGCCCGGAAAGCCTCCTGTGGGGTTTCGCCAGGCAGACCGGTCACCCGGTTGTGGGAGTCGGTGAACCGGATCGCGACGCCCTCCTTCACTAGACGGTCGTAGAGTTTCCGGCCGAGGGGGTAATCCAGGGCGGCCGGTTCGAAATAGGCCCGGGCCGGGCGGAAGAGGCCGGTGGTGGAGACGGTTGCGGCCGGGTTCATGGCGCTCACCAGGGAAGAGTGTACCCGCCGGAAGGGGCGGTGACGCGCAGGAAGAGGCGGCGCCGCACGGAATACTCATTCGGAGATGGATGGATGGGAGGCGAGGCGATGTCCGCAATCCTGGACCTGGCCCGCCAGCTCGGCCAGGCGCTGGCCGCGTCGGAGGAGTACGCGGCCTTTCGGAAGGCCCAGGCGGAAGTTGAGAACAACGTGGCCGCCCAGGTCATGCTCCGGGACTTCCGCACCCGGCAGTTCGAGCTGGAAAAGGCGAAACTGGCGGGGACCTTCACCCCGGAGATGGCCAAGGAGCTGCAGGAGAAGGCGCAGATTGTGGCGGTCAACCCGGTGGTACGGGATTACCTCATGGCCGAGGCCCGCTTCGGAAACCTGATGATGGAGGTCCAGAAAATCCTCGGGGAGGCGGTTGGGATCGACCTGGACAAGGTTCCGGGGGTTCCGGGTTCGGATGGAGCGACCAGCTCCGGGGATGACCGCTGAGCCCTGGCTTGACCAAATCCGGGCTCCCGGGCTTTGCCGGGCTGGTTTGACAGCCCGGCAAAGCCCATAGTAGACTGAAGAAGACGGAAAATCTGGGAAACGCGGGGTGACGGCTGTGCAGATGGAGATCGAGGAACTGTCGGAGGAGCAGCTGAAGCCGCTCTTCGAAGACCCGGCGAAACTGGGGTTCGGAAGGATCTTCACCGACCGGATGTTCACCGCCAAGTTCGAGGCGGGGCAGGGGTGGTACGACCACAAGATCGAGCGGTACCGGGACTTTTCGCTGGACCCGGCGGCCAGCGTTTTCCACTATGCCCAGGAGGTTTTCGAAGGGTTGAAGGCCTACGCTTCTGACGATGGGCGCATCCTGCTCTTCCGGGCCGAGCAGAATGCCCGGCGGCTGAACCGTTCAGCCAGGCGCATGGGCATGCCGGAGTTCCCGGAGGAGGACTTCCTGACCGCCCTGAAGGAGTTGGTGGTGCGGGAGAAACGGTGGATTCCCCGGGCCCCAGGGACTTCGCTCTACATCCGCCCGACCATGATCGCCACCGAGGCTTTCCTCGGGGTGCACGCCGCGGCTTCTTACCTGTTTTACATCATCCTTTCGCCCTCCGGACCCTATTTCAAAGAGGGCTTCAAGCCGGTCCAACTGTATGTCGAGGACCAGTACGTCCGGGCGGTCCCGGGCGGAGTGGGCGACGCCAAGACCGGCGGGAATTACGCCGCCTCCATCCTCGCCGGACAGAAAGCCCAGCAGAAAGGGTTCTCGCAGGTCTTGTGGCTGGACGGGCGGGAAAGAAGGTGGGTCGAGGAAGTCGGCGCCATGAACATCGGCTTCGCCTTTGGCAGGAAGATCGTGACGCCGGCGTTGAGCGGCTCGATTCTCCCTGGGGTCACCCGGGCTTCCGTCCTGCAGATGGCTGGCGACCTCGGCTTCGAAGCGGAGGAGCGGCCGATCTCGATCGACGAGGTGATCGCCGGGCTGGAGAAGGGAACGCTGACCGAGGCCTTCGGAATGGGCACTGCAGCGGTGATCTCGCCGGTCGGCTCGTTGCACTTCAAGGGTCGCGACTACACGGTCGGTACGGGTGAGGTAGGGCCGGTCGCTCGGGCGCTCTACCAGCGACTGACGGACATCCAGTGGGGCCGGGTGCCCGACCCATACGGCTGGGTTCAGGAGATCGGCCGGCTCTAGCCAGTGCCGGCGCGGCAACGAGAAGCTGTGGGGGCGCGGTTCTTCCCGCGTTCCCCATCTTTTTTGGGCGAACTCCCAGGTGATGGCAGAGGGAGTGGGGAAGGGTTGCCGCCGGCTGACGAGAATAACCATTCTCATGAGGTGCGGTGAAGCGTGAGGAATTCAAGGAGAGTCCGGAGGACATCCCTCGTTCTGGCGGTCGTCCTCCTTGCGCAGTTGCTCATCCTCGTCGGAACAGCGCCGGGGCAGGCCGCCCCGGGGCGGACGGGGTTTGGCGAGGTTAAGCTGCTGCCAACGCCAGCGACCGGACGGGTGGCCGACGAAGCTGGCATCCTGAGTGATGAGGCGGTGGCCCGGCTCAACGCTATTCTGGCCGGCGTGGAAGAGCAGAACGGCGTGGAGATCGGGGTGGCGACGGTTCCCACCACAGCGCCGCTGACCCCCGACCAGTACGCCACTGAACTCTTCGAGGCGTGGGGCGTCGGGAAGAAGGGGGCGGACAACGGCCTCTTAATCCTTGTGGCGCTGCGGGAGCGGCGGATCAAGGTGGAGGCCGGGTACGGTCTGGAAGGGATCTTCAACGACGGACGGGTCGGTCGGCTGCTCGACGACTTCGCTCTGCCCGCCTTGCGCCAGGGCAGGTACGGCGACGGGCTGGTGGCCCTGGTTGGCGAGATGGCCCGGATCGCCGAGGCGGAGTACCAACCCGGGGCAGGCGCCGGCCGGGGCGGGTCGGTTCCCGGAAGGGGACCGAGCGCCAGCCTGGCGGGGTTCCTGGGTTTCCTGCTCATCCTGGGGCTTTTCCTCCTGGTGGCCTTGGCGATGCGCCGGCCAGTTGCTCACCGCTGCCCCCGGTGCAAAGGGCGGATGGTCAAGGAGTCGGAGGAGACGCTTCAGCCCCCGACAGACGAGGCTGACGGCCTGGCCCGGGTCTCCTACCGCTGCACCAGGTGCGGATTTGAGCGGTTAGCCGAGATCGTGCTACCCATGCTGGTCACTGGTGAGCTCATCGATCAGCGGCGACGCTTCCATGGGCCGTTCGGCCCCTTCGGGGGCGGCGGGTTTGGTGGCTTTGGCGGCGGGGGAAGCGGTGGAGGCGGCTTCGGCGGGTTCGGCGGCGGCTCGTCGGGCGGGGGCGGCGCCGGACGGAATTTCTGACGCTGATGAGCGTCCACTGCGGCCTTCCGGGCGATGCGGAGAGGGAGGAGTAAACGTTGAAGTTGAACAAGTGGGTGCCGTGGATCGTGGTCCTCGGGCTGGTCATTGCAGTGGTCGGGTGGTTCTGGGGGAGCTACAACTCCCTGATCGGCCTCGACCAGCAAGCGAAAACGGCCTGGGCACAGGTGGAGAACCAGCTCCAGCGCCGCTACGACCTGATCCCGAACCTGGTGGAGACGGTCAAGGGCTACGTCAAGCACGAACAGGACGTCATGGCCAAAATCGCCGACGCCCGCAGCCGTTACGCCGGTGCGGCCACGCCGGCCGACAAGATCCGGGCGGCGGGCGAGCTCGAGTCAGCCCTGGCGCGGCTTCTGGTGATTGTGGAGCGGTATCCGGACCTGAAGGCGGATCGCCAGTTTACCCAGCTCCAGGATGAGCTGGCCGGGACGGAGAACCGGATCGCCGTGGAGCGGATGCGTTACAACGAGGCGGTCCGGGCCTTCAACTCGGCCGTCCTGCGGATGCCGACGGTCTTCGTCGCCCGATTGATGGGCTTCACCGAAAAGCCGTATTTCGAGGCGGCCAAGGGAGCCCAGGAGGCGCCGAAGGTCGACTTCACCGGCACCACCGGCAAGTAGCCCGCGATGCGCCGTGAGATTGCGACAGGCGCCGTGAGCGAGGCGGTGGAGCGCCTCGTCGTGGAGGCGAACCTGCGGCTCGGCGAGGACGTCCTGAAGGCGCTGGAAGAGGCGCAGGAACGGGAGGAGTCGCCGACTGGGCGGGAGATCCTGGCGCAGCTTGTCGAGAATGCCCGGATTGCCCGGGAGGACCTGGTGCCGGTCTGCCAGGACACCGGCTTCGCCATCTTCTTTGTGGAATTGGGCCAGGAGGTGCGCCTGACCGGCGGGACGCTGGAGGAAGCGATCAATGCTGGAGTCCGCCGGGGGTACACCGAGGGGTATCTCCGGAAGTCCATCGTGGGCGATCCGCTGGAGCGGGTCAACACGGGGGACAACACGCCAGCCGTGATCCACGTCCGGTTGGTCCCCGGGGACCGGCTTCGCCTTCGTTTCATGGCCAAGGGAGCCGGGAGCGAGAACATGAGCCGGTTGGCCATGCTGAAGCCCTCGGCGGGGTGGGCGGGGATCAAGGAGTTCGTCCGGCAGGCGGTGCGCGAGGCGGGGCCGAATCCGTGCCCCCCGGTCGTCCTAGGGGTGGCTGTCGGGGGCGACCTCGAGCAGTGCGCCTTGGCCGCCAAGGAGGCGCTCCTGCGCAAGGTGGGCGAACCGCACCCAAAGCCCCGGGTAGCCGGTCTGGAGCGGGAGCTGCTCGAGGCCGTCAACGACCTGGGCCTCGGCCCCGGAGGGCTGGGCGGTCGGGTCACGGCCTTGGCGGTCCACCTCGAGCTCCGGCCGACCCACATCGCGGCCCTGCCGGTGGCCGTGGCCTTCGCTTGCCATGCCTACCGCCACGGGGAGGTGGTCCTGTGAGCGACGAACCTCTCCGTCTAACCCTTCCGGTCCGGAGCGAGGCAGGCGCCGAGGCCATCCGGGCTCTCCGGAGCGGCCAGCGGGTGCTTCTCTCCGGGACGCTGTATACGGCCCGGGACGCCGCCCACCGGCGGATGGTCGAGGCGCTCGCCCGCGGCGAGGAACTGCCCTTTCCGCCGGAGGGGGCGGCCATCTACTACGCCGGCCCTTCGCCGGCCCGTCCCGGGCGGGTGATCGGCGCGGCCGGGCCGACGACCAGCGGCCGGATGGATGCCTACACCCCAGCGCTCCTGGCGCAGGGCGTGAAGGTGATGATCGGCAAGGGAAGCCGGTCGCCTGAGGTCAAGGAGGCGATCAGGCAACACGGGGCGGCCTACCTGGTGGCGACCGGCGGGGCGGCGGCCCTGCTGGCCAGGAGGATCAAGGCGGCGCGGGTGATCGCCTACCCCGACCTGGGGACCGAGGCCGTCTACGAACTGGTGGTCGAGGACTTCCCCGCCATCGTGGTCAACGACTCCGTCGGGGGGGACCTCTACAGCGAGGGCGTGCAGGCCTACCGGCGGGAGGACGACCGCCAGGCTACCCCTGGAACTGCAGGATTTGCTCCTGAACCTGCTCCAGTTCACTGACGAAGCCATTCAGCGAGAACTTGACGAACTCCGTAAGCTTGCCCTGGTGGCGGAAGCGGGCGGCCTGAGCCCGCCTCACTCTGTCCCTGGCAGGTTTTCCTTTCTGTCTCCTCGAACTCCCTTAGACACGAGGTGCGGGAGGATCGTGGGGTGCGGCGGTTGGCCATCAGATTGACTTTTGCCCTGTTCGTGGTGTTGCTTACCACGGAGGCTATCCAGGCTGCGGCGAGTCCGCAATACCCGCTCACCCTCTCCGACGCCCTGGGGCGCCAGGTGACGCTGAAGGCGCCGCCCCGGCGCATCGTCTCGCTGGCCCCGAGCGCGACCGAGATGCTCTTCGCTTTGGGCCTCGGGGAGCGGGTGGTGGGGGTAACCCGTTGGTGCACCTATCCCGCGGCGGCGAAGGCGTTGCCCAAGGTCGGCGATCTCACGCTGAGCGAAGAGCGGATCGCCGCTCTCCGGCCGGATCTGATCGTGGGCGATCTCTCCCTGGAGCGGCCCTTCTTGGAGCGGCTGGACCGGCTCGGGTGGCCGGTGATGGCGGTGGGGCCGCGCCGGGTGGATGAGGTGGCTCAGGCGCTCGAACTGTTGGCTCGGGCGGCCGGGGAAGCGGAGGTAGGCAGGCAGGAAGCAACGCGATTCCGGGCCAGGCTCGCCCAACTGACAAGGGAGGGAGCGGAGAACGCCCGCCGGCGGGGGGGCCGAGCGAGGGTCTTCCTCCTGCTCGACCCGGAGCAGCTTTATACCGCTGGGCCCGGCACCTTCCTCGATGAGCTGGTCTGGCTGGCCGGGGGGCGGAACGTGGCGGAGGGAGCGAAGAGCCCCTGGCCGCTCTTGAGCGAGGAGGCCTTTCTCCTGGCGGACCCGCAGGTGATCGTCGTCGCCTGCCCGCCGCCGGCGACTGTCCTGCAAAAGCCGCGGTGGCAAGGGATAAGCGCCCTGCGGGCCGGGAAAGTCTACCAGGTGGATCCGGACTTCCTGTCCCGGCTGGGGCCGCGGATCCTCGATGGCCTGGAATTCCTGATCAAGATCTTGCGGGAGTCATGATGAGCAAGCGAGTCTGGTTTTTTGTCGTCTTGATCCTGCTGATACCGGTGGTGGCGGTGGCCGGCGTAAGCATGGGGCAGGTAACCCTATCCCCTGGGGAGGCGGCCCGGCTTTTGTGGCGGAGCCTCACCTGTCCCGGGCCGGTCCTGTCGGCCGCCGACCTATCCAAGGCGGCCCCGGCCGTTCTGATCGTGCGCGACCTGCGGTTGCCCCGGCTTCTTCTGGGACTGCTCGTTGGCGGGGGGCTAGCAGTGGCTGGAGCGGTCTTGCAGGCCCTCTTCCGCAACCCGCTGGCCGACCCCTACGTCCTGGGCGTCTCGGCGGGAGCGGCGCTGGGAGCGACGGCGGGGATCGTCTGGCAGGTGCCGCTGGCCCTGTGGACGGGCCTGCCTCCCGTCCCGACGCTGGCCTTCCTGGGCGCATTTGGGGCGACGGCGCTGGTTTATACCCTGGCCCGCGGCGGGCGACGCCGAGCAGGCTCCCGGGCGGCCGGTCTGGAACGGGGGTCGACCCGGCTCCTCCTGGCGGGGATCGCGGTCTCGGCGCTGCTCTCGGCGACGGTTTCCCTGCTGCTCCTCTTTGGGACCCGCAACCCCGGAACGGTGGTGGTTTGGCTGATGGGAGGGCTGGCCGGACGCGGTTGGGAAAGCGTCCAGTTGGCCTGGCCGTACCTGGGGTTCGGGTTGTTGATCGTTGCCTGGTGTGCCAGGGACCTGAACCTCCTTGCCATGGGGGAGGAGACCGCCTATCACCTGGGGGCCGACCCCTCCCGCCTGGAGACGCTTGTGGTCCTCGGCGTCACGCTCGTCACCGCCGCGGCGGTGGCCGTCTCGGGACTGATCGGCTTTGTCGGGCTGATCGTGCCGCACATCGTCCGTTACTTCACCGGCCCCGACCACCGCTGGGTCCTTCCGGGAGCGTTTCTCCTGGGCGGCGCTTTCCTGGCGGCGGCTGATATCCTCTCCCGGGTAGTCCTGGCTCCGGCGGAGCTGCCGGTCGGGATCGTGACGGCGCTCTGCGGAGGGCCGTTCTTCCTCTACCTGCTCTACCGCTCCGGAGGGGTGGGCGTCCATGAGTGAGCTCCTGGCTCGGGCGGTCCATTTCACCTATCCCTGCGCTGCCAGCGGCCGGGAGGCGCTGGCCGGCGTCTCGGTGGAGATTGAGCGCGGGGCGTTTGTCGGGCTGATCGGCCCGAACGGCTCCGGGAAGACGACGCTCCTCCGCTGTCTGACGGGGCTCTTGGCGCCGCAGGGCGGGGCGGTGCTGATCGACGGCCGGGAGGTCGGCGAGTGGGGCGTGGCGGAGCTGGCCAGGCGGATGGGCGTAGTGGCCCAGGACGGGGAGGCCGGCTTCGACTTCACGGTCCGCCAGGTGGTGGCGATGGGGCGGTATCCCCACCGGCGACGCTGGCGAGGGGAGACTCTCGCCGACCGGGAGGCCATCGCTGAGGCCCTGCGCCTGACCGACCTGGTGGACTTGGCGGAGCGGCCGGTCTCGGCCCTCTCAGGCGGGGAGCGGCAGCGGGTGGCGCTGGCCCGGGCGTTGGCGCAGACCCCTCAGGCCTTGCTGCTGGACGAGGTCACCGCTCACCTGGACGTAGGCTACCAGGCTGAGGTTCTCGCTTTGCTCCGGCGACTTCACGCCGAGCGGGGCCTCACGATCGTGGCGGTGCTGCACGACCTGAACCTGGCGGCGCGCAGCTGCCAGCGGCTGATCCTTCTCGCCGGCGGGCGAATCGTCGCCGTCGGCCCCCCGGAGGAGGTCTTGACCCCGGCCAACCTGGAGGCGGCCTATGGGGTCAGAGTGAACGTAAGCCCCGGGCAGGACGGCCAACCCCTGGTGATGGTCGAGGGGCCGGCGGTGAGCCAGGGGACAGCCAGTCCGAGGGTGCTGCGGCGGGAAACCATCCACCTGATCTGCGGCGGGGGGAGCGGGGCGGCCTTGATCGGCAAGCTGGTCGGCGCCGGCTACCAGGTGAGTTGCGGAGTCTTGAACCGGGGCGACTCAGACTGGGAGACGGCGCGCCTGTACGGGCTGAAGATAGCGGAGGAGGCCCCCTTCTCGGCCATCGGGGCGGTGGCCGAGGCTGCCAACCTGGCCTTGATCCGGCATGCGGCGGCGGTGGTGGTGGGAGACGTGCCGTTCGGGCCGGGCAACCTGGCCAACCTGCAGGCGGCCCGGCAGGCCCTGGCCGGCGGGCGGCCCGTCTTCGTCTGCGACTTCACGCCCATCGCCGAGCGGGACTTCACCGGGGGCGAGGCAGCCCGGGAGTACGAACGGCTGCTGGCGGAGGGGGCGGTGCGCCTTTCAGGCGAAGCTGACCTGCTGCTCCGCCTGACTGAGGCGTTCCCCGAGTCGGAAGAGGCGTCTGAGCAGCGGACACAGAAACGACCGGACAGGGAGGGAAAGGCATGACGATCAAGTTTGGCACGGACGGCTGGCGGGCCGTGCTGTGCGACGAGTTTACCTTTGCCAACGCCCGCCGGGTCACCCGGGCGGTCGTGGATTACCTGCGGGAGGCCGGCTTGACTGGCCGGGGTGTGGTGATCGGCTATGACACCCGGTTCCTGGCCGAGCGTTTTGCGGCCGAGGCGGCGGAGGTTTGCGCCATGGCCCAGGTCCCGGTCTACCTGACCGATGGGGACGCTCCCACGCCAGTCGTGGCCCACGCCATCCTAGAGAAGGGAGCGGCCGGGGCTCTGATGTTCACGGCCAGCCACAACCCTCCGGAATACCAGGGGCTCAAGTTCATCCCTGAATACGCCGGCCCCGCCAACCCGGAGATCACGGCCCGCATCGAGCACTTCCTGGCCGGCGGCGACCTCGGGACTCTGGCAGCCAATCCTCCGGTTGCTTCGTCTCCGACGCCGGGACAACCGGCGCCGGTCGGCACCTTCGACCCCAAGCCGGCCTACCTGGCCCACCTGCGGACTCTGGTGGACCTGGGGGCGATTGGAGCGGCGGGGCTGCGGGTGCTCTACGACCCGATGTTCGGGACGGGGCGCCGCTACCTGCCGGACCTGCTGGAGGAGGCGGGCTGCCGGTACACGGTCATCCACGGCGAGCGGGACCCGCTTTTCGGTGGAGAGACCCCGGAACCCATCGCTCGGCATCTGGGCGAGCTGAGTGCCCGGGTGAAGACGGGCGAGGCGGATTTGGGGCTGGCGACCGACGGCGACGCCGACCGGTTCGGGATCATCGACCGCGACGGAACGTACCTCCCGGCCAACCAGATCATTCCCCTCCTCTTCTGGCACCTGGTCCGGAAAGGCGTGCCGGGCGGGGTGGCCCGGACGGTGGCCACCACCCACCTCCTCGACCGGTTGGCGGCCCGTTACGGGCGCACGGTGAAAGAGACGCCGGTCGGCTTCAAGTACATCTGCCAGGCAATGCGCGAGGAGCCGATCTGCATCGGCGGGGAGGAGAGCGGCGGCCTCTCGATCGGTGGCCACCTCCCGGAGAAGGACGGGATCCTCGCCTGCCTCCTCGTGGCCGAGTTGCGGGCGACTGCCGGCCGGCCGCTCAAGGAACTGCTGGCGGAGTTGATGCGGGAGGTTGGCCCGGCCTACAGCCGCCGGATCGACTTGCGGTGCGGCGAGGGGGAGAAGCGGGCGATCATGGGGGGGTTGCAGGAGGCGTTCCCTGCTGAGGTCGGCGGTACTCCGGTAACGGCGGTCGACCGGAAGGACGGGGTCAAGCTGATCCTGGCTGACCAGAGCTGGATCCTGGTGCGAGCTTCCGGGACCGAGCCGCTCCTGCGGGTGTACGTCGAAGCGGAGAGTCCGGAGGCGCTGGAGCGGCGGATCGACGACGCCCAGGCGATGCTCAGGGCTTACCTGCGCTAAGAAGGGGGATACTAGGCCCGGGGGCTGAGCGGGGGAGGCTGGAAGGGGGCACCAGCAGTGACGGACCGGCGCACCTGGCGTTGGCCGGCAGTTTGGACCTACATCTTCCTCTCCCTGGCGCTCGTGGCGGTATTGGGGGCGCTGGCGGTGTCACGGGGCTGGCCAGGGAGATCTCTTCCCCCTCGGCAGCAGGTCAAGGCTCAACCCTCCCCGGCGGCTTCCTCCCCTCAGGCCAATGCCCCGCTGTCCGAAGAGGCCCGCACCATTGAGGTGGTGAAGAAGGTCGGGCCGGCCGTGGTGATGATCAACACCCGGGTCGAGAAGGTGGTGCTCGATTTCTTCCGCCGCCCGGTAGTCACGGAGGAGGAGGGGATCGGCTCGGGGGTCATCATCGACCGCGATGGGCACGTCCTCACCAACAACCATGTCATCGCAGACGCCTCCCGCATCCTCGTGACGCTACCAGGCAAGTCGCCGGTCAAGGGCAGGCTGGTCGGCGGGGACCGGTTCAACGACCTGGCCGTGGTGAAAATCCCGGGGAACCCCAACCTACCGGTTGCCCCCCTGGGAGACTCCGAACACCTCCGGGTGGGGCAGGGAGTAATTGCCATCGGTAACCCCTTCGGCTTCGATAATACCGTCACGGCCGGGGTGATCAGCGCCCTCGGCCGGAGCCTGACTACGGAAGAGAGCGGTTTGGAGCTGCAGGAACTTATCCAGACGGACGCCTCGATCAACCCCGGCAACTCGGGGGGGCCGCTCCTCAACCGAAACGGCGAGGTGATCGGCATCAACACGGCCATCATTCCGGAGGCCCGTGGTCTGGGGTTTGCCATACCGATCCACATAGCCCGGACGATCGCCGACGACCTGATCAGGCACGGCAAGGTGCTGCGGCTCGGGGTGGTGGGTGAAACCCTCTCTCCCGCGATCGTCGACCAACTGGAGGCGCAGCTCGGCCGGCGGCTGCCGGTGGATCGGGGGGTGTTCGTCGTGGGGGTCGAGCGGGGCTCAGCCGCCGCCTCGGCGGGGGTCCAACCCGGCGACATCCTGGTGGAACTGAACGACCAACCGCTCACTCGGGTAGAGGAGATCCGCCCGCTGGTGCGGAAGCTCGGTTTCGGCGGACAGGTGATCCTGACGATTGTGCGGGAGGGCAAGCGGATCCGCCTGCGCAGCGTGTTGAGCTGACGGCCGCCTGGGCTCTGGCCGGGCAGAAAGGGGGAGGGAAGGCGAGTGCAGGTGCGCATCGTGGCCGTGGGGACGCTGCGGGAGCCCCACTGGCAGGCCGCGGCCCGGGAGTATCTGAAGCGGCTTCAGCCCTACGCCAGGGTCGAGGTGGTCGAGGTCAAGGAGGAGCCCCTGCCGGAACTCGGACTGACCGCCGAGGAGGCGGCCGCCCGCCGCCGCGAGGGCGAGCGGATCCTGGCCATCCTCGCCAAGCCACCCCGCACCCACCTCGTCGCCCTGGACGTCCAGGGGCAGGAGCTATCTTCGGAGGGCCTCGCCGATTACTTGGCCAAGTCGGCTTTGGAGGGACAACCGTCGGTCGCCTTCGTCATCGGCGGGGCGTCCGGCCTGGCCCCGGAGGTCCTGACCGCCGCCAACTTGCGCCTCTCCCTCTCCCGCTTGACCCTTCCCCACCAACTCGCCCGGGTGGTCCTGCTCGAGCAGCTCTACCGGGCCTTCAAGATCATGCGGAGAGAACCGTATCACCGGTAACGGGGTAAAAGGATCCGCCACGCAGGACCCACGGGAATGTTCGAATGTAGTGTGGCGCGCAACCTGCACGGGATCAGTGTCCGCAGCGCTACGTATTGAGCGTGACGACCTACACTCTCTCCACATACGCACATATCCAAACATCGACATACGCACAGACACATACACACAGATATACACACCCATGCATCCACGATTCTGCACATCGAGGTGTGGACAACTGTCTGCCAACCGGCGGCGCCAAACGACAGCTTACGCTCGGAACGGTGTCAGCACTTCACCGCACAGGCGCGGGTGGCAGCAACTCTCAGGAGTAGTCGGGGCGCCTTCCTGGGCGGACGGGGAGACTGTTGTTGTCGCCCGCGGTACGAGAATACGCTGTTTCGCGACAGAGAATAGGCGGAGGGTTGACAAGATTCTGATGCGCGGTTAGAATGAACTAGGCTAGGATGGTGATGGAGACTTGGGCGAGATCGAATGGTTTGACCCCTCCTTGGGAGCGCCGATTGTCTCGGTCGCCGGCTACGGGTTGACGTTCAACAAGGCTGCAGTGGAAATCTTGCGCGGGGCTCCGAAGGTGATGTTGGGCTTTGACCGCCAGCGGCAGCGGATCGTTGTGAAGCCGGTACCCGAAGATGAGGAGAAGGGCTTCTGCTTCACTCCACGGCAAGGGTACGTGAGGATTGCTAGCAGGGACTTCGTGCGCTTTGTGGCTAGATACTGTTCCTGCATCCGTCCGGATGTCACCACGAGGTTTCTTGCTGTGTGGAACGATGAGTCTTCGCTGATGGAGATAGACCTGACCAAGCCAGTCGACGTCAAGACCGAGGGTACGCCCTTCTAGAGGGGAGGCGAGATCGTTGACGCGAAAAGAGAAGATGCCGCACGTGCGAGGTGCGACACCTTCTCAAGAGAACTCGGACGGTGGGCGAAGCATAGGCGGGCCTTACCCAACCACCCTCGTCGTTAGGCACGACCGATAGGGCTGCTGCAACCCCGACGGTAGTGTGCGCCCTGAGGGACGCACTATGTGCCCATTCCTTTGTTCTGGGTCAAGTCCAGGATGTGGTGTAAAATGCTCCTCCAACGGTGTTCGGGTCAGCTAGGCGGCAGCTTCCCCCTTCTGGCGCTGGTCTGAGGTTGTGGCGTTCTCCTGCGCTCGCTTCCACTCCCAGTAGGCGCCCATGTTCAGGTACCGGCGCTCGGTCGTCCAGGCCTCGTGCTGTTCAAGCAACAGCGCTCCCAAGAGCCGCAGCACCGACTCCTCGTTCGGGAAGATCCGGATCACCCGCTCCCTCCGGCGGATCTCCTCGTTCAGGCGTTCCAGCCCATTGGTCGTCCGCAACCGCCTGCGGTACGGCTCTGGCAGCGCCATCACAGCCATGGCGTCCTCAAACCCCCTCTCCAACCGTTCCATCGCCCGGGGAGCCCGCTCCTGGAAGTCTGCCAAGACGTCATCTAGTAGTCTCCGGGCAGTCCTGAGGTCTGGCGCATCGAACACCAGCCGGAGCCGCCGGTGGAGTTCGCCCTGCAGCGTCTTGGGGCAAGCCTCCAAGACGTTTCTGAGCAGATGCGTCTGGCACCTCTGCCACATCGTCCCCTGGAAGTGCACCTCGATCGCTTTCACCAGCCCCCGGTGGTCGTCTGAGACCACAAGTTCCACTTCTTTCAGCCCACGCTGTTTCAGCCAACCGAAGAACTCCGACCAACTGTCGAAGGACTCGCTGTCTCCCAGCCTCAGCCCGATTACTTCACGATACCCCTCTTGATTGATCCCCACCGCCAACAGAACGCTCATTGAGCGGACCGAACCGCCCTTGCGCACCTTGAGCACCAGCGCATCGATGATCAGGAACGGATACCGGTTCTCGCCCAGGCTCCGTTCGTTCCACTCCCGGACAACCTCGTCCAACCTCTGGCAGAGCTCGGAAATGGTCGATTTGGAAAACTCCGTCCCGCACAGTTTCTCGGTGATTCGCCGGACTTTCCGGGTGGAGGCGCCGTTGATCACCATCTCCATCATTGCCACCAGCAACGCCTGCTCACTGCGCTGGTAGCGAGCAAACAACTCAGTTGAAAAGGTCCCCTGGCGGACTCTGGGCATCTCGAGTTCGAGCTTTCCCACCCGACTCTTCAGCTCCCGCTCTCGGTAGCCGTTGCGGTATCCCTGGCGCTCTGGCGTCCGCTCGTAAGGCGCCGCTTGAAGTTGCTCCGCCACCTGCGCTTCAAGAACCTGGTTCAGGACGCACTCCACGAGCCTAGTCAGACCGTCATCCCGCTGAAAAAGTCCTCGCACAATCTCGTCGTCTACGGTAACATGGAACTGGGCCATCGTTTCACTCCTCCCTGGTGTTTGCTGCAACTTCACCATTTTGGAGGAGCGGTGGCCCTTTCCTTCTGGGCCTCTCGTTTTTACACCACTATACGGACGCTACTTGCTCCAATTATCTGAAGTCGTAAAGTGCGTATTCCGATTGAAGCCGACCACGTGTTGGAAATGGCTGCCTCCTCGCCACAGGAGAATCGCCATTCCGGGCGAAGAAGGACGGGACGCCAGCGGTCGGGCCACCGGACCCCACCGCTTCCCTCGCTCCAGGACTCACGCTGTCCGGACCTGTCGCTAGAACAGCGGGTCGGAACTGATCACGCTCCTCGATACGGACGACACCGGGAGGGTGAGGTCCTCCGACTGATCCGGAAGCCCGGAAAGGGTGACCGTACCCGAGAAGCGTACTGTGGTCTCGCTGTG
This sequence comes from Betaproteobacteria bacterium, assembly GCA_050260635.1. Lineage (GTDB taxonomy): Bacteria > Bacillota > UBA5301 > DYFA01 > DYFA01 > DYFA01. The sequence continues at coordinate 17,074 of JBLNCL010000013.1, forward strand.
GATGGTCCATCCAGTGACTTCATCCACCTGCGTAACGCTGGACACATCACCGGAGATGTCGAGCCTTACTTTCGCCGCCCCAAGGGCCAGCCCACCAGCGTCTCCGCGGGACCGGACAGTCCCCTTTCCCGTGATGATGGTTCTCCCGGCCTCTCTGGCAGTAAGAGTCGAGACAGTCTCGATCACCATCGGAAAGCCCAACGTCAGCTCTGAGCGAGTGGACCACTGCTCGCCGACCGCGACCGGACCTTCGGGGAAGCTCGCCACGACGCCCTGCATCCCTTCCGCGATCGCCTGGTCTCCACCAGTTCCGCGCCTGTCCTTTCAGCTTTCGGTGTTCGAAGCAGGGAGACCCCAGAGTCCCGCCGGATAGGGAAAGAGGCTGTCCCAAAAGTAATTCGGGGCAGCCTCCCTTGTTATGCTTGTCCTTCATGAAGTGGAAGAAGGTAAAAGCTGCGAAGAGAATGCCCGCCTAGCAGGCGGCGGTCTTGGCTAG
>JBLNCL010000014.1:0-56637 GCA_050260635.1 Betaproteobacteria bacterium
GGCTTCCTTCAGATTCCGCCTCGCGGCGGACACCCTTGCCTTTGGCTAACGGTTGGTGCAGCCAACCTCCGTGCGGGACTTTCACCCGCTAGTCCTGCGCCCGTGCCGGGCGCACAAAAAGAGGCTGTCCCGTACTCAGCGTTGGGACAGCCTCATACTGTTCGTCGCTTGGGTGACGCCAGCTTAACGCTTGGAGAACTGCGGCGCCTTGCGGGCCTTCTTCAGGCCGTACTTTCGCCGCTCCTTGATCCGCGGGTCCCGGCTCAAGAAGCCTGCCTCCTTCAATGCCGGCCGCAACGTCTCGTCCAACTGGAGCAGCGCCCGGGCGATCCCGTGCCGGACCGCCCCCGCCTGACCGGTCGTTCCCCCGCCGTAGACGCTGGCAATAACGTCATACTTGCCTTCCGTGTTGGTGACCAGCAGTGGCTGCCGGACCAGGGCATGAAGGACCTGCCGGCCGAAATACTCGCCGAGTTCCTTTCCATTGATGATGACCTGCCCTTTACCAGGAACCAGCCTAACCCGAGCCACGGCGCATTTCCGGCGACCAGTGCCAGTAGGCTGCTGCTTCACTGCTTGCAACGAGAACGGCCTCCCTTCAAACCTTGGACAAAAACCGACCTCTACCCGTTCAGTTCGAGCGGCGCGGGACCCTGCGCCGCGTGCGGGTGGTCCGGCCCGGCATAGACCTTGAGTTTCTTGAACATCTCCCGCCCCAGGCGGTTATGGGGGAGCATCCCCCGGATCGCCCGTTCGACGAGCTTCTCCGGCTGCTTCACCAGAAGCTCACCCATCGGAACCGCCCGGAGTCCTCCGGGATACTGCGAATGGCGGTAAACCATCTCCTGCGTCGCCTTGCGGCCAGTCAAGCGCACCTTGCCGGCGTTGATGACCACCACGTGATCGCCAGTATCCACGTTCGGGGTGAAGGTGGGCTTATGCTTGCCGCGCAGGATAGCGGCCACCTGGGCTGCCAAACGCCCGAGCGCCTTCCCTTCGGCGTCCACGACGTACCACTTCCGTTGGACCTCGGACGGCTTGGCCAGGTACGTTTTCTTCAACGTTGCTCCTCCTCTGCCAGTGGAGAAAAAGAAAAGGCCGGATTCACGGAGAATCGCCACCGTAGATTTTAATACACCTCGATCGGCCCTGTCAATCAGTATTTGACCTAGTACTTGACTGACACCAGGCACAATCCGTGGGGGGGAGCGGTCAGCGCCGCGGCTCGGCGGTCGCCCGCCTCCCGGACCCGGGTCACATCCTCCGGCGGCCGGCGCCCCAGCCCAACGTCGACCAGCAATCCGACGATGATCCGCACCATGTTATAAAGAAATCCATCCGCCTCCACGGTCAAGACCAGCAGTTGGGCAGTCTCCGAAACCGTCGAGGCCGCCGCTTCACCCTGGCTGGGCGTCTCCGTCGGGGCAGCCACAGCCGGGACGATCAAGTCGCCGACGCCCAACGGATAGGCCCTCCACTCGAGCCGGGTCACCGTCCGCACGGTGGTCTTGACCGCGGACCCCGCCGCCTGGAAGGAACGGAAGTCGTGGCAGCCGATCAGAGCTGCCCCCCCCTCCCGCATGGCTTCGACGTCCAGCGGGTGGGGCACGTAGTAGGCGTACCGCCGCCACAAAACCGCCGGTACGGGCCCTGTTTGGATAACGTACCGGTAGACCTTCCCCGTGGCGTCATACCGGGCGTGGAAACCCTGCGGCATCTCTTCCGCCGCTACGACCCGCACATCCCGGGGCAGCCCGGCGTTCATCGCCTTGACCCAGGCCGCGAGGGGAATCCGGGAGCGGGTGAGGAAGTTGACCACCTGTCCCAGGGCATGAACCCCGGTGTCTGTTCGGCCCGCGACCCGCAGATTCACCTGCTCGCCGGTGATCTCCAAGAGGCGTTGCTCCAGGACCCCTTGGACTGTCCGCCCGACCCGGGAGGGTTGCCGCTGGAAGCCGTGGAAGTGGGTCCCGTCATACGCCACCACCAATTTTAGGTTGCGACGGCCGTCCTCCATCTCGCCGATCCCTAAAACCACCAGGCCACCACGACGGCGAAGAGCACCGTCCCCGCCAACACCACCCAGTCCGCCCGCTTCATCACGAGGGGGTGGAATTTGGTCCGCCCCTCGCCACCCCGATAACACCGGGCCTCCATCGCGGTGGCCAGCTCGTCGGCGCGCCGGAAGGCCCCCACGAAGAGCGGGACGAGCAGCGGGACCAGGTTCTTGGCCCGCTGCATCAGGTGACCGCTTTCGAAGTCGGCCCCCCGGGCCATCTGCGCCTTCATGATCTTCTCCGCCTCCTCCAGCAGGGTCGGGATGAAGCGGAGAGCAATGGTCATCATCATCGCCAACTCGTGGGCGGGGACCCCGAACCGTCGAAACGGGCTGAGCAGGCTTTCGATTCCGTCGGTCAGAGCGATCGGGGAAGTGGAAAGGGTCAGCAGCGAGGTGAAGGCAATCAGAAGGATCAACCGGACGGCCATGAGCAGCCCCCGGCTCAGCCCTTCGTAGGTCATCCTGAGCGGGCCAAGGTAGGCCAGAACCCTGCCTTCGGTCATGAAGAGGTGGATGGCCAGCGTGATCAAGATGATGAACCAGAGCGGCCGAAGCCCCCGAAACAGATAGCGGATCGAGATACGCGAGCAGCCTACCGCCACGCCCAGGAAAGCTGCGATCAGGCCATACCCGGGAAAGCCCTGCACCAAAAAGAGCAGGGTCACCACCGCGGTCACCGCCAGAAGCTTCGTCCGCGGATCGAGGCGGTGGACCGGCGAGTCGAGCGGCAGGTATTGGCCAATCGTCAGGTCGCTCAACATGCCTTCTCCCACCCGACCTGCAGCAACTGCCAGGCTTCCTCCACCGTCAGCGCCTCCCCCTCGACCGGCACCCCCCGGGCCCGAAGACCGTGAAGAACACGGACCATCGCCGGAACGTCCAAACCGACTTTCCGCAGGAGATCCGCTTGGCGGAAGACCTCCCGCGGCGGCCCGGCCAGGAGTACCTTGCCCCGATCCAGCACCACCAGCCGGTCCACCAGCGGGGCGATTTCTTCAAGGTGATGAGAAACGAGAATCACGGTTAGCCCCAGCTCGCGGCGGAGGTCGGCGATCCGGCGCAAAATGTCGTCGCGCCCCCGTGGATCGAGCCCGGCAGTCGGTTCATCCAGGATCAAGGTGCGCGGCTTCATCGCCAGGACCCCGGCGATCGCCACCCGCCGAAGCTGCCCGCCCGACAGTTCCAGCGGAGACCGGTCCTTGAGGGCAACGTAGTCGAGGCCAACCAGGGCCATGGCCTCTTCTACCCGATCCTCCACCTCCAGAGGAGAGACATTGAGGTTGCGAAGCCCGAAGGCGATGTCGTCGAAGACGGTCTCCTCGAAGACCTGGTGCTCGGGATACTGGAAGACCAAACCGACCTTCTGACGGATCGCCCGGAGGTTGGTGTGCCTTTCCCCCAGGTCGATCCCGTCCACAATTACCTTCCCGGGCGGCGGCTTGATCAAGCCGTTCAGATGCTGGATCAGCGTGCTCTTCCCGGAGCCGGTGTGCCCGATGAGCCCCAGAAACTCCCCATCCGCCACCGTTAGGTCGACCCCAGACAGAGCCTCCACTGCCAGGGGCGTTCCACCGGCGTAGGTGTAGCTCAGGTTCGAGACGATAATGCTCACAGCAGTCTCCCCTGCTCGGGGCCGCCCCCTCGAATCCCCGCCTGGCGCTGTGCCCAAGCTTCAGCGACTGCTTCCACCAACTCTTCGACAGTGAGGGCGTCGCTTGGTACAGGCCAGCCGGAAGCGGCAAGGCGGCTCGCCAGTTGGGTCACCGGCGGGAGGTCGAGGTGGAGGTCGCGCAGGCGGTCGGTATCCCGAAAGACCTGGCGCGGCGTTCCCTGGAACATGAGGTGACCACCCTCCATGACCACCACCCGGTCGGCTTGGGCCGCCTCCTCCATAAAGTGGGTGATCAGGACCACTGTGTGGCCCTTCTCGCGGTTCAGGCGGGTGACAGTAGCGAGAACCTCCCGCCGCCCGCCCGGATCGAGCATTGCGGTGGGCTCGTCCAGGACAATGCAGCGCGGCCGCATGGCAATAACCCCGGCAATCGCCACCCGCTGCTTCTGCCCGCCGGAGAGGCGGTGTGGGGCATGTCGCCGGTAGGGCAGCATGTCGACGGCTCGCAGCGCCTCCTCGACCCGAGCCCCGATCTCCTCCGGAGATAGCCCGAGGTTCTCCGGACCAAAGGCTACGTCCTCCTCCACCGTGGTCGCGACGATTTGGTTGTCGGGGTTTTGGAAGACCATGCCGACCATTTGGCGGATGGTCCAGAGATTGGCCGGCTCGGCAGTGTCAAGGCCGGCCACGAGGACGCGTCCCTCGGTCGGCAGGAGCAAAGCGTTCAAGTGCTTGGCCAGCGTGGACTTGCCGGAGCCGTTCCGGCCCACGATCGCGACAAACTCCCCCGCCCCGATTTCCAGGCTTACCTGGTCCAAGGCCCGGAGCTGCTCGCCGCCCCTTGTCTCGTAGACGTGGGTCAGGCGCTCGGCCCGCAGGAGAACCTCCATCAGACAAACTCGATGACCACGGTGGGGGCGGCGTCACCCCGCCGATAGCCGGCCTTGATCTCCCGGGTATAGCCCCCTGCCCGGGTGGCGTAGCGCGGCGCGATGGTCTCGAAGAGCTTCTGCACCGCCTCGGGGTCCAGGAGATACGCCGCCGCCTGGCGCCGAGCGTGCAGGTCGCCCCGCTTACCCAAGGTGATCATCTTATCGGTGAGCGCCCGAACCGCTGGGGCCTTGCCCTCCGTCGTCACCACCCGGCCCTTGAGGACCAGTGAGGTGACGAGGTTCCGGAACACGGCCTTGCGAGCCCCGGACCGCCGGCCCAACTTGTTCTTCTTCATGTGTCAAACCTCCTGAGCCTATTCGCCTACTCCTCCGCCTCGCGGAGCGACAGACCCAACCCGGCTAGCTTCTGCTTGACTTCCTCCAACGACTTGCGGCCGAGGTTGCGGACCTTCATCATGTCTTCCTCAGTCTTGCGGGTTAGTTCCTCCACGGTGTTGATGCCAGCCCGTTTCAGGCAATTGTAGGAGCGGACGGAAAGGTCCAACTCCTCGATGGTCATCTCCATCAGCCGGTTCTTTTGCTCTTCTTCCTTTTCCACCATGATCTCCACGTCGGAGGTGGTCTCGGTCAGGTGGACGAAGAGCGCCAGGTGCTCCGTGAGGATCCGGGCCGCCAGGCTCGTGGCTTCGTCGGGAAGGATCATCCCTTCCTTGGTCCAGACCTCGAGGATCAGCCGGTCATAGTCGGTGACCTGACCGACGCGGGTATTCTCGACCGTGAAATTCACCCGGCTGACCGGGGAGAAAACCGAGTCGACGGGAATCACGCCGATGGGCTGGTCCGGCCTCTTGTTCCGCTCGGCGGAGACATACCCCCGTCCCTTCTCCACCGTGATCTCGGCAAAGAGACGCGCCCCCTTTTCCAAAGTGGCGATATGCAGGGGCGGATCATTCAGAATCTCCACGTCCGCAGGACACTCGATATCCGCCGAGGTCACCTCGCCTTCCCGCTCAACCTGGAGTCGGATGGTGGCCGGCTCATCGCTGTGCATCTTCACCAGCAGCCCCTTGAGGCTGAGGATGATGTCGGTGACGTCCTCTCGGACCCCGTCCAGCGTGGAGAACTCGTGGAGCACGCCTTCGATCTTCACGGAGGTAACCGCCGCCCCCGGCAGCGAGGAGAGGAGCACCCGGCGCAAGGAGTTCCCCAGGGTGGTGCCGTACCCGCGCTCAAGCGGCTCGACCACAAACTTCCCGTAGGTCTTGGACAGCTCCACCGCTTCGATCTTGGGTTTCTCGATCTCAATCATCCGCTTACCCTCCTTGCCTCACAATCCGGGCGCTTACCGGGAGTAAAACTCGACGATCAGGTGCTCTTTGATGTTCGTCTCGATCTGGTCCCGGGTGGGCAGCGAAACCACGGTCGCGGAAAAGGTTTCGGGGTTGAAGGAGAGCCAGGCCGGGATCGGCCGCGCCCCAGCCGCCTGGAGCATCTCCTGGATCCGGTTCAACTTGCGGGACGACTCCTTGACGGCGATCGTATCGCCCGCCTTGACGAGGAAAGAAGGGATGTTTACCTTCTCCCCGTTCACCGTGAAGTGGCCGTGGCGGACTAGCTGCCGGGCCTCCGCCCGCGAACCGGCCAAGCCCAGGCGATAGACCACGTTGTCCAGCCGCCGCTCCAGAAGCTGGAGGAGGTTCTCGCCGGTGACGCCGCGCTTCCGCTCGGCCGCTTCGAAGTAGTTGCGGAGAGGGGTCTCGAGAATCCCGTAGATTCGGCGGAGCTTTTGCTTCTCCCTCAACTGGAGCGCATACTCAGAGGGCTTGCTCCGCCGTGACTGCCCATGCTGGCCGGGGGCATAACCCCGCCGGTCAAGAGCGCACTTGTTGGTGTAGCACCGGTCGCCCTTCAGGAAAAGCTTCTCTCCCTCACGTCGGCAGAGGCGGCATACCGCACCCGTGTATCTTGCCATTCAGTGGCGCACCTCCCGATTCGCTTAGACCCGGCGCCGCTTCGGCGGCCGGCACCCATTATGCGGAATGGGCGTGGTGTCCTTGATCACGTTGACATTGAGTCCTGCGGCTTGGAGGCTGCGGATCGCCGTCTCTCGGCCGGCACCCGGCCCCTTGACGTAAACCTCGATCTCCCGCATTCCATGCTCCATCGCCGCCTTGGCTGCCGCCTCGGCCGCCATGCCCGCCGCAAACGGCGTCCCCTTGCGCGACCCCTTGAATCCCTGGTTGCCTGCGGACGACCAAGCGACGACGTTCCCGTCAGTGTCGGTGATGGTGACGATGGTATTGTTGAAGGTGGACCGGATGTGCGCCACCCCGTTCTGGATATTCTTCCGTTCGCGCTTCCTCGCCCGGACAGCCTTTTTCGGCTTGGCCAACTTTCCGTTCCTCCCTTCTTACTTGGTCGCCGCCTTGCGCCGCACACCGACCGTCTTGCGTGGACCTTTCCGGGTCCGGGCATTCGTCCGCGTGCGCTGCCCCCTCACCGGCAACCCGCGACGGTGGCGTAGCCCGCGGTAGCTGCCGATATCGATCAGTCGTTTGATGTTCATGGCCTCTTCCCGCCGGAGGTCACCCTCGACCTTGTATTCCTTGTCGATGATCTCCCGGAGTTTAGTGACCTCCTCGTCGGTCAGGTCGCGCACCCGGGTGTCCGGATTCACGCCGGTCTTGGCGAGGATCTGCCGGGAGGTGGTCAGGCCGATGCCATAGATGTAAGTCAATGCCACCTCGACCCGCTTTTCCCGCGGCAGGTCAACACCTGCTATTCTTGCCATTCTGACACCTCCTAGCCCCTCAGCCCTGCTTTTGCTTGTGCTTCGGGTTCTCGCAAATGATCATGACCCGACCCTTGCGCTTGATCACCTTGCATTTCTCACAGATCGGCTTCACCGACGGTCTGACCTTCATCCCCATAAACCTCCTGTACGGCTACTTGTAACGGTAAGTGATCCGGCCCCGGGTCAGATCGTACGGCGACAGCTCCACCATCACGCGGTCCCCCGGCAGGATCCGGATGAAGTTCATCCGCATCTTACCCGAGATGTGAGCCAAGACCGTATACCCGTTCTCGAGCTCCACCCGGAACATGGCGTTCGGCAACGGCTCGATGACCTTTCCCTCGACCTCGATCACGTCGTCTTTGGGCATACTCCGGCCTCCTTAAACGTTTCCGCCTCGGCCACCAACTGCTGCAGCGCCTGGCGCACCCGTTCGTCCGTGAGCCTCCCGGCCGCCTGCTGCTCAGCGAGACCGGCCGCCACCGCCCGGTGGATGATCAGATGGCGCAGGTTTTTCCGCTTGGCGGCGGCGATCCGCCGCCCGGTGCCGTCCGCCACCTTTACGAAGGGACCCGGCAGAACCTCTACCACCAGGTACGCCCGGCCGCGATCGCGACCCGCCCGGCTTCGAACCAGTTGCCCGACGACCACACCCTCGCTCACCCGGCCGCCACCTCCTCCAAGGCGGTCAGAATAAGGGGTCCCTCGGGGGTCACGGCCACAGTATGCTCGAAGTGGGCCGACCACTCGCCGTCCGCGGTCACCACCGTCCAGCGGTCATCCAGCGTCTGCACCTCCGGGCGGCCAATGTTGACCATCGGCTCAATCGCCAGGACCATTCCGGCCTTAAGCCGCGGCCCGCGTCCTGGAGGGCCGTAGTTCGGGACCGCCGGCGCCTCGTGCATTGCCCGCCCGATCCCATGACCAACATACTCCCGGACCACGGACAACCCCCGGTCCTCCACCCACGCCTGGATGGCATGAGAGATGTCCGACAGCCGGTTGCCCTCTCGGGCCTGGGCGATCCCCCGGTCAAGCGCTTGGCGGGTCGCCTCCAGGAGCTGACGCACGAGGGGGCGGATCTGCCCAACCGCGAACGTGGCCGCGGCATCGCCGTAAAACCCGTCCACGATCGCCCCCACGTCGATGCTGACGATCTCGCCCTCTTTCAAGGTGCGGGGACCCGGGATCCCGTGAACCACCTGCTCGTTGACCGAGGTACAAATGGAGGCCGGGAATCCGTGGTACCCCTTGAAGGCCGGAGTCGCTCCTCGGCGGCGGAAGAAATCCTCGGCGTACCGGTCGAGTTCTCCCGTGGTGACGCCGGGGGCGACGCGCTCCCCGAGCCGCTGGAGCAGCTCGGCCACCACTCGCCCCGCCCGCCGCATGATCCGCACCTCGTCCTCCGACTTCAGTACGATCATTGTCCCGCCGGCTCCAAAACCTCCGTGATTGCCTGCCGCACAGCCTCGATCGGCTGTTCCCCGTCGAGGTTGCGGAGCAGCCCGCGCGCGGCGTAGTAGTCAATCAGCGGCTGGGTCTGACGGGCATAGACCGCCAGCCGGTTCCGCACCGTCTCTTCCGCGTCGTCCGGCCGCTGGACCAGGGTGGCGCCGCAGGCGTCGCAGACTCCCTCACGCTGGGGAGGCCGGTTCTCCAAATGGTACACCCCTCCACAGGCCGGGCAGGACCGGCGCAGGCTCAACCGGCGGGTCAACAGCTCCGGGTCCACCTGCAGGTTGAGCACTGCCTCCAACGGCAGCCCTAACTCCCGCAGAAGCTGGTCTAACGCCTCAGCCTGCGCCACCGTCCGAGGAAAGCCGTCGAGCAGAAACCCTTTCGCCCGCACGTCCGGCTGGCTGAGCCGCTCCCGCACCAGGCCGATGACGACCTCGTCCGGCACCAGCTCCCCCCGGTCCATGTAGCCCTTAGCCAAAAGCCCCAGCGGCGTCCCCGCCGCCTTAGCCTCCCGCAGGATGTCCCCCGTGGACACATGGACCACCCCGTAACGCTCCTTGAGGAAGCCCGCCTGCGTCCCTTTCCCCGCTCCGGGCGGGCCCAACAATACGATCCGCCTCATTTGATGAATCCCTCGTAGTGGCGCATCAGCAGGTGCGCCTCAATCTGGCGCATCGTGTCCAAAGCGACGCCTACCATGATGAGGACCGAAGTCCCCCCAAAGGCGAAGGCCCCTATCCGAAACGCCCTGGTCAGGATGACCGGCAAGATGGCAACCACCGCCAGGAACAGGGCGCCCACCAAGGTGATCCGAGTGAGTACCCGCTCCAGGTACTCCGCCGTCGGTCGCCCCGGCCGGAGGCCCGGAATGAACCCGCCGTACTTCTTCATGTTGTCCGCCACCTGCATCGGGTTGAAGGTAATGGCGGTGTAGAAGTAGGTGAAGAAGACGATCAGGATCACTTCGACGAAGTTATACCAGAACGTGCCGTACCCGATGGCGCTGGCCCATCGCCTCCCGGCCGGGAAGTACTGCAGCAGGGTAAGCGGCAGGGCCAACACCGACGAGGCGAAGATCACCGGGATGACCCCCGCCTGATTCACCCGGAGCGGGATGTGGGTTGAGGTGCCGCCATATAGCTTCCGCCCCACCACCCGCTTAGCGTACTGAACGGGGATCCGCCGTTGACCCTCCTGGATCAGGATCACCCCAGCGATGGTCAGGACCGAGATCACCAGGAACCCCAAAACCGCCAGCGGGTTGAGTCCGCCGGCCCCGATCGACTGGACGATCGAGATGGTAGCCGGTGGTATGCGGGCAACGATGCCGAAGAAGATGATGAGCGAGATCCCGTTGCCTATCCCGTACTCGGAGATGACCTCGCCGAGCCACATGAGAAACATCGAGCCGGCGGTCAGCGTGCTGATGATCAAGAGAGTCGTCAGCGGGCCGGGGTCCAGAATCGCCGAGACCCCGCCGGCAAACTGCGCCCGGCTGATCAGCAGGTACGTGCCGTACGCCTGGATCACCGCCAGCAGGACCGTCCCGTACCGGGTGTACTGGGCGAGCTTCTTCCGCCCCTCCACGCCTTCTTTGGCCATCTCCTCCAGCTTCGGGATAACGACCTGCAAGAGCGAGAGGATGATGGAGGCGGTGATGTACGGGTTGACCCCCAAAGCGAAGACGGTGAAGTGGGAAAGGTTACCCCCGGTGAAGAGGTCCAGCAGCCCGAAGACGTTCCCGCCCTGCCGGAAGAGCTCGGCCAAGCGCGACGGATCAACCCCGGGAGTAGGGATGAAGCTCCCCAGTCGATACACCACCAGCATCAAGGCGGTAAAGACCAGCTTCTTCCGGAGGTCGGTGATTTGGAAGGCGTTCTTCAGGGCGTCGAGCACTTAGCTCACCTCGACTTTTCCGCCAGCTTGGACAATCTTCTCGGCCGCCGCCTTGCTCACCGCGTCGACCTGAACCGTGAGCGCCTTGGTCAACTCGCCATCGCCCAGAACCTTGACCCGCCCTGGCCGGCGCACCAGCCGCTCCTGGCGCAGGAGCTCCGGCGTGACGGTGGTTCCGGCCTCAAACCGTTCCAACTCGCCAACGTTGACCACGACGTATCCCTCGCGGAGCGGATTATTGAAACCCCGCTTGGGCAACCGCCGGACCAACGGGGTCTGGCCTCCCTCGAACTGAGGACCCTTCCCCCCGCCAGAGCGGGCCCACTGCCCCTTGTGGCCCCTGGTCGAGGTCTTGCCGAGGCCCGAGCCGGTGCCCCGGCCCACCCGCTTGCGCGTCTGCCGCGCCCCCGGGGCCGGCTTTAGTTCGCTGAGCTTCACGCTGATTCCTCCTAACCCTCAACTTCTTCCACGGCAAGCAGGTGCTTGACCTTGAACAGCATGCCGCGGATGGCAGGGTTATCAGGGTGCACCACCGACTGGTTGAGGCGCCGGAGCCCCAGCGCCCGGATGGTGTCCTTCTGCTCCTGAGGCTCACCTATGCTGCTCTTAACCCAGGTGATCTTGAGCTTCATCGGCCTTCCTCCTACAACTCCTGAACGCTCTTGCCGCGGAGGCGGGCAACCTCCTCAGCTCTCTTCAGGCTCTTCAAGCCGGCCATGGTGGCCCGCACCATGTTGATCGGGTTATCCGAGCCCAACGACTTCGTCAGGATGTCCCGGATGCCGCCCAGCTCCAGGACGGCCCGGACCGGCCCGCCGGCGATCACCCCGGTACCGGCGCCCGCCGGCTTCAAAAGCACCCGCCCGGCGCCGAAGATCCCGGTAACCTCGTGGGGAATGGTGTTCCCCACCCGGGGAACCTCAATCATGTTCTTCCTGGCGTCTTCGATCGCCTTGCGAATCGCGTCAGCCACCTCTTTGGCCTTGCCCAGCCCAGCTCCGACCTTCGACTCACCGTCGCCCACCACCACCAGGGCGGAGAAACTCCGCGTCCGGCCGCCCTTGACCGTCTTGGACACCGGATTGATGGACACGACACGTTCTTGGAACTCCTGCTTGCCAGCTTCCGGCCTTGCCAAGAACCTTACCTCCCTTCCCGCCGCCTAAAACTCGAGCCCTGCTTCGCGAGCCGCCTCGGCCAGGGCCTTGACGCGGCCGTGATAGAGGTTCCCACCGCGGTCGAAGACCACGGCTTTCACCCCAGACTCCTTCGCCCGGGCGGCGATCAGCTCGCCCACCGCCTTGGCCGCTTCAGTATTTCCGCCGCTCTTCAGCTTCTTCCGCAGTTCGGGCTCGACCGTAGAGGCGGAAACAAGGGTTCGGCCGGCGTCGTCATCGATGATCTGGGCATGGATATGGTTCAGGCTCCGGAAGACGGCCAGGCGGGGGCGCTCGGCCGTCCCCCGGACCCGCTTCCTCACGCGGAGGTGCCGCACCGCTCTGCTTTTCTTGCGGTCAACGCGTGTCAACACCGGCTGTCACACTCCTTTATTTCTTGGCAGCCTTACCGGCCTTGCCCGCCTTTCGGCGAATGACCTCGCCCTCGTACCGGATACCCTTGCCAAGATACGGTTCGGGCTCCCGCACTCCGCGGATCCGGGCGGCGGTTTGCCCCACCGCCTGCTTGTCGATCCCTCTTACTGCAATCTTGGTCGGTGCCGGGACGTCAAACTCGATGCCCGGCTCCGGCTCAATTCTCACCGGGTGGGAATAGCCCATCGACAGCACGAGGGCCTTCCCGTCTTTGGCAGCGCGGTAGCCGACCCCGGAAATCTCCAGGTTTCTCTGGAACCCCTTGGTCACACCCTCGATCATGTTGGCAATCAAACTCCGGGTCAGGCCGTGCAGCGCCCGGTGGAAACCGTCGTCGCTCGGGCGGCTCACGCGGATCTGCCCGTCCGCCACTTCCACCTTGATGTCGCGGTGGAGTTCCTGGACGAGCTCCCCCTTGGGGCCCCTGACCCGGATCACGTTACCTTCGAGGTTGACCGCAACCCCCTCCGGGATGGGCACCGGCAGCCTGCCGATTCTGGACATTGGTACACCTCCTACCGCAACTCGGTTACCAGATGTAGCAGAGGACCTCGCCGCCGATGCCCTTCTGCCGGCACTGCTTATCGGTCAAAAGGCCCTCGGGCGTCGACAGGATGGCGCACCCCAGCCCCCCGAGCACCTTAGGCACCTCGTCCTTGCGGGCATAGACCCGCAGGCCCGGCCGGCTGATCCGCTTGATGCCGGAGATGACCGTCTCCTTCTGCGGACCGTACTTGAGGAAAATCCGGATCGCCCGCTTACCGCCCTCGTTGATCAGCTCGACGTCCCGGACAAAGCCTTCTTCCTTCAGAAGCCGGGCGATCTCCAGCTTGAGCCGGGAGGCCGGGACATCCACGCTGTGATGATGGACGGAGCTGGCATTGCGAATCCGGGTCAGCATATCGCCGATCGGGTCCGTCATGACCATGTCAAAAACCCCCTTCCCAAATGCGCCTTCCGCTTACCAGCTGGCCTTGGTCACTCCGGGGAGCTGCCCCTGCAGCGCCAGTCTCCGGAAGCAGATGCGGCACATCTGGAACTTTCTCATGAACGCCCGGGGCCGGCCGCAGACTTTGCACCGATGATACGCCCGCACCTTGAACTTCTGTGGCCGGGCGGCCTTGGCGATGAGCGACTTCTTGGCCAAACCGTTTCCCTCCTTACTCTTCTTCCCAGGCTACGCCCGGAGGGGCATGCCCATCAGCCTCAGGAGCTCTCCGGCCTCTTCGTCGGTCTTGGCCGTCGTGACCACGACCACGTCCATCCCCCGAATCTTGTCGACCTTGTCGTAGTCGATCTCCGGGAAGATGAGCTGTTCCTTGAGGCCGAGGGTGTAGTTGCCGCGCCCGTCGAACGCCCGGGAGGGAAGCCCACGGAAGTCCCGGATACGGGGCAGCGCCACGTTGAACAGCTTGTCGAGAAACTCATACATCCGGTCGCCCCGCAGGGTGACCTTGGCTCCGATAGCCATCCCCTGGCGGATCTTGAAGGCGGCGATCGACTTCTTGGCCCGCGTGATCACCGGCTTCTGCCCAGTGATGGTGGTCAGATCAGCCACGGCGGCGTCCAGGGCCTTCGGATCGGCCACTGCGTCGCCCACGCCCATGTTGATGACCACCTTCTCGATTCGAGGTACCTGCATCGGGTTCTTGTACTTGAACCGCTCCCGCAAGGCAGGGACCACTTCCTTGAGAAACTTCTCCTTCAAACGAGGTGCCATCCGCGGAACCTCCCTTTGCCTAGTCGATCGGCTTCCCGCAGCGTTTGCAGATCCGCCGCGCGTTGCCTTGCTCGTCCCGCTCCCGTCCGACCCGGGTGGGCTGATCGCAGTTGGGGCAGACCAGCATGACGTTGCTGACCGCAAGCGGCCCCGGCCGCTCGACGATGCCGCCCTGCGGGATCTTCTGGGTTGGCTTGGTGTGGCGCTTCAGGATGTTCACCCCATCCACCAGGACCCGGCCCTTGTTCGGATCGACTGACAGGACCTTGCCCCGCTTGCCCTGATCCTTGCCGGTCAGGACTTTGACGAGGTCGCCCTTCTTGACGTGCACTTTGCCGGCCATCGTTAACCTCCTCGCCTAAAGAACCTCCGGCGCCAGCGAGATAATCTTCATGTAGTCCTTGTCCCGAAGCTCCCGCGCCACCGGACCGAAGATGCGGGTCCCCCGCGGGTTGCCGTCCGGGTTGATGATCACCGCGGCGTTTTCGTCAAACTTGATATAGGATCCGTCGGGCCGTCGCGTCTCTTTGGCGCACCGCACCACCACCGCCCGGACGACTTCGCCCTTCTTCACCATTCCGCCCGGGGCGGCGTCTTTCACTGAGGCGATGATGACGTCGCCGACGGTGGCGTACTTGCGCTTCGACCCGCCCAAGACCCGGATGCAAAGGAGCTGCCGGGCCCCGGAGTTGTCGGCCACGTTGAGGATCGTCTCCTGCTGGATCACTGTTGACCCCCCAGTCTTAAGCCTACCGGGCCTTCTCCAGGATCTCCACCACGCGCCAGCGCTTTTCCTTGGAGAGCGGGCGGGTCTCCATCAAGCGGACCCGATCCCCGATCCCGGCTTCGTTGTTCTCGTCATGGGCCTTGAACTTGACCGTGCGTTTGATGGTCCGGCCGTACAGGGGATGGCGGACCAGGTCCTCCACCTCCACGACGACCGTCTTGTCCATCTTGTCGCTCACGACCACGCCGACCCGTTCCTTGCGCTCGTTCCTCGTAGGCATAGCCCCAACCTCCTACCGGGTGGTCCCACCGGCGTTGATCTTCAGCTCCCGCTCCCGCAGGATGGTCTTGCACCGAGCGATGCTCTTCCGCACCTCGGAAAGGCGCATCGGATTGTCCAACTGCCCCGTCGCCAACTGGAAGCGCAGGTTGAAGAGCTCCGCTTTCAAGTCCTTGACCTGGTGCTCAATCTCCTCGGAGGTCAGGTCTCGAATGTCCTTAGCCTTCATGTGGCTCACCACCCGCCTCTGCGGCAATCTCGGCCGCCTTGACAAACTTCGCCTTGATGGGGAGCTTGTGAGCTGCCAGTCGCATGGCCTCGCGGGCCGTCTCCTCCGAGACCCCAGCGATCTCGAACATCACCCGGCCCGGCTTCACAACCGAGACCCAGTACTCCGGCGCCCCTTTGCCGGACCCCATTCGTGTCTCAGCCGGTTTCGCCGTCACTGGCTTATCAGGAAAGATCTTGATCCAGACCTTTCCACCCCGCTTGATGTACCGGGTCATGGCGATTCGGGCTGCCTCGATCTGCGTCGCTGTAACCCAGCCCGCCTCCACCGCCTGCAGGCCGTATTCGCCGTACGACACCTCTGTACCCCGGCCGGCTTTTCCGGTCATCCGGCCACGCTGCTGCTTGCGATACTTGACCCGCTTCGGTACCAGCATCGGTTATTCGCCCCCCTCCTGCGTCCTGGCCGCCTCCTGCATGGCGGCCTCGCGCTCCCGGGCCCGCTGTTCCCGCTCCCGATCCCGGACTTTGGCCGGCCGGTCGTCCCGGAAGTCCCGGGGCCTTTCCGCGCCGCCCTTCTGGGGCAGCACCTCACCCTTGTAAATCCAGACCTTGACCCCGATCTTGCCGTAGGTTGTGTTCGCTTCGGCGAAGCCGTAGTCAATGTCGGCCCGCAAGGTATGGAGGGGGACCTTCCCCTCGGGGAACCACTCGGACCGGGCGATCTCCGCCCCGCCGAGCCGCCCGGCGACTGCGGTCTTGATGCCCTGGGCCCCCAGGCGCATGGCCCGCTGGATCGCTTGTTTCATCGCCCGGCGGAAGGAGATGCGCCGCTCCAGCTGGAAGGCGATGTTCTCCGCCACGAGCTGGGCGTCCAGGTCAGGCTGCTTTATCTCGACGATGTTGACTGCTACCTGTTTCCCGGTCAGGGCTTCCAGCTGGCCCTTGACCTTGTCGACCTCGGTCCCGCCCTTGCCGATCACCATGCCGGGACGGGCAGTGTGGATCGAGATTTTCAGCCGATTGGCCGCCCGCTCGATGCCGACCTTGGAGATCCCCGCCCCGAAAAACCGATCCTTGATGAACCGGCGGATCTTCAGGTCTTCATGGAGCAGGGTAGCATACTCCCTTTCGGCGTACCACCGGGCGTCCCAATCCTTGATGATCCCAAGCCGAAGCCCCAGCGGATGAGTCTTGTGCCCCACGCTTAACCCTCCTTCTTCTCCCGCAGCACGACCGTGAGGTGGCTCGTGCGCTTCCGGATCCGGTCAGCCCGGCCGCGCGCCCGGGGCATCACCCGCTTCAGGGTCGGTCCCTGGTTCACGAACGCCTCGGCGATGTACAGATCGGCGGGCGACATGCCATGGTTGTGCTCGGCGTTAGCGGCGGCCGAGCGAACCACTTTTTCGATCAGCTCCGCCCCCGCGTTCGGCGTGTACCGAAGGATGTCAAGCGCCTCGCCCAGCTTCTTGCCGCGGATCAGGTCCATGACCTGGCCGGCCTTGCGAGGGGAGATGCGGATATACTTTGCGACCGCTCTCGACTCCACGTCCTTACCCCCTACTTCAAGGCGGTGGATTTCTCGGTGTGAGCGCCATGTCCCCGGAAGGTCCGGGTTGGCGCGAACTCCCCGAGTTTGTGTCCCACCATCTCCTCGGTGATGTAGATCGGCACGTGCTTCCGCCCGTCATGCACGGCGATCGTGTGTCCTACCAGTTCCGGAAAGATCGTGGAACGGCGGGACCAGGTTTTAATGACCCGCTTTTCACCCTTCTCGTTCATCGCCTGGACCTTCTTCATCAGGTGCTCATCGATGAAGGGGCCTTTCTTCAGCGATCTGGCCAACTTCCCAGCCCTCCTTGCCGCCTACTTCTTCCGCCGGCGGACGATCAGTTTATCGGATGCCTTCTTTTTCCGAGTGCGGTATCCCAACGTCGGCTTACCCCACGGCGTCAGCGGACCGGGGTGGCCGATCGGCGCCCGGGCTTCGCCACCGCCATGGGGGTGGTCGATCGGGTTCATGACCACGCCCCGGACCGTCGGGCGCACGCCCAGCCATCGCTTCCGCCCGGCCTTTCCCAACGAGACATTCTCGTGGTCCACGTTGCCAACCTGGCCGATGGAGGCCTTGCAGTTGGTGTGGATCAGTCGCATCTCCCCGGAAGGCATCCGGACATGGGCATACTCGCCTTCCTTGGCCATGAGCTGGGCCCCCGCCCCGGCGGCCCGAACCAACTGGGCTCCCTTCCCGGGCTTGAGCTCCAGATTGTGAATGGTCGTCCCCACCGGGATCTTGCCGAGCGGCAGGGCGTTGCCTGGCTTGATGTCTGCGCTCTCGCCTGAGACCACCGTGTCCCCGACGGAAAGCCCCAAGGGAGCCAGGATGTACCGCTTCTCGCCGTCAGCGTAGTGCAAGAGGGCGATCCGAGCCGACCGGTTGGGATCGTACTCGATGGTGGCCACCTTGGCGGGGACCCCGTCCTTGTCCCGCTTGAAGTCGATCACCCGATACTTGCGCTTATGCCCGCCGCCCTGGTGACGCACGGTCACCCGGCCGTAAGCGTTCCGCCCGCCTTTCTTCGTCAAGGGCTCCACCAGCGACCGTTCGGGCCTCTCGGCAGTGACCTCCTCAAAGGTGGAGACCGTCATCGTCCGGCGCCCGGGCGAGGTCGGCTTGAACGTTTTGACTGGCATCACACTTCCCCTCCCAAAAGCGTTGGGAAACTTATACTCCTTCGAAGACCTCGATCCGGTCGCCCGGCCGTACGGTAACCACGGCCTTTCGGACGTCCGGGGTCTTTCCGACGAACCGGCCTTGCCGCTTCAGCTTGCCCGGAACCCGAACGGTGTTGACCGCCAGGACCTTTACCTTGAAAATCTCCTCGACCGCCCGTCTGATCTCGGTCTTGTTGGCCCCCGGCGCCACCTCGAAGGTATACTGGTTCCGCTCCCCGATGAGGCCGGTGCTTTTCTCGGTGACCAGTGGCCGCCGAATGATGTCCCTGGCATCCATCAGGCTAATACCTCCCCCACCCTCGCCACGGCGTCGCGGGTCATGACCAGGCGGTCGTGGTTCAAGATGTCGTAGACGTTCAAGCCGGCGGCCGCGGTCGTCTTGACTCCCGGCAGGTTGCGGGAGGCAAGGCTCACCGTCTCATCCGGTCCGGCCGTGACGACCAGCGCCTCCGGGGCGTTGAGCGCCCGCAAGACGGCCGCCATGTCCTTCGTCTTCGGCTCGGACAGCTTCAACTCGTCCACCACGACCAGTTCCTCGGCCGCGAGCTTCGCCGACAGGGCCGACTTCAGGGCCAGTCGCCGCATCTTTTTCGGTAGCTTATACGCATACTCCCGGGGCGTCGGACCGAAAACGGTGCCGCCGCCGGTCCACTGCGGCGCCCGGATGGAGCCCTGCCGGGCCCGACCAGTCCCCTTCTGGCGCCACGGCTTGCGGCCGCCACCGGAAACCTCACCCCGGGTCTTGGTATCATGGGTCCCCCGCCGCTGGCTGGCCAGATGCGCTACCACGGCGTCGTGCATCAGGCCCTCGTTCACCTCAACGGCGAAGACCGCCTCGGGCAGGTCCAGTTCGCCGACCTTCTGGCCGTTCATGTCGACTACGTTGACGGTTGGCACTGCGTGCTACCTCCTCCCCCGGGCTAGGCCTTGACGCTTTCCTTCACGATGACGAGCGAGCCCTTGATGCCCGGGACGGCTCCCCGCACCAGAATCAGGTTCTGTTCCGGGTCCACCTTGACCACCTTGAGGTTCTGAACCGTAACCCGTTCGTGTCCCATCCGCCCGGGCATCTTCCGGTTCTTGAAGACCCGGGCCGGGTCGGTCGCACCGAGACTACCAGTCCGGCGGTGGTACATGGAGCCATGGCTCATCGGACCCCGGTTGAACTTCCATCGCTTGATGACGCCGGCGAAACCTTTACCCTTGGAAAGGCCGGTCACGTCGACCGCGTCGCCGGGCTTGAAGATATCGGCGGTGATGACGCTGCCGACCTCCTTCAATTCCTCCGGGGCGCAACGCACTTCCCGGACCCAGCGGACCGGCTTCACCCCAGCCTTGGCAAAGTGCCCTTTCATCGGCTTGCGCGCCCGCCGTTCACTGGCCTCACCGAAGCCGATCTGCATGGCGGTGTAGCCGTCGGTCTGCTCCGTCTTCGCCTGCACCACCGGACAGGGACCCGCTTCAAGGACGGTTACGGGGACCGCCACACCCGTCTCGTCGAAGATCTGGGTCATGCCTATCTTCTTGGCAAGAATGCCCTTCGGCATGGTTGCACCCCCTAGAGCTTGATCTCGATGTCGACCCCCGCCGGCAGGTCCAGCCGCATCAGGGCGTCAACCGTCTTCGAGGTCGGCTCCAAAATGTCGATCAACCGCTTGTGCGTCCGCGTCTCGAACTGCTCCCGGGAGTCCTTGTCGATGTGTACGGAACGCAGGACCGTGTACACGTTTTTCTCCGTCGGCAGGGGAATCGGCCCCGAGACCTTCGCCCCGGTGCGCTTCGCCGTGTCCACAATCCGCTCGGCGGACTGATCGAGAATCTTGTGATCAAAAGCTTTCAGGCGGATCCGAATCTTCTGTGCGGTCGCCAAAGAGGGTCCCCTCCTTCAGGCCCGTATTCGCGAAACGGACGTTCTCCGCGGGAATTCCCCCGGTCCTCTCCGGGCAACCTCCCGCCTCATCGTTGCTCCGAACGGTTGGGCGGAGCCGGGCCGCCGGCCCCGCCCAACCCTGTGGGCTTACTCGTGGATCTTCGTGACAACTCCGGCGCCAACGGTCCGGCCGCCCTCGCGGATGGCGAACCGCAACCCTTCCTCCATGGCGATCGGAGTAATCAGCTCGATGGTGAACTTCGTGTTGTCGCCCGGCATTACCATCTCGACGCCCTCCGGCAGCTTGATGGACCCTGTCACGTCGGTCGTCCGGAAGTAGAACTGTGGACGATATCCGTTGAAGAACGGCGTGTGCCGGCCGCCCTCGTCCTTGGAAAGGACGTACACCTCAGCGTCGAACTTGGTGTGCGGTGTGATCGAACCCGGCTTCGCCAGGACCTGACCCCGTTCTACTTCGTCCCGGTCGATGCCCCGCAGCAGGCAACCGATGTTGTCGCCGGCCTGCGCCTGGTCGAGCAGCTTGCGGAACATCTCGACCCCGGTGATGACCGTCTTCTTGGGCTCGGTGGTCAGACCCACAATCTGCGCCTCGTCGCCGACTTTCACCGTCCCGCGCTCCACGCGGCCGGTCGCCACGGTGCCCCGGCCAGTGATCGTAAACACGTCCTCCACCGGCATCAGGAACGGCTTGTCGACATCACGAAGCGGAGTCGGGATGTACTCGTCGACCCTGTCCATGAGCTCCAGGATGCCCTTGCACCACTCGCACTCGCCGCAGCCGCACTCCATCGCTTTGAGGGCGGAACCACGCACGACGGGGACCTCGTCACCCGGGAAGTCGTACTTGCTCAAAAGCTCCCGGACCTCCATCTCGACCAGTTCCATGAGTTCCGGGTCGTCCACCATGTCGGCTTTGTTCAGGAAGACGACCATCGCCGGGACATTGACCTGGTGGGCCAGAAGAACGTGCTCCCGAGTCTGCGGCATCGGGCCGTCGGCCGCCGAGACGACGAGGATGGCGCCGTCCATCTGCGCCGCGCCGGTGATCATGTTCTTGACGTAGTCAGCGTGACCCGGGCAGTCCACGTGGGCATAGTGCCGCTTGTCGGTCTCGTACTCGACATGGCAGGTGTTGATCGTGATGCCGCGGGCCTTCTCCTCCGGCGCCGAGTCGATCTCGTCGTACTTCATCACCTTTGCCAAGCCCCGCTTCGCCAGAAGCATCGTGATCGCAGACGTCAAGGTCGTCTTGCCATGGTCTACGTGACCAATCGTTCCGATGTTTACGTGCGGCTTGGTTCTCTCAAACTTCGCCTTAGCCATTCTCAGCGTACCTCCCTTTGCTCGCCTTGCTTGGGCTGGTAATGATCTCTATGGTGATCGCCCCGCGGGGGACGTCAACCGCCGTTCTGCCCGGCGACGATCTTCTCGGCGATACTCGCCGGCACCTCGTCGTAGTGGGCGAAATGCATTATATAGGTCGCCCTGCCCTGGGTCAGCGACCGCAGGTCGTTCACGTAGCCGAACATCTCGGACAGCGGCACCAAGGCCCGAATGGCCTGGGCGTTGGCCCTGCGCTCCATGCCCTGGATGTGCCCGCGCCGCCCGTTCAGGTCGCCGATCACGTCGCCCATGAACTCGTCGGGCGTGACTACCTCGACCTTCATCACCGGCTCGAGCAGCACCGGGTTGCCTCGCTTGGCTGCCTCTCGGAAGCCCATCGACCCGGCGACCTTGAAGGCCATCTCAGACGAGTCGACCTCGTGATAAGAACCGTCCACCACGGCCACCTTGACGTCGATGACCGGGTAACCGGCTAGGACGCCGCTGGCCATGGCCTCCCGAACCCCGGCCTCCACCGCGGGGATGTACTCCTTAGGAATGGCTCCCCCTACGATCCTGTTTTCGAAGGCAAAGCCGCTGCCTGGCGGCTGTGGCTCCACTTCCAGGACGACGTGACCATACTGGCCGCGCCCACCAGTCTGCCGGACGAATTTCCCTTCCGCCCTCGCCGGCACCCGGATCGTCTCGCGGTAAGCCACCTGAGGCCGCCCGACGTTGGCCTCCACCTTGAACTCCCGCAGCAACCGGTCGACGATGATCTCCAGGTGAAGCTCACCCATTCCGGCGATGATCGTCTGCCCGGTCTCCGGGTCGGTGTGGACCCTGAAGGTCGGATCCTCCTCCGCCAGCCGGCCCAAGGAAATCCCCAGCTTATCCTGGTCAGCCTTGGTCTTCGGCTCGATGGCGATGTCAATCACCGGCTCGGGAAACTCCATCGCCTCGAGGAGGATCGGGTGCTTCTCGTCGCAAAGCGTGTCTCCGGTGGTAGTCTCTTTCAGGCCGACGGCCGCGGCGATGTCCCCGGCATAACACTCTGAGATGTCCTCCCGGTGGTTGGCATGCATCTGCAAGATTCGCCCGATGCGTTCTTTCCGTCCCCGGGTGGAGTTATAGACGTAGGATCCCGCCCGCAGAACCCCGGAGTAGACGCGGAAGTACGCCAGCTTGCCAACGTAGGGATCGGAGACGATCTTGAAGGCCAGCGCCGCAAAGGGTTCCTCCTCCGAGGCCCCGCAGGTGATTTCTCGCCCGCTCTCCGGGTGGGTGCCGACTACCGGCGGGAGGTCGAGTGGGGAGGGCAGGTAGTCCACGACCGCGTCCAGCAGCGGTTGGACGCCCTTGTTGCGGAAGGACGAACCGCAAAGAACCGGGACCAGCTTGCCTTCGAGACAACCGCGGCGAAGCGCGGCCTTGAGCTCCTCTTCGCTGAGCACTTCGCCTTCCAGGTACTTCGCCATCAGGTCGTCATCCAGTTCGGCCGCCGCCTCGATCAACCGTTCCCGGTACCGCGTCACGTCCGCCCGCAGCTCTTCGGGAATAGCGGTCTCCTCGCTCACTGTGCCCAGATCGTCGCGGTAAATGATGGCCTTCTCCCGGACGAGGTCAACGACTCCGCGGAACGAGTCCTCGACGCCAATAGGCAGCTGCACCGGTACGGCGTTGGCGGCGAGCTTAGTCCGCATTTCCTCGACGGTGCGGTAGAAGCTGGCCCCCATCCGGTCCATCTTGTTGACATAGGCTAGGCGCGGCACCCGATAGCGGTCCGCCTGCCGCCAGACCGTCTCGGACTGGGGCTCCACCCCGCCCACCGCGCAGAACACGGCAATCGCCCCGTCCAGAACGCGCAGGCTCCGCTCGACCTCGACAGTAAAGTCCACGTGGCCGGGCGTATCAATGATGTTGATACGATAACCCTTCCATTCGGCAGTCGTGGCCGCGGCGGTGATGGTGATCCCGCGCTCCTGCTCCTGGACCATCCAGTCCATCGTCGCCGCCCCATCGTCGACCTCTCCGATCTTGTGCACCTTGCCCGTGTAGAACAGGATGCGCTCGGTCGTGGTCGTCTTGCCGGCGTCGATATGAGCCATGATGCCAATATTGCGGGTTTTCTCCAGCGGTACAGCTCTGGGCACTGACTTACCTCACCTTGTCACAGTCTGAGTCTACTTTACCAGCGATAGTGGGCGAAAGCCTTGTTGGCCTCGGCCATCTTGTGCGTGTCCTCTTTTTTCTTGATGGCACCGCCGGCATTGTTGGCGGCGTCCATGATCTCCCCGGCCAGCTTTTCCACCATCGTCTTTT
This sequence comes from Betaproteobacteria bacterium, assembly GCA_050260635.1. Taxonomy (GTDB): domain Bacteria; phylum Bacillota; class UBA5301; order DYFA01; family DYFA01; genus DYFA01. The sequence goes on from JBLNCL010000014.1 coordinate 23,531, forward strand.
CTCCACGCTCCCGGGCGTACTGAACCAGCCAACGCAAAGCCAGGGCGTTCCGGCGCTTCGGGCGCACCTCGACCGGAACTTGATAGGTGGCCCCTCCAACGCGCCGCGGCTTGACCTCCAGGACCGGCATGACGTTCTTGATCGCCTGTTCAACCACGGACATCGGATCCTTCCCGGTTTTCTCGGCGACCAGCTCCAGCGCCCCATAGAAGATGGACTCCGCTACTCCCCGCTTCCCCGAGTACATCAGCTTGTTGATGATCTGGGTCGCCAGGACGGAGTTGTAAACCGGGTCCGGCGCCACCTCGCGCACGGCAACATGTCCCCGTCTGGGCATCGTCGTACCTCCTGCTCCTTACGCCTTGGGCCGCTTAGCCCCGTACTTGGACCGCCCCTGGCGCCGGTTGGCTACCCCGGCGGTGTCCAACGTACCCCGGATGATGTGGTAGCGCACTCCCGGCAGGTCCTTCACGCGTCCGCCGCGGATGAGCACCACCGAGTGCTCCTGAAGGTTGTGTCCCTCGCCCGGGATGTAGGCGGTCACCTCGACCTGGTTGGTGAGGCGGACCCGGGCCACCTTGCGCAACGCCGAGTTGGGCTTCTTGGGCGTGGTGGTCTTAACGACCGTGCATACTCCGCGCTTCTGCGGCGCCCCTTCCCCATACTTCGACTCGGCCTTCTTGGAGTTGTAGACCCAGCGCAGGGCGGGCGCCGAACTCTTGTGCGTCACCTTCTCCCGGCCTTTCCGGATCAACTGGCTGATTGTTGGCACTGCGACACCTCCTTCCAGAACACTTACTCCATCCGCACCAGGGCGGCTGCCGCGGCCCCGACATCGATCCCACAAGCCTTGCCAAGAGCCGACATGCTTTCCACCCTTACCGCTGTCACGCCGTGTTCCTGGCACTTGGCCAGGAGGTCTCGCAGTAGGCGCTCGTCGGCGTCCCCAGCCACGTAGACCAAGCGGACCTGCCCCCGCTCCACCGCCTTGGTGGTCTGCTTTAGGCCAACCACCCGGTTTTTCGGGTTGCGCAAAGCCTCAAGGCTCACGGCGGCACCTCTGTGTCACACGGTAAGACACACTGTTGTATTGTACCACCCGCCCCCGGGGGTGTCAAGCTGGCCGTCCAGGCCGCCTCCAGGTCTCTATTGCGACCCTTCCGCCACTGCTTCGCCCTGCGGGAATTGCTCCGCAACTGCCCCGCCGGCGGGGTGTCCGGCGGCCTCTGCGGCCGGATTGTTGACCACCAGGCGCAGGTTCCGGTAGCGGGACATGCCAGTCCCGGCGGGGATCAGCTTCCCGATGATCACGTTTTCCTTCAACCCGAGCAGCGGGTCGAGCTTGCCCTTGATCGAAGCCTCGGTCAGGACCCGCGTTGTCTCCTGGAAGGAGGCGGCAGAGAGGAACGAATCGGTTGCCAGCGAGGCCTTGGTGATGCCGAGCAACACCGGCTTGCCCTCCGCCGGCTTTCCCCCACCGGCCGTCACTCGAACGTTCTCCTCCTCGAATTCGAACATGTCCACCAGACTTCCGGGGAGCAGCTCGGTGTCGCCTGCCACGTCCACCTTGACCTTCCGGAGCATCTGGCGAACGATGACCTCAATGTGCTTGTCGTTGATGTCAACCCCCTGCGACCGGTAGACCTCCTGGACCTCCTTCACGAGATAGGTCTGGACCTCCTGGACTCCCCGGATACGCAGGATGTCGTGGGGGTTGAGCGGACCCTCGGTCAATTGGTCACCCGCCTCGACCGTCTGCCCGTCGCGCACCTTGAGGCGGGCTCCCGGCACCTGGTACGACCGCTCCTCGCCACTGGGGCTCGTCACCGTCACCCGGCGGATCCCCTTGACCTCCGAGACTTTCACCGTCCCGCCGATTTCGCTGATGATCCCCTGCCCCTTGGGCCGCCGCGCCTCGAAAAGCTCCTCGACCCGGGGGAGACCCTGGGTGATGTCCTCGCCGGCGACTCCACCGGTGTGGAAGGTTCTCATCGTAAGCTGAGTGCCCGGCTCTCCGATGGACTGGGCGGCGATGATTCCGACCGCCTCGCCCACCTCGACCACCCTTCCGGTGGCCAGGTTCCGTCCATAACACTTGATGCAGACCCCGAACCGGGAGCGGCAGGTCAGAACCGAGCGGATGGCCACCTTCTCGAGCCCCGCCTTCTCGATAGCGGCGGCGACGCCTTCGGTGATCATCTCGTCCTTGCGCACAAAGAGCTCGCCGGTTGCAGGATCGACCACGTCTTCGGCGGCAAACCGCCCGACGATCCGGTCCCGCAGCGGCTCGATGACCTCGTTACCCTCTTTGATCGCGCCCACAGTGATCCCTTCGTGCGTCCCGCAGTCCTCCTCCCGGACAATCACGTCCTGGGCGACGTCAACCAGCCGGCGGGTGAGATAACCCGAGTCGGCCGTCCGGAGCGCCGTGTCGGCCAACCCCTTCCGGGTGCCATGGGTGGAGGTGAAATACTCCAGAACGGTCAGACCCTCCCGGAAATTCGCCTTGATCGGGATCTCGATGATCCGCCCGGAGGGGTCCGCCATCAGCCCCCGCATCCCCGCGAGCTGGGAGAGCTGCGAAACGTTGCCTCGGGCGCCGGAGATAGCCATCATGTACACCGAGTTAAGCGGATTGTTCTCCCTCAGGTTGCGAAGCATGGCCTCGGTAATGTCTTCCTTGGCCTGCGTCCAGATGTCACAGATCCGCCGATAGCGCTCTTCCGCGGTGATCAGGCCGCGGCGATGCTGCTGCTCCACTTGGGCAATCTGCTCCTCGGCCTCGTCGATAATCCGCTGTTTCTCCGCCGGAATCGAAAGGTCCGTAACGCTGATCGTCGTCCCGGAGACCGTGGCAAAGTGAAAGCCGAGCCTTTTCACCGCGTCGAGCAGCTCTGCGGTGCGGGCGTGGCCGTAGTTCCGGTACGCCGTGTCGACGATCCGCCCCAGTTCCTTCTTATCCACCAGGCGGGCGATGAACTTCAACTCCGGCGGCCGCTTTCGCGCGTCCTCCGGATCCTTGGCCAACACCTCGTCGATCGCCTGGCTGAAGATGATCTGGCCGACCGTCGCTTGGCGGCGCTTCCCGCCGACCCCGTACCAGACCTTGGCGTGAAGATCGACGACCTTCTCGTCGTAAGCCATCTCGACCTCGGCGTAGTCGCGAAAAGACTTCCCCTCGCCCTTGGCGCCCGGAATCTCCATCGTCAGGTAGTAGCAGCCGATGACCATGTCCTGGGTCGGTGTGGCGATCGGCCTGCCGTGAGCCGGCGAGAGGATGTTGTACGCCGACAGCATCAGAAGCCGCGCCTCAGCCTGGGCCTCCGCTGAGAGCGGAACATGGACCGCCATCTGGTCCCCGTCGAAGTCGGCATTATAGGCCGAGCAGACCAGGGGATGGATCTTGATCGCCCTGCCCTCGACCAGTTTGGGCTCGAACGCCTGGATGCCGAGCCGGTGCAGGGTTGGCGCCCGGTTGAGCAGGACCGGATGTTCGGCGATGACTTCTTCGAGGACGTCCCAGACCTCGTTCTTGACTCGTTCGATCATCCGCTTGGCGGACTTGATATTGTGCGCAAAGCCCTGGTCGACGAGCTTCTTCATCACGAACGGCTTGAAGAGCTCGAGGGCCATCTCCTTCGGCAGGCCGCACTGGTGCAGCCTGAGCTCGGGCCCGACCACGATCACCGAGCGTCCGGAGTAGTCGACCCGCTTCCCGAGCAGGTTCTGGCGGAACCGGCCCTGCTTCCCCTTGAGCATGTCGGAGAGCGACTTCAGCGGGCGGTTCCCCGGCCCAGTGACCGGGCGGCCGCGCCGGCCGTTGTCGATCAGGGCGTCCACCGCCTCCTGCAACATCCGCTTTTCGTTGCGCACGATGATGTCCGGCGCTCCCAGCTCCAAGAGCCTCTTCAAGCGGTTGTTCCGGTTGATTACCCGGCGGTACAGGTCGTTCAGGTCGGAGGTGGCGAACCGGCCGCCGTCGAGCTGGACCATTGGCCGGAGTTCCGGCGGAATAACTGGAATGACGTCCATGATCATCCATTCGGGACGGTTTCCGGACTTGCGGAAAGCGTCCACGACTTCAAGGCGTCGAATGGCCCGGACCCGACGCTGTCCGCTCGATTCCTTGATCTCCTGGCGCAACTGCTTGGCCAGTTTCTCCAGGTCGATCTCCTCAAGCAGCTTCTTCAGCGCCTCAGCCCCCATGCCGGCCTTGAAGGCGCTGCCGTACTTCTCCCGGGCCTCCCGGTACTCCGCCTCGTTGAGCAGTTGGAACTTTTCCAGCGGCGTGTCGCCGGGGTCGGTCACGATGTAGGCAGCAAAGTAGAGCACCTTCTCCAGGGTGCGCGGGGAAAGATCCAAGAGCAGTCCCATCCGGCTGGGAATGCCCTTGAAGTACCAGATGTGGGAGACCGGCGCCGCCAACTCGATATGGCCGAGCCGCTCCCGGCGCACCTTGGCCCGAGTCACCTCGACCCCGCAGCGGTCACAGATGATGCCCTTGTAGCGGACCCTCTTGTACTTGCCGCAGTGGCACTCCCAGTCCCGCGTCGGCCCGAAAATGCGCTCGCAAAAGAGGCCGTCCCGTTCGGGCTTCAGGGTGCGGTAGTTGATCGTCTCCGGCTTTTTGACCTCGCCTGAGGACCATGCCCGGATCTGTTCGGGTGAAGCCAGGCCGATCTTGATGCGGTCGAAGTTATTAACGTCCAACAACGGTGCTTCCCCCTTCGACGAACCGCCTACTCCTCGTCCTCGTCCTCGTCGTCGTCCTCATCCAACCCCATGGGGAGATCCTCCGGAGCCAGCTCCTCTTCGAACTCCTCCGGCAACTCGGGTTGGTCGAACACCTCGGGCAGTTCCTCCTCGCCGCCCGATTCCCCGTCCTCGCTGGTCTCCTCCCCGCTGAACTCTTTCTCTTCCGTTTCGTCCTCCTCAGCTTCAGGAACCGGCCGGAACCGCGGCGGGGCCTCGGCGTCGTCCTCCCGACCGTGAATGTCGATACCGAGCTCCCGAGCCATCTCCGTGACGTCCTCTTCCTCTTCCTTGATCTCGATCTCTTGCAGCTCCTCGGAGAGGACCTTCACGTCCAGGCCAAGGCTCTGCATCTCCTTGATCAACACCTTGAACGCCTCCGGGGCGCCCGGCTCGGGGATGTTCTCCCCCTTGACGATGGCCTCGTAGGTCTTGACCCGGCCCACGATATCATCAGACTTCACCGTAAGAAGCTCCTGCAAGGTATAGGCGGCGCCATAGGCTTCGAGGGCCCAGACCTCCATCTCGCCGAAACGCTGTCCGCCGAACTGCGCCTTGCCGCCCAAGGGCTGCTGGGTGACAAGGGAGTACGGCCCGGTGGAACGGGCATGGATCTTGTCGTCCACCAGGTGGGCCAGCTTCAACATGTAGATGTAGCCCACCGTGATTCTCCGGTCGAAATGGGTGCCAGTCCGCCCGTCCCGGAGGTCGGTCTTGCCATCCTCCGGCAATCCGGCTTTCCTCATGAAATTGAGAACCTCGTCCTCCGTCGCCCCGTCAAAGACAGGCGTGGCGACATACACCCCAAGCGTCTTGGCTGCCCACCCCAGGTGGGTCTCAAGGATCTGGCCGATATTCATCCGGGACGGAACGCCCAGCGGGTTGAGGACGATCTCGACTGGCGTCCCGTCCGGCAAGAAAGGCATATCCTCCTCGGGGAGAATGCGGGCGATGACTCCCTTGTTCCCGTGGCGGCCGGCCATCTTGTCACCCTCGGAAATCTTGCGCTTCTGGGCGACGTAGACCCGTACCAGTTTGTTGACGCCTGGAGTAAGTTCATCGCCGTTCTCCCGGGTGAAGACCTTGACGTCGACGACTTTCCCGCCTTCGCCGTGAGGCACCCGGAGCGAGGTATCCCGAACCTCGCGGGCCTTCTCGCCGAAGATCGCTCTGAGCAGGCGCTCTTCTGCCGTAAGCTCGGTCTCCCCCTTCGGCGTCACCTTGCCCACCAGGATATCGCCCGGCATCACTTCAGCCCCGATGCGCACGATCCCCCGCTCATCCAAGTCCTTTAGGACATCCTCGCCCACATTGGGGATGTCCCGGGTGATCTCTTCCGCCCCCAGCTTGGTGTCCCGGGCCTCACACTCGTACTCCTCGATGTGGATCGAGGTGAAGACATCCTCCTTGACGAGCTTTTCGGAGATCAGTATGGCGTCCTCGTAGTTGTAACCTTCCCAAGGCATGAAGGCGCAAAGGACGTTGCGCCCGAGGGCCAGCTCTCCATGGTTGGTGGAGGGACCGTCGGCGATCACGTCGCCCTTTTTGACCTTGTGCCCTTTGAAGACGACCGGCTTCTGGTTGATGCAGGTTCCCTGATTGGAGCGCTTGTATTTCGATAGTTTATAGGTGGCGAGGCCGTTCTTTTGCTTGACTACCACCTCGTTAGCGGTGACCTTCTGGACAATCCCGTCCTCCTGGGCCAAGACTACGACCCCCGAGTCGACCGCGGCCTTGTACTCCGCCCCGGTTCCAACCAAGGGCGCCTCGGTTCGCAACAGCGGTACCGCTTGCCGCTGCATGTTCGAACCCATCAAGGCCCGGCTGGCGTCGTCGTTTTCGAGGAACGGAATGAGCGCCGTGGCGATGGAGAAGACCTGCTTCGGCGAAACGTCGACGTAGTCCACCTGGTCGCCCGGGACGATGATGATCTCCTCCTTGAACCGAGCGGTGACCCGCGAGTGCACAAAGCGATGGGTCTCCGGATCCACCGGCTCGTTGGCCTGGGCCACCACGTAACGGTCTTCCTCGTCGGCGGTCAGGTAGTGGATTTCGTCCGTCACCACGCCGTCCTGGACCTTTCGGTACGGCGTCTCGATAAAGCCGTACTCGTTGATTCGGGCGTAGGTGCAAAGGCTGCCGATAAGGCCGATGTTCGGACCTTCCGGCGTCTCGATGGGGCACATCCGCCCGTAATGCGAGTGGTGGACGTCCCGGACTTCGAAGCCGGCCCGTTCCCGGGAGAGGCCACCCGGCCCGAGGGCCGAGAGGCGCCGCTTATGGGTCAACTCGGCCAGCGGGTTCGTCTGGTCCATGAACTGCGAAAGCTGCGACGACCCGAAGAACTCCTTGATCGCTGCCACCACCGGCCGGATGTTAATCAGAGCCTGCGGCGTGATGATCTCGATGTCCTGGATGGTCATCCGCTCCCGCACCACCCGCTCCATGCGGGCCAATCCGATCCGGAACTGGTTCTGCAGGAGTTCGCCGACCGACTTCAACCGCCGGTTCCCCAGATGGTCAATATCGTCCACGTGGCCGATCCCGCTGACCAGGTTACTGAGGTAGCCGATGGTCGCCGCCACGTCTTCCAGGCTGAGGACTTTGACCTCCATCGCCGGCTGACGGCCGTCCTCCCCCACGTTGGCCACGACCTTTACCGGCTGGTCGTCCCGTCCGCTCACCCAGACCTCGGCCAACCCCGCGTGCTCCAGGCGCTCAGCCAGTTTCCGGTCAAGCTTCGTCCCCGCTTCCAAGTCGGCCGCCGGCTTGGCCAGTGTCGCGCCAATCAGCCGTTCGGACAGGCGGAGCTTCTTGTTGATCTTGTAGCGACCGACGTTGGCCAGATCATATCGCTTCGGGTCGAAGAAAAGCGTCTCGAAAAGCGTCCGGGCGCTCTCCGCGGTCGGCGGTTCCCCCGGGCGAAGGCGCTTGTAGATCTCGATCAGCGCCTCGTCGGCCGTCTCGGAGGTGTCCCGTTCCAGCGTCGCCAGGATGGCCGGACTCTCCCCGAACAGCTCAATGATCCGCGCCGTCTCCGCCACCCCCATGGCGCGGACCAGCACAGTGGCCGGAATCTTGCGCGTCCGGTCCACTCGCACGTAGAGGCAGTCGTTCAGGTCGCTTTCGAACTCGAGCCAGGCTCCCCGATTTGGAATAATGCTCGAGGTGTAGAGGTATTTGCCGGAGGCGTCGAGTTCCCGACCGAAGTACACCCCCGGCGAGCGCACCAGTTGCGAAACGATAACCCGTTCGGCGCCGTTGATGATGAAGGTCCCTTTCTCGGTCATCAGGGGGAAGTCCCCCATGAAGACCTCCTGCTCTTTGACCTCGCCCGTCTCCTTGTTGATCAGGCGCACCTTGACCCTCAGGGGCGCGGCGTAGGTCGCGTCGCGGTCCTTGCACTCGTCGATGGAGTACTTGGGCTCGCCCAGGTTGTAGTCGATGAACTCCAGCACCAGGTTGTCCGTGAAGTCTTTGATGGGCGAGATATCCCGGAAAACCTCAAGGAGACCCTCTTTGAGGAACCAGTCGTACGACCTCTGCTGGATCTCGATCAGGTTGGGCATCGCCATTATCTCTTCGATTTTGGCGAAGCTCAGCCGCTCTCGCGTCCCGAACGTCTGCGGTTTGGCCACGCGTTCCACCCCTTAAGCGCCGACTTTCACCAAGAGCACAAAGGTATGCCGAAAAGCAAGGCCTGGACGGCCTCGCTCCAACGGATGAGAGAAGTGATTGACGCTGTCGCTGGGCACCTGAGATACTTTCGCCTTTCCGGACGATCTCGTTCCTATTCTTTCCGTTCCCACGGTACTCGCATTTTAATATAGTATCATGGTCCGGCGGCGCCGTCAATATTTACCCTCTGCACGAGCCAGAGAGGCCGGGCCGCTCGGTGCCCGGCGCCACCAGCAGGCGAGGCCATCCCACGCCGGTGGGACAGCCTCGCCTACCTTCCAGGGGGTGAACTACTTGATCTCGACCTCGGCGCCCGCCTCCACGAGCTTCGCCTTGATCTCCTCGGCCTGCTCCCGACTGACGCCTTCCTTGATCGCCTTCGGCGCCGCGTCCACCAAATCCTTGGCCTCTTTGAGGCCTAGGCCGGTGATCTCCTTGACCACCTTGATCACGCCGACCTTGCCCTGGCCGGGGTTCGTGAGAACCACATCGAACGTGGTCTTCTCCGCCTCGGCTGCCGGAGCAGGAGCCGCGCCGGCCACGGGAGCGGCCGCCACGGCCACCGGGGCCGCCGCCGAAACGCCGAACTCCTCCTCGAACGCCTTGACCAGCTCAGCCAGTTCGAGGACAGTCATGCCCTTGATCATCTCTAGAATCTCTTGTTGCTTGCTCACGCCGATTGCCTCCTTAAGCTTTTTTCACCGTGAAATCCCGTACACCTGTCAGGCTCCCTGTGCCTCCCGCTGGCGGCGGTAAGCATCCAGGGCGTAGACGAAACCCCGCAGCGTACCCGAGAGAACGCTGGCCATCCCGACCAACGGGGCCTGCATCCCGCCAAGCACCCGGGCGAGCAGCACCTCGCGCGACGGCAGGTCGGCCAAGGCCTTGATCTGATCAGCCCCAATCACCCGCCCGTCCAGCACCCCGCCTTTGATGGTCAACTCCTTGTTCTCCTTGGCGAAGTCCACCAGGACCTTCGCCGGGGCCACCGGGTCGGTCTCACCAAAGGCGAGAGCAGTCGGACCGCTGAGGTACTGGTCCAAGTCCGCCAGGTTGGCCTCACGAGCCGCCAGACTGGTCAGCGTGTTCTTGGCCACGCGATACTCCACTCCGGCCTGACGCAACCGGCGCCGAAGTTCCGTGATCTTTTTCACCGTCAGGCCACGGTAGTCTGTCAGCACCACCGCCTGCGCCGCCGCAAGCTTGCTTTTCAGCTCCGCTACAGTTGCTTCCTTTTCCGGACGAGCCATTCTTCCACCCCCCTCCTGCCATCGGTAAACCAGGTCTTGAAACGCGCCCGGGCTCAACAAGAAGGGCCCCGCGGAGGCGAGGCCTGAAGGATAGACCACCCACAACCCCAATGGGTGAGGTGCAACCTTGGCCTCGGCAGGCCGGCTGAGCCGCTTAACTCCCGCAGGATACCTGCTGTCTCAGGCGCGTGTTCTTTTGTTATTGCAGTCCGCCCGCCTTCGGGCGGGCGATCACTCGTGCTCCGCAGCGGTCAGCGAAGGATCGCCCGGGTTCACTTTGACTCCCGGACCCATCGTCGACGCTAGCGAGATTTTCTTCAGGTACGTCCCTTTGGCCGCCGCCGGTTTCGCCTTGACGACCGCCCCCATGAGAGTGCGGAAGTTGCCCGCCAGCTTCTCCTCGTCAAAGGAGGCCTTGCCAATCGGCACGTGGATAATCCCGGCCTTGTCGACCCGGTACTCCACTTTACCAGCCTTGATGTCCTTGATGGCCTTGGCGATGTCCATCGTGACCGTCCCCGTCTTGGGGTTCGGCATCAACCCGCGGGGGCCCAAAATCCGCCCGAGCTTCCCGACGAGGCCCATCATGTCAGGGGTGGCTACGGCCACGTCGAAGTCGGTCCACCCGCCGTTGATCCTTTCCGCCAGATCTTCGGCGCCAACGATGTCCGCTCCGGCCTCCTCCGCCTCCCTAGCCTTCTCACCCTTAGCGAACACGGCCACACGAACGGTCTTTCCGGTTCCGTGGGGCAGCACCACCGTGCCGCGGACTTGCTGGTCGGCATGGCGGGGATCTACGCCAAGGCGGATGTGGGCCTCGATGGTCTCGTCAAACTTGGCCTTGGCGGTCTCTTTCACCAGACGGACCGCCTCCGAGACAGGATACAACTTCTCCCGTTCGATAAGCTTGAGGGAATCAGCGTACTTCTTGCCGTGTTGACCCATGAATTCTGCCTCCTCGTGGTGCCAGCGGGCTAGCGCCCTCCCACAGTGGTCCTGACCGCAAACCGGTCGCCCGTCGGTTAATCCTCCACCACAATCCCCATCGACCGGGCCGTCCCGGCGATCATCCGTTCCGCCGCCTCGAGCGTCGCCGCGTTCAAGTCAGGCATCTTGAGCTGGGCGATCTCTCTGACCTTGGCCCGGGAAACCTTTGCCACCTTGTCCTTGTTGGGGACGCCTGACCCTTTCTCAATCCCGACCGCCTTGAGCAGGAGGACTGCCGCCGGCGGGGTCTTGGTCACGAAGGTGAAGGAGCGATCCTCGTAGACCGTGATCTCGACCGGGATGATCATCCCCACTTGATCCTTGGTCCGTTCATTAAAGTTCTTGCAGAACTCCATGATGTTGACGCCGTGCTGGCCGAGGGCCGGGCCAACCGGGGGCGCCGGCGTGGCCTTGCCTGCCGGGCACTGCAGCTTGACGATTGCCGTAACTTTCTTGGCCACTGTCGCTTCCTCCTAAATCTTCTCCACCTGGCTGAAGTCGAGTTCGATCGGGGTTTCCCGGCCGAACATCGAAACCAGGACCTTAAGCTTGCCGCGGTCCGGCATGACCTCCTCCACCACCCCGCCGAAGTTCTCGAACGGCCCGGAAATGACCTTGACTGCCGTACCCACCGGGTACTCAATCCGCGGCATCGGAGTCTCGACGCCCATCTGGCGGAGAATGATCCGGACCTCCCGCTCGTCCAAGGGGACCGGTTTGGCTCCCGAAGCCACGAATCCGGTCACGCCAGGCGTGTTGCGAACCACGTACCAGGACTCGTCGGTGAGGATCATCTCCACCATAACGTAGCCCGGGTAGATCTTCCGCTTGATGATCCGCTTCTTCCCGTCCTTGATCTCGATCTCGTCCTCCATCGGAACGACGACCTGGAAGATCTGGCCCTCCATGTTCATCGAGGCCACCCTGCGCTCGAGGTTGGCCTTGACCTTGTTCTCATAACCCGAGTACGTGTGGATCACGTACCACTTCCGCCGCTCGTCCTGGGGGGCTTCTTGACCCTCGCCGCCCTCGGTGATTTCCGGATCCACTTATCCCAACGACCTCATGATCAGTTTCAGGGCACCCGAAAAGACCAAGTCGATCAGAAAGATGAAGAGAGCCACGACCGCCACCGTAACCAACGTCACATAGGTGTAGGCGACGAGCTCCTTCCGGTTCGGCCACTGGACCTTGCGCATCTCGGCCCGGACGTCCCGGAGGTACTTGGCAAGCCGGTTACCCTTGGCCGGGGAGTTGGCGGTCGGTACGGCCATGGCTAGCGGGTCTCCTTATGCAGGGTGTGGGTCTTGCAGGTCTTGCAGTACTTCTGCAGCTCGATTCGATCGGGATCGTTCTTCTTGTTCTTGTTCGTCCGGTAGTTCCGGTTCTTGCACTGCTCACAGGCAAGCGTGATGGCGACTCGCATGGGCCCACCTCCCGGGTTCTCCCACCCTGTACGCCCGGAGGCGTGGCCAGGGTCAGACACTAATAGAATTTATCACACTTGCCCGGGGCTGTCAACAGAAGCCAGAACGTTCGTTTCACCCCTCCGCGCCCGTTGGCCTTGTTTCGCTGGGAAGGCCGGAACACCCCGAAGGGATCTGCATAAGGCATAGTGCAAGACAAGAGGGGAAAGGAGGCAGCCCCCTTGAGAAGGAGCAACTTGGCGGGACCATGAGGCGGGAGGTCGATTTGGCGGAAATCGCGGCGATCGCGTCCCGGTGGGGGATCTCTCCCCTTGCGGTGGAACCGGTCCGTGCGGCCTATCGCGTGGCCTGCTCCGAAGGGGTCGTCGCCCTCAAGCGCGCAAAGCGAAACGCCGGGCGCTTTGCCCTGGTTGACCGGCTTTTCCACCACCTGGAAGGCCAGGGATTCCTGAAGACCGCCCCCTTTCTCCCGACTCTGAGCGGGAAGCCATTCTGCGAATGGGACGGGGACCTGTGGACCGTCACCCCCTGGCGCCAGGGAAGAGAACCTCAGTACCGGATTCATGACGACATCGCCCGCTGCGCTGATACGCTGGCTGAGTTTCACCGAGCAGCGTCAGGCTTCCGCCCCCCGCCTGGCCTGCCGCTGCGGAGTAGCCTTGGTAAATGGCCGAAGAAGCTCCGGCGGAAGGCCGACGCGCTCCGTGAGCATCTTCGGCAGGCGACCGCCGCGGCCGAACCGGATGAGTTCCAGCTCGTTTTCCGGCACATCGGGCCGTGGGCGATCGGCCAGTTGGACGAAGCCGTCCGAAAGCTGGCTGGCACGGCTTACGCCGAACGTTGTGCGTGGGCCGCGGAAGCCTCCTCCCTGTGCCACGGCGACCCGTCAGACCGCAACTTCATCCTTGGCTCCGACGGAGTCCCGTACCTTATCGACCTCGACTCCGTCAAGCTCGACCTGCCTGAGACCGATCTGGCCCGGCTTTTGCGCCGGACCATGCGGCGGACCAGGTGGGACGCGGCAATGGCGCGCAGTATCCTGCGCGCCTACGAGACCCGGTCGCCTCTCGGGCGGGAAGCAAGAGACATCCTTTGCGCTCTGCTCCAATACCCTGAACAGGTCTATCGACTGACCAGGGAGTATGGTGAAGCGAAAGCAAGATCTGGGCAAGACTCTGCAACAGTCATTCTCAAACTCGCCCGGAAGCTGCGGCAGGTGTGCGATGATCGCTTCCGGTGCGAGCGCTTCTGGGCAGAGTTCCCGTGACCGCCCAGGCGACGAGACAAGGCAAAAGGCTGCCCCTATGCTTGGGACAGCCCCTCAAATCTTGGAGCCCACGGCCAGAATCGAACTGGCGACCCCATCCTTACCATGGATGTGTGGCCCGTGGTGTTCGATTCAGCCCCTTCTGCCGCATGCCCTGTAGTACGGCGTTTTTGTCGTGGCCCGGGACGGCGAATCGTTCTGATGCTCTCCATTTTGCGCGATATGTTAGCAAGCGGTTAGCAAGACCGCGGCCCTCAGCATGCCGACGGCGGATGGCATCGAGGACGGCCTCGGCGGTCCAGCAGAACGCCCTACAGCCCGAACCGAACGAACACCCGCGTCGCCGCCCCCTCGCCTGCCCGCACCTCCGCGCCGATAGTCGCCCAGGGGGTGTCCGCCAACACCTGGACACGGCCGTACCAGTCCGGCGGCGAGCCGAGCACCACCCCGCCCTCTGGCAGCAGCCAGAACCCGACGGGCCCCAGTTCGCCTAAGCTCAGGTTGACCCGGGCCGAAACGTAGGGGCCCGCCACCGGCGTAAGCTGATAACCTGCCTCAAAGTCCCAGGCGGGGTGTTCGGCCTTCACCGCAGCCACAACGAACACGGCCAGCCACACCGTCAGAATCGCCACGATGGCCACCACGGACCAGATGGCCCTCGTCCTGCGTCTCATCCTCAAAACCCTCCCCAGATCATCGTCCGGAGCGTCATCACGATCCGGCAAATGAGCATCTCCCACCACGTCGGGAGCCGCCATACGGGGTCGAAAGTCAGAACCCTGGTCTTCTGGGCCGCCGGCCGTCGCCCGAGCGGCCCCTGGACTGCGGGTGAGGGACCGCCTCCTCGCCCGTGCGATCACGTTCCCTGCGCGCCGCGACGGTCAGCGCCAGGGAAAACAGAAGGCCGGCCGCGAAGCCGACCCAACCCTTGATCCGATCCCACCAGGCCCTAAGCTTAGCCAGCATTCTCGCCGCCCCCGCTTTCGCCCGTCAGCCTGCCCACCAGGCTCTGGAGCTTGTCGAGAACGCCTCCCAGAGTCGGGAGCTTGGCCAGGGCGTTGGCCACCATGTAGACCATCGCCACCCGTTCCCACACCTCCGGCGTCAACTTGCCAAAACAGAGCAGCACAGTGGCCGTGACCATCACGAGGAACTTTCGACCGCCTACAGCTCGCAGAGACTTCTCAATCATTCAGGCCACCTCCAGCCCTTGCAGGTAGACCTCCCGTTCGATCACGGCTCCGATAGACAGGAGCTTGTCGAGATACTCCGGGTCAGTCGCGTACCCGGCCCGGGCCACCGCGGCCACGTAGGCCCGCCAGTCGTCGGGGTGAAGCAGCGCTGCTTTGTACCGCGGATTGCTCCGAATGAAGTCGCAGTACCCCCGCACCGCGTCTTCGAATGTCGCATTGGCGACGAACCCCGCCTCCACGTTGACCCTCTGGCCGTCGATCACCTCATAGGTCGGCTGGGCCGTCGCCTCCTGGCCCTGTCGCCACCGCTTGATCCCGAACCACACCCCGCCCGGGTGGTGGTCACCCCAGCCAGTCTCAAGTGCGGCTTGGGCCAGGCAGCCAACCGTCGAGATTCCGGCGGCCCGGCAGATGGACTTGGCCCGGGGGTAGTACTCTCGGACAAAGGCAGATGGCTTCACGACGCGACTCACCTCCTCATGCTGAACGTCACCACGAGGTTGGCGACGAGGAGGATCAGCGAAACCACAAGGCCGCCCAAAAGCCCGGTGATGGACCTCCGTATCTCGTCCACCTGGTCGGCCAGCCTCTGCAAGGAGCCGTTCTGCTTCTCCTTGTACTGCTCCAGGTTCTCGACCCGGGCGTCCAGTGCCGCCACGTTGTTGCTCAGTCTGATGTGGTCCTCACACATTGCCATGGTCGTCGCCTCCTCGTGAAAACTGAAAGGCCCCGGTTGCCCGAGGCACTAGTGTCTCTTCCGTGCCTTTCATCCTTACGCCGGCGGTTCTGGCCATACCGGGTTACACGGGTCGGTCGTGTCGGCTGGCAGGTCCCGGAGCTTCTGCCGATACTGTGCCCAGGCCGCCTTCTGGTCAACGGTTAGAGGCACGTCTGGGAGCTGCGTCCAGTCACAAGCGGCCAGACGGGCGTTGCGCTCGGCTCGCAGGGCAGCCCATGCCTGTTCCGTGGTCATTGGTTGTTCCGGCGAGGGCTGCGCTTGATCAAAGAGAGCGGCATCCATCAGGTGCCATACCCCGGCGTTGAATACGGCCACCTGCCCGGGGCCGGCCTCTGGCGGCGCCTCGAATGTGGCATGAGCTGGCAAGAGAAAGACTCCCGGTTCCAGCGGACTTTCCCGAGCTTCCGATTCGCCCAGATACTCTCCCGTCTCTGGGTGGTAGTGATAGATCCTTGGCATCTCTTACACCTCCGTATCAGTACTTGATGACGAACATAAAAGCCACGTTGCGGGGACGTGTCTCGGAGCCGCCTGTGTATGTGGTGTCCCGCGAGAACGATTTGTCATTGTAGAAGTCATATCCAAAACCGTCACGGGCGTCTGCCCCAGTAGCATAATAGCCAGTAAAGTTCGTTGTGTGGCGGTGTGACTTCAACTCATCAGCTTGCCAGCTACCGAGCGCCCGGCCAGGGTCTACACCCCGCCCATGGTCCCAGCCCCGGATGAATTCACCTCGCAGGTCGGGTAGGTTGAACGTGGTGGTTCCATCGCCAGCACCGAAGGTCGTGCCAATGGCCGCAAAAAGAGCCGCATACGCAGACCTAGAGACGGCTGCGCCGTTGCACTCTAGCCAGCCGGGCTCCGGTGTCGAATAGGCAACGACCTTTATGTCACCCGGGCGCCACGCCCTCAGGCCCGCCAGTGGCCGGGCATCCGTAGTAGACGTAATTGACGATGCCCCAGCTACCGCCATGCCGATTTTTACCGCATCCGCCGGCGCCGTCCCGGTCGTGTTAACCTCGAAGGTCGCCCCGGTTACGTTCCCCGATGCGTCCCGGTTCAGCTTCAGGTAGATGTGGTTGGTGGCGTTGGCGGTGCACGTGACGTTGGTGGCAGCATCCAGGACCACCCGGTAGCCGGAGATCATCGCCTCACCGGCCGCCACCGGGATTACCAGGTCCGGGTCACTGGAGGGCAGGGTGAACCCCGAGACGACGAAGTTCTGACTGAGCATCTTTATCAAGGCCGTCAGATTGGCCTCACTCAGTACCTTGCCAGCGCCGGAGCCACCAACATCATTTACGGTGGGGAAGATTGTGGTCGCCATTCCTTATCACCCCGCACTCAGAGTCAATTCCCAGACCAGTGCCATGGAGATGTTGGCGCTTTTTGCGATCGGCGCAAACGTCACCCGGGCGAACAACGTACCGCCAACGGAGGAAGTGAAAATGCCCGCTTCGGCCAGGTTGAACCCGTTGGCAGCCGTCGATGGGATGTAGAGATGCAGCGTAAGCTTGCCATTGTCGGCCACAACTTTGGTCACCGATGCTCGGTAACACTCAGATTGCAGTGCTATATCGCCGAACGCGGGGGCGGTCGTGCCCTCACCCACGGCGATGTGGGTAAGGATGTATGGACCGCCAGCTCCACGGAGCGCATCCCGGAGCAGGTTCCGCCCGGCCAGGGTCACGAGGTTATGCGCCGTCTGGCGCGAGAGAAGCCGCCCGGTGGCGGCCTCCCTCACTTCGATGGTGACGTTATCCCCCAAACGCAGGGGGCTTCGGATTCGCCGTCTCAGCATGTCATGCCACCTCCGAGAAGCCGACTTCATTTTTCTGCTGCCACGGGGCCAGCATGGCCAAAATGGTGCGATTGATCTTCGGGGGGCTCGCGCCGTTTGGAGCCAGAAGCGTCGCCCGAAGTTGCAGCCGCAGGCCCGTGGCGCCGGCTCCGTCAGCTACTCCCGGGAACGCCGCGCCGTTCGAGGCCGCAGCCCAGTCGTCCCAGGTGTTCCCCCCGTCCATAGACTTTCGGCCCTCCAGCGTGAGTGTTGCGCCGGTCGGCACAATCTCGGACCATGCGAGATGCGAGCGCTGAACCGTGCCGAGGCCAGACGGATCGACCACTTCTGAGGTCCAGCGGCCGCCAACCCCTACGTTCAGGTTGCCGTCGAAGGCGAGTTTGTAGGTGGTGTACTCATCCACCGGTAGTGGTCCTCCGCTCTGGTACGCCGCCAGAATCTCCGCATCGCTCCGGGCGATAGAGGAAATGCGGAGGTCGTCAATAAGACCGTCAAGCCACCGTTGGGTGCCACCATTGGAGCCGATGTAGGTCGTGCCGGTCAGCACGATGTTGGGTGCAGTTGTGATGCTTTTCTCTGCCACTCCGTTGACGTAGATGGTCCCGCCTTGGGGCGACCACTTCCCGGCAATGTGATACCAGATTCCAGGCTGGAGGACCGTTGTCCCCGCTACCTGCAGCACGGACGCGCCGGAGCCATACTGCAAATAAGGCTTGCCGTCCGACCCAACCATGAGAATCAGTCCGTTAAACCCGGTTCCGGCTATATCTACTATGGCTTGGGCGTTCGTCCCCGGTGCCCGGAGCGGCTTAACCCAGCATTCGACGGTACCTGCCTGTGCATTCACCACCCCCGCCGTGGGGATGGTCGGGATTTCGGCAGCACGGGTGCCAGCCATATAGCTTGTGGGATAGGACTTGGCCTCAAGCTGGATATCGTCCCAATACCCATCGCTGATGCCCGCATCGCTAGAATAGAGCCACACCTTGATGTATGCCGTACCCGCAGGCGCTACCTGTGTGATGCTTTTGCGCGTCCACGCGGTCTCCGAAAAACCCAACGTGTATACCGCTATTCGCACGCCGGAGGAGTTCAGAAAGTCAAGATAGAGTACTTGAATACCTGTCAGCATCTTAGCATACGCCGACAGGGTATAGGTCGTTCCGGGCGTAGCGGCTACCTGCTGAGATGCGTATGCTGACGATGTCGCGCTCAAGTCGGTGATTCGCAGGGCATTGCTGCCGCTGCGTTTCTCGGCAGACTGAACCGAGGCGCCGCTGAGCTCCCATCCTGTAGAACCAGACTCAAAGCCTGGGTTGGTGAGAAGATTCACCGTCCCCTCCTCCACCATCACCGCCTGCCCAAACTGGCCAGCCTCATACCGCGGCACCCCGGAAGCGACCTGGGTGCCGTCGGATTTGTAGGCGGTGCTCGCCCGAGAGAAGGACGGGGCGGCCGGAACAAGCAGCCCTAGACCGTCCTCCTGTGCCGACGCCGCACCGGTGAGCGTCCCCCGAAGCCAGCTACCCACGTCCAACCACCGGTATTCCGCTCCCAGGGCCACCTCGGATAGAACGTCGGCGACCGGCGTGGTCGTCGTAGTCAATGTGTCCGGGATCGTCACCGGGTCGTTAAAGCGGCGGAGCAGCACGAGGACCTCGTTCTCCCGGATCACAAACTTCCGGCCGGCGGCTGCGAGCTTCCGGAAGAACGCCTGCCACCCGCCCAAGGCCTCCCCATCGAGCGCCCGCACCTGGTAGCGTAGGAACTGGCCATCTACGTCAGACGCACTGACCGAGTCGATCAGGAAGTCGGCAGCCAGGTTATGCGCGGTTAGGTTAATCGTGATGAGCTGGCCAGCAGCCAAGCCGGGCTTATCCGTTTCGAAAGTAACGACCCGGGGGATCCTCCCGAACCGGCGGAGAAGCGCGTCCGCTTTCTGGGTTGCCAGGTCCTCGCTGTCGATGTTCTGGTCGTCCTCGATCGCCTCGTAGACCCCTCGGACAGCGATCTCAGAGTCGACCTGGCTGGAGAGGATAATCGGGTACAATCCCTGATAAGTCACCGAGAGCGTGTCGGATGCGGTGAGCCGAGTCCCGGAGTCGTCCTGCGTAATTTCCCTCTCGTCCTTCGACCAGTACCAGTCCTTGCCGGTGTCAACGCCTCGGATTCCGATAGTCTTGGAGACGCCGTTGACCATCACCGACGTTGGCGCCTTGCCTACGGGAAACGCCAGGACGAACGTCCGGGTCTCGCCATCACCCTTGAAGGTCTCGGTCCTGGGGTCAGTCAGATCCTGGCCGGCCCGGATGTACTGGCGATTGCGGTACTGCTCCCGGGTCTGGGTGACGGTCAGGTTCCGGCAGTTCCAGTTAGAGTCAGAAATAGACCACGGAGCGGCGTTACTCTCCCGGGCCACAAACCAGAGATCCTTGCTGTAGTCGATGTTCCACCAGTAGCCGGTGAGTTCAGCGAGCTCATTGAACGCCTCCGCCACCGTCTGGTAGTTGACCACCGCCTTGGTGATCGTCGGCCCATCCTGGACGTGGGTCGTGGTGATCCCCTCGCCCGCGAGGTCCTGAGCCACGATGTCCCGGACGATGGCGCCCAGGGTCTGGTTCTCGTAGACCCGGGCGACCAGGTGGCGGTCTGCGATCTGGTTGTAGTCCACGCAGGAGACGGCGCAGGCCAGCGCCGAAGTTCCCGCTGGCTGGCTCTCCTCGACAGAGTCGATGGTGCCGGCGAATACCCGCTTCCCGCCGTCGGTGATGATGACCTCCTGCCCGACGGAGGGCCGATATCCCCCCGTCGGGTCCAGGAGCACGAACGAGCAGGTGTTGCGGGAATTCAGCTCGTCGGTGATGCTGACACTGCCGGCTCGGAGGAGGGCGCTCTTGTCAACGCCCCCGATTGTCAGAACCAGGCTCATCAAATCGGCACCCCCTGCAGCCGCAGAACAGATGGCATATGCTGTACGGTCGACCTGGCGATGGTCCGGCCATCCAGGTTGATGATGATCGTCTGCTCCCCGCCGAATGCGCCGGCGAACTCGCCCATGCGGTCGAGCGGCACCACGGCCTCTGGGCCTTGTCCCTCACCGATCAGGGCGAGAGTCGGGGCAGTGACGATGCCGCCCTCGGCGAGGGCACGAATGCCAGCTTTGACGAGTTCAAATCCAGCGAGAGCGGCGGTGATTGTTGGCAGGGCGGCCAGAAATGCGGCCCAGGCAGCCCCGAAGGTCCAGAGCGAGTTCGCTGCAGCCCAGCCGGCAGCTGCCAATTGGTTGGCAATGACCATCTGCTCCAGCCCCGATACAATCGCTATCAGAGCGTCTTTCATTGCCGTCTTGAAGTCCTTTTGGCCAGAGCCGATAGAGTCAAAGAATGATACCATGTTTTTGGCTAAATTGTCCGCCGATCCAGCCATCGTCAGGAAAGCATTCGAGAGCACGTCCGACAGACTCTGGGCGCGCGTCGCTGTATTGCTCATCTCCGCCTGTGCGGCTTTGAGTTTCTGGGCCATGCTGTCCAAGACCGGATCGCCCGGCTTCAGGCCCATGTTGATCAGGTCCTGGACGGCTTTCTTCAGGATGTCGACCTTCTGCTGGGCAAGCCGGTTTTCGGTGCCGAACACCGATGCGGCGGTGGCCGCAGCCTCCAGGTCTTTTTCCGCCTGCTCAACTACGTTGTTGACCGCAATCTGCCGATTGACCAGCTGTTGCAGCGCTTTGCCCCTGGCCAGTTCGGCCGCCTTAGCCCGCTCCGCCGCCGCCTCTTCGTCCTTGGCAGCTTCGTTGATCTTCTTCTGGATTTCGGTCCAACGGTCGATTTCAGCCTGCTTCGCAATGGCAGAGGCTCCAGCCTCGCGTTTCGCTGCGTCTTCGGCCGCCTCCGCCTGGGCCGCCTGACTGTCTTTCAGCTCGTTCAGGCGGTCTTGCAGGTAGACGACGTCAGCGGACGTCGGGTCCAGGCCCAACTCGATCAGGCGCTTCAACGCCTGCTCCGTGGCCTGAATCTGTGCCTCCGTTATGTCGAACGAGCCCCCGAAGACCTCACCCATGTTGGCGGCTTTCTGCAACTCAGCGCCCAGGTTCGACAGCGTCTCCGCAATCGTCTTGGCCTTCTTGGCCTCCTCGGCCAGCTTGTTCGCCCGCTCGACCTCAGCATTGTAACCTTGCCAGTCTTTCACGAGCTGCTGGATCACCGGATCGGAGGCTTTGAGGCCCATCTCGGTAAGTTGGGTGATGGCCGACTCGACGAGCCTGGCCTTCTCGGCCGCCTCGTCGTACTTGTCGCCCAGGGCGGCCTCATTCTCAGTGGCCGCGGCCAGCTTCTGCTTCAGCTCCTCCAGCACGTCCGCTACGGTTTTCTTGGACTTGGCAGCGTTCTCGTTGGCCAAGGCATTCTCGTCCGTGACCTTGGTCTGATATTTCAGCGCGTCGGACACGTCCACCGTTGCCTTCTCCAGCTTGACTGTGTTCTCGACGTGCTTCATCACGGGCGGCTTCAAGTTCTCCAGCGCCTGCTTCGTCCGGTCGGCGAACGCATCCACCGCCCTGTGGGCGTTCTCGAACGCTTTCCCGCCCAAGGCATCCGGGAGCCACTTGGCCACCGGGGCGAGCTTGTCGAAGATGGCCGCCACTGCCCGGGCAATGGCGCCTTCGATTGTCAGCCACGCTTTCTGCACGTTGTAAGACATGGCGGCCCACATATTGGCGAACCAGGTGGAAATCTTATCCCAGTTCTTGTAGACCACGAAGGCCAGCGCCGCTACTCCAGCGATTCCCGCGACCACCACAGCGATCGGGTTCCCTGCCAGGGCCACAAATGCGCCCTTAAGTATCGTCGTGGCGTTCTGGATCATCTTGAGGCCGGCCACCATCTGCGGTACTGAGGCCATCAGTCTTCCCAGTCCGAACAGCAGCGGCCCAACCGCGGCCGCCACCCCGGCGATGGCCACACCCCACTGAATGGTCGCTGGGTCGAGGGTGCCGAGCCATTTCGCAAAATCAGCAAGCTTGGTGATGAGCGTGGTGACCGCGGGCAGCAGAACGTTGCCCAGGTTGACCGCGACTTCCTGGAGACTCGACGACATGATCCGCAGCTGGTTGGTCGGCGACTGGATGGTCCGCGCAAGATCACCCTGGGCCTTCTGCGTTGCCTCCATGATCACGCCGTACCGAGCGAGCACTTTCTGCTGCTCCGTCAGCTCCTCGCCTTGTTTGGCGATGCCATGGGTGTACGCGTAGGTTTTGACTGTCGTCTCGTTGACGACGATGCCGAGTTGCTTCAGAGGCTCAATCTCGCCGGAGATGCCAGCGCGCAACTTCTCGAAAGCCTCTTCCGGCCGGAGGTTGTAGAACGACGCCATGTCATATGCGAGCTGAGTGAGGCCCTTGGCCATGTCAAAAGCTGCCTGCTCGCCCAGTCCCATGCTGTGGAACATGACGTTGAAGGTCCCGATGTTTCGCCGCAGTTCATACTCATTCAGGCCCAGCGCATCGGAGAGCTCCTCCGACCACTGGCGGGCCGCGTCCGCCATGTTACCCATGGAAACCTCGAAAAGATTCTCGCTCTCCACGGCATCCATGGCGAATTTGGCGGCCGCAGCGCCGGCGGCAACGATGGGCGCGGTGACACCCAACATCAGCGTCCGGCCGAAATTGCTCAGGCGATCACCGATCCGGTCAAAGCCCGAGAACTGCCGCTCCAGTGTGTTGACATCTCTCGCCAGCTGCTTCATTGCCTTGGCGAATTCGTCAAGGTTAGCGCCCACGACGACGTTGAGCTTGTTGGCCACGGTCTCACCACCTAAAATCCACGGGGACCTGGGCTAGTTACCAGGTCCCCGCTTCGTGCGAAGGTCCGTGCCGCCGAATGCGGCGTTCAGCATCTCTACGAGACGGAGCATCTGCTCCGGTGTCTGGGGCTTACGTCTCTGCTTCCGACGGCTCGGCATGAAATCTGCCGGCACAAAAGGCCGCCGCCGGCGCTTCCGAGGTACCGAGTTCGCCATGACGGCACAGACGAGAGCGGCCCGGAAGTCCCGGCGATCCTGCTCCAGCATCGCACGCTTTGAGAGCGCATCGAACTGCCGCGGAGTCAGTCGCCAGAAGTCTTTCTCCGAGAGCCCGAGGTCATATCTCCCGACTGACCACAACGTTAGCCAGTCGGGAGGGTCGGGTTTTTTGCCTCACCCGAGGCCGGCGGGAAGCTCGCCGAAGCGGCCGCCTGAAGCGCCGCTGTGATCTCGGCGACCTTGTCCATGGTCAGCATCGCGCCCACCTGCTCGAGTGTGAGCTCGGGATCCTCATGCAAAAGGCAGGCCCAGAGGAACACCCGCAGGTCGGAGGCGGAGATGTTCTGCCAAGTCTCGGACCGAAGCGTGTTCTTGCCTGTCTTCTCCTCGATGAGGGCCAGGGTGTTGAAGTTGATTAGCAGATGCCGCTCCCGGTCGAGCATGATCGGGGCGGTCGGGGCAGTCGGCTTGCTCATGCGTTACCCTCCTACGCCAGGATCGGCTGGCCCGTGATCTTCAGGGTCACGCTGGCCGAGAGCTTGTCGTCAATGGGCTCCGACGGCTCGAACCCGGTCACGAACGCAGCAAAGGTCCAGGTGGTGTTGCTGGCATCGGGGAACACGAGCTTGAAGTTGCGCTTCGTCCGGTTCACCATGTCGCGCAGCAGGCCGGTCGAGTAGCCGTGGGTCGGGTCGGTAGGCAAGAAGTTGATGTCGAACGTGACCTCGCCCGCGTCAAGCAGGGTGGCAATGTACTCCCGCCACCCGCCGGGGCTGGAGTGGCTCGTGGCCTCGGCCGTCTCAAGCGCGAAGCCCGGGCCGGAGATGTTCGTCACCTCGGCGATGGTCGTGAAATTCTCGGTCGGGGTGGCACCATCGCCGATTTTCAAGAGGGTCCCGAAGGCGCTGATGGCGTTGGACATGCTTCTATCCTCCTCTCGTTAGAGCGCCACGACCGCGAACTTTACGTCCGCATTCGAGGCTTCAAGGTAGACTTTTCCGTCCGGCTGCTGCCAGCCCAGGACGGGGAACGGCCCAAACACGGCGATCCCGCCGGCCGGAATGACGTAACCCGCCACGTCCTTGGTCCGGCCGTAGGGATCTGCCACGGAGTTGATGGTGACAGTCGCCGGAGACGCCCCGGTGTTCTGGGCGACCACCAGGTCATTCCCGGTGGCCACGAACTGGTTCTTGTTCACCACATCGGCAGCGGCCAGAGTCAGAACGGCCCCGGTCGAGGCGTAACCTCCCGGGGCCTGGGTCTTGGCCAGGGTTGTGCGGGCCAACTAGCTCACCTCCCGTTCAGTGATCGGGTTGCCAAACCGGTCCAGAAGCGGCACCTCGACTGGCACCGTGGCCGGCCGAACGGTGTGCCGCTCTTCGATGTGCCGCTTCATGGCAGCTTCGTCGAGCGTGTCAAACGGGCACAGGCGGCACCGGTACTGCGGCAGCCCGTTCCATTGTCCGAGGTCATATTGCCGCTCCTCAGCCGGCTGGCTGTCCTCCGCCGCCCGCTTCTTCTTGCTCATGGCCACCCTCCTCTCGTCAGTAGATCAGCCGGATGTCCACCGAGACGCGGAAGACTGGCGGATCCGACTCGTAGAAGTCAGTCTCGTCGTCCAGCCATACTCCCCCCACCTGCACCCCGCCGGCTCCACCCAGAAGCCCGCAGAAGCGGATCAGCGCCGCCTTCACCTGAGCCGCGACGGCCTTCGCCGAGGCATAGGAGCCGGCCCAGCAGTCGATCTGGAACCTGACTCGCCGCAGCGAGGACGAACCGTCCTGGGCGTACTCCTCGATGCTGGAGATCTTCTGGTAGGTCACGGCCGGCAGAGTCGGGCTCTGTGGCAGCAGCAGCGGGTAGATGCGGCCGGCAACGAGAGCGGCGAGGCCCGAATGGTTCACGAGATGCATCCGCAGCGCGGCTTCGATGTTCACCTACCTCACCGCCTTGTCGAGGAGCTCATCGAGTTTCTGCATGACGTGCCGGGCCGCCGTTCTCTCCGTCTCGTCGACCGCCGGACGGAAATAGGGCTTAGCCGGTACTCGCCCGCCGGACGGCGTCTTGTGCCCATATTCCACGAGGTGTGCATGGGGGGCGATCTTCCTGTCCAATGCGGCCACGGCCGGCGCCGGCCCTTTCCCCAGGCGCTTCAGTTGCCGAGCGGTCGCGGCTTCCTTCAGTCGCCCGGTGGGCCCTTTGGGAGCCTTCTCCCGTATCCGGTCGGCGATGATCTGGGCGCCTTCTAGCAGGACGGGCTCCACCTTCTCCGGCGCCAGAGAGTCTCGGACCTCTTGGATCTTGGCTTCCAGCTCCTTCAGTCCGTCCAGCCTGACCGTGAGTTTGGCCATCAGACCACCGCCTTGCACATGAGGTGGAGCTCCCGCCGGCGCCCGTCCGGGTCGAGCACGGCCAGGATGTCGTAGGTGCGGCCATTGGCAACGGCCTGCATCTTTGGCACCACCCCGCCACGGTAGCGGATCCGGATGCGGGTGGACACCTCGGCGCTGACCTGCTGGGCGGCGAAATACTCACGGCCGGAGAGGTCTTCGACCGCGCCCCAGACCGCAGCGAGTGTCTGTGGCGTCGTGGCGATTTCGCCGTATTCGTTCTGGCTTTCCACAAGCTGCTGGATGGTCACGCGATGCCGGAGTTCGCCTGCTCTCATCCGAACGTCACCACCCGGTCCTGCCAGAGGAGGGCTTCCGCCGCCATCGGGATCTCCGTGACGATGTTCCCGATGTTGACCGTTTCTCGATGCTCGTACCAGTGGCCGATGAGCAGCAACATGGCCTGGCGCACCCGGGCGGGTACCGCAGACGCCGCTGTCCCGTAGCCGGCCTTGTACTGAACCCGCACCCCCGCCGGTCGCAGGGTCACCGCTGGCCAAGTCTTGCCGTAGGCCAGCACCAGGCGCCCCGGCTGGGAGGCAGTGTCCACGACATAGTTCGTCGGGTCCCAGGTGGTCTCAGCGCCGTCCTTGTCGATGTACTTGACGCTCACAATGGACCGCAGCGGCGGGCGGGGAAGCTCAATGTAGGCTTCCTTCGGGAAGGCGTCGAGGACAAGCTCCCAGGTTTGCTCCAGGTAGGCCCGGCTCTGGCACGCCTCGCAGTATTCCCGGGCGGCGGTAATGAGGGCAGTGATCAGAGCGTCCTCCTCGGTCCCGTCTATCCGCAGATGGGCTTTGGCCTCCTGGAGCGTGACCGGCTCGACATCGGGCGGTGTAATGAGCACGAGGGCCATGACTACCGCCCCTTTCGAGTCAGTCTCTTCTCCGTCTTCGGCTTCTCGGTCGGCGTTTTCGGTTCAGAGACGGGCCCTTCGACCGGGTCGACTGCGTCGGCGAACCGACCCTCGATGAGCTTTTGAGCCGTCGTGGCATCGACGTCGACCACCTGGCCGGCCGCCCATACCCCCTGGGGCCCGGCGCCGACCGTCTTCATGCGTACTCGCATGATCATCAGCTCCTAACACGCGGGGGCGGGATTGCTCCCGCCCCCTGAGTCAGTCGGCTTACGCCAGTTTCACCCGGACGAAGGCCTCTTCAAGGACCGGCGCGCCGTCCAGCTCACGCCGGCCGATGAAGCCGACCTGGTTGGTCTCGGCGTAGAGCTCGACCAGCCGCTGGATCGTCATGTCGAGCGAGTCGACGATCCAGTAGTAGCTGAAGTCCGCCAGCACGCCGACGTACATCCCGGTCGTGAAGGTATTCGGGATGTACTCGGACATATTGACGGGGAAGCCGAGAAGCCGGTCCGGCTCGCCGTCCCGGACGCTGTCCGACCAGATATACTGGCCCTCGTTGTCCTTGATCTTGGCGAGCTGGGCGACGGCATCGCGGTGGAACGCCCACTGAGCGTTGCGCCAGTAGCTCTGCTTCAGGGCATACTTGGCCGACTTGAGCCCGTCGAACGTGATGGAGGTCGCGGTGTTGCCGTCGCTCACGTCCCGCGCCGTCGAGATGCCGTTCGCCGAAGCGACGAAGATCCCGAGCGGCTTGCCCACCCCATCGCCGGTCATAAACGCCTTCTCTTCGGCCACGCCGAACTTGTAGGCGAGCCGGTCCCGGACTAGGGCTTCGACGTCGATGACGGCCTGGCGCAGGAGCTTGTTCGAGAGCTTAATCCGCTTGGCCAGCGGGTAGGTCTTCAGTTCCCGCTTGCCGAAGGCCATGTCGGTCTCGCCGCCGGTAGCCAGCTCGGTGGTCCACTCGGCGTCCGCCGGATCGCTGTCGAGCACCGGCACGCCCAGGCTATCGGCCTTCTCTACCTGGAACTTCGTGGCCAGCCGACGGATGAACAGGGTGTCGTCGAGCTTCTTGAGCAATTGGGTCAGAAACTGTTGCGGCGTCTTGATGTAGCCGCCGGCGGTGTCCACGTCAGCCTGCAGGGCCTTGAAGTCGTCGGGCCTCAGAGCTGCAGCGCCACCGCGGAGGAATCGAGCATAGGCCGCCCGATACTCATCAGTGGCGCGGGGGTTGTGATTCTCCGGAGCGGCGCCGCCCGGCCGTTCCTGGCGGGCCGCCACCGTCCCGAGAGACCCGGTGGTTTCCCGTTCGAGCGCCTGCATCTGTTCCTCGCGGTCGATCTCCGCGCCGAGCTTCTTGACCTCGGCCATGATTCGATCCCACTGCTCACCCTCTTCGGCAGTGAGTTCCCGCTTCTCCGCGTCGGCAGCGTCGATGATGGCCCGGCCCTGGGCAACCAATTCGGCCCGCTTGCGGCGGAGTGCCATGGTGTCTTTCACTTGTCATACCTCCTCGTCTCTGTTTGCTGTCAACAAGAAAGCCGCCCGACTGGGCGGCCCTGTTGCCTGGGAGAATTTTGGGTTCTACCCGACCTCAGCGAGCTCAAGTCTGCGCCGATAGATATCAAGCCGCGGGACGGACGCCGCAGGCGGCGCTGCGGGCTGCTGGATCTTCGCCGGACTGACCAGCAGCTTCGGCGGCCTGCGGTATTTCGACAGGTCCATCCTCTGGCCGTTCAAGATCAGGTGCGAACCGTCGAGCGAGGCAGCCACCTCCTTCGCCTGTTCAACCTCGTCGGCGAAGCCGAGGTCGACGGCCTCCTCCGCGGTCATCCAGGTCTCGGCGTCGAGCAGTTCGATGATCTTCTCCCGGTCGAGGTGCGTCTTGTCCTCATAGGCGGCAATCATGCCCTCTCGGGCCTTGTCGAGGTCGTCGGCTACCTTTCGGAGTTCCTCAGCGTTCCCCATCGCCAGAACCCATGGGTTGTGGACCATGATCATGGCGTTGCGCGGCATCCGGACCACGTCTCCAGCCATGGCGACAAGTGAAGCACTCGAGGCCGCCAGGCCGTCGATGTAGACCTCGATCTGCGCCTTATGGCGCTTGAGCATGCTGTGGATGGCCTGGCCGGCAAATAGGTCTCCGCCATCGCTGTTGATGAAGACTCTGATGAGGTCGACATCACCCAGAGCGTCGAGGTCCTGTTTGAACTGCTTCGGGGTGACCTCATCACCCCACCATGACGTGGAACTGATCAGACCGTAGAGCAACAACTCGGCAGTCTTCTGCTCGTCTGCCGCGGCCCGGAACGTCCAGAACTTAGGCATTGCCGTTGTCACCTCCATTGGTGGCGCCGGCCTGGTCGACCGGAACCATGTTACCGTTGACCATGTAGACATCTCCGCCCGGGATGGGATTCTCATTCTCCTTTTCCCGGATGTCGTTGGCCGAGAGCCAGCCGTTTTGCCGGGCGATGGCGTAGGCCTCATAGCGGCTCTTCAGGTCGCCGCGTAGAAGCCCACTGACCAGGAACTCGGCATAGATGATCCTGCGCTGCTCACGCGGCACCAACTGAGTATTGATCGCCGCCTCCCAACGGCCGAACCAAGGCCCCATCGTGAACATCACGAACTCCAGCGACTGGTGTTCGATGTTGGAGAAGGTCGCTTTCTCCAGGTCGCCGATCATGTGGGGCTGCATCCGAAACCAGCGCGCGACGTCTGTGATCTGAAACTTCCGGGTCTCTAGGAACTGTGCGTCCTCGGGTGGAATCCCGATTCTCTGGTATTTGACTCCTTCTTCGAGGATGGCCACTCGGTGTGCGTTGCTTAGCCCAGAATAGAGCTCCTCCCACGACTTCCGCATGTTTTCCCGGGCATTGTCACTGACTTTTCCGGGATGTTCGAGCACGCCCAGCGGGTTCGTCCCATTCCCGAAAAACCGGGCGCCAAACTCCTCGACGGCCAGCCCGAGGCCGATCGCCTCCCGGGCCATGTGAACCACCGAGTACCCCTTGATTCCATCGAACCCGAGACCCGGGATGTGGAAGACTTTCTCTTTGGACAAGGTCACCCGCTGGCCTTCGGGAAGGGTGACATAGTAGACCACCCGCTTCGTCTCCGGGTCACGCTCTACCACTACTCGGTCCGGCCGCAACGGCCACAGCGCCACCGGGTACCCGTTGCGGCCATACTCGATCTCGGCGTAGGCGTTGCCCCAAAGCGCCAGGTGTCCGGTCAGGGTCTCCCGGAACGTGAACGAGTTCATCTCGGGGTTGGGCTGGTTGTGCAGCAGCTCGTATAGTGGGTGATCCATCGCCCGTTCCCTACCCCGGGGCTGCAGCCTCCGGTAGACCGGGAGAGGTATCTGGGCAACCGTTTCGGCCAAAACCCTCGTGCAAGCGAAAACAGCGCTGTTATGCAGCGCCGTCTTCTCGTTAACCCTTACGCCGGCGGCCGTGGCCGATCCCCCTGCGAAGAAATCGACGAGCCACTGCTCGGGGTTCGCCAAGGAGGAGGCCCGGATTTTGCTCGCCAGATAGCCCATTACTTACCCCCCTTCCGGCCACCCAAGAAGATAAGCCACAGGCCGAGGAGGACCAAGGAAAGCCGCCAGTCAATCCCCCAGAGTCCGACCGCAGCAAGGACCGTCCCTGCCACGATCAGCGCGTCATCCGGGTCGACGCGGATCCGTGCCAGCTTCACAGCGTTGCGAACCCCCTCTCCTCGTAGACGGAACGTTGGTCTTGACTATTGCGGATGGCCCGGTCTAGGGCCATGATCAGCGCCACGATACCGTCGATCTTCTGCGTGCTCTTGCTCTTGTCAGGCTTAACGTTGCCAGCCGGGTCCTGCTTGACCACCATGTTGTCGGCCATCCATCGCAGCACCGGGTTTCCGCCATGGTGCAGCCGCTTCGCCATGACCAGGTTAAGCAGTTCCTTGGTGGGCGCCGACATCGAGGAGAATCCCTGGCCAAACGGAACTACGGTAAACCCGGCGTCGTCCAGCTCCTGACTGAGCTGCGTCGCGCCCCACCGGTCGAAGGCGATTTCCTTGATCGGGTAGATAGCCGCCAGATTCTCGATCTTCTGCCGAATAGCACCATAGTGAATCACGCTGCCTTCGGTCGCTTCGATGAGCCCCTGTTTCGCCCAAACGTCATAGGGCACCCGATCCCGGGTCACCCGGTCCCGGATGTTATCTTTCGGGACCCAGAAGTACGAGAGAACCCGGAAGTCCGGGTCCTCTTCGGTGGGCGGAAACACCAACTCGAATGCTGCGATGTCGGTCGTCGATGCCAGGTCGAGGCCGCCGTAACATGGACGGCCGATCAGTTCGTCGGGATCCACCTCGCCCGCGGTTGCATCCCAAGCGGCAATGTCCAGCCAACGCTCCGCCTGCTGGGTCCATTGGTTCAGGTGCAGGCGCCGGAATGTGTTCTGGTAAGCCGGCACCTCGGCGGCTCGCCGGGCTTCTTGTTCCAGATAGTCGAGCTTCACGGTCACCCCAAGTCCGGGGTTGGCCTTCTTCCAGGTGGCCGGATCCCGCCAGTCGTCTTTCTCGTCGGCCGCCGCGATGTAGGCGAAGAAGCTCGGATCGTCGATGACCCCTTTCAACACCTTCTCTGCGTACTCGTGCTGCTCCCAGCAGATCGAGTTTCGGTCGTATCCGGCAGTGGTGATCGCCACCACCAGAGGCTGCTCCCGGGCACCGGTCGAGGTCGTGAGAACGTCCCACAGTTCCCGGTTCGGTTGCGCGTGCAACTCATCGAAGATGATGCCGTGCGCGTTTAAGCCGTGCTTGGTCGGGGCGTCCGCCGACAGTACCTTGTAGCTTGAGCCGGTGGTCGGCACCACAATGGCCCGCTTATAGATCTCAGACCTCTTCCGGAGGGCCGGCGAGGCCTCCACCATTGCCTTGGCGGTCTCGAAAACGATAGCTGCCTGGTCGCGGTCAGCAGCCGCCGAATACACCTCAGCGCCAGGCTCACCATCGGCGAAGAGGAGGTAAAGTGCGATGCCAGCGCTGAGAGTGCTCTTGCCATTCTTTCGAGGAATCTCGATGTAAGCCACCCGATAGCGCCTGGTTCCATCCTTTCGTTTCCACCCAAAGAGGGGTCGGATGATGTCGTCCCGCTGCCAGTCCTGAAGTTCGAATCGGCATCCTGCCCACTTACCCTTGACATGTCTCAGGAACCGCTCGAAGAACTCAACCGCGCGGTCGGCTGCCGCTTCGTCGAACCAAAACTCACCGCTTCGTTTGCGCCGCACCGAAGAACTCATCGTCGTCATCCGCCCCTTCCGGGACGTGAATGCGGCCACGATCCGCCGGTGATAGTCCGAACAAGGCGGCGTAGGCTCGGAAGGCGGCCGAGTTCTCGCGCAGAATCTGGTTCGCTGGGTTCTTCACAACGCCCCCACGCTTGCGGGTAACCAGGAGCCCATCTCGCCGGAGGATCTTTGCGGCCTCGATGCCGTTGGCCCAGTGGAGGCAGAGCATGGCGAAAGCCTCGCCGTCCACCTCGGTCAGGAGGCCCAGCTTGTCCAGCTTGGGAGCAAGCTCCTTCCATTTGCGCTTGCCCGCCGGTGGCAGCCAGGACGGACATTTCGGGGGGACCGGCTGGGGCTTAGGTTCCTCCTCGTTGACGGCGCGCTTGCCGGGGTTGCCGGCAATGACTTTGAGGTGACTTGGTTTCGGTTTCCGCCCTCGCACGGTCTCACCTCCCCTGCACAAAAATTCGTCAATTTCGCGGGTGCGTTTTCGGGGTTGGGCCGCCGGTCCCGGGGAGCCGAACCCCAAAGATTTGACTCCCCCTCCCCTAGCTGCGCTTTTGGCTGTGCAGGTCATCATGGCACGCCCTACACACGCTCAGCAGGTTCGCCATGTCCAGCGCCTCACCGCCCTGCCGGATCGGTCTGACATGGTGGACCATCGTCGCCGGCGTCACGCGTCCGGCCTGGAGGCACCGCTCACAGAGCGGGTCCTGGGCCAGCTTCGTCTGCCTGAGCTTCTCCCAGCGCCGGTCATATCCACGTTCTCTTGCCGACCCTCGCCGCTCGTCCTCCATACGGCGCACCGCTCTCTGGTGGGCCGGGCAGAATCGCCCCTCCGTCACCAGCGCCGGGCATCCGGGGTGAGCGCAGGGTTTGGGAAGGCGTTTGGGCATAGCCTCTAGCTCCTCGCTTCTCCGTTGCGCAGGAGGGCGCGCAAAACCCGCAACGAAGTAAATACCTGGAAAGGAGGTGCACCATGAGCGAACAGCATGACCGTCTGGCTAAGCGTCTGGCCAATGCGGAAGGCGTTCCGTACAATCCCGGGCCCGGGCCAGATATACAGACCCCCGACAAGGTGATCGAGGTCGAAGTCAGCCAGGAGATGCTCAGCCAGGGTATACGGCAACTTCAGGGCTTTACGCGACCAAGGTATCTGGCCGTACCCGAGGGACTAGTCGAGACAGCCAAGAAGCGTATTGAAAACACCAAGATTGGGCTTATCAACGCTACCACCGGCAAGATCGTCAAGAGAGCCCAGAAGCCAAAGGAGCGTCGATAGCCCCGTCCCCGTCCCGAGTCGGCGAGGTAAGGAGCCCCGTAGGCCGGATGAGCTCCCACGGGTGAGCAACCCTCGCCGGCGGGCCCGGGGGAAATGGTTGGCGAGGCTTGCTGTAACGCGCCGCCCCGCCAGGAGCGCGCGGGTCACTTGGACCTTGGGGCCAATCCGGCCTTCTTCAGAATCTCCTGGGA
>JBLNCL010000015.1:0-18576 GCA_050260635.1 Betaproteobacteria bacterium
GGCGATCTGAAGGTACTCTTTGCGGCTCTTGAGTGACATTCTCACGGCACGTCCCTTCGGTAAGATTTCGTTCTGAGTGAGCCGGAGTCCCTTCGGTAAGATAATAGCTGAGTGATCGCGCCCCCTTGACCCTCTGGGAGGCCGATGCTATAATAGCACTGCGAAATCGCCGAAGTGGTGGAATTGGCAGACGCGCTAGATTCAGGGTCTAGTGCCCGATAAGGGCGTGCGGGTTCAAATCCCGCCTTCGGCACCAAAGAGTGGGCCTCCAGAGCCGTGTCTGGCCTGGGGGCTTTTCCATGCCCAGAAGGGGTACCGCTACACACACGCCCGGGAGACTTGCCGATCGGACTTTGAGAGGCTTATAATTAGATCATCAAACTGTTGCTGTAAGAGGTTGCTGTGACTGGGACCTTGTTCCGGGTGGCCCAGGAGATCATGGAGACTGTGCCGCCGATCATGCGTTTCATGCGGGAGGAGATGCGCCGACAGGGCGCTGGCTTCGGCTCCCTGTCCGTCCCGCAGTACCGGTGCTTGGCTTTTCTAAGCCGCCAGCCTGGCGCGGCGCTCTCCGAGGTGGCGAGTCACCTGGGAGTCACGCCCCCCACGGCCTCCGTTCTGGTGGAACGGCTGGTGCACCAGGGGCTGGTGAAGCGGGAGACGTTCCCCGGGGAACGCCGCCGCCACCGGCTCACCCTGACTCCCGCAGGTGGACGGATCCTGGAGGAGGCCTGCGGCGCCACACGCCAGCGGATCGAGGCGGCGCTGGGTGACCTTTCTCCGGCCGAACTGGCTGCCGTCGCCGCAGCCTTGCCCCTGCTCGCCAGGGTCTTTCGCGAGCAGATGCCGCCGCCACCGGCCGCCCAACCTTAGGCAGCATCAGTGGAGACAGGAGTCGCTGCGCCATGAGGGATAACGCCACGGGTCTGCGTGCCTTGCGACATCGTGACTACCGACTCTACTTTGCCGGACAGCTGGTCTCCCAGTGCGGAACCTGGATGCAGTCCGTGGGGCAGTCATGGTTGGTCCTCCAGTTGACCGACTCCGCGCTCAAGTTGGGTCTGGTCACTTCGCTGCAGTGGCTGCCGACGCTGCTCTTCTGCCTGGTAGCCGGGGCCGTAGTCGATCGCTTGCCCAAGCGGAGGCTCCTCCTGGTCACCCAGGCGACCCAGATGCTGGTGGCCTTCGCCCTTTTCGCACTGGTGGCCACGGGCACAATCCAATACTGGCAGGTGGCCGTGGCGGCTTTCTGCCTGGGGCTGGCCAACGCCTTCGACATGCCGGCCCGGCAGGCGTTCATCGTGGAGATGGTGGGCAAGGAGGACCTGGGCAACGCCATCGTCCTGAATTCTGCCATGATGAACGGGGCGCGGCTTCTGGGACCGGCGCTGGCCGGGGTCGTGGTGGCGTGGAAGGGTGTCGGCCTGGCCTTCCTCTTCAACGGCGTGAGCTTCCTCGCAGTGCTTGGGGCGCTGTTGGCCATGGAGGCTCAGGGTCTTCCCCGGCTCCGCCAACGCACGCCTCTCGTCCGGGACGTCGTTGAGGGGTTGCGCTATGCCCTGCGGAATCCTGCCATTGCCATGCTGCTCGCGCTGATGCTGGTCGTTGGCCTGTTCGTGTTCAACTTCAACGTCACCATCCCCCTTCTGGCCACCCGCCTGCTCAGGCTCGACGCCAAGGGGTATGGCGCCCTGATGTCCGCCATCGGCGCCGGGGCGCTATGCGCCGGGCTGACGCTGGGCTTGACCAACCGGAAGAAGCCGGAACTGTCGGCGGTGGTCGCAGCCTCCGTCGTCTTCTCCGGCCTCTACTTCGCCGTTGGCGCCGTCCGAACGCTGCCCCTGGCCCTCGGGCTTCTGGTCCTGTTGGGGATCAGTCAGATCCATTTCTCTTCCCAGCTCAACACCGCCCTCCAGATGGCGGTTTCCGACGAGATGCGGGGCCGGGTGATGTCCATGTACACGCTGGCCTTCGCCGGGACCACGCCGCTTGGCTCGCTCATCATGGGCTCGGTGACCGAGGCGTGGGGAGCGGCTGCTGGCTTTTTCGTCGGCGGCGGGCTGAGCATCGTGGGTGTGGTGCTGCTGACGGTCTGGTGGGTACTGAGCGGTCAACCCCACCCCGCTCGCCGCCCCTTGGCAGTCATGGAACCATTCTCTCATCCAGTAGGCGAGCGAGAACGCAGGCCAGAACAGAGCCAAAGATGAGGGCCAGAACGTAGCCCGTCACCGCCGTCGGCCACGGAACTATCGTCACGTAAGGCACTTTGAAGAGGAGCGTGGCGGCGTAGGTAAACATCCAGACCGCAGCTCCGTAGGTCATGCCCCGGACGATTCGGTGCCTTGTCGGTGCCAAGGGGTGGCTGGCGTAGGCGAAAACCACCCCCAAGAGGGCCGTGAAAACCAGGTGTACGACTTCCGCGAAAACCGTTTCGGCAGGACTTCTGGGGGGATGCCTAAAAACGAGGATTGCCGCCCAGTCAAGGTTGCGCAGAGTGGTGACCTTGAGGGCATGGTAGGCTATGGCGTTCCCGAGATCAATTACGGCGCCAGCCGTCGCCCCTGCGAGAAGGCCCGGAACGAGCTTATCTTGCATGCCGCTCCCACTCCTTGGGTGGAAGTGTGTCTCTTCGCCGCCCATTTTAGCCTCGCGGTTGCGAGCTTCGTCTGACGGCCCGTGGGACAAGAGCACCTTGAGCCCGTGACGCATAGGATACGGGCATGAGCCGAACTGCAAGCTTGGTCCTCAATCAGAGGCAGTTGTCCGACCTCCAGCTGATCGGCACGGGGGCGTTCCATCCGCTTCGCGGCTTTCTGACCCGTCCCGACTACGAGAGCGTACTTGAGGAGATGCGCCTGGCCGACGGACAGGTTTGGCCCCTGCCGGTGACGCTGGCGGTCGGGCGGGAGGAGGCTGCCGGGCTGACCGAAGGGGAGAAGGTGGCGCTTCTCGACCACCAGGGTCGGACGGTAGGGACACTGCTGGTCGAAGACCGCTACCCCTACGACAAGGAACGGGAAGCCCGTCTGGTCTACCGGACGACCGACCCTGCCCACCCTGGCGTCCGGAAGCTGTACGAACAGGGTGAGGTGCTGGTAGGGGGGACAATCGAACTGGTGGGCCGCCCGGCGCGGCGCTTTCCCCGATACGAACGGGACCCGGTGGAGACCAAAGCGGAGATGACGGCGCGCGGCTGGCGGACAATGGTTGGCTTCCAGACCCGCAACCCGGTCCACCGGGCCCACGAATACATCCAGAAGTGCGCCCTGGAAATCTGCGATGGACTCCTCCTCCACCCGTTGGTCGGGGAGACGAAGGAGGATGACGTCCCGGCCGAGGTCCGCCTCAAGAGCTACGAGGTCCTGCTCGACCGGTACTATCCGCCGAACCGGGCGCTGTTGTCGGTCTTTCCGGCAGCGATGCGCTACGCCGGGCCCCGAGAGGCTGTCTTCCACGCCCTGGTCCGAAAAAACTACGGCTGCACTCACTTCGTGGTGGGGCGGGACCACGCCGGGGTCGGCAGCTATTACGGTCCCTACGACGCACAACGCATCTTCGATCAGTTCCGCCCGGAGGAGCTCGGAATAACCCCTCTCTTCTTCGAAAACGCCTTCTACTGCCGGGCTTGCGGGAACATGGCCTCCACCAAGACTTGCCCGCATGGTGCGGCCGAGCGGGTCAGCCTCAGCGGCACCAAGATCCGGGAGATGCTGGCCCGGGGCGAGCTGCCGCCGCCGGAGTTCACCCGGCGGGAGGTGGCCGAGGTGCTGCGGGAGGCGGCGGCCGGCGCTCGGGGGGCGGCGGAGCAGGAGGGATTTGTCCTTTGGTTCACCGGTCTCTCTGGGGCCGGGAAGTCAACGCTCTCCCAGTTGGTGGCCGAGCGGCTGCGGAAGGCTGGGCGGCGGGTCGAGATTCTCGACGGGGATGAGGTTCGGCAGAATCTGAGCAAGGGGCTGGGATTCAGCCGGGAGGACCGGGAGACCAACCTCCACCGGATCGGGTTCGTGGCGAAGCTCCTCAGCCGGAACGGAGTCATCGCCATCACCGCGGCGATCTCGCCCTACCGGGACGTCCGGGACGCCATCCGGGCTGACATTGGGCAGAGCTTTGTCGAGGTGTACGTCAAGTGCCCGCTCTCCGTCTGCGCCGCGCGGGACGTGAAAGGGCTGTACAAGAAGGCGTTGGCCGGAGAGGTGCCAGCCTTCACGGGGGTCTCCGACCCCTATGAGGAGCCGCTCAACCCGGAGATCACGGTGGAGACGGACCAGGAGACGGTCGAAGAAAGCGCGGGCCGGATTCTCCAGCGCCTCGAGGAGCTGGGATATTTGGGGGCGGAGGAGGTGGGGCGCGGGTGAGCCAGCTTTCAGTCCGCCGGCTCAAAGTGGACCTCCTGGTCGTGGGAGGTGGGACAGCGGGGTGCATGGCGGCGATCTGGGCCAAGCGGCAGGCGCCGGCCTGTCGGGTTCTGGTGATGGAGAAGGCCTACCTCGACCGGAGCGGCTGCTTGGCGGCGGGGGTCAACGCCCTCAACGCCTATCTGCGGCCGGAGGATGATCCCGGGCGGTTTGTGGAGTGGGTCCGGGAGGACAACGGGGGGCTGGTCCGGGAGGACCTGGTGGGGTCGATCGCCCGACGCCTGCCGGCCATTCCACCGCTCTTGGAGGAGTGGGGGTTGCCGATTCCCCACGGAGCGGATGGCGGTTACCTTTTTCGCGGGCCTAGGAGCATCGCAATCCGGGGGGAACGGCTGAAGCCGCTGTTGGCGGCTGAGGTCCGGCGGGCAGGGGCCGAGGTCTTGAACCGGGTGGTGGCGACCGGCTACCTGAGGAGCGGGGAACGGGTGTGCGGGGCCTGCGGTTTCGGGCTGCGTGAGAACGCCTTTTACGCCATCGAAGCGGGGGCGGTGATCTGCGCAACGGGCGGGGCAGCGGGGCTCTATCCCCCTCCCAACCGCGGGCTGGCTCGCCACCGGACCTGGTACCCTCCCTTCAACTGCGGGGCGGGCTATGCCATGGGGATCCGGGCAGGGGCCGAGATGACCTCCTTCGAGATGCGCTTCGTCCCGCTGCGGGTGAAAGATGTCCAGGCGCCGACGGGGACGGTCGCCCAGGGGGTTCGGGCCCGTCAGGTGAATGCCTTGGGAGAGGAGTACCTAGGGGGTGGTGCCCGGCTCAGCACGGCCGGCCGCCTGGAGCGGACGCTGATGGAACAGCGGGCGGGGCGGGGGCCGTGCTACTTGGAGATGGGGAGGATAACGCCAGAAGAGAGCCAGCGGCTTTGCGAGGCATACCTGGCGATGTGCCCCGCCGCTGTCCTCTACTGGGCCGACCGGGGTGTAGACCTGCAGGCGGCGAGGCTGGAGATCGCCGGAGCGGAGCCAGTGGTCGTCGGCGGCCATGCCCAGGCCGGCTACTGGATAGACGTCGACCGGCGGACCACCCTGCCGGGGCTTCTGGCCGCAGGGGACGTGGCGGGAGGGGCGCCCAAGAAATACGTCCCGGGGTGTCTGGTCGAGGGACAGATTGCCAGCGAGACGGCCTTATCGCAGCTGTCGGGGGAGCCGGGCAACCGGCGGGAAGTGGAACGGCAGGTCGAAGAGGAGTACCGCCGGGTAGTCCGGCCGCTCCACGAACCAGGTCCACTCTCGCCCCGGACGTTGGAGGAAAGGCTGCAGAAGATCATGGAGGAGTACGCTGGCGGGGCGAGCCGGGGGTATCAGGTCTGCGAGAGCGAGCTGCGGATAGCGGCCGCACTGCTGCGGGAGTGCCGGGAAGGGGCGGCGGAACTGGGGGCAGCGGACCTTCATGAACTAATGGCGGCTCACGAGGTTCTCGACCGGCTTGAGGTGGCAGAGGTCTTGGTGGAGCACCTGCGCTACCGGCAGGAGACCCGCTGGCCGGTCTACCAAAGCCGGATTGATTTTCCCGGGCGGGATGACGGACGGTGGCTACGGTTTGTGAACTCCCGGCGGGAGGCGGACGGGAGACTTCGGCTGATCGAGCGTACTTCCGCACCCAGGGGGTGGGAGCCGTGGCATTGATGATCGACCGGGAGCTTTGTCTGGGATGCTCGGAGGCGGAGGAGCCCCCCTGTGCCCGGACCTGCCCGGGGGATCTGCTCCAGAGCGAGGAGGGTGGGCGGATCGCGCTGCGGGAGGTTGATGGCTGCTGGGATTGTGCCTCCTGTGTCAAGGTCTGCCCCCGGGGGGCGCTGTCCTTGACCTTACCGGTGGAGCTGGGCGGGCGAGGGAGCAAGCTGACCGCCCGAACGGCGGGGGGGCGGACCCGGTGGACACTCCGGCGTTGGGACGGACGGATAGAGAAGTTTGAGACGTAGGAGGGGGCGGACATGGTGGCTCGGCGCACGGCTGGACCGGGCAGGAGATTGCTGCGGGCGGCGCTGGTCTTGGTGGCCTGCGGGCTGGCCCTAGGCACCACCGGGGATCCGGTTCAGGGAGCGAAA
Organism: Betaproteobacteria bacterium; assembly: GCA_050260635.1. GTDB lineage: Bacteria > Bacillota > UBA5301 > DYFA01 > DYFA01 > DYFA01. Next base: position 6,463 of record JBLNCL010000015.1, read on the forward strand.
AGGACGTTCACGGTTCGGTTGGGGTACTTCCCGAACATCACCCACTCCCAGGCGGTCCTGGGGGTGGCGACCGGCCAGTTTGCCCGGGCGCTGGGATCCGGGGTGGAGCTTAAGACCAAGGTCTTCAACGCCGGCCCCTCAGTGATCGAGGCGCTGTTCGCAGGGGAGCTGGACCTGGGCTACATTGGCCCCAACCCGGCGATCAACGGGTACGTCCGGTCTGGGGGGGAGGCCCTGCGGATTATCGCCGGCGCCACGAGCGGAGGAGCGGCGCTCGTCGTCCGAGAGGGGGCCGGCATCCGAACCGCCGGGGATTTTCACGGCAAGCGCGTCGCCTCCCCGCAGCTTGGAAACACCCAGGACGTGGCGGTCCGGGCCTGGCTCATGAAACAAGGCTACCGGCTCAAGCAGAAAGGCGGGGACGTCGAAGTCATCCCGCTGAAGAACCCGGACCAGCTCTCCCTTTTCCTAAAGGGCGAGATCGACGCCGCCTGGACGGTGGAGCCCTGGGTTTCCCGCCTGATTCGGGAGGGGCATGGCCGCCTCTTCCTCGACGAGCGCTCCCTCTGGCCGGAAGGGAAATTCGTGACCGCCCATGTGATTGTGCGGACGAAGTTCCTCCGTGACCACCCCGACCTCGTCCGGCGGTTTCTTGAGGCCCACGTGGAGCTGACCCGGTGGATCAACGCCCATCCGAACGAGGCGAAGCGCCAGCTCAACGCCGAACTGCGGCGGCTGACCGGCCAGGCGCTGCCCGCCAGGGTAGTGGACGATGCCTTCACCCGGCTGGAGGTCACCTATGACCCGGTGCGCCAGTCCCTCCTGGGAGCGGCCGACGCGGCCTTCGAATTGGGTTTTCTGGGCCGGAAGAGGCCCGATTTGAGCGGCATCTATGACCTGAAGCTGTTGAACGAGGTGCTGGCGGAAGAGAATCTCCCGCCGGTACGGTAGGGGAGGGGAGAGGCATGTCAGAACGACGGCGCCCAGTCAAGCTGGCCCTCCGTAACGTCTCCAAGACCTTTGTGGGACGAAACGGGCCGGTCATGGCCTTGGACGGCATCACCTTGGACGTCCGCCAGGGGGAGTTCCTCTGTCTGGTGGGACCGTCGGGATGCGGCAAATCCACCCTCCTCAACCTCATCGCTGGCCTGGAGAAGCCGACCCGGGGCGAAATCCTGATGGATGGACGGCCGGTGACGGGCCCGGCGCCGGAGCGGATGGTGCTGTTTCAGGAATCGGCTCTCTTCCCTTGGCTCAACGTGATCCACAACGTCGAGTTCGGCTTGAAGCTGAAGGGCATCCCAGCGAAGGAACGGCGGGAAACCGCCCTCCATTACCTTGAGATGGTCCACCTCCGCAGCTTCGCCAGAGCCTACATCCATGAGCTGTCAGGGGGCATGAAGCAGCGGGTGGCGTTGGCCCGCGCCCTGGCCGCCGACCCTGAGGTACTCTTGCTGGACGAACCCTTCGCCGCCCTGGACGCCCAGACGCGGGATATCCTCCATGCGGAACTTGAGGAGATTTGGGCCGCGACGCGCAAGACCGTGATCTTCATTACCCATAACGTCGCCGAAGCGGTGTATCTGGGCGACCGGGTGGTGGTCTTGACCTACCGCCCCGGGCGGGTCAAGGCGTACTGCGAGGTGGCCTTGCCTCGGCCCCGCCACGCGGAGGATGGGCGGCTGGGGTCAGCAGTAGCCGAAGTCACCGCCAGTCTGCGCGGAGAGGTCATCAAGGCCTTGAATGAGGAGTTGAACGAAAGGGTTGAAGACCGTGAACCTGCGAAGGCTGGCGCTTTTCGCCGCGCTGTTGGCGCTTTGGGAAACAGCCGCTAGGGCCGGTCTTTGGCCGCCGTACGTCTTCCCTTCTCTGTCCGCCGTCGTTCAGACCCTTCTGACCGGCCTGCGGGACGGATCGATCGCCCTTGGTGTGGTCGTCAGCCTCCGCCGTATACTCCTGGCCTACGCCTTCTCGGCGGTGGTCGGGACTATCCTCGGCTTGGTCCTTGGGCGAATTAGGTCGTTGGCGGATACATTCGGCCCGTTGGTGCTGGGGCTGCAGACCCTCCCGAGCGTTTGTTGGCTCCCCCTGGCGCTGCTCTGGTTCGGACTGAGCGAGAAGGCTATCCTTTTTGTGGCCATCATGGGGGCCGTTCTCTCGATTACCATTGCCACCGAGTCAGGGGTGCGGAGTCTCCCCCCGATCTACCTACGGGCCGGGCGGACGATGGGCGCCCGAGGCCTGGCCCTCTACCGGGACGTGATCTTGCCCGCAGCCTTCCCGTACATGGTTTCCGGCCTGAAGCAGGGTTGGTCCTTTGCCTGGCGGTCGCTCATGGCGGGGGAACTCCTCTACGTGAACCTGGGGCTCGGGCAACTGCTCATGATGGGGCGGGAACTGAACGACATGAGCCAGGTGGTTACCGTGATGCTGGTCATCATTGGTATCGGGGTGGTGGTGGACCGCGGGATCTTCGCCCCCATCGAAGGGCGGATCCGCAGCAAGTGGGGGCTTCTAGCCTGACCGCTCCAAAACGGAGGCCGGCCGGAAGCTCTCGGCACCCAACAGCCGCCAATCGTCAGACCGCCAAAGCGGTACCCCTTGCCACGACCCCAGCTTGTACACCGGCCAGGAGCCAATCCACCGCCACCGCGCCGGTCTCGCCGCCCGCTTCACCCCAAACGGCCGCACCGTGACCCGCCACGGCTGAACCGTAGGAACTGTATCCAAAAGTTGTTGGTCGACGGAGAAGTCCGCATAAACTTTGGCCAAGAACTGCTTCAGTGCCTCGTCCGGTCCAAGGTCCCTCACCTTGTCCAAGAGCGAGAACCAGGCGAGATAGTTGTGGTAATACTTCGCCCTGACCTTTCGCAACGGCGCTGCCCAGGCCTGCAGCCGCCAGCCATAACCGGGGAGGTGCTCGGGCGTCCCGCTGACCCAGGGCAGCCAGCGGACCCTGACGGCCGACAGGAACCGATGGCGCCAGCGAAAGGCAGTGGAGGGGTGGACCTCGAGTTCTTCAGCGCTGCGCCGGACGGAAAGTCCCTCCAGCAGACACCAGCCGATCTCGGCCCATTTCTCCTGATACTTCAGGTGGGCCAGGGGGGTCGCAGTGAACTCGTTGAAGGTCCTTCCACAATCCTTGCAGCGGTAGCGCTGGGTCGTTCGGTTTCCCACAGCCCGCCGGTACCGTCCCCACTTCTGAAGATTGGTCGAGCGACAGCGGGGGCAGGACAGCGCCCGACGGGACAAGGCATGCTCGATCTCCGTGCAACGGACGAGGGCGAGGGTCACCGTTAACACTCTCCTTTTCAGCAGAGCCCGCACTTTGCCAGCCGATTCCAGGCATACCCATTATAACCGAACATTTGTTTGCCTTCAACGGCTCCTGCATACAGATGTTAGGGATCTCTGGGCGCGGGAGACAAGGGGGAGAAGCTGTCGGCGACGCCATCACCGGGCAGGCGGCCGCCACCGCAAGCACGCTGCGTGTTACAGGCGGGTGAAAAGGGGAGTGGAGCGATACGACGAAGAGTTTCGTGACACGTTGATTGGGGGGGTGGACGAGTGGAGGTTTCCTCTTGCCCATACCAGGATATCTGCTTCCGGAAGGCGCCTCTCTTTGCTGGTTTATCCGAGGCTGACCAGTGCCGGATTCACCAACTCGTCCGGCAGCGACGGTACGCCCCGGGGGACGTGATCGTGCGGGAGGGGGAGACCGGCGAGGGGCTGTACATCGTCCGGCGGGGGACGGTGAAGCTCCACCGGACCACCCGGGACGGCAAGGAGCAGGTGGTGGCCTTCCTTAGGTACGGCGATGTCTTCGGAGAACCCAGTCTGCTCTTGGACGAGCCGCTGGGCGTCTCGGCGGAGGCGGTGGAGCCGGTGACCATCTGCCTCATCGCGAAGAACGACTTCACTGCACTTCTCCGCGCCAACCCCGATCTCTCCTTGGCCTTCGCCCGTATCCTGGCTCGTCGGGTCGAAGCGGCCGTCGGGATCATCGGCCACCTCGGCCTGCACGACGCCCGGAAACGACTTCTGGAATACCTGGCCTCCCTTGCCCGGGGGGCGGGCCGCCGGACGCCGGAGGGGGTCGAGATCACCTTGCCGGCCACCCGGGCGGAGATCGGAAAACTCTTGGGCATCACCCCAGAGACTTTCAGCCGGCGGATGAGCGAACTGGAGAAGGAAGGGTTGATCCGGCCGAAGGGGCGGCGGGTGATGCTGCTCGCGAAGCACTTGCTGGAAGAGTGAAGGACTTTGTCGCCCAAACTTGACCTGCGTCAAGGAAGACCAGGGGCCGCCCTGCTATACTGAAGCCAAGAACGCATGGCAAGGGGGAATGGCAGTGTTCTGCAACCAGTGCCAGCAGACCCTGGGCGGGGTGGCCTGCACCAAGTCCGGCGTCTGCGGCAAGAATCCCGACGTCCAGAGCCTACAGGAGAACCTTCTCTACTCGCTCAAGGGGATCTCCGCCTACGCCTACCATGCCCGGGAACTGGGCCACACCGACCCGGAGGTGGATGCCTTCCTGGCGGAGGGTCTCTACAGCACCCTAACCAACGTGGACTTCGATTTGGAGCGCTTCCTCGAGCTGAACCTCAAGGCGGGGGAGATGACCCTGAAGGTCATGGGGCTCCTACGCCGGGCTCACGTCGAGGCGTTCGGCGAGATGCAGCCGGTCGAGGTGCCGACCGGTACCTTCCGGGGCCATGGAATCGTGGTGACCGGGCACAACCTGAAGGCCCTCTACGAGTTGCTCCGGCAGACCGAGGGGAAGGGGATCAACGTCTATACGCACTCGGAGCTGCTCCCGGCCCACGCCTACCCGAAGCTCCACGCTTTCAGCCAGCTCAAGGGGAACCTGGGCAAGTCCTGGACCGACCAGCGGACGCTCTTCAAGGAGTTCCCAGGGGCCATCCTCGGGACCTCGAATTGCGTTCTAACGCCGCTTCCGGAGTACCGGGACCGCATGTTCACCTCGGGGATCGCCGGGCTGCCGGGGGTCAAGCACCTCGATGGATACGACTTCACTCCGCTCATCGAGACGGCGCTGAGTCTTCCGGAGCTGCCGGAGGTTCCGGGCGAGACGACGCTGGTCACTGGCTTCTCCGACACGAACGTCCTGCCCTTGGCCGATAAGATCATCGCCGCGGTTAAGGAGGGCAAAATCCGCCGCTTCTTCCTGGTTGGCGGGTGCGACGCCCCGGGCCGGGACCGGGAGTACTACCGGGAGTTCGTGCGCCTGGCGCCCCAGGACACGGTCATCCTTACCCTGGCCTGCGGGAAGTTCCGCTTCAACGACCTGGACCTCGGAACGATCGATGGGCTGCCGCGCCTGATTGATCTCGGGCAGTGCAACGACGCCCTCTCGGCGACCAAAATCGCTGGAGCGCTGGCTGAGGCTTTCGGCTGCACGGTGAACGCCCTGCCGCTGACCCTCGTCCTTTCCTGGATGGAACAGAAGGCGGCGGCGATTCTGATGAGCCTCTTCGCCTTGGGGATCAAGGGGATCTACCTCGGCCCGACAGTGCCGGCGTGGCTCACGCCCAACGTCATCGCCACGCTGCAGAAGGAGTTCGACCTGCGCCTAACCGGGGAAGCCCGGTCCGATCTGGCGAAGATGCTCGGCGAGCCGACCAGCGCTTGAGTACCGGCGGGGAGGAGAGCCGACCGCCGGATGGGGGAGAGGTTGCCCCGTAAGCGATTGGGGCAGCCTCCCCCCTTTTTTCGTGCCCCGGGCTAACTTTTGCAAATTACTGAAGGATTTCCTTCCCCGATAGCGTATTATATGAGCAGAAGTGATCATAAACAAGCGCATATGAGCAGACCTGCCGATAACCAGACGTGAGGGGAAGCGGAGATGCATGATGAAGCGGCGTGTCGGCGTGAAACTGGCCGGTTGTCCATGTTGCCGGCCGAGCGCCACAGCCTGATTCTCGAACACCTTCAATCCGCGCGGAGCGTCAAGATCGAGGAGCTGGCCTCCCTGTTGAAGGTATCGGAAGCGACTGTCCGGCGGGATCTGACCAGCCTGGCTACCAAAGGACTGGTCAGTCGGACGCATGGCGGAGCGATTCTGCCTACGGCCAGCACGGCTTTCGAGCGGCTTTACCCCGAAAAGCGGATGTTGAACCAAGAGGAGAAGCGCCGCATCGGGGCTGAGGCTGCAGCGCTGGTTGCCGATGGGGAGACCATCATTCTGGACTCGGGGTCGACCACTTTCGAGATTGCCCGCAATCTGGCTCGGCACAAGAACCTGACGCTTATCACCAACGACCTGTTCATCGCCGGTAGCATTGCCTACGACCCTTCCACCACGGTTATCGTGACCGGGGGAGTGCGGCGGGAGGGGTTCAACGTCCTCGTTGGGCCGGTAGCGGAGGAGTTTCTCCGCAACGTGAACGTGAACAGGTCGTTTTTGGCCGCGGATGCGATCGACTTTGAACACGGCGTGACCAACGCCACCTTCATTGAGGTGGCGATCAAACAACTGATCATCGCCGCAGCGCGGGAAGTCGTGCTGGTCGCTGACCACACCAAGTTTGGGAGTGTGGCGCTGGTCAAGGTCTGTTCGCTCGACCGGGTGCATCGCGTCATTACTGATTCGGGACTTGCAGAGCCCGTCATGCAGGGACTCCAGCGCCTGGGGATTCCCGTTACGGCGGTCTGAGGTCAAAAGGAGGAGAACGCTATGTCAGGTCTGTTCCAAGAACTGCTCAACACCGACAAAGCCGTGATCGCCATGGTTCACTTTCCGCCCATGCCAGGGACGCCCTTGTACGATGAGAAGGGAGGCGTCGAGGGAATCAGGGAGTGGGTGCGGCGCGACCTGCGCGCCCTTCAGGAGGGTGGCGTGGACGCCGTGATGTTCTGCAACGAGGGAGACCGTCCCTACACCTTGAAAGCTGGTCCCGCCACCCTGGCCACCATGGCTTCGGTCATCGGCCAGTTGCTGCCGGAGTTGCGCATTCCATTTGGGGTCGATATCCTCTGGGATCCCCGAGCCGCTCTGTCCTTGGCCCAGGCGACCGGCGCCCGGTTTGTCCGGGAGGTCTTCACCGGAGTCTATGCCAGCGACATGGGCTTGTGGAACACCGACACGGGCGAAACGCTGCGGTTCCGGCGGGGCATCGGAGCGGAACGGGTCAAGCTGTTCTTCAACATCAACGCTGAGTTCGCCGGTTTTTTGGACCATCGCCCGCTCAGCCTGATTGCCAAGAGCGTGGTCTTCTCTTCGCTGGCCGATGTGGTTTGTGTTTCGGGGCCGATGACCGGCGAGTCCGTGCAAGTCTCCGACCTAGCCCTGGTCAAAGAGGCGGTGCCGGAAACACCGGTGGTGGCCAACACCGGCGTGAGGATCGAAAACGTAAGGGAGATCCTGCAGGTGGCCGACGGAGTGATCGTCGGTACCGCGCTGAAGCGGGACGGCAACACGTGGAACGCCGTGGACCCGGACCGCGTCCGCCGCTTCGTTGAGAGAGCCAAGGGTTGAGGGCACCAGGGGTCAGGAGGTGACCGGAGAGTGACAGGCGGCCGTACCTTGCTCATCGGAGTGGATATCGGCACCACTGCAGTCAAGGGTACCCTGATCGACACCGAGGGCAACCTCCTAGCGGAGGCATCCCACGCCCACGACCTCCTGTCGCGGGAGGCGGGGTGGGCGGAGGAGAACCCGGCCGACTGGTGGGAGGGGACACTCGTTGTTTTGCGGGAGCTTGCTGGACGCCAGGTGGAGTTTGGCGGCGAGGTCCGCGCCATTTCCACCTCCGGTATGGTGCCTGCCCTGGTCCTGCTGGATCAAGCGGGTGTTCCCCTGCGTCTCTCCATTCAACAAAACGATGCCCGTTGCGCGGCCGAGATCGAGGAAATCAAAGGGCGGGTCGACGAAGAGCAGTTCTTCACGCTGACCGGCGGGGGCATCAACCAGCAGACCATTCCGCCGCGGTTGCTCTGGCTTAGGCGGCACGAACCGGAGCTATGGCCGCGCCTCTGTTACCTGCTGGGTTCCTACGACTACATCACCTACCGCTTGACCGGGCGCCTGACCCTGGAGCGCAACTGGGCGCTGGAGAGCGGGATGTACGACGTTCAGAAGCGGGAATGGATCGACTGGGTGTTACAGGAAGCGGGGGTCGAAGCCACCATGCTTCCACAGGTAGTTAGCCCTGGGGAAGTCGTGGGGCGGCTCTTGCCGGAGGTGGCCGCAGAGGTGGGCTTGGCCGCTGACACGGTGGTGGCTGCCGGTTCCGGTGACCACGTGGCGTCCGCTTTCTCCGCCGGGGTCCGGGAAGAAGGCGACGTTCTCCTCAAGTTCGGCGGCGCAGGTGACATCCTCATTGCCAGCGACACCCTCCGCCGCGACCGGCGCATCTTCCTGGACTACCACCTGATCCCCGGCAAATACCTCCTCAACGGCTGCATGGCCTCATCGGGATCCTTGGTCAAGTGGTTCACCAACCTCCTGTTGCGGCAGGAAGGCGGGTCACCCGGGCGGGCAACCGAACTCTACCGGGAACTCGATCGGCTGGCCGACGAGCTGCCTCCGGGAGCCGACGGCCTGGTCACCCTGCCCTATTTCATCGGCGAGAAGACGCCGATCATGGACCCCACTGCCCGAGGGGTGTTCTTCGGGCTCTCTCTGTACCACCGACCGGAGCACCTTTACCGCTCCATCCTGGAAGCGGTGGGTTACGGCTTCAACCACCACCTGGAGGTCTTCGCCGAACTGGGGCTGCCCGGCAAACGCTTTTTCATGAGCAACGGCGGTTCGCGAAGCCTCGTGTGGCGCCAGATCGTGACGGACATCATCGGCGCGCCGGTGGAATACATCGTCAGGCACCCCGGGTCGTCCCTCGGCGCCGCTTTCCTGGCGGGCATGGCGATCGGCAGCTTTCGGTCGTGGGACGAGGTGGGCGGTTACATTGCGGAGCGGGAACAGGTGATCCCCGACCCCCACCGTCACCGCATCTACCGGCGTTTGTTTGCGCTCTACAAAGACTTGTACCAGCGGGTCAAACCCGCCTACGGGACGCTGAACGAGATTCGGCTTTCCGCACAGGAGGAATCATGATGAACCGCTTTGAGGGAAAGACGGTCCTGATCACCGGGGCCGGCAGCGGCATCGGGCGAGCGATCGCCGTGGCCTTCGCCCAGGAGGGGGCGCGGGTTGTCGCCACCGACCTGAACCAGGAAGCGCTGGCCGGGACGGTGCAGGCGATTGCCGAAGCAACGCAAAAGGAGGCTACTTCCTACCCGCTGGACGTTACCCGGAAAGAAGAGGTCAGGCGGACCGTCCAGACCGTGATGGAGCGATTCGGACGGATCGACATCCTGGTCAACAACGCCGGGGTTTCGACCATGAACCCGGTGGTTGATCTGACCGAGGAAGAATGGGATTTCAACCTGAACGTCAACGCCAAGGGTGTCTTCCTCGTGTCCCAGGCGGTACTACCCCACATGATCGCCGCTGGCGGGGGAAAGATCGTGAACACCGCCTCCATGGCCGCCAAGATTGGGGCGCCGTTCCTGGCGCATTACTCGGCGTCCAAGTTTGCCGTCTTGGGTTTCACGCAAGCCCTGGCGCGCGAGGTGGCCAAGTACCAGATCAACGTCAACGCCGTTTGCCCCGGCTTCGTCCAGACCCCCATGCAGGACCGGGAAGTGGTCTGGGAGGGGAGACTTCGGAGCATGGACCCGGAAGAGGTGCGCCGGGAATACGTCGCCCTGACCCCGCTGGGCCGGCTGTGCCAGCCCGAGGATGTGGCGAAAGTCGTGCTCTTCCTGGCCTCGAGCGAAGCCGATTTCCTGACCGGCCAGGGGATCAACGTAACCGGCGGGATCTGCTTCCACTGAGCGCTGGGCAGACCTGACACGGAGGGAATAGCATGGGGATCCGCACCCGGAGACTGGTCGCTGACCTCTTCACGCACGCCGCTTTGGTGGCCTTCTCTTTGGCCATTCTGCTTCCCATCCTCTGGGTCGTCCGGACCTCAGTCGCCGAGGACGTCGTGGCCTATGAGCTGCCTCCGCGGCTTCTCTTCAGGCCGACCCTCAAAAACTACGTCGAACTCTTCACCGTCAACCGTTTCGGACGCTACTTTGTCAACAGCTTGCTGATCTCAGTCGGCTCGACGGTCTTGGCGGTACCTATCGCCGCTCTCGGCGGATACGCCTTTCAGCGGTACCGGGTCGGCGGGCGCCCGCTGGAGTTCGGCGTTCTTTCGACTCAGATGCTCCCGGGAATAGTGTTGATCCTGCCGCTCTTCACCTTATACACCAAGCTTCGGCTGGTAGACAACGTGTTTGGAATCGTCGTGGCCTATTTGGCCTTCAATCTTCCTTTCTTGATCTGGCTGATGATGGGGTTCTTTGAAGGCATCCCGAGGGACTTGGAGGAGGCGGCCTTAATCGATGGGTGTTCCCCGGCGGGTGCTTTCTTCCGCATCATCTTCCCGGTCGCCGCACCGGGTATCATGTCGGCGGCGGTGCTGTCGTTCATCATGTGCTGGAACGAGTTTCTCTTTGCGCTCATCCTGACCGGGGCCAAGACAAGCACGGTCCCGGTGGCGATCGCCGCAATGCAGACGAATCGGGGGGTGCTCATTGGAAAGCTGTCAGCCGGAACGACTCTCGCCATCATTCCGATGATTGTGATCTCGTTCTTTGTCCAGAAGTACCTGGTGCGCGGTTTGACTTTCGGAGCGATAAAGTGAGGCTCGCCGGGGCGAGGGGTTTCCCCGGACGTCACCTGATGAGAATGGAGGGTGGAAGATGTCGAAGAGGGTCTTGCTCGCTGCGATTTTAGTCTGTGTCCTGGCTCTGGGGGCGCCGGCCTTGCCGACCCTGGCGGCAGGGGTGACCCTGCGCGCCTTGATGGAAGACGTTCCAGAAACCCACATCGTAAAGGCACTGTTGCCGGAGTTCGAGAAAGCTGCGGGCATCAAGGTGGAGTTCGAAATTGTTCAATACGGCGACATGCACGCCAAGCTGGTCACCCAGTTCCTCAGTCCCACGTCCCAGTACGATATCATCGAAGTCGACAACTACTGGGCCGGTGAGTTTCCCGCCGCCGGGTGGCTCGAACCCCTGGACAAGTACGTCAAGCGGGACAAGTTTGACATGAAGCCTTATCTTCCGTCCATGCTGAACATGGTCGGCTACTATAACAACAAGCTGTACATGATCCCGATGTATAACTACGCCATGGGCCTCCTGTACCGCAAAGACCTGCTCAACGACCCGAAGCTGAAAAAGGCCTACGAGGCGGAGTTCAAGAAGCCCCTGAGAGTTCCGACTACCGTGGAGGAGTATGTCCGGATCTGCAGATTCATGAAAAAACAGGCCGGCATCGCAGGCGCCGCCATGCAGGCCGGGCGAGGCGACCCGATCGTCATGGAGTGGTCGAACTACCTCTACAGCAACGGCGGCCAGTACTACGACAAGAGCTGGCGGGCGGTGGTGAACTCTCCGGCCGCGGTCAAGGCCACGGAACTCTACATCGACAACGTCAAGCACGGGGCCCAGGAGGGCGCCCTCTCAGCCAACCTGGACGACTCCTTCCGCGTGATGTCCCAGGGCCTGGCCTTCTCCATGATCTCTTACAACTGGATGCTTCCCCAGCTCGACGACCCGTCCAAGTCCAAGGTTGCCGGCAAGGTGGCGCTCGCTCCCATGCCTGGCGGCATCGGCCTGAACGGCGGATGGGGTTGGGGTATCGCTCATAACAGCGCTCATAAGGAAGAAGCCTGGAAGTTCATCAAGTGGGTGGAATCCGCCAGCATGGCCAAGCGCCGCGCCCTGGCAGGGGGAGCCCCGACTAGGGCTGACATCTTCAAGGACAAAGAAGTGGTCGCCAAGTATCCTTGGTATCCACAGACGCTTGCTCTGTTGGAGAAGGCGCGGCCGGTGCCGGAGTTCCAGTTCTCGGCGCAGATGATCGAAATCCTAGGCCGGGAACTGTCGCTGGCGGCGAGCGGCGAGAAACGGGTCAACGCGGCCCTTGACGAAGCGACCAAAGGTCTCAACGACTTGGCGAGACAGGCCAAGTTGGCCAAGTAGCCCGGCCTGGGAAACCGGGGTGGGGGGGGGGGGGGGGGGGGGGGGCCCCCC
>JBLNCL010000016.1:0-182158 GCA_050260635.1 Betaproteobacteria bacterium
TCCACGTCGTTGAGGGCGAGGTATAGCTCATAAGGATGGGCGTCGGTCCCGCAGTACTCCCGGCCATTGTCGGTGAGGATGGCGTTAACGGTAAGGCCCTTGTCCCGGTAGAAGGGGAGCATGTCGTTGTGGAGGATGGCCACCGAGCAGGCAGGGAGCCTCGTGGTGTGGAGAAAGCCGAAAGCGTAGCTGCAATACGTGTCGACTACCGCTTGCAGGTACACCTTGCCGACGCCCTTCAAGTGGCCCACGAAGAAGGTGTCCTGGGCCGAACGGCGGGCTCGTGCCCTTGGCCTGCTGGAGAAGGTGGGCATCGCCGAGCAGGACGACAAGCTTCCGGCCGACCTCTCCGGGAGCCAACAGCAGCGGGCGGCGATCGCCCGGGCCCTTTCGTGAACATCGTCAAGACCTGGACGGATTGACTGCTCCGAGGGAGGTCGGCGTAATGAGCAAGGTGCTGGACAGGGTCTGTCAAGTCGTGGAGGCGCGCCGGGATGAGGCGATCGGCCTTCTCCGGGAACTGGTCGCGCAGGACTCCTCGGTGATCAACCAGGGGGAGCGGGGCAACGAAGGAAACGTTCAACCGCTCGTCGCGCAGCGGCTGAGGGACCTCGGTTGTGAAGTGGATGTCTTCGAGCCAGACAACGCCCGCTTGGTCAAGTACACCGTCGACTTCAACAAGGGGCGCAATTATGAAGGACGGCCGAATGTGGTCGGCGTGCTGAAGGGGAAGGGCGGCGGCCGGTCGCTCATCCTGAACGGTCGTGGCGGAAACGGCACCCTGGCCTGCGTGGATCGGGGTTACCGCGCCGATGCGGCCATCATCACCGAAGGCACCGGCGAACGGGTGATCGTCGCCAACCGGGGCGTCCTCAACGTCGAGGTGGTCGTGAGCGGGTCTGCGGCCCACGCCGGGCGCAAGTGGACGGGCGTGAGCGCGATCGAGAAGGCGGTCAAGATCATCCAGGGCCTCTCCGAACTGGAGCGCAGGTGGCTGGCGACGAAGAGTCATCCGTTCCTTGCCGCGCCGACCATCACGGTGGGGCAGATCGAAGGTGGCGTCGGGGCCACCGTCGTGCCGGACAGCTGCACCATGAAAATCGACGTCAAGTTTCTGCCCCAAGACGTCGATGAGGCGAGGTCACCAAACAAAGTCAAGCGGGAATTCGAGGACTGGGCCGGCCTGATTGCCGCGGGTGACGACTGGATGCGGGAACACCCGCCGACCGTGAGATGGTATTCCGAAGTCATGCCCTATGAGATCTCCCCGACCCATCCTTTCGTGGTCGCGATGAAGGCCGCCGCCGAAGAGGTGATCGGTGAGGTGCCGGTGGCGGGTGCGCCCGGCGGGTCCGACGCGCGCTTGATGCAGAACATCGGGAAAGTGCCGACGATTTTGTTCGGCACGCGCGGGCAATCGGGGCACAGCGCCAATGAGAACGTTGAGATCGAGTCATATCTCCGGGTGATCAAGGCGCTCGCCAATATGATCGTGGAGTGGGCCTGCTAGGGCTGCTCAACCTGGGCGGCAGATGAGGCGGAGTCACGATGGGCCTGCAAACTCTGAGGGAGGTAATGCTTGGCCAGCCTAGTGAAAAGTCTGGCCGTGGAGCTGTCGGTCCCCAGTGTCCTCCATCTCGACCGCGGCACGAGTGTTGAAGGGCAGAGCGAACTTCTGAGCGCCCGCCGGCAGTTCGAACAGGGCGTCCGGCTGCGGTCCGATCTGGATGTTCCGATACTCGATGACCTCCAGGACTTTTCCCTTGGCGTCCTTGGTCTCTATCTTCACGCCGATCATGAGGTCCTTGGCGATCCACTGGGTGATCGTCGGCAGGGTCTTGCTCTTCTTGGGGACATACTGGATCACGTCGCAGAAGTATCCGCCCACCGTATCCGTTCCCAGGACGACCCGTTCGAAGTCGTCCGGCGGCGGGGAGTTCTTGTTGACCGGCACCGGTATCTCGATGTACTTGTTCTCGGGCATCAGCTGCCAGGCGACCTTCTTGTCGAAGCGGATGATCATCACACCCGTCTCGCCCTGCTCGGTGATCTCCTGGCGCATTTTGTCCAATCCCTTCATGAGCAGTTTACCGGTTACGACCTGCTTCCCCTGGGAAGTCATGACCATGTCCGCCGAGAAGTCCACCGCCTGGACCAGTGCGCCGGACAGCAAGACGGTTACCAGGGCTGCTACCAAGCTCGCCCCCGTCTTCAAGAGTTTCATCTCGCACACCTCTCCTCAGTTCTCGTCAGAAGGCTGACCAATGGGGCACACAGCTATCCCCCTCGTCGCACAGCGGGGCCTTATTGCCGCCATCGGCGGCGTTCATCACCCAGATCGAATTGTCTCCACCCTGGCCCCCGACCCACTGCTCGAAAACGATCTTCGTTCCGTTCCAGGCCCACGCCGGCCTGGCGATGCCGCCGGCGCCGTTGATGTCACTGGTAAGGCGACACTCCCTTGAGGCCCCGGATGTAGATCTGGAGCCGACAAAGGGAGTAATCGTATGGCTTCCGCCAGCTTGGCTTCGGGAGCGCCCCCCTTGGCCGCGGCCGCGATGGCTTGGTGGCTTGAACGCGCGTCTGGCTTTTCCAGGCGAGGCAGGACATACGTCTACACGACTCGTACCTGGCATGTTACGGTTAGGGGGGCGATTTGAAGGGGAGCTTATCGGTGATTCGCAAGGTCTTGTCTTTTCGTGGCGTCCGGCTTTTCTTAGCCGCACTCCTGATCCTTTCGGGAATAGTGGCGGGTTTCACCTGGACGCCTGCTATCCGCGCCGACGATGGCGTGGCGGAAGCAGGGTCTTCCAAGGTCCAAGAGGCCGCCGTCCCTCAGCCCAAGCCCGACCCGGCGCCCGAACCGCAGCCCGACTCAGCGCCTGAACCGCCGCCTAAACCGGCGCCCGAACCGCCGCCTGAGCTGATCTTGGTGAACAAGGAACATGCCCTACCGGCCGACTACGTCCCCGACGACCTGCGGGTGGTGGAGATTCCCTTCTTGTCCAGTGAGGATTCCCCCAAGAAGATGCTGCGGGAGGTGGCGGCAGCGGCGCTGGAAAACCTCTTTGCGGCGGCGGAGCAGGACGGCATCCAGCTCGTCGGCATCTCGGGGTACCGGTCCTACGCCACGCAAGCCGAAATCTTCAACCGCAACGCGACGCGGTATGGGTCGGAGGAAGCGGCCAACCGGGTCAGCGCCCGTCCGGGCGAAAGCGAGCATCAGACCGGTTTGGCGATGGACGTGTCCGCCCCGAGCGTCAACTACCAGTTGACCGAGGCTTTGGGCCAGACGGAGGAGGGGGACTGGCTGGAGGAGAACGCGGCGCGCTTTGGTTTCATCATCCGGTACCCCGAGGGCAAGGAGGACGTGACCGGATACCAGTACGAACCCTGGCATCTCCGGTACGTCGGGGTGCCCGACGCGGTTCAGATTGCCGAAGGCGCGGTGACGCTCGAGGAGTATCTCCAGGACGAGACCTGAGGGCGTCACCATCCAGCCAACTAAGGGCGCAGAGACTTCAGGTTCTCCCGGCCGCGGTAATCACTCCGCAGGCCAACCGCCGCCCAGCGGCGCCCGCCGGTTGGCTGCGGAAATCGTCCGGATGCTCGTGAATGATGACTGAACGGCCAATCACGTCCTGGGGCCGGAACCGGTCGGTGTAGACGCTCATGATCGCGGTGCCGTGGTTCCCCAGGAGCACCGGGAGGTCACCGGCGTGGAACGGGTGAGGCTGGTTGGTGGGATTCCAGTGGCCGCCCGCCGCCTGGAACGGGTCATGCGGATCTCCGACCTGACAATCGCCGAATTCATGGATGTGAAAGCCGTGTGGGCCAATCGGCGGCGTTCCCGGCCGGGATGGCGGCAGCCCTTTGATGCGGGCGACCACCAGGGTTCCGTTGCCGAAGCGGCGAAACTCGACGGTCCCGCTGATCCCGGGCGCGAGCGGGCCCCCTTCGACCTTGGCCACCGCTTCGACTGACAACCGCCGGCCGAAAACGGTCAGGCTTCCCCTCTGGCCGGCGCTGAGTGAAAGCACCAGGACCACGACCACGAGGAATCCCAAGAGCATGGCGCGCGGCCGCGTGAGACGGATGTTCACCGCCCTACCTCCTCCCTCGTACCAGGCGACGCGCTTCGCTGCGTCCCCGCCGTATGCATACGCGGCGCCGTGGTCGCGGAGAACCGGCGCACCGGTAAAGCAGGGAAGTGCCCGTCGAGCGCCAAGTCTTTTCGGAGCAGGAAGGGTGAAGTGCGATGCATGACACGTTGGTACTGCTCAAGCAGCGGAAATCCGTGCGGGTGTTCGAAGACCGGCCGGTCGCGCCCGAGACCAAAGCGCAAATCCTCGGCGCCGCCTTCGAGGCGCCGACGGCGGGGGCGCTCATGCTCTATAGCATCCTGGACATCACCGACCAGCGCCTGAAGGACCGGCTGGCTGAACTCTGCGACCACCAGCCCTTCATTGCCCGCGCCCCGCTGGTTCTCGTCTTCCTGGCAGATGTGCAGCGGTGGTACGACGCTTACCGCTACGCCGGCTGCGAGGTGCGACCACCGGGGCCGGGGGACCTGCTCTTGGCGTGCGCCGACGCTCTCATCGCCGCGCAGAACACGGTTGTGGCCGCTGAAGCGCTGGGACTGGGATCCTGCTACATCGGCGACGTCCTGGAGAACTGCGCCGTCGTGCGGGACCTGCTCGGCCTGCCCGACTATGTGCTGCCAGCGGCGATGGTCGTGTACGGGTATCCCGCCGCTGCCCAGCGGGCGAGAAAGAAGCCGGCGCGCTTTGCACCAGAGTACTTGGTCTTCACCGACCGCTACCGCCGGCTCACACCCGAGGAGCACCAGGAGATGCAGCGCCGGCGCAGCGCAGAGGAAGGCCGGGCGGTAGAAGACCCCTGGGAGCTGGTGCGGGCGGTATGCCAGCGCAAGTACATGGCGGACTTTGCCCTCGAACTGAACCGCTCAGTGCGAGAATACCTTGCCGCGTTCAGTGCTCAGAAACTGTAGCGGAGCCTCACTTCCGCCGCCCCCCGGAACGTATCATTGGATGTCTTGGGCACACCCAAAGGCGCCGCCACCCGCAGGGAGAGGTCCAGCTGATCGGCGAGTACCTGAGTGAGGCTCGCCACCGCCTGGGGTCGGGAGGCGGGGTCCGTGTCCAGCAGTAGGTTGAGCTGGTAACTGGTTATCTCAGTGGGCAGGTAGGTTGCACTCACCGCCCAGCGGGGACGCTCCCGGGCATCTCCCGGCGCAGGTCCGGCCGCGTATTCCACGGAGCCGATGAGTTGCCCACCCAGGAGGCTGTAGTCCACGCCTGCTGCCCCCGACCAGCCTGACGAGGCGTCCTTATGGCGGGAGTGGGCGAGAGACGCATGCCACCCGACCCCGAGGTCTCCCCGCGCCTCCAGGAAGGTCACCGCGCGCCGGGCCACGCCGTCGTAGCCCCAACCCGCGTCCAGATCGGTGTGGCCGACATGGGTGCCGAAGCGGAAGCTACCCGTGACTCCCGGTTGCCGTTCGGCCGAACTGACGGCGGGGTTGACGACAGCGGCCGCCGCGGCCACATACCCCAAGGTACCGATGGCGTGCCGGACGAGCACCCCGTCCGCGCCCGGCCGGGGCGCGCTGGGGTCCGACGGGTCGGGAGGATTGAAGAAGTCAGCCGGGGCGAAGGCGGTGCCGTCGCCCCAGGAAATCCGCTGCCGTCCGAGGGTGAGCTGGGTCGCGCCAGAGACCAGACGGAGATAGAGGCGGTCCACACCGGCGTCGGCTGTGACTTGGGTCTCCCCGGCGCCATGCCGGTCCTCAGTCCGGATGTCGAACTCACCGCGGGCTGAGACCTCTTCACCTGCCTGCCAGTCCACTTTCAGACGCAGGTGGTTCTGGAGGGTATACTGCTCACCAGCCGTCGTGCTCTGCAGGGTGAGCGCCGGCGCAAGGTAACCGCTGAGGCTGGGACCTGCCTGGCTCCCGGCGGCCTCCGGAAGGGCCAAGCACGCGGCCAGCGCCACCCAGACGGCGACCGCATACGCTCTCGCCTTCACCGTTCCTACCCCCTAGCGACGGAGCGCCTCCCGGCTGAAGGTCTGCGGCGGGATGGTGACGCCCAACTCCAGCTCCTCGATGGTCAGAAGCGTCTTGGAGCCCTTCTTGAGCATGTTTTGCATGGTCCCCGCGAAGGCGAACCACCGGCCGTCAACCTGCTTCAGGTTGCTGGCCGTCGCGACCTTGAGGAGCTTGCCCGACTGGGCGTACAACTCTTCCTTGATTGGGACGAACTCTGCCTTGGTGATCCACTGCTTACGGCGGGCGTAGGAGGCCTCCCTCCCAGGCTTGACGGTCAGTTCCAGGACGTAGGTTGCCCGGCCGTCTAGTTGCTCCTCACCCAGAAGCTTGGCGTCGTAAAGAGCGGTCAGCTTCCTGCTCTCCAGGGCGTCCTCATAAGAGAAGTCGCTGCCCATCATCCCCTGACGGAGCAGGTGGCCGGAGATCTTGACCACGTCCTCGGCGTCGGGAAAGAACATCCAGAGCTCATCGCCGAGCTTCAAGTACTTGGTGCCCTTGTCCCGGGCGTTGGTAAACTCCGTGAAGGAGCGGTCGCCGTCGATCAGGGAGACGAACGTCTTCTTGACCTCTCGGCCGCCCGACACGATGGTAAGGCTTGAGCGGATCCTAACTCCCTGCAGGAATTGATTGTTATCGACCTTCTTCAGAATCTCCTCCGCAGTGAGGGCTGAAGCGGCCAGCCCCTGTCCGGACACCGCCAGAACTAGGAGCAGCAGGAGGAGGCAGGAACGAAAGCGGAGGCGGAGCATTGTTTGGTCCCCCTTTGCGGTTGAGTGGACAACTAGATAGCCCGGAGTGCCGTGCTCGGATCCAGTTTCTGGGCCCGCCGGGCCGGGAAGTAGCTCCCGGCCGCCGGAACGAGAATGCCGAGGACAAAGGCGAAGACGACAATGCTCAGGCTGAACGTAGGATAGATCGTGGAAGGGAAGAGCAACTCTTTCGCGTAGTTCTCCATCACCTTGGCGAAGTCCAGGCCTGTGACGGAAAGAGTCCGGGTAACGGCCGCGCCCAGGATGGCGCCGATGGTGCTGCCGACCAGACCCAGGGCGGCGCCTTCGAGCACAAACAGGGCGACGATCCTGCGCCCAGTGAAGCCGAGCGCGCTCAGCATCCCGATCTCTCGGGTCCGCTCGTTGACGATCATCAGCATGGTGTTGATCACCACGATGCTGGCGAAGAGCACGATCAGGAAGTAGATCAGACTATACACATGTCGGATGTTGGACATCAAGCCCGCCATCGCATTCGCTTCGTACCACGGGGTTACGGCGTACCGCCCCTCTGGATCTCCTCCCCGCACCAGGCTGGCCGCGGCCGCGGCGACTTGCGCCACTTGCGTCGGACGCTTCGCCTGGAGGATGATTTCGGTGGCCGCCTGATCCAACTCCACCAGACTCTGGGCTGCCCTGAGGGACAGGAAGACCGTGGACTCATCCAGTTGTGCCAGGCCGCTCACCAGGCTGCCGACCACCGTGAAGGTCCGCCCTTTGAGCGAGCCGAAGGACGTGTTGGCGACGAGCGTCACTTTGCTGCCAACCTTCAGGCCCAGCTTGTTCAGGAGCCTCTGGCCAACCAGGAGCTCGTTTCCCTTCTCGGGGAAGCGCCCGTCTCGCAGATAGCGGCTGAGGTGGGCCACTTGCTCCTCCCTGGCAAAGTCCATCCCCATCCCCAGCACGCCCTCGGGCTCCTCACCGTGCGAGACCATGGCCTTGAATCGGATGCGGGGTGTGGCGACGGCTACCCCGGGCAGCTTCGCCAACCGGCGGGCCAAGGCCTCGGCTCCTTCTCCTTCCAGGCCATCGACCGGGCAGGTGAGGGGCAGGAGGCGCTCCTTCTTCGCGTACTCCGCCTGCACGACCCGCACGTGGCCGGTCGTGAGCCGGATGGTGTTGTCGAGGAACGTGTCGATCATGCCGTCGATAAACCCCTTGGCGAAGACGACGATGGCGACCGCGAGGGCGATGGCCAATACGCTCACGGATGTCCGGAGGCGGTTCCGGCTCAAGTTGCGAAAGGCCAGGCGGAAAAGGTGCATCACTGTGCTCCCCCTCCTCTAGCTCTGGGAGACGGCCGCGGGCTCCGCGGCGGTTTCCCGGTCGCGGCGCTCATCGGTGGCGATTCGCCCATCGACCATGGTCACGAGGCGGCGGGCATAGCGCATCACCCGCGGATCATGTGTCGAGAAGACGAAGGTCGTTCCTTTGACCCGGTTCATCTCCAGCATCAACTGGAGCACCGCCTCGCCGTTGACGGAGTCGAGATTGGCCGTTGGTTCGTCGGCCAGGACGATCGCTGGGTCCTTGACCAACGCCCGGGCGATCGCCACCCGCTGCTGCTGACCTCCGGAGAGCTCGCCGGGCCGCCGGTGTTCGAGCCCAGCCAGGCCCACTTCCTGCAAGAGGCTGGCTGCTTTCTTCCGGGCCTGCGCCGCGCTTATCCCTCCGAGCAGCGTGAGGGGGAGCTCAACGTTCTCCAGGGCGGAAAGCACCGGGATGAGGTTGAAGGTCTGGAAGATGAACCCGATCTGGCGCCGCCGGACAGCCGCCAGTTCGTCGCGACTGAGGCGGGTGAGGTCACGCCCGGCGAGCAGGATGCGGCCGGACGACGGATGATCAAGGCAGCCCATCAGGTTGAGCATGGTGGTTTTGCCTGATCCCGAAGGGCCGGCGAGAGCAGTGAACTCCCCTGCGGAAATGGTCAGGTCGATCCCGCGCAGAGCGGGGACGGTGAGCTTCCCCTGGGGGTAATCCTTGGTCACTTGCTCAAACACGACGACGTCGGTGGCGGTCATGGCGAGTCCTCCTTCTACTGCCGCAGGGCGGTCGCCGGGTCGAGGCGGCCGGCGCGCCGGGCAGGGAGATAGCTGATCAGGTAGCAGAAGACGGTGACGGCGACCCAGGCGGCCAGGATAGTGGGGAGGTTCCAGACGCCCCGCACGGTCAGGGCCGGCAGGCCTAAGCTGGTGTCGCCGCCAAGCACCCGGCTGAAGTCAAGGCCCACCTGGACGAGGTAACTCACGGCCAGAGCGCCGGCGCCGGCGCCCAAGAGACCGCCGAGGAAGCCGACCCCCAGCCCCTCGAACATGAAGACCCGCGTCACCTGGGCTTCCGTGAGACCCAACGCCCGCAAGGTCCCGATCTCCCGCGTCCTTTCGAAGCCGGCCAGGAGAACGTTGTTGGTCACCCCCAGACCGGCGAGAATCATGATGAACCCGATGATCAGACCCATGGCAGACTGCTTAGACTTGACGGTCTCCAGGACGACGGCCGCTGAGGCCTCCCAGGTATGGAAGTCGAGCGAAGGCTCCTCCCGGGACAGGGCCGAGGCGAGGCGGTCTCGGAGTACGGGGGCATGGGTGTATCCCCCCTGGCCAGCGACAACGATCTCGGTGGCGGCTGTCCCGAGCCCCGTGAGCCGTTGAGCCACGTCGAGCGGAAGGTAGACGCAGCCCTCGTTGACCACCGCGTCGGGAGTATTCAGGAGGCCGACCACGGTCAGGTCAACGGCCTCGAAAGAAGTGCCGCGGTTGCGCAGGATGAGCGTGAACGTGTCGCCGATCCGGAGATCCATGAGCTTTGCCACGCCGCGGCCGAGCACCGCCTCTTCTCGCCCGGGCTTCAGATAGCGCCCTGCCGCGATGCCCTTGTGGAGTGCGAGCACGGAAGAGTCGTGGCGAGGGTCGGTGCCGATGGCCTTCACGGGCAGTTCATCCAGCCCGTTGTTCACGAGTGCCGAGAAGACCACTCTCGGCACGGCTCCCTCCACTCCAGGGACTTGCCGGGCGCGCACGGCCACCTCCGCGGCGTTGGGGATAACCGGCGCCAGAGGCAGTTCTTCGCGCTCTTCCCAGTAACCCCTGGCCGTGAGGGAGACTTCACCCGTCTCGTGCTGGACGAGAACCTTGAGGGAATCTGCCTCGAACCCGGCGTAGAGTGAGTTGGAGAAGGCATAGAGCAGCACCCCGAAAGCCAGGACGGCTGCGGTGAGGAGCGTCCGCCGCCGGTTGCGCCGCAGGTTCTTCAGGGCCAGGGAGAGTTCGAACATCCGGATCACCTTCGTTTCGGGTGTGGTCCAAGGCAAAGTTTTGAAACCGGTTGCGATCCGCCTTCATAATAGTCCGCCCGGATGCCCCTGTCAACAGAATTATGAAATTCCGCATTGATACATTTCATAACATTTGGTATTGTGAGTATCAGGGAGGAAACACATGAACGGGTTCGAGCGGCGCCGCCAAGAGAAGACCGGAGCCATCCTCAAAGCAGCTCTAGACTTGTTCACCGCCCGCGGGGTGAAAGCGGTGACGGTCACAGACATCGCCCGACGCGCCCGAGTGTCTCACGTCACCATCTACAATTACTTTGGCAGTAAGGATAACCTCGCCAAACAAGTCTTCTTCGCTCTCATGGACCAAAAGACAAAGGAGGCGGAAGAGCTTCTGGCCGGCCCTTTGTCCTTCCCGGAGAAACTCACCCAGCTCTTCCGCCTCAAGACCGAGATGCTCGCCACCCCCAGCCTGGAGTTCTTCCGCCGGGTTTACCTGACGGACCCCGATGTCCAGAGGCTCCTCAAGGAGTACTATGAGACCAAGAGCATTCCGCTCCTGGTCGGCCTGATCGAAGAGGGAAAGAGGGAAGGAAGTGTCAACCCCGCCCTCTCCACATCCGCTCTGCGCCTGTATACGGACTTCTTCTGGCAAGGGCTGACGCGCCCTGAGGTGTACGCCGCTCTGGACGCGCAGACCAGCACCGATCTTTACACCCTGTTCTTCTACGGCCTCATGGGCAGGCCTGGCGGCGGCAACGGTTGAGCGCGGCTCAGGTGGCTGCGGCGGGCGCGGAGACGAGCCCGCCGCCTTGCGCGAAAGTTACGGAAAGAAATCCAGGCTCAGTTGCAGACAGCACGTCATTGTGGATCGGCGTGGCTTCACTTATCAGCGTTCCGGAAGCGGTCGAGGATCTGCCAGAGACGGTCTTCTTCCTGGCCCAGCCGCCACAGGGCGACTCCGGCCAAGCCATACTTCGCGACCAGGGGCAGGCGCTGTTCCACGCTGTAGCTGTTCTCCACCCAGACCGTATGCCTCGTCGCGCCCTGCCAGTAGGTGAAGGTCGCCTCTGCGGCTGTCTCGTCCCAACGCAGCCGGACTCCGTGACGCACCGCCAGGCGCTCGGCACCTGCGGCGGGAACGACCTGTGCCTGTGGGCCGTCGCTCCAGTCGTAGCCGTAACCGGCGAGGCCCAGGAGCAGTCTTTTGGCCGGGACCCGGGCGACGGCGTACCGGACGACGTCCTCGACCCACCAGAGGGCGGCGACCGGTCCCGGTGTACCGGTCTGCCAATGCTGGTCGTAGGCCATCAACACCAGATAGTCCGCAACCTTGCCGAGGGCTCCGTAGTCGTAGGCGGAGGTCCAATCGTCCCCCGGGTCGTCTGTGCGGCGGGCCGGCACGGCGACCGTGACGAGGTAGCCTTCCGGCCGAAGCCGCTGGGCGAGTTCCCGGACGAAGGCCGTGAAGGCGGCGCCCGCCGCCGGCTTCAAGCCTTCGAAATCAATGTTGACCCCGCCCAGACCCTCCCGGCGCACCAGCTCATGGAGGGTCTCGATGGCCCGCGCCCGGGAATGCGGGTCGGTGACCACCGCATTGTTCATCCCCGAGTTCGTGACGAGGGCCAGGACCGGAAGACCCGCTTGGCTGGCGACTTGACGGACGGGGGCATGATCGTAGCCCCGGCGGACGAGCGTTCCGCTGGCGGAGAGCGAGTACCAGAGAGGTGCCACGGAGGTCAACTGGTGCCGGTGGGTGGTAAGTGAGTCCTGCGCGGCGCGGTCGTCGGGGCTGAACTGGGCGTAGTAGCCCAGAACGTAGCGCGGACGGCGGGAGGCACCTGCCAGGCGGAAGGTGTCCCCCATGGCCGGTGGTCGCACCGCAGGCGAAGTCTGGGGCGGAGTTCCGCTGGCCGGATTTGCCGGGCTTCCCCCGGACAAGAGGTAGGCTGCGAGGAGCATCAGTGTCGAGAGAGGTGACGGATTGGCGGCCAAGGGCAAACCTCGCTTGTTGGGTAGCGTACCGGGGGACGCCTCAACTGGCAGACTCCACCTGGCCAGACAATCCTTTCGCTGCCTGGGGGGATCCCCTCCTCCTGGGAATATCGCCCTGGGCTGGGCCCGGTTTGACAGGCTTTTCGCCACCCCGTGCAATGGGGCCATGGCTATTCTCCAGATGGCGGGTCTCGCCAAGTATTGGGGCGCCGAGACGCTCTTCAAAGACGTGGACCTCCTGGTCAACGAGGGGGAGAAGGTGGCGCTGGTCGGCCGGAACGGGACGGGCAAGACCACCCTCCTCCGCCTGGTCCTGGGCAGGGTCGAGCCAGACGCCGGAACGGTGACCCTCTCCCCCGACTGCCGGGTGGGATACCTGAGCCAGGACCCGGAGTTCGTAGCCGGCCGGACCGTGTTCGAGGAGGCTCAAACCGTTTTCACCCATCTTGGGCGCTGGGAAGAGGAGCTCAGGGTTCTCGAACGCCAGATGGGCACCTCTCGGGAGGAGGCCGAACTCGCGGGGCTCATGGAGCGCTACGCGCGGCTTTCGGCCCGCTACTAGGAGGCCGGGGCGTACGCCGTCCCGGCCCGGGTCAAGACCGTCCTCTTCGGCCTGGGGTTCGCCCAGGGGGACCTGGACAAGCCGGTCGAGGCGCTCTCCGGGGGGCAGAAGGTCCGGCTGGGCCTGGCCAAGCTCCTCCTCGAAGAGCCGGATCTCCTTCTCTTGGACGAGCCGACGAACCATCTGGACCTGGCGGCCACCGAGTGGCTGGAAGGCCATCTCAAGGGCCTCAAGTCCGCCGCGCTGCTCGTCTCCCACGACCGGTACTTCGTCGACCGGGTGGCGACGAAGGTCTGGGAGGTGAATGCGGGGAGCGTCACGGAGTATGCGGGCAACTACTCGGCTTACAAGGCCGAAAAAGAGCGCCGGGCAGCGCTCGCCGCAACCATGCGCCCAAGCCCACTGTCACTGCCCGACAGGAGGCGAAGGAGGCCGAGCGCGCCCGGCGGCGGGAGGAGCGCTTGGCGGCCGAAGCCCTCCGCCGGGTCGAGGAGGAGATCGCCTGGGCCGAGGCCAGGAAAGCGGAGTTGGAGCAACTGCTCGGGGACCCCGAACTTTACCGGACGCCCGGTGGTCACGAGGTGACCCTCGAGTACCGCTCCCTGCTGACCGAATTGGAGCGACTGTACGCCGAATGGGAGAGACTCGTTCCATAGGCTGACGGCCACGATGCGGCAGGCGCGGGGTCTTCGGGGCCGTCGAAGGGCGGCTTCACCATCGGGGGGATGCTGAACGCCTGGTCGAATACCAAGAGGAATTCCACAAGGCGGAAGCGGCAAAGGTCCAGGAGGAGAGACGGCTGTAGCCGAAGAGCTCGATCTTCGGGCCAGGACACCCCTAGGCCTGGCAGTCGAGTCCGGCCAACTCGCCGTCGATCCGGCGCATGGTGGGGTGGAAGTAGGTCAGGAAGGCCGCCAGGGCCGGGATCAGCCCCGTAGCCAGATAGAGCGACGGCAGGCCCCAGGCCTCGGCGGCTACCCCGCCTAGGAAGGCCCCGAGCGGCATGACCGAAGTCGAAAAGACCATCCGCAGGGCGAAGACCCGGCCGCGCAGGTGGGCCGGGACAAGCCTCTGGTAGAGCGTCACATAGACGATGTTGAAGAAGGAGCCCGAAGCGCCGAACAGAACCGCACAGGGCAGGGCGCCCCCCAGGCGGTGGGCGAGGCCCAACCCGGCGGTGGCTAGTCCCATGATCACGAGCGCTCCCGCAAGCGAGAGGCTGCGCCAGGTGATCTCGCCCAGGGCTCCCGCCGCGAGAGTGCCGAGGACGGCGCCGGAGGCGATGGCCGACTGGAGCAGGCCCATGCCCGTCACCCCGGCGCCGAGCTGCTCGGTCGAGTAGGGCAGCAGCTGAGCCGTGGCCGCGGCCTCACCGGCGTTGGCGAGTGCGAGGGCGCCCGCCAGCCACAAGAGTTCCGGGTGCACCCGAAAGAAGCCGTATCCTTCCCCCAGCCGGGTGAGGAAGGGGCGGGCATCCTCCAAGGCCGCAGGAGGACGGCCGGGTGTCCGGACCAGGTAAACGCTGAGGGCGCTCGCGACGAAGGACAACGAGTCGAGGACGAGCGCCGGACCCGGGCCGAACGCCTGGATGAAGGCGGCTCCCGCGGCCGGACCGAGGAGCGACATGACGTTCCGGCTCCCCTCGAGGAGGGCGTTGGCTCGGGCGAGACGCGGTTCGGGGACGAGTTCCGGGACGACGGCCATGAGGACCGGCCAGAAGACTGCGTCGGCCACCCCAGTGACGAACGAGAAGGCGAAGAGGTGCCAGATCTGGAGCAACCGGAGGGCGTAGAGCAGCGCCGGAGCGCCGAAGACGAAAGCTCGCGTCAACTCAGCCGCGAGGAGCAGCCGGCGGCGGTCGGCCCGGTCGAGGAGCGGTCCGCTGACCAGGCGGAAGAGGACCATAGGCAGGAGGTGACAGAGCCACATGGTACCCATCGCCACCTTGGACCCGGTTAGACGGTAAACCAGGACTGACTGAGCCGCGACGCCAAAAAAGTCACCCAACACCGAAGCGGCTTGGCCGCAGAGGAGCAAGCGAAAACCGCGCTCGCCGGACAAGGCCGGCGAGCACCGGACCATCTTCATCGTGGCTTCCTGCCTTTCCTGAGTCGGCGTCCGCTGGTGCTTCCCTAGCTTCGTGGCTCACGCGCCCAGCCACCCGGACCGAACTTCGGCGGCCACGGGCGCTTCTCCTTTGGGGTGTGGTGGTTGGGGCGAACGATAGGCGGACGGAGGGCAGCCAACGGCCCTGTGGAAGACGGCCGAGAAGTGGGCGGGGTTCTTGAACCCGACGGAGAGGGCCACGGCCGTGATGCTGAGGCCGGAGTCGGCCAAAAGGGCGCGGGCGGCCTCGATCCGCTGGCGGGTGAGGTACTGTGCGGGGGAGAAACCCACCACCCGTTTGAAGACCCGCTGCAGGTGGAAGGGACTGACGAACAGCCGGGCGGCCAGCTCGCGGAGCGTCAGGTCCTCAGCGAAATGAACGGAGATGAGCCGCAACGCCTCGCCGACCAGGCTGTCCTCTGGGGACGGTTCCCCCGGCCGGTCGGGGCGGCAGCGCTTGCAGGGGCGGAAGCCCGCGCCGAGGGCCTCCCGAACCGAACCGAAGACCCGGACGTTCTGCCGGAGAGGGGTCTTGGATCGGCACGATGGGCGGCAGAAGACCCCGGTCGTGGTCACGCCGTAGACGAACTGTCCGTCGTAGCGTCCGTCGCAGGAGACGATCGCCTGCCAGTGCTCCTCGGTCACTCAAGATCCCCCTTCGCTTTCCAGTGTACCACGCCGGCCTGGCGGGCGAAACCGCCCGGGAATTGGAGGGCAACAACCGGAAAGACAGGCCGCGTCCTTATGGGTTAGACTGGAGCCACAGAGCATCCGGACGAAGGCCGCGAGAGGAGCTGTGCACATGACGACCTATACCGGTTGTTACGTCTCGCCAATTGGCCCCCTGGTGGTGCAGGTCACGGAGAGCGGTCTCGTCCGGGTGGAGTTCGTCGACGAGCGGCCGGTCCCGAGCGGCGTCCACCCTCTGCTCGAACGCTGCCTCAGCCAACTGGACGAATACTTCCGAGGTCTGCGCCAGGAGTTCTCGGTCCCGGTCGCCCAGCCGGGAACCGAGTTCCAGCAGAAGGTCTGGGCGGCGCTGGCCGCCTTGCCCTACGGCCAGACCACGACTTATCAAGCGCTCGCCGCGGGCCTCGGCGACGCCCGGGCAGCGAGGGCCGTCGGCGCGGCCGCGGCCGGAAACCGTTTGGCCATCATCGTCCCCTGCCACCGGGTCATTGGCAAGGACGGCCGACCGCGACGTTACGCCTGGGGCACTTGGCGCAAGGAATGGCTCCTCAGACACGAGCAGCGGTCGCTGATCGCACGGCGCCGACCGAAACCGTGAGGGAGTAGACTCGGACGGGTTCCTACCGTCAAAAGACGGAGGCCTTTTTTGTTTGGCCTCCGCAAAGGGGGCGACGCCTCAGCAGAGGATAAAGGAGGAGATCGGAAATGGGAATCGAGGCCAAGCAGATTCGGGAACTGCGCAATGCGACAGGCGCAGGCGTGATGGACTGCAAGCGGGCGTTGGAGGAGGGGCGGGGTGATTTTGCCAAAGCCCAGGCGATCCTCAACGAGAGGCGGAGAAGACGGCGCAGAAGAAAGCGGACAAGGAAGTCAGAGCCGGTGTCGTGGAGTCATACATCCACGGTGAAGGCCGGATCGGAGTGCTTGTGGAAGTCCACTGCGAGACCGACTTCTTGGCCAGGAATGCGGAGTTTCGGAGCCTGGTCAAGGACATCGCCCTGCAAATTGCCTCAGAGGCGCCGCAATATGTCAGTACGAAGGATGTGCCTGACGAAGTCATTCAGGAAGTGGAAAGGCAGGCTGAGGCAACAGCCATCGCCCTCGGAAAACCCGACCGGGTCACATCTCAAATGAAGGCGGGCAAAGTGAGGAAATTCCTGAGTCAGGTGTGCTTGATGGAACAACGCTTCATCAAAGACCAGGAGATCACCGTGGGTACCTTGGTCCACAACCTGGCGGCCAAGAGTGGAGAGAACATCCGAGTGGTTCGCTTCACCAGATACCAGATCGGCGTAGGCGCGAGAACCTGGATGGAGCGCTCTTGGCCGGCGTTAAGCCCCGCGAGTACTTGACAATCTTGTCAGTAGCAGACCTTGGGAGAAACGATCTTCTCCTATGCCGGTGCCGGTCGCGATCTGCCCTGCGCTCACGGGCTTGTCGGCCTTGCGGAAAAAGTCCAGAACCGCTTCGTAGTTGTCCATGCCGCTCTTCCTTTCCTGAGTCCGTTACCTGGATGACACGCGCTCAGGCTAGTATCTCACGATTGAGGGTTGCCACGCGCCGCGACCGGGGGGCCGAGCCCGACTAGGCTTCGTCCTTCGGTTGGTTCTCGGCCTTGACCCGCTCGACGTAGGCCTCGAATGCCTGCCGCCCTTCCTTCTTCCACCAGTCGCCGCAGTGCTCCCACCCGCCTCCGGGACAGTGGTGGTGGACGGGGTGGACATGGCCGAGATGGTGCTGGCCATGAGGTCGGTGGGGGCTGCGCTGTCCGTGGTCCGGTGAGCCGAAGACCAGGCGGGCGAGAATTACCAGACCGACCGCCTGCCGGCAACTATGATGCGGGTACTGTTCCATCTGCATGTCCTGCTTCCGTTTATTCCGCCACGAGATCTCAACGTGCGGTGTAGACGCGGTTCTTGACGGGGTAGAACTGTCCGGTTTCCGATTTCCGCCAAGTGCTGGCCGGTTTCGACCTTGTCCCCGACATTCACGACGATGGAGCCTTTCGCCAGGTGCCCGAGGACGACGTAGACGTCGCCGGCTCTCAACACCACGCTGTTTCCAGCGTTATAAGGGTACTTGCGACTGAAAGGAAGGTTGTCGTCAAGGCCGTCGGTCACCGCGAAGACTTCGACCGCGCAAGGGCTGCAGACCTTCGCGTGGTACACCTCGAACTGCTCGTTGCGCCGGGGTATCAGCACGGCCCGACAGGTGAAATCGAAGGCATTGAGCTTGGCAATATCGGTCGCATAGCGCATCGACCGGCTAACCTGCGCACCCTGATGCACTCCGGCCTGGAAGTGATAGTTGACCAGTGAGCTCACGCGGCCGTCGCCGCCATCCGTCACGAGGTAGCGCCCCTGTTCGAAGGGGAAGGCCAGCTCCAAGGCCCAAGCCGGCCGCTTGGCGGCGCGGCTCACGCACGGAAGGGAACAGGCGAACGGCGCTCCGAGAAGACCAGCCAGCAGGGCAACCAGTGAAGGCGCGCCACGGGCTGGAAGGAGCAGCAGGGCGACGGCTGGAAGCGCGACGTGCGCCGCGAGGCTGAGTGCGACAGTCTGAAACCGGCTCAAGTTCATTGCCCGTGTCTCCAGCGAGGGCAAGTGTTCCTAGCCCTCCAAAGTTTCTCAGTGCGGCCCTAGAAGCTTGGCGACTACCCAAGCGCACGCCAGCGAATCCACCAGGATCTCCAGCCCGTGGGTCAGGCGCAACGGCTTCGGCAGCCAGTAGGCGACGAAGACCGGAGTCCAACCGACGAGAATGAAGAGCGCCACTCCGAGAGCCGGGAAGACGGACCGCGCCGCGTGCCAAAGCACGAGGACGGGCAGCACAGCGAGGAGAAACAGGAGGCTCCGCACCGCCTGCATCCGGAGGATCCCGGACGTCTTGGGAAGGGTCAAGCCAAAGGAGTTGCGCCGATAGTAGTCTAACACGATGGGCGAAATCAGTGCGCCGAAGAGGTAGTAGATGGCCGGAAAGGCTGCCAGCGCTCCAACCAGACGCCACGCCCACTCTCCAAACGTGTGCCGGGAAAAGAACCCGACCACCGAGGCCCAGAAGCCCACCCCAGGCCCGGGGCCGGGAAAGAGCCAGGCGACAGCCAGCGCCAGCGTCAGACTCGCTGCGAGAGAATACAAGAGGGTGAACGGCGCCCCTCGAGCGCCTTGCTCGTAAACGGTGAAGAGGGAGACCTCCAACACGGTGTTGACGCCCCAGGCGAGCCAAGCGAGGGCAGTCAGCGCCAACCAGCGTTCGAGAAGGCCCCCGGCCATGCCCGCCGCGAGCTGCGCCAAGGCAAGCGCCACAAACAGGCTCCCGGCGGCGGTGTAGGCGCCAACAGTTTTGGCGTCGGCGCCCTCCGGCATCGGCGGAGCCTTCAGGCCCAACCGGGGGAGCACTCCGCCACTGACTCCCACGCCGGCCAGGAACGCCATTCCGCAGAGCACGAGCTTCAGCAAGTAGGTGACCAGGTTGAGAGCGGCCATGCCCGTGACCCTCCCCAACAAGCTCGGTACCGTTGTGATCCCCGGGGGTTCGGATTCTGCAAATACCTGGAAAAGCCTTCTGCGACACGCCGGGGTCGTCCAGATTCCGCCCGAGACGTCGCGACGGGGACCTCACAAGATTCCAGGACGCCCCGCTGAAATAATCCGGCGACCGCGGAGGTATAAGAGGTGGGAGGCGGTGGAGGACGGTGCCCGAAGTCCCGGATCAGACTCTCGCACGGCAGGCCCAGGCCGGATCGGTGGAGGCCTTCGAGGCGCTGCTCACCCGCCACGAACGGCGGGTGGCGTGGCTCTGCGAGCGCATCCTGGGAAACCGGGCCGACGCGGAGGACGCCACGATCTCCGCCTGCGTCAAGGCCTGGCGGTGGCTCCGGCGTTACGACTCTTCCCGGCCGTTCGTCCCCTGGCTCCTGACGATCGCCTCCCGGGAGGCCCTGACGCTGGCTCGGAACCGCCCGACCTGGACCTCGCTCGACGACCTGACGGCCGGCGAGGAGGATGTCCGACCCGGAGGAGGCGGAGACCCGGCCGAAGCGGCGCTCGCCGGCGAGACCAGGGAAGCGCTCCTGGACGCGGTTGCGCGGCTCGACTCCCTCTCGCGGGCGGCGGTGGTCCTCCGCTACCACCTAGACCTGAGTTACGCCGAGATCGCCCGCCTCCTGGAGATACCCCCCGGAACGGTGGGGACACTGCTTCACCGGGCTCGTCACCGCCTGCGAGGGTGGCTGGCCGGTGACGAGGGGGACTCTGCGGGGAAGGTGACAGTGCCATGACAGACCATACTGGACTCGGAG
Source organism: Betaproteobacteria bacterium (assembly GCA_050260635.1). Lineage (GTDB taxonomy): Bacteria > Bacillota > UBA5301 > DYFA01 > DYFA01 > DYFA01. The sequence goes on from JBLNCL010000016.1 coordinate 19,765, forward strand.
ACCTTGAGCGCCAGCTCCGACAGGCGCTGGCCGGGCCGCCCCAAGGCGAGGAACCCTCGGCCGGGGTCGTAGCCGCGGTGATGGCCCAAGTCAGGAGGGAGGCCGCCGAGCGCCCCGCCTGGTCCGCCCGGCGCCTTGATCTCCTCGTGGGACTCCTCACCGCGGGGATTGCGCTTGCCTGGGCGGTGGTGAACCTCGGACTCACCCTCTGGCCGGGGGCGGGGGGCTTGCTGCGGGTACCCGCTGAGAGTGTCCTCGGGGCGATCGGCTGGTGGATAGTCAAGAAGGCGGGCGGGACGCTCCTCACTCTCCTGACGTCGGGCGTGTGCAGCCTCCTCCCGCTGGCCCTCGTCAGTTTCCTGGCGTTGTTGCCGCTGGCTTTCTGGTTCGACGGCCGGTCGCCGTCCTGAACTGGTCCTTAGCGCAATGAGAAGGGAGTGAACGACATGAGATCCTTGAGACTCGGACTGGTGATGACTCTGCTCCTCGGCTTGCTCACGGTTGTGAGTCTTCCCACCCTGGCAGCCTTCGAGTTGATGGGCGGCCAAGCTACCCTCATCGTGGACAAGGGGCGCACCGTGAAGGGTGACCTCTACGCCGCTGCCCAGACGATCATTGTCGACGGCACGGTCACCGGGGACCTGGTGGCGGCCGGGCAGACGGTCGTGGTCAACGGCCGGGTGGACGGAAGCGTCCTGGCGGCCGGGAGCCAGGTCACGCTCAACGGCCCCATCGGAGAAAACGTCCGGGTTGCCGGCGCAACCGTCACCATCACCAACAAGGTCGGCCGGAACGCCTCTCTCGCCGGCTCGGACCTCATCCTGACGTCCAGCTCCGAACTGGGCGGCGGCCTCCTGGCGGGCGCCAGCCGCCTCGAGCTCCGGGGTAGGGTCGCCGACGACGTCCTCGCCGGAGCGGAGACCCTCCTCCTTGGCGGGAAAGTCGGCGGCGGGGTACGCGCCGACGTCGGCCGGCTCGACGTGAGCCCGGAGGCCGAGGTCACCGGCAAGGTGTTCTACCGGAGCCGGCAGGAGGCCCAGGTCCCTGGGTCGGCGCAGGTCAAGGGGGGCGTTCAGTTCGAGCCCCGTCCGGCGCCGACCGTGAACGTCAACTGGCGGCGGGTCGGACAGGTGATCAACGCCGGGTGGTTCCTGGGTCTCCTGCTCCTGAGCGTCGTCCTCTGGCTCCTCTACCCGGAGCGGCTCGCCGAGCTCACCATCCCGGCCAAGCGGACCTGGAGCCGCGGCTTCCTCTTCGGGCTCCTCGGGTTGATCCTCGGACCGGTCGCGATCGGGCTCGCCTTCGCCTCCTTCATCGGCATCCCGATCGCCCTCGTCCTTCTCGGCCTCTACCTGGGCGGTTTAATCTTCAGCCTGCCGCTCGCCGCCTCTCTGGCCGCCCGCCAGGTGCTGGCGACCTACTACCCGGACCTGACGCCCCATCCGGCGCTGGTGGCGGCGCTCGGGATGGCCGGCCTCTTCCTCCTCGGGCTCGTGCCGTTCGTCGGCCCGCTCGTCCGCTTCCTGGCGATCATCCTGGGTCTGGGGCTCCTGGTGACGGGGCTCCAGCCAGCCCAAAGTTAGTGTACTCGGCTGGAGGAGATCGACGAAGCGCTGTCCCGCGGGAAACCGGAGGAATGGATTTCCGAGGGGTTCAAGCAGAGTAAAGATGGCCATGGAGGGGGGCCGGCAAAGTCCAATCGGGCGTCGATTTGCGGCTTGGTTGTACATTCGAACAGACGATGACGCTTCTCTGCGGCAGGAGCTATGACCATGGCCAGCGCCACCTCGCTCCCATCTCAATCTCCCCACGATCCATGTTGCATCCTGCCCGCTCCGACTCCTGTTGGTCCCACGACCTTTTCAATAGTCCCCTACAACCGGCGTTCACATAAGTCGCATCATCCTGTCTCACTCCCAGTTGTTGGAGCGTCTTCGCAGGCCTGCCAGCCCCCTGCTTCTTCGAGTTCGCCAACACCTTATCGGGCCTTTACCCAGCACCGGGTACTGCACTCGACTTGCGGTGCTCGATGGGTGTCCCAAACTCCATCATGATGTCAAAGTAGATGCGGCCAATCTCATCCCTGGAAAGGTGAGGAGTACTGAAAGTGGGGCGAGAAGTCAAGAAACGATCCCACCTTGTCTCCTCGAGGACAATTCCTAGCTCCTCTCGGCGGTCATAGAGCTCTGTTCCGGGGAAAGGAACCACGATGGCCGCCTGGGCCTCTGCCCCCCACTGACGCAGCATCCGCATCAGGTTACGTGTATGGTCGATGTCCTCCCTGGTCTCTTCGGGATGGCCGATGGTAAAAGTGCAGTATACCTCAATACCAGCGTCCAACGCCAGCCCAACGGCTCTATGAACCTGTTCGACTGTAATACCTTTACCAAGAAGCGGGAGTATTCGGGGGGATCCGGATTCTACACCGTATTGGATCTTGCGGCATCCAGCTTGCCGCAGTAGACACATGTAGTCTTTGTCCACGTTATCTACGCGGAGCTCGCAGGACCACTCCATACCCAGCCCTTCTGCGATGATGGCCCTGCAGATGTTTTTCGAGTGGACGATGCTTCCTCCAAAGGTATTATCGTAGAACAATACCCGGCGTGATCTGTCCAATAGCTTTAGCTCGCCCACCACGCTTCGTACGCTGCGTACCCGATACCGAGAATTCGCCATGGCCCCGGCAACACAAAATCTGCATCGTCGAGGACAGCCCCGGCTCGTTACGATGGCGGGGTTCGAGTAGGCGTCCAGCTTCAGAAGATGACGCGCAGGAAGGGGGAGGGCGTCTAGATTGTCGATGGGCGGACTCATCAAGTTATGAACGACCATTCTGTCCCTGCGGTAGCTCACCCCTGGTGTCTTGATCTCGCGTACGTCAGAGCCAAGCTGATCCACCAGCGCTGCCAGGGAGAACTCTCCTTCTCCTCGGATAATATAGTCGACCCATGGAGCTTCATTCAATGTCTGTTCTGCCATAAAAGTAACATGAGGACCTCCGAGCACGACTGCCGATTCAGGAAGTACGCTCTTAACTGCCTTGGCCACCTGCAGTGCCGTGTAGTACGTCCACGTTGTCACGGTCAAGCCTACGACTTGAAACGGGTCTTCTCGGCGAAGGGACTCCGTTAGATTCTTCACGTCCACGCCCTCTGCATCCATGTCAACGATTCGTACTCGGTGATGACGCTCTTCAAGCACAGCCGCCAAGTACGCTAGGCCTAACGGCATGAACGGCATTCGGAATCTATCGAGGTGTCTCGGCACCGGGGGCTGTATTAACAGCACATTCACGAAGCCCACCACCTTGCGTTCCTCAAAGATTTACCCAGCCGATTGAGGTTCAGGCGTTTTGCTTCGGTCAGCCGCAATGTAGCTCTGGGTCTCGAGCAGGATCCGTGCAAACCACTGGGCAATCTGCTCCCGGCTCAACCTGCTCGTGCTCATGACGGGGCGGTAGAGGGTATAATGCTCCCAATCGAAGTCTTCGATAACCACTCCTAGCTGCGCCGCTTTGTCTGAGATTTCGGTCCCAGGGAAGGGCGTCACAATTGCAGCCAAGGTGGTAGCTCCCATGCTCTGAAGCCGTTTGATAAAGACGAGCGTCTCCTCCAGTGACTCTTCTGTGTCCGCCGGGTGCCCGATAGAAAAACTACATGTCACCTGGAATCGAAGATCCAGGGCGGTTTCAACGGCCTCGATTACTTGTTGTGTGCTAATTGCTTTGTGGACCTGACGCAAGACTGCTGCGCTAGCCGATTCAACGCCAAAATTCACATACTGACATCCAGCGGCGTGCATCAACTGAAGAAGCTGCCGGTCCGCTCCGTCAACTCTAAGCTCACATGCCCATTGAAAATCCAGGCCAGCTTGCATGATTGCCTGACAGATTCCGATTGCACTCATTCGGTCGCCAGAGAACGTGTTGTCATAGAAAGTGACGGTTTGGGACAAATCCATGCTTCTCAACTCGTTCAAAACATTCCCTGCGGAACGTACTCGGTACCCCTGATTCATAGCACCCGCTGAGCAGAAAGAACAACGTCGGGTGCAACCTCGGCTCGCTACGATGGCAGGTACATATCGATGGGAGTCCAAGAGATGTCGGGCAGGAAACGGCAAGGCATCCAAATCCTGTTCGGGTGGCTGAGGGGCCGTCTCAACAATTCGGCCGCCACTGCGAAACGTGATTCCTGACACGTCCTGGAACGAACGTCGACCGGCGTTTAGCATGCGCCCTAATTCTCGTACTGCATACTCCCCCTCATTGCGCACGACCACATCAATCTCGGGGCATTCCAGCAAGGTTTCCCGTGCCCGGAAAGTTACGTGACAACCGCCTATCAGAATCAGTGCTTGGGGCCAGAGGTTTCGCACCCAGCTAGCGATTCTAAGCGCGTTCTTGTACGTAATCGTCGAGCAACCAAGTCCCACCACATCGGGTTCCTCAAACGTGCTCAAGATCCCAAAGGTCGACTCCACGGAGAGATTATGTACCCCCGGGTCCCAGATCCTCACTGTGAATCCTTCGGATTCAAGCACCGCAGCAATGTAGGCGAGTCCGAGGGGAGGGTAGGGTTCATGGTTGCGAATCGTTTCAGGCATCGGGGCCTGGATCAGCAGAGCGTCCACGCGCTTCCACTCCCTTCCTTCTTTGTTGTGATAGCCACGCTTGTCCCGTCGTTATGTTCATCAACATGATCCCAGCGACTCCGGCAGCCAGAGCGACGACCAGAGGTCGCGGGCTAACCGTTCCACTCGGGTCGATTACACTGCCCCCCTCCAATAGCAGCAAGAGTAGACTACTACCAACGGCAAATAGAGCAGGGAGTGAAAGAATCGCCTGTTCGAGAACCTGATCGGTTAGACTCGTGGATTCACCCTGGATTGAACCAGCTGACTCGGAAAAACTGGAACAGAAGCCGATAATCCACAGAGTTCCACAACTTGTGACCAGGACTGCAAGAAGGACACTGGTGAGTAATGATGGAAGGCTGTAACGAAGCGCCACTCCTGTTGTAATGACGACAGCAAGCACGCCCAATTCGTACGGTAGAAGATTTGACAGAGTTTTTCCTAGGATGATACGCCCTCGCGAGGCTGGAGTGATACGGTAAAGGGTAGTCCGATTCCCCTCGGCGGTGAAGGTTGTCGCCACTAACTCAGAAAAGCACAATGCCCAAGCACCAAGTCCCCAGATCATCGCGAGGCGATGGCCACCAAAAGCGATCAACTTGTTTCTTACGCTGTCGAACATGGGCAACGCGATAAGCACGGCCCAGATTAACAAGCGGATGGCTGTCATCAGATTGCTTTCGAGCATTCGCCAATCCTTAGTCATAACTGCGCGGGTCTCCATTGGGAGAAAGGCAGGAGTCAGATTCCACAGCAACGCCCACCTCTGCTGAGGAACTCGATGCTGAATGCCGGTAGGGTTAAGGCTTACCTTCCCGAAAGCACGGCGGTAAAGGCTATCGGACGTTAGCCATAGGACTGGCAGGGACAGAACACCACTCATGATCAACCAGAAGAAAATCGCCCCGGTGGTTGTTTCGGGCAAGCCGTGATCGATTAGAGTCCAGTAAGTGAGCCAGACCGGAACGAGGGCCATTAGAAGCGGCGCCGCCCCGCTGGCCATGCGACCAAACTTGGGACTGATGGAGACCGCGCTAAGTGCAGAGAGGGTTCCGAGCGCAGACAGGGAGGCCGCAATGGCGCCAGTCTTGCACGCTATGGCGAGGAAAGTGAGAGACCCAGACCCAGGTTGAAAAGCACGCATCCCCACAAGTAGATAAACTGGAATGGCTTGACGCAGCCCGAACTGTTGTGATGTCACCTTAAGCCACTTGCCAACGACCAAGTATCTGTAAGGTACTGGTGCAAGCAAGTGGTGATCGAGGCAACTGTCATAAAACAACTCATTATGAGCTGACATGAAGGCATTGCCGAGTACTAGCATAGCGTACACAAGAAGAAGCGGGCTATCTTGGGTCAGTTCAGGGAATCGGGCTTCAAGGCGCACCAGCCTTGCTGCTGCAAAGGCCACGGTCACCATCAGGATGATTCCCCTGACGATCCTTAGAACCCAGCGTGGATCCTGGTCGGCTCGGACTAGACTCTTGAGCCAAGCACGCAGACAAACGCCCAGATATTGAATGAGCTCTCTGGCTTCCATCCCATTACACGCTCCTCATATGAACGAGGCCGTTGGAACCTCAGTTCTTGTTGGTCTGGTAGAGCCGGAGCTGGGGATTGTCGACGGTTGGCAGTCTCATATCCGTGGGTTAAGTACCGCACCTTATACCTCCGTCAGGGAGCAGCCTCGAACTAGTGACGCGCGTTCGGACGAAACGTCCTAACCATAGGGGCGTCGAGGATCCTCCCCACCGAGCCCAGTCAACCGGCACTGCCCGGCCAAGAGTGATTTGCCTCTTGATGTCTTCTAGGCTACCACCCTCTCGGCACTCCACATGTCGAGCAAGGGCCTATACAAACCCAACTAGCTCTCGGGCGATCGCTGTCATCGCAACCGGGGACGGTTTTCCCCGGAATGTCAGCCGGCAGAATTTGCGATGGGGCCGCTCTTGCGCATTGAGGGCGATGGCTTTCACCTCCGGGTCAGCCCCTTGTTGGCGTATCCGCAGGTTGCCTTTGACTGCAGGCCGATGACGATATGCCCACGCAGCCTCAATGAGCGCTCGTCGCAAGTGTGCGTTGCCGGCTTTGGTGATGCCGCCCTGGTGTCGACTGCCCCCGCTGGAGTACTCGCTGGGGATCAAGCCTCCGTAGCCCATCAACAGCCTCGGGCTACGAAAGCGCGAGAACTTGCCCACCTCAGCCACCAGAGTCACCGCTGTCACTTTATGATATCATTCATTCTGCCGGCCCCTTTCGCGTGTAGCTCTGTGCTCAAGGTCTCTCGGCCCGAGCATAACCTACGCTCGCCGCGAACTGAGGGCAGGCCTCGTTCATCTTAACTAGTGCAGCTATCTCCGACCGTGAGCCGCAAGAACTGGGTTTCCAGGGACTCGTTGTTGTTGAGCCAATCGTCACGGCGCAGCGTGTTCAGTACCTTGCCGTCGTGAATGATAGTGATCGTATCACAGAGATCCGATGCGATGCTCAACAAGTGTGTCGTTATTAGGATGGCCGTTCCCTGGTTTCTTAAGGTCATCAGCAACTGCTTTACCTGAGCAATGGCAACCGCATCCAGCGTGTTGGTGACCTCGTCCAACACAATGACCTTCGGTTGGTGCAACAAACCCGCGACAATCGAGAGCTTTCGCCTTGTACCGGCGGAATACGTGTGCACAGGACGATCCATCCACTTGTCAACTTCGAGCAAGTCCAGCAGGGGGGCAGCCGACAAATCAACGGCTTCACTCGACATCCCGTAGAGACCGCCGATGAATCGAAGAAACTCGTGCCCGCTAAGACGCTCATATAGCGTAGGCGTATCGGGGACATATCCTAGGAGTCGCTTCGCCTTTGCCGGCTGTGACCACAAGTCGAACGAGCACACCTTGACCGAGCCCTTATCGGGCACAAGCAGACCAGTGATCATACGCAGAACGGTTGTCTTGCCCGCTCCATTTCGTCCCAGCAAACCATGAATCTCACCGGCAGAGACCTGGACATGAACGTCTTCTGCGGCAACCACGTCGCCGAATCGCTTGCTCACCGAACATACCTGTAAACGGCAGTCAGCAATGGGTTCAGGGAGTACTGTGAATCGCTCTACGCTGCAATCCGTGTTCCTCCGATACAATGGTTCGCTGCGTCCTTCGTGAGCTACCAGGCGTCGTAGGTCCGCGATCATCTTATTGGGTTCATCCGCATTGACTACGAAACTGGAAGCAGTCATTGCCCGCCCCCGGGAAATCGCCGTGCATGGCCGACTGCAGACGATCTCCACCAGTTGATGGGGACGAGTAAAGGCAAACAGAGTGTTGTCCAGAACGTGGACGGTGACCGCCTTCCCTGACTTTCGCACCGGTGGCGACGTGTTGTAGCTGGTTGCGTCAACGATATGATCAATAGGAATGCGCACCTCAAGGTCACGACCGCAGCTGAGGGTCAGGGTCCGCCCATCCATACGGTGGGCAGCCCTTGTAAGCCTGGTCACCCTAAGTGCGGCCATAGTCCACACTGCGAGTGGCACTAGAGCTGTTGCACGCCAGTAACCCGATAAGAATGCCACAGCAGCTCCCGCTGCCACCCCCATCTCCAGCGTCACGATCCCCAACAGGCCACCTACGAGTCTTCTCAGGTTTCGGTCGCTTCGGGTGCAGCTATAAGACGGCATCTGAATCATCCTCCAGAGCAAGCCGAAGATTAACAAAATGAGGGTCCTCAAGGGTAAGTTTAGAGTACATGTAGTACTCACCCAGTCTGTCTCGGCTGAGATACTTAGTACTAATAATGGGGCGAGCCGGATAGTAGGTGTCCCAGTTTTCGTCGTGGATAGTGATTCCTAGTTCATTGCTTCTCTCGCAGAGGTCTGTTCCCGGGTAGGGCACCAAGAGAGCGCTGGATACCGTGGCACCGATCCGTTTCAACTCCTTCATCAGACTAAAGGTCGCATCGATGGTCTCCGGAGTATCTAGTGGATGACCGAGAGTGAAGCTGCAAACGACTTTCAGGTCTTGTGCCATGGCCATCTCCACTGCAGAACGCACCTGCGAGACCGTGATGCCCTTTTTGATGGCTCGCAGCACCTCGTCTGATCCCGACTCAACTCCGAATTGAACCCCTCGACAGCCCGCTGCGCGGAGCTTAGCGAACAACTCCGGCGTTGCCCTATCCACCCTCAACTCACATGTCCAAGAGATATTAAGCTTGGCCGATATGATGGCTTCGCAGATCTGTAGCGCTGTCTCATAGTGGCCGGAAAAAGTGTTATCGTAAAACGAGATGACGCGTTCTCCCTGAAGTAGCCTGAGCTCCTCGACAATACTCCGGGGGCTCCGGATGCGGTAGGAGTAATTGCTCATGGCGCCAGCCGCACAGAAGATGCATCGTCTGGGGCACCCTCGGCTAGTTACAATGCCTTCATTAGGATAGAATGAAGAAACCAGCAGGTCGCGGGCAGGGAAGGGCAAGGTATCCAGGTCAGCTAGCGGGGGACGGTCATGGTTCTCCAAGATGGCTGCCCCCTCGCGGTAGGTGAGGCCAAGGACATTCTCCAATGACAATCCATGGGCCAGGGCTTCCACCAATTCAAGCAGCGTTCGTTCGCCTTCGCCTCGGACGACGTAATCAACAGCTCTTGACCGCTCTAGCGCCTCCTTGGCCCGGAAAGTAACATGGGGGCCTCCCAGCGTGATCTTGACCCCCTGGCACGCAAGTTTGGTTAACTCGGCGATTCTTAGGGCCTGGTTGTAGCTAACTGTGGTGCAACTGATCCCGACCATGTCGTACGGAACGCCTGCCTTCAGATACTCCCGAGCGTAGTCTTCTGGGGTGAGTCTCTGTACGTGAAGGTCGGCGATCTCGACGTTATGCCCATATTGTCGTAACACTGCTGCCATATAGCCCAACTGGAGTGGCATGTACTTTAGCCCAAAGTCCAGAATTTCCTTCATCATCAGGTTTGAAGGCATGGGGGCCTGTACCAGCAAGACGTTCATGACGCACCTCCGATCGACTTCTGGCCGCGCGATTCGATGTCCTCGAGACTCGGGAGGGACTCGAGCATGGTCGACATGAACAACCGGCCAATCTCCTCGGCGGTCAAGAAACGTGTGCTCATTACCGGTTGGTAAAGCGTGTACTTTTCCCAGTCCCGGTGGTGAATCTGGACGCCGAACTTTTCGGCGTGCTCGTAAATCGGTGTTCCTGGGAAAGGAGTCACTATAGATGCCACACAATCGACATCGTAAGTGCGAAGCTCTTGCATGAATTGGACTGTCTCTTGGAGCGTCTCCTGGGTGTCAAAGGGGTGGCCGAAGCAGAAGCTACAGACGACCTTTAAACCGGCCGAGCGCGCCCTTCTTACTGCAGACGCGATTTGGCGCCTGCTCAGACCTTTGCCAATCTTGCGCAATACCATGTCCGAACCGGACTCGACTCCGAATTGCACTCCGAGACAGCCGCATTCTCGTAGAAGGTGTAACAGGCTGTCACTGGCGTGGTCCGCTCGCAACTCGGTACTCCACGTGATATTGAGGTTAGCCTGTCTGATTCGGGAGAGGAGGTCGAGACCCGCTGGTCCGCCCAGGAAGGTGTTATCGTAGAAGACAATCTCCTTACTGCCTTGCAGCTGCTCCAGTTCTTCAATGACGCTCTCCGGCCGTCGAACCCGAAAACGGTGCTGGCTCATTGCTCCCGCAGCGCAGAAGATGCACTTGCCCGGACAACCTCGGCTGGCGACTATGGCATTAAATGAGTAAAGCTGCTGTGGGAAGAACTGACGGGCTGGGGGCGGCAGTAGGTCAAGATCACTCTCCACCGGACGAGGGGGAGTTGAGACGACCCGGTGGCCATCCTTGAAGCTGATTCCGCGCACCTTGTTCAAGCTCTCGGTAGTGAAGGAGTCCAACAGCTCGACAAAGGAGTATTCGCCCTCGCCGCGAACCACGGCGTCCACATCCGAGCTCTCTCGCAAGACAGTCTCCGCACAGAAGGTAACGTGTGGCCCTCCCAGAACCACTTTTGTCTCTGGGGAGATGCGCTTTATGGCTTTTGCCACCCGCAGCGCACTAGGGTAGGTGTTAGTCACGCATGTAATCCCGGCGGCGACGTATGATCCTCCCTCAAATTGTAGGTCCTCGATGGATAGGTGACGTGCCTGCATGTCGACAACTTCGGGTTCATATCCCGCTTGTTCCAATGAGGAAGCCAGATAACCGAGTCCGAGAGGCACGAAGTGTTTTCGTATACTCTCGTCCACGCCTGCCATAAGGGTGTCGGGTAAGGGTGGCTGAATCAACAGAATCCTGCCCTTATGCATCTGCTTCGACCTTCTTGCGACGGTCTGCGAACCGCTCAGAAGTCTGCCGGATTCGATCCAGTTCGGTATAAGCATGGGTATCAACCAGTAGTTCTGCGAAGGCTCTGCCTATGTCCTCACGGCTCAGCCAGCGGGTGCTCATCACCGGATTGTAGAGGGTGTACTTTTGCCAGGGGACATTGGCTATGGTCAGCCCGTACCGCTCAGAGTCTTCCCAGAGCTCGGTTCCAGGGAAAGGGGTCACAATAGAGGTCGAACAGTGAACACCCATCTCTTGCAGCCTTTTGATGATGCGCTTAGTGGCATCAATCGTTTCAAATGTTTCCTCCGGGTGTCCCACACAGAAACTGCATGCGACCTCGATGCCTCTTTCGAGCGTCATCTCCACTATTTGTATCGCCTTTTCAATAGATATCCCCTTACCGATGCTGTCAAGGATTCGCTGGGACCCGGACTCGATGCCGTAGTGGATGTAGACGCAACCACTGGACTTCATGGCATCAAGCAGGGGCCCATCCACGTTGTCCGCACGCATCTCTGCGGTCCAGTTGGCTTCGATTCGCGTCTCCTTGATAGCCTGTGCCAACCGAAGGGAGTAGGAGTAATCTCCTGCGAAAGAATTGTCAAAAAAGGTCAACTGTCGGTTGGGAGTCCGGTCGACCCATTTCTTGAGTCCCCTGATCTCCCTCATCAACGGTTCCAGTTGGCGCTGTCTGAATCCTCGATGGATAGAGGTAGCGGCACAATAGATGCAGCGGCGCGGGCAGCCTCGGCTAGCTATTACCGTCGGCGCCAAATACAGGTCCATCGGAAACAAGTTCCAATCAGGGGGTGGAAGGCTGTCCAGATCCTTTTCCAGGGGGCGATTCGGTGTTTCGACAGGAAGACTTCCCTCTCGATACACAATACCGGCAATGTCTTGGAACTCCACCCGGTGCTCTACGGCGTGTGCGATTTCAACTAGTGCTTGCTCTCCTTCGCCCTTGACAACCACGTCAATACTCTTGGCCTCATCGAGGGTTTCTCTGGCCAAGAAGCTGACGTGAGGTCCACCGATTACCGTGAGGCATGACTTGTTCAGAGCCTTCGCGTAATTGGCGATTCTGACCGCTGCCGGATAGGAGACGGTGGCACTAGTGATTGCCACTATGGCATAGTCGAAAGTCTGCCCGGAAAAGCGGTCAGGAAAAACCTCAACGGATGCGTCCTCCGCGTCCATGTCCATGACTTCCACCTGATACCCATGCGCGGTTAGGTTGCTTGCAAGGTAACCAAGAGATAGCGGAGGAAACTTGTATGAGTGTGCCAACGGCCGAGGCGGTTGGACCAACAGAATCTTCACTTAGACATCTCTCCGTCCTCTAACCTGAAGATTACCAAGTGGTTCTCTTCAAGAGCGCTTAGAAACTCTGCGGTGTCCTGCATTATTTGGGACAAAGACTGATCCGGATACCGCCGCCAGATTTCGGTGGCTATGTCCTCTTCGGAACGTTTGCCATCAATCAGCTCCCATATTTGGCAGGCTACTGTGTTCAACTCATAGAGTATAGGGGAGTCTTCCTGCAAGACAAGTCCGTTCTCTTCTCGCTTTGCCCACATGTAGGTGGCTCGTGCCGGAACCCGCACCAATAACACCTCCCTTATGAACAGAAATGGTGGGGGTGCCGAAGGTTTTCCTAGGTGACTATACGAACCACATGGCTACCAGCGTGCCGATGATGTTCGGCTGGACAGCAACCTTCTTGAAAACGGGCTTGCAGTACACTGACCAAGTCACCTCCCTTCCCTCAAGCTGATACACTGTCTCCGTTTACCTTCGGCATCCCCACGAGGAAGACTAGCTCGACGGCCGGGCGCAAAAATGATCCACGCACTATAGCAGACTGAATTTGATAGTAATGCAATAAATAGCCAGCGCTACCAATTCTCGGAGGAATCGCAGATTCCTCCCGAAGAATTGCAGAATGGATCTACAATGCGGTGCAAGAGGCCCAGAAGCGTGCTGGGAGGATGTCAATTCCCAAGTGTTAGGAGCGTGTACGACAACTGCAGGAGAGTGATGCAAAAACGAAGCTTTTGAGCGGTCGGCAGAACGAGGATGGGACGAGCGAGCAACGGCGAGACGACCCCCGCCATCCCCGAGAAGCTCCATCCGACCCACACGGCCCCTCTGCCTCCCCAACCGAACTCACCTCCGCCGGCCGGCCGAATAGGCTATTGGCGCAGTCTTGATGCTCTGGGCACGGTGCCCAGTCAGCCAGGGAGGTGGGTAGATTGCCGGACAACGAGTATATCGTTCGGCCGGGGGACACGCTCTACGCGATCGCCGCCGCTCACAACACCACCGTGAGCGAGCTGGTCAGACTCAACGCCATCAGAGACCCGAATCTCATCTATCCGGGCCAGAGGATCATTCTGCCGGCGGCTCCCGGGGGTGTCATCCGGTACACGATTGCGCCGGGCGACACCTTCTACGCCTTGGCTGGGCGCTTCGGGACGACCGTGGAGACCATCACCCGCGCCAACCCCGGGGTCAATCCGTACAACCTCCAAGTGGGGCAGCAGATTCTCATACCCGCCAGAGTCGAGCCCGTGGCCATCTTCCGGGGAAACCCGCAAAAACCCCTGGTAGCGTTGACCTTCGACGCCACCTATGGCGACAACCAGACCGAGGTGCTGTTGAGCATCCTGGCGAGGGAAGGCATTACGGCCACCTGGTTCATCTCGGGCATCTGGGCGGAGGCCTTTCCGACCCTCCTGCAAGCGATCGAGGCGGCCGGTCACGAAATCGGCAACCACAGCATGACCCATCCGCACATGACCCAACTGTCAGCGGCGGCGATGGCCAGCGAGATCACCCGTGCCACGCAGGCCATCGAGGCCAGGACGGCCCGGCGCGTGAACCTGTTCCGCCCGCCGTTCGGCGAGTACAACCAGACTCTGCTTAATGTCGCCGCTGAGCTCGGCCACCGGACCATCATGTGGACGGTGGATTCTTTGGACTGGATGGAGCCTCCGCCGCCTCCTGAGGAGATCGCCAGCCGGGTGTTGGCCGCAGTCGGGAACGGCGCCATCGCGCTGATGCACAACGCGGGGCGGAATACACCGGCTGCCCTGCCCGCGATCATCAGCGGAATCCGCCGGGCTGGGCTAGGCTTCGGCACGGTCAGCCAGGTGCTGGATCCGTAGGTTAACTCGGCAGCTTGGGTGGGGTCTTTAGTTGCGTCCAGTGTGCTCCGATATCAGCAATGAAACGGCGCGGCGGATTGCTTTCTAGCTAGGGAAGGGACGCCGGGCGCAAGGGGGGACGGCGCATGGAGGTTGACACCCAGCTCTCCAACGCAACACCGTTGTACAAGCTAGAATCACTCTTCAAGCGTCGGCACGGGAACAGGATTACCCTGGAGGACATGAAGGCCGAGGTTGCCGAGGCCAGAGAACGATTCCGCGCCGGATTCCGGAAGGCGCTCGAGAACGCCAACATTCCTTCGACACAACAGATTGTCTTGAAAAGCGAACCTGACGGACGGGTGACGGTCGCTTCTGACCACCCCGACAAGGCCAGGATTGAAGCGGTGCTGCAGAACGACCCCAAGCTGGTGAATGAATTCCACCGGATGGATGCGACTGCAACCTTGGTTGCCCGCGCGGAGGAGACCATCCGATTCCAGAAAGCGTACGCGATTGATCCCCGGGCAGCTGTCGCACGGTATTCATACCTGTTTGACAGCCGGTCTGAGGAGGACTTCTCCCTGGCGCTCTGACTGGTTCATCGCTGTCTTGCACCACATATGAGAATGCACCTGCGTGACCTGCGTGGTCGGCTCCTATGCTTTGCTGAGCAGGGTGGCAAGTGTGGCCACGTGTGAGTTGCGCACGACCGCCAGCACCTCATCCGCGGGGTGGAGCACGGTGTCGCCGTGAGGGATGACCATCTCCCCCTTGCGCAGAATGCCAACGATAATGCAGTCCGACGGCAGCTGCAGGTCGCGTATTGCCCGGCCGGCTGCGGAGGACGCCGAATGAACCTTCTCCTCGACGATCGAGAACTCCCCTTTGCGCAGTTTCAGGAGGGTCATCATGTCCCCGAGCGACATCTCCTCGGCGATCAGGTGCCCCATCAAATCGGCTTGATTCAGGGCGACGTCCACGCCCATCTCCCGCGTGAACATCCAGACATTCTTGGGGTTGTTGACCCGGGCGATCGTGCGGGGGACCCTGAACTCGAACTTGGCGAGGCTGGTGACCACGAGGTTGGTTTCGTCGGCCCCGGTGACAGCCGCCACGACGTCCACCTGGCGGATGCCTGCAGCCTCCAACACCAGCGGGCTTGTCCCGTCACCGCACCGTGCGACATCCGGCGGGAGATCTGTCCCAAGTCGGGGCATTTCGCCTGCCCGGTTTTCAATCACCACCACCTTATGCCCTCCGTCGAGGAGGAGCTTGCAGAGGTACGTGCCGATCTTGCCGCCTCCCACCACGATTACCTTCATCGCGCTGAACACGCTCCTTCCGGATCACTGCCCCAGCAGTGCTTTCAATCGGTTCTCGGAGCCGGCCGTCACGGCCAGGAACAGCCGGTCGCCTTCCTTGAACGTGAGGCCGTTGCTCGGCAACATGGTCTTGCCTGAGCGCTGGAAGGCCACGAGGTGGAGCTCCCCGGGCAAAACCAGGTCCTTGCTCGTGTGCCCGAAAAGGAGTGGTGGAAGCTCCATCTCGACAATCTCCACCCCGCCATTGCCCAAAGTGGCCGTTGATTCAACGCCCGGAGAGGAGAGCAGTTGCGCAAAGCGGCGAGTGGCCCAGACCACCGGGGCGACGGTCGTCAACCCCAGGCGTCGGTAGATCTCGGCCTTGGCGGGGTCGTAGATCCGGGCAATCACCCGGGGCACCTTGAAGACCTGACGTGCCAGTCGAGCTACCACCACGTTCACTTCATCGCTGTGGGTGACTGCCGCCAGACCGTCCGCCTGTTGGATGCCCGCCTTCAGCAGCACATCGCGGTCAAAGCCCACACCCTCGATGACTGTGCCTGTGAAGTTCGCTCCCAGTGCGCGGAGAGCCTGCGGGTCGATGTCCACCGCAGCCACCGCATGTCCTTCGCGGGCCAGTTGCTGGGCCAAACGCGAGCCCATTCGCCCGCAGCCGACGATGATGAAACGCACCCAACTCACCCCTTTCGGTTTTCGCAACGACGCTCGATGGCTTTGCGCCCCTCTTCAGCCAGGAACATGGCCGGGGCATAGAGCGCCAGTACCCCCCAATACGGTAAGGGTAGTGGCCCATGCTCGAAAATACCCTGGAAGGGCTGGACGTAGACCAGCAGGTTGATGATTGCCAGCTCTAGCAGGATCCCGACGAGCAGGAACCGATTGCTGAACAGCCCGATCTTGAAGACCGAGATTCGTTCGGTCCGACAGGCGTAAGCGTTGCCGATCTGAGTAGTGACGACCCCGGCGTGGAACATGGTCGTAGCCAGCACGTACACGAGCCCTGCCCGGCTGAGCAGCCGCTGCGCGTAGGGGAGCAAGTCGGGACGAGGCAGGTGGAGGAGATCGTGATAGCCGAAAGTCCACCACAGGAAGTAGAACCCCGCGAAGCAGAGAACGGTCTGGACGGAACCCAACCAGACGAGCGCACGCAGGATGAGCCGCCGGTCGACCAGCCGCTCTGTGGCCTTGCGGGGAGGGCGATCCATGATGCCCGGCTCGGGCGCCTCGGTGCCGAGCGCCAACGCGGGAACCAGGTCGGTGCCGAGGTCGATCGCCAGAACCTGCATCACCGTCAGGGCCAGCGGCACGTTGAACATGATCTGGAAGATGAAAGGCCAGGCCTCAGGCACGTTACTCGTGAAGATGTACGTGGCGAACTTCCTGATGTTGGCGTAAACCGCCCGCCCTTCCTCGATCGCGTTGACGATCGAGGCAAAGTTGTCGTCGGTCAGGATCATGTCCGCGGCTTCCTTCGCCACATCCGTGCCGGCCATGCCCATCGCCACTCCGATGTCGGCCTTCTTGAGCGCGGGAGCGTCGTTGACGCCGTCCCCCGTCACCGCGACGGTGTGGCCCAGCTCCTGGAGGGCCGAGACGACGCGCAGCTTGTGCTCGGGTGCGACTCGGGCGAAAATGACCTCCTCGCCCAGCACAGCTTTGAGGTCGTCGTCGGACATGGCATCAAGGTCGGAGCCGGTGACAATCCGGGGGAGCGGTGAATGGATGATCCCTATGCGCCGGGCAATGCTTGCGGCGGTCAAGCCGTAGTCCCCGGTAATCATCACGATCCGGATGCCGGCGCGATGACACAGGTCTACGGCCTGCTTCACCTCCGGACGTGGGGGATCCATCATGGCCATCAGGCCCAGGAACGTGAGCTCGCTCTCGATCTCTTCGACCGGGGCTTCTACAAGGGCCTCCGGGATGCTCCGCATGGCGATGGCCAGCACTCTGAGCCCCGCCCGGGAGTAGGCGTCGTTGACCGACATGATCCGGTCGCGGGTTGCGACGTCCAACAGTCCATCCTGCCCCTTCAAGCGCACCCTTGAACACAAGGATAGCACTTCCTTGGGCGCGCCCTTCACGTAGACCAGGTGGGATGAACCGCCGTGGATGGTTCCCATCCGCTTGCGCCGGGAGTCGAAGGGCAGCTCCCTCACTCTGGGTGAGAGGCGTTCTTCCGCAGCCAGATCGAGACCGGCCTTCTGGGCGACCACCAGCAAAGCGGCTTCCGTCGGGTCGCCCAGTACCGTCCAGCGATCGGAGTCACCGTTTGGCGGCGAGAGCCGGGCGTTGTTGCAGAGTCCCGCGGCGAGCAACACCTGACGCAGGTCGCCGTCGGGAGGGCTGGGGACAGCAGAGCCGTCGTCCCGGAGGAGCTGACCCTCGGGAGCGTAGCCGACACCCGAGACCTGGAACTCCTGGCCTCCGGCCCACACTTGGCGCACGGTCATCTCGTTTTGCGTCAAGGTTCCGGTCTTGTCCGTGCAGATTACGGTGCATGAGCCCAGCGTCTCAACGGACGACAGTTTCTTGATCAAGGCGTGACGCTTGGCCATCCGCTGCACGCCCATGGCCAAAGACAGGGTGACCGTCGGCAAGAGGCCCTCCGGCACGAACGCCACGACCATGCCGACCGCGAAGATGAACCCGATCGAGAGAGGACGATGAACCACCGCCGCCGAGAGAACGAAGAAGAGGATCCCGATTCCCACCGCCAAGATGGTCACGATTTTGGTCAGGCGGTTGATCTCCCGTTGGAGCGGGCTCAAGTCCTCCCCGACACTTTGGGTCAAGTGCGCAATCTTACCAAACTCGCTCTTCATGCCCGTGGCGAACACGACCGCTTTCCCTGTCCCCGCAGCCACGTTCGTGCCGGCAAACACCAGATTGGGTAGCTCGGCGAAGGACAGGCTCGTCCCGGAAACAGGCTCGCTCGTCTTGCCCACCGGATTGGACTCTCCGCTGAGTGTCGACTGGTCCACCCGCAGTTCGGACTCCTGCACCAGGCGTGCGTCCGCAGAGATTCGATCGCCTTCCGCCAGAATGAGGACGTCACCGGGCACGAGCTGCTCCACCAACACTTTCTGCTCCTGTCCGTCGCGCAGCACTCGGGCGTAGGCGGGCAACAGCTTCTTGAGCGCTTCAGTGGCCTTCTCCGCTCGGAACTCCTGCCAGAAGGAGAAGACGGCGTTGATCACGATGACCGTCCACACCGCCCAGCCGAGTTGCGGCATCCTCGCGACGAAAGCCATCGCGCCGCCGACCCACAGGAGAACCGCCATGAGGTGAGTGAAGTTGGCCAGGAACTTGAGGAAGAGGGGTTTCTTCTTCACTTCCACGAGCGCGTTGAGGCCGTAACGGGCGAGTCTCTCCTGTGCCTCGCCGTGGGTCAAGCCTTGGGGCGAGGTGCCAAGAGTCGCGTACACCTCGCTGACGGGCAAGCTGTGGATCATTGACCGGATGTCAGGTTTCTCGCCGGACGTCGTTGCGACGCTCATCTGTAACGCACCTTCGCTTCGTCCTGAGGGCAAGTTCGTCCGGGGATCGGTGCGGCAAAAAAGCCACCCCCAGGGCGGCTGATGCCTCCCCTGCCTGCGGCCTAGGAGGTTAGCTGCCGGGTTCGGGCGGCAGGAGTCGCCCTACTCTTTCGAGACTCACCCCACGAAACTGGTTTCCCCGTTCCGGATCTCCCGGATTCAGCCTGTTTAGTTTTCCACAGTTGTGGAATATGACACCGCCTGAAATGTCTGGCAAGAGGCAAGTGCCCGACTCCCAGGTGGCTCAGTACTTCAAGGCGGCTCCTTGACGGCTACCGTGAAATGACCTTCCACTCTGGCCCGCTACCGTGTGCCGGGTTCGACCGCCAGGGCGATTCGGGATCCTCCGACACTCCGCACGGCATCCAGGGCGTCGTGAGGGAGTCGACTCGGACGGGTTCCTACCGTTAAAAGGGATGGATGTCGGCTGCAATGCCCGCATCGAATAGTGGCTTTGTGCAATCGGAGTGTGTATGCGGAAGCGAAGGCTTTCGTCTCGGGAGAGACGGAGACCTCTTTTGTTTAATGGGTCTTGATACGAGCGATGCCAGTTCCGTACCCGAGCCGGTGCATCACAAGAACCGGCGCCGCCGCTTCCGTGTGACTCGTCTGCGGCGACGTGCCGGTCAGGCGGATTGGGCTTGCCAGCTTCAACGAGGACTTGACGACGTCAGATATTGGCCCGAACACAAGCATGCCCAGTGGCATCATGGAACCCATGAACAGCAGGTACAGCCAGAAGACCGGAATCGAGCCCAGGGCAAAGGCACAGGCAAGGGCAATGTCAACCGTCAATCATCGCTGCCCGCCAGGCCTGCCCCGTGGAGACTGGCTCGCCACTCCGGCGCCAAGTGGCTTCAGATCGGAAGGGCACCAGTCGCCTTCTCCCGAGAGAGGAGCAGATATGACAACAGGCTGGCCGTCAAGACAATCGCGGCGCTCCCTCCAAAGACCAGACTAACGTCAACTCGGTCTGCCAACATACCTCCAAGCCACGAGCCGAGCAGTGAAGCCGCCATTGCTGATGGATGAGCTACCCCGAACACCCGAGTCAAGAATTCCTTCCTTACCTTGGCTTGGATCAGCGAGTTCCCGCCGATACTCATCGCGGCTTGCCCCGCTCCACCAATCACGTTGCAGAACAGAATCCAGGCAAAATTGGGCGCTAGGCTCATTCCAAGCAGGCAGACTCCAATGCCTCCAAGACCGGCGACCACGAGCGGCCAGGTATTCGATAACCTTTGGGATAGGGTCAGTATGAACATCGACGCTCCAACGGTGGCGATTCCAAAGACAGACCAGGCAAGAGACAGCCGCAACTCTGGGAGCGCCAGACTCCGGGTGACGAGGAACAACTCACAGACATTCACCGCACCGCCGCCCAGCATGGCTACGCAGATTGAGAGGGCGGAGTAACGAACGGGTCGGGTGCTCCACAGATACGAGAACCCTTCCGCAAGTCAACTACTGGATCAGTCACTGTGCCCACCTTGGCAGCGGGATTGTCAGGTAGATCTGCAATGACAATCGCTCCGACCACTGCCAGAAAGGAGATTGCATCCAGAGCCAGCGACCACGATGGCCCGATGGAAAAATAGATGGCTGTGCCGAGTATGGGACCCAGCACGAGAGCTAGATTGGCGGTTACTTGAGACAGGCTATTCGCCCCAACCAGTTGATCCTGCTCGACGATGGCGGGAATCATGGCTTGCCTCGCAGGGTGTAGAACTGGGAGACTGTACTGCTCAGAAAGGTGTAGATCAACACAAGGCTCTGTGTTCGGAGAGCTGCCGCCAGGAGGGCGCTACAACCAGCACACAGGGCCTGTGCCCATAGCATCGTCCGACGGTGTGACCAACGGTTTACAAGGACGCCTGCCAGTGGGCCGAACAGAAGCGGCGCATAGGTCGCCACCACCATGCTGGCAGTGGCAACCGGAGAATGCCCGCTGGTCTGATATACCCAGTAGGTCAAGGTCATATGGCGTAGCCAGTTTCCTGCCTCAGAGAGAGACTGCCCGACCCAGAGAGGGGCAAAATGCCGGTTCTTCAGCAGTTTCTGCATCCATAACCCCCGCTATTTTCCAACTAGTAGATGGAACTTCGGTTAGTAGATGGAACTTCGGTGCTGTTCAACAGAGGTACAGCCACTCCCTGCTTTGGCCTGGGGGTTACAGGTTTTCACAGCACTAGGAATCCAGCATGACCGGAGGGCACTAAGACCAAGGCGCACGCCCTGGCCTCGTCCATTCACGGTGAGGGTCTGAGTGCCGGCGGTTGACAACCTTGTCAAGTATCTTTGGTCTGCGCCTGACCCCTGACCCCCTCCCCCTGTCCGCTGAGGGGTCGACGCTCCGGGCAGACGCCGGCCGCCAACTGCTACCGGGCTTTCCCTTGGCTGGGGCGAGAGGATTTGCCTCCCGTTGCGCCAATATATTGCATGTTTGAGGCTTGGCAGGGAGGGACCGGGCTTGGCCTATCGGGACTTGCGCCACTTCCTCGGCGTCTTGGAGGAACAGGGCGAACTCCGGCGGATCAAGGCGGAGGTCGACCCGGTCCTGGAGATCACCGAGATCACCGACCGCATCTCCAAAGCAGGGGGTCCGGCGCTTCTCTTCGAAAAGGTCAAGGGCTCGGCCATGCCTGTCGTGACCAACGCCTTCGGCTCGGAGCGGCGCATGGCGCTGGCCCTGGGCGTGGAGAGGCTGGACGAGATCGCCGACGAGATCCGGGGACTGCTGGACCTGGCCGACCTGGCCGGGCCGGAGTCCGGCGGGCTCCTGGGCAAGTTGAAGGCCCTCCCGAAGCTCGCCGAACTGGCCAACCTGTTCCCTAAGCACGTGGGGAGCGGCCCCTGTCAGGAAGTGGTCCACGCCGAACCCGATCTGTCGCTCTTACCGGTCCTCCAGTGTTGGCCCGGGGATGCCGGCCGCTTCATCACGCTGCCTCTGGTCTTTACCAAGGACCCGGCCACCGGGCGGCGGAACTGCGGGATGTACCGCCTCCAGGTCTACGACCGGCGGACGACCGGGATGCACTGGCACATCCACAAGGACGGGGCGGCCAACTACCGCCGGGCCGAAGCAGAAGGGAACCGACTGGAGGTCGCCGTAGCTCTGGGAGGCGACCCCGCCTTGACTTACGCCGCCACCGCCCCGCTGCCGAGGGGCGTGGACGAACTGTTGTTCGCCGGATTCCTGCGGAAGAAGCCGGTGGAACTGGTGAAGTGCCAGACGGTGGACCTGGAGGTCCCGGCCGCCGCCGAGATCATCCTGGAGGGGTATGTCGATCCCCGGGAGCGGCGGGTGGAAGGCCCCTTCGGCGACCACACCGGCTACTACTCCCTGGCCGACGAGTACCCGGTCTTCCACCTGACCTGCCTCACCCACCGCCGGGCGGCTGTCTACCCGGCCACCGTCGTGGGGCGGCCGCCGATGGAGGACGCCTTCTTCGGCCTGGCTACCGAGCGGCTCTTTCTGCCTCTGCTCCAACTCCAGCTCCCGGAGGTGGTGGACTACACCCTGCCGGTGGCGGGGGTCTTCCACAACTGCGCCATCATCAGCATCAAGAAGCAGTTCCCGGGACATGCGAACAAGGTCATGCACGCCGTCTGGGGCATGGGCCAGATGATGTATACCAAGTTCGTGATCGTGGTGGACGAGGACGTGAACGTCCACGACCCTTATGAGGTGGTCTGGAAGGTCATGAACCACGTGGATCCCGGGCGGGACCTGACCATCGTCAAGGGGCCCATCGAGACGTTGGACCACGCCTCGCCCCTGCCCCGGTACGGCACGAAACTGGGCATCGACGCCACCCGCAAGTGGCCGGAGGAGGGCTTCACCCGGGAATGGCCTGCCGAAATCGTCATGTCCCCCGAGATCAAGGACCTGGTTACCCGGCGGTGGAAGGAGTACGGCCTGTGAGCGAGGCGCACTACCAATACGTCCCCGAGGCGGTGGCGCAGGATCGCTCGCTCGTCGGGCGGATGCGCCTCTTCCTCAAAATGATCGACTTTCACGAGTCGGTCTTCTCGCTTCCCTTCGCCCTCTCGGCGACCGTCCTGGCGGCCGCTTGGCGGGGGTATGGAATCACCCTGCGGGAGCTTTTCTGGGTCGTGGTGGCGATGGTGTCGGCGCGCTCGATTGCCATGGCCACCAACCGGGTGGTGGACGTCGAGTACGACCGGCGCAACCCCCGGACCGCCCGGGCCATCTTCCCCCGGGGGTTGCTCAAGGCGGGCGAGGTTTGGACCTTCGTCGCCTTCTTCACGGCGGTCTTCCTCTTCGCCGCCTGGCAGTTCAACCCGCTCTGCTTGTGGCTGTCCCCGCTGGCTCTGGCTTGGATCGTCGTCTATTCGTTCGTGAAGCGTTTCACCTGGTTGGTCCACCTCTGGCTCGGCCTCTCGCTGGGCCTGGCGCCGGTGGCGGGGTGGCTCGCCCTGGCCGGGCGGCTGACCTGGACGCCGATCTTTCTGGGCCTGGCCGTGACCTTTTGGGTGGCCGGTTTCGACATCATCTTCGCCTTGCAGGACAAGGAGGCGGACGAGCGGGAGGGGCTCTACTCCATCCCGGTCCGCTTCGGGATCGGCGGCGCTCTGCGCCTGTCCTCCGCCAGCCACCTGTTGACCGGCGTCTTCTTCGTTGCCACCGGTCTCGCCGCGGAGTTGGCTTGGCCGTATTGGGTCGGCGTGGCGGCGATCGGCGCCCTGCTGTTCGTCGAACACGCCATGCTCTCGGAGAACGACCTCTCCCGGCTCCATTCGGCCTACTTCCGGGTGAACGGCTTGGTAAGCACGATTTTCCTCCTGTTTACCTGGGCGGCTTTGCGGGTCGGCTAGCGGCGCGGCCGGGCACCTCGACGGAAAGGGGGTGGCGGGGATGCTGGCGGTCGGAATCACCGGGGCGAGCGGTTCAATCTACGCGGAACGGCTCTTACAGCACCTCCTGGGCTCCGGAACCGACGTCGCCCTCTGCCTCACCGAGGCGGCCTGCGCCGTCCTCCGGCATGAGCGGGACTGGCCCTTGCCCGCCGACCCGCGCCACGCTGACGGCGTACGGGAGGCGCTCGGGCGGGTTTTCCCGTCGGGGTCCCGGAGCGGACGGCTGACCTACTACGCCCCCGACGACTGGACCGCCCCCATCGCCTCCGGCTCGGCGGTCTGGGAGGGGATGGTGATCGTCCCCTGCACGATGGGGACGGCAGGGCGGATCGCCCATGGGCTTTCCACCAACCTTCTGGAGCGGGCGGCCGATGTCTGTCTCAAGGAGCGGCGGCCCCTGGTGGTGGTGCCCCGGGAGGCGCCGCTTTCCGCCATTCACCTGGAGAACCTGTTGACTCTCGCCCGGGCGGGGGCGGTGGTCCTGCCGGCCGCCCCGGGCTTCTACCATCAGCCGGAGACCCTGGAGGACCTGGTGTCCTTTGTGGTCGACCGGATCCTCCGCGCTCTCGGGCGAACCGGCGGCCTGGTGCCGCCTTGGGGAGGAGGTGACAACGAACAATGAAGCAACGGATTGCACTGGCTTCGCTCCTTTTGGCCCTGGCCGTGGTCAGCGCGGCGATGTGCGTCGGCGGTCCGGCGCTGGCGTCGGCGGTCAAGGACCCGTCGGCCGACCCGACGGGTTGCGCCAAGTGCCACCCCCGGCCGGCGAAGGAATTAGGTCTCACCAAGCATCAAACAGCCCTGGACAGCGTGAAAAGGGTGGCCGGGGCGGGCGACGGTTGCCTCCAGTGCCATTCGACCGATTACCTCTTGGCCCCGGAGGGGAAGAAGCCGACGGCCAAGACGGCCAAGTTTGGTGTCACCTGCACGGCCTGCCACTTCGACCACCAGGCCCAAGAGGGGATCGACGACCGGCGCCCGCCGCTCTGTGAAGACTGCCACTCCGGCGGAAAGATGCAGCTTGGACAGGAACCACACCACCCTCAGAACGAGATGATGCTGGGGACGAGCCCGGCGGTGACCGGGGTACCCAAGATGCCCAGCATGTTCGGGAAGAAGGACTGCAACGGCTGCCACATGCCGGTGATCAACGGGCAGCGGTATCACGACTTCTCCGTGCTGATGCCGGACAAGAAGGGCTACTCTTGCGATAGCAAGGGCTGTCACGAGGGGCAGGGGGCGAAGTACACCAAGCTGGTCCAAGACTGGCAGGCACAGACCAGCAAGGCGCTGGCCGAGGTGAAAGCGCTGCTCGACGCCAGGAAGGCGAAGAGCGGGACCGAGGCCTACCAGGTGGCGCTCTTCAACTACCAGTTCGTCGAGACGGACCGGTCCAAAGGGGTCCATAACTTCCCGTTCGCCATGAAGCTCCTGGAGGTTGCCAAGAGCAAACTCTCAATGCTCTGAGCGGACGGGCGCGGCAAAGCCCCTGTGGGGCAAGTAGTGTGGAGGGGGAATCGTTCCATGCGGCGCATGCTATGCGCAACCATCCTGATGCTGCTCCTGGCGATGGCCCCGGCGGCGACGGCAGCCGACAAGACGATCCGCATCGGCTTCATGCCGGCTGAGGACGAGCTGCCGCTCTGGGTGGCGGAGAAAGAGGGGCTCTTCGCCAAGGAAGGGGTCAAGGTCGAGCTGGTCACCTTCGCCAGCGCCATCGAGCGCGACACCGCACTGCAGGCTGGGCAGATCGACGGCGTCAACGGCGACCTGGTGGCGGTCATCCTTAACGCCCGGGCGGGCGTCAAGGCGGCCGTGACCAACATCTCGCTCGGTGTCACGCCCAAGGAGGGGCGCTTTGCGCTCTTCTCCACCCCCAAGAGCAAGATTCGCACCGTGGCCGACTTGAAGGGCGTCGAGGTCGGCGTTTCCCTTAACACCATCCAGGACTATGTGACCGACCAGCTCCTGCTGGAAGGTGAGCTCAAACCGTCCGAGATTAAGAGGGTCGGGGTGCCCAAGGTGCCGATCCGGTTTCAGATGTTGATGAACGGGCAGATCCAGGCGGCGGCGCTGCCGGACCCGATCGGGGCGCTGGCCGAGGCTCAAGGCGCCCATCTGGTGGCGAGCGATACGCAAGCCCGCCGCAACCTCTCGCCCATCGTCTACATCTTCACTAAGAAGGCCCTGAAGGAGAAAGCGAAGGAGTTCGACAAATTCTATCGGGCCTATCGCGAGGCGGTGAAGCGGATCAACGCCAACCCGGAGAAGTACCGGCCGCTGCTGGTCGAGAAGGCGCGGATCCCGGAGCAGATCAAGGACACCTACCCGATGCAGCACTACCCTCTGCCGGCCATCCCGACGAAAGAGGAATGGCAGGATGTGGTCGACTGGATGCTGGCGAAAAAACTGATCGACACGCCTTATCGTTACGAGGACTTCATGGAGGACCGGTTCACCCGCTGATGCTTGAGGTTCGCAACGTCGAGTTCACCTACCGGACGGGGGGCAGGCAGGTACCGGCCCTCACCGGGATCGACTTCACCCTGGCTCCCGGGGAGCTTTGGGCGGTCATCGGTCCGTCGGGCTGCGGGAAGAGCACCCTGCTCTACCTCTTGGCGGGGCTGCTGCGCCCAACCAAGGGGGAGGTGTTCTTCCGCGGCGGGCCGCCGCTGGCCCATCAGCGGGAGATTGCCCTCATCCTGCAGGGGTACGGGCTGTTCCCCTGGAAGACGGTACGGGACAACGTAGCGCTGGGACTCCAGATCCGGCGGGTCCCGCCAGTCGAGATTCGCCGGCGGACCGACGAGATTCTGGCGGCAGTGGGGCTGGGCGAGTATGGCGACTTCTTCCCGGAGGAACTCTCTGGCGGGCAGAAGCAGCGGGTGGCGATCGCCCGGTCCTTCGTCTTGGAACCGGCGCTCCTGCTGATGGACGAGCCGTTCTCGGCGCTGGACGCGCTCGCCCGGGAGCGACTCCAAAACCTCTTGCTCGGCCTCTGCCTCTCCCGGGAGATGGGGACGATCCTGGTGACGCACAACATCGAGGAAGCCGTCTTCCTCGGCCGGAGGATCCTCGTCATGAGCCGGCGGCCGGGCCGGGTGGTGGCGGTCGTTGACAACCCGGACGTCGGGAAGGAGGGGTACCGCTCTTCCCCTGCCTTCCTTGCCCGGGCCACTCGGTTGCGGGAGTTCTTCCGGGATCCGCTGATTGGCGGCGAGGACCTGGGTGAGCCGAGCGAGGCGAGGGGTGAGAACGATGCCTGACACCGAACCCGTCATCCTGCGAGCGCCCCGCCCCTGGTGGGAGCCGCGGCTTCTGTTAACCAACCTGGCGGCGGCGTTGGGCATTGCCCTGGGGTGGTGGCTTCTCTCCCTCTGGCTTGACAGCCCCACCTTCCCGACTCCCCTCCAAACGGTGCAGGCCCTCCTCGCCCCCGAGAACGGAATCCTGGTCCATTTCCTGGTGAGCACCCGCCGCATCCTCGTTGCCTTGGTCCTGGCGCTCCTTCTAGGGGTGCCCCTCGGCCTGTACCTGGGCCGGAACCACCGCGTCGACGCCGTGGTGGCGCCCTTTCTCTACCTGACCTACCCGCTGCCGAAGATTGTCCTGTTGCCGGTCGTGATGGTGCTCTTCGGACTTGGGGATCTGTCCCGCATCCTGCTGATCGTCCTGACCGTGACCTACCAGATCCTGGTCACCACTCGGGACGCCGCCCGGGCGCTGCCCATGACTGCCATCTATTCCATCCGGTCGTTGGGGGCGAGCGAGTTCGACGTCTACCGCCACGTCCTTTTCCCCTACGTCCTGCCCAAGGTCTTCACTGCCTTGCGCATCTCCTCCGGCACCGCCATCGCCGTTCTCTTCTTCGCCGAGTCCTTCGCCACCACGTCGGGCTTGGGGTACCTCATCATGGACGCCTGGGGACGGACGGCATACCCGGTCATGTTTGCCGCCATCATGGCCATGAGCGGGCTGGGGCTCGCCCTCTACCTCCTCTTCGAGTCGGCGGAGCGAAGGTTTTGCCGGTGGACTTTGGTTACGCGGCCCTCCGGCCGGGCCAAGGAGGGATAGCGTGGCATACCGGGTGTCTTACCGTTGCCGGATCCCCGCCCCTGCGGCAGCAGCCTGGGACATGGTGGCCGACCCCTTCCGGCGGCCGGAGTGGATGGCCTTTGTGGTCGGCGTCGGCGGGGAACCGCTTGCGGACCAGCCTGGCCCGGCGGAACGGCGCTTCTCCGTCGAGGGGCGGCTGGGCCCCTTCCGCTTCACCGCGCGGGAGAAGGTCACCGCGGTTTGGCCTGGGACCATGGTGGCCTTTCACGGAGAGGTTGGCTCCTTCTCATATCTGCTGACCCTCACCCTCAGTGAGGTAGACGGGGAGAACGCCTCCCTTGCCTGGAACATGGAGGTGCGCCCGGTCCACGACGGCCAATCCCTTCCTGCCCGGCTGGGTCTCTTTCTCGCATGGCGGATAGCGGACTGCTTGGCCCGCCTCTCCCTGGCCAACCTTCGGCTCCGCCTCGGGGCTTGAGCGCAGGGGCAGGCGCAAAGGAAGAGGCCATCCCGTTCGCAGGACGGCCTCTGCTTTCTGTCGACTCCAGTTCGTCTTGCTTATTTTGCCGGCTTACCGTAGTAGTCCTTGGTCGGGTTGGTGTAGGTGTTGCTGTCCAGCGGCCCGAACCCGGCGCCCTTGCTCTCGTCCATCGAGGTGAACGCCTGGGCGGGTCCCTTGACTACGCTCAAGTCGACCTTGGCCGGATGGCACATGGCACAGAAGGTCGGCATCTCGGCTCCATCCTTGGTGTCAACCCGCAGGTACTTGTAGGCCGGGTTCGACGGGTGCGGATCGTGGCAGCTCGTGCACTGCAGCGTTCCGTTCATCAGCAGCGCCGCCGGAACTTTGGCGATCTTGCCGTTGGGCTGCAGGTTCACCGGGTGGGTGGTGTGGAGGGCGATCGGCTTCAACCCAGCCCCACCGTTCTCCGGATTCTCATGGCACCCCAGGCAAAGCGCGGACACGCCGTCAATGACGCCTGCCCCCCGCGGGTTCGGCGCCTTGTCGTTGACCACCGCGAAGGCCTTGTAAGCCTTGGCGTAGTGGATGCTGTGGCAGCCCGTGCAGTTCAGCATGTCGTGGGACCCCGCCGCCAGGGCGCCCAGCGAAGCCACCAACAGAATCGCCGCACAGATTGAGACTGCCAGGACCAATCCCTCTCGCCTCACACTTACTCCTCCCTATGAGCAAAAGTAGGTAACGTCTTTATTCTACCCCGAGCGGAAGAATCCTTTCCAATTATTCCTGTCTTTGCAGGTCTTGTGGCCCATGACCTCGAAGCATATTCGCACCCTGACGAGAATAGGTGTGACAGTGGGGGTACAGGTGATGGCGACCAGTATCACGCAGCGCTTTCTCGCCGGGCTGGCGGTTGGGGTGGCTTGCCTGCTGTTGACCGCGTCTGCCAGGGCGGCCGGCCTGACCGGCACGAAGCACGACTTCTCCCGCGCCAATCCCAAGAACCCTTTCAAGCAGGCCAAGAACGCCTGTGAGCCGTGCCATCAGTATCTCAAAACGCCTCTGCCGACCAAAATCGGGAAGATCGAGGTCCGCCTCCGCTCCACGGCGGTCTGCCTTTCCTGCCATGGGGAGCCCGGCCGCCCCGAGGTGCCGAAGAAGGTGAAGTGCGACTTTGCCGCCATGCACCCGGTGGACGTTCCTCTGCCTCGGGACCCCAGGTTCCGAACCCCCGAGGAGATGCCGCAGTTGGTCTTCTACGGCGAGGAGCGGCTGATGGGCTGCACCACTTGCCACGACACCCACAATGGCAAGGGCCTCCCGCTTTTCCTCCGCATGCCGGCAGAAAACGACGGCCTGTGCGTGACCTGCCATAACTTCTAAGGACACCCCGGTCGAGAGCGAGGCCATGGCTCCCCAGTGACCCGAACCCCGGCTTCCCCCGGGTCCCTTTCCCGGTAGGCGCATACATTGTCCCAGCCTACTGTGGAACGGGAGGGACCATCGTGAGCAGCAAATCCCAGATGGAGGAAGTCGCTTTCTGGCGGAGAATCCTGCGGGACCACGCCGTGTTCACCCGGGATAACCTGGGGCCGTCGGAACGAGAGGCGGTCGCCGAGGCCGAAGAGCTGAGGACGGAGTTGGAGGGCCGGCCGGCGGAGCAGCCGGTCGAGGCGACCGTTGAGGCGGCTGGAGCGTTGATCGCCTTCCAAAGCCAGCTACTTGCGCGGCTTACCGATTGCCAGCTCACCATCCATCTCCATGCCACCGACCTGTCCCACATGATCAAGGAGGCCGAGGAATTTCTCCGCACCGTGGGTGTCCTGCCTCGCCCGGCCACGCCCTTCAGCCGCCTCCTCCACCTCCACGGATTCTGGCTCGAGGATGCAGCCTTCCATTCCACCTTTCTGGCCGGGGTCCTGGACCCCAACGAGTACCTGTGGAGGGAGCAGTTCATGCAGTTTGAGCGGATCCTGACCCAGCTCTTCCTGAAGGCCAGGCACCAAATGGAGGTCTACGAGCGTATCGGCGGCCAGGCCTTCGCTGCGGCAAGGGGGCTCACCCAGGAGAGTGAGCGGGTAACCGGGGCGCATCTCCGGTCTCTGGAACGCCTGGAGGGTCTGACGGCCCGCTGCGAGGCGGAAATCGCCGCCCCTCCCCTCCTGGCCGACCACATGCTCCGGGAGGAGCGCTATTACCTGGCCCAGGTCGCCGATGTCTCAGCGTGAGGTCTTGATGATGTGGTCGAAGAGGGCCCGGGCCGCCAGCTCGGGCCCTCCCAGTTCGTAGCCCTCCAGGCCGAGCTGGGTGCGGAGCTGACCCACCTTGACCCCCGCCGCCAGCATGGCCTCCAGGTACCGCCGGGCCAGGGCGTCGTGCTGGACCCGTTTCTGAGGCGCCCCGAAGGGGTTGGCGAAGTAGGAGCCGGTGAGGCCTTGCTCGTCCGTCGTGCCTTTGGCCATCCGGGTCCCTTCCGAGAAAACCCTGAAAGCGCCCTGGGCGTTCGGGAAGAGTTCCAGGTAGGGATGGCCCTCCTCCACCCGCTCGTAGTTGTTGGCGTAAAGGAAGTAGTCCAACCGGTGGCCGGCCACCACGTCCCGGTAGGGGGTGAGCGGAATGACGAGCCGGGCGTTGGTCTTGTGGGGGTTCATGAAGATGGCCCGCTCCACCTCGGTGTAGGCGAAGCCCGGCTGGAGATCGTCGAGGCGGACGAAGGCGCCGATCTCGGTGCCGTACCCCACGACCGTCCCGTCCTCGGCCAGCCGGAGCGACCCCATGTCGTCGAAGACCACGGTCAGCCGGCGGATGTACTCGTCGGCCAGGACCCGGAAGGCCTCCAGCGTCTCGGACTTTCCCGCCCCGCTGTCGCCGACCAGGACGATGTTCGCCGTCTGGCCCGTGCGCAGTTCGATCGAGGCCATCGCCCCGTGGACCGGCAGGCGCCCCCGCTCGATCATGATGACGTTATGGAGCGTCAGGGCCATCTTCTTGAAGTAGCCGAAGTAGTCCACGTCCTCGGAGTGGGCGATGACCCCGACGGTGACCCCGGCGGCCCGGTCCTCGTGATAGACCGTCGTCTCCTCGCCCAGGGCCTGGGGGTCGACGCCGAAGACCAGGATGGCGTCGGGCGCCTGCCCGGCGAACTCCTTTGCCTCAGCGAACTCGAACAGGTTGGCGAGCGACACGCCCAGCGCCAGGTATCGCCGGTGGAAGTAGATGAAGGTGAGCAACTCCCCCACCTTGGCCGGGTAACAGAGCCATTCCGCCGGGTCGAGCTCCACCCGGGCCAGGGGATTCTCCTCGACCGGGACAAAGGCCCCCTTGCGCAGGTTCCGCTTCGGGTAGTAGATGAGCGGCGGCTGGATGACCACCTGCTGAATGAAGGGGATCACCGCCAGCGCCCCGTAGTCCGGCCCCGGCAGCTTCCACTCCACGGGCTCGACCAGCAGCCCCGCGCCCGCTCCGGCCGGCAGCTGGCGGCAGACCCGGGGGAAGTCGCCGGTGAGGTTGGCGGAAATCTGGCGGTAAGTCTCAAGAATCAGGCTCTTGATCGTCTCGTTGATCCCGATGAGGCTCTGGTGGCGGGGGAGCATCACGCCGGGCAGGTTCTCCCGCCCCTCGACGATCACGAACCGCTCGTGGCTCCGCCAGAAGTTGTAGAACTCCTCGATGAAGTTATGCCAGAGGATCTTGTCCGCCAGAGCCCGCTCGCAGAGCGGCGGCAGCTTCTTCAGCCCGTCCAGGCGCCGGCTGGCCAGAAGGATGAGGAGGTCGGCGATCCCGGAGAGGTCGTACCCGGCCTCACCCCGCCCTTCTCCAGGCCCGCCCTGCCGGAAGGCCTCCACCGCCCTCAGCAGCGGCGAGCCCCGCCGCTCCAGCCGGGCCAGAAACGCCGCCAAGACCCTCCCGAAGACCTCGCTCCGGAAGAGCTGCACCGGCGTCTGGCACGCCTCCCTGATAATGACCACTCGACCTTGAACGGAGGATTGCACGAGCATTACCTGCTTTCAATCACAGTCTCTTGCCGGTTTGTTCTTCTCATCCACCTCGGACTGGTCCTGCTGCGTGGCAGCAAGTATACAGCAGTGGAAGGCAGGGAGCGACAGGGGCAGGGTGGGGCGATCTGCGGCGACAAGTACTGTCTCGTGGGTGTGTCAAGGTATAGGTGCGCACTTCAAGACTGACTTTCGGGCAGGTGATTCACGGATAGGAGCGTAATGGATGTAAATGCCAGGGAATTTGAGACAGGCCGATGTTTTGAACCGGAAAAGGGAGTGAGGACAGCGTGCCGGCCATTTACTATGCCCACTCCAAGGGGAATGACAAATCGGCTTGGCAGCTACTCAAGGATCATCTTGAATCCGTCGCAGGACTCAGTGAGGGTTTTGCAGAGAAATTCGGTGCCGGGCGCCTTGGAAACGCAGCTGGAGTGCTTCATGATATTGGTAAGTATTCCCACGCATTCCAGCAACGACTGGAAGGCTCGCCGGTTCGAGTCGATCACTCAACAGCAGGGGCGAAGGAAGCTTTGGAACGTTATGGCAAGGCCCTGGGCACCCTGTTGGCTTATGTCATTGCCGGACATCACGCCGGACTCCCGGACTACGGGGATGTCGCCGACGATGCGTCGCTTGCCGCCAGACTCAAGAAAGATCAGCTGCCCGAGTGGAGAGCGTTTCAGCAGGATCAGTTGGCATTTCCCACTCTCGAACAGTTGTGCCTTCCTGTCAAGCCTTCTGTCTTCGGGACGGGTTTCAGCGTTCACTTCTTCATTCGCATGCTCTATTCTTGTGTAGTCGACGCTGACTTTCTGGACACCGAACGCGCGCTGAATGAAAGAGCAGCTACTACGCGTGGTGGATGCCTTGAGCCTCGAGAGTTGCTTGGGCGATTGGAGAGGTTCTTGACCAGAAACTATTCCAGGGTCCCGAACACGGCCATCAACCACTGCCGAGCAGAGATTCTTAAATCCTGCAGAGAAAAGGCGCAGCAGCCTCCAGGCCTATTCTCCTTGACAGTACCCACTGGTGGAGGGAAAACCCTGTCATCGTTGGCTTTCGCGCTTCATCACGCAGTTCTTCACGGTTTGGAGCGCGTGGTGTACGTTATTCCTTTTACCAGCATCATCGAACAGAACGCCGCGATTTTCCGGAAAGCGGTGGGGAGCGAGTGCGTGCTCGAACACCACAGCAACTTCCAGCACCCAGACGAGACGTCTGATGACTACCTGGACGTGCCGTTCAAGCTGCGTTTGGCGACAGAGAACTGGGACGCACCAGTGATTGTAACCACCAACGTTCAGTTCTTCGAATCCCTGTTCGCGAACCGAAGCTCGCGTTGCCGGAAGCTGCACAATCTGGCTCGTAGCGTGATTATCTTAGACGAGGCTCAGATGCTGCCCACACATCTCCTGAAGCCGAGCTTGGCGGCACTATGTGAGCTCTCAGCCAATTATGGTTCGAGCGTTCTACTCTGTACCGCCACTCAACCTGCTCTAAATGGTCTTCTACCGAATGCAACTCAACCAGTCGAGATCATCGAGGACCCGCCGAAGCTGTATGAGGCTTTTCGGCGTGTTGAGGTCAGTTACGTTGGGCGCTGTGAGGATGAGGATGTCGTTTCCGAGCTATTGGGTTACGAGCAGGTGCTATGCATCGTGAATACGCGGTCTCATGCCCGGGAGCTTTACGAACGCATCAAAGGCGCTGAGGGTGCCTTTCATCTGAGCGCCCGAATGTGTGCCGCACACAGGTCCCAGAAGCTGAGTGCGATTCGCCAAGCTTTGCGAGAAGGGCGTCCGTGTCGTGTGGTTTCCACTCAACTGATCGAAGCGGGTGTTGACGTGGACTTTCCGGTTGTTTATCGAGCGGCTGCGGGGATCGACTCCATCGTTCAGGCTGCCGGTAGATGTAACCGGGAAGGCAGGCGGGAGAAGGCGCAGGTGTTCGTTTTCGAGCCCACAGGTCATCTCTTGCGCGGATGGTTCAACCGAACCGCGTCAGTGACAGCCATGGTGATGCGAAGCATACGAGACCCGATTTCGCTGGAGGCAGTCGAACGATACTTCGCCCTTCTGTACGATCTGGAAGGCGACGGCCTTGATGAGAAGAGGATCTTGGCCCGCATAGAAGAAGGCGCCAAGCAGCTTGCTTTCCCCTTTTCAGAGGTTGCGCAGGATTTCAAACTGATTGAAAACGAGATGGTTCCGATAGTCGTACCCTGGGACAAGCATTCTCAGGAGTTGATCCGCGAGATACCCTACACCGCCACTCCACATCGGCTGATTCGACAACTTCAACCGTATGTGGTACAGGTTTACCCGAACGAGTTCTCGGCTTTGTCCAAGGCAGGTCAAGTTGAGACGGAGGGAGGCATTCTGCATGTCCTGAGAGACGGCTCACTCTATTGCGAGGAGATCGGGTTGGTGACGGGGTCAAGCGCTGTGACGCCGGAGGACGGCGCTTGGTTCATCTAACAATTCGGCCTCTGGGGCTGCCAAGGGGAGGAGGAAGAGACGGGGAATGAGCTACGGACTGGCAATCAAGGTGTGGGGGGATTATGCCTGTTTCACCCGACCGGAAATGAAAGCCGAGCGGGTGAGTTATGATGTCATGACACCCTCCGCAGCGCGTGGGATTCTGGAAGCCATCCATTGGAAGCCGGCCATTCGATGGGTGGTGGACCGTATTCACGTGCTCAATGAAATCCATTTTGATAACATTCGACGCAACGAGGTTGGCAGCAAAATACCAGCTGGTAATGTCAAGACAGCCATGAAGGGAGAACCGATCACGCTCTGCCAATTCGCAAGTGATGACCGGCAACAACGGGCGACATTGCTGCTCAGAGACGTGGCTTACGTCATAGAGGCCCATTTTGAGATGACGGAGCAAGCTGGACCACTTGATACACCCGAAAAACATTACAACATGGCGGTCCGCCGCGCAAAGAAAGGCCAATGCTTCCATCGCCCTTATCTGGGTTGCCGGGAGTTTCCGGCTCAGTTCGAGCTGGTGGAAGGACCGGTTCCGCTATCCTGTCATACAGGGGAACGCGATCTGGGCTGGATGCTATTGGACCTGGACTATTCTGCAGGCATGGCACCACGTTTTTTCCGGGCGATAATGAGGAACGGCGTAATCGACGTGCCTCCTATGCCAACTGCCAAAGGAGGAGAAACTCCATGATCCTCCAGGCGCTGTACCAACTCTATGGACGCCTGTCGGATGAACCGGACTCGGGAATCTCGCCACCAGGTTACAGCAAGGCCAGAGTATCCTTTGCACTGAACCTTTCAGAGGAAGGCGAATTGCTGGATCTGCTTGACCTAAGGACCCGAGGAACGAAGCTCTCACCACGAATGATGGACGTGCCCCATCAGTTCAAACGATCTGGGACGGCGGCCCCTCCATACTTCCTCTGTGACAAGAGCGAATACGTGCTAGGGTTGGATGGAGAGGGTAAACCAGAGCGGGCCCGACGGAACTTCGAAGCATTCCGTGACTATCAAAACGCGGTGCTGGACGGAGTTGACGACCCTGCTGCCAACGCCGTCCGGAGATTCTTGCTGCGTTGGAACCCAGATCATGCCGCACAGCACCCACTCTTGAAGCAGTTCTGGCAGGATCTCATCACAGGAGGCAACATAGTATTCAAGCTTGACGGCGCAAGGGGTTTTGTACACGAGCGCGAAGCGGTTCGAGCCGCTTGGGATCGTTACAGCACCGATGACTCTCCCAAGGAAGTCGGTCAATGCCTAGTCACGGGAGATGTCGGCCCCATCGCAAGGTTGCACGATAGCATCAAAGGAGTCGCTGGTGCGCAACCTTCTGGCGCAGCACTTGTCTCTTTCAATTTGGATGCGTTCACATCGTATGGCAAAGAGAAGAACTACAACGCACCCGTCGGCGAACATGTCGCGTTTGGTTATGTGACAGCCCTCAACTACCTGTTACAGAGCGACAGGCATCGGTTGAGCATCGGTGACGCAACCACGGTGTTTTGGGCAGAGCGTTCCGGACCAGAAGAAGACATGTTAGCTGAGCTCCTTGATCCGAGTGGGGGAGAAGGGAAAGCCCAAGTCTCTCCTCGTCGAGATCCGCGAGCCACGCAGTTGGTTCGTGATGTGCTGGCCCGCGTTACGGCCGGGCTGCCGATCCGGGAGGTGATAAGCGGAGTCGATCCGAGCGTACGCTTTTTCATTCTTGGCCTCTCACCCAACGTCAGCCGGCTGTCGGTTCGCTTCTGGCAAGTGGACACGTTTGGGAGCCTGGTCGAGCGAATCGGTCAACACTACGCCGATATGGCATTGGTACTCCCCCAGTGGGAAACCGGTAACTTTCCGGTCCGGCGCATCCTAAAGGAAACGGCTCCCCTGGGGGACAGCAAACGGATTTCTCCGCTGCTGGGAGGAGCGGTCACACGGTCCATCTTGTTGGGTACTGCGTACCCACAGGGTCTCTACACGGCAATCCTCTCGCGCATCCGCGCCGATCAGAAAGTCAATCCCGTTCGGGCGGCTGTGGTCAAGGCTTGTTTGGTGAGAAACGCAAGAATCCTTGGAAACAGCGAGAAGGAGGGTACAATCCGCATGAGCCTCAATGAAGAATCCACTGAGAGAGGGTATCTCCTCGGCCGCTTGTTTGCATTGCTGGAAAAGGCACAGGAAGATGCCACGCCGGGGCTCAACGCCACCATTCGAGACAGGTACTTTGGCGCGGCGTCCGCTGCTCCGCTCACTGTTTTTCCGGTGCTCCTCCGGTTGGCCCAGCACCACTTGAGTAAAGCAGAGTACGGACACGCCTTGGACCGTCGAATTCAAGAAGTCATGGCCGGCGTACAGGCTTTTCCCGCCCATCTGAGCTTGGAGGAGCAAGGACTATTCGTCTTGGGCTATTATCACCAGCGGCATGCCTTGTACCAAAAGAAGACGGCTGAAGCCGAAGAGGCCAAGAACTAGAGAGAGAGGGGACGGAGATAATGAGTAAGGTCATCGATCAGCGT
Organism: Betaproteobacteria bacterium; assembly: GCA_050260635.1. Taxonomy (GTDB): domain Bacteria; phylum Bacillota; class UBA5301; order DYFA01; family DYFA01; genus DYFA01. The sequence goes on from JBLNCL010000016.1 coordinate 57,151, forward strand.
TATGAATTTGTACTGCTTTTTGACGTGGAGAACGGCAACCCCAATGGAGACCCGGATGCGGGCAACATGCCGCGCATCGACCCGGAGACCAGCTTAGGTCTCGTTACCGACGTGTGCCTCAAACGCAAGGTGCGGAACTACGTGGAGCTAGTTAAGGGCGACACCGAAGGCTATGAGATCTACGTGAAGGAGGGCAAGGTCCTAAATGCCCAGCACCGGCGACCATACGACGCCCAAGGGATCGAGCCGAAGGAAAAGAAGCTGGCTAACGATGAAATCACCCGGTTCATGTGCAAACACTTCTACGACATCCGTACCTTTGGTGCGGTGATGACCACCGAGGTCAACTGCGGCCAAGTGAGAGGACCGGTCCAGCTCAACTTTGCACGAAGCATCGACCCGATTGTGCAGCAGGAAGTCACGATTACTCGGGTTGCGGTGACCAACGAGAAGGACGCCAAAGAGAAGGACCGAGAGATGGGCCGGAAGCACATCGTTCCATACGCTTTGTACCGAGCAGAGGGGTATGTTTCGGCGCCGCTCGCGGAAAGAACGGGCTTCAGTGAAGAGGACTTGGAGCTCTTCTGGGAGGCGTTGCTCAACATGTTCGACCATGACCGTTCGGCCGCCCGGGGCAAGATGGCCGCCCGCAGGCTCTTCATCTTCGAACATGAAAGTCGGCTTGGAAATGCTCCTGCACACCGGTTGTTTGATTGCATTAAGGTGACGCGCAAGAATCCCAGTTCTCCGGCTCGGAGCTTCAATGACTATGACGTGACAGTGGATAGGGCTTCGATTCCGGCCGGGGTCCAATTGGTTGTCCGGTAACATGTGGTACGCGGAAGAACGCCTACTGCCGCTCTCTGGAATACAACACCTCGCCTTCTGTGAGCGGCAGTGGGCGCTCATCCACGTGGAGCAGCAGTGGGCGGAGAACGGACCGACCGTCGAAGGCCGGCATCTGCATGAGCGGGCCCATGACCCCTTCTTCTTGGACGAAGGAGCAGACTGCCTCGTCGCTCGTTCGGTACCGCTGGTATCTCGCACCCTGGGCCTGTATGGGCAAGCGGATGTGGTGGAATTCCGTAGAGTCTCGGCAGAGGTGGGCGGAGTCTCGCTTCCAGGCCGGGAGGGGTACTGGCTGCCGAAACCGGTGGAGTACAAGCGGGGGAAACCCAAACCGGATGAACGAGATGAGGTTCAGCTGTGCGCACAAGCCATGTGTCTAGAAGAAATGCTGAACACGTCTATCGCCACGGGTGATCTCTACTACGGTGAAATCAGACGACGCCGGTCTGTTTGTTTGACTGCTTCGCTGCGCCAACGAGTTGAGGAATTGTGCCTACGGATGCATGCACTCTTTGAGGCCGGCATTACTCCACGCGCGGAAAGGGGCAAACGGTGTCAGGCATGTTCGTTGATAGATGTATGCATTCCTGCCCTCACACGCAAACCTCGTTCGGTAAGAGGCTACATCGTCCGTCACCTGGCAGACACCGAACGTGACGCGGGAGAGTGACGCGGACAGCATGCGCAAGCTCTTAAACGTTCTCTATGTAACCGCCCCGGATGCCTATCTGGCTCGGGACGGTGAGACTGTGGTTGTCCGAGTCCAGGATGAGGTTAAGCTGAGGGTGCCCATTCATAATCTCGAAGGAATCGTGACGTTCGGTTATTGTGGGGCGAGCCCGGCGCTCATGGCGTTGTGCGCCGAGCGCCATGTGGCGCTCACATTCTTGAACGAACACGGGCAGTTCATGGCCCGCGTCACTGGCAGGGTGTCAGGAAACGTGCTGCTTCGTCGCCGGCAATATCGAGCAGCGGATGCTGAGAGCGAGGCGCTTCTGCTGGCCTCTGCCATGATTTTGGCCAAAATCGCCAACGCACGGGCGGTACTGCTGAGGGGAATCCGGGATCACGGCGCTAACATAGAGTCTGACGCGGTGGCGCGTAGCGCCAGCAACTTGAGCAATCATTTGCAGCAAATTGAACGATGCCGATCGCTGGATGGCCTTCGAGGGGTGGAGGGAGACGCGGCCAGGGAGTATTTTGCCGCTCTTGATCATCTGATTCTCACGAATAAGCAAGACTTCTTTCTTCACGAGCGAAGTCGTCGGCCCCCTAGAGACAACATGAATGCGCTTCTCTCCTTTTTGTACACGTTGTTGCTTCATGACTTCCAAGCTGCGCTCGAGACTGTGGGGTTAGATCCTCAGGTTGGCTTCCTGCACCGAGATAGACCAGGAAGACCGAGCTTGGCACTGGACCTGATGGAAGAGCTGCGGCCGTGCCTGGCAGATCGGCTGGCATTGTCGCTGGTCAATCGGAAGCAAGTGTCTCCTCGGGGGTTCCGCAGGACGGAATCAGGCGGCGTTGTTATGGATGCAGAGACACGTAAGACGGTGATTTCCGCGTGGCAAAAGCGGAAGCAAGAGGAGATCGTTCATCCCTACTTAGGGGAAGAGATCGCAGTGGGCTTGATTCCGTATGCCCAGGCGATGCTTCTTGCGCGATATCTCCGAGGAGACTTGGACGGGTATCCGCCATTCTTCTGGAAATAGTGACTGGAGGTGTTGCTTCCTTGATGGTCCTGGCTACGTACGACGTGGAGACAGCAACCGCCGAAGGGCGCAAGAGGCTGAGGCGGGTGGCCAAGGAATGTTGCAACTTGGGCCAACGCGTGCAGAATTCGGTATTTGAGTGCTTGGTCGACCCTGCTCAGTTTGCGGAACTAAGACATAAGTTGGAAAAGATTATCGACCCTGAGAAAGACAGTATTAGGTTCTACTTTCTGGGAAGTAACTGGAAGAACCGAGTCGAGCACATTGGAGCCAAGCCCAGTTTCGATCCGGAAGGAGTCTTGATCACCTAAAGGCGTTTTGTGCGAACCCGAAGTGATCCCATTGTGCCAGGAGAATCGCACCGGGCACCACATCGACGTTCAACAATTGCACAAGGCTCAGGATTATGGCGATTTTTCATCATCAACAATCGGTTCGCAGATACAACCGTCGAAAGCCAGCAGGGAAGGCACTTCGCTTGGTTCGCCGTCGCCCCCCGCACGGGGGCGTGGATTGAAACCTCTTCCTCGACGAGCAGATGAAGATATCCGCGTCGCCCCCCGCACGGGGGCGTGGATTGAAACCCAGGGCCGCAGGCCGGTGTCGTACTTCTGCCAGGTCGCCCCCCGCACGGGGGCGTGGATTGAAACGCCAGCGCCGGAGAAGCCTTGATCATCTGCGCCGTCGCCCCCCGCACGGGGGCGTGGATTGAAACTTCAGCCGCAACGCCGTGAGAGTCTTGTCGAAGGGTCGCCCCCCGCACGGGGGCGTGGATTGAAACTGTCAGGTCCCGCGGCACCGTCGAGGGCAGGCCGTCGCCCCCCGCACGGGGGCGTGGATTGAAACCCTTGCCAGCCCCATTCCCTTGCGGGAAAACGCAAAGGTCGCCCCCCGCACGGGGGCGTGGAGTGAAACTGTCAGGTCCCGCGGCACCGTCGAGGGCGGGCCCGTCGCCCCCCGCACGGGGGCGTGGATTGAAACTTCCCATGCCAGTAAGGGTTCTTGACCGGCTTGGTCGCCCCCCGCACGGGGGCGTGGATTGAAACTCCTTGAAGCAGTCGCACTCTGCGGCCCTAGCGTGTCGCCCCCCGCACGGGGGCGTGGATTGAAACCAAGTAGCTCTGCATCCGACGCTCCCATTCCAGCGTCGCCCCCCGCACGGGGGCGTGGATTGAAACCGTCGAGAGCTACCAAAGCTGCTCGGCTATGCGGGTCGCCCCCCGCACGGGGGCGTGGATTGAAACTCCTGATGTGCTCCACATCGATCTCGCATCTGGGTCGCCCCCCGCACGGGGGCGTGGATTGAAACACTGCGCTTTTGACGAATTGGTCGACCCCGTATCCGTCGCCCCCGCACGGGGGCGTGGATTGAAACGACACTTTCGGCGAAGAAAAACCCCTTAAGCTGTCGCCCCCCGCACGGGGGCGTGGATTGAAACTCGGTACGCCCTTCGAGCCGGGCCGGTAGCCTCGTCGCCCCCCGCACGGGGGCGTGGATTGAAACCGGGAAGCCTGGCCGGACAAGGCGGCTGGGATCGTCGCCCCCCGCACGGGGGCCCCCCGCACGGGGGCGTGGATTGAAACGCTGTGGCTGCGCTGCTGGCGCCCTACAGGACGTTACAAGGAGTGGTGAAGTGTTGTGCTGAAGTAGCTCACATAGTTGCAGCGGTGGGCGCAGCGGACCGCTCGTCCGGCCTGGCGTTTGTGCCCGGCGTGGTGGACAGGGAGGGATGAGTATGAGCATTGTGGTCATCAAGCGTTGCCCGGAGTACGACGCGGGCCTCATCCAGCAGGCGTTAGAAGAAGCGGTGGCCCTTGTGGGCGGGTGGACCAGATTCGTCCAGCGGGGGAGGCGAGTTCTGCTAAAGCCTAACCTCATCGCTCCCCGCCGCCCGGAGCAGGCCGCCTGCACCCATCCGGAAGTGCTGCGAGCGCTTATCCGGAGCCTCAAGGCGCAGGGGTGCGAGGTCGCAGTAGGGGACTCGGCCGGTGGGGCCATCGCGGGCATCGCCCCGACTGCCCAGGCGCTGCAGGTTTCGGGTTGGGCGCAGGTGTGCGCCGAAGAAGGGGCAACGCTGGTCAACTTCGACCGCGAGGGGGCGCTGGCGGTGCCGTCGCGCACGGGCAGGATGGCGAAGGAGTTCCACCTCGCCAGGCCGGTGGTAGAGGCGGATGTGGTCATCAACGTGCCCAAGCTGAAGACCCACTCCAACGGCGGGTACACGGGGGCGGTCAAGAACACCTTTGGCTGCATCCCCGGCCTGCGCAAGGCGGAATACCACCGGATTGCGCCGGAGCTGGCCGACTTTGCCGAGCTGATCGCAGACATCCACTTGGCCGCCAGGGTGACCCTGAATGTGCTGGACGGCATTGTGGGTATGGAAGGAGCGGGGCCGACCAACGGCCGACCGAAAAAGGCCGGAGTGCTACTGGTGAGCCCGGACGCCTTGGCGCTGGATGTGGTGGCTGCCCGCATGATCGGCCTTGAGCCGGGGAGGCTGGAAATCCTGCAGGCCGCGGCGAGGCTGGGAGTGGGGGAGTCTGATCTGAAGGCTATCAAGGTGGCAGGGGACTTCACAGAGCCACCGCGCCTTGACTTTGCCCTGCCGCCGTCGGTGGTGAGGGGGCGGCGGATGCCGCGCTGGCTTCTGCCGGCCATCATTGCTTTTTTCAGGACCAGGCCGGAGATAGACGTGAGCCGCTGCCGCAGGTGCGGGATTTGCCAGGAGAGCTGCCCGGTGAAGGCCGTCGACCGGCAGCTTACGATCAACCGGGCGGCGTGCATTGAGTGCCTCTGCTGCCAGGAGCTCTGCCCCCAGGGAGCGGTGCGGCTAGTGCGTGTGCACCCGGTGGCCCGGCTGCTTTTTCCGCCGGAGAGGATGCTAAGGCCGAACTGATGCGACCGAGGATGTCAGCAGGGCGGGCATCCAGCTTCGGGTCGCCTGGAGATACGAGAAGGTGGAGGACGAAATGGAAGCAATCCTTTCTCGCCGAAGCATCAGAAAGTACACTGCGGAGCCGGTACCTGACGAGGTTATTCAGGAGTTGCTCAAAGCGGCGATGGCGGCTCCTTCTGCCGGCAACGAGCAGCCCTGGCATTTCATCGTGATCAGGGACCGGCGAATCTTGGACGAAATACCGAGATTCCATCCCTACTCGCAAATGCTGCGGGAGGCCCCAGTCGCCATCCTGGTCTGCGGCGGCCCTCGCCTCCAGAAGTACCAGGGCTACTGGCCGCTGGATTGCGCGGCAGCTACGGAGAACGTCCTGATTGCGATTCAGGCGTTGGGCTTGGGCGGGGTCTGGCTTGGCGTCTATCCGGTTGAAGACCGGATGAACGCCCTGCGGCATCTGCTTGGCATACCGTCCGAGGTCGTTCCGTTCAGCCTGATTCCTGTCGGTTACCCCGCAGAGACTAAACCTCCGGCCGAGCGTTTCGATCCCCGCAGGGTCCACCGCGACCGCTGGTAGCGAAGGAGGAGCTGACCTCGCCTCCACTCTGGAGGTGGCCGCCAAGACGACCGCCGAAGCTGTCGACGCCGATGTCGCCATCCTCTTCCCCGACGACCGGGGCGAACTGCGAGTCCGGGCCAGTGCGCTGACGGGCGACCCTGGGGGGAGCTTCCTTTCTCCCCCCAACGAATGGGCCGTGGCGACGTGGGTGCTGGAGAGCGGCCGGGTGGCCGGCCGGGGGACAGGGACCCTGGAGGGCCCCAGGGGACTGTACGTCCCGCTGGAGGCGGAAGGGAAACGGGGCGGTGAACCGGGTCTGACACTGGTCCAGGTGGACCTCGTGTTGAAATCCTAGCGGCGCCTAACGGCGAGGAGGGGAAGTCGTCGTCTCGGTGAAAAACAGAGTCAAGAAAGGTATGAGTAGCTCATGGCTGACGGGATCCGAGAGAAACTGGCTCGATACTTCGGCGCCTCTGCCGGCAGGTATGGCATTGAAGTGGCTTACCTCTTCGGCTCCGTCGCTAAAGGCAAGGTGAGTCCCCACAGCGATGTGGATGTTGCCGTCCTGTTCTCGGCCGGTCTTACAACGGAAGAACGATTTGACCTACAACTGGCGCTGGGGACAGAACTCTCCGACCAACTGGGCCGCGAAGTGGACGTGGTTGACCTTGCCGCATCCCCCCTGATTCTGCAACATCAGGTTTTGGCTTACGGCGAATGCGTCTTCGAGCGCGACTCCCGGGTGCGAGTGAGGTTCGAGGTCGCCTCACGGCGGGCCTATTTCGACCTGAAACGAGTCCGAGACCTCCATACGGTGGGCATGTTGAAAGCCATGGAGGAATACCTCCATGACCTCCGTCAAGTTCAGGGGATGACCTGGGAGGAGTTTGCGGGGAACAAGATGGTACGGCGTTATGTGGAACGCACCCTGCAACTGGCTATCGAAGGTTGTCTGGATCTGGGTAGCCACATCATCTCTGATGAACGCATGCGTGAACCGGGAGACAACAAAGACATATTCGTGGTCTTAGCGGAGAACGGGGTGGTCCCGGAGGCCAAATTGACGGAACTGAAGAAAATGGCCCAGTTCCGCAATTTGATCGTTCATGTCTACGCCCGGATAGACCCGGCGCTGGTTTACCATGCCTTGCACAACCGCCTGGGTGACCTGGAAGATTTCGCCCTGGCGATCAAGTCCCGGTATCTCGATCAGGCGGAGCAAAACGCGTCCGGCTCCCCAGCCACGTGAAGATCACACCCGCTCTTTCACGGCTCTTATGATCTGCTCCGCCAACTCCAGGGCGCGGTCGGCATCCCGTTTCTCAAACGCCTCGGACGGAATACCTCCCGGAAGGCTGTCGGGATAGCGCGTCGGAATGTAGTACTTGTCCAGGACAGCGCCTTGGCTGATGAGTGGCTCGAAGTCTGCGGAAAGACTTGCCGCATCGCGGCACAGTTCAGCCACGGAATGGCCCCACACATCCCCTGCACCTAGAGCGTACAGCAGCCCCTTCAGGGCTTTTTCGGCCGCTTGTTGCGCCAAGAAGCACGCCAGGTTGTACCGCTGACCGCCCAGTACAAAGCGGGCGTCGTTCAGGTCCTCTTCCGCCTGGCGCAGCCACCGTCGGGCTTCGCTGTGAGGGTCAGGCTTCATAGACCACGATTCCCTCCTCTTGTACTGCCTTGAAAAACGAATTACTGGCGATCAGGTTCTGCCATTCCTCCGGCGTATAGACCAAGAGATCCACGGGGGTCCCGGGCGGCAAGAGGCGAAGAAGGTCTTCCCCCCGGCGGAGAAAGGGTTCCGCCGAGTCGCGGATTACCACCAGATCCAAATCGCTGTCCGGCCCCACGTCGCCGCGGGCGAGGGACCCGAAGAGGATGACCAGGCGGACGTCCGTCTCCGCGACCCGCGAGAGAAAAGCCCGCAGGGCCGAGTCCAGCTCACTCTTGCGGCTGTCCGAGGTTCGCAGGCGATAACCCACGATGGCATTCCTCCAGGCTCTGGCCCCATTATCGAGGATGGCAGGGGTTGTCGTCAAGCTGCTGGCTCAGGTCGAGGCCCTCCCGGAGTCGCCCTCCAGCGCCCCGTTTTCCAGTTCCGCAGGCCCGAGATGGGCCTCAAGGTCGCCGAGGGAGGGCAGGGAAGCCACGGCCCCGGCCCTGCTGGCCGTGAGCGCTCCCGCCACGGCGGCAAAGCGCCCCGCTTCCTCCCAGATCTCCGGCCTCAAGGTCCCGGCCCCGCCTCTGCTCAGCCAGGAGCAGGCGAACGCCGCACAGAAGGCGTCCCCGGCCGCCGTGGTGTCCACCGGCTCCACACGCCTGGCGGGCACGTGGAATTGGAATCCGCCGCCGAGGCCCGGGCCTGCGGTGACCACCGCCCCTTCTTCTCCCAGAGTGATCACGGCCGCCCCGACGCCAAGCTCTCGGATCAGCAGACGGCCGGCGCGGCGCGCCTCCGCCACACCGTTCACCGTTACGCCGGTCAGCGCCTCCGCCTCGGTCTGATTGGGAAAGATGAAGCACCCCTCGTGCAGCCCGAGGGCCGGCACCTGTTCAGGCGGGGCGGGCGTCACGAAGACCGGTACGCCGTGTTCCCTTGCCGTCCGGACCAGTCTGATGGCGGCTGCTTGCGGGAACTCGGCGTGAAGCAAGAAGGCGTCGCAGGCGCTCACGGCCGCGTCCGCCGCCGTCCAAGCGCTCTCCGGGTAGACGGAGTTGGCGCCTCCGTAGGACAGGATCATGTTATGTGCCGCCGGATCCACCGCGATCACGGACAGACCCGTGCCCAAGGACGTTTGACGGGCCACGAGGCTGCAATCGACCCCTTCTTCCCGAAGGGACGCGAGCAGGAAGTCTCCGTCCGTATCCGCTCCAACGCTTCCGATGAGGCGGGTTTCGACCCCCAGGCGGCGGCACATGACCGCCTGGTTGGCGCCCTTCCCTCCGACCCAACGCCTTCTCTCACTGGCGACCACGGTTTCGCCCGGCTTCGGCAGGTGCGCGAAGGGCAGCACCAAATCGATGTACAGAGTCCCTGCCACCACGACTCGGGCCATGACTCTAGCTCCTTTGAAAGCGGATGGAGTATTGGTAGCGATCCGCCCGGTAAGCCATCTGCACGTACTCCACGGGCTGACCCGCAGCGCTGTAGGTGAGCCGCTTCAACACCAGCAGCGGTGAGCCCTGGGGTATTTGCAGCAGGCGGGCGAGTCGGCCATCGGCAGCGGCCGCCTCCAGAACCTCGTTCGCCATCCCCAGCTCCACTCCACACTTTGCCTTCAGCAGTTCGTAGAGCGAATAATCCTCCCCCTGCAGCATCTCCACTGTCAGTCCGGGGAGCGCCTTAGTGTTCAGATAGGCGACGTGCAGGCCGACGGGTTCGCCGTCGACGGTCCGCAGACGCTCCAACCGGATCAGGCTGTCCGCCTCACCCAGCTCAAACCGGCGTGCCGGCTCGGGAGGGGGTGGCGACAGCGACTCCACCGCCAAGAGGCGTGACCCCGGCGTAGCTCCGTTGCGGCGGATGTCTTCGGTGAAGCTGGTCAGCGTGAAGCAGGCTTCCAGCTTGCGTTCCGGCGCTACCTGCGTGCCTTTTCCCTGCCGCCGGACCAGGCGCCCCTCACGGACCAGCGAGGATAAGGCCTGGCGGACCGTCAGGCGGCTGACCTGATACTGTTGCATCAGGCTGGCCTCCGTGGGGAAGGGGTCGCCCGGCGCCAGCTCTCCGGAGTCGAGCCGCGCCCGCAGGATCTGCTCCAATTGGTAGTACAGGGGGATCGGCTTGCCCCGGTCAAGTGCGGTGCCCATTATTCTCCTCCTCTGTTCTTCAGACTTTTCGGGGCACACGGAAGGAGTTCACTTGGGGGAAAGGGAATACCTCAAATGTAATAATGTAAATGACATCATAATGTCATAACAATTATAGCAGTTGTTGGCTCCGCCGGCAACCCCCACCCGGAAAGGAAGTGCGCAATGGAATCCGGTGTCTTTCCCCCCAAACCAAACGCTCTGGCTCAGCTGTTCCAGCGTCCGAAACCGATCATCGGTGTCATCCATTCTCACGCCTTGCCCGGCGCCCCCTTCTACCGCGGCGAGTCCATGGAGGAAGTCTACGAGTTTGCCATCCAGGAGGGGTTGGCTTACAAGCAGGGCGGAGTCGATGGGCTGATCGTCGAAAACGCCTGGGATCTGCCGTTCGCCAAGCCGGAGGACATTGGACAGGAGACGGCGGCGGCGATGGCGGTGATGGCTGACCGAGTCCGTCGCGAGGTCGGTCTGCCCCTCGGGATCAATGTCCTGGCCAACGGCGTTCTGGCCTCCCTGGCCGTGGCCAAGGCGGCGGGAGCGGTCTTTGTCCGGGCCAACCAATGGGTCAACGCCTATGTGGCCAACGAAGGGTTCATCGAAGGCCCCGCGCCGTCCGCCATGCGCTATCGCGACCGGCTCAAGGCGAACGACCTCCTGATCTTCGCTGACGTCCACGTCAAGCATGGCAGCCACGCCATCGTGGCGGACCGGAGCCTCGCCGAGCAGACCCGGGACGCCGAGTGGTTCGCCGCCGACGTCCTCATCGCCACCGGCAATCGGACCGGCGACGCCACGCCCATGAGCGAGTTGGCTGAAATCAAGGAGCATACGAGGCTGCCGGTGATCATCGGCAGTGGCATGACCGCCGAAAACGTTCCCGAACTCCTCCGCGTGGCGGACGGGGCCATCGTCGCCAGTTCGCTCAAGCGCGACGGCGTCTGGTGGAATCCGGTGGACGTGGAGCGGGTCGCCCGGTTCATGGAAGCGGTCGACCGCGTGCGAGCCGCCGCGGGCTGAGCTGCCCCGGCACTGGGTTCCGGCTGGCTGGCAAGAAAAATCTGATGAACCGCGGCAGGAATTTCACAAGGGGGCGAGAATTGTCAGACTTGTAAGCGCTTACACCGGAGGTGGTCGCTCTGGCGAGTATCTACGATGTGGCCAAGAGAGCAGGTACTTCCATAGCCACTGTCTCGCGCGTCCTCAACGGCAGCACCCGTGTAAGGGATTTCACCAAGCAGAAAGTTCTCAAGGCGGTGGCCGAGCTGGACTATCACCCTAATACCCTTGCTCAGTCACTGGTCCGCAAGACGACCCGCACAGTGGCGCTCGTGGTCCCGGATATCTCGAACCCCTTCTTTCCCGCAGTCGCGCGAGGGGTGGAGGACATGGCAAATCAGGCCGGCTACAACGTAATCCTCTGCAACAGCGACGACAGCACGCAGAAGGAAATCGAGTACTGCCGGGTGATGCGGACCCGCCGGGTGGACGGCGTGATCTTCGCTCTGGCCGCTTCGGAGGCGTCGCCGGTCAAGACCCTGCTGAAGGCAGGGGTGCCGGTGGTGCTGATCGACCGGGACGCCGGCGGGCTCACTGTGGACGCCGTGGTGACGGACAACCTCAAAGGCGGAATGGCGGCCGCCCAGCACCTGCTGGGTCTGGGCCATACCCGGATCGGCTGCATCACCGGACCGCTCAGCGCCGAATCGGCCGCCGCCCGCCTGGCTGGATTCCGTCAGGTGTTGGAGCCGCAAGGGCTGTTCCGGTCCGAGTACGTGGTGGAGGGGGATTTCCGCCAGTCAGGCGGCTACCTGGGCATGAAACGGCTGCTGGAGCTGCCCGAACCCCCGACCGCGGTGTTTGCCGGCAACGACATGATGGCCATCGGGGCGATGGCAGCGCTGGACGAGGCGGAGCGCCGGGTGCCCAAGGACGTGGCCCTTGTGGGATATGACGACATCCTGGTCTCTTCCCTGACCAGGCCTCAGTTGACCACCGTGGCTCAGCCCAAGTATGAGATGGGCTGGATGGCGATGGAAGTATTGCTGAAGCGCATCGCCCAGACACCGGACGCTCCCCAGCGGGTTGTCCTTCAGCCACGGCTGGTGGTCCGGGGATCGACAGTCATCGCAGAAAGGTGGCAGTAGGATGGAATCCAGCCAAGCGCGATTGGACCGCAAGGCCTTTGCGGAGTTCCTGGCCAGCCGTCGGGATGAGCACCTCGAGTTCCTGCGGCGCCTGGTCCAGACCGATACCACCGTGCTCGGGCACGGCTGGGAAGGCGGCAACGAAGCCGCTGGGCAGGAGCTGGTCAAGGAGCGACTGTCGTCGGCCGGCTGCGAACTGGATGTGTTCGAGCCGGACAACGAGCGCCTGACCAGGTACCGGGACGCCGAGGGCAACCTCGGACACGTGTACCATAACCGCCCGATCGTCGTCGGCACCTACCAGGGCGGGAACGGGCCCTCGTTGATCCTGAACGGCCACATCGACACCATGCCGATCGACTTCCCCGAGCGGTGGCAGCATGACCCGCTGGGCGGCGAGGTGGTTGACGGCCGGATGTACGGGCGGGGGACCTGCGACATGAAGGGCGGGCTGGCCGCGGCCATTCTGGCGTTGGAGTCCTTGATCGACTTCGGGGCCAGGCCGGGCGGAAGAGTCATCGTGCAGAGCGTCGTGGACGAAGAAGGCGGCGGGAACGGAACGCTAGCGGCCTGCGACCGGGGATATCGAGCCGACGGCGCCATCATCACGGAGCCGACCAACCTTGAGATCCGCCCGGCGGGCATGGGGTTTCTGCTCTTCGAAATCACCACCCACGGCCGCGCTCTCCATTCGAGCTTGAAGTGGGAAGGGGTCAACGCCATCGAGAAGGCGCTGATCCTGGTCAACGCCCTCCATGAACTGGAGCATCGCTGGACCATGACCAAGCGTCATCCGTTGCTGCCCCCGCCCACGATCAACCTGGGGACCATCCGCGGGGGAACGGCGTCTTCCACTGTGCCGGACGAGTGCCGCTTCCAGATTTGTCTCCACTACCTGCCGGAGGACGACCCGGACGGGTACGGCACCGCGATCGAGCAGGAGATCCTCTCCACACTCCACGACGCTGCACAGTCCGACCCTTGGCTGCAGGAGAATCCGCCGGTCGTGCGCCGCTATCAAGCCGGGGCGGGGTACACCACGCCGCTCGACCACCCTCTGCGCTCGATCCTCACAGCCAACGTGGCCGCAGTGACTGGCGGGGAACCGGCGGTCGCGGGCTGCGCCTTTGGCTGCGACGCCCGGCATCTGAACAAGCTGGCGGGCACGCCGACCATCGTCTTCGGACCGGGCGAACCCAGGGCGGCCCACTCCATCGACGAGTACCTGTCCGTCGACCAGTACCTGCAATCCATCGAGATCCTGGCGCTTACCATTCACGACTGGACGCATCGCACGACGCGGGGGTAGAAACATGAGCGGCTCCGCCATGGAACGTGATTGGCAACACCTCATCGACCTGGGCCCCCGTTTCATGGGCCAGCCTGCCGCGGCGCAGGCGGCGGACTTCGTTCTCGCCCGACTGGCCGCAGCGGGTTGCCAGGCGTTCCCTCACGGCTTCGCCTATGAAGGGTGGCGGCTTTCAGGCACCCCGCGCCTGTCATTGCTGGCGCCGGTGGAGGAGCAATGGGAGGCTTACCCTTTCCTCCTGAGCGGCTCGACGGCCGGGGCCCCAGGAGGGAGGATCCGCGGAACCCTGGTGTACCTTGGCAAGTACAACGTCTGGGGCATGTACGACTGGGACAAGTTTGCGGTCATCGGCCCGGACGGGCGCACCCTGGCCTACATTTCAGGGCGACCGGGCGGCCCCGCCATCCCGCAGGTCCTCTCACCGGGCAGTTCCCGCCTCCCCCACCTCATCGTCGGCGAAACGGACCTCGCCCGGCTTCACCGCTGGCGCGGGCAGGGGACGGAGATTCGGGTGGAGGTGGAGTCACACACCGAGTACCTCCCGGGGGAGCGGGGGATCAACGCCGTAGGGCGGTTTCCCAGCTCCACCCCCGACCAGGGTCCGCGAGTGATCGTCACGGCGCACTTCGACACCATGTACAATACGGCCGGCGCTTACGACAACGCCTCCGGCACCGCGGTCCTGCTGGAACTGGCCCGACGTCTGGCCGAGCGCCCTCCCGCTTGCTCCGTGGACTTCGTGGGCTGCGCCGCCGAAGAGTGGAACCTGGCCGGGTCCACGGCTTACGTTCAAGACCTGCGCGCCAAGGGCCACTTGAACAGTGTGAAAGCGGTCGTCAACCTTGACGGTTTCGGCCGGGGCGACGAGCTTGAAGTCTGGAGCGGGCCCGAGCCGTTCGAGGTCTTGTTGCGCTCGGTCCTCGCCCCTTTGACCGGGGACGGGCAGCGTCCCAAGCTGCTTTATAAGTTTCCCCCTCCACCGGGCAGCGACCATGCCCCGTTTTATGCTGCCGGCATCCCAGTCTGCATGCTGACCTTCAATGACCAACAAATCCTGCATCGCCCCGAAGACCAGCGGCATGAGCGGATGTGGCGCAACATGGCTGCCACCGCCGATCTGGCCGAAGCTCTGGTCCGGACCCTGTGCGGATCTGCCTTGCAGCTCGAACGTTCGGTCTAATGAAGGGAGGTGAACGATCCGAAGGACAGCCGCCAAGGAGCGAAGCTTACCGTGATTACTGGATTCCCGCACTACTGAGAGGAGGTTCACCAATCGTGAAGAAGGTTCGCTGGCTGATTCCTGTGCTCGTGCTTACCCTGTCCATGGGGCTCAGCTTGGCCGCCGCGGCCAAGAAGCCGGTCCTCGGCATGACCACCATCACCCTGCAAGCGGAGTTCTTCCAGCAGGTCAGCAAGGGCCTCCATGACGCCGCCAAGAAGTACGGCGTGGACATCGTCGAGAACGACCCGCAGTACGACGCCTCCAAGCAAACGGCGGCTATCGAGAACTTCATGGAGCGGAAAGTCGATGGCATCATCGTCCTGGCGGTTGACCCGGTGGGCGTTATTCCTGCGATCAAAGAGGCCGTGAAGGCGGGCTTCCCGGTGATCGCCGTAGACGCCCAGCCCAAGACCGATGCCATCGCGACCTTCATCGGCACCGCCAACTACGACGCAGGTAAGGAAATGGGCGAGTGGGTCGCCCAGTATATCAAGAAACACATGGGTGGCAAGGCCAACATCGGCATCGTCTCCGCCTTCAACTCGCCGATCCAGCTCGACCGGCAGCGCGGTTTTGAAGAGGTCGTGAAAAAGCTCCCGGGCGTCAAGATCGTGTCCATCGTGGACGGCAAGAACGTTCGTGAGGAGGCTCTGGCAGCCGCTGAGAACCTGATCACGGCCAACCCGAACCTCGACCTGGTCTATGGCACCGGTGAACCCGCCGTCCTCGGCGCCCTCGCCGCTGTCAAGAGTCAAAACGCCAAGAAAGTCAAGATCGTGGGTTGGGACCTGACCGACGAATCGATCGCCGGCCTCAAGCAGGGCACCGTTCTGGCCATGGTCCAGCAGGATCCGTACCGCGAGGGTTACCTCGCCGTCGAAAACATGCTGAAGGTCCTGAAGGGACAGACCCTGCCGAAGACCATCGCCGTTCCGGTCAAGATCTACACCAAGGACAACATCGCCACGTTCAAGAAGTAGCCTGGACTCCAACGGGGGAGCTGGGCCGCCAAACCCTTGCGGCCCGGCTCTCCTACCCCGCTCACGCGTCGCGAGAGGAGTGACCTACACTGGGCAGCCCGCTCTTGCAGCTCCGAGACATCTCCAAGCAGTTCCCCGGGGTCAGAGCGCTCAACCGGGTCAGCCTGGACCTGGAGGCCGGGGAGGTCCACGCCCTGTTGGGAGAGAACGGAGCCGGCAAATCCACGCTCATCAAGATATTGTCAGGTGCCTACGCCAAGGACGAAGGCAAAGTCATCATCTCCGGCCAGGAAGTGGAGATTTCCGGACCCAAGGACGCTCTGAACCTGGGTATCAGTGTCATCTACCAAGAACTCAACCTCGTGCCCTACCTTACGGTCGCCGAAAACATCTCGCTGGGACGCGAGCCGCTCCGCGGGAGGGGAGGGCTCCTGAACGGGAAGGCTATGGTGGAGACGGCCCGCGCCGCGCTCGAGTTCATCGACGCTGACATCAATCCCCAGGCAGTGGTGGCGAACCTGTCTATCGCCCAGCGCCAAATGGTGGAAATAGCCAAGGCGGTGTCCCGCGAGGCGCGGGTCCTCGTCATGGACGAACCCACCTCATCGCTGACGGAAGGCGAAACGGCCAAGCTCTTTCGGGTGATCGCCACCTTGAAGAAGCGTGGGGTTGGCATTATCTACATCTCCCACCGTATGGACGAGATCTTCGCGATCGCGGACCGGGTCACGGTGCTGCGCGACGGAGAGAACGTCGGCACGCGCCAGATCAGCGAGGTGACCCGCGACGAGCTGGTCACGATGATGGTCGCTCGCAAGCTGTCTGACTACTATGCGCGGGAGCACGTCGAAGCCTCGGACGTCGTCCTTGAGATCAGACACCTCAACGCCGGCAAGCTCCTGCGGGACATTTCACTCACCGTGCGCCGGGGTGAAGTGGTGGGCCTCGCCGGGCTGGTCGGCTCAGGCCGAACCGAATTGGCCCGGTGTATCTTCGGTATCGACCGTTACGACTCAGGGGAGATCATCATCGAAGGCAGGCCGGTCCGTGTTTCCTCGCCGCAGGAAGCGATCCGTCTGGGCATCGCCCTGGTCCCGGAAGACCGGAAGAAGTCTGGCTTGGTGCTCAAGATGGCGGTGCGGGAGAACCTGTCCATGCCGGCCATGAACAGCAGCCGGCGCAGCGACCCGCTCCTGGCGTGGGGGCAGTTCATCCGCCGCCGGGCAGAGATGGGCTTGGTGGCTGATTTCATCAGGCAGCTCGACATCAAGACCCCGTCCGACACGCAGAACATCGGGAAACTCTCGGGGGGCAACCAACAGAAGGTCGTTCTGGCCAAGTGGCTGGCCATCAGCCCGAAGCTCCTGATCCTGGACGAACCTACCCGGGGAATCGATGTGGGCGCCAAGGCGGAGGTCTATTCCCTCATCAACGAGTGCACCAAGCGTGGTATGGGCATCCTCATGATCTCCTCCGAGCTGCCCGAGATTCTCGGCATGAGCGACCGCATCCTGGTGATGGGCGGCGGCCGCATCCGGGGTGAACTCGCCGGGAAAGAAGCCTCGCAAGAGAAGATCATGGGACTGGCCATCTGAAAGGGGGCAACTGACATGGCGCAGGCTACCGCCACCGCGATCGATTCGCCCGGCCGCAACAAGCGGGCGCTGCAGTTCATCTTCCGCTCAGGCATCTGGATTGCGTTGATCGTACTGACCGCAGCCTTCGCATTCTCCTCGCCGTATTTCTTCACCATGGGCAACCTCCTGAACGTAGCCCGGCAGGTTTCGGTCAACGCCATCGTCGCCGTCGGCATGACCTATGTCATCATCCTGGCGGGCATCGACTTGTCGGTCGGGTCGATGATGGCCCTGGTCGGCGCGTTGGCCGCCGGCTTCCTCCAGACCGGGTGGTCCCTCTGGCCTACCCTGGCGGTGAGCTTGGTCGTGGGCGTCGTGGGCGGGTTGCTCAACGGCTACTTCGTCGCCTATCAAGGGATCCCGGCGTTCATCGTCACCTTGTCCACCATGACCATCTATCGCGGTTTGGCCTTCATTCGGACGGGGGGGTACGCCATCCCCATCAACTCCCAGGTGTTCCTGGACTTTGGACGCGGCTATGTCGGCCCAGTCCCCATTCCCGTCATCATCATGGCCGGAATCGTGGTCTTGGGGCAGATCGCCCTGACCATGACCAAATTTGGCCGCCACTCGCTCGCCGTGGGCGGCAATGAAGAAGCCGCCCGCCTCTCGGGGGTCAACGTCGAGCGGATAAAGTTGACTATCTACGCCATGTCCGGACTGCTGGCGGCCGTTGCCGGCATTGTCCTGGCGGGGCGGCTCGGGGCCGGCTCGGCGAATTCAGCCACAGACACCGGGCTCGACGCCGTGGCCGCGGTCGTTCTCGGCGGCACCGATCTCTTCGGTGGCCGGGGTACGATCACCGGCACGATCCTTGGCACCTTCATCATCGGGGTCATCAGCAACGGGCTGACGCTGCTGAACGTCCAACCCTTTTTCCAGATGGTCATCAAGGGGTGCATCATCCTGTTCGCCGTCTGGTTCAACATCTATGGCTACCGGAAGGGCGCCATTCAGTAAGGAGGGTCAACCATGAGCAACGTGAGAGTCCTCATCGCTGGTGAGTCGTGGATCACGATCAGCACCCACATCAAGGGCTTCGATTCCTTCGTCACCAGCAACTACGAGGAGGGTGGCGAACAGCTCCAGAAAGGCCTGGAGCGGAACGGCATCGCCGTCGACTACCTCCCCAACCATGTGGTCGGCCGCAAGTTCCCCACCTCGTTGGCCGAACTCCGCCAATATGACGCGGTGCTGTTGTCCGACGTGGGAGCCAACAGCCTCCTGCTGCATCCGGACACCTTCGCCAAATCCATCCCGGCGCCCAACCGGCTCAAGCTGCTCAAGGAATACGTGGTCTCTGGGGGCGGTCTCCTGATGATTGGCGGTTATCTGACCTTCCAGGGCATCGAGGCCAAGGGCAACTGGCGCGGCACGCCGGTTGAAGAAGTGCTGCCGGTGGACCTTTTGGACGGCGACGACCGGGTCGAGGTGCCTGAGGGCTTCACCCCGGAAGTCGTGAACTCCGACCACCCGATTCTCAAGGGCATTGCGCGTGATTGGCCGATGTTCCTCGGGTACAACCGGTTGATCCTCAAGCCGCAAGCCACGCTCCTCGCCCGGGTGGGCGATGACCCCTTCATCGCGGTGATGGAGGTCGGTGAGGGCCGGACGATGGCCTTCGCCTCCGACTGCTCGCCCCACTGGGGACCGCCGGGTTTCACCGGCTGGGAGTACTATCCCGCCTTCTGGACCCAGGCGGTGAAATGGCTCAGTCGCAAGCTCTAGACCAGCACGAAGGTGGCGCAGTTCGTGGTAAAGAGACTCTTGGTAGTCGGTAGTCTGAACACGGATCTGGCAGCCCAGACCAGCCGCCTTCCCAAGCCGGGGGAGACCGTGATGGCCGCCGGCTTCCGGACTGGCCCGGGCGGTAAAGGGGCCAATCAGGCCGTCGCCGCCGCCCGGCTTTCGTCCGAAGTGCGGGTCTGCATGGTGGGGCGGGTGGGTGACGATCCCTACGGCGCGGCGCTGCTGGCCAACCTGTCCCAGAGCGGGGTGTCGGTCGACTGGGTGGGGCGCGATCCCGAGGTCGGAACCGGGGTGGCGCTCATCACTGTCGACGAATCAGGACAGAACACCATCGTTGTCCACCCCGGGGCCAACGCGAGGTTGGAGGCGCGGCACGTTGTCGAGGCTCTGCAGAACTTAGACGGAGTCGGGGCCCTGCTGATCCAGTTGGAGATCCCTCTGCCCACGGTGGAGGCTACGGTGCGGGAAGCCCGTCGCAAGGGCGTTCCGGTGATACTCAACCCGGCCCCGGCCCAGCCGTTATCGCCCGAGCTGCTCTCGGCGGTCGACTTCCTGGTGCCCAACGAGAGCGAAGCCGAGCTGCTCAGCGGCGTGCCGATCGACGGTCATCCCGGCCGCGCCGAGCGCGCCGCCCGGTCCCTGATTGCCCAAGGTGCATCCGCCGTGCTGATCACCCTGGGAGCACAGGGCGCCATCCTGGTGGATCGAGAGCGGACCGCCGCTTTCCCGGCCTACGCAGTCAAGGCAGTGGACGCCACGGCCGCGGGCGACGCCTTTCTGGCCGGCTTCGCCGTCAGGCTGCTGGAGCGGGGTTCAGTGGAGGAAGCAGTGGATTGGGGTTGTCGCGCCGGAGCCCTGGCGGCTTCACGGCCCGGCGCTCAGCAGTCGCTGCCCATGCGGCAGGAGGTCGAGCGCCTGGGGGCAGAGAAGCGTTGAGCGCGAACGATGAGCGGCACCGCGTCACGCGCCTCCTCGAACGTCTGATCGCGGTGAACACGTCCAATCCTCCGGGCAACGAGGCGGCCCTGGCTCAACTGCTCGCCGGCGAGTTGGCCGCCTCCGGCCTGGAGGTCTCCCTGACAGACCTCGGAAGCGGCCGGGCCAACCTCGCGGCCCGGCTGCGCGGCAAGTCGGAACGCCCGGCCATGCTGTGGCTGGGACATCTGGACACGGTGCCGGTCGGGGTAGAGGCCTGGCAGTCAGACCCGTTCACGGCCACCATCAAAGGCGGCCGCCTGTTCGGGCGCGGCGCCTCGGACATGAAGAGCGGTCTCGCGGCCATGTCCGTTGCGGCCATGTGCCTGGCCTCTTCAGGAGAGACGCTCGAACAAGACCTGATCCTTTACTTCACGGCCGATGAGGAGGCTGGCGGACTGGGAGTCAGGCGCCTTCTCCAAGAACCGTGGCTGAAAAACGTCGGCCGCATAGTGGTCGGAGAACCGACCAATCTGAACATCGGGGTGTGTGAGAAGGGTGCGCTCTGGCTGGAGTTCACCACCACCGGGCGAACCGCCCACGGCTCCAGCCCGGAACTGGGGCACAACGCCATCCGGAGCATGCAGCTCCTCATGAATGAATTGTCCCGCCTCGAACTGGGGGGCGCCGCCCACCCGTTGTTGGGGCGCAACACCCTGTCCTTCGGGACGATCGCCGGCGGAGTGAAAGTGAACCTGGTCCCGGACCAGTGCCGCCTGACGGTGGACATTCGCCTGACGCCGGAGTCCGACTATCGCGAGTTGCTTGAACGGGTAGAGCTGGCTTTACGGCGCTTGTCCGACGCCGAAGCGGGATTCAGAGCCCGGTTCCGGATTATCAACTACTATCCGGCGGTTCAGACTCCCACCGACGCCCCGGTCGTTCAGGCAGCCCTGGCCGTTGGCAGTCAAGTCCTCGGGAGGACCCCGGCCCTGGTCGGAGTGACCTACTTTACCGATGCGGCCCTCGTCGTCTCCGAAACCGGTCTCCCGGCGGTCATCCTCGGCCCCGGCGACCCCGCGGAGGCACACGGGCCGGATGAGTCGCTCTCGCTGAGCAGCCTCCACGCCGCGGTCGCCTACTATCGTGCTCTGGGCCGGTGGGCCTTTGACTGTTGCCGTCTGAAGAACCGCCCACCGAGTATACCAATTTGACAGAATTACACTTCTTTTTTCGAACGGCAGGGGATTTCTTACCTCGTGCGGAAGTGCACAATAAACAAGGGACGCCCAGGCAATCACGGCGAACCAGGTTGGGGAGGAGTTGCAGCGCATGTTGAAATACCGGACACTTGCCGCCTTTGTCGTTTGCTGTGCTGTGGCGTCCGCTGCCGCACCTGTGTTGGCGGAGACAGCCAAGCCGCAGTTTCTTGCCGACAAGCACATCGCGGCTGGCCTCACATGTGCGAGCTGTCACGGGCAAGGCAAGCCCGCATCAGTACCGACAACAACCTGTCTCTCCTGTCACGGCTCTTACCAGGAGCTTGCCAAGAAGACTGCCAGCTTGCGCCGGAACCCGCACGACTCACACTATCCTGACCTTGAGTGCGACTCGTGCCATCATGGTCACCGGGCGCAAGAGGACTTTTGCGGCACCTGTCACGGTTAGACGGATTCTGCGGGATGCTGCGTAGTCCGGCAATCACGGCTCCTGGAATCAAACCAGCCGTCGGAAAGTGAGGGATCGGGGTCAGAGACAAGTCACTTGGGTCAACGCACCGCAGGGAAGACGCACTAAAGTTGTAGGAGGGTCTGCTTTGAAGAAGGTTACGCGGCGTACGTTCATCAAGTATGGGCTGGTTACCGGCGCAGGACTAGGGGTTGCACAACTACCTGGTTCTCTGGTGGAGGCCGCGGAGTTGGTGGGCAACCTACCCCGCACCGAGCGTTATGATGTCGTGGTGATTGGAACAGGTTTGGCCGGTATGGTGGCGGCCATCTCCGCAGCCGAGAATGGTGCAAAAGTGGCTCTCATCGAAAAGCAGCAGAAGGCTCTGGCTGGCGGCAATTCCGCTCTGGCCGGCGGGGCGTTCACGGTTCCGCAGGCGGACACCCAAGAGGCAAAGGACCTCTTTTACGAAGAATGCATGAAGAAGAACGGGTATCGGGCTGACCCGGCCCTGACCAGGAGCGTTGTGGACCATTCCTTGGAAGGCATTGCGTGGCTGAGGGCGCACGGCGCGGATTTGCCGGAGGCCGTACCCCTGAATCCTTACCGGGTAAAATGCATAACAGCTGCACCGGGCCAGTTCCGCGGCATGCCGAAGCTGCTTGCGACGTTGCGCGCCGCCGCCGCAAAGGTCGGTGTGACCGAGTACTATCGGATGAAGGCCAAAGACTTGCTGATCGATGCCTCCGGCAAAGTGGTGGGGCTGCGAGCGATGTCCACGGATGGCCTGGTGGATTTCAGAGCCAAGGCCGTGATCATCGCCAGTGGTGGTTATGCTGCGAATCCACAGATGTTGGAGCAGTGGGTAGGGCCGGACGCTGACGAGAGTCTCGTTCGCGGGGTGAAGTGGGCGACAGGTGACGGGCTCCAGATGGCTGAAAAGGCGGGAGCCGCCCTGGTGCAGATGGGCGGGCTGGATTCCTTGCATATCGCCGCGGTTCACGTAAAGAACACGGCGTCGGGGAATCCTTCACGTCTCATTCCGTTCTCTCTGGGAATCAACAAGCTGGGTCAGCGCTACGTCGACGAGTCCCGTGGCTATGTGTCGCACGGAAAGGCGGCCATGAACCAGCCGGGGGCCCAAGTCGCCATAGTCTTTGACCAGGCAATCGCTAACCTCCCGGAAGGGAAGATGACGTTCGACAACTTCAACGGCCTCGGCATTGAGATCCTCAAGGCCTCAACCCTGAGCGAACTCGCGGCAAAGATCGACGTGCCTGTTGAAGCCTTCCTCAAGACAGTGTCGGACTTCAACGCCAGCGTGAAGGATGGCAAGGCGCTGACAGCCAATCCGCCCAAGGCCGCAGCCGCCATGCGGATTGAGAATCCACCGTTCTATGCCATCTATCCGATGCGCCCTGGTATCACCCTGACTTTCGGAGGAATAAGAGTCAACGTCGACCGTCAGGTGTTGGAACCAGACGGAACGCCGATCAAGGGCTTGTATGCAGCGGGGGAGTGTGTCGGTGGACACTTCCTGGTGGATTACATGAGCGGCGGTTCCCTCACCCGTTGTACGGTTGATGGGCGTATTGCGGGCGTCAACGCCGCTAAGGAAGCGTAGTACTGCTCCGTAGAAGATACAGGGAAAAAGGGACCCGGCTGAGAAGGTATTTGTAGGGCAGGCTGCCCCATGACGCATGGGGCAGCCTGCTCTACCTCCATCTGCCGGAGGACGTCGCGGATCAGCTCCAAAGGGGACGGGTCAGAAGGAGAGGCGCAGGACCGGCAGGGAGCCGGCCTGGTCGGCGGCATAGAGGCCGACGAGCGCCCCGGCGGCGACATCGCCGGGGTAATGGCGGTTGAGGTAGACCCGGGAGAGCCCCACCAGGCCAGCCAGGGCGTAGAACAGGCGGCTCCGGTCGGGGTAGCGGCGGGCCAGGACCCGGGCAAGGGCGAAGGCGGTGGCGGTGTGACCGGAAGGGAAGGAGTCGTACCCGGGGCGGCCGGCCAGGTAGTGGACGCTGTTGGGGGCGTCCGAATCGGGGCGGCCCCGTCCGACCGCCCACTTGGCGACGGTGGTCAGCACCCCCGCGTAAGCGGCGGAGGCCACTGCCTCGGTTGCCGTTTCGGTCTCCCCGGAGAGGCAGAGGGCGGCCAGAGTGGCGGCGACGCCCGGCCCCTCGCCGAAGAGGGTGACGGCCGACATGGCGGCGTCCCCCACCGGGCTGCGCAGGCCGTCTCGGAGAGCGGGGCCGACGGTGGGGTCGGCGGCCAGGAGGAAGGCGGTGAACGCCCATCCGGCGGCGGCGGCGGGCGCTTTCGGGGCCGGGGCCGGCGCAGAAAGCGAGGCCGGCGGCGGGGTGGAGGCCACGACCGCAGGGCCAGCCAGGAGGATCAAGGCCAACCCCCATGAAGTTACAAGGCACGCGATGCGCTTCACAGCCAGACCTTTCGCCCGGCGGGGCCGGTAAACCTTGTGGAAAGTGGAAACTAAGGAGCGGGGTTGGACGTTCAACCTGAAGGTTAGCCATGCCCCGGGGCGGCAGGTCTTCCATGAACCGTCAGGAGGGGAGGGCGGCGGGGCGTCGAAATTATGGAAGCATATGCAAGGGGGTCGGCGGGTGAAGAAGCGGACCAAGATACTGCTGGGAATCGGTCTCATCGTGGTCGCCATGGCTGCCCTGATGGCGCTGGGCCTCTCTCGGACACAGACCTATTATGTGACCCTGGAGGAGCTTCTCGCCGAACCGGCGGCGCAGGCAGGCCGGCAGTTGCGGGTGAACGGCAAGCTGATCGGCTCTTCAGTCTCTTTCGATCCCGAGCAGGTTCTGCTCAAGTTTGACCTTACGGATGGGCGGCGTACGCTTCCCGTGACCTATCAGGGGGTACGCCCCGGGTCCTTCGAGGACGGTGCGGAAGTTCTGGTCGAGGGGCGTTACCGGGACGGGATCTTCGTCGCCGAGAACGTCCTGACCAAGTGTCCCTCCAAATACGAAGCCAAGGCGACAACCGGCCAGTAGGGAGGTATGTCATTGATCGCCAACCTCGGATCATGGGCGCTGGTCCTGGGACTTGCTGGCGCCGTCGTCACGCTCGCCGCTTATGTTCTGGGGCTCCGCCGCCCCGGCTCCACCTGGGTCGGCACCGCCAACTCGCTCACCAACGTGCTGGCCGTTCTGACCAGCATCGCCGCGGCGGCTCTGGTTTACCTGCTCCTGGCGAGCGATTTCTCAATCCAATACGTCTACGAATACACCTCGAGCGATCTGCCCTGGCTGTACAAGCTTTCGGCCTTCTGGGCGGGACAGGCCGGGTCGCTCCTGCTCTGGCTCTGGCTCCACACCCTCTTTGCGGCGTGGGTCACCAACTCCGTCCGGGAGGAGGAGCAGCCGCTCCTTCCGTACGCCTCGGCCATCATGGCGGCCATTTCCGTCTTCTTCTTCGTGATCGTGGCCCTGCTGGCCAACCCGTTCCAGCGGATGCCGCAGGTGATGACGGAGGGGATGGGGCTCAACCCGCTCCTGCAGAATCTTGGGATGGTGATCCACCCCGTCACGCTGTACCTGGGTTACGTCGCGTTCGCCGTGCCGTATGCCTTCGCCCTGGCAGGTCTCCTGACCGGCGACAAGCAGGGCATTTGGCTTAAGCCGGCCCGCCGCTGGGCGCTCTTCGCCTGGATGTTCCTCTCCATCGGCCTCATCTACGGCGGCCAATGGGCCTACGTGGAGCTGGGGTGGGGCGGCTATTGGGCCTGGGACCCGGTGGAGAACGCCGCCCTCTTCCCCTGGTTGGTCGGGACCGCCTTCTTCCACTCGGTTCTGATGTACGAGCGGAAGGGCATGTTCAAGGGGTGGACGGTAGGGCTCATCGTCGCCACCTACGCGCTCTGCGTCTTCGGCACCTTCCTGACCCGCTCGGGCCTTCTCCAGTCGGTCCACGCCTTTCCCGCGAACCCCCTGATGACGGTGGTCTTCCTCTCGCTCATCTTGCTCGTGGCGGGGGGCGGAGCCTGCCTCATCGCCACCCGTCGGCGGATGCTGGCCGGGTCAGGTGAGGTGGAGGATTACTTGACCAAGGAAGGGACCTTCCTGCTCAACAACCTGATCCTGGCTGGGGCGACTTTCGCCGTGGTTTACGGGACGATGCTGCCCTGGCTTTCCAAGACCTTCGTCGGGCGGGAGATCTCGAGCGGCAAGGCCTTCTTCAACTCGGTGACCATTCCGCTGGCGCTGGCGCTGCTCGTGGTACTCGGCCTTTGCACCCGAATCCCCTGGAAGCTTCCCGGCAAGGCAGAGAAAGACGGCGGGCGGGGAGACCTGCCGGCTGACCTGGCCTGGTCCGGGGCGGGGGCGGCCCTTCTGGCGGTGGCGCTCTTCGCCTTTGGGGTGCGGCACCTCTTTGCCCTACTGGCCCTGGCGGCCTGCGCCTTTGTCGCCCTGAGCACCCTGGTCCAGCTCGGCAAGGAGGTCCAGGAGCGAGCCCGCCGGACGGGCGAGAATCCCCTGGCCGCCCTGGGCAACCTCTTCGTCCACCAACGCCGCCGGATGGGTGCCTACGTGGTCCACCTGGCGGTGGTGATGATGATCGTCGGTTTTGCGGGCAACGCCTGGAACCAGGAGGTCCAGCAGACCGTTCGTCCCGGCGAGCAGATTTCGCTCGGTGGCTACACCATGACCTTCACCGGGCTGCGGGAGGAGCGCCAGGGGCGGGTGACGCTGGTCTACGCTCCGGTTGAGGTGACCTACCGCGGCCGCGCCTTCGGACTGCTAAAGCCGGGCGTCTCCTTCCACCCGGACTACGCCAACACCGGCCAGGGGGAGAAGAACTCCGCCGAGGTGGCCGTCAAAGGCAACCTGCTCTCTGACTTCTACGTCATCCTCGCCTCCTGGGGCAGCGGCGGGGAGGACGCCACCTTCAAGGTCCTCGTCAACTACCTCGTCAACTGGGTTTGGATCGGCATGTGGACATTGGTCCTGGGGACCCTGATGGCGGTCTGGCCGGTCCGCCCGGCAGCCGCCGCGGTCAAGCCGGAAGCTGCCCGGCGGGAGGCTGCCCGAACGGGCAAGTAGGGAGGGAGCCGGCATCATCCGGGCGGAAGGGCTGGGGAAGCGGATCGGCGACCGGCAGATTCTCTCGGGGGTCTCCCTCGACCTGCCGACGGGCCAGTTTCTCACCATCTTCGGGCCAAACGGAGCGGGGAAGACCACCCTGCTCCGCATCCTTTCCCTGCTCATCAGGGCGAGTGAAGGCCGGCTGACCATCGACGGCGTGGCCGTGGACGACGATTCGGCCCAGGCTCTCCGGCGCTCGATCGGCGTCCTCTCGCACCACACCTACCTGTACGACGACCTGACCGCCGCGGAGAACCTCCGTTTCTACGGCCGGATGTACGGCGTGGAAGGCCTCGACCAGCGCATTCCGGAGGCGCTGGAGGAGGTGGGGCTCTCCCTCTACTTCCATGACCCGGTCCGCCACTTTTCCCGCGGCATGCAGCAGCGGCTGGGGATCGCCCGGGCCATTCTCCACCAGCCCTCGCTGCTCTTCCTGGACGAGCCGTACACCGGACTGGATCCGCAGGGGAGCGCCGTGCTGACTCGGATCCTCGGGCAGCTCAAGAGCGACCGCCGGACCGTGGTGATGATCACCCACAACTTCGAAGAGGGGCTGGCCCTGGCCGATCAGGTGATGATCCTCTCCCGGGGGCGGGTGGTCTACCAGGCGCCCCGGGCCGAGGTG
Organism: Betaproteobacteria bacterium; assembly: GCA_050260635.1. GTDB lineage: Bacteria > Bacillota > UBA5301 > DYFA01 > DYFA01 > DYFA01. The sequence continues at coordinate 84,338 of JBLNCL010000016.1, forward strand.
GACCGGGCAAACTTCGCCGGGGAGTACCTGGGTCGGGTGGGAGGGGTGGCGCTATGTCCTTCCTGAGCCGGATCTGGGCCATCGCCGCCAAGGACCTCCGGGCGGAACTGCGGACGAAACAGATGTCTTCGGCCATGCTAATCTTCGCCTTCCTGGTGATCGTGATTTTCGCCTTCGCCTTCGACCCGACCCGGCAAAGCCTCTCCTTCATCCTGCCCGGGGTGATCTGGGTGGCCTTCTTCTTTGCCGCCCTGTTGGGGCTGAACCGGTCCTTCGTGGCGGAAAAGGTCAACGACTGTCTCCACGGCCTGATGCTGGCCCCCGTGGACCGCTCCGCCATCTACTTCGGCAAGGTTCTGGCCAACTTGATCTTCACCCTGGTGGTCGAGGCGGTCTCGCTCCCGCTCTTCTTCGTCTTGTTCAACTACACACTACAGGGATCCTGGCCGCTCCTGGGGGCAGTGGTGGTGCTGGCGACCTTCGGGTTTATCGCCGTGGGGACGTTCCTTGCGGCCCTGGCGGCCAACACCCGCACCAGCGAGATTCTGCTGCCGGTGATTCTCTTTCCCGTGGCGGTGCCGGTGGTCATCGGGGCGGTCCAGGCGACCCGCGGGATTCTGGCGGGGGCTGCTTTCTCGGACTACCTGCCGTGGTTCGGGGTGCTCGGCGTGTACGGCGCCGTTTTCCTGGCTGTGCCGTTTCTGCTTTTCGAGTACGTCCTGGAGGGATAACCGGGAGGGATGAACGTGGCTGAACGCGGCGCTTGGCTGTCCTGGGCGACCTTCTGCGGGGTGGCGGCTTCGCTCTACCTGGCGCTCCTGTACGCGCCGGAGGAGGTCACCATGGGCCCCGTCCAGCGCATCTTTTACTGGCATGTCGGAGCGGCCTGGGTCGGGTTGCTCCTGGCGTTCAGCGTGGTCTTCGTGGCGAGCCTCGCCTATCTGCGCACTCGCCATCGCCGCTGGGACACGCTGGCCCACTGTTCCGCCGAGATCGGGGTGCTGTTCACGACGATCGTCCTGCTCACCGGGCCGATTTGGGGGAAGGCCGCCTGGAACACCTACTGGACCTGGGACCCGCGGCTCACCACCACTCTGGTGCTCTGGTTCATCTACGTAGCCTACCTGGTGGTGCGGGGCACGGCTGAGGGGAGCGAGCGGAAGGCGCGGCTGGCCGCAGCCTTCGGGATCATCGGCTACGTCGACGTGCCGCTGGTCTTCCTCTCCATCCGGTGGTGGCGGACGATCCATCCGGTGGTCGTGACCGCGAAGGGCTTCAACATGACGCCCGAAATGGTGACGGCCATGCTGGGCGGGATCGCCGCCTTCACCCTGCTTTACTTCTGGTTCATGCAGCAGCGGCTCCGTTTGGAGGAACTCCGCCGGCAAGTAGCGGATTTGAAGGACGAGCTGCGGGAGGGGGTCTGAGTCATGAGGATGTTGTTCATCGGGTACACGCTGGTCTGGGTGGCCCTCTTCGGCTATACCCTGTATCTTGCGGCGCAGCAGCGCCAACTGGCCCGGGAGCTGTCGCTGCTAAAGGAAGTCGTCGGGAGGAAAAAGGCATGAGCCGAACCAACTACTTTCTCCTCATTGGGGTCATCGCGCTCCTGGCGGTGGCCGTGGCCGGCGGGCAGCTTGAGTTCCGCCGCACCCATCCGGCCGGGAGCCCCAGCGCCAGCGCAGCGCCGGGCGGTGCCGGGGAGGTGGCACCGGAGCTGCCGCCGGGTCACCCGCCTACAACGGGTGCCGGCTTCGGCGACGGAAGCGGTTCCCCCGCCGTCGGGCAATCCGCGGGCGCGGCCGGAAAGCCGCTGACCATCGCCGACCTCGACCAGGGGCCGGGACCCAATGACGGGAAGCCGTTCCCGAACGAGGTTAACGGCCTTCCCCGGACGGCCCATTCCACCGGCGCCGAGGCCCTGGCAGAGATCAGCAAGCTCCACGGGAAGGAGATACCGGCTACCGCAGCCGAGATTGCCACGTATGGCAAAGGCCAGGAAAAGGTGATCGTCTGGATGACCGCCTCCACCACCAAGGAGGAGGCACGGGAGCTTTTCCGGAGGATGCTGGAGCGGATGGAGGCCAACCCGACCCCTTACACCAAGCCCGAACTTTTGAACATCAAGAATAGGGCGTATTTCTCCACCCGGGGCAACGGGATGCAGCATTACTTCTACCTTCGCGGTGCCCGCATCTACTGGGCGGCGCTCCAGGTGCCCATGGACAAGATGATGGGCGTGATGTCGTTCATCGTGAACCAGCTTTGAGCCGCGACCGAAAATTTGTTTGCCTTGTCGCCCGTGCTGTGCTAGAATCAAGGAGGAAATGACTGGGCGAGGGGGCGGGCAGCGGTGAAGGGGCTCTCACCGAAACAGGAAGCGGTCCTGCGTTACCTGGAGGAAGTCTCGGCGGCTGGACGCCAAATGCCCACCGTGCGCGAGATCGCGCAAGCGGTGGGCGTTTCTTCGACCGCTACGGTCCATCAGCACCTGGCGGCGCTGGAGACCAAGGGCTACATCCGGCGCGGCTCGTACAAACACCGGGCGATCGAGTTGTCCAACGCCCGGTCGGCGGTGAACGTCCCGCTGCTGGGCCGGATCGCGGCGGGCCAGCCGATCCTAGCGGCTGAGAACCGGGAGGAGGAACTGCCGCTCCCCCGGGACCTGGTGGGGGAGGGCGAGACCTTCGCCTTGACGGTCAAGGGCGAGTCCATGATCGAGGCCGGTATCTTCGACGGCGATCTGGTCGTCGTCCGGCGTCAGCCGACCGCTAACAACGGAGAGATTGTCGCCGCCCTGGTTGGCGACGAGGCAACCGTAAAGTTTTTCTACCGGGAGGCCGACCGCATCCGCCTCCAGCCTGCCAACTCCGCCATGGAGCCCATCTACGTCCGGGAGGCCACTATCCTGGGCAGGGTTGTCCTGGTCCTCCGCAAGCTATAAGCTCCTTTCGGCGCGTCACGCCCAGAAAGAGCTCTCCATTCGGGCCAAAGGCACATATGATGGCCCCGAAAGGGGGAGTGCCTGATGGCGTTCACCTACCTGATTCAGCCGGGGGACACCCTGGACAGTCTAGCGGAGCGGTTCGGCGTCTCGCCCGAGTCGCTGGTCGCCGCTAACCATCTGGTCCAACCGGGAGCGCTGGTCCCGGGGCGACCGCTGCTGATCCCCGACCTGCCCGGGGGATTGGTTTTGGGGGCCTTTCCGACTGATGGCTGGGTGCCGCGGGAAGCTTGGTTGAGCGGCTCCGCTGAGGAAGGCTTGGGCGAAGAGGCGGCCGACGAGGCTCCCCGGGCGGTGGTGGCAGAGCGCATGTGGCGGATCCGGTTGCCCTTGCCGAACATCGCGGTCGGTTTGGTGGACCATGTCCTCCTGACCTTGCACGCCGCCCCGGCCCGGCCGCGGGTGGGCCAGCCGGTGACCATGAGGTTGATCGCCCTGAACGTCGGCCCTGCTCCCCTGATCCTGCGCTACCCGACGACCCAGAGGGCCGAGTTCGTCGTAACCCGGGACGGCGAGGAGGTTTTCCGCGCCTCTCGCGATCGGGTGTATGCCCAGGTAGTCCGGGAGGTGACGCTGGCCCCCGGCCAGGCGGAGGTGGCGGTCGAGCGGTTCATCCCCGAGACGCCCGGCGCCTACCGGATCGTCGCCTGGAACCTAGCGCTGGCCCGCGCCCGCCTCGATGTCACCCTGACGGTGGCGTAGGGAATCTGCTGCCCCGTCCGGCAGGCCGGAGCAGGGGCTCGGCCGTGTTGGGCGAATCATGCCCGTTAGGACTACCGACAGCCTGGCAAGGGAGGGGCCGAGGAAATGAAGCGGACCGATTTCTACGATGTGGTGGCTGGGCGGCGGAGCGTCCGGCGGTTCAAGCCCGATCCAGTGCCGGAGGCGGAGGTCCGGGAGATCGTCCGGCTGGCGACTTTGGCTCCCAGCGCCTCGAACCGGCAGATGTGGAGGTTCGTGGCGGTGGCGGACCCGAAACTGAAGGCGGCCATGCGGGAAGCCGTGGAGCGGGCCATGGACGAGCTGGCGGAGGCGGCGCCGGGGGTCAAGGGCGTGGCGGGGATGAAGAGCTGGGGCCTCTTCTTCGCCGACGCGCCGGTGGTGATCGCGGTCTTCGGAGAGGAGTACCGCTCTCGCACCGACGAGGCCCTGAAGGCTCGGGGGCTGGCGGCGGCCGAAATCGACCGGCTGCGGGCCCGTCCCGACATCCAGAGCATCGGGGCAGCGATCCAGACGCTGATGCTGGCCGCCCAGGCCAAAGGCTACGGGACCTGTTGGATGTGCGCCCCAGTCCTCGCCGCCCGGGAGATCGAGCGGCTGCTGGGGGTCGAGGAGCGGTGGCGCCTGATGGCGCTGGTGCCGCTGGGAGTCCCGGCCGAGCAACCCAAGATGCCCGCCCGCAAGCCGCTCGAGGAGGTCTACACCTATCTGGGCTAGGGTCTAGGCGGGTTGGGTCACGCGCGCCCAGTGGCGAAAGACGCGGCCATAGCCGAGGCCGGGCGAGAGGAGTTCCTCCACCCGGTCTTCCCATTTCCCCTGCCCTGCTCCGGCCTGGATGAGGGAGCGGAGGATTCCGGCGCCGCGGACGTCACCGAAGAGGACGGCGCCGACGAGGCGGCCGTCCCGGAAAACGAGCCGCCGGTAGAAGCGGTCGCCTGCCCGGCGTTCGTGTATCCGGTAAGAGGGATCCTCAGCCGGAGGGTTGACGTGGCCGACGGTGATGACCGACAGATCCCCCCAGTGGAGAGAGTTTTCCGAGAGGGACCCCGGGTAGGCCAGGCTGGCTCCGGACGGGGCAGCCAGATTCAGCCCGGCGATCCGCCCCTGCTCCACGGCGTTGCCCCAGAGGGCATTGACCCGCCGCTCGTCCCGGGCCAGATCCCAGGTCTCGGCCACGTCGCCGGCGGCGTAGACCCCTGGGCGGGAGGTGCGCAGGAACTCGTCCACGACCACACCGCGGTTTACTGCCACGCCGCTTCCGACCAGCCACCCGACGTTGGGCCGGACCCCCTTGCCGACGACCACGAGGTCGCAGGGGAGTTCCCGGCCCTGGTCGGTCACCACGTGGAGCGTCCGGCCGTTACCCCGCACCTCCGCCACGCTCTCCCCGAGCAGGACCGTCAGGCCAAACCGCGCCAGGTGAGCGAGGACCAGTCCGGCGGTCACCGGGTCGAGCATCTGCGAGAGAACCCGGGAGGAACTCACGACCATGGTCACGGCTAGTCCCAGGGTATGGAGGGCTTCCGCCGCCTTGAAGGCCACCAGCCCGCCACCCACCACGACCGCCTGCTTCGCCCCCTGGGCGGCTTGGCGGATCGCCTGAGCGTCCGCCCGGGTCCGCAGCGTGAAGACCCCGGGTCGGCCGGCGCCAGGGACCTCCAGGCGCTGCGGGGAGGCCCCGGTGGCGACCAAGAGCCAATCGAAGCCGACCCGCTCGCCGCTCTCCAGCTCCAGGGCGTTTTCGCCCGCCCGGAGGCCGGCCACCCGCTGGCCGAACCGGGCTTCGATACCCCGTTCCCGGTAAAAGGAACCGTCCACGAGGAAGAGCCGCTCCAGCGGAACCTGCCCAGAGATGGCGTAGGAGGTGAGGACCCGGGAGTAGGCCGGCCCCTCCTCCCCGTCGATCAGGATGATCTCCGCCTCGGGCGCTGCCGCCCGGAGGGAGCTGGCAGCCGCCAGCCCCGCGGCGCTGTTGCCCACAATGACGTACCGCACCGGACGCACCTCGCTTAACCCCCGGCTGCCGGGGGGATGATGGTCAGCTTGTCACCTGGTTTGAGTCGGGTATCGAGCCCGTCCAGGAAAGCTATGTTCCGTCCGTTTACGAGGAGGTTATAGAGCGGCTTGACCTCGCCCGTGGCGGCGAAGAGTTCCGCCGCCACGGCGGGGCCAAACCGCTCCACCACGCGTTCCAGCGCCTGCCGGACCGTCTCTGCCTCCACCTCGACCGTGGGGGTGCCCGTCAGGCGACGGAGGAGCGAGAAGAACTGGACTTCCACGCAATCCCCAGCCTCTCCAGAGCCTCCTTGGTCGGCACGCCTTGGGCGTCCCACCCGCGGAGCCGATAGTATTCGGCCAGCATCTCGGCGAGCCCCACGACCTTGCCCTTGGCCGGCCCCTCAGGCATGGGCTCGGAGAGGAGGCGCGGCGCCAGGGTGTCGTCAGCGCCGGTAAACCCGGCGGCCAGGTTGAACAACCGCTCCAGGTTCCAGATGCGCTCGCCGGCCAGGAGACCGCTCTCCACCGTGTAGTCCACTCCGGTGGCGGCCGAGAGCATCGCCACGACCTCCGGCGCCCCCAGGGCGAAGGTGGTGAAGAGGCACATCCCAGCCGAATCGACCAGGGCGGTGACGTCCTGGAAGGCCTTCACCCACAGCGGCTTGTTCTCTGTCGTCAGCGGGTCGAGCTGCTCCGGGACGCCGAGGATCTCGGGGGAGATCGTGTAGCCCCGGACGTGGCACCCGCCCCGGTTGGAGGTGGCGTAGTTGAGGCCGATGCCCTGGGTGCCCCGCGGGTCGTAGGCCGGGTACTCCTGCTTCTTGGCGCTCATCGAGAGTTCGGGGTGGCCGTACTTGGAGGCCAGGCGCCAGGACCCCTCCGCCAGGAGGTCGCCGAAGCCCTCGCGGTAACCCACCTTCCGGGCCATCTCCACCAAGACATCCCCGTCGCCCCAGCGGAGCGGGACCCCGCTATCCTCCTTGGGCAGGTAACCCTTCTCGTACAGCTCCATGGCGCAAGCCAGCGTCGCCCCGAAGGAGATCGGGTCGTAACCCAACTCGTTGGCGATGTAGTTAGCCTTAGTGATGGCCTCGAGGTCGTCGATGCCGCAGTCGGAACCGAGCGCGAAGAGCGGTTCGTACTCGGGACCTTCGCCGGCCCCCTTAAACCGTCCTTCCTTCACCTCGGTGGCCCGGCCGCAGGCGATCGGACAGGCGAAGCAGGCCTTCTTGCGCACCAGCGTCCGTTCCGCCATCGCCTCGCCGCTGATCTTCTCCGCTCCCGGGAAGACCCCGGTCTGGAAGTTGCGGGTGGGGAAGATGCCGTGGGCGTTGATGATGTTGACCAGGATCGCCGTGCCGTAGGCGGGCAGGCCGGTGCTGGTCACCGGATGGGCCTTGGTCTTCGCGAAGGCGTCGAGCATCGCCTCCCGGAACCTGGCCGGGTCCGCAACCTTGATGCCTCCAATGCCGCGGACGGCGATCGCCTTGAGGTTCTTCGCCCCGAGGACCGCTCCAACCCCGGACCGGCCGGCCGCCCGGTGCTTGTCGTTGACTACGCAGGCGAACTTGACCAGGTTCTCGCCGGCGGGGCCGATCGAAGCAATCTTGGCCTCAGGATCCGTTTCAGCGTGAAGGATGTCTTCGGTTTCGTGGGTGGTCTTGCCCCAGAGATGGTCGGCGGGGCGCACCTCGATCTGCCCGTTCTCCACCCAGAGATAGACCGGGTTCGGCGCCTTTCCTTCGATGATCAGGGCGTCGAAGCCGGCGTACTTCAACTCCGGACCCCAATAGCCGCCCGAGTTGGAGGCGGCGATGGTGCCCGTCAGCGGGGACTTGGTGACGACGTTGTAGCGGGCCCCCGAGATGGCGGCAGTTCCCGTGAGGGGCCCGGCAGCGAAGATCACCTTGTTCTCCGGGGCGTAGGGATCGATTTGGGGATCCACCTCGTCGCAGAAGAGCTTGGTCCCCAGGCCGCGGGCGCCGACGTAGTCCCTGGCCACCACCGGGTCCAGGTCCTCGACGGTCACCCTACCAGACGTCAGGTCCACCCGACCGATCTTGCCCATCCACCCGTACATCAGCCTGCCACCTCCCGGAGAACATCCATCAGCTTGCGCGCCACCTCGCGGCGCTTCGCCACGACCGCCCGGTCCGCTTCCACGTACTCCAGGGCGCCCCACTGACAGAACTTGACGCACTCCGGATCGCCCTGGCAGAGGTCGCACTTGGTCACCTTGCCGTTCTCCGGCACATAGACCGGCGCGCCGAACGGGCAGGCCATGATGCACATCTTGCAGCCGATGCAGCGGTTCTGGTCGATTTCGACGGCCCCCGTCACCTCGCTGCGGGCGACGGCCCCCGCCGGACAGACCTTCTGGCAGACCGGCTCCTCGCAGTGCTGGCAGGTCACGGGGAAGTAGAAGTCGTCATCGAGGAAGACGGCCACACTGAGGCGAGCCTTGGCCGGATTGAATTCGCCCGCCCCCTTCAACGAACAGACCAGCTCGCACCGGTGACAGGCGGTGCACTTCTCGTGGTTGACCTTGAGGTACTTGCTCAATCCGCATCCCTCCTACGAGATTAGTCCGGAAGAGCGCTTCGGTCCGGCTGTCACCCCCTCGGCAAGTAACTCCCAGACAATTAAGACTACTTCGCCAACTCAACCATCCCTGCCTAAGAAACCAGAAAATCCCTGACTGGCGGAGGGCGCCGGGAACTGGCAGGAGCCGGGCGACGGCTGCCAAAGTAATGTGCTGTGGAAGCGGGAGACCCGGAAGGAGGATGGAGCCCATGACCCTGACTGCGGAGCAGGTTGCCCGTTATTGCCGGACCATGCTCCTCCCCGAGGTGGGCGAGGCTGGACAAAACCGTCTGATGGGCGCCAAGGCCCTGGTCGTCGGGGCGGGCGGACTGGGCTCGGCGGCCGCTTTCTATCTAGCCGCGGCCGGCGTGGGGCGGCTGGGCATCGCCGACGGCGACCGGGTCGAGCTGTCCAACCTGCAGCGCCAGATCCTCCACCGGACGGCTGATCTCGGGCGGGCCAAGGCGGAATCGGCGGCGCGCACCCTCCGGGAACTCAATCCAGAAATCGAGGTGATTCCGTATTCGGTGGTGGTCGACGAAACGAACGCCGCCGGGCTGGTCGCCGGGTACGATGTGGTGGTGGGCGCTGTGGACAACCTGAGAGCGCGGTATCTGATCAATGAGGCCTGCGTCCAGGCGGGCATACCCCTGGTCGAGGGCGCAGTGAGCGGAACGAGCGGCTTTGTCACCACCTTCCCGGCGGGGGGCCGCCCCTGTTACCGCTGCCTCTTCCCGACCCAGCCGCCATCGAGAGAGGCGGGGGAGAGCCCCGGCCCAGGGGTTCTCGGCCCCACCGCGGGGACGATCGGCGTCCTGCAGGCCACCGAGGCGCTCAAAGTTCTCCTGGGGCGGGGAGTGGCCCTGGTGGGCAGGCTTCTCCACGTCGATCTCTGGACGAACGAGTTCCGCCTGATCGACTTGGTTCCGGCGCCGGAGTGCCCAGTCTGTGGAACCGCCCGCGAGGGACCGATCGGCCTACCGGGCGCAGGCTAGCCTGGCCAGGCGGTAGACGGAGAACAGGCTGATGGCGGTGGTGGCGAGCAGCGCAGCGAGGAACAGCCGCCGGGGGTCGAGGTGGCGAGCGGGCAGCAGACCGGCCAGACGGACGCCGGGAGCGGCCGCCTGGGTGGCAAGCCCGACCCCCAGGTCGTCCACCCAAGGGGCGGGGGACAGTTCGTAGGGGCGAGGTGGCTGCTGCACCAGGCTGTGCAGGAACTCCTCCACCTCGTGGCGGAGGGCGGGGTCAGAGCGAGGATCGCCGTAGCCGGCGTCGTAGGGGAGGGAGGCTGCCTCGGGGGTGCCGAACAGGACCCGGACATCCTCAGCCAGCGTCTCCTCGGGCGACCGGGTCCAGTTTTCCGTCTTCACCTCGCCGTCCTCACGCCAGGCGGGGATGCCGCGAAGCTTCAGGTAGCGCCCCCACTCCCAGGGTGCCTCCCGGAGGTGTCCGCCGAGCCGCGAGAGACTCAGGTGGTGGCCGAACTCGTGCGTCACCGTGCTGGCCGCCTGGTGGTCCACCAGCCGCTCGGTCAGTGGTTCCCCTCCCAGCAGGGCGTAGCCCGAGCCGCCGACTCCACTCACGTGGCCTAGGGAGCCGGGCAGGAGATAGACCCGGTACCCGGACAACGCCGCGTCCGGCAGGCGCATCCCCTGGAGCGCCCGAACTACTTCGTCCTGGCGGGCGAACTTCCGGGGGAGGGTTCGGTATAGGCGATAGCCGCCGATGGTGAAAACCGCCTCTGGTCCGGGCAGTCGGGCCAGAGGAAACCCCTCCAGGAGGTTCTGGCGATTCTGCCGAGCCAGGGCCAGAGCGTGGAGTCTCCCGGTGACCGCCGGGCCGTACACCCGGAAGCCACGGGGATCGGCGTAGGCGCCCGTCCGGTCCAAGCGGGCGAGTTCCCGGTCGAGGAGGTCGCGCTCCTCCCGGAGCCGCCGCCGGAGTTCAGTGGCCGAAAGCCGGCTGAGATCGGCCAGGTGACGCAGGTCCGCCTGATACCAAAGGTCATACCGAAGCGGCAGGGGCTGGAAGAAGGGGAGTGAGGCCTGGCGGGAGAACGAGTCTGGCTCGTGCAGGCCAAAGAGGCTGACCAGGGCGGCGAGAGCGGGGGCCAACAAGGCGAGGGCCAAGACGAAGGCTGCCAGGGCGGCCAGCGGCGGGAGGGTTTTCCGGCGGGAGCGCTGGGTGCTGCCGGGCGGCCGGTCCAGGCGGGGGCGGCGGCGGGTGGTCAGGGCGTCGGCGTAAGCCTGGGGGGACCAGCGGACCCAGTGGCGAACGCGGACGGAGTAGGGCACTCCCGCCAACACTCTTCCTCCCTCGGCGGAATTCTCTAGGCGCACCTTCAGGGTACCACGCCAGAAAAGAACGCGTAAACGCGTGAAATGCTGGAAGCACGGATTCTGCCTTCCAGCCAGGCCAGGTGGACATCTTACAGTGGGGTGAGCGGCGTGCGGCGGAAGGGACCAGTCTGGTGGCGACAGTGGCCGGTGGCGGCGGCCATCGTCGCGGCTGGGCTGACGCTTTGGGTGGTGCTGGCACTGGGGGCGCTCCGGGTGGTTGCCCCCACGGAAGGGTCGCTCCTCGCACTGGCTGCCCGGCTTACCCCGGCCGAACGGAAGGCCATCCGGGAAGGCCGGGTCCGCTTCCTTGACGGACTGGAGGCGTGCCGTCTCGCTGCTCGGCCGACCCCCGCCGGGGCGCCCGCCGACCGTCAGGAGGTGCTAGTCATCCTCAACCCGCCGGGTGTCTTCCGGACAAGGGGCCGCTGGAGCGGGGGCGGAGCCGGCGTGAGCGACGGCGAGCGGGTCTGGGCCATCACTGAGGCCGCCATCAAGCTGAAAGCCCGACTCATGGTGGACTGCACCAACGCCGACCTGGCCCGCCTGACCCCAGCTGGCTGGCGGAGTGTCCTCCGGGCCAAGCAGGCAGGCCTCTGGCGGCTGGTCGTGTTCGACGGGGCGCACCACCTGCCGGCCCTCGCGGCGGATCCGGAACTCCTGCTCCTGCCCATCCTCCGGTCCGGCCGGGAGGCGCTGATCATCCACGGTTACGTCCGAGACGCCCTGCCGCTGGCCTCCCTGCAGCGGGTGCTGGCAAATACAGGGCTTGAGCCGGCGATCCTGACTATCCCCCGTTTTTCCCTGCCGCTCAAGGAGAACCTGCCCCTCCGGCTGGTTGCGCTCCAGGTGCTGCGCCGGGTGGCGGAAAGGGGAGCGCCCTTGTCTCCCGCGGGCAAGCCCCGTCAGCCAGGAACCCGGTTTTCCCGCCGGATCGCCCTGACGGGGGCGGTGGGGGAGCTGAAACGGCCGGTTTGCGTGTGGGACGTGCTGCTCCGCTATCCCGCCGCCCTGGCCGGCCAGCCCCTGCCCTGGTCTGTCAACTGGTGACGCTTGGCAGGAAACCTCGCCCGGTTGTCAAATAACCTGTAGCTAGCTAGAATAAAGCCGTATATCCAGAGCAGGCGATCGGCCGCACGGCTGGTGGGGCTGGGCTCCGACGGAGCAGCAGGTGAGACCTGTGGGACTGGGGTGACTCGGGACCATCAGGTCTTTTTGTATGGGGGTGCACCATGAGCGACGAACAGCGGTTCCGGAAAATTCGCCGCGTTCTGATCGTCATCTTGGTTCTCAACTGGTCGGTAGCCCTGGCCAAGGTTATCTACGGCATCATCACGCGCAGCGCCAGCATGACCGCGGACGGCTATCACTCGCTGTCCGACGGGGCCTCCAACATCGTCGGCCTCATTGGCATCAGTCTTGCCGCCCGCCCGGCCGACGAGGACCATCCCCTCGGGCATAAGAAATACGAAACCTTTGCCTCGATCGCCATCGCCGGCCTGCTGGTCCTGGTTTCGCTGAACATTCTGGAGCGGGTGGTCCAGAGGCTCCTCCATCCGGGTGGACCAGGGCCGGAGGTCACCCTGGCCAGCTTCGCCGTGATGCTCGTGACCCTTGCCGTCAACTACGCCGTGATGACTTGGGAGCGGCGGCAGGGAAAGGTCTTGCAAAGCGACATCCTCGTTTCCGACTCTTGTCACACGATGAGCGACCTCTACGTTTCCCTTTCGGTTATCGCCACTCTGCTCGCCGTCAAGCTGGGTCTGCCCTGGTTGGACGTGGTGGCGGCGTTGGTGATCGCCGGGCTCATTGTACGCTCCGCGGTCGAGATCGTTCGGCATGGATCGAACGTTCTTTGCGATGCAGCCGTCATGGACGCCCTCGACATCGAGCAGGTGGTCGTAACGGTGCCGGGGGTGCGCTCCTGCCACCGGATTGTGAGCCGCGGCCGCCAGGACGACCTGGAGATCACGCTCCATGTCCAGGTGGACCCCGACATGCACGTGGAGGACGCCCACGACTTGGTCCACGAGATCGAGCTCGCCGTGCGCCGGGCCTATCCGGGAGTCAGCCGGGTGATCTCCCACATCGAGCCGTTTACTGAGGCGATGGCCCCTTCCTCGCGCTAGAACTCTCCTTCCTCAAGCAGCGGTTGGACCACGGACTTGGTCTTCCAGCGGCCGGTCAGGTAGTAGCCGTAGCTCAAGAGCAAGCCTGCCACGGGGCTGGCCGCCACGGCTACCCAGATGCCGGTCGGTCCGAGTGAGGGGACGGCGGAAAGGACCTTGGCCAGGGGCACACGGATCAGCCATAGCGACCCGATCGTGTTGAGCATCGTCGGAAGGCTATCCCCAGCGCCGCGCAGGGCGCCGTTGATGGCGAGCATCACCGCAAAGGGAATGTAAGACAGCCCCACGATGCGGAGATAGGTGGCGCCCGCAGCCAGCACTGCCTGGTCAGTGGTGAACAGGGAGAGCAACGGCTGAGGCGCGAAGACCGCCAACGCAGAGAGCGCGGCCGTGATGCCCGCACTGATCAGCGTCCCCCAGCGGACTACCTGGCGCACCCGATCGAACTTGCCCGCGCCGATGTTTTGGCCGACCAGACTGGAGACCGCCAGGCTCGTGCTCATCGATGGCATGAAGGCGAACTGGTCGAGCCGCGAGGCGGCCCCGTAGGCGGCCACGATGGTCGACCCAAAGGCATTGATGATCGAGGTCAGGACGAGACCCCCCATCGAGACCACCAGTTGCTGCGCCCCGGATGGCAGGCCGATCCTGAACATGGTCCGGGTCAGCGCAGCGTCGAACCGCCACTGAGCTGGAGCGGTGGGCAGAAGATGGTTCGTCCGGGACAGGTAGTGAAAGAGGAGGAGGACCGAAATCGCCTGGGCCAGGACGGTGGCCAGGGCGGCGCCGGCCACGCCCATCCGGGGGAACGGCCAGACGCCGAAGATCATCAGCGGGTCGAGGATGATGTTGATGACCGTGGCGTAGAAGAGGAACCTGAGCGGGGTTCGGGAGTCTCCCAGGCCCCGAAGGATCGCACTCAGGGCGTTGTAGAGGAACATGAAGACCAAGCCGGTGATAAAGATTCGCAGATACGACAGGGCGTCGGCCATGAGTTCAGGAGGCGTGCTGATAAGGCCCAGCAGGGGACGGACGACGGCCAGCCCCAGGGCTGACAGGAGCAACGAAGCTGCGACGAGCAGCACGATGGTGTTCCCCACCGTTCGCTTGACCATCTCGGTCTGGCGGGCGCCGTAGTACTGCGAAACCATCACCGTGGTGGCCATGGTGAGCCCCATGACTACTGCGACCAGCGCCAGAATTATCGGGAAGCCGATCGAGACGGCGGCCAGGGCGTTCGGCCCGAGGAAACGGCCGACCCAGAAGCTGTCGACCGTGTTGTATAGTGCCTGCAAGAGGTTGCCCAGGAACATTGGGATCGAGAAACGGATCAGGTGTTTCGGAATGCTGCCTGCGGTGAAGTCAGTGTGGCGGTTCGTGCTCAACGCTTCTTTCCTCCCTAATCTGTGTCAAGGCTGCAGGTGAACCCTCCGTTCTCGCCAGTGCCATTTCCCGCTCCGGTCGACTATTCCTCCTGCGGGTGGCCCGGCTCCAACGGGGCGGCGGCCGGGCTACCGTCCGAGGGTGACCAGGATATCTCCGGCGATGTGTTCGTCTACCGCCACCTGCGTCTGGCCGACCTGGAAGACGAAGGCCGGGCGGCGCTGGAGCAGGGTGATCGGCATTCCAGGCAGGACGCCGAAAGCCATGAGCTTCTGCAGGCGCTCGGGGTCATGGGTGGCGAGCGCCGCCACGCGGCCCGTTGCACCTTCCTCCAAGGCGTCAAGCGGCAGGCTGGCGGCTGGCGGGGAGCCGGGACCTCTTCCATGCAGGTGTCTTGGTTGCCGCCTCACTGCAATGCCCTCCCTCTTACGCGGCCACCAGTCTGGCCACGAGGGTCCAGATCTGGTTTAGCGCGTAGCCGGTGAGAAAAGCGAAGGGGAAAATGAAACCGGCCATGGCCAGAGCCGCCTTGGGTCCCCGCTCCTTTAGCATCACCGAGAACTGGGCGATGCACGGGATGAAAATGGTCAGGGTCACGGCGGCTACGGTGAGCTGCTGAACCGTGAGGGCCCCGCTCTTCGCCATGTCGAACAGCCCTGCCGCCCCGTAGTCCCGGCGGAAGAACCCGAAGAGGAAGACCACGGCGGTTTCCCGAGGCAGGCCCAGCGCCTGGACCACGGGAGCCAAAAGCCCGACGAGCCAGTCGAAGAGCCCGGTGAGGCGACCCGCCCAGAGCAGGACGGAGGCCAGGATGAAGACGGGGAAGACCTCGAGGAAATACCATCTCATCCGGGCGGCCGTCTTAGCGAGGACGTTCGTGAGTTTCGGCAGGCGCAGCGGGGGCAGCTCCATGTAGAAACTGGGACCGGTACCTGGCAGGAGTCGGGCGGTCAGCCAGCCGGCCAGGAGGAAGACGCCCAGGACCACCCCGGCCCACACGGTCATCGCCAGTGGCTTTCCGGAAAGCAGCGCCAGGATCACCCCGAGCTGGGCCGAGCAGGGGATGGCCAAAGCCAGGAGGAAGGTGGCGATCAGCCGCTCCCGGCGGGTCTCGAGGATGCGGGTGGTCATCGTGGCCATCGTGTCGCACCCAAAGCCAAGGACCATGGGGATGACCGCCCGCCCGTTGAGCCCGATGCGCTTGAAGGCCCTGTCCACGAGCATCGCCAGGCGCGGGAAGTAACCCGAGTCCTCCGCCACGGAGAAGAAGAGGAAGAACGTGCCCACGATGGGGAGGATGATGGCTACGGCATAGCGCACCCCGAGGGTGATGACTCCGTACTCCCCGACGAGCAGGTCGTGCCAGACCGGCCACGGCAGAAGGGACTTGACCAGGGCGTCGACCGGCGGGAGGAGGTAGCGGCCGAAGACAACCTCCTCCAGGAAGTCGACCAGGGTTCCGGCGCCGAAGACGCCGACGAACTGGTAGAGGCCGAAGTAGACGACCAACAGGAGCAGGGGGATGCCGGTGGCTGGGCGCATCGTGAGCGCCGAGAGGCGGTCGGCGAAGCTCCGCCGGCTCTTGGCCGGGAGATGCATGACCGCCGAGACGATGGGCTTGAGAGCGGCCTGGCGGTCCAGGGCTATGACGTAGGGGAGCGGCTCGGCGAAGGAGGCGGGCGCCTGCTGGAGCACGGCCTCGATCCTCTGCCAGACCGGCGGGGGCTCATTTTCTCGCACGAGTTCCCTGACCTCCTGGTCGTCCTGGAGGAGCAGCAAAGCGACGGCCCGGCGGGAGAGGCGGTACTCTCCCCGAAGGAGCGCCGCCACTTGGTCCACCCGGGCCTGGAGGGCAGGACGGTAGATGTTGCCGGTCAGCCCGGCCCCCGCCGGGTGCATCAGGCCGGCCCTCTGCCCTGCCCCGCCGGCGTGAGGACACAGGCCGCACTGCCCGCCGCAGCCGGTGGTCCGTGCGACGGAGGAGCCGGGGCGAGCGACCTCACCCGCCGGACACGCCGCACCGGCGGGCAACCGCGCCGCGTAGATCGCCCGCAACAGGTCTTTCATGCCGCGTCCGGTGGCCGCCACTGTGCCGACGACCGGGATGCCGAGCCGCGCGGAGAGCCCCTCGAGGTCCACGGTGATGCCGGCGCTCTCCGCCTCGTCCAGGATGTTGACCACGAGGGCGACTGGCAGCCCCGCCTCCACCAGCTGCAGGGTGAGGGGAAGCATCCGGTCCAGGTTGCGGGCGTCCACCACGTGCAGGACCAGTTCAGGGTGCTCGGAGAGAAGAATGCGGCGGGCGACCCTCTCTTCCTCTGTGATGGGGAGGAGGCTGTACATGCCCGGGGTGTCCACCACTTCGAAGTCGGCGCCGTGGATGCGGGCTTTGCCCCGGGAGACTTCGACGGTCGTGCCGGGGTAGTTGGAAACGGTGACGTAGGCGCCGGTCAAGTAGTTGAAGATGACGCTCTTGCCGACGTTGGGGTTGCCGACGATGACCACCTTGGGCAGGCCGTGTAAGGCCTTGACGGAGCGGGTGTTCAGCGTGCCCGCGTGGCACGAGGCGGCAGAGGATGCGATCAGTTCGGCTCGCCGAAAAACGCCCATCTGGCTACCTCCTGCACTCCCTAAAGGTTACGGCCGGTTATCCAGCCTAAGACCGGCACACCCGACCGGGTGAGACCTTCTTGCGAGAATCGTTCTCATTTACGGCGTACTGAGAACCATTCTCAATAGGAAGTATACCGCCCGTTCCGGGCCAGTGTCAAGAGAGGAAAGAATCGCGGGGGAAAGAATCGCGGTCCCGGCGGGAATCCTCTAAGCAGACGGAGAAGGAGCAACCAGATATGAAGAAGGTTTCCAGCCTAACCCTCAGCCTGACCCTGGCGCTCATTCTGGGGACGGCGCCGTTGGGGGCGCAAACCCCGTCCTCGTCGCCGGCTGGGCCGTCTCCGGGCGGGGCGGCCTTCGACATCGCCGCGCCGATGGGTATCCTGACCGAAGCGGAGACCGGCCAGGTCCTGTGGGCCAAGAACGCCGACCGGCGCCATCCCCCGGCCAGCATCACGAAACTGATGCAGTTGCTGCTCGTGATGGAGGCTCTGGACGCCGGCCGCATTTCCCTGGCCGACCAGGTGACGGCCAGCCACCGGGCCGCCACCTTCGGCGGGTCCAGCATGTGGGTCAAAGAAGGCGAGCGGTTTACGGTGGAGGAGTTGCTCAAAGGGGTGGCGGTGGCCTCAGCCAATGATGCTTCGGTGATGCTGGCCGAGTTCATGTCCGGGAGCGAGGAGGCTTTTGTCGAGAGGATGAACCGGCGGGCAGCGAAGCTGGGTCTGCAGAATACCCGCTTTGTGAACAGCATGGGTCTGCCGGCGCCCAAGGGCCAGGAGGGGAACTACTCCACCGCCCGAGACATCGCCGTCATGTCCCGGGAGTTGCTCAGACACCCCCGCGTCCTGCGCTACACGGCCTCGCGGAGGTGGGAGATCCGCGACGGGAAGAACAGGTTCGAAAACACCAATCACCTGCTCGGCCGGTATGAAGGAGTGGATGGCTTGAAAACCGGCCACACCGAGGAAGCGGGGTGGTGTCTGGTGGCGACGGCTCAGCGGGGGGGAAGAAGGCTGATCGCAGTGGTCCTGGACGCTGCGAGCGACGCCGAGCGGGTATCGCAGGCGGCGGCTCTGCTCGACTACGGCTTCAACCGCTTCACCCGGGTTCCGCTGGTGCGTCAGGGGGAGAAGGTGGCCAGTTTTCCCCTTCCCCGGGGCGGGCGACCAGTGGTCGCAGTAGCCGGCCGGGAACTGACGGTGATCGCACCGCGGGGGACGCGCCCGCTGGCCAAGGTGGTCTTCACGCGGCGCAGAGACCTCGGGCTCCCGCTCCAGGCTGGCCAGGAGGTTGGGGGAATTCGGGCGCGGCTGGCCGATGGGACGTGGACGGCGTCCGTCCCGGCGGTGGCTAAGCAAGAAGTAAAGCGGGTCAACCCCGTAGTGGCGGCGCTCCTGGCGTTGGGCCGCTGGCTGCTCCACGTGTTGACCCTGGGGCGTCGCTAGCCGGATGGACGCCCTTTTGCTGCATAAAGGAGTTGGCGGGGCCCGGCAGGAAGTATAGTGGACACCAGAGCGGGAGGAGAACCGGCATGACGGTGCGTGCCCGGGCGTACGCCAAAATCAACCTGCTGCTGGAGGTCGGACCTCGTCGGCCCGACGGCTACCACGAACTCCTGTCGCTCATGCAGTCCGTGGGGCTCCACGACACGCTCGACCTGGCCTTCGCGCCGGCGGGAGCGCCCTCTATCCGCTTTCGCTGCACTCACCCGGACGTCCCCCACGACGACCGCAACCTGGTTTACCGGGCGGTCAAGGCTTTTCGGGGGGAGTTCGGAGTGGCCGACCCGCTCAGCATCACTCTGGACAAGGGAATCCCCTTGGCGGCCGGGCTGGCCGGCGGGAGTGCCGACGCGGCGGCGACGCTCTTGGCCCTGGCGCAGCTATATGGCCGACCCGGCGCCGATGGCCCGCTGCTGACCCTGGCGGCGAAGCTCGGGGCGGATGTCTCCTTCTGCCTTACCGGCGGGACGGCTCAAGCCGAGGGCATCGGTGAACGGCTGACCCCGGTCTCGGTTCGCCCCGGCATCTGGCTGGTCCTCTGGAAGCCTCCCGGCGGAGTTTCGACCGCCGAGGTCTACCGGTGCCTGGATGAGACCCGGCCGGTGGAGCCGGAGTGGACGGAGCGGCGGGCGGCTGAGGAGCGCCTCGAGGCGGCGGTAGAGGCGCTGGCAGCGGGGGACCTTGCGGCCCTGGGGCAGGCCCTCCATAACGATCTGGCAGCGGTGACCGAGAGGCTCCGCCCGGAGGTGCGGGAGGCCCGGGAGCGGTTCCTGGCTGCCGGCGCTCCCGGAGCGCTGATGTCCGGGAGTGGGCCGACCGTCTTTGCCCTGGCCGGGTCGGAAGAGGCCGCCGGGAGGCTGGCGACGGCCGTGAAGGAGCTGCCGGGCGAGACATACCTGACCCGGACCGTGGGGCGTGGTATCCAGTTGGATGTCGGGGTCCGGCGGGTCCAGAAGGAAACCCGGACGCCTGGCCCGAAGTAACAATCAGCCTATCTAGGAGGGAAGGCGCCATGGCGCGTATCAACCCAATCACTCTGGACAACTACAAGCCTCTGCGTGAGCTGGTGTTTGAGTCCCTCCGAGAGGCCATCATCACCGGCAGACTCCGCCCGGGTGAGCGGTTGATGGAGATCCAGCTCGCCGAGGAACTGGGCGTCTCCCGGACCCCGGTCCGAGAGGCTATCCGGAAGCTTGAGCTGGAGGGCCTGGTGTTGATGATCCCGCGCAAGGGTGCCTACGTGTCGCAGATCTCCATGAAAGACATCGCTGACGTTTTCGAGATCCGCCGCGCCCTGGAGGGGCTGGCGGCCCGGTTGGCGGCCGAACGGGCGACGGAGGAGGAGATCGAGCGGCTCGAACGGGCGCTGGTCAAGATTTTCGAGGTAGCCGAGACGGAGGACCTAAACGGAGCGGTTGCCCTGGATACGGATTTCCACGAGGAACTGATGAACGCCTCGCACAACCCTCGCCTGTCGCAGTTGGTGAGCAATTTGCGCGAACACATCCAGCGCTTCCGCCTCACCTCGCTCTCCCACCCGGGCCGGGTCAAGCTGGCGGTGGAGGAACACCGCAAGATCGTGGATGCCATCGCCAGCCGTGACGCCGAACTGGCGCAGAACCTGGCCTACGAGCACATTGAGAATGCTGAGAACAGCCTGATGGAAGTGATCAGCGAGGCTGGGCTAGGGCCCAACCGGTAGGCCGGAGGAGGATGCGGATGACCAAGCTCGACGCGGTGGTGTTGGCGGGGGCCGACAATCACGGTTCCCTGGCCGCATGCACCGACACCCCGTACGAGGCCATGATCGATATCCAGGGGCGGCCGATGGTGGAGTACGTGGTGGACGCCCTGCGACGCTCGGAGAACGTGGACCGGATCGCGGTGGTCGGCCCGGAACACGTCCTGGCGCCAATTCTGGCCGGAAAGGTATACCAGGTGGTGCAGTCCGGGCACAGCATTGTTGAAAACCTGATCATCGGCATCGAGATGCTGCAGCCAACCGGCAAGATTATGGTGGTCTCGGCCGACATCCCGCTCCTCACCACCGCCGCCATTGACGACTTTGTCAAGCAGTGCGCCAGCCGGGAAGCCGACATCTACTACCCGCTCTGCCGGAAGGAGCGGAACGAGGCCAAGTACCCCGGGATGCGCCGGACCTACGTCGCTTTGCGGGAAGGGGTCTTCACGGGGGGCAACATCTTCATCCTCAACCCAAGCATGGTCATCAAATGGCGCCGCGAAATAGAGCGGGCAGTGGCAGTGCGCAAGAGCCCCATCGGGATGGCTAAACTCCTTGGCTTCCGGCTGATGGTCAAGTTTCTCCTGCGCACCCTCTCCGTCCGGGAGGCGGAGGAGAGGGTGGCGAAGGTTCTAGGCTGTCCGGTGGCCGCCATCGAAACCGCTTATCCCGAGATCGGGGTGGACGTCGACAAGCCCTCCGATCTGGAGCTGGTCACCCGCCACTACCGGACGCTGGCGGCGCCGGGGAAGAACGTTCAGGGTTGAGCGTGCAACCAGAAGGAAGTCTCCACGGCCGCGGCGAACCTACGCAGCGTTCTGCCCGGCGACCATCCGTACCGGAGCAAGGGGGATGGACGTTGGAGATTACGGAAGTCCACGTGAAAAGGATCAACGGCGAATCGAAGACTCGGGCCACCGCGTCGATCGTGATCGACGGAGTCTTTGTCGTCCGGGACCTGAGGGTGGTCGAGACGGAAAAGGGACCCTTCGTGGCGATGCCCAGCCGGAAGGCGCCGAACGGGGAGTTTCGAGACATTGCTTACCCCATCACCGCCGAGGCCCGGGAGATGATCCAGAAGGTGGTTCTGGCGGCCTACGAGAAGGTCGGCTGAAACCAGGCGGAAAACGCACCAGGACCCGCCCCTTCCTTGACAGCAAAGGGGCGGGTCTGTTACACTTAGAGCGCAGTTTGGGGCGTAGCCAAGTTGGTAAGGCAGCGGACTTTGGATCCGCCATTCCTAGGTTCGAATCCTAGCGCCCCAGCCAGTTTTTTTGGTCGGCGGGGCGCTAAGGGTGCCGGTAAAGCGACCCGAACTGGAACCGCAGGTCCAACCAGGTCCTCGTGACGGTGAGGCCACCGGGTCCCGCAATGGTGGGATCGGCCGGTCCCAGGACGGTGTTCAGGGTTGCCGCCAAGCGCGAATCCCCGTACATCGCCCAGGTGGCGCCCAGGGACAGCACGTTGCGGTCGCGGCCCAAGGTGGCATAATCCTTGGCGTCCAGAGCGTTTAGCGCCAGGACCACCTCGGCCTTGCGCACCTGTTTTGAGAGTGCGATCCCGGGGGTCAGCGAAATTGTCTTCTCGCCCGGAAACGCCCTTAACGCTGCAGAAACTTCGAGCTTCGCTCCTGCGGGACCGGCCAGGGAACGGGCGTACCTGGCCTCCGCCATGTCGGCCGGCTTGAGCACCGCATTAGCCGAATTAAGAGTCAGGAGGCTCAGTTCCAGCCGGTCCTGGTCCGTGGGCGCCCAAGTGCCCTTGAGAACATACGGAAAACCTATCCGATACGCCGTGAGGACGTCCACGTAATCCAGCCAATTCAGCTCCAGCGACATGTTCCAGCGCTCAGTGGCGTACCCGAACTCGGTTGTCAGGTACTTGTAGAAGCATTTAGGCCAGACGTGGTCCACGGTATTCTTTAGATTGAGTGAGGGCCGGAAATACGTTTCCGCCAGCGCCACCTGGGAGACCAAGACCACGACTGCAAGAGCGAGCAGCAAGCGTCGCAGGAGTCCTGTCAAACCTTCCCCGTCCTCCCCAATCTCTGTGTCTTGGGCAACCGGACCCACTGGCTGGCTATTTCGCCATGGATCGGCAGCCACCCTGCCCTGCGGCCCGGGTGTTGGACCCAGCTAGCTTTCCTTGGTGACCTTGGTCACTTCATCAGCGACTTTGGTCACCTCGTCCGTGATCTCCCTCGATGCCTTCTTGAATTCGTTGATGCTCTTTCCGATCGCCTTGCCAACCTCAGGTAACTTACCTGGTCCAAAGATGATCAAGGCGAGCACCAGAATGACGATCAGTTCGGGGATTCCGATGTTGAACATGCCGGTACCTCCTTACCATAGTTTGTCAACACGCTCTTCAACTGGTCCCAGATCAGCATGACGACGAACGCATCGTCGAGGTGCCCGACGGGAAAGAGGAAGTCGGGCACCACGTCGGTGGAGACGATAAAGTACAGAAGGGCGGCACCCAGCAAGATTTTGGGCCCGGCTGGGGCGTTAGTGTCGACGAAATACCGGTACATCAGCTTAAGACGGTCAGCCCAAATCCCAACCGCTCCCAGTCCGGAAATCTTCGGCAGAAACCCTTTCCTCACCAAGTCCTGCCCTTCGCTCGTGGCCGAGTATGCTTCGTACTTCTTGAGTTCTGTCTTGATCACTTCCGGGTCAATCAGTGCTCCTTCCGCCTGGTTACCTGCTGACTGCAACTCGGTGACGATTCGCTCGACGGGAGAATCCTGCCTGTCCAGGTAACCTGCGGCCACCAACAGCGCTCGATAGTCGGCCCCCACGCACTCAGCGATGGACTTCAGCAGTTCCGGCCGCGGCCGTGTCCTCCCAGCCATCACTCGGGAGAGTGTAGCCGGATCGACCCCGACGGATACAGCCACCTTACGCAGCGAAAGGCTGCGAGCTTTCAGGTAGGGGCTAAGGAAGCGCCAAAGGTCAACCCGTTGGGACTCTGGCACGCGTGCAGCACCCCCTGCGTTGCAGTCATTACTACATAGCGTTGCGTATTCCTCCACACTTGAAGATTGACCCAGCGGTTCCCTGCCAGAGGTTTTGTGCAGGCTGGCGAGAAGTAGACTTTGGGTAGAGGCGAGTTGCTGATGCGTGGTTACACCGCCCTGGCTCTTGGAGTGGCGTGCCTGCTGGCCCTGGTTGGTCACAACCCGGCAGGGGCGCAGCATGCTATTGCCGTTGATTGCCGCCAGGTCAAGGTGTCGGGCTTATCCCTGCACTATGAGCGATATGCACCGGTGGGCGAGGCTGCGCTGTACGGCGGACCGGCGGGGGCTGCGCTAGCCCCGCCGGTCCTCCTCCTACACGGGTTAGGGGCCTCAACTGCAGTCTGGCTGAAAACCGCCCCTGAGCTGGCCCGAGCGGGCTTCACGGTGTACGCCCTCGACTTTCCGGGTTTCGGCGGCTCGGAGGTCCCGCAGACGAAGATTTCCGTCCTGGACCTGCCTGGGTACGTCGCCGCCTTTCTCCGGGAGCTGGGGGTGGGCCGGGTGTCGGTGGTCGGCAACTCCATGGGCGGCTATGTCGCTTGGCTCCTGGCCGCCGATCATCCGGAACTGGTGGATAAGCTGGTGCTCATCGACGCGGCCGGATTACCCCTGCCCGACCCCCTGCCGGAGACGATTCAACGGCTGCGCCCCTGGTATCTGGGGCTTCCGGGAGCGGAATTCATCGGCGAGAACGTGGAGAAGGTGCTCAACGGCCCGGAGATGAGGGGGTTGAGCCAGGAGATCTCCCGCCCCTACATCGAACAGGTCTTCGCTGATCCGACCCGGCTGACGCCGGAGATATTCGAGGCTCTCCACCGCTCCTTCCTGGCGTCGCGCAGCGTCTTTCTGGGTCGGCTGGACTTTCCTCTCCCTGCCCCGGACTTCGCCCGGCGGCTGAGTGGCGTCGCTGCCCCTACGCTCGTCGTCTGGGGCGGGCGGGACGCCCTTCTGCCGGCCAGTGACGGTGGGCGCTTCGCCGCCCTGATCCCCCGAGCCCAGCTGGTGGTCTATCCGGAACTCGGTCATGTTCCGATGCTCGAAGATCCCCAGGCTTTCCTGACCGACCTACTCCGTTTCCTCCAGTAGGGCGCTGCCCACCGCCCGAGGACCGTTCACCAGGCCGGCTCCTTGCGCCTCCGGTGACCATCCCGGGAGCTGCTCGGCGCTTTCTTGGAGGCGGAGCTTCACCTCGCCGGGGGAGAGGCCAGGCTCCCTGGCCAGCAGCAAAGCGGCCAAACCGGAGACGTGAGGCGCTGCCATGGAGGTCCCGCTTAGCGTACGATAGCCGCCACCCGGCCAGGTGGAAGGGATGTTTTCGCCCGGCGCGACCAGATCCAGTTCCGCGCCGCGGCTGGAAAAGTCAGCCACGGTGTCGGCTTGGGTGGTTGCCCCTACTGCGATCGTCTGCGGGTAGCGGGCGGGATAGCCTATGGTATCTGGGTCTGGACCGGCGTTGCCGGCTGCTGCCACCAGGACTGCGCCTGCTTCCTGAACCCGGCCTACTGCTGCGGCGAAGGTGGGGTTTCCTTCCGGAGCGCCGAGGCTCAGATTGATTATCCTGATTCCCTGTTTCACACACCACTCCAGCCCCTGCACCACGTCGGACAGGCGCCCTTCTCCCTGCCGGTCCAGGACTTTCACCGGGCAGATCCGGACGCGGGGCGCTACCCCGACGACCCCTACGCCGTTCTGGACGGCGGCGATGATTCCCGCGACGTGGGTGCCGTGACCGTTGTCGTCCATGGGAGGCCGTCGGGGGTT
Source organism: Betaproteobacteria bacterium (assembly GCA_050260635.1). Taxonomy (GTDB): domain Bacteria; phylum Bacillota; class UBA5301; order DYFA01; family DYFA01; genus DYFA01. Next base: position 109,130 of record JBLNCL010000016.1, read on the forward strand.
GAGGATGTTCACCCCGGCGGCCAGGTTAGGGAAAAGGTCGGGATGGTTCAGGTCCACCCCCGTATCAAGTATCGCCACGCTCACGCCAGCGCCTTCTTCTTGGTCCCAGAGGGCGGGGGCTCCGATTCGTGCCACCCCCCAGGGTACGCTCTCCGGTGGTTGGGTCTGTTCCCCCGGTCTGGGCGCAGATGGGTTTCGAAACCAGCAACCGAGCGGGTACGCCGTCACCTGCAGGTCGTCGTCGACTCGGGCCACCTGCTGATGGGCGGATACAGCGGTGAGGTCGGCAGCCTGGCCGATTTCGCAGAGTGCTCCGTTGATGAGCGGCAAGGGCTTCACCATTCGTCCGCCCAGGCTGCGCAAGATCCTTTCGGCCTCTTCCTCAGTTGTCCCGGGGGCGAAGGTCACGATTTTGCGCGCACATCTCCGGCGCCCCTCGGTGAGGCGGGCCAACAGGCATCTGCCCTTGGCGATCCACCGGGCAATCCGATTCACCGGACATCACCTCCCGAAGTCGTCACGGCATTGTACGGACGGGGCGCCCCGACTGACCTGGGAGGGCGAGACAGATTACGGGCTAGTACTTCGGCCCGCCGGGTTCGAAAAGCTAGCTGTGATTGCAAAGGTTTTTCTCTACCATGGCAGGAAAACGAAGGGGCGCGACGAACCTGGACATTGTGCGCCGGCTCCAGAAAAGCGAACTACGCGGAGGTGCAAGTCATGGAAGTGAAGGGAGCAGATTCCAAGCAGGTGACGCGGCGAGAGTTCCTCGCCGGGGCGGGCGGCTTCGCCGCCGGGGCGGCCGTCGGTGCAGTGCTGGGCGGAGGCGTGTTCAACCTCGTCCCAGCGGTGCAGGCGGCGGAGGCGGTGCCTGGCGGGCCGTGGCCGTACGTCAAGCTCGACCCCGAAGTGGTTCGGCGGAAAGGTTACGACTACTACTGGCAGGGCGGCTGCATGTACGGCGCGGGGCGGGCGATCATCGAGGCGCTCCGGGAAAAGGTCGGCTCACCGTATGACCTCTTTCCGCTCGACATGCTGCGGTACGGCGCCGCCGGGATCGCCGGCTGGGGAACCATCTGCGGCGCCCTCAACGGATCCTGCGCTGCCATCAACCTGGTCACCCCCAACGCCGACGTGGCGAAAATCGCCGGCGAGCTTTTGGGGTGGTACACCAACCAGCCGTTCCCGAGCAAGGCCCACGACGCCTATGCTAAGTTCAAGGACCAGAAGCAGAGCGCAGCCAACTCGCCTCTGTGCCATGCTTCCGTTTCCAAGTGGTGCGCGGCCAGCGGGTTCAAGGAAAGCTCCGCCGAGCGGAAAGACCGCTGCGCCAAGCTGACCGGCGACGTCGCGGCCAAGGCGGTCGAGCTGCTCAACGCGTACTTCGACGGAAAGTTCGCCGCGGCGTTCAAGCCCTCGGACGCGACGGCTACCTGCATGGGCTGCCACGTCGGACCGCAGAGCAGCTTGGAGAACAGCCTCGGCAAGATGGACTGTACGCCCTGCCACGGCGATCCCCACCGCAAGTAGCCCTTCGACCCCTCGTACCTACCCTCTTGATGTGGAAGGGGCTGTCCCCAGCCTGGGACAGCCCCTTCCTTCACCACGCCGTTGCCACTCAATCCTGCGCGCACCGGCAGGTGCCAAGTCTACGAGAAGTCGGCCATCTTGAAGAGTTGGATGAAGCGCAGGAGGAAGGTGAATTCCTTTTTCGAAAACGTGCAGACCATGCGCAAGACGGATTGGACCTCAGGCTGGGACAGGAGATCCCGCAACTCCGGGGTCATGGTGGCAAGCATCTGCTCCAGACCGGGGTTTTCCACGATCAGGTAGCAGGGGGAGATTCCCAGGACGGCGGAGACCCGCTGGAGGGTTTCGAGGGAAGGATGGGTCCGCCCGTTTTCGATCTGAGCGATCAGGCTGACCGACACGCCGGCCCGCTGGGCCACCTCCCCCCGAGAAAGGCCGAGGTTGGCGCGGAGCGTCTTGAGCTTGGCGCCGAGCGAGCTATGGTGGCTTGGTGGCACCAGTTGGCTCGGCGCAACCTGCAGCGCTTCAGCGAGAGCCTGCAGCGTTGAGACGGCCGGGGCGGCAAGATCCCGCTCGATCTGGCTGAGGTAGGAAGCCGAAATCCCCACCTTCTGGGCCACCGCGTCGAGGGTCAGCTCGCGAGCCTCGCGCGCCAGCCGCAACCGGTTGCCCAGGGAGAGTTGTGCCGGGGCTCCACCGCTTTCCTCCGGAGGCGGGCCAGTGAAAATCACGGTTGGGGGCAGGCCAAGCGCTTGACTCAACCGTCGGGCGACCTTCAAGGATGGGCGTTTCTTGCCCTGCTCGATCTCGCTCAGGTAGGAGACAGACACTCCCGCCCGCTCGGCCAACTGCTGCAGCGTCCAGCCCCGCTCCTCGCGCTCCTGCCGGATGGCGCTGGCAAAATCCATGGCTGTACCCCTTTCGCTGCCTAAGCTTCCACTACTCATTACGCGCACGTACCCTTCTTCCATACGCCCGCCAGGATTCCTTTTTCTGTCCCAGCTGCTCAGGAGGAGTGGGGCAAGGAAGGTGGAATTGCCAAAGACTGGAGGGGGAAACTGGCATGAAGCGAGTGGTCAGCGTCAGTCTGGGCTCGTCCGCTCGTGATGCGGCGTACGAGCTCAACGTGTTGGGGGAAAGGGTCCGCCTGGAGCGGCGGGGCACGGACGGCGATCTCCGGCGGGCGCGGGAGCTTCTGATGGAGCTGGACGGGCAAGTGGACGCCCTCGGGTTGGGTGGCGTCAGCCTCACCCTCAACGCCGGCCGGCGCAAGTATCCGATCAGGGAAGTAGTGGCTTTGGCCTCGGTGGTGAAGCGAACGCCGGTCGTGGACGGCTCGGGAGTGAAGGCTTCGCTCGAACGAGCCCTCCCCGAACATCTGGAGCGGCGGTTGCACTGCCCACTGACGGGTCTAAAGGCGCTCCTGGTCAGCGGCGTGGACCGGTGGGCCCTCGGCGAGGCGCTGGAAAACGCGGGCTGTTCCCTGACCGTTGGTGACTTCGTGTATGCCCTCGGCCTACCCTGGCCGCTCCGCTCCATGCGCGCCCTGGAGCGGGTGGCGGTCGTTTTGCTGCCGGTCCTCTGCCAACTCCCGCTGGCGTGGCTCTATCCGCTGGGCAAGGCCCAGGAGGAGGAGTCCCGAGCGGGTCTCGGCCGGGACCTGATTGCCAGGTCGCAGTTGATAGCCGGCGACTTCCACTACATACGTCGCCACCTGCCCCCTAGCCTGGCTGGCAAGATCATCATCACCAACACGGTGACCCCCGCTGACCGGGCCGAACTGGCCCGGCGAGGTCCCGTCCTGCTCGTCACCACCAGCCCGAACTTTGACGGGCGGTCGTTCGCCACGAACGTCATCGAAGCCCTCATCGTGGCGATCGCCGGCAAGACCGGCCTGACCGAAGAAGAGTATCGCGCTTACGCCGAGGCCATGCAGTTGGCGCCGGATGCCGCGTGGCTCCATCCTCCGGCCCGGAGCGCCGGGCAGGGTTAAATCGTGTCCGATGGAAGGATTTGCCTCCGGCGGAGGAGAATTCCTCCGCCGGAGGTTTCATCAATTTGCCCGGTGTGGGATCAACCGCCGCGTGGGAGCGGTGGGTCAGGGGTGAGCGGCTGCAGGCCGGTGAGGTTGCCCCGCACGTCCTGGAATCGTGGGAGAGGTGCCGCGGCTGGGGACTGGATCCCTTCGGTTTGCCGCGGCCCGTTGTCCTGTCCGCGGAGGAGCTGGCGCGGCGGCGCCGGAGGAACCAGACCCTTCTGACGATTGCCCATCACTTCATGTCCGAGCTTTCTGCCGCATTGCCAGGGTGTCGCTTCCGGGTCTGGGTTGCCGACCCGGAGGGGTACAAATTGGAGTGTCTGGGCGAGGACGACCTCGAAATCTCCCCGCAACCGGGGTTCGGCCGGCAAGGAGCGGGTGAGAACTGGTCGGAAGCGGTCCACGGGACCAATGCCATCGGAACCGCCCTGGTGATGGATGCCCCGGTCTTTCTCAAACACGATGAATATTTCTTCGCCTGTCTTCGCCGCAACGGTTGGAACAGCTCCGCCGTTCCGATCCGGGACTCCGAGGGCCGGACGGCCGCGGTGCTTAGCCTGACCGGCCCGGCCGAGGAACTCTCGCTCTTCGCCCACGGTCTGAACCTCGCCGCCGCCCGGGAGATCGAGCGGGAACTCGAACTGAAGGCGGCCACCCGGCGCTTGGAGGAGCAGAACCACCGGTTGGCGTTGCTCGACGATTTGGAGCGGTTGCTGGCGGAGGAGGCGGAGAGTGAATTTCCTTCTCCTAACCTGGTGGTGAAGCTCTTGGGGGGCCTGGGCCGGGGCCGGACGGTGGCGCTGCTCCGCTATGACGCCGCCAGCGGGGACTTGGTGACTGAGGCTTCCTGCCCGGCCGATCCCACGCTCGTTCCTCGGCGCTGGGCGGTGACGGCCAACGACGCGGTGGAGCAGTGTCTCCGCAGTGGACGGCCAGCGCTCTCCCAGGCCACCCTTGCCCAGCCAATCCTGGCCGGCGGAACGGTCATCGGGCTCCTCTTGGTGAGTGAACTGGATACTGCTTCCCTGCGACCCGAGGATCTCCGGCTGCTTGAAGTGGTGGCCTGCCGGCTGAGCGTTCATGCTGAGCGGTGCCGGCTCTACCGGGAGTTGCAGGCGGAGAGTGGCCTCCGCCGAGGCATCCTGGAGCAGATGGACGCCGGGATCGTCATTATTGATCTGGTTCGCGGCCGGTTGACCTGGAATAGACCGATGGAGCGCTATTTTGCCACCCCCGGGCCTTCCGTCTCGCGCCCAGGCGAGCTGCCTCGGCCGGACAAGGTCATGAAGTACCCTGTCCAGTTTGCTGCGGGTGACCTGGGGGAGCTGTTGCGGAACGCAATCTCCTCCGGCGAGACAGTGGTCGACGAGGCGGTCATCTTGGCCAACCCACCCCGTACCTTCCGGGTCACGACGGGGCCGGTCCGGGGGGCGACCGGGCGGGTGGAGTACATCCTGCAGACGTACACCGACGTAACCCCTTATCAGCGCTTGGAGCAGCGTAAGGGCGAACTGGTGGCCATGATTTCCCACGAACTGCGCACGCCACTCACCGGAATCAAGGGCTACGCCTACCTCTTGGGAGAGCTGTGTCACGGCGATGAGGCAATTCAAAAGCTCTTGGACGGTTTGCTGCGCGAGATCGGAGAGCTGTCAGCTCTGGTCGAGCGGGTGGTTGAGGTCAACCGGATCGAGCTGCAACCGCCCTTCTCTTTCCGGCCAGTCTCTTTGCGGTCGGTACTCCAAGAGGTAGTCAAGGGGCTTGCCGGACAGGCGGCCTTGCGCCAGGTGCGCCTCGAACTGACCGGGCCTGACTTGTGGGTTCGGGGTGACCGACACGCCCTTGCTCTGGTTTTCACCAACCTCGTCCATAATGCCATCAAGTATTCGCCGGACGGCGAGACGGTGACCATCCGGATGGCCCGGGAGGGACCGGCGGCCCGGGTTGAGGTGAACGACCGCGGGCCGGGAATCCCCCGCGAGTACCAGGAGGAGATCTTCAACCGATTCTGCCGGGTCCCGGCTCGAGAGACGGTCAACCTACCGGGAAGCGGCCTTGGACTGTACATCGTACGCCGGCTGGTGGAACGGCACGGCGGGGAAGTGAAGGTGGACAGTCGGATTGACCATGGCACCACGTTCATGGTGATTCTTCCTGAGGAGGTCGAGGAGCATGGGCAAACGCAGGATCCTCGTGGTGGATGATCGGCCGAGCATCGTGGAGGTACTGCGGCTGTTTCTTCAGATGCGCGGGTATGAGACGAGCGAGGCCTATGACGGGCGGACAGCCCTGGAGATCATCCGGCGCAGCCCGCCCGATCTGGTCCTGCTGGATCTGATTATACCGGAGCGGACCGGGTTCCAGGTGCTGCAGGAGATCCAGGCGGACGAGCGGCTCAGCCGCATCCCGGTAATCGTCATGACAGCCCGTGCCGAGGTGGGAGAACTGCCCGCAGAGAACCTTGAGGGAGCCGCGGCCCTGCTGCGCAAACCCTTCGACCTGGAGGAAGTCGCGGCGTTGGTCTCACGAATCCTGCTCGAGTCTGCGTCCGCCGCCGGTTGAACTCACTCTCCTACGGCGAGCCCTAAGGGGAGGCACAGGGGGACCCCATCGGCGTCATACTCGATCCGAGCCTCGACTCCAAACACCTGGCGGAATAACGCGGGGGTAAGAATGCGAGCGGGCTCTCCCTCAGCCACCAGCCGGCCGTTTTGCAGAGCGATTAGGCGGTCCGAATAACGGGCCGCCTGATTGATGTCGTGGAGGACCATGATCACCGTCAGGCCGAGCGACCGGTTGAGGCGGCGGATCAGTTCCATCACCTCAAGCTGGTGAGCGATGTCCAGATAGGTGGTGGGTTCGTCCAGGAGGAGCACCTCGGGCGTCTGGGCCAGAGCCAGTGCGATCCAAGCCCGCTGGCGTTCGCCACCTGAGAGCGTCGCCACTGGCCGGTCAGCCAGGCGTTCCAACTTGGTTTCGGCGAGCGCCCAGGCCACGACATCAGCGTCGGCCGCGGTGGCCCGCCTCCACCATCTCTGGTGGGGCGAGCGGCCGTACCAGACCAGGTCCCGGACGGTGAGGTCGGAGGGCGCTTGCGGGGCCTGGGGGAGGATCGCCAACTGCTTGGCCAGTTTGGACGGGCTCAGGGAGTGGATATCGTGGCCGTTCAGGTAAACGGCGCCGCCTCTCGGTCGAAGTGTCCGGGAGAGCGCCCGCAGGATGGTCGACTTTCCCGAACCGTTCGGGCCGATGAGAGAGATCACTTCGCGCGAGCGAACCGCCAGGCTCAGTCCATGCACGACTTCCCGCTCTTCGTAGGCCAGATGGAGGTTCCGCGCTTCCAGGATCACCGGCTACTCCTCCTTCGCAACAGGTACAGGAAAAACGGAGCCCCCATAGCGGCCGTCAGGATTCCGACGGGCAGCTCCACTGGGTCGGCCACGGTCCGGGCGGCGATGTCAGCCGCGATCAGCAGCGCCCCTCCCAAGACGGCCGAGGCAGGCAGGAGGAAGCGGTAGTCGGAGCCGAGCAGCAGACGGGTGAGGTGCGGCACGATGAGGCCGATGAACCCGATCAAGCCCGCTACCGAAACCGCCGCGCCCGCCATGACGGCGGCGAGGGCGATCAACAACAGGCGAACCCGCTCGACCCGGACGCCGAGGCCGGCCGCCAAGTCGTCCCCGAGCGCCAGGAGGTTGACCCGCCGCGCCGAAGCCAGCGCCACGGCCATCCCGACGGCGATGTAGGGCCAGAGGCGGTGCCAGTGGGACCAGCCCCGCCCCGCCAGCCCGCCGATGAGCCAGGTCATGGCCGCCTGAACGTTGTCCGAGTGGGTAACGAGCAGCGCCGAGGTCCCGGCGGAGAAGAGCGAAGAAACTGCCACCCCGGCCAGGATCATCCGCATGGGTGCGATGCCGCCCCGCCAGGCCAGGGCGTAGACGATGGCCGCACCGAGGAGGGCGCCGGCGAAGGCCGCTGCCGGAATCCAGTGCGGCGGGGCGAGAGGGAAGAGGGTCAGGACGGTCACAGCTCCCAGTCCGGCTCCAGCCGAAACGCCAATGATGTGCGGATCGGCGAGGGGGTTGCGCATGACTCCTTGCAGCAGGGCGCCCGAAACCGCGAGGCCCGCTCCGACGAGCCCCCCGATCAGCGTCCGAGGCAGGCGGATATTCCAGACAATCGTCCGCGGCAATGCGGGACTTCGCCCGAGGATTGCCTGCCAGACCGCGACCGGCCCCAGCCGGACCGGCCCGAGCCCAACGCCTAGGGTGAAGGCGACCAGACAGAGGATGCACCCCAGGCCGAGAACGAGGAATTGGCGACGCCGCTGGCGCGCCCCGGCGGCCAGGAGGGCGGCAGAATCACCGTTGCCCTTCCGGATTGCTTCGGCGTAGGCGGGTTTATCGGCCACCCCGGAACACCTCGGGGTAGAGGGCCGCGGCTACCTGCTCCAGAGCCTCGACGTACCGCGGTCCGGGCGAGGTGAAAAGAAACGGGTCCAACTCGACCACCCGGCCGTTTTTGACGGCTTTCAGGGTGTTCCATAGGGGGTCCGTCTGAAAACCGGGCAGGGCTTTCGACTTGTCCGAGGCGTCCCGGACCGGTTTCACCAGGATCAGCACGTCCGGATTGGCCTCCACCACCCGCTCCATGGACAACCTGGTGTATCCGGGGCGATGCTCCGGCCCCGTCTCAGCAATGTTCACCCCGCCCAAGAGCTTCACCATGTCACCTAGGTAGGAATTGGGCTTGGCGGCCGACCAGGCTTCCGCACTGCCGACCATGATCAGCACCCGCGGGTGACCCGTGGCCGGGACCTTCTTCCGCACCGCCTCGACCCGGCGCTCGATCTCGCCAGCCAGCTTGGCCCCTTTCTCCGGTTCGCCCACGAGCTCGCCCATCAACTTGAACTTCTCGATCACGTCTTTGTAGGAGTCGATCATGTAGAGCAAGACGGGTGCGCCTACCTGCTGCAGATTGCCGAGGTAAGGAGCGTGGAGGTCCTTGTTGCCGATCAGCAGGTCCGGCCTGAGGGCGGCGATCCGCTCGTAGTTCAGCCGATAGGAGAGGCCGTGCTCAGGGATCTTGAGCGCCTCCGCCGGCCAGTCTGCGGACGAAGGGCGTCCGACGGGTGGCTTGCCGAGCATGATCAGCATCTCGACGACCCAGGGGGTGAGCGCCACAATCCGTTGCGGCTTGGCCGGGATCACGACCTCGCGGCCGGTTTCGTCCTTGACTGTCCGGGTGCCCTCGGCCAGAGCGGATGGAACGGCCATGACCACCATTGCCAAGCAGACGAGCAGGATCGCGTAGGGGCGTACACGACGGGTTACCAAGAGGAATCACTCCTTTCGCACGACCGGGAGAGACTTTGAGCTTATTCGGCCCATCTGGCGCGCCCTCCTGCTACAGACGACAGCCTTGTCACGGGCCGCGTTCTCTTCTCCGGTCCCCAGCCGCAAGGTCGTCAACGTCCGGAAATTCATTATTTATCTTCCAAATCGTTTCTGATATACTTACACTGGCCGTGGCCCGGGAGGGCGCTTTTTTCATTTCTGACCCCTGTCCATCCCGCCGCCGGCGACTACCCCTAAAGGAGGACTGCCGAATGCTTCCCACCCCCAGGAAATTCACGATTTGCGCCGGTTCCGCCGAGGGCCCGACCCGGCTGAACGCCTTCGATAACGCCCTCCTGGCAGCCGGCATCGGCAATCTGAATCTGCTCCGGGTCTCGTCCGTGCTGCCGCCCGGGGCACAACATGTGGAGAAGCTCGACATCCCGCCCGGATCGCTCACGCCGACCGCCTACGGGACCATCACCAGTTCCACGCCGGGCGAACGGATCGCAGCGGCGGTGGCGATCGGTTTCACCAAGGACAGCTTTGGTATGATCATGGAGTACTCCGGGGTCTGCACGAAGGAGGAGGCCGAGCGGGAGGTCACCCGGATGGTCGAGGAGGCCTTCAAGCAGCGGAATCTTCCCCTGGCGAAGGTGATGTGCAAGGGGACCGACATCGTTGTTCAGCATATTGCCACCGCCTTCGCCGCAGTGGCCTTGTGGTATTGAGCCGGAGCGCAGGCGGAGAGAGGGGGTTGCCACTTGTCTCAGTTCGAACTCTGGTATACCGAGGAGCAGACCAAAAACCAGCGGTTCTCCTGCCGCGTGACCCGGACGCTCCACACGGAGCAGACACCTTTTCAGAAGCTGGATGTCTTTGAGACCGCCCAGTGGGGCCGGATGCTCACCCTGGACGGTCTGGTGATGACGACCGACCAAGACGAGTTCGTCTACCACGAGATGATCGTTCACGTCCCGCTCTGCACCCATCCCAACCCCGAATACGTGGCGGTAATCGGTGGCGGAGACGGGGGTGCTATCCGGGAGGTCCTGAAGCACCAAAGCGTGAAAAAGGCAACCCTCGTCGAGATTGACGGGCGGGTGATCGAGGCGAGCAAGCAGTTCTTCCCGAATATCAGCTCGGGTCTCTCCGACCCTCGGGTCGAGATCCGGGTGGAGGATGGGATCAAGCACATTGCCGAGACCAAGGGCCGGTACGACGTGATCATCGTGGATTCCACCGACCCCATCGGGCCAGCCGTCGGCCTGTTTGCCAGGGAGTTCTACCAAAACGTCTTCGCGGCTCTGCGGGAAGAGGGGCTCTTCGTGGCGCAAACGGAATCGCCGTTTTACCACGCCGATCTGATCCGGGACACCTTTGCCGTGATAAGCGACATCTTCCCGACAACCCGGCTCTATCTGGCAGCGATCCCGACGTACCCCTCGGGGCTGTGGTCCTTTACCGTGGGCTCGAAGAAACACGACCCGGCGGTGGTCGACCCCGACCGGAAGCTACCCTTCGCCACCCGGTACTACACGCCCGAACTTCACCGCGGGGCCTTCGCCCTGCCGCAGTTCGTGGCGGAGCTGCTCAAGAAGTGAGGAGTCGACGATGAGCAAGGGATGGGAGGCACGGCGGCCAGCCTTCATGGCCAGTCGGGAGACGGCGGACGGAGCCTATGCGGTCCTGATCGGAGCGCCCATGGACTGGACGGCGAGCTTCCGTCCAGGGTCCCGTTTCGGGCCGGCGGCCATCCGAGCCGTCTCCGACGGGATCGAGGAGTACTCGGTCTACCAGGACCGGTCGTTGGAGGAGGTCGCCTTCCACGACGCCGGCGACCTAGTCCTCCCGTTCGGCAATGCCAAGGCCAGCCTGGAAATCATCGAGGCAGCCGCCGCCGACCTCTGGACCGCCGGCCACTTCCCACTCTTCCTGGGCGGTGAACATCTGATCACTCTGGGGGTGCTCCGGGCGGCCACCCGGCGCTACCCGGAGCTGGCGGTCTTCCACCTCGATGCCCACGCCGACCTGCGCCCGGGATACATGGGAGAGCGGGAGTCTCACGCCTCGGTCATGCGGAGGGCACTGGAGGAGTGCCCGGGACTCACCCTCTACCAGTTCGGCATCCGCTCCGGAACCGCCGAGGAGTTCGCCCTGGCCCGGGAGAAAACCCAACTTTACCCGTTTGAGGTGGTAGAGCCGCTCTACGGCGTCTGTTCCGAGCTGGAAGAGCGGCCGGTTTACCTGACGCTGGACATCGACGTGGTGGACCCGGCCTTCGCCCCTGGCACCGGGACTCCCGAACCGGGGGGCATCACCTCCCGCGAGCTGCTCGACGCCCTCCACGTGCTCAAGGGGGTGAACCTGGTCGGCTGCGACCTGGTCGAGGTCAGCCCGCCGTACGACCAGAGTTCACGGACGGCTGTCCTCGCCGCTGAGGTCGTCCGCGAACTTCTCTTGCAGGTCTCGCCTGGCCCGTCCAAGAAATAGATGACGGAAGGCCACCTGATGAAGGCCGGTGGTAGACAAGGCGATTGAGCATCGCCCGGGGGCTCGGCGAGAAGGGGATCGTCAGCCCCGAACTGGCGGAGAAGCTCGTTCCGATGGCTGGGTATCGGGCTGGACCTGCGCGCTTTTGCCCGCTAGGTCCAGCAGTTTCTCGAACATCAGAACTGATCAGCTATCCTGGTCGTTGCCAAAATATGCAGTTCCGGACGGGGCAGGAGGAATCACGCCAGCGATGGAAATACTGTCTTTCGAAGCCCCTCAATGACAGACCAGGAGGTAAGAAAAGTGAACTGCAAACTGCGCAACAGCATCCTGAATCGTCGGATCGCCGCCCTTGTCGGCGCCCTGGTGCTCATGGTCTTCGGACTATCCCTGACCGGCCTGGCAGCGCCCACGGTTTACGGACCAACCGGATTGATGTTCGTCCCCACGGCGGATGTCCTGCCGAACGGTGGCTTCAACTTTGGCTTGCACCGCATGTACGAGAGCAATTACCTTACCTTCAACACGAGCCTCCTCGACAACCTGGAGTTCGGTGTCACGGTAGTGTCATGGCCCGGCGACTCGGATGCCCAGGCCAACGTGAAGTTCCGTCTCTTGAACGAGACCAGACAGGGGCCGGCCTTGGCCGTCGGTGTCACCGACCTCACCCATGACCGCGGCCGTGATGCCTATGTGGTGCTGACCAAGTCCCTTCCGGAGTTCGGCTTCCGGGGGAGCATCGGGATCGACAGCGACGGACTGATCGGCGGGCTCTCCAAGGAGCTTAACCCGGTCTCCATCGCCAAGGGCGGCAAGCGGGGCACCCCGGGGGTCACCTTCCTGCTCGACTTCAACGACGCCGCCTTGAGCCTAGGGCTGGGGATCGGGCTGACGCCGGAACTCCGGGCGAACGTCTACCTTCACGACCTCGACGAGGCCGTTGTGGGCGTGAGTTATCAGGCCAGGTTCTAGGGCGGGCATTTTCCCCCTCCCCGGACGGGGGTGGCTGTGGTAAGATAAGGGCATGGATATCGGCCAATACCAGAAGTGGGTGGAGGACTTCGACCGGGAACGCGGATGGGACCTCTGTCTCCCGGCCGAAGTCTTCGTCCATTTCATGGAGGAGGCGGGCGAGATCGCCCGCCTGGTTCTTGCCCTTGAGGGGTACCGGGAAGTGGCCCCGGACGAGGCGGACAGGCTTCGCCCGCGCCTGGCGGAAGAGATCGCCGACGCCATCACCTTCCTGATCAAGCTGGCCTACCTCTACGACGTTAACGTGGCCGAAGGGCTCGAACGGAACATGGCCAAATGCGACGGCCGCTATCCGCCGGCGGAGGCGCCCGGGGCGGTCCTCACCTACCTTGAGCGTCACCGGGAGGAACTGGAGGGCTTTCTCCGCCTTTATCGGCAGCGGTTTGGGGAGGAAACCGAGTGACTGTCGTAGCCGACTTGAAGCAGGCCATCGTAGACTGCCTTTATCGTGCACTATGCTCCGCCGAACGGGCGGGGGAGCTGGACCTGCGTGGAACCGAGTGGCCCGCTATCGCCTTGGAGGTGCCGCGGGAAAGGGCCCACGGCGATTACGCCACAAACGCTGCCCTGTTGCTCGCCCGGCCGGCGAGGAAGGCGCCGCGGCAAGTGGCCGAGACTCTGGTCCGCCACTTCGACCGGGCCGGGACTTTCGTCGAGCGCATCGAGGTTGCCGGCCCGGGCTTCATCAACTTCTACCTCGATCCGGCCTGGCTAACGGCGGTGGTTCGGGAGATCGGTCTGCTGGGCAGCGACTACGGCCGGACCGCGCCTCACGGCAAGCGGGTCAACGTCGAGTACGTTTCGGCCAACCCGACCGGGCCTCTCCACGTGGGCCATGGACGGAACGCCGTGGTCGGCGACGTGATTGCCAACGTCCTCGAGTGGACCGGCTGGGATGTGACGCGGGAGCACTACACCAACGACGCCGGGAACCAGGTGCTCAACTTCGCCGCCTCGCTGGAGATTCGGTACCGTCAGGCGCTGGGCGAAGAGGGCTTGAGCATTCCCGAAAACGGCTATCACGGCGAAGACCTGATCGAGTTGATGCGGGAACTGGCGGAGCAGGAGGGTGACCGGCTGCTGAGACTCCCGGCGGAGGAGCGGCGGGCTCACCTCGCGGCGTATGGCCTAGGGCGGAAACTGGAGGACATCCGGCGCGTCCTGGACAAGTTCGGAGTCCACATGGATCTCTACTTCTCCGAGCAAAGCCTCCACGATACCGACGCTCTTGGGGCTACCATCCGGGAGCTCCAAGCCAAGGGCCACGTCTACGAGGCGGAAGGGGCGCTCTGGCTTCGCTCGACTGCCTTCGGGGACGACAAGGACAGGGTCTTGGTCCGGCAAAACGGGCTCCCGACCTATGTGGCGGCCGACCTGGCCTATCACCGGAACAAGTACGAACGGGGTTTTGACCGGGTAATCGACGTTTGGGGGGCGGACCACCACGGCTACATTCCCCGGATGCGGGCCGGGATCGCCGCTCTGGGCTGGGACCCCGCCACTTTCCAGGTTGTCCTCTATCAGCTGGTGAACCTGTTGGCCAACGGCGTCCCCGTCCAGATGTCCAAGCGGGCCGGGAAGCTGGTGACGCTGGAGGAGGTCATCGACGAGGTGGGGCGGGACGCCGCCCGCTTCTGGTACGTCATGCGCTCAGCCGACGCCACCCTTGACTTCGACCTGGAGGTGGCGAAGAAGCAGTCCGACGACAACCCGGTGTATTATGTTCAATACGCCCACGCCCGGGTCGCTTCGATTCTCCGGCAGGCTGTGGAGGCTGGGATCCTGCCGGCCGGCTGGTCGCTGGAGCGAACGGTGTTGCAGCAGCTTCCGGAGTGGGCCGAAGGGCTGGGGACGTTCGCCGAGGAGGTCGAGCGTGACCTGGTGAAGCTTCTGGCCGCCTTCCCGGACGAGCTGGGGCTGGCGGCCGACCGCCTGGAGCCTCACCGGATCGCCCGGTACGCTTTGGCTGTGGCCGGGGCCTTTCACTCGTTTTACAACGCTTGCCGGGTGATCGACCGGGAGGAGCCGGAGCGGACCCGATTGCGGCTGCTCTTGGTGGATGCGGTCCGGGTCACGGTCCGCAACGCCTTGCGGATTCTCGGCGTGTCGACGCCGGAGCGGATGTAAACGAGTAGGATATGAGAGCGCTGGCTCGAAAAGAAAGAGCGGCACTAAAGGAGGGGCTGCCGTGGAGATTCAATGGTACGGACATTCCTGTTTCCGTTTGGTGAACCAAGCCGGGTTCACCATCGTGACCGACCCCTTCGACCAGTCCGTCGGTTACCCCAGTCCCACGGTCACTGCCAACCTCGTCACTATTAGCCACAACCATCTCGATCACAACGCCTATCGAATCGTCCAAGGATCACCCAAAGTGGCCGATCGTCCGGGGACGGTGGCCGCCACTCAGTTAGCCCCTGGGGTGAGCGTCCAGGGTGTGGCCAGCTTTCACGACGAGCTCGAGGGGCGGCGGCGCGGGTCGAACGTCATCTTCGTCTTCGAACTCGATGGAGTCCGGGTTGCCCACCTGGGCGATCTCGGACACCCCCTCAACGCCCAGCAGGTAGCGGCGATCGTGCCAGTGGACGTGCTCTTGGTGCCGGTCGGCGGGACGTACACCATTGACGCTCAGGGGGCATACGACGTCTGCCAAGGTCTGGCGCCGAAAATCGCCATCCCAATGCACTACAAGACCGAAGTCTGCCGGCTGGATATCGGGCCGGTCGAGCCGTTTTTGAAGCTTTGTCCTCAGGTCGAGCGCCCGAACAGCAACCGTCTCACTCTAACCCCTGCAGGCTTAAATGGGTTGAAACCCTGGCGGGCCGTGGTCCTAAACTACCGCTAGCAGGAGGTTGTCATGGCCAAGTACATCTTCGTGACCGGTGGCGTGGTCTCGTCGTTGGGCAAGGGCATCACCGCCGCCTCGCTTGGACGGCTGCTCAAGAGCCGGGGGCTGTCCGTCTCGATCCTGAAGTTCGACCCGTATATCAACGTCGATCCTGGGACGATGAGCCCCTACCAGCACGGCGAGGTGTTCGTGACCGACGACGGGGCCGAGACCGACCTTGATCTGGGCCACTACGAGCGGTTCATCGACATCAACCTCTCCAAGCTCAACAACGTCACCACCGGGAAGATCTACTGGTCGATCATCAACAAAGAGCGGAAGGGTGACTACCTCGGCGGAACAGTGCAGGTCATCCCTCACGTGACCAACGAGATCAAGGACCGGGTCATCCGGGTGGCCAAGGAGACCGGGGCTGACGTGGTGATCGTCGAGGTCGGCGGAACGGTTGGCGACATCGAGTCGCTGCCTTTTCTCGAAGCCATCCGTCAGCTTCGGATCGACGTGGGCCGGGAAAACACGATGTACATACACGTCACTCTCGTGCCCTTCATCAAGGCAGCCGGGGAGCTTAAGACGAAGCCGACCCAGCACTCGGTCAAGGAACTGCGGAACATCGGCATCCAGCCGGACGTGATCGTCTGCCGCTCCGAGCGGCCCCTCTCCAAGGAACTCAAGAAGAAGATCGCGCTCTTCTGCGACGTGGATGTCGACGCTGTCATCCCGAACGAGGACGCCGAGTCAATCTATGAGGTTCCGCTGCTCTTCGCCGCGGAGGGGCTGGACGACATTGTCATCCGCCGGCTGAACCTGCCGGCCGGCAACCATGACCTGACCGACTGGCGGGAGATGGTGGAGAAGTTGAAGAACCTCCACGAACGGGTTACGATCGCTCTGGTCGGCAAGTACGTTTCCCTGCATGACGCCTATCTCTCCGTAGTGGAGGCGCTCCGCCACGCCGGGATCGCCAACGACGTCGAGGTCCGGATCAAGTGGCTCCAGGCGGACAAGCTGGAGGGTCATCCGCCCGCCGAGGTGGCTGAGCTCCTTAAGGAGGCCGACGGGATACTCGTCCCCGGCGGCTTCGGCTACCGGGGGATCGAGGGGAAGATCAACGCCATCCGCCACGCCCGGGAACAGCGGATCCCCTTCCTCGGCATCTGCCTGGGGATGCAGTGTGCGGTCATCGACTTCGCCCGCCACGTAGGAGGCTTCGAGGGGGCCAATTCCTCCGAGTTCGACGCCGGAACGGAGCATCCGGTGATTGACCTGATGCCGGAGCAGAAGGACGTGGAGGACCTCGGCGGGACGATGCGGCTGGGCCTGTACCCTTGCGTTCTGACTGCGGACACGAAGAGCGCCGCGGCCTACGGGGGCGGGATCGTCTACGAGCGCCACCGCCATCGCTACGAGTTCAACAACGAGTATCGGGCGGCGCTGACCGAGGCAGGACTGGTCATCGCTGGGCTCTCCCCCGACCGCCGGCTGGTCGAGATCGTCGAGCTGGCTGACCACCCCTGGTTCGTGGGTACGCAGTTCCACCCCGAGTTCAAATCCCGGCCCAACCGTCCCCATCCGCTGTTCCGGGACTTCGTGGGGGCGGCCAAGGCCTACCACCGCTACCGGAAGGGGTAGAGTTTTCTTGAATACCCCCGCCCGAGAGTGGCGAGACTGGAAATGCACCAATCTCGGGCGAGGGGGCTCCAAAGTTGGTCAAGGCATACCGGTGGTGCCTGGTCGCCGTTTTCACCTCACTTCTGGCGGTCCTTCACGCTGCGAATGCGCTGGCCTCCGGTTGCTCTCTCTGGCTGGCCGGCGAGGTGGCGGCGGTGCATCCGGAGTCGGAAAGCCTCCGGCTGAAGACACCGGACGGTGTAGAGCGGGTCGTGCAGCTGGCCCCGGGGGCGGTGGTCCGGCGGGACGGTCAGCCCTCCACCCTGTGGGCGCTGCGCCCCGTCGCTCCCGGATTCTGCCATGAGGTCCTTGTCTGGCTGGCCCCGGACGGACGGGCGAGGCTAGTCGAGGGAGAATATCCCGGGGGCGAGGCCAGAGTGGTGACCGTTGGCTCAGAGAGACTGACTCTCGAGCTTTTGGACGGGCGGCTGACAGTGCGGCAGCTGGCTCCGGCCTGCCGGGTAAGTCGGGCCGGGAACTGGTTCGGGGTCGAGGTTCTCCAGCCTGGGCAGTGGGTCTATGTGCTGTTCGATTTGAGCGGGCGCGTAAAAAAAATCGCCCTGCCCGGTTGAGGCAGGAGGGATACGGCGAGAGAGGCCGAATTTAGGACAGCGGCTGGCTTGCCTCCCTCTGCGACCTCTCACTTTTCCGAATTCAAGACGGGCTTCTGCTTGTTCGGCGCTTTCTCTAACTGCGTGTGTCTTTCAGAAGGGAAGAAGGGTGAATAATGCCGTTGGTTTCTGGTGCCACGCTGCTTGCTGCGGCTGAGAAGGATGGTTATGCCGTCGGAGCGTTCAACGTAAACAACCTGGAGACGCTGACTTCCATCGTGGCGGCCGCCGAGGGGGAGAGGGCCCCAGTCATTCTTCAAGCAAGTCAGGGGGCCATCAAGTACGCCGGCCTCGAATATATTGTGGCGATGGCCAAGGTGGCCGCGGCCCGCGCCACGGTTCCGATCGCTCTCAACCTCGACCACGGCACCAGCTTCGCCCAGGCGATGCAGTGTATCCACGCCGGCTTCACCGCCGTGATGGTGGATGGCTCGCGCCTATCGTACGAGGGGAACGCCGAGCTGGTCCGCCGGGTGGTCGAGGTGGCTCATGCGGTCGGAGTCTCGGTTGAGGCGGAGCTGGGGCGAATCGGGGGAACGGAGGACGATATTACCGTCGCCGAGCGGGAAGCCACGTTCACCGACCCGGAGGCGGCCGCCCGCTTCGCAGCGGAGACGGCCTGCGACGCCTTGGCAGTGGCTGTAGGCACGGCCCACGGAGTGTACAAGGGTGAACCGAAACTCGACTTCGGCCGCCTGGCTGCCATCGACCGGCTGGTCAAGACCCCGCTGGTCCTCCACGGCGCTTCGGGAGTACCCGACGACGCCATCCGTGAGGCGATCAGGTTGGGGGTACGCAAGATCAACATCGATACCGAGATCAGACTGGCCTTTGCCAGCGCCGTCCGACGCACACTGGCGGACGACGAGGACCTCTACGACCCCCGCGAAATTCTGAGCCCCGCCCGCCGGGCCATGGAAGAGGTTGTGCGGGAGAAAATACGGCTCTTCGGCAGCGCCGGACGGGCGTAGCCGGCCGACGAGGTGACAGGTTTGAGCATTGGGGACCTGGGTAAGAAGACTCTGGCCGAATTGAGGGACATCGGGAAGCGGATCGGCATCAAGGGCGTCACCCGGATGCACAAGGCGGAGTTGGTGGAGGCTATCGGCAAGGTGGTTTCGGAGCACGCCGAACGGCGGCGGGCCGATGCGGCCCAGAACAACGGCCGGGAGGCAACTGCCCCCGTCGCACCTCCCGTACCTCCGGCGCCCACTCTGACTCCGCCCGTTTCGACTCCGGTGGTGCGGGTATCGCCCCCCGCAGGAGCTTCGGCTGCGAACGGAGGGCGCCCGGGCGGGCCGCTACCTCGGCGGAGGGGACGTCCACCCAAGGCGCAAGGGGTCGAGTTGGCCCGCCGAGGTCCTCGGCCGCTGGGCCCCGCTGGTGCCCCCAACCTCGTATCTTCAACCCCACCCCACCCCCAACCGCAACCTCAATCATCCGCTGCCCTGGCAGCGGTGAACGGTGCCGCCGCACGAGCTCCCGTCGTCGCACCGCCCCCCGTGACCGTGCCGGCCACTCTCGTCCAGACCGAGGGCCAGCTGCCGCGGCCGCAGGAGTACACCATCGAAGCGCCGGCGCCTGCCGAGGGGGGAGGGGAGCACTCCCCCGAGCGATATGGCCAGGGGATCCTGGAAGTCCTCCCCGACGGCTACGGTTTCCTGCGCTCCTCGAGCTACGTCCCGGGTTCCAGCGACATCTACGTCTCGCCTTCCCAGATCCGCCGGTTCTATCTGCGCGATGGAGACCTCGTCCGGGGGCAGATCCGGCTCCCGCGCGACAGTGAGCGGTATCCTGCGCTGCTCCGGGTGCTCTCGGTGAACGGGGCTGAGCCAGAGCGCATGATTCGACGGCCGAACTTCGACGACCTCACGCCGATCTACCCCAACCGCCGCCTTCACCTGGAGACTGACCCGAAAGAGGTGGCGAACCGGCTCATCGACATCATGGCCCCGCTCGGCAAGGGGCAGCGGGCGATGATCGTCTCTCCACCCAAAGCTGGCAAGACGACTCTCCTCAAGAAGATCGCCAACGCCATCAGCCGGAACCATCCTGAGGTCTACCTGATCGTCCTGCTGATCGACGAGCGTCCAGAAGAGGTTACGGACATGGAGCGCTCGGTCGATGGTGAGGTGGTGTCCTCCACCTTCGATCAGCCCCCGGAGAATCACGTCAAGGTGGCCGACATGGTCCTGGAACGGGCCAAGCGCCTAGTGGAGATGGGACGGGACGTGGTGATCCTCCTCGACTCGATCACGCGCCTGGCCCGGGCTCATAACCTGGTCGTGGCGCCGAGCGGCCGGACGCTCTCGGGCGGCGTGGATCCAGCCGCCCTCCACCGGCCAAAGCGCTTCTTCGGCGCGGCGCGAAACTTCGAAGAGGGCGGATCCCTCACCATCCTGGCCACGGCGCTCATCGAGACGGGCAGCCGAATGGACGACGTGATTTTTGAGGAGTTCAAGGGAACCGGCAATTCCGAGATCCACCTCGACCGGAAGTTGGCCGAGCGGCGCATTTTCCCGGCCGTGGACATCTACAAGTCCGGCACGCGGAAAGAGGAGCTGCTCCTTGATCCGGAGGAGATGGAGATGATGTACATCCTCCGCAAGGTGCTGGCCTCGTTGGGTCCGGCCGAGACGACGGAGCTTCTGCTCGACCGCCTGACCAAGACCAAGACCAACAAAGAGCTGGCCCAGATCGTGATCAAATCCTCCTTTGCCGAAAACCTCCGGGCGGCCCGGTCCGATGAGCGTTACTCGGGCTGAGCGGAAGCGTCTTGCGGGAAAACGATTGGCAATGGAAGGAATATGGGGCGCAGGGGAAGAATAGCCAAGAGCCAACATGCGCAAGGTGAGACGCCAGTGACCAGTTGGTTCAATTACTTCCGGCATCCGCTGGTTATCCTCGCTCTGTCCGTCCTGTCGGCCGTGGCCGTGGCTGGTTTGGCTGCGCCGCGGCTTCCGGGAGACTTGACCGCGCCCAGCGGGGAGAGCCGGGTCGAGGCGGCGCTGCCCTTTTCTGCAGCACCCCTGACCCCACAAGGCGAGACCTTTCCGGTGAGCCCGGTCGTCCGGCCGTCCTCTGGGGCGGCGAGCACCCGCCCGGAGGTGGCGGTGCGGGCTATCGACCCGCGGCTTGCCGGAGCAGCCCGTCTGCGCATCCTGACGCACACGGTGGCGGAAGGCGAGACTCTCGCCTCGATTGCCGCCCGCTATAAGTCAGACCCCGACACCCTGGAGGGACTCAACCCCGACCTTCTTCCCGACCGCTTGCGCCCTGGTCAGAAGATTAAGGTCATGACCGGACGGGGGGCCGTCTACACCGTGCGGAAGGGGGAGACGCTGGCCGTCATCGCCAAGCGGTTCTGGGTGGCGGAGACCAAGATCAGGGCGGCCAACGGGCTCCTGGAAGATGAGCCGGTAAAGCCGGGGCAGCAGATCATCCTGCCGGGGATCAAGCCCCGCCGGCGCGACGACTGGCTCGCCTCCCGGGGCCTGGGCCCTCTCTACCTGAGCTGGCCCACCCGGGGCTGGATCAGTTCCCGGTTCGGACCTCGTTGGGGCCGGGTGCATCAGGGCATCGACATCGCCACCTTCTGGGGGAACAAAGTGCACGCCTCGGCCCCCGGACGGGTGGAGTTCGCGGGCTGGCGGGCGGGTTACGGGCGTTTGATCATCCTGGACCACGGGCGCGGAACCCGCACCTGGTACGCCCATAACTCCCGCCTGCTGGTGCGACCCGGGGAAGTCGTCGAACGGGGTCAGACCATCGCCTTGTCCGGCAGTTCCGGTTCGTCCACCGGTCCTCACCTGCATTTCGAGGTGCGAGTCGACGGGCGGCCCGAGAACCCCTTGTCTCTATTGCGCCGGTAGCGACTCGCCGAAAGGAGGAGCACTCCGGTGGCTGATCCCGCCCTGCTCTACGCTGATCCCGCTGATCACATGCTCGACGAGCCGCAGCTGGTTGCGACTGGACGGTCGTGGGACTTCACCTATCCTTTGACCCCCGAAGACCTGATTCCCCTGCCGGACGGGGCGACTCTGGTGAGCCTGCCGGGGCGGCCGCCAGTCGGGCAGGACCCGGTCACGGGCGAGTTGTTGGAGGTGGCAGTGGAGGGCGCTGACGACCAGCTTAGCGCGGTGGGGGCCCTCCTCCCCCAGGGGTATACCCGCCTCCACCTTCCCGGGTACGGCAACCTGGAAAAAGGCACACCCGCTCTGCCACTGCCACTGTTTGGCTATACCGCCGTGGCCTGGCACCGGGGCGGGTTTGCCGTGGCCGCCGTTCAGACCGATCCGCCCGAGGCGGCAGAGAAGTGGAACCCGGTTCACTATAACCGGCCCTCGCTGCCGCAGAAGGTGGCCGCCCTACAGCGGGAGTTTCCCCAGAACCGGCTGGTGCCGCACCTGGCCCGCTGCGCCTTGGAATACCACTGCTTCACCGCTCAGAACCTCTTCCACCGGCGGTGGGAGGCGGGCATTCCGGTATCACCGGCCTGCAATGCCGGGTGTGTCGGCTGCCTCTCGCACCAGGAGCCGGGGGGCGCCCCGTCTCCGCAGGACCGGATAGACTTCGTGCCGACTCCGGAGGAGATCGCCGAGTTGGCGGTGGCCCACTTGAAGAAGGCTCCGGACGCCATCGTCTCCTTCGGGCAGGGGTGCGAGGGGGAGCCCTCGCTCCAGGCGGACATCCTGGTCGAGGCCATCCGGCTCATCCGAAAAGAGACGGGGCGGGGGACAATCAACCTGAACAGCAACGCCGGGAACACAGAGGCGGTTGGCCGGATCGTCGAGGCCGGCCTTGACTCGCTGCGGGTCACCCTAATCTCTGCTCGCCCGGCGGTCTACCAGGCCTACCACCGTCCGGCGGGGTTCACCCTGGGGGATGTTGAGGCCTCCATCCGTCTGGCCCGTCAGGCGGGGGTCTATGTCTCCCTCAATCTCTTGGCCTTTCCCGGCCTGACCGACCGGCCGGACGAGGTCGCCGCCTTGAAGGAGTTCATCAGGGCAAACGGAATAAACCTGGTACAACTGCGCAACCTCAACTTGGACCCCGAAGTGCTGGTCCGCCTCCTTCCTCCGCCTCAGGGGGAGCTGCTGGGCGTGCGACGGTTGATTGAGGAGCTGAAGTCGCTCCCCGGGGTTGAGGTGGGGAACTCCTCCCGCCCGGTGGGACGCCGATCCGCTCAGGCCGGGTCCGGGGCCAAGGGCTCGCCGGCCAACTAGAGGAGGGAAGACGGTGAACGAAGTCCAGATCGAGAAGCTGGCCTACGACTGCGGACTCTCCCCCGAACTGGTCGAGCAGTTGAAGGAAGAGGCCTGGCTGAAGTCGGAAAACGAGGGCGAGTACCTCATTCGCCTCGAGCGCATGGTCCGCTCGGCCATCGGCCCCAAGGGCCAGGAGTTCGACGCGGACCGGGAATAGGTGCAATTCCGCAGACGAATAGCGCTCACGATCGTCCTTCTTGTCAACCGTGAACCCCTGTGCTATAGTTATTGGCGTCGGCTTAGCCCGGGAGGTGAAAACGTGAAGGAAGGCATTCATCCGCCGTACTACCAGACCACGGTGACGTGCGCCTGCGGTGCGTCGTTCAAGACCGGGTCCACCAAGCAGAACCTCCGGGTCGAGCTTTGCTCCAAATGCCACCCGTTCTACACCGGCGGCAAGGCGAAGATCGTCGACACCGGCGGGCGGGTGGACCGGTTCAAGAAGAAGTACGAGAAAGCGGCCAAGTAACCAAGGTTAGGTCGGAGCCCGGGAGGCGAACCCCCGGGCTCGTTTCATGCTTGGGGAGACGTCCATGGATCTCGCCAACAACTCTGCCTGGAGCTTCGACGGGGTTGCGCTGCACAGTCGGGTGGTCCTGGGGCCGATGGCTGGCGTCACGGACCTGCCCTTCCGCCTCCTCGCCTGGGAGATGGGGATCGGACTGGCCTACACCGAGATGGTTTCGGCGATGGCCCTGGTCTACCGAAACGCCCGGACGCAGGAACTGCTCCGGCGCGACCCGGCCGAGGGTCCGGTGAGCGTCCAGCTCTTCGGCCGGGAGCCAGAGATTCTGGCCCGGGCAGCGGCGCTGGTGCTCGAGGGTGGGAGCGGAGGCGCCCCGGAGCACGGACGGCCGGTTGGGCGGCCAGCGGCGATCGACTTGAACGCCGGTTGCCCGACTCCCAAGATCGTGAAGAACGGGGAGGGGGCTGCCCTGATGCGGGAGCCGGCGCTCCTTGGCGAGATCATCCGGGCGCTGGTGGCGGTAGCCGGGCCGCGGGGCGTGCCGGTCACGGTCAAGTTCCGGGCCGGGTGGGACAGCGCCCACCGAAACGCGGTCGAGGTGGCGCAGGTGGCCGAGGAGGCCGGGGCGGCGCTGATCGCCGTGCATGGGCGAACCCGCGACCAGTTCTACTCCGGCCGGGCCGATTGGACCATCATCCGGGAGGTCCGGGAGGCGGTGCGCATCCCAGTGGTCGGCAACGGCGACGTCACTACCCCGGAGGAGGCGGTGGCGCTGCGGGAGGCCACCGGATGCGATGCCGTGATGATCGCCCGGGGGGCGCTCGGCAACCCCTGGCTTCTCCGGCGAGCCGCTGAGGCTCTGGCCGGCCGCCCCGTTTCTCCGCCGCCCTCCGTCGAGGAGCGGCTCTCGATGCTCCTCCGCCACCTCCGGATGCAGGTTGCCTACCTGGGCGAAGAACACGGCGTGCGAGAGATGCGCAAACACGCCGCCTGGTACCTCAAGGGTCTTCGCGGCGCTGGCCCGGCCAAGCAGCAGATCCACGCTGCCACCACCTTGGCCGAGGTAATCGACGTTCTTCGGTCTTATGCCGAGTTGCAAGGTCTCCCCTTCGTCTGGTAATATGTTCACAGAAGTGTGCACATCTGCCTGCCGTTGCTCCTAGCAGCATCAGGGGGGAGGACCGACTATGGAGTTCATACGGGTGGGCGATAAGCTCTTGAGCCGGGGGCGAATTCGACGGGCGATTGACCGCTTGCTGGAGTTGCGGGTGCAGGGGTATTCCCAGGCTGAGGCGGGACGGGTGGTTGGGGTGGACCGAACCTTCGTCTCCCGCCTGGAGACTCTCGGCGAAGTGGGAAAGGGCCCCCGGATCGCCCTTATTGGCTTTCCGGTCGGGAACAAGTCAGAACTCGAAGAAGTGGCCCAGCGGGAGGGGGTCGAGTACGTGCTTCTGCTCACCAACTCCGAACGGTGGGCTTACTTCGGAGAGCGGAACGGGATCGAGATTGCCAACCAGATCATGGAACTCATCTCCCAGATGAAGGAGTTCGACGCGGTGCTCTTTGCTGGGTCGGACATGCGGATCCAGTTGGCCGAGGCCATCCTGGGGGCGAAGGTGGTCGGACTCGAGCTGGGGACCTCGCCGATCGAGACGGACCGAAACGTGGACCCGGAGTTCCTGCGCAACCTAATCCGCCAGCTCAAGGCGGGGAAGAAGCGCCAGGACTAGCGCCGTTGCAGGGAGGTAGGCAGCGTGAAGCGGATTGTGAGCGTCTCTCTCGGTTCTTCAAAGCGTGACCACGCCGTGGAATTGGAGCTGCTCGGTGAGAAGGTGCGGATCGAGCGAATCGGAACCGACGGCAGCATGGATAAGGCAGTCGCCCTGATCAGGCAGTTGGACGGGAAGGTCGACGCCTTCGGGATGGGCGGGATAGACCTGTACCTGGTGGCGGGGCGCCGGCGCTATGTCATCCGGGACGCCAAACGGCTGGCCGCGGCGGCCGAGGTGACCCCCATCGTGGACGGGTCTGGGCTCAAGAACACCCTGGAGCGGCGCACGGTGAAGGAGCTGGTGGGGGGTGGCTTCCCGCTGCGGGGGAAGAAGGCCTTTGTCGTCTGCGCACTGGACCGCTTTGGCCTGGCCGAATCGTTGATCGAAGCCGGAGCGGAGGTGGTGATGGGGGACTTTATGTTCGCCCTCGGGCTGCCGATCCCCATCCGGAAGCTCTCCACGCTTCACCTGGCCGCCTCTCTCCTCGCTCCGGTGGCCGTGCAGTTGCCCTTCGAGTGGCTCTACCCGACCGGCTCGGCCCAGGAAAGCGAGAACCCCAAGTGGGGCCGCTGGTACCACTGGGCCGATATCGTCGCCGGGGACTTCCTCTTCATCAAGAAGTCGCTGCCGAAGGAAATCCCGGGGAAGGTCATCCTCACCAACACCACTACCCGGGGGGATGTCGAGGACCTGCGGAGGCGTGGCGTAGCGACGCTCATTACCACCACCCCGGAATTGGAGGGGCGCTCTTTCGGCACCAACGTGATGGAGGCCCTGCTCGTCGCCTTCAGCGGGAAGCCGCTGGCCGAGATCACCGCGGCAGACTACCACGCCCTCCTCGACAAGTTGGGGTTCAAGCCTAGGATCACCTCCTTGGCGTAAACCCAGGCAATGCCGGGGGCAAGATGAAATACACGTATATCGATCTGGCCACTCCGCCAGCGGTGGGGTGAACTCGGATAGCCTGCGACGCAGGGTGGGACTTGATGGAGGGTTTCGCCTACCTGGTGGCGCCGATCGAGCGGCGTGAGCGGCAGCGGTGGTTCCCGCTGGCCGGCTGGGTACCGGAGGCCCTCCTCGGACAAGCGGGGCGGTTCATCCCCTGGCGAATGCTGGTTGAATTTGGCCCCGGAGCAGATGATCCGGTCCCGGCGCCAGCGGGGGCGGTGGTGGGACTCGCGGCCACGGCCGAGGGGGTCCGGCGTTGGGAGGCAGCCAAGCGCCGACAACACCTGATCGGCCTGGTGGAGGAGCTGGCCGCCCGCGGCCTGCGGTTGTTCGGGTTCGGGCGGGGGTTCCCCTGGTTTCCGGGAGTGGCGGACCCGCTCCGGGAGGCCGTCGAAGCCGTTTACGGCGGAACCGCGGGCGGGGTGGTCGAGGAGTGGGCCGGGCGTTTGGTTGGGTCGCTGGCTGCGGCCGAGCTGGTGGCGGCAGCCCGGAACTGGGACTGCGAACGGGCAGAAGTCGTGCTGGTGGGCGGTGAAACCCCGGTGGGGCGGGTCGCCGCCCGCTTTTTCGCCCGGCGGTTTGGCCGCCTAACCCTCGCCGGCAACAGCGCACCGCTGACCCGCCTGGCTGGCCGCATCCTCCACGAGACCGGGACTGCGGCGCGGGTGACGGACCGGTGGCCCAGGGTGTTGGAGCGGACGGACCTGGTGGTGCTGGCGGCGCCGCTGCCCGCCGGGGCGGTTGAGACGCTGCGTCCAGAGACGGTGGTCCTTGAACTCGACGCCGGCGTGGATGGGTGCAGGGCCCGGGTGATTTCCGGGGCGCTGTTCACCTGGCCGGCTGGACGGCCTTCAGCGGGACTGCCAGGGGCGGTGTGGACTCCGGGAGAGGCCCTCGACCGCCCGCTGGTGGCAGCCGATCTGGCGGCATTGGCGGCGGTGGGGGCGGGAGCCGGGGCGGACCCTGCGACCAAGGGGGAGGAGATTCTCCGCTTGGTCGGGAGCAGAGAGCCGTCGCTCGGTGGAGCGTTGGCCCTCGGTGAGGCGTTGAAACGGGGTGGCTTTCGGCCGGCCGCGGTACTTGACAAAGCTGGAGCGCTGCTCTTATAATGAATTGGAAATCGGGGGGTCCGCAAGCACTGAGAGCTGATTAAGCTGCTTCAGTGCTTGTTATAGTATCTAGGCGGTATGAGGAGCGGAGAGAATGTCGGACAAAGAGGTGCTTCTGACTCCTGAAGGCCTCGAAAAGCTCGAAAAGGAACTCGAGTACTTGAAAACGGTGGCCCGCCGGGAGGTCGCGGAACACATCAAGCAGGCCCTGGAGTTCGGCGACATCTCCGAGAACTCGGAGTACGAGGATGCCAAGAACGAGCAGGCGTTTATCGAGGGGCGCATCGCCACTGTAGAGAAGATCCTGCGCAACGCGCGGGTGATCAACGAAACCGCTACCCAGAAAAACGTCGTCAGCCTAGGCTCCAAAGTGAAGCTGAAGGACCTGGAGACGGGCGAGATTCACGAGTACTGGCTGGTCGGTTCGGCGGAGAGCGACCCGGTGAACGACCGGATCTCGAACGAAGCCCCGGTCGGCAAGGCCATTCTGGGGAAGAAGGTCGGAACGGTCGTTGACGTGGCCGTCCCGGACGGAGTCATCCAGTATCAGATCATGGAGGTCAGCCACCATTAATACTGCAGGAGACGGATGCCCGGCCGCGGCCGTTCAGGAGGACCTGAACGAACTCGAACGGGTGCGCCGACAGAAGCTCAATGACTTGCGGGCGGCGGGGCTCGATCCCTACCGCCCGACTTCCTATGACCGGACCTATCTGGCGGCCGACGCTCGCCGGGCGTTCGAGGCGCGCGAAAGGGAGCAGGCGGCCGGAGCTGGTGCGGAGGCGGCCGA
The DNA here is from genome assembly GCA_050260635.1 of Betaproteobacteria bacterium. Taxonomy (GTDB): domain Bacteria; phylum Bacillota; class UBA5301; order DYFA01; family DYFA01; genus DYFA01. The sequence goes on from JBLNCL010000016.1 coordinate 137,041, forward strand.
ACCACCCACCCTGTCCGGTGTCCGCCTGGCGGGGCGGTTGATGGCGCTGCGCCTGCACGGCAAGGCCGCCTTTGCCAACCTTCAGGACGGGTCAGGCCAAATCCAGTTGTACGCCAAGGTGGACGTCTTGGGAAAGGAAGCGTACGAGCTTTTCGCCTCCCTGGATTTGGGCGACTTCATCGGTGTCTCCGGCCACGTCTTCCGCACCCGCCGCGGCGAGGTCACGCTTGCCGTGGACGGATTCACCATCCTCTGCAAGTCGCTCCGCCCCTTGCCCGAGAAGTGGCACGGACTGACCGACGTCGAACTCCGCTACCGGCAGCGGTACGTCGACCTGATCGTTAACCCCCGGGTGAGGCAGGTCTTCGAGACCCGCAGCCGGATCGTGCAGGCGATCCGTTCCTTCCTCGCTGAGCGGGGCTTCCTCGAAGTGGAGACCCCGACCCTGCAGCCCATCCCCGGCGGGGCGAATGCCCGACCCTTCATCACCTACCACAACGCCCTCGATATGAACCTCTACCTGCGCATTGCCGAGGAACTCCATCTGAAGCGGCTGGTCGTCGGCGGTTTCGAAAAAGTCTTCGAGTTGGGGAAGGTGTTCCGCAACGAGGGCATCTCGATCAAGCACAACCCCGAGTACACCTTGCTCGAGATCTACCAAGCGTACGTCGACTACCAGGAGATGATGCGGCTGACCGAGGAACTCTTCGCCCATGTGGCGCAGGAGGTGCTCGGGACGACCAAGGTGGCCTTCCAGGGTCAGACGCTTGACCTGAGCCCGCCCTGGCCCAGGCTGTCCATGATCGACGCCATCCGCGACAAGACGGGGGTCGATTTCCGGGAGATCCGGGACGACGCGGCGGCGATCGCCGTGGTGAAAAGGCTCGGCCTTGAACCGGAGAAGCTCCCCAACCGGGGGAAGATGATCCAGGAGGTTTTCGAGGCGTTTGTCGAGCCGACATTGGTCCAGCCTTGCTTCATCACCGACCACCCGGTCGAGGTCTCGCCGCTGGCCAAGCGGAAGCCGGACGACCCGACGCTGACCGACCGTTTTGAGGCGTACATCAACTGCTGGGAAATGGCCAACGGCTTTTCCGAGCTGAACGACCCCATTGACCAACGGGAACGGTTCGTAGCCCAGGTTCGGGCTCGGGAGAAGGGGGACGAGGAGGCCCAGTACCTCGACGAGGACTTCCTCAACGCCCTGGAGATCGGGATGCCGCCAACTGGGGGGCTCGGGGTGGGGGTCGACCGGCTGGTCATGATCCTCACCGATTCGCCCTCCATCCGGGACGTGCTGCTCTTTCCCCACCTGCGCCAGCGGGAGTAGCCCATGTTTGGCCTGCGGACCAGTCCCGTCCTCTTCGGCCTGCGGGCCTCTGCCCCGATTCTCCTCGGCTATGCGCCGGTGGGCGTGGCGTATGGCGTCCTCGCCCACCAGGCGGGGCTGACCTTGGTTGAAACGGTAGCCCTCTCCTTTTTCGTTTATGCCGGGTCGGCCCAGTTCATCGCGGTGGCCATGTGGCAGGCAGGCGCCGGACGCCTGGCCATCATCCTCACCACCTTGCTGGTCAACCTGCGCCACTTCCTCATGAGCGCCGCCCTCTCACCCTATCTCGAACGCTACTCCAAGCGGTGGCTGGCCTACTTCGGCGGACAGCTCACCGACGAAAGCTTCGCTCTTCACTCCACCCGGCTCCGTCAAGGCGACCCGTCCTACTCCGGAGCAGCGCTCCTGGCCGTGAATCAAGCAGCCCATCTGGCCTGGACGGTCAGTTCAGCGGCCGGTTACCTGGTCGGGACCGCCCTGGGCGATCCACAGCGGCTGGGGTTGGACTTCGCCTTGCCGGCGATGTTCATCGCCCTCCTTTTCATGCAGATCCGTGGGCGGCTTGACGTGGTGGTGGCCCTGTTCGCCGGGGGACTCTCGCTGGGCCTGCCCTTCCTGATTCCTGGCCGGTGGAACGTCCTTCTGGCGGCGGCCATCGCCGCCGCCGTGGGCGCCCTCCTCGCTCGACCCCAGGGAGCGGCGCTGGGCGAGACCGCCGGAGGTGTCGCCCGTGCGGAGTGAGTGGCTGATCCTGATTGCTGGCATGGCGTTGGTCACCTATGGGCCGCGGGTTGCTCCGCTGCTCTTCCTGCATCAGCGGAAGCTTCCGGAGCCGGTCCTGCGCTGGCTTTCCTTCATCCCGGTGGCCATCCTGGCCGCCTTGCTCGCCCCGAGCCTGGTCGTGATGAACGGGCGCCTCGCCCTGAGCCGGGAGAACCTTTATCTCCTGGCCGCCCTTCCGACCTTTTTGGTGGCCTTCTTTCACCGGCGTAGCCTGTTTCTTACGGCGCTCGTGGGGATGGCCAGCCTGGTCGTTCTCCGCCGGCTTGGGTAAATAATCCGTTCCCTCCCTGGACAGGATAACCATGGAAGGGGGGCGAGCGGATGCTGACGCGCCGGGACTTTCTCAAGCTGGTCGCCTCGACGGCGGGAAGTCTTTGCCTCGCCGACACCCTTTTCGACGCTTTGGGGGAGTTCCTGACGGCCCTGGCCGCTACCCGTCCGCCGGTGATCTACTTGGAGACGGTCACCTGTGCCGGAGACATCTTCTCCCTGCTCAATGCGACCAAACCGGACTTCCTCAAGCTGATCCTTGAGGTCATCGACTTGCGGGCGGAGTACACCGTGATGGCCGCCAGCGGGCAGATGGCGCTGGAAACCATTCTGAAGACGGCCGAGGAGCGGGCGGGCGAGTTCATTCTGGTGGTGGAGGGGGCGCCGCTCACCCGGGCGCACAATCGCTACGGCATGGTTGGAGAGGCCCGGGGCAAACGCTGGACGGCTGTGGAGGCGGTCCGGGAGGTGGCGGCCAAGGCGAAGCACGTGGTGACGAGCGGGACCTGCGCCGCGTACGGCGGCCCTTACGCCGCCCGGCCCAACCCGAGCGGGGCGGTGCCCGTTTCGGCGCTCATTGACCGCCCGGTGATCAACGTTCCCGGATGCCCTGTCCATCCGGACTGGCTCATCGGAACCCTGGTCCACTTGATCTTCTATGGCCCCCCACCGGTAGACCGGTTCGGCCGGCCGCTCATGTTCTTCCGCCAAACGGTTCACGACCAGTGCGTCCGCCGGGCGAGCTTCGAGAACGGCCATTTCGCTGAGCGCCTCGGCGATGACGGCTGCCTCTACCGGCTCGGCTGCAAGGGACCGGTCTCTTTCTGCGACGTCCCGAAACGCCGCTGGGGCGACCACCTGAACTGGTACATCGAGAGCGGTTCACCCTGCATCGGTTGCACCGAGCCCGGCTTCCCCGACCGGATGGAGCCGTTCTTCGCCCACCTGCCGGACGTAGGGACACCGGGGGTGCACGCCACGGCGCAGACGGCGGGGTGGCTGGCCGCGGGGGCCACCGGGGCGGTGATCGCTGGCCACCTGGGGGTGAGTCTAGCGAAAGGGAGGCTTCAGAAGACGGTGGGCACCTTTGTCCACCGGGAGCAGGCCAAGAAACAGCCTGCCCAGACGCCTGCCCAGCCGGCCGATCCTGGGCCGGAAACCGCTTTGCTGGCACCAGACAGTCTCCCGAGGCCAGCCGCAGCAAGCCTGGGCTCGCGCACCCCCGAGGAGCGCCGCCAGGCCATCGAAGAAGCCTTGAAGCGGGCCTACCAGCGAGGACGGAGACCGCGATGACCCGCAAGATCGTGATCGATCCGCTCAATCAGCAAAACGGCATTGCCCGAGTCGAGGTTGAATTGGAGGGCAACCGGGTGGTTGAGGCTCGCCTGGGCAACCCCAACTTCCGGGGCTTTGAACTAATCCTGGTGGGTCGGGACCCAGCCGACGCCCCTTTTGTGGCCCAGCGCATCTGTGGGATCTGTTCCTCCGCCCACGGGGTCGCCTCGGCCATGGCGCTGGAGGACGCCTACGGGGCGGAGGTGCCGCCCAACGGGATCCTTCTGCGCAATCTCATCTTCGGCGCCGATCTCGTACAAAACCACATCCGGCACTTTTACCTCCTCAGCCTGCCACACTTCGGCGTCTCGCTCCCGGACCGGCCCCCTTGGACTCCCCGCCTTAACCTGAAGACCCCCTTTTCCCCGGCGGAAAACGCCCGCCTCCTCAAAAACTACGAAGCGGCTTTCCGCAGCGGCCAGAAAGCCCATGCCCTGCTCGTCGTCTTCGGGACCCGGGCTCCCCACCAGCAGGCCATGCTGGCCGGTGGGGTGGCCGCGCCGCCGGGAGCCGACCGCCTGATGCAGGCGCGGGCCCTCCTGTCCGGTCTCCGGCGCTTCGTGGAGGAGGCGTTGGTGCCGGACACCGAGTTGGTGGCGGAACGGCTGCCGGAATACTTCACCGTTGGACGCAGCCCCGTCAACTTGCTGTCTTACGGGATGTTCCCTCGTGCGGACAAGCCGGACAAGCCGGGCGAGCGCTACTATCCCGCCGGAGCCGTGGTGGAGGGCCGGCTGGAAAAGGTGGAGGCGGCCGCGATCACCGAGGATGTGACACACGCCTGGTTTCGGAAGGGGGCTCGGCCCGTCCGTCCTCCGGAGACAGGGCGGACCGACCCGGCCGACGACCTCTCCACCGGCTACACGTTTACCAAGGCGCCCCGTTACCGGGGACACCCGATGCAGGGAGGGCCTTTGGCCCGAGCGTGGATAAGGGGCGACTACCGGCGGGGTACAGCGGTCCTTGATCGCCTTCTCACCCGTTCCTACGAGGCCCGGCAGGTCGCTGCCTGGATGGAGGAGTGGCTCGCGGAGGTTCGGCCGGGGGAGCCCGGTTACCTTCCCCCGCGCCCGAAGCGCTCAGCCACCGGCGCCGGGCTCCACGACAGCATGCGCGGCCCGCTCGGACACTGGGTGCGTATTCGCGGCGGACGCATCGCTCATTACCAAGTGATCACCCCGTCGGCCTGGAACCTCTCGCCCCACGATGGGCACAACCGCCGGGGTCCGGCCGAAGAGGCGCTCGTGGGTACGGAGGTGGCCGATCCGGCCAACCCCGTGGAGCTCTTGCGCATCGTTCACTCCTTCGACCCGTGCTCGATGTGCGCTGTTCAACTGCTCGAACTGGATCCGGAGAAAACAGGGGGGAGTCGGACATGAGGAAAACCAACTGCCCTCCCGGGAAGGTGCTCCGCCACCCCTCGCCGCTCCGGCTCCTTCACTGGTTCCATGTCGCAGTGACGCTGATCCTGGCGCTCACCGGGTTTTACCTGAGCCGGCCCTGGCTGCCCCCGGGCGTTCTTCGGGTGGCCTACGTCCGCCTGACCCACCTGACCTCTGCCCCGCTCCTCGCTGCCACGGTTGTGCTGTACCCGTTCTACTCGATGCTGAGCGGCGCCTGGCATGACTTGGTCCCGAACCGGCAGGACTGGCGCACAGCCGGCCGGCTCCTCCGTTACGAACTCCTCCTGTCCGAGGAGGCGCCGTTGCGCGGCAAGTATCATCTCCTCCAGAAGCTCCTCTATCTGAGCTTCCAGCCCGTTCTCCTCCTCCAGGTGGCGACCGGCTGGGCGCTGGCGGCTCCGACCGCCCAGAGCGGCTCCCTGGTCGTCCGGCTGGCTGGAGATCTGCAGCGGGTTCGGCTCGTGCACTACTTCGGCGCCCTCTATCTGGTGCTTGCGGCCACCTTTCACTTCTACCTGGTTCTCTCCACGCCGGGCGCGCTGGTAGGCATGGTGACCGGTTGGGCGGAGGCGGTCCCTCCCACCGACACGGTCGCCGAGAAAGCCACCCGTCCACCGCATCTGCGGTAACTTGACGTTTCCGTTCGCCGGCTGGTTTCCACCGTGCGTCCCATTCGTTTGGAAAGCGGGCCGGTAGTGTGATATAATGGGCCAGGTTCCAGGGAGGCGTCGCTGTGAAGATTGGCCTCATCGGGTTGCCGATGTCCGGCAAGACCACCGTGTTCAATTTGCTTACCCAGGCCCGGCACGAGACTTCGACCTATCTGTCGGGGCGCCGGGAGACCAACGTCGGTGTCGCCCGGGTCCCGGACAAGCGAATCGACTACCTCTCCGCCCTCTACAAACCGCGGAAGACCACCTACGCCACGCTCGAACTCTTCGACGTGGTGGGGCTGGTGCGCGGGGCGGCGGCGGGGGAGGGGCTCGGCAACGAGTTCCTGAACACCATTCGGGACGCCGACGCTCTCATCCATGTGGTGCGGGCCTTCGCCAACCCTGCGGTGGTCCATGTCGAGGGAAGCGTCGACCCCTGGCGCGACCTTCAGACCGTCAACTACGAACTGCTCTTGGCTGATTTGGACGTGGTCGAGAAGCGGATTGCCAGGATCCAGACCGGGAAGCGCCGGCCGGAGCATGAGGTCGAACTCTCCGCACTCGAGAAGTGCCGGGCCGCCCTGACCGAGGAGCGTCCCATCCATGGCGTCGCCTTCACCCCCGCGGAAGAGGCGGCGCTGCGTGGCTTTACCTTCTTTACCGAGAAGCCTGTGATCCTGGTGGTCAACCTGGATGAGCAGCAGTTCAGGTCGGGTGATTACCCCGGCCGGGCGGAACTGGAGGCCTGGGCGAAGGAGCATAACGTCCCTCTGGTGCCGGTCTGCGGGCAGTTGGAGGCGGAGATCGCCGAGCTGTCCGGCGAAGACCGGGAGATGTTCCTGGCGGACCTGGGGCTTTCCGAGAGCGGCGTGGAGCGAATCGCCCGGGCGGCCTTCCAGAGCCTGGGGCTCATCTCCTTCCTCACCGCGGGGGAGGACGAGGTCCGGGCCTGGCCGATCCGGAAAGGCACCTGCGCCAAAGAGGCAGCCGGCAAGGTACACTCCGATATCGAGCGAGGCTTCATCCGGGCTGAGGTGGTGGCGTTCGAGGACCTGAAACGGCTTGGGTCGATGGCCAAGGTCAAGGAGGCGGGGCTGCTCCGGCTCGAGGGCAAGGAGTACGTGGTCCAGGACGGCGACATCATCAACTACCGGTTCGCGGTGTAGCGAAGGAATCGCCGATTTCCAGGCGAATTCTATAAAGATTAACCCGTTGACGGAGGGCGGAAGAGATGGAACAGAAGGGGACTTGGCGGGTCAAGACCGGCCTGGCGGAGATGCTGAAGGGCGGCGTGATCATGGACGTGACCACGCCGGAGCAGGCCAAGATCGCCGAGGACGCCGGGGCAGTGGCGGTGATGGCGCTGGAGCGAGTCCCGGCCGACATCCTGGCGGAGGGCGGCGTGGCCCGCATGTCTGACCCAAAGGTGATCGAAGAGATCATGAACGCCGTGACCATCCCGGTCATGGCCAAGGCCAGGATCGGACACTTCGTCGAGGCCCGCATCCTCGAGGCGCTGGGGGTCGACTACATCGACGAGTCCGAGGTTCTGACCCCGGCCGACGAGGCCTACCACATCAACAAGCACGAGTTCAAGGTCCCCTTCGTCTGCGGCTGCCGGAATCTGGGGGAGGCGCTCCGCCGGATCGGCGAGGGCGCCGCCATGATCCGGACCAAGGGCGAGGCTGGGACGGGCGACGTGGTCGAGGCGGTCCGCCACATGCGCCAGGTGATGGATGACCTCCGGCGGGTGGTGGCCGCTCCGGAAGAGGAGCTGATGACCATCGCCAAGGAGCTGGGCGCCCCGTACGAACTAGTCAAGGAGGTCCACGATACGGGCAGGCTGCCGGTGGTCAACTTCGCTGCCGGGGGCATTGCCACCCCGGCTGACGCCGCCCTGATGATGCATCTCGGGGCGGATGGCGTCTTCGTCGGGTCGGGGATTTTCAAGTCGAAGAATCCGGCGGCCCGGGCCAAGGCGATCGTCGAGGCTACCGCCCATTACCGGGACTACGCCTTGCTGGCCGAGGTGTCCAAGGGGATCGGCGAGGCGATGCGGGGCATCCAGGTTGGCGGGATGAGGCCGGAGGAGAGGATCGCGGGGCGTGGCTGGTAAGATGGGCGCCAGGAGGCGCATCGGGGTGCTGGACCTCCAGGGGGCGGTCCGGGAACACCTGCATATGCTGGAATCCCTCGGGTGTGAGGCCGTGCCGGTGAAGAAGGTCGAACACCTGGAGGGCCTCGAAGGACTGATTCTGCCGGGCGGGGAGAGCACCACGCTGGGGAAGCTCCTCGTCCGCTACGGGCTTGACGCGGCCATCAAGCAACGGGCAGAGGCGGGGATGCCGGTCTACGGAACCTGCGCCGGGCTGATTCTCCTGGCGCGGGACATCCCGGGCTCGGATCAGCCCCGGCTCGGACTCATGGACCTCCGGGTGAAGCGGAACGCCTTTGGACGGCAGGTGGACAGCTTCGAGACTGACCTGGCCATCCCGGCCATCGGGGAAGAGCCGTTCCGGGCCGTCTTCATCCGGGCGCCGTACATTGAGAGCGTCGGCCCCGGGGTCGAGGTCCTGGCCGAGTACGGGGGGCACGCGGTTATGGCCCGGCAAGGCCGGTTCCTGGTTTCCGCCTTCCACCCTGAGCTGACGGAGGACCGGCGCATCCACGCCTACTTCGCTGACCTGGTGGCGGGCCGGTGCTAGGGTGTAACGGGTGGCTGGGCAGTCGAGGAGGGAGAACGTCGATGGAGGGGAAGCTGGAGTATCGCCCGGGCAAGCTGCAGGAACTCCTGGAGGACGTCGTCCGGCAGACGGATCCGGAGGTCGCCGACGCTCTACGCCTGGAAGCGGAGCGGCAGCGGCGGAACATTGAGCTGATCGCCTCGGAGAACTTTACGAGCGAGGCGGTGCGGGCGGCTCAGGGATCCATCTTGACCAACAAGTACGCTGAAGGATACCCCGGGAAGCGGTACTACGGCGGGTGCGAGTTTATCGACGCCGTCGAGAGCCTGGCGCGCCAGCGCCTGAAGGAGCTCTTCGGTGCGGACCACGCCAACGTCCAGCCCCACTCCGGCGCCCAGGCCAACATGGGGGTCTACACCGCCTGTCTCAAGCCGGGCGACACGGTCCTCGGGATGAACCTCTCCCACGGCGGGCACTTGACCCACGGCTCGCCGGTGAACTTCTCCGGGCTGCTTTACAACTTCGTGGCGTACGGCGTCTCTCCCGAGACCGAGACTATTGACTACGACGAGGTGGCCCGCCTCGCCCGGCAGTATCGGCCGAAGCTCATCGTGGCTGGGGCCAGCGCCTATCCCCGAGTCATCGACTTCGCTCGTTTCCGGCAGATCGCCGACGAGGTGGGGGCGCTATTCATGGTCGACATGGCCCACATCGCCGGTCTTGTGGCGGCCGGACTCCATCCGAGCCCCGTACCTTTTGCCCATTTCGTTACCTCGACCACCCACAAGACGCTGCGCGGTCCCCGAGGTGGGCTCATCCTCTGCACCGAGGAATGGGCGAAGGCCATCGACAAGGCCATCTTCCCGGGCATTCAGGGCGGTCCCCTGGAGCACGTCATCGCCGCCAAGGCGGTGGCCTTTGGCGAGGCCTTGACCCCGGAGTTCCGCGACTACCAGCGGCGAATCGTCGAGAACGCCCAGGCGCTTGCCAAAGCGCTGCTGGCTCGTGGTTTCAGGCTCGTCTCCGGCGGGACCGACAACCATCTGATGCTGATCAACCTGCAGAGCCGGGGGCTCACCGGCAAGGAGGCCGAGGCCCGGCTCGATTCGATCGGGATCACCGTGAACAAGAACACCGTGCCCAACGAGACGCAGTCGCCCATGGTGACGAGCGGGATCCGGGTCGGGACGCCAGCCGTAACCACCCGGGGCATGGGTCCGGCCGAGATGGAGGAGATCGCCCGGATCATGGACGAGGTCCTCGTCACTGAGGCAACGGAGGAAACCCTCCGCCGGGCGGCGCAGGACGTGGCGGCCCTTTCCGCCAGATTCGCTTAAGGGTGCTCGCCGGCCAGGAGTGCGGCCGGCTCTTAGTTGACATGAGCCCGGCGGGCTTCCGGGCTATTACGCGGGGAGGAATCAAGATGGCTACCAAGCAGACAATCGACGGCAACACTGCAGCGGCACACGTGGCCTACGCCTTCAGCGACGTAGCGGCGATCTACCCCATCACTCCGTCCTCGCCCATGGCTGAGTCCTGCGACGAGTGGGCGGCCCACGGTCGGAAGAACCTCTTCGGCCAGACGGTGCGGATTGTCGAGATGCAGTCGGAGGCGGGGGCGGCGGGGGCGGTCCACGGATCGCTCGCTGGAGGCGCCCTGACCACCACCTTTACCGCTTCGCAGGGGCTCTTGCTCATGATCCCCAACATGTACAAGATCGCCGGGGAGCTTCTGCCGGCCGTCTTCCACGTTTCGGCCCGGGCCCTGGCCACCCATGCCCTCTCCATCTTTGGCGACCATTCGGACGTGATGGCTACCCGGCAGACGGGCTTTGCCTTGCTCGCCTCGGCCTCCGTGCAAGAGGCGATGGATTTGGCCTTGGTGGCGCACCTTTCGGCGATCGACTCCCGGGTGCCGTTCCTCCACTTCTTTGACGGCTTCCGGACCTCCCATGAAGTCCAGAAGGTCGATGTCATCGACTATGAAGAGATGGCGAAGCTGGCCAACTGGGAGGCGATCGCCGAGTTCCGGAAGCGGGGCCTCAACCCTGAGCGTCCCGTCCAGCGCGGCACCGCCCAAAACCCGGACATCTACTTCCAGGGGCGGGAGGCGGCGAACCCGTACTACCTCCGGGTTCCAGAGATCGTCCTGGCCAACATGGCCAAGGTGAGCGAGCTGACCGGCCGCCGCTACCGGCTCTTCGACTACGTTGGGGCGCTCGACGCCGAGCGGGTGATCGTGGCGATGGGTTCCAGCTGCGAGACCATCGAGGAGACCGTGAACTACCTGGTGAAGAAGGGCGAAAAGGTGGGCTTGGTGAAGGTCCGGCTGTACCGCCCGTGGGCGCCGGATTACTTCCTGACCGCCCTGCCGGAGACGGCCAAGGTGGTTGCGGTCCTCGACCGCACGAAGGAGCCGGGCGCCCTGGGCGAACCGCTGTACGAGGACGTCTCGGCCACCTGCCAGGAGCATCGCAGCAAGCTGACCGTGGTCGGCGGCCGCTACGGCCTGGGCTCCAAGGAATTCAACCCGTCCATGGTCAAGGCGGTCTTCGACAACCTGGCCGCGGCGGAGCCGAAGAACCACTTCACCGTCGGGATCACCGACGACGTGACCCATACCTCCCTCAGGGTGACGGAGCAGATCGATACGGCTCCGGAAGGCCTCTTCAGCTGCAAGTTCTGGGGTCTCGGGTCAGACGGGACGGTGGGAGCGAACAAGAACTCCATCAAGATCATCGGCGACAACACCGACCTCTACGCCCAGGGGTACTTCGTCTACGACTCCAAGAAGTCGGGCGGGGTCACCATCTCGCACCTGAGATTCGGCAAGTCCCCCATCCAGTCCACCTACTTGATTGACCAGGCGGACCTGATCGCCTGCCATAACGCCTCCTACGTCGGCCGCTACGATGTCCTGGAGGGGATCAAGACGGGCGGAATCTTCCTTCTGAACTCGCCCTGGTCGGCGAAGGACATGGAAGGGCGCCTTCCGGCCAGCGTCAAGAGGACGATTGCCGAGAAGAAGCTGCGGTTCTTCAACATCGATGCGGTGAAGATCGCCCAGGAGGTCGGACTGGGCGGGCGGATCAACGTCGTGATGCAGGCGGCCTTCTTCAAGATCGCCAACGTCATTCCGGTGGACCAGGCGCTCGACCTGATCAAGACAGCAATCAAGAAGACCTACGGCAAGAAGGGCGACAAGGTCGTGGCCATGAACGTCGCCGCCGTTGACCGGGCTTGCGAGGCGCTGGAGGAGATCAAGTACCCGGCCAGTTGGGCCAACGCGGTCGACGAGGCGGCGGCTGCCATTGACGCTCCGCCTTACGTCCGGGACGTGATCAAGCCCATTCTCGACCTGGGCGGCGACCGCCTGCCGGTCAGCGCCTTCAGCCCGGACGGAACCGTGCCGACGGGGACCACCAAGTACGAGAAGCGAGGGATCGCGCTCGAGGTTCCGGTTTGGAATCCGGAGACCTGCATCCAGTGCAACCAGTGCGCCATGGTTTGTCCTCATGCGGCCATCCGGCCGTATCTCGCCAAGCCGGAGGACCTCAAGAACGCCCCGGCCACCTTCAAGACGAAACCGGCGGTGGGCAAGGAGGTGGCGGGGCTCGAATTCCGCATCCAGGTCTCGCCGCTCGACTGCACCGGCTGTTACAACTGTGTGGACGTCTGCCCGGCCAAAGTGAAGCCCCTCTCGATGGCTCCCCTGGACCAGGCCCGGGAGGTGGAGGAGGCCAACTACGCCTTCGCTGAGAGCCTGCCCAGGAGCGAGCCGGCGATGAGCGCCGAAACGGTCAAGGGGAGTCAGTTCAGGCTTCCGCTCTTCGAGTTCTCGGGGGCCTGCGCCGGATGCGGCGAGACGCCCTACATCAAGCTCGCCACCCAGCTCTTCGGCGACCGGATGGTCATCGCCAACGCCACCGGCTGCTCCTCGATCTACGGCGGCTCTGCCCCGACCTGCCCCTACACCGTGAACGCCCAGGGTCACGGCCCGGCTTGGGCCAACTCGCTCTTTGAGGATAACGCCGAGTTCGGCTACGGGATTGCCCTGGCGATCGAGCAGCGGCGGGACCGGCTGGCCGCCCTGCTGGAGACCCTCAAAGAGAGCGCCGTCCCGGCCGAGTTGAAGGAGGCCTGCGGGGCGTGGCTGGAGGGCCGGCAGGACGCCGGGAAGTCCAAGGAAGCGGCTGAACGGATCCGGGCGCTCTTGCCGGAGGCGCTTGCCTCGGCCACCGGGAAGCTCAAGGCCGCCTTGGCGGAGATTAAGGCCCTCGAGGAGTACCTGGTGAAGAAGTCGATCTGGATCATCGGCGGCGACGGCTGGGCCTACGACATCGGCTACGGCGGGCTCGACCACGTGTTGGCCTCCGGGGCCGACGTGAACGTCCTGGTCCTCGACACCGAGGTCTACTCGAACACCGGCGGCCAGTCCTCGAAGTCCACGCCGACCGGGGCGGTGGCCAAGTTCGCCGCCGCCGGCAAGCGGACCCGGAAGAAGGACCTGGGTCTCATGGCCATGTCCTACGGGTATGTCTACGTCGCCTCCATCGCCATGGGCGCCAACATGAACCACGCGGTCAAGGCGATGGTCGAGGCGGAGCGCTACCAGGGCCCCTCGCTCGTCATCGCCTATGCCCCGTGCATCAACCACGGGATCGACATGAGCCACTCCCAGCTTGAGGAGAAGAAAGCGGTCCAGGCCGGGTACTGGTCATTGTACCGCTACAACCCCCAGCTAGCGGAGGAGGGGAAGAACCCCTTCACCCTCGACTCCGGCGAACCGACCGGCAGCTTCCGCGAGTTCCTCGCCGGGGAGGTCCGCTACGCCACGCTCAACAAGCAGTTCCCGGAGCGGGCCGCGGAACTCTTCGCCCAGGCCGAGAAGGACGCTGCCGCCCGACGGGAAACCTACAAGCGGCTGGCGCAGGGGTGAGAGGGGCGATCGGGTCAGGCCGATAAGAGGCCGGCGAGACGCGAGTAAGACAGGCGGATGCAGGCCAGACCGGCTTGCATCCGCTTATTTGGGGGCGAAGGTTTTTCCTTGGCTGAAGAGAACTAGGGCTCTCAGTTGCTGCAGATTCGCGCAGAAATGGGGAGTCACCATGAAGAAAGCCTCGGCTACCTTGGCGCTCTCGCTGTCGTTGTTTCTCCCGGCGCAGGTCTTGGCCTGTTATGGTGCAGCCGCCTTGGGGATGGGCGGGGCATACACCTCGGTGGCCAAAGGCGTCCTGGCGATCTACTGGAACCAGGCCGGCCTGGCGTTCACCGACGGCCAGGGTGAGGCTTCGCTGACGGTCAGCAGCCCTCCGGGGTACACCAACTATCAGTCATTTGCGGGCATCGCCGCGGCGACTCAGGAAGGGTTGGGAATCGGCTTTGGGCAAACTGAAGCGGAGCAGCTCTGGGGACATGAGACATGGAACACCTTTGCCGTTGGCGTCAGACTGGCGGACGAGTTTGCGGTGGGCGGAGCATTGCGCCAGGTGGAGGGTACGGCTCGGGGCACGAGTCTTCCCTACACCTCAACCGGGATGGACTTTTCGGCTCAGTACCGAGGGCGCCTAGGTGAAGACAGATGTCTGAACCTGGGACTCCTCGTCCAAGACGTGGGCGGCCCGAGCGACACCAACCTGTACGGCCAGAACATCCGGCCGTCCATCAGCCTGGAGACCGACAAGGTGACACTCGGGTTCGACCTCTACAACGCGGCTGAATTGGAGGCCTACCAGCTCGGGCTGGAAGTGCGCCCCCAGGGCAAGCAGGGCCCCTTTGCCCTCCGGTCCGGCGTCTACCACGACGTGGTGACTGTCGGGGGTGGCATCAAGGTGAAGGACCTCTTTGTCGATGTCGTGGCGATGCCGGAGTGGGAAGTCGTCCAGTTCACGGGCGGCGTGCGGTTCTGATCTGGATTCGAGGGCCGAGATGGCCTACAATTGGGGTCAGATGTTCAGGTTGGGGGTGGGCAAGATGGCTGAGCTGGTGAGGCTCGATCGGCAACGCATCCGCAAGCGGGTGGAAGAGGCCTTGAGGGGGTTCCCAGAGGTCGTCGGGGCCTACTTGTTCGGCTCAGCGCTGGACCAGTGCCGTCCCGACAGCGATGTGGATGTGGGTATCTTTGCCCGGCCAGACCTGAGCGAACGTGAACGGTTGGCCCTCGAGAACAAGCTGGCCCTGCAGTTCCCCCCCCTTGATGGGCACCCCTTCGATATCACGGTCGTCGATCCGCAGCAAGCGCACTTTGCTTTCCGCGTCTTTAGCGAAGGGGTTCCTCTGTACGTAAGTGACCCCGAGCGGTTGACGGACCTGATGGAAAGGGTCAGCCGAGAGCATAGCGAATTTGCCTACTGGTATCGGCTTGCCGTCCGCGAGATCCTGGAGGAGGCGGGAGCGCATGGCCCTTGACCGGGAGCGGGTCATCCGGAGAACCAGCTACATCCGGGAGCAGACAACCGCCTTACGGCAATTGTTGACTGAGCGCGGGAAAGAAACAATCCTTCAAGACCCCTGGCTCATCTCGGCCGTCAAATACAAGCTGCAGACGGCGATCGAGGCTTGCGTCGATCTCACTTATCACGTCTGCGCCAAACGCTTGGGACAGGCCCCGGAGGACGCCAGGGACGGTCTGCGGCGCCTCAAAGAAAGCGGCCTTATTTCCGATGCCGAGCAGGCCAAGTACGCTGACATGGTTGGTTTCCGCAACCGCTTGGTCCACGGCTACCAGGAAGTCTCCGCCGAACACATCGCCACCATTCTCCAGGAGGACCTGAGCGACCTTGATCATTTCGCCGAGATCACGCTCCGGCTGTTGAGCGAGGAGGACCCCGGCTGAACTTGCCGGGGGCTGCTGGCTAGCGGGGCTGCCCCTGCGGCGGGGCAGCCCCACTTATCGGGTCACTGCGCGTTGCGCCACTCAGTTATCCGCCTACGACTTCCACAGTCCGTGGATGGTGCAGTACTCCCGGGCCTGCAGCTGGCCCCCCTTGACTGCAAACAAGGCCTCCGGCGGGTCGCCGGGCTTGAGGAACCGGCGGTGACAGACGCCGTCGGCAGCCAGCTCGATCACCGGGACGTGCTTTTCGGTGGCAGCGTCGGCGGTCTGCTCCGTCAACAACTGCATCGGCTGGCCGCAGCAGAGCAACTGGCCTCCGCCCGCATGCAACACTTCCACCACGTTGCCACAGACTGCGCAGCGGTACACGGATCCGACTTCACAGCGTCACTTCCTTTCTGCCGTTTCGTCCTACCGTTCGGGAAGCGCAGGATGCCTGCGATTCTCCAGCATTATACCATTGGCCTTGCCACGGCGAACAGCCACCCCCAGCGAGCCGCGCACCTTTCCGGCATACCGTCGGGCGTCCCCTGGGATACTACCCCGGAGAAAGGGGGCGAGCCGGTGGCGGAGATGCTCGAGATCCGCTGGCACGGGCGAGGAGGGCAGGGCGCTAAGACCGCCTCCCAGCTCCTCGGCGAGGCGGCGGCGGGGACGGGGAGGTACGTCCAGTCTTTCCCGGAATACGGGCCGGAACGAATGGGGGCGCCAGTCACTGCCTTCAACCGGATCAGCGATGAGCCGATCACCCTCCACTGCAACATCGCCCATCCCCGGGTGGTCTTGGTCCTGGACGCTAGTTTCACCGGGAAGGTGGACTTCACCGACGGGATGCCGGAGGACGGCATACTCATTATCAATACCGATAAGCCGCCCGCCGCGATGCGCCGGGAACTTGGCCTGCCGCCGGGCAAGATCCACCTCTACACCGTGGACGCTTCCGAGATTGCCCGCCAGACCATCGGGCGGGACATCCCCAACACTCCCATGATGGGCGCCTTCGCCGGGGTGACGGGGATCATCCCCCTGGAGGACCTGGTCGAAGACACCCGGAAGAAGCTCGAAAAGAAGTTCCGCAGCAAGCCCGAGGTGATCGAGGGTAACCTCGAAGCCATCGCCCGGGCCGCCCGGGAGGTCAGAGGGGAATGAGCGGAGAGGCGCAGGCGGGTAAGAGCGGCGTGGAGCGCAAACTCCCTGGCTGGCGGGAGCTGACTCCTGGTGGGGTGATAACCTACCCGGGCAACGCCCGGGAGTTCATCACCGGCGACTGGGGCGTGGTCCGCCCGGAGTGGCACGAGCAGTACTGCATCCAGTGCCTCTTCTGCTGGGTGGGGTGCCCGGACAACGCGGTGGAGGTGGAGAGCGGAAAGGTGGTCGGGTTCGACTACGCTCACTGCAAGGGGTGTGGGGTCTGCGCCCACCAGTGTCCGGGGAAGGTGGTCGAGGGGGAGCGCCGCAAGGCGATCGAAATGAAGGCGGAGGCCGACTTCGCCAAGCAGGATCGGGGGAAGGTGTAGGATGGCGGTGTTGGAGAGGGAGGGCCGGAAGGTCGAGGTTCTCACCGGCAACGAGGCGGCGGCGCTCGCCCTGAAGCAGATCAATCCCGACGTAGTGGCGGCCTACCCGATCACCCCGGCCACCGAGATCGTCCAGATCTTCTCCACTTTCGAGGCAGACGGCGAGGTGGACACGGAGTTCGTACCGGTCGAGTCGGAGCACGCTGCCCTGTCGGCTTGCATCGGCGCCTCGGCCGCCGGCGCCCGGGCGATGACCGCCACCTCTTCGCAGGGCCTCGCCCTGATGCATGAGGTCCTCTACGTCGCCGCCGGCCTGCGCCTTCCGATTGTCCTGGCGGAGGTGAATCGGGCTCTCTCGGCGCCGCTCGACATCCACTGCGACCACTCAGATACCATGGGCTCCCGGGACTCCGGCTGGATCCAGCTCTACTCGGAGAACGCCCAGGAGATGTACGACAACCTCTTTCAAGCGGTGCGGATTGCGGAGCACCCCGACCTCCTCCTCCCGGTGATGGTCACCATGGACGGGTTCATCATCTCCCACGCCCAGGAGATCGTCGAGCTCGTCGGGACCGATCAAGTTCGGCGGTTCATCGGGGAGTATCGCCCGAAGTACCCGCTGCTCGACACAGACCACCCGGTCAGCATCGGAGCGCTCGACCTGTACGACTGGTATTTTGAACACCGCCGGGGCCAGGCCGAAGCCATGTACCAGGCTGCCCGAGTGATCGAGGAGGTGGGCCGGGAGTACGGCCAGCTCACTGGGCGGACCTACGGCCTCTTCGAGCCCTTCTACCTGGACGACGCCGAACGGGCCATCGTGGTCCTCGGCTCCACAGCCGGGACCGTGAAACACTTGATCAAAGAGTTGCGGGCGCAAGGGGAGAAGGTCGGCTTGCTCAAGCTCCGCTCCTTTCGCCCCTTCCCCCAGACTCAGTTGGCCGAGGCCTTGGCTAACGTCAAGGCGGTGGCGGTCCTGGACCGATCCGATTCCCTGGCTGCCTTCGGGGGACCGCTCTTCCACGAGACCCGAGCCGCCTGCTACGACCTGAAGCCGCGTCCCCTGATGGTCAACTACATCTACGGCCTGGGCGGTCGGGACTGCGACCTCGACCAGATCCGGCAGGTATACGCCGACCTCTCTGCCATGCTGGCTAAGGGGAAGGGCGATCCGGTCGTTCAGTACCTCGGCCTCCGGGAATGATACGCTGACCAGCGGAAACAACAATTCCTGCGAACAGAGCTACACGGAAGGGGAGAGGCGTGGTGCCAGTCACACTCAAGGAGCTCGCTCAGAACCAGAAAGCCTTCACCGGCGGACACCGGGCGTGCGCCGGCTGCATGTTCCCGGTGGCCATTCGGCAGGTCATGGCGAACGTGACGACGCCGGTCGTGGTGACCAACGCCACTGGCTGCATGGAGGTCACGACCGTCCTCTACCCCTACACCGCCTGGCGTGTTCCTTGGATCCATGTCGCCTTCGAGAACTCCGCCACGGTCTGTTCGGGGATCGAGGCGGCCTATCGGAGCTTGAAGAAACAGGGTCGGCTCCCCGGCGGCGATAAAGACATCCGGTTCATCGCCTTCGGCGGGGACGGCGCCTCCTATGACATCGGCTTTCAGTGGGTTTCGGGGGCGCTGGAGCGGGGCCATCGGATGGTCTACATCTGCTACGACAACCAAGCCTACGAAAACACCGGGATCCAGCGCTCTTCGGCAACTCCCAAGGGCGCCGCTACGACCACCAGTCCGGTCGGGAAGAAGAAGAGTGCAGGGAAGGAGCAGTGGCGGAAGGATCTGACGGCCATCATGGCCGACCACGGCATCCCCTACGCCGCCCAGGCCGCCGTCTCCCACTGGAACGATCTCTCCAACAAGGTCCGCAAGGCGCTCGACGCCGACGGACCGGCCTTCTTGAACATCCTCGCTCCCTGCCGCCTCGGGTGGGCCATCCCGCCGGAGGAGTCCATGGGCAAGACCAAGGAGGCGGTCGACTCCTGCTTCTGGCCGCTCTACGAGGTCGACCACGGCCAGTGGAGGCTAACCTACCGGCCCAAGGTCAAACTGCCCTACGCCGAGTGGATGAAGAATCAAGCCCGCTTCAAACACCTCTTCGACGGCGGCCACGACGACTTCCTGGCCGAACTCCAAGCCGAGGTGGACGCCCGCTGGGGGGCGCTGCTTAAGCGGTGCGGGGAGGAACCTTAACGCTCGATTCGCTCGACCAGGGCTGCCGGCGAGTGAGACCAGCAAACGGTGTTGACAATCGGAGCGCCGTCGAGTACACTGATACGCGGGATAGTTAGATGATTGTCTAATTATCAAACTCAGTCGGGAGGGTAGACGATGTCGCCGCTCAACCTGACCTTCAAGGCGCTCTCCGACCCGACGCGGCGGGAGATCCTCCGCTTGCTGGCCCGGGGGGATCTGACCGCCGGGGAGATCGCCGACCGCTTCACCATCACCAAACCCAGCATCTCACACCATCTGAGCCTGCTCAGACAGGCGGGGCTGGTGTTGGACGAGCGGCGGGGGCAGAACATCGTTTACTCGCTTAATACCACCGTTTTCCAGGACGTGCTGGGGTGGGTCATGAACGTTCTGGAAGGCGAACATTCAGGAGGCAAAGACGATGGACAGCACTAGGCGCGAAACCTGTTGCTGCGGTTCCTGGGTCGTCCGGGAAGACTGGCCGCTCTGGCTGCTCCTGGCCGCGAGCCTAGTCGTGGGGATCGTCCTCTACCCGGCGCTTCCGGACCGCATCCCGCTGCACTGGAACATCCAGGGCCAGATCGATCGCTACGGCAGCAAGGCCGAAGGGGTCTTCGGGATGCTCGCCCTGAACGTGGGGCTGTACCTGTTCTTCCTGGCGCTGCCCCGGTTCGACCCGCGGCGGGAGAACTACGCCAAGTTCGCCCCGACCTACCGGTTCTTTCGCTCGCTCTTCGTGGTCTTCATGACGGTCCTCTGGGGCGTGGCGATGGCTGCGGCCAAGGGCATGCCGGTCGACACTGCCCGAGTGGTTCCGCTGATGGTCTCGGCACTCTTCATCCTCATCGGCAACCTCATGGGGCGGGTGCGTTACAACTGGTTTGTCGGCATCCGGACCCCCTGGTCCCTGGCGAACGAGGAAGCCTGGCGGCTGACCCATCGGGCGGCCGGGCCGGCCTGGGTCCTGGGTGGACTCGTCAGCCTGGCCGGCGCCTTCTTCGGCAAGGCTGTCGCCGCCGTGACGATGGGCATCGGGCTCGGCGGGGCGACCATCTTCTCGGTGGTCTACTCCTACTTCGCCTGGCGGCGGACCGCCGGTACAGGGCGGAAGTGAGCGCATGAAAGGCAGAAAAGTAGCCCTCTTCCTGGGGACCTTCGGCGTCGACTGGCTGATGGCGGGCCTCTACTGGGCCCTGGGGGGCAAGTGGCAGGGGCCGGCCGCCCTGGCTCTCTCCCTGGAGGTCCTCCCTTCTGATCGGGCTGATCTGGGGGGTGTGGCACGCCCCGCTCATCCTTCAGGGCCACAACTACCCGGCCCATCCTGTCCTGGGCGTGCTTTGGATGAGCATCTTCACCGTGCTCTTCGCCCCACTCATCAGCTATGTAACGCGGCGGGCTCGCTCGGTGGTCGCGGCGGCGGTCATGCACGGCGCCCTCAACGGCACCTACGGGCTCGCGATCATGGTGATCAAGGGCGGTACCGAGCTCACCGTCGGGATCATGGGTCTGGCCGGGTTCCTCGCTTTGGCCGTGGCCGACCTGGCGCTCTTCGTCTCCGACCGCTCCCTGGCTAGCCCTCCGCGTTGAAGAGCAGCACCGCCCCGCTGATCATGAGGATGGCCATCGCCAGGATGACGGACAGGTCGGTGAGGAGCGGAAACTCGTGGACCCCCAGCAGGGCGTCTTTCATGGCGTCGACTCCGTAAGCCAGGGGGTCCACCCGGGCCAATGCCTTCATCCAGCCAGGCAGCCCGCCGATGGGGAAGATGGCACCCGAGAGGAAGTACATCGGCATCACGACGAAGTTCATGACGAGTTGAAAACCCTGCATGGACTCCATCCGGGCGGCTACCAGGATGCCGGCCGAGGCGAGGGCGAAGGAGAGCAGAAACATCACCCCGAGGGCGCCCAAAGCGCCGGACAGGGTGAGGCTGATGCCGACCAGCGGCGCAAGGAGCATGATCAACGTTCCCTGAAAGACGGCCACCGTCGAGCCGGAGAGGGCCTTGCCGACGACGATCGCCGTCCGGGAGACCGGCGCCACCAGGACCTCCTTGAGGAAGCCGAACTCCCGGTCCCAGACGATCGAAACCGCCGAGAAAATCGAGGTGAAGAGGACCGTCATCCCAATCACCCCGGGGAACATGAACTTTACGTAATCCAGGCCGGGGACGGGACCCCGGAAGGTGGCTCCCAGCCCCCGCCCGACAACGAAGAGCCAGACCACCGGCTGGACCAGCGCAGTGACGATGCGGGCCCTGTCCCGCCAGAAGCGGATGACCTCCCGCAGCCAGATGACGTAGATTGCTCCCAAGTCGTTCCGACCGGTCATACGCGTCACCTTCCAGGGTATCAGTGGCGGCGGTGCATGCGCATTCGGTGGCGTTGCCGCATCAGGTCGACCTCCGACACGCTCTCGTCCCGGATCTCCCGCCCTGTGAGCTTGAGGAAGACGTCGTCCAGGGTCGGTTTCCGCAGGCTGATCGCCTTGATGCGGCCATGCTCCGCAGCGACGAAGTGAGGGATGAACTCCTCCCCGTTTTCCACCTCGAAGCGCAGCCCCTCGGGGGTCTGAACGGGGGTTGCCCGGTAGGTCGTCTGGAGGTCCGCCGCTAACCGATCGTCGTCCTCCGACCGGACGGTAATCAGGTCGCCCCCGACCAGCCGCTTTAGCTCAGCCGGAGTATCAGTCGCGACCAGTTCGCCGTGGTCCATGATGGCGATCCGGTCGCAGTTCTCGGCCTCGTCCATGTAGTGCGTGGTCAGAAAGATGGTCATCCCCTCCCGGGCACGGATCTGGTGGAGGTACCCCCAGATGTGGGCCCTGGTCTGAGGGTCAAGGCCGACGGTCGGCTCATCGAGGAAGAGGACCGTCGGGTAGTGGAGGAGGCCCCGGGCGATCTCCAGCCGCCGTTTCATGCCCCCGGAGAAGGTCTTGACCAGATCGTTCCGGCGGTCGAAGAGGCCCACCATCCGCAGGACTTCCTCCATGCGCTTCTTGCGGTCGGCTGCGGGAACCCCATACAGGATGGAGTGGAAGTACAGGTTTTCGGCGGCCGTCAGGCGTTCGTCCAACGAGGGATCCTGGAAGACCAGGCCAATGGAGCGCCGGACGGCGTCGGGTTGAGACAGGATGTCGTACCCGGCGAGACGAGCCCGGCCACCGCTTGGCTTCAACAACGTGCAAAGCATCTTGATCGTGGTTGACTTCCCAGCCCCGTTCGGACCCAAGAAACCGAAGATTTCGCCGCTCCGGACGGTAAGCGAGACTCCCCTGACGGCGACCA
Organism: Betaproteobacteria bacterium; assembly: GCA_050260635.1. Lineage (GTDB taxonomy): Bacteria > Bacillota > UBA5301 > DYFA01 > DYFA01 > DYFA01. The sequence goes on from JBLNCL010000016.1 coordinate 159,349, forward strand.
GCTTTCCGAACTCCTTGCGCAGCCCTTCAACGACGATCGCATCCATTGAGTCCACCTCAAGCATAGTGTTTGGCGCAAGCCCCCGTTCCACCTGCTAAAGATTCTGCTTGACTTGCCTCTGGAATGCAACTGGGCAGGGAGGAAAAGAGTGGCCCCATGCGGTAATATCACTTGTACATATAACCCGTCAAGGGAGGGGGACTCGGAGTGGCGAAAATCAAGTTGAATTGGCCTTTCATCATTGGTTTTCTGATCGTGTTCATCGCCGCGAACATCGGTTTTCTGGTGTACGCAGGGACAGACCACTTCTGCGGCTCGGTCTGCCACAGCATGTCCGTCTACCGGGATACGTGGGCGGCCTCCAGCCACGGACCCAAGGTACTCAAGAACGAGCCGGTTCACTGCGAAGAGTGCCACTACGATCGGGGCGTCAAGGGTTACATCGCAGGTAAGATCAACGGCATGAAGTCGATGATCAAGGAAATTACGGCTACCTACCATACGCCGATCAAGGGCGAGCCGAAAGAGGCGCGGTGCAAGGAGTGCCACGACATCAAGAAGATCAACGAGACCGAAACCCACCGGATCCCGCACGAGCAGCACGAAGCCATGGGGCTGAACTGCATGAGCTGCCACGCTGGCTTGGTTCACGGGCGCGAGGGCGAGGGCGAAGCCAAGATAACCCACGAAGCCTGCAAGCAGTGCCACGACACCGAGAACCAGGAAGAATGCACCAAGTGCCACAAGTGGTAAGCCGCTAGCGAACCCATGGAAGGCTGCAGAGGCTGTCCCGCAGTCAGAGTGGGACAGCCTCTCTCAGTTTATCGCACTGACTTGCCGGCCCGAGCGGGCCGCCCGGGTTACGCCTGGCGAGCGATCCGTTCCACGCCGCCCAGGTATGGCCGGAGGACCTCCGGAACCACTACTGACCCGTCAGCCTGCTGGAAATTCTCAAGGATGGCGGCAACAGTCCGGCCCACGGCCAGTCCGGAACCGTTTAGGGTGTGAACGAACTCGGGCTTGACCCCCGGGGCGGGGCGGAACTTGATGTCGGCCCGGCGCGCCTGGTAATCCGTGAAGTTGGAGCAGGAGGAGATCTCCACGTACCGGCCGTAGCTCGGCATCCAAACCTCGAGGTCGTACTGTTTGGCGTTGGAAAAGCCCATGTCGCCGGTGCAGATGAGGACCACCCGATAAGGGAGGCCGAGCCGCTGCAGGCAGACCTCGGCGTCGCCGACCAGCTTCTCCAGTTCGTCGAAAGAGGTCTCAGGCCGGACGAACTTCACCAACTCCACCTTGTTGAACTCGTGCACCCGGATGAGGCCCCGGGTGTCCCGTCCGGCGGCCCCGGCCTCCGCCCGGAAGCAGGCAGTGTAGGCGCAGTGGTAGATGGGGAGCTTCGCCCCGTCGAGGATCTCGCCCCGATAGAGATTGGTCACCGGGACCTCAGCGGTCGGGGCCAGGTACAGATCCTCACCCTCGCACTTGTACATGTCCTCGGCGAACTTCGGGAGCTGACCCGTTCCCCGCATGGAGTCGGAGTTCACGAGGAAGGGCGGGAAGACCTCGGTGTAGCCGTGTTCCCGGGTATGGAGGTCGAGGAAGAAGTTGATCAGAGCTCGCTCCAGCTTGGCTCCAAATCCCTTTTCGACCACGAACCGGGTCCCGGCGATTTTGACCGCCCGCTCGAAGTCAAGGATGCCAAGCTCCACGCCAAGGTCCCAGTGGGCCTTGGGCTCGAAGGAGAAGGGGGTTGGCTCGCCCCACCGGCGGACCTCGACGTTGTCGTTGGCATCAGCGCCCTCCGGCACCGAGGCGTCGGGAATGTTCGGGATGTAGAGGAGGATCTGGCCGATTTGCTCGTCGAGCTGCCGCAGTTCGTCGTCAAGCTCCTTGATGCGCTCGCCGGTTGCCCGCGTCTCCTCAATCAGCCGGGAGGCGTCGCCGCCCTCCTTCTTTAGACGGGCCACCTCGGCGCTGGCCTCGTTGCGCTGGGCCTTCAGCCCCTCGGCTTCGATCAGCAGCTGCCGGCGGCGGGCGTCCAGAGAGAGGAGCTGGTCGAGCGGGGCGTCGACTCTCTTCTTCCGCATCCCTTCCCGTACCGCCTCCGGGTTACTCCGGACAAACCGCAGGTCCAGCACGCCGATCCCTCCGTCAAGTCTGCCATTTCCCGCTGGGTTTTCATACCTATTAAACGCCCGGCGGCTAGGGCCTGTCAACCATAATCCTGCCCCAAATTGACGCCTCCCCGCTTCCCATGCTACTATGAGGATGCCGCGGAGGGGTGGCCGAGCGGTTGATGGCACCGGTCTTGAAAACCGGCGTGGGGCAACTCACCGTGGGTTCGAATCCCACCCCCTCCGCCAGTCTTTTGTGGCGGGCCCGGCGAAAGGGGAGGCGACTAGTGCACGGCCATTCGCACGACCATGGCCACGACAACCGCAAGACCCTCCGGCGTGACGACGCCTCCCGCATGGGCTTCTCCGTCTGGTTCACCCTGGCCGTGTTCCTGGCCGAGGTGGCCGGCGGGGTGCTCACCAACAGCCTGGCCTTGCTCAGCGACGCCTGGCACGTGCTGGCGGACGTCCTCGCGTTGGCCTTGAGCTGGTGGGCGCTGCGCAAGGCGCAGAAAGCGGCCACGGGGCACATGACCTACGGCTACCACCGTTACGGGGTGCTGGCGGCGCTCGCCAACAGCCTCACGCTCATCGCCATCTCCGGGTGGATTTTCTACGAATCCTACCACCGCCTGCTGCGCCCCGAGGCGGTCAAAAGCCTGCCCATGCTGGCCGTGGCGGCTGTTGGCTTTTTTGCCAACGGCATAGTTGCTCTAGTCTTGCGGGCCTCGGCCCACGGCAATCTGAACGTGCGGAGCGCTTTCCTGCACGTGGTCGGGGATGCCGCGGCCTCGCTGGGCGTCATCGTCGGCGGCGCGGTGATGTACTACACCGGCTGGTATCTCGTGGATCCCCTGATCGGCGCCGCCATCGGCCTCCTCATCCTGAAGGGGGCGTGGGACGTGCTCCGGTCGGCCTTACACATCCTGGCGGAACGTTCCCCGGCCGGGCTCGATGCCCATTCGGTTTTCGAGGCGGTCCGGACCCTGCCGTTCGTGTGCGACGTCCACGACGTTCATCTATGGTGCTTGTCCAGCGAGTTCCCGATGCTCAGCCTGCACGTGGTTACCGGCCCCTCCTGCCCCACCAACTCGGAGATGCTGGAGACGATCAATCGCCTGCTCAGAGAGCGGTTCGGGATCGTACACTCGGTGATCCAGCTAGAGAACGAGTGCTGCGGACGGGCCGGGATCCTCTGCCGCCTGGGGGAGAGCTGAAGCCGGGCCAGCGCCGCCCGCTGTCCCGGCCTTCGCCGGTTGCGGGGCTTGGGGGGCTGTGCTATAATGAACGAGCAAGTTTTGATCCTTGCGGAGAGGTACCCAAGCAGGTTGAAGGGGACGGTTTGCTAAACCGTTAGTAGGAGTTTATCCTAGCGCGGGTTCGAATCCCGCCCTCTCCGCCAGAGCATTTCGGGGCCGTTCATCCATCTTGGGGAACGGCTTCTTCATTCCTGAGAGCGCTTTTCCCGTTCTCGCGCGGCGACTACGAGTCCTCTGTAACGCCTTGGGTGATGGGGAAGCTTCCACGGGGAAAGGTTCAGCAGCACCTTACGCCAGTGTTTTCGGATGACGCGACGGCGGAACCGCGCCAAGGCCGCCGCGTCATTCACCGAGCGACCGCTGTGCTGGTGACACTCTATGGTGGCCTGCGGGATGTGAGTGATCTCGAAGCGTTCGGAGATACGAATGAAGTAATCCCAGTCCTCGCAGTAGGCCAGGCTGGTGTCGGCCTCCCCAACGGTTTCATACACTTCGCGCTGCATGGCGAACCCCGAGAACGGGATCCAGTTGTCGAAGTAAAGCAGCGGCTGGTAGTAGTCCTGCGCCCAGGTGAGGTGGCGCTGTCCGTCGATGACCGTGTAGGCGTCGGGGTACACCGCCATATGGCCGCTATCCAGATAGGCAGCCAGGGTCTCCAGGTGGTTTGGGAGGCAGGTATCATCGTCGTCGAGGAAGGTGATGTACTTGCCTTGGGCCGCCCTGAGCCCAGAGTTCAGGGCGAATGGCCGGCCGAGGTTCCGGTCGTGCTTGACGTAGACGATGGGTAAGTCAGGGGGCAGTGCCACGTCTGTTCCCCCGTCATTCACCAGCACAACCTCGAAGTCACGCCGTGTTTGGGCGGCGAGGCTGGCGAGACACCGGGACAGAAACTCAGGCCGGTTGTAGGTCCTTACGATTACGGAGAAGGTCGGTATCATCCGTTCAGTCCTCCCTGTTCGGAGCCAGAGTTGGCTATCAATGGGAATTGGACATCTGGGACTTGAGCCCCTGCCAGAAGGGTATTGTCGCCGTCGTGAGAAAAAAACTTCCCGGAGGTGAGCCGGGGTGGCAGCGGAGAGCAGGGTGAGCCAACCGGGATTCGTCCGCCGGGAGTGGGGATTCGTCTTCTTCGCAGTGGTGATGCTGGCCGGACTGATCGGCGGGGCAGCGGTGATGATTCTCAGGCTGGCGAAGTAGGATGGCGCAGGGACCGGCAAGACTGAAACCTCAGGCCTTCGCTATGCTTCTGCTGGGGACCCAGGCGCTTCTGATCGCCTCCGGGCAGGTTTTGCTCTGGGCGGCGCGGCGGGGGAGTCTGCTGGCTGCTCTCCAGCCCGAACTCCCCTGCACGGCGATCCTGGCGACGGGCGGAGCCACGGGGTTTGCGGGAGCGCTCTTGGTCTATGGCCTCTATCGCTTCCTTCCCCCTTACGCCCGAGCCATCCGGCCGGTGGTGGAGTTGTTCCGGGGCCTCCCTCGGGGGCAGCTTTGGGCCGCCGCCCTGGTCAGTCCGTTGGGCGAGGAGCTCTTCTTCCGCGGGGCACTTCAGCCGTTGGTCGGCCTGGTCTGGGCTGCCCTCATCTTCGGGCTGCTCCACACCGGTTTGCGCCGGGAACGCCTAGCCTACGGGCTCAGCGCCGCCGGACTGGGCCTGTTCTTTGGAGTGAGCTATCAGTTTCTCGGGGAGCTGTGGGCGGCAGTGGTGGCTCATACCACCTATAACTCCCTGGTGGTGGCGGCCCTGCCCCTTTTCCCTTGACTTCACCTGCCCTGTCTGGTATGATCAATGTTGCCGCAGGCGCCGGAAGCCGGCGCCCGGCCGACAGGAGTTGCGCCCGTAGCTCAGTGGATCAGAGCATTTGGCTACGGACCAAAGGGTCGGGGGTTCGAGTCCCTCCGGGCGCGCCATCTTCGACATAACGCCCAGCGCCGCTGCAGAGGCTCTGGGCATTTTGAAGGCCCACCCCCAAAGGGGATGGGCCTTCACTCTGTTTGGCGACAGGACTTACTTCGTCTTCTTCGGCGCCGGTTTCGGGGCCGGCTTCGCCGGGGCCTTGGTCTTATCGGCTGACTTGCAGCACCCTGCCATCTTCGGTCCTCCTTTGCCGTAAGGTAACGACTCTTCGCCGTCCTTGCTGTCGCTTTACTGGTACAACTTCGTCATCCGGTGGCGGTTTCCTGTATCCAGCGGGTATTTTGCGCAGCCGATTCTCCTGCTGTTGCCAAGGGCATAAGGATTTCAAAGGTGGTCCCCTCGGAGCCTGTGGCAGCGACCCCGATTCGGCCGCCGGCCTGTTCCACTAGCCTCTTGGCGATACTGAGGCCGATTCCACTACCTTTGTCCTTGGTGGTATAAAACATGTCCCAGATCCGGCTGAGTTCCGCCTCTGGGATACCCGGGCCGGTGTCACAAACCAGGATGTGGACCTGCCCTTCGCCCTGGTCGGCTTTCAATGTGATCTGGCCGCGCTCGGATTGGCTGGAAATCGCCTCAAAGGCGTTGTTCACCAGGTTGGCCAGAACATGCTGGAAGTCCACCGGGTTGACCCGGATGGCCAGGTCAGGGTCTTCCACTACCGACACGAGCTTGATGTGGCGGTAGTCGCACTTTCCTTGGAACATGGTGATGACGTTGTCGAACAAGCCGCGAACCCGGCAGACGGTTGCGCCGTCCTTACTTGGCCGGCAGAAGGCGAGCACGGTCTCGAAGTAGTTCATGATGTCATCGACTGTCTGATCGATTCTCTCCCACGCCCTCACCTGCTCGGCTTGCTCTGGTGCGACTCGGGCGAGCTGGGCGATCAGCTTGATGGAGGCCAACGGGTTGCGGACATCATGACAGATGATCGAGGTCATCTCACCGACCAAGCTCAGGCGATCCTGATGCTGGGCATAAAGCTCCATTTTCTTCTGCTCTGTGAGGTCGAGGAACCAGGACATGGCGCCTTCTTCGCCGGAGTCGAGGGTGAGGGGGAACGTATGGTGGTAGAGGATGTGTTTTCCTCTATTGGAAGCAATACCATACTCTCCCTCGACCGCGATCTTATCCTCCAAGACTCTGAAGAAGGCCTCACCCTCCTCGGGGGTAGACTTCCGCCCGATGATCTGTCCGCGACGGAGGCCGAAGATCGCAGCCCCCCGCTCGTTGATGTCCACGATGACCCCCTCGGAATTCCAGATAACGTATCCCCAGGGGAAGTGATTCAGCATCGCCGCCTTCTGGTCAAGGGCGTTTTGTAGGGCCGAGAAGGATTGACGGTTGACTCGGGCGATGGCGTCGAACTCCTCGTAGTCGAAGACGGGGAGGTTGGCTTGATCCTTCAAGAACGAGAGACGTTTCACGTCGGTGAGGATCCGTCTGGTGATGCCGCGGCTGACGAGCAGGGAGATCACTGAGCCAGTGACTACGACGGCGACGAAGAGGAGGGAGACGGTCTTGCCACAGGACGCGAACATGTCCGTCAGAGTCATGTTGGCGAACGTATAGCCGATGACCACTCCGTCGATCACGACCGGGTTGTCGCACCTGAGGATCCAGGCTTGGCGCGGCTGGGAGAGGCGCAGTCCGGTAATGTGTGCCGATCGGTCTCTGCTGTGCCCGACGATGATCCGGTCGAAGGGACAGCAGTAGAAACCCCCGGTGAACCTGTCCGGATAACTGTCGAGGATCGGGTGTATCAAAGGCTCCAACAATCGGCGGCTCCCGTCAAAGTCCGCCGCCGCGGCGAGGGACTGCAGGCGCGAGGCTGTCCCTGCTTGCAGGATGGCCCGTTCGATCAACTGGGAAAGGCGAATGAGGCTGGCTTTCCGCTCCTCGATGGTCATTTCCCATAAGAGACCGCCCAGGACGAGTGAGGTGAGGAGGGTGAAAGCGAGGAAGACGACGAGTTGGTTCTGTTGCACGTCCCCGGCCAGTGAGCGTTTCAAAGACGTTGCCCCCGCATTCCTTGGAAAGGTGTGGTAGCCGCAAGACATGGGGGCAATTCGTCTTTGATGCGGCACTTCCTGCCGCCTTTATGCTGGGCTTCGCTGTCGAACGGGCCAGGACGGGGAGGAATTTCGGCAGCGATAGGTAAGTAAACATTTACATACACAAGGAAGGGGTGTCGGCGTGAGCCGTGGCTCGGAGACCAGCGAGCGCATCGTCTGCGCCGCCCGGAAACTCTTCGCCAAGAAAGGCTATGAGGGTGCCACCATGGCCGAAATCGCCCGGGAGGCCGAGATCACCGAGGGCGCCATCTACCGCCATTTTACCGATAAGAAGGAGCTGTTCATGGCGTGTGTGGCTCCGGTGGTGGAGGAGGCCTTCAGCCGCAGCCTGGCCGAGGTTGGTGAAGCCGCCGGGATCCGGGGCATGATGCGGGCGATCGTCGAGGTGCGCCTCGACCTGCTGGAGCGGCATTTGGAAAGCTTCGACATCCTCTTTAGCGAGGTCTTGCACCGCCAGGAACTCCAAGACTTACTGTGGGAGCGAATCAAGACGCAGATCGAGGGCGTGGGTTCGGCGCTGGAAAAGGTGCGACGGGCTGGTCACCTGAGCCGGCGCCCGAACCTGTTGATCCTCGGTTTGGGCATGACGGTCGCCATGTGGGCGATCCTTAGCTTCCGTAACGGACGCGGCCTGAAGGACTTTCTGGGGATTCCGACCACGCGGGAACACCTGGCGGATGACTTCACCGAGTTCATGCTCTACGGCATCGCCGGGGAGCCGGCGGGGAGGGACCATCGATGGAGATGATTCGACGGAAGATTGTGCTTCCGCTGGCGCTGGCAGCGGTCGGGGGCCTGATCGTGGCGGTCTGGATCGGCGCCCGGGCCGGGCGGGACGACGGCGTCCTGACCACGTCAGGGACGATCGAGGCGACCGACGTCCCGGTGGCGGCGGAGGTGGCCGGCAAGGTGGCAGAGGTCCTGGTGGAGGAGGGGCAACGAGTCCGGCCAGGCGCTGCCCTGGTGAAGCTGGACACGGCCGCCCTGGAACTTCAGGTGGAGCAGGCGGAGGCCGCCTTGAAGGTGGCCGAGGCCAAGCTGGCCGAGGCGCGGGTCGGCCCCCGAGCGGCCCAGGTGCGGCAGGCGGAGGAGCTGGCGCGCCAGGCCACCGCCGCCCTGGAGGGCGCGCGAAAGAACTATGAGACGGTCAAGCGCCTATACGAGCAGGGGGTGGCCCCCAAAGTCCAGTTGGACGCGGCCACGACCCAGCTCGATACGGCCGTCGCTCAAGCCAGGGCCGCTCAAGCCCAGGCTGACCTGGTCAGACAAGGGGCGACGGCCGAACAGCTCCGGCAGTTGGAGGCGGCCGTGGCCCAGGCGAGCGCTGCCGCGAGACTGGCCCGGTTCAACCTTGAGCGGGCGACGGTCAAGGCCCCGGTGGGTGGGGTGGTGGTGCGGCGGCTGGTCGAGCCGGGAGCGCTGATCGCTCCCGGTTCCCCGCTGCTCATCCTCTCCGACCTGGAGGACCTGTGGCTCAAAGTCTACGTTCCGGAGAGCCAGTTGAACCAGGTCAGGCTCGGAATGCAGGTGGGGGTGCAGGTCGATCCTTACCCGGAGCGGCGCTTCCGGGCCAGGGTGGTGCACATCAACGACCAAGCCGAGTTCACTCCCCGGAACGTGCAAGTCAAGAAGGAGCGGGCGACCACGGTCTACGCTGTCAAGCTCCGGCTCCTGGAGGGTCTGCGGGGTGAACTCAAGCCGGGCATGCCGGCCGACGTGACCTTTGTGGAGGAACGACGGAAGTGAGCGCTGGAGAGGCGGCCATCACCGTCAAGGGCTTGGTCAAACGATATGAGGAAGTCACGGCGGTGGCGGGACTCAGCCTGTCCGTGCCGTGGGGGAGTATCTACGGACTTCTCGGTCCCGATGGGGCGGGGAAGACCAGCACGCTCCGGTGCCTGGCTGGAGCGCTCCGGTTTCAGGAGGGAGAGGTGCGCCTGGGCGGATGGCGGCTGCCGGAGGACGCTACTCACATTCAGCCGCTCGTCGGGTACATGCCGCAGCGCTTTGCTCTCTACCAGGACCTCACCCTCGTCGAGAACCTGGCTTTCTTCGCCGACCTATACCAGGTATCCAGGAAGGAGCGGGCGGAGCGGGTGCCACACCTGCTCGCCTTCACCCGCCTGGCGGGGCACGAAACCAAGCGAGCAGGCCAGTTGTCCGGGGGCATGAAACAGAAGCTGGCGCTCTGCACGGTTTTGGTTCACCGCCCGAAGATACTGCTGCTCGATGAGCCAAGCACGGGAGTAGACCCGGTCAGCCGCCGGGAGTTCTGGCAGATCCTGCTGCAGCTGCGCGAGGAGGGAGTGGCCATCCTGGTCTCAACGCCCTATATGGACGAGGCGGAGAAGTGCGACCGGATCGGAATGATCGCCCGGGGGCGACTGCTCGTCGAAGGAACGCCGGAAGAGTTGAAGCGGCGCTTTCCCTTCCGTGTCCTGTCCGTGTCGGCCACGCCGCTCTTCCCGGCCCGCCAGGTGCTCGGAGAGTTGCCCGGGGTCCGGACAGCGGTGATGCATGGCGATGCCGTGCACATCGTGGTAGAAGACGCGGTCAAGGCGGAGGACACCGTCGCCGGAGCGCTGGCCAGGGCGGGGGTGCGAGTGTATGGGATGCGCGAGATTCCGGCCGGACTGGAGGACGTGTTCGTCCACGAGCTGCACTCCCGGGGCATAGAGACCCCACACGCCATCGCCCGGGGAGGTGAGGGCGGTGCCTGAACCGTCGTCAGCGGCCGTCGCCGGGCCGGCTATTCAGGTGGTCGGGCTGCGCAAGCATTTCGGCGACTTCGTAGCGGTGGACGGGATCGACTTCTCCGTCCAGCCAGGAGAGATCTTCGGCTTTATCGGCCCCAACGGATCAGGAAAGTCAACCACCATTCGGATGCTGCTGGGACTGCTCACCCCGACGGCGGGCGGGGGAACGGTTTTGGGCTTCGATTTCACCCGAGAGTCCGAGGCGATCCGCCAGCGCATCGGCTACATGGCGCAGAGGTTCAGCCTGTACGACGAGCTGACGGCGGGGGAGAACATCCGATTTTACGCCGGGGTCTACGGCCTGGTCGGGAAGAAGGCGAAGGAACGGATCGGGGAGGTGTTGGACCTGGTGGGTCTGCGGGGGATCGACAACCTGCGGGCGTCAGCCTTGGCGACCGGCTGGCGGCAGCGGCTTGGGCTGGCGTGCGCCCTGGTCCACCGTCCTCGCCTGCTCTTTCTCGATGAGCCGACCGGCGGCGTGGACCCGGTGGCCCGACGGGACTTCTGGGACCTGCTCTACAGCCTGGCCACCGCCGGCGTGACCATCTTCGTCACCACTCACTACATGGACGAGGCGGACCACTGCCACCACCTGTGCTTGATCAACGCCGGGCGGATCGTGGCCCGGGGGACGCCCAGCCAGATCAAAGACCAGGCTGGGGCGCGGGATCTGGAGGAGATCTTCGCCCGGATGGTGGAAAGCGAGGGGATGGCGTCGTGAGTATCACCCGCTTGCTGGCGATCATGCGCAAGGAATTCATCCAGGTGACCCGGGACATGGTCACCCTGCGCATTATGATCGCCATGCCGCTGCTTATGATGGTCATGTTCGGGTACGTGGTGAACACCGATGTGAAATCCACCCCCACCGCCGTGGCCCTGCAGGACACCGGGCTACCTGCCCGTGACCTGTTCGAACGCTTCCAGCAGACCGGCTACTTCGACGTCGTGCGCTACGTCCAATCGGCCGAGGAGGTGGGGCGGCTGATCGCCAGTGGTGAGGTCAAGGCCGGGATCGTCATCCCTCCCGACTACTCGGAACGGCTCGACCGGGGTGAGACGGCCCAGGTGCAGGTGCTGATTGACGGATCGGATCCGCTGGTCAGCCGGACCACCCTCAACACGGCGGAAATGCTCGGCCAGCTCACCAGCACCCGCATCCTCACCGAACGGCTTCAGAGGGTGGCCGGGGGCGGCAGCAGAGCCGAACCGCCGGTCGAGGTGCGGGCGAGGGTGTGGTACAACCCGGAGATGGACAGTGTCAAGTTCAACATGCCTGGCCTGATCGGGCTGATCCTCCAGAACACCACGATCGCCCTGATTGCCCAGGCGCTGGTGAAGGAGCGGGAGCGGGGAACCATGGAGCAGCTTATCGTCACCCCGGTGACCTCCTTTGAACTCATTCTGGGCAAGATGGCCCCGTACACGATCATCGCCATTCTCGACGTGATGCTGGTCCTGTTCGTGGGTATCTACTGGTTCGGCATGAGGATTGCCGGGAGCATGGCGGTGTTCGGCCTGAACACGTTCATCTTCCTCCTCTGCTCGCTCGGGTTGGGGCTGCTCATCAGCACCATGGCGGAAAACCAGATTCAGGCGACGCAGTTGAGCCTATTCTTCCTGTTGCCGAGCGTGCTCCTGTCCGGTTACATGTTCCCGCGGGAGACCATGCCCAAGGTGCTCCAGGCGGTCGGGTGGGGCATCCCGCTCACCTACTACCTGGAGGTGCTGCGCGGGGTGATCCTCAAAGGCCTCGGGATGGAGACGCTGTGGCGGCAGACCGCAGCCATGGGCGGATACAGCGTCGTCATCCTCACCCTGGCGGCCTGGCGGCTGAAGAAGCGGTTGGATTGAGGAGGAGAGAGGGCATGGTGGGAAGCAAGAGGTACTCTCGGGGGGACGGCTGGCGGCGTTTGCTGGCCGCGCTGGCAGTCCTGGCGGCGCTGATGGCGGCGGGCGTCGCCCTTACTCCGGCCCAGGCAGCGCTGGCCAGCCGGCGGTTGACTCTGGCGGAGGCGTTACGGGCAGCAGAGACGGGGAACCCGGGTTACCGCCGGGCGTGCCTGGCGGTGGATCAGGCGGAGCTGGCCCTGGAGCGGCTCCGGGCGGATCAGGCGGTCCGGGCCGGAGCGCTGGCCCTCCAACAGGCGGTGGGGACCAAGGCTACGGCTCAGGTAGCGCAGGAGGCTGCCCGGCGGAGGCTTTGGCTGGACGTGCGCCGGGCGTACTACACCCTCCTCACCGCCCACAAGCAGCGAGAGGTGGCCAGAGAGGCTTTGGAACAGGTGAAAGAGCAGGACCGGGCGGTCAAGCGACGCCGGGCGGCGGGGGCCGCCACCCAGTTGGACGTCCTTGCCATCCAGCGGGCGCTGGCAGAGGCCACGGCGGGAGTGGAACGGGCGGAAACCGGAGTCCGCCTGGCTGAACTGAATCTGCTCGACCTCCTTGGCTGGCCGGCCGACACCCAGGTGGAACTTGACCAGGGCGTGACTGATTTCGTGGCTGTCCCGGGGGAAGCGGCGGCCATCCGGTTGGCCCTGGAGCGCAGTCCCGAGCTGCGGCAGACCCGGGAAGCGGTGGAGGCGGCCCGTCTGGGGGTGAGTCTGGCGGAGAACGACTACACACCGGAGCTGGCCCGGAAGGCGGCGGAGCTCAAGCTGGAGGAGGCGCGCCTGGCGGCGGAAGAGGTGGAGCGCCGGCTTGCGTTGCAGGTTAGGCGGGTACTGGCCGATCTCGAGCTGGCGGAAACACAGGTTGAGGCGGCAGTCAAGGCCACTGCCGCGGCCGCCGAAGGGTGGCGGGCGGCCCAGGTCCGGTTTGAGGCCGGGGTTTCGGGGACGGAGGAGCTGCTGGCGGCCCAGGTCCGCCTCACCCAGGCCCGCCAAGCGGAGCTGCAGGCGAGACTCGACTATGACCTCGCCCGGACGGGCCTTTTCAGCCTGATCGGAGAGTAGGAGGGACCGGGCATGCGCAGGCGGTTGGCGAGCATCGTTGGTGCCATCATGGGCGTCCTGGGCCTGTTTGTGGCGGTCGCACTGGCGGGAGCCGCCCTTCCGGCCCCGCGGGTGCTGGCGGCAGAGGTAGGCGCCGACCCGGTCCCGCTGACCTTGGCGGAGGCGGCCCGGCTGGCTTTGCAGCAGGGGCCGCAGCGGCAGGATATCGCCCTCTCGGCGGCGCGGGCGAAGGCGGGAGCCGATTTGGCCGAGAGTGCCTTCCGCTGGCACGTGACGGTGGGGACGGCCCGCATCCCGCAACTGGTCGAGCTGGCCGAGCAGCTCGGATCACCGCCGAAGCCTGCCACCATCGTCAGCCCTGGGACCACCGGTCTGGTCTACGACCCGGTCATGGGGCATCGTTGGGCGGTGCTGCCGGCGGTGTCAGCGGCCAAGGCGTTCCCGAGTGGCGGCCAGTTGGTCTTGACGACCCATTGGGGCCTCTTCGGACCTCTGGACAGCGACTCTCCGCAGCGCGACCAGCGTAGCGAGTGGCAGCCCTTTGAGAAGATGCCGCTGATTCAGTTCACCCAGCCGCTCTTCCGGGATCCCGGCACCCTGGAGCCAGTCCTGCGCCGGGAGGAGGCGCGACGCAACTTGGAGCGGGACCGGGCCACCGCTCGTCTGACCGAGACCAGGACCCTGCTCGAGCTGGCCCAGGCCTACTTCGCCGTGGCCCAGGCGCAGGACGAGGTGGAGATGGCGACCCGCGGGCTGTCTCGGGCGCAGACGGAGGCGCGGGTGCGCCAGGACAAGGCTTGGAAAGGCGACGCCACCGGGCTGGACCTCATGGAGGCGGACATTCTGGCGCAGCGGGAGGCGGCCAGGGTCGCAGCCGCCCGGCATGCCCTGGACCTGGCTCGGCAGCGGCTGAACCAGCTTGTCGGCCGTCCCTTAACTGAACCGGTGGTCCTTGCCCCGCCAACGGTTCCGCCGGCGCCGGGTGGCTCGCCTTCAGGCAGCCCGGCGTTGGCCGCCCAGCCGGGGCCAGAGGTGGCCGCCGCAGTGGCGGAGGCCCTCGCCTACCGGCCGGAGATCATTCTGGCCCAAAGCGCCATTGAGAGCGCCCGGGCGCAATTGGCAGCGGCGCGGGCAGCAGCCGGAACCCAGGTCAGCGCCTCCGCCGGGGTGGCCAAGGACCGCTCCTGGATAGCGGGGCTCGACGTCCAGTGGCCCCTGTGGGATGGCGGGACCGGCCGGGCCCAGGTGGAACAGGCCGCCGCCGGCCTTGCCCTGGCCGAGCAGGCGCTGGTCGACCGGCGGGAGGAGATAACCCTGGAAGTGACCCAGGCATACTACGCTCGGCAGGATGCCGCCCGGGCGTACGACGTGGCCGACCTGGCGGTGAGACAGGCCAGCGAGGCCGTGCGCCTTGCGCGGGACCGGTTGGCCAAGGGTTCCGCCGTGGCCCGGGAGGTGGAGGCGGCTGAGGATGCCCTGTTTGCGGCGGAGGCGGCTCGCCGGGCGGCGCTGTACCGCTGGTACCAAACAGAGTGGTCCTGGCAGGCGGCGCTGGGCCGCCTCGTGCAGGAGTAGCTCCCCAAGCTGGAGAAGTTACCCTTCATGGCCAGCAAAGAGCCGCAGAATGTCGGTGAGTTAGCCCCTGCTGCTGCCCGGTGGGCGCTGACCGCCAGAGGGGTGCCCGTCACCCGGGGCGAAGACTTCGTCGGGCTCCAGATGACCCTGGACTTGCCGGGTCAGCGGAAGAGCGGAAAGAAGGTCAGGACGGCCCATGGCCTGATCCACCGGACGTGCCCCCGGTGCGGACGGTACCTCGGCGCCATCTTGGCGGGGGCCAGCGCTCTCTGTCCGCGATGCGGGGTATGGACAAGCGGCTGCTGAGGCCAGAGAGAAGCAGCACAGGGGGGAAGCAAGATAAAGATTAGAGAGGCCTCGTTCGTCCCGTTCATGGTCCTCGTCGTTGCCGCACTGCTCCTGCTTACGTTCCTCTCAGTGGCAGCCGCTCCCTCGCCCACCGGGGTGGA
Source organism: Betaproteobacteria bacterium (assembly GCA_050260635.1). Lineage (GTDB taxonomy): Bacteria > Bacillota > UBA5301 > DYFA01 > DYFA01 > DYFA01. Next base: position 174,449 of record JBLNCL010000016.1, read on the forward strand.
AACTTGCGCGGGGTGTCACCAGTCGGAGGTGGAGGGTTGGAACCGCACAGTTCACGCCCGCCAGGGAGTGACTTGCCTCAGCTGCCACCAAGCCGACGCCTTGCATCAACCCTCACCTGAGGCCGCAGTGCCAGATTATCGGGCCGAGGTCTGCGCCAAATGCCACGAGACCGAGTATCGGGAATGGAAGGCTTCAGCGCACAACACCCCGGTGCCATACACCCAGGACGAAATCCTGCCCGAGCTGATTACCGACTGTGTGCGCTGCCACAACGTCCGCGGGTACGTGCGGGTGCTGCGCGACGCCACGCCGTTCGAGCAGAGCAAGGGGCAGGTGGTCGATGCGGGCTCGCCCGGGGTGACCTGCGCGGCCTGCCACGACCCGCACTCCGGTGCCTTCAAGGCCATGCTCAGAGCGCAAGAGCCGTCCAGGACCTGCGACCACTGTCATGGCGGTAAGTGGCAGAATCTCGTGCTGAATGGCACTGGGGGGCAGCGCTACCCTGGCCCGTCTTACGACCAGTCGGCGGCGAGCCCCCACAACACCGGCGACCGCTGCGTCACCTGCCACATGGCCAGGACGCCGGGGGTCCAAGCCGGCGGCCACACCCTGCGGATGAAGGACGCCAAGGGCGGTCTGAACACGGGCGGCTGCACCCCTTGCCACCGGTCCATCCCCGACTTCAACGTGGGCGGGAAGCAGTCAGAGACTCAGGCGTTGCTCGATGCCTTGGCGGAGGAACTGAAGTCCCGGAACCAGGGGGAGTTGCCCCGCAACCAACCTGGCAAGTGCAACGAGTGCCACCGGGGCGGCACAGAGCCCTTCAAGAACGATCCGAACGGTGTGTTGGAGCAGGCCTTCCAGAATTACCGCCTCTTCTGGCATGATCGGAGTCTCGGGGTGCATAACCCCGCCTACACCAGGCAGTTGCTCCAGGAGTCCATTCAACACATACGGCAAGGCTACGCGGGAACGCCAGCACCCCGGGGCGCCGAGGGCTGCTGCGGCCACCAGGGCTGAGGGCCTCTCCGGCACAAGAAAGCTGGGAAGAAAAAGCAGGCTGTCCCGAAGGCGTTCGGGACAGCCTGCGTTGCCTTTACGCGGGAGTTACTTGTACTTCGCCTCGAACTGGTCGAGCAGCTTGCCGGCCCGAGCCAGCAGCTCACGGGCGTAGTCCGGGTTGTGGACGCCGTAGCTGTAGTCGCTGACGATGAAGTTTACGTTGGCCTCGGCCTGTGCGTAGACCTCAGCAGCTTCCTTGTTCTTGGCGTTCTTGGCGACCCAAGCCTTGGCCTTGTCGAGACGCGGCTGCAACTTGGCGAGACCACCTTTGACCTCGCTCTGGATCTCCTCGATGGTCTTCTTCAGGTCAGCCGGATTGGCGTGACAGCTCTTGCAGTTCGGGTTGGCAGCGATCTGCTCCGGGGTGGCCGCCTGGAAGTCGTGCTTCGTGCTGTCCATGAAGTGGCAGTCCTGGCAAGCAAACCCCATGAGGACCTTCATGTTCGGCTTGTCTTCGATGCCCTTCTCTTGCGAGCCCTGGCCCTTCAGGAAGGCCAGTTCGACGTGGTGACCGCTGCCGGTCGCCCAGTTGAAGGAGCGGCCGTGACAGAGTCCGCAGGTCTGTTCCTTGCTCCGGCGCAAGCCGATGTTACCATCCTTGCCGAAGGTGTGGCAGACCCGGCAGGTGATGCCCTCCAGGTGGTTCTTGAGGTACTTGCCATCCTGCGTGGTTTCCGCATATCTGAAGACCGGCTTGCCGTCGACTTCCTCTTCACCGGTGCAGTACTTGGCGCCCTTCGGGAGGAAATCGGCGACCTTGGCCTTCGGATCATCCACAATCGCCACGGCGGAGTGGCAGGTGATGCAGCGATCCTGATCCGGGTCTTCCGGATTGAAGACGGTGCTCTCAAGCATATCCCAGTGGGCGTTGCCCAACTTGGAGGACTGGGCCTGCGAGTAGACCATCAGGTTGCCGAGGTTGACCCTGGGCGTCGGGACGGTCTTGCCTTCCGCCTGGTCGAGGGCCTCGAACGCCTCGTTGATCAGGCGGCCGGCGAACTGCGGATTGTGGACGCCGTTCGAGAGGTCGCCCTCGATGAATGCGACGCGGTCCTTGGCCTTCTTGACCAGGGCCTTCTGGGCGTCGGTGAGTTTGCCCGCCTCAGCGGCCTTGACCCGCTCCTTGATGCTCTTCACCGCGGCCCCGACCGTGGTCTCGGTGTACTGGATCATCTTCTCGAGTTCGTCGGCGCTCTTGTGGCAGTTCAGGCAGAAAGCGTCCTTCACGATGTCCTCAGGCTTCGCTGGGGCGTAGTCGTGCTTGACGCTGTTCATCATGTGGCAGTCCTCGCACTTCATGCCGAGGGTGTAGTGGACGGACTGCTCCCAGTACCCGTCGCCATGGCCTTCGATGAAGTCCTGCTCGACGTGGTGGCCGCTGCCGGTCGTCCAGTTAAAGGCGCGGCCGTGGCACAGGGTGCAGGTGTTGTCGGGCCGGCGGAGGGCGATGCCGCGGTTATCCATCACGTGGCAGACGCGGCAGGTAATGCCCTCGAAGTCGTTGGCGACATACTTGCCGTCGACCTTGGCCGTGTCGTACTTGAAGACGGTCTTGCCGTCAACTTCCTCTTCCCCGATGCAGTACTGCTGCCCAGCCTTCAGGAAGTCGGTCAGTTGAGCCTTTGGATCGTCCACGATGGCCACCGCCGAGTGGCAGCCGATGCAGCGGCTCTGTTCCGGGTCTTCCGGATTGTTCACTGTCTTGCGGAAGATGTTCCAGTGGCGGGAACCCAGCGGCGAGTTTTTCGCCTGGTCCAGGATGCTAGGCACGGGCACTGGAACAGGTTTCTCCTGGGCGATGGTGATCGCTGCCAAACACGACACCAACGCCACGACGCCTACCAGAATCTTTGCCCAGCGACTCATTCACACTCTCCTCTTTCTTGGATGTCTCGCACCATGCTTCTCCTTTTTGCGGCGGGAACCTTCGTTCCTTATCCCCCCCCTTCGTCCCGCCTAGCAGTTCTTATACTCATTAGGAAATACTTGGACAAAGGTGCCGGAGTTTCCTCTAAGAGAGCATAACCGGTGAGCGTTCGGTTCATTCTGACCGGGCGCGGCGGCGGATTCGTTCGCTTGGGGAGGAAGTGGGGTGGCGACAGCGAACCCTCAATCGGGTTGTGCATACAGCATACATTGCCGTTGGGAAAGAGGGTGAGGATGCCGTGCAGGGGACGATGAGGGCGATCGCCAAGACGGCGGCGGCGCCCGGGGCGGAGATGATCAGGGTTCCGCTTCCGCCGGTGCCACGGCACCACGTCTTGATCAGGGTTACCGCCACCGCTATCTGCGGGACGGACATCCACATCTACAACTGGGACCCTTGGGCGCAAGGGAGGATCAAGGTGCCCCGCATCTTCGGCCACGAGTTCTGCGGTGAGGTGGTGGAACTGGGCGAGGATGTAAGCCGGGTTCAGCTCGGCGACTTCGTCTCGGGTGAAACCCACGTGACCTGCGGGCATTGCTACTACTGCCGGAGCGGCCTGGGCCACATCTGCCAGGAGGTCGAGATCCTGGGAGTGGACCGGGACGGCTGCTTTGCCGAGTATGTGGTTCTGCCGGAGCACAACGTCTGGAAAATGGACCGCTCGATCCCAGTCGAGGTCGCGGCCATCCAAGACCCGCTTGGGAACGCCATCCATACCGCCTTGGCCCAGGAGCTGATCGGCAACACAGTCGAAGTAATCGGGTGTGGCCCCATCGGACTATGCGCCATCGCCATCGCCCGCAAGGCCGGGGCCCTCAAGATCTATGCCGCCGACATCAACGAGTTTCGGTTGGGGCTGGCGAAGAGGATGGGGGCCGACGTCACGATCAATACCCAGAGGGAACGGCTCGACGAGGTAATCCTCCGGGAGACGCAGGGTTTCGGGGTCGACGTGATGCTTGAGATGAGCGGGAGTGCCGAAGCCATCCGGCAGGGCTTCAACGCCTTGCGCAAGGGGGGCGAGGCGGCGCTGCTCGGGATCCCCTCCCGGCCGATGGAGCTGGACGTGGCCAACGCCTTGGTCTTCAAGGGGGCGACGGTCCGGGGGATCAACGGGCGGAAAATGTTCCAGACCTGGTATAAGGCAATGGACTTGCTGGCCGGGGGACTGGACATCACGCCGGTCATCACCTGCCGCTTCAAGCTGGACGAGTTCGAACAGGCCTTTGCGTTGGCCCGGTCGGGCGAGGCGGGGAAGATCATGCTCTACCCGTGAGCGGGGGAGCCGATACACGAAAGTGGGGGGAACCAGGATGGAGGCGTTGGCGTTTCTCGCCGAGGAGCTGGCGCAACTCAAGGAACAGGGGGTCTTCCGGCTGCCCCGGGTGCTCGAAGGGGAGCAGCGGGCCCGAGCGGTCTTCGACGGCCGGGAGGTGGTGAACCTCTCCTCCAACAACTACCTCGGCTTGGCAACCCACCCTAAGCTCCGGGAAGCGGCCATCAAGGCGATCGAACAGTACGGAGCGGGGTCGGGGGCGGTGCGGACCATCGCCGGGACGATGGCGCTCCACCGGGAGCTTGAGGAAAGGCTGGCCAGGTTCAAGAAGACCGAGGCGGCCCTGGTCTTTCAGTCCGGCTTCACGGCCAACGCCGGGACTGTTTCAGCCATCCTCGGCAAGGAGGACCTGATCGTCTCGGACCAGCTCAATCACGCCTCGATCATCGACGGGGCCCGGCTCTCCAAGGCCACCATAAGAGTATATCCGCACTCCGACATGGCCGGACTCAGCCAGGCTCTTGAAGAGGCGCAGGGGAAGGGGTTCCGCCGGACGCTGGTGATCACCGACGGAGTCTTCTCGATGGACGGGGACGTGGCGCCCCTGCCGGAGGTGGTCCAAATCGCCCGGGAGTTCGGGGCCATCACTATGGTGGACGACGCCCACGCCAGCGGGGTCTTGGGCCGGAACGGGCGGGGGACGGTGGACCACTTCGGACTTCACGGCCAGGTGGACATCCAGGTCGGCACGCTCTCCAAGGCGGTCGGGGTACTGGGCGGCTATGTCGCCGGGAGCCGGACGCTAATCGAATATCTCCTCCAGCGGGGCCGGCCGATCCTCTTTTCGACCTCCCATCCCCCGGCGGTGACGGCGGCCTGCATTGCTGCGATCGACCTTCTGGAACAGGACACCTCCCTGCTCGACCGCCTCTGGGAGAATACCCGTTTCTTCAAACAGGGGTTACAGAACCTGGGCTTCGACACGGGGGCCTCCGAGACGCCCATTACCCCGGTGATTGTCGGTGACGGGGCGCTGGCGATGAAGCTCAGCGATCGTCTCTTCGCCGAGGGGGTCTTCGCCCAGGGGATCGCCTATCCCACCGTGCCGAAGGACAAGGCGCGGGTCCGGACCATCGTTACCGCCGGCCACACGAAGGAGGATCTCCAGTTCGCCTTGGATGTTTTCGCCAAGGTCGGGCGCGAGATGGGGATCATCTAGCCGGACGGGACATGGGGCTGCCCCGACCATCGGGGCTGGTTCAGCCGGCCGTGTCGAGCCGGTAGACGAAGGCGAGGACGGCCGCCACTGCCTTATACAGCTCGGGCGGAATCTCGGACTCCAGGCCGAGGCGGAGCAAGGCTTCCACCAGCGGGGGATCTTCGTAGATGGGGATGCCGAGTTGGCGGGCCCGGGTGAGCAGGCGCTCGGCCACATACCTTTCTCCTTTGGCCAACAGGCGCGGGGCCTGGTCCTGCTGCGGATCGTAGCGCAGGGCGGCGGCCTTCTTCCTTTCCTTGGGGGATGATGGGCGTTTCTCCATGCGGCGCTCACTCGCTTCTCACAGGCGCAAGTCAATGACGCTCAGGCGGACGGGCGGTCCGCCACCGGTATCGGGTGGCAGTGAGGCTGGGAGCAGGGAGTAGCTGACCCTCCCCAGGCGCAGGCCGGCGGCCCTCAGAATATCCCGCAACTCTGGCTCATGCGCCCGGAAGAGGGCGAGAACTGGCTCAGCGCTGAGGTACAGGTGGGCCTCGGAGGTCCCCTTCAGGCGCAGGGCCAGGTCCACCCGGACCGGCCCCAGGGTGGCCGTGCTTAGGCGGCAACTGACCCGCAGCGCCGCCGGCCGTAGGGGACTGGATCGTTTCCGGCTTCCGCCCTCCCGGTAGAGCTTGATCTCTGCAGTGTGGCACCGCTCTCCCACCTCCAGCGGAATCTGCAGATACAGCTCCAGCCGTTCCTGACCCTGCCCGGCCAAGGAGGGGGCGAGGAGCCGCTGACCGGTGAGGTTGTGGAGGGCTTCATCCACCACGGCGGCCAGGCGTCTGAGGTTAGCGCCAGCCTGGCCCGGCTGGCCGGGGTTTGGCGCGGCCAGAGCTTGTCGAAGGAGCAACAACAACCCCTTCAGGTCTTCACCCACGGCCGGTCCGGCAGGTTGGGTGGCTGGTTGGGCCCCTGCGGGCGACTGTTCCAGAAGGGCGGCTAGGCGGGTTTCGCGGTTCACCCCCAGCCGGTCCACCACCTCGACCAGCAGGTCGGCCTGCCGGGCCAGGGCGGCGGCGTCAGAGGGGAGGGACGGGGGGCGGAAAAACGCAGACTCCAGCGTGGTTTGCAGCTTGTCGAGGAAGTCGGGTGGCAGGGAGTCGGTCGGCAGGGCAGCGGCCTTGTCGGCCTGCTGTAGGAGTTTCGAGAGCGCAGAGAGCACCTCCGCCAACCGGGGCTCACCCGACAGGAGCGAGGCGACGGAACGTACAGCCTCCGGTGTGACGGGAACACCGGAGGCGATCAAGTCGGCGACGGTCGGCAGAGCTTCCAGATTCCGGCTTTCCAGCGCTGCCGGGTCGATCAGCGCCAGAGTGGCCCGCTGAGCGGAGGCCTCTTTGACTGCCAGCCAGATGGCCGTCCCGGGTTCCAGCGGCAGCGCTGTCTCGCAGCGGAGGAGGCGCCCGGCAAGCGAGAGAAGAACCCGCTCTCCCTCCCTCTCCAAGACCTCGGCCTGGAAGGGAACGCCAGAGTCCAACGGCAACTGCTCCCCCCGGCGATCTGCGAGGACGACCAAACTGCCATAACCGGGCCGGACTTCGTCAACGCGCATGATCTACGCCTCGTTAGGGGCCGAAGGCCATTCCGTTCATCCCCCGTCGATGGACGGGCATACTTTCCCGAAGAATTGTATCGCACGGGAGATGATCTGGCAATTCAGACCGCGGCGGGAACTCCCGTCGCGGCCCGGGGCGTTTGCCGTAAAGGAGGTGACCAGCATTGTCCGCGGACAAGACGACCACGACCCTGAACGTCGAGGGGATGACCTGCATGCACTGCGCCATGACGGTGCAGAAAGCGCTGAAGGGCATCTCCGGGGTGATCGACGCCGAGGTGGACCTCACCCACAAGAAGGCGACCGTCACCTACGACCCCGCCCAGGCGAACATCGAGGTCTTCCGCGAGGCCGTCCGCAAGGCCGGATACCAGGTAGTCTAGAGTTTATTCGGCTGGCGTGATTTTCCGGGAACTTCGCGGAGCAGGACAGCGTTTTAGTTGGTGATTCAACACTCCCTGTTCCCTTCACTCTCACTCCTCTGGGCGCCCTTCCCAAGGGCGCCGCCTTTTTGTGCGCCCGGCACGGGCGCAGGACTAGCGGGTGAAAGTCCCGCACGGAGGTTGGCTGCACCAACCGTTAGCCAAAGGCAAGGGTGTCCGCCGCGAGGCGGAATCTGAAGGAAGCC